>NZ_WVNW01000019.1 GCF_013179285.1 Roseobacter sp. HKCCD6576-2 | reverse complement strand
TCGAGGTTGGCGAAGAAGCTCTCGCACATGGCGTTGTCATAACAATCGCCGACCGATCCCATTGATGGCCTGACGCCCATTTCCTTGCAGCGCAGACCGAAGGCGACGGAGGTGTATTGCGATCCCTGATCGGAATGATGAATCACATCCGTCGGTTTGCGCTGTGCAACGGCCATGTGCATCGCATCAAGCACCAGTTGTGTTCTCTGCCGGGTGCCCATGGACCAGCCGATGACGCGGCGGCTGTAGGCATCCAGCACGACTGCCAGATACAGAAAGCCCGCCCAGGTCGGCACATAGGTGATGTCGGCAACCCACAGCACGTTCGGGGCATCGGCATAGAAGTTCCGGTCCACCAGATCGACCGCCGGGCGCACCCTTGGATCGCGTTCCGTGGTCACCACGAACTTGCGGCGGCTGACGCCTCTCAAGCCTTTGGCTAGCATCAGGCGCTCGACACGCTTGCGACCAACGAAGACACCTTCATCGGCCAGTTCGGCGTGAATGCGGGGCGCACCATAAGTCTCTTTCGAGGACTTGTGGATCGTCGCGATCCGTTTGGTCAGCGCCTCGTCGGCTATCTGGCGAGCGCTCGTCGGACGGCTGTGATAGGCATAGAACCCGCTCCGGGAAACTCTCAGCGTGCGTGACATCATCTGGATCGAATACTCGGCCTGATTTGCGGTCATGAACTCGAAGACCTGCGCGATGTCACGTCGTTTTGTGCAAACCAGGCCGCGGCCTTTGAGAGGATATCACGCTCCTGGCGCAACTGCTTCACCTCGCGCCGAAGCTGGCGCAGTTCGTCACGTTCTTCGCTTGTCAGGCTGCTTGGGGCATCGCCATCATCGGCCGCCGCCTGCTTGACCCATTCGTGGATCGTCGCTGCGCAAGGCTCTTACTCCCGCGCCAAGCTCTCAACACTGCGCCCGGCGCGCACAAGCGCGACCATCTGCTCCCTGAATTCCGCAGGGTACGGGTTCCTCGTTCTCGGCATAACAAACACTCTCCTTCATCAGTGAAAAGACGCTGACCTTGCCGTCCTTTGCGGCATGCCAAACGAACCGGCCTTTCTCCAGCCGCTTACTGAACAGGCATGCGCCCTGCGCATCCCGGAAGACAAGGAAATCACCATACAGGAAGCGCGCCTCGATCCATTTGAGCAAACGACGCTTCAGATGCTGCGCTTTTTCTTTCAATCCTTCGCCTGCCCGTAATCCCAAGGTTGGGTCCACGCGCTGGAACTTGGCCGCAGCGCCTGTGGCGAACATGGCGCTGGCTTTGCGCACAAGGTGCTGGATGCGCTGCGCGCTGTCCGGTGTACGCGACGGTCCATGTTTACATTCAATTCGCCCTCCTGTCCGGGGGCTGCTCGGCCCTTTTGACCGAGCATGAGCGGCGGTTCATGGCGGCTTTGACGGCAGTTCGCTACGGTCGCAGTGGCCACGCGAGGCTTGAGCTGATGATGCTCTGCGAAGGCAATGACATCGAAGAGGTCTTCAAGAGCTTTGCAGTCATCGCAGATGCCATGCCAGAGCCCGCCAAGGCGGAGCGAGTGCAATGAGGGAGATCTTCGCCACCATGCTGGCCGTCGACGCCCTGTCGTGGCACTACAAGTCGGGTCTGCATCCGACCCTGCGTGAGGCCATGGCCGCAGAATTACGGTTTCCGTCGAAATCGGCCGGGCCGACCGCGCAGACCCGCTGTGAGAGTGCCTCTGAAGTATGGCAGCTGCGAGCCGTAACAGAGATAGCTGATCGAAAGCGCGCGTGATGGAACTGACCACTACCGAAGTTGTCCTTCTTCCGATCCTGCGCCGCTTCAATGATGCATTCCTGCATCCCAAAACCTCGCATGGCGGGAGGCCTACGCCGTCGCGGCCATGACGTGGGGTGCGGGGCGAGGTCTTGAGATCGCCCATGCTAATCAGGATTTCCTTGCTGTGCTGATGATGAGCCGACCGGTCCCCCTTTTGCTGAGTGAGGTTGGCGCGCCAAACAATCGGACGGTTCACGATGAGCGGGCAATTCTTTCTATGATTTCAGCGATGCAAACGGACGACACGCCCACTGCGCGAGACGAGATCGCGAGCTTGACGGCTGGTCGGGTCGAGGCGGCCGTGATCCGGACCGGGCTTGCGCTTGCTGCGCTTCTTGATCCGATGAAATCAGCAGGCGGGAGCAAGGAGCGTCCCGCACTCTGTGTCGTGCATTAATCCGCGGTTATATGCTGAATGGTCGAGAAGCCTTCGAATTTCGGGCTTCCTTCGTGCAGTTTCGCGGTCTGGCCTGCGCCCTTGTGGGCGTAGCGGAACGCCTGTGACGTTGTCCAGGCCTTGAAGGCCTCGATGTTTTCCCACGTCGTATGGGACGAATAGAGGATCGTGCCATCATCGCCCTCGGGCCCCTTCAGCATGTGGAATTCGACGAACCCGTCCATGCCTTTGAGGTGGCTGTCGCGCCCGAGCCAGAGGGCTTCGAACGCCTCGGCGTTTTCGGGCTTCACGGTGAAGCGGTTCATGGCGATGTACATGTCTGTAGTCCTTTCGGTCGTCTATCCGGCGCGGCGCGCGGAGTGGGGAAGAAGGTAGGTGGCTGCCCCTTGCGGTGTCGTGTTGACCCGCAGATCGCAACCATAGGCGGTGCTCAGAGTCTGGTTGGTGAATACGGTTGCCGGTGGGCCTGAGGCAAGGCAGCGACCTTCGGCCAGCAACACGACATGGTCGGCGAACATCGACGTGAGGTTCAGGTCATGCATGACCGCGATTACGCCACCACCAGCGCGGGCATAGTCGCGGGCGATCTCCATCACCTCTAACTGGTGACCGATATCGAGGCTTGAAACAGGCTCGTCCAGCAACAGCCAGCGCGGAACACCATCTTCGACCGGTTCCCAAACTTGGCAGAGGACGCGGGCCAATTGTGCGCGTTGCTGCTCGCCGCCTGAAAGTTCCTGATAATAGCGGCCTTCGAAGCCAGAAAGGCCGACGCGGGCAAGTGCCTTGGACGGCAGCGACGGGTCGGTGGCATCCCGGCCCGCCATCAGACCAAGGCGCACGATTTCAAGGACGGTAAACGGGAACGCGATACGGGACGCCTGGGGCAACACGGCACGGCGCGTGGCAAGCTGCCAGCCCTTCAGCGTTGTAACGTCTTGACCCTCCAGCAGGACACGGCCCTCGAACGCGATCTCCTGCGTCATGCCCCGCAGCAGTGTCGTCTTGCCCGAGCCATTGTGACCGACGATGGCTGTTATTTCGCCCGCCTGCGCAACCATGTCGATCCCGTGCAGGATCGGTTTCTGCCCGAGATGAACCCGGATCTGTTCAGTGGCAAACATGAGCGTCACATATCCAGCAGGGAGCGGTTGCGCAGCAGGATCCACAAAAAGAATGGACCGCCGATAGTGGCGGTGACGATCCCGATGGGAAGTTCCGCCGGTGCGATGATGGTGCGCGAGATCATGTCAGCCGCGATCAGCATGGCCGCCCCCAGGAGGGCCGCGTTGAGCAGGAGGAAACGGTGATCGGGCCCCACGGCGATGCGCAGAAGGTGCGGCACGACAATCCCGATGAACCCGATACCGCCCGAGACGGCGACGGCCGCCCCGACGGCTGCGGCGACGGTCAGGATCGCGATGGCTTTCATGCGCTGGACCGGGATGCCAAGATGCGCCGCCGCCGCTTCGCCGAGTGCGAGGCCATTGAGGCTGCGCGCAAGGAAGGGGGCCGCCGCGAGGGCGACGATGATGAGCGGACCTGCAACCAACAACTTGATCCACGTCGCGCCCGCTAGCGAGCCAAGGCCCCAGAACGTTAGGTCACGTAGCTGTTGATCGTCGGCCATATAGACGAGAATGCCAGACAACGCGCCTGTCAAAGCGCCCAACGCGATCCCCGCCAGCAACATGACGGCCACCGAGGTGCGCCCTCTGCTGGTTGATACGGCGTAAAGCAAAATGGTGCTGGCCCAACCTCCGAAAAAGGCCGCAAACGGCACAAGGTAGAAGCCCACCATGTCACGGACGGCGAGAGGTAAGAGGCCGCCCAGAACGATGGCAGTGATGGCGCCCAGTCCCGCACCGGCCGAGATGCCCACAAGCCCGGGATCGGCCAGAGGATTGCGAAAGAGCCCCTGCATAACGGCGCCTGATACCGCAAGCGCCGCCCCCACCAGGATGCCCATCAGCAGGCGGGGTAGGCGAATATCCCAAAGCACCGTGCGCGTGACCAGATCAAGCGGCTCGCCCGACGCCAAGGTGTTGAAGACATCGACCAGCGAAATGCCCGACGCGCCGGTGGTAAGGCTGGCGACGCTGACAATGACGAGCAGTCCAGCGAGAAACACGAAACAAAGGCGCGCGCGAGCCTCACGGTCGCCAGCGATGGGTGTGGCCGATCTTGCGTCGTCGACTACGGCCAAGGTCTCAGCCCCCGACAGTGCCCAAGGCTTCGGAGAGTTGACCGACAGCCATCGGAGTGCGGGGCCCGAACCCGAGAAGCAAAAGACCGTTGATCCGAACGACGCGTTCGTTCTGGGCAGCAGGGGTCAGGCCGAGGGCCGGGTGCGCGAACAGGTCGGCGTTCGCCGCTGAATGGTCGCCGCCTCGATCCATCATGAGGATCACGTCGGGTGCTGCCGAAAGCACCGCTTCGTCCGTCAGTTGCCGATAACCTTCGAATGCATCGATAGCGTTCTGACCCCCGGACATTTCGATGATTCCCGACGCGGCGGTGCCGGTTCCCGACGCCATGACTCGACCGTCCTGCATTGACAGAATGAACAGGACGCGGGGCGCGTCATCCGAAATTGCGGCAACAGCCTGCGCGAGTTCGGCTTCTATCCGGTCGGCGAGTGCCACGCCCTCTTCGGGGACGCCGAGCGCGTCGGCGACGGCTAGGATCTTCGAGCGAACGCCATTGGCATCGAAGGTTTCGGGCACTTCGACGAACTCGATCTCCGCGTTTGCCAGCACTTCGATTGACTCAGGCGGCCCGGCGCCTTCTTCTGCGATGATTAGGTCCGGCCGGACCGACAGCACGCCTTCCGGGCTCAGCGCGCGTATGTAGCCCACGTCGGGCAGCACCGCGACCTCGGGCGGCCAGCTCGATGTGGTATCTCGAGCCACCAACAGGTGCTCCATTTCCAGTTCATAAATGATCTCGGTGATCGAACCACCCACCGCGACGACGCGCGGCCCCTCATTTTGCGCGCGTGCCGGGCCGAAGATAAAGGCCAACAAGAGGCCGAAGATCATGATGAGCGCGAGGCTCGACGGGGTCAGCCGCTTTAGCGGTCCGCGCCGGATCATGCCAAGGCCTCCTCGGATGAAAGACGGGGAAGCGCTTCGGCTATGGACCGAAACTTGGCGGAATGATCTTCCGCACCCTCCTTGCGAAGCCCGAAACACTGAAGGATCAGCATCCCCCGCGCGTCGAAGGCTTCGATGGACAGGGCCGGGCCGCGCTTTGTAGGCTTCTCGACCAGCCAGACTTCGGCGACGTGGTCGGCGCGCAGATGCAGGTTGAACCCCGGGTCCATCACGTTCTGCCAAGGCCCCATTGGCACCAGCTTGTGGATTGGACCGGAATGGATCTGTACGCAGCTACGATTACCGACAAACATCATGATGGGTGCCTCGGTCTCGGCCATTGCTTCGAGGGCGCCGCTCATCGCCGAAGGGTCGAGCGCGACGGCGAAGGGCTCGCCCGCGATACGGTAGGCGCCAAGGCGATTCATCCTCAACTTCGACGTCAGACGCATGAACTGGTGCGTGTCCGTCATCTTCGCCCATTCCTGGCGCAGGATACCGGCCTTGTTGAGGTCGCCCTTGGGGGTTTCGACCGGCTCGCGTTCAGAAAACAGCGGGTTGGCTTCGGGCCCTTCAAGGTCTCGCAACATCACGTTCCACGCCGCGACGTTTGACCTGTCCCTCAGGATCACTTTGTGGACGGCATCGCCTGCTGCGTCGAACACCTGGATCGAGCGGCGGGTCTGTCCGTCCACCTCTTTCTCGACCGCGAAGGCATGAACCCAATGCTTTGGGAACATCCGCAGATCAATGTTCTCGGTCAGCACCATCGAGGCATGGTCGCCTGAATGGAAATTGTCGTAGACGCCGATCTTTTCGTGAACAGCGCTTTCGTTGCGGGTCAACGCCATGACTTCACCCAGGGTGCAGACCGCCGGGATTAAAGAGTTCGGCGCTGTTTGCAGGGGCAGAGCCCCAAAACCGACCTGCGCGGCGACCAGGGCTCCTTCGCTTATGTCCAGACTATCTGCAAGGTCCCGCGGCCGCACCTTCGGGTTGTCGAGAATCGCCGCTTGAATCGACTCGTTCGTCTGGGGTGTTTGCGCATCCATAGATGTGCCTCTCTGATCGTATGTTGATGAAATTCAGAGGCTTGCTCGATCACTGAGTGACCATGCTGGCACAGTGTTCATGGCGACGCGGCTCAGCCATCACCTATTGTTGACGGTTTTAGTCAGACATAGTAACGAATGCAAGTATCGCAGGTGCGCCCCAGCCGAAAATCGCTGTGCCGCCCACGGTCTTGCCAGCCCGAACGACCGGCCAGCCCTTCCAAAACATCAGTAAAGTGCGAGGGAGTGTGATGCGATATCATACGGGACACGCGTGCTTTGGGACCACGACCGCGATGGCGCTCGTGCTGGCCGCCTTGGCTGTCCCAGTGCACGCGCAAGAGACAACGACACCATTGGGACGAATCGTCTTCGGATACGGGACTGATCAGGTCGCGCTCGACACGCCTCTGGCGACCACCGTGATTGACGAGGAGGAAATCAACAGGCAGCTCGCTACAACCGTAGGGGAATTCTTCGACGGGGCACCGGGCGTTCAGGCCGTGGGCTCCAACCGTCCACTGGGCCAGACATTCAACATCCGCGGCTGGGGCGAAGTGCCCGCTGGTGACGAAGGCCGAGTGATCGTCCTGCAGGACGGGGCGACGCAGTACTACGAGCAATACCGGCTCGGCTCCTTCTTCTCGGACCCATTGCTGTTTTGTAATGTCGAGGTGTTGCGCGGACCTGCCTCGGCCGTGCTTTACGGCTCGGGCGCTATTGGCGGTGTGATCCGCTTCGAAACCTGCGATGCCGAGGATTACCTGACCGACGGCCAGACCAGTCAGTTCCGGTTCTCGGCCCAAGGTGAGACCAACGGCGAAGGCGGCGCACTCTCGGCACGTTATGCGACATATCTCGGCGACGATTGGCAAGTCTTCGCGAACCTCAACTATCGCGCGGCGGAAGCCTACGTAGATGGTGACGGGACCGAGATCGAGGGCTCGGAATTCACCGCGCTCTCAGCCCTTGCCAGTGCCACCTACAGCTTTGATAGCAGCCGGTCGATCCGCTTCATCTATGAGCAGTGGGCAAGTGATCTTGATGATACCTCTTACGAACAAACCGGTTCCGGTGGGTTCGGCACAGTGGATCGTGAGACCATCGATCGGACCTTCAGCCTGATCTACGAAGGCGCTGAAGCGTTTGGCGATGTCGAGGTCACCCTTGCCTATGCCGATACCGATGTTTTCCAGGAGAACGCCAATCCGGGGTTCCCAAGCGGGAGCGTTCTGTTCCAGGATGCCGAATATGGCTACGACACGCTGTCGCTGGATGCACGCGTCACCAGCGATTTGACATTCGGCAATGTCCAAAGTGCCTTTACATACGGCGCGACGATTTCGCGACAGAACCGCGTCGCAGAGGCCGACGTGTCGAACTTCATCGACTTCCACCCCGAGGGGACGGCTGACCGGATCGCTATTTTCGGGCAGAGCGAGTTGGATTTCGGGAATGGCTTGACCCTGGTTCCGGGTCTGCGTCTTGAGTGGGCGATCAACGAACCGGGCGAAGACGACCCAAGTTCGACATCCGACTCGCGCGAGACGGTGGAACTGTTCCTAGTCTCTCCGTCATTGGCCTTCACGTATGACATCACCGACGAGTTCGGCATCTTCGGATCAATCGGGCAAACTCAGCGCGCGCCGAATTTGGACGAGCTATATTCTTACGATCCGCCGAGTGGCTCCGCACCTTTGGGTGAAACGGCTGCGACCGATCTGGAGCCGGAAGACGCCCGCAGTGTCGAACTCGGCTTTACCTATTCGCGTGCCGGGCTGCTGAACGCCAACGACGCCTTCGATGCCCGCGTCACGGCCTTCTATTCCCATGTCGAGAACCTGATCGAGCGCGACAGCACCGACGGAACGCCGTATCACCGCAACATCGGTGAGGCGGAAATCTACGGTCTTGAGCTAGAAGCGGCTTATGCCAGCGATACGTGGTTCGCAAATCTCGGTGTCGCCTTAATCGAGGGTCGCAACCTATCAGACGATGAGGTCTGGAGCCAATTACCGCAGGACAGCCTGTCTTTGACACTGGGCCGACGGGACGAAGCAACCGGTGTCGAGGTTGGTTGGAGGCTCAACGCATTCGCCGAGCTAGACTACGAAGGCGCGCGTTTCGGTCAGAATCGGTTCCCCGGATACGTAACCCATGACTTCTTCGCATCCTGGGCGCCGCAGAACGGGGCACTTGAGGGACTCGAGTTTCGCTTGGCCGTCGATAATGTGCTCGACCAGACTTTCATCAATGCCCTCGATGGCGACACCGGTCGTGGTCTCACTGGGCGTCTTGAGGTCGCTCGAGTCTGGAACTTCTGAGGAAACGCTATGAAACGCTATCTTCACTCAGCCGTTCTCAGTATCGCCTTGGTCCTTCCCTTGGGGAGTGCGGCGCAGCAGGCAGGCGGTGCGCTAATCGTCGAGTTGAACCGGGTGGTTCCGCTCGACGATGCCTGCCGCCTGACCTTCATGGCTCAGAACAACATGGACATGGATATCGAACAGATCGTCCTGGAGACCGTGCTGTTTACCACCGATGGGGGCGTCGAGCGGCTAACACTTTTCGACCTCGGGGCCCTGCCGACCGCGCGCCCGCGGGTGCGTGAATTCGACATGCAAGGGCTAGCCTGCGACGGGCTTGGCCGGGTTTTGTTCAACGGTGTGGATGCCTGCACGGGCGAAGGGGCCGACCCCGAGACCTGCGCAGGTTCCCTCCACCCCGTCACTCGTGTGGATGGGGTGGAGGTGATCGGATGACGCTGGAAGGTGCGCTGTCCAATCTTGGCGGGCTCGTCGATCTTGGCGGGCCCGTCGTAGCCATTCTGCTGGCGATGTCGTTGATTTCGCTGGCCGTCATCATTTACAAGGGCGGCCAATTCGTGAAGGCGGGTGTGGGCCGGCATGATCGCTTGCGCCGGGCCTCGGCCGCTCTGGATCGCGGTGACTGGGACGAGGCGCGCGCGCTTCTGGGCGATAGCCGCAGCCACCTTGCGCCGCTGGTTGAGGCGATGCTGGACCGGATGAATGCCGCTGACCCAGAAACCTATCAGGCGCGTGTCGAGGTCGAGGCTGCCGAACGGCTCGACCGGCTGGAAGGCGGATTTCGCCTGCTCGACAGTATTGCGCAGATCGCACCGCTTCTGGGCCTTTTCGGCACGGTTCTCGGCATGATCGACGCGTTCCAGGCCCTGCAGGAGGCGGGCGACAATGTGGATCCGTCAATCCTGGCCGGTGGCATCTGGGTGGCGTTGATGACCACGGCGGCGGGCCTGGCGGTTGCGATGCCGACAGCTCTTGTCCTCACCTGGTTCGAGACCCGGACCGAAGCAGAGCGTGCCATGGCCGATGGCCTGATTCGCCGTGCCTTCTGCCCGGTGGAGAGCGTTCCGAATGCCGGTTAGGGCCGCCAGAGCGCGGCGCCGTGCCCTGTCGCTCACGTCGCTTATCGACGTGATCTTCCTGCTTCTGCTGTTTTTCATGCTGACCTCGACCTTCACGCGATTTTCGGAGATCCAGCTTTCGGCGGCGGGGTCCGGCGCGTCGGCGGCCCTGCCAGATACCTCGCCGCTGTTTCTAAGATTGAGCGCCGAGAGCCTGGCGCTGAATGGCACCGAGACCGCGATGGGAGCGCTGCGCGCCGAGATCGCCGATCAGATGGACGGACCCACGACGCTGCTTGTCAGCGCAGAGGATGACGTGAACTCGCAGCGGCTGGTCGATTTGCTGGTCGCCCTTGGGCAAGACCCCGATCTGTCCGTCACGGTTCTGGAATAGGCTCATGTCCCTGCGCCGTGCCAAGATCCGTCCGACCCGCGAGCCGACCATCGCGCTGATCAACGTGGTGTTCTTGATGCTGATTTTCTTTCTGATCGTCGGGGCGGTCGCGGCGCCGTTGGACCCGCGGGTGACGCTGGTAAAAACCTCCGAGTTGGAGGGGCGCGCGCCGCCCGATGCCGCCGTGGTGTTGGCCGATGGCAGCCTGCTTATAGGTGGGCGGGAGACTACGCTGGAAGCACTCGCTGCACTTGGGTCTGTTGTCCGGCTGGTCCCGGATCGCGCATTTCCCGCCAACGATCTGGTTATTCTATCACGCCGCCTACGAGAAGCCGGTGCCGACGAGGTCTGGATCATCACCGAGCGGGGGCTGCGATGACGCCGCGCCGCATCGTGGGGGCGACGGCGGCGATCCTGCTGTCGGGCGGCGCACATCTCGTCGGCAGTGGCTGGTTCACGCCCAACCGCATCGAGCTTGAAGGTGGGGGGGAGCCGATCCCCGCCCGCCTCGGCAATTCCTTCGCCGATATGGTGGCCGGGATGCCGGGGTCGGAGCGGCCCGACGTGACGGACCCCGTCGAGGTGGAGGCCGACACCGTCGCGCCGAACCAAGCCGAGCCGACAGCACCAAACGAGGTCGATCCAGCAGACGCAGAGGTGGCGGATGCCCGCGATTCCGAGCAGCCCTTGGTCGACGCGCCCGCAATCTCTGCGACGCCGAGCACGATCGCCGCCATCCCCGCCAGCCCGGTCGAGACAGCGCCGGTAGAGCCCACAACGTCGGCGGCGACGGCCGTAGTCGAGACGGCGCGCCCCGAGACGTCCCAAGCGGTGGCCGAGACCGACGCGCAGATCCTGACCCCCTTGTCGAGCCCGCGCCCCAGCGTCCGTCCTGACGGTCTGGCACCACCGCCACCGCCACCTCAATCGGTCCAACCACAAGTCGCCGCCCCGCAACCACAGCCACAGCCCCCCGCTGTAACCGGCGGCGGTTCGACGAACACGACCCGGGGGTCGGCCTCCGGCACCGAAACCGGCGCGGCGAACGCAACCGCACCTGCTCCTCAGCAACCCACACCGCAACCGGGCAACGCGGCTGCCGTTGCAAATTACCCAGGTCAGGTCATGCAACAGATCTCGCGCCAGGGCCGCCCACGTCTGCGCCATAACGGGCCCGACGCGGTCGTTGCGTTTCGAGTCGCATCGAATGGGGAGCTTGCGGGCGTAAGCCTCGCACGCTCGTCCGGCAATCCGGAGCTTGATCAGGCGGGGCTTGCGATCGTGCAGCGCTCGGCACCGTTTCCGCCGCCGCCCAGTGGCGCCCAGACTAGCTTTTCCGTGGCGTTCGGTGGGCGGTAGAATTTGGTGTCGACAAAATGACGGCGAACGACAGCCCTCGGGCCTTTTGGATCGCGGGATGAGGGTCGTTCGACACCGTGACCACAGGGACCGTTCAAAACCGTGGGGTCAAGCTGCTTTGAGCAATGGCGGTGTTGGGCTAACGAAGGCCGCAATGTTGCCTGGAACAGGTGGCTTCGGCGCTTCATATTTCGTTCGTTCAGCCAAATCACCGTTTAGCACAGAAGCCCGCACTTTCAGCAGGTAATGTGCCCCGGTGCGAGACCATCGCATTTGTTGCCTTTTGACAAATCTTTTGGCGACTAGCCGGTTGACGCTCGCCTCGGCCGGTGCGGTCGCAATCCGTTTTCCGGCGCGGTACCGCTCAGCGTAGTTAACCACCGAACTCTTGTTCCGGCTTATGTAAATCAGCAGAGTTTCGAGCAACTGGTCCGCCCGATGCGCCCATATGCTTGGCACAGTGTCTCTGGACAAATCTCTTCGAACCCCCGCAATGAGAGTGCGCGCGCGGCCCGATTGACCGTTCCACAAACGCCACTTTATCCGTTCGATTCGATCTCCAAAGTTCGATAGGTGCTTTGGAGCCGTTACTGCGAGCTGTGCCAGCTGCTGCATCTTCATTGAAATATGAAACCAGTCGAGGATGTGAGTCACCGGTTGCGGAAGCATGCCTGCGAGGCGCTTCAGGCACTCCGCCCCGTCCGAAATGACGGTGATTTCGCCTTTGTCCACGTAGCCCTGCCTTTTGAGGGCTAGGGCAGCCACGGCCTTTAATTCTCTGGGCTGTGTACCCTCAAAAGCAAAGATGGGTCCCGGCGGATCGCCCCTGCCTCCTTGACCGCAATGGCCGACAACAGCTTCGAAGGTTCGTCCGCCATATCGCTTGACCAGTGGAATGTGCGCCGTGTCGACATTGAAGATAAATTCACCTGCCGGGTCGCCAGAGAGCGCAAGCTCAAGCTACGTCCTATCCGGATAGTCTAGTTCTTCGAACCAACGCTGTTGCCTTTCAGCTTCTTCGATCCGCTTCCCAATCGCCAAGGTGCGATTGCGAAGCGTGGTGAATGTTCTTGCCGATTGATCCGGCAAGAATGTTGCCAATCCATCGGATGCTTCACGATAAGAGAATTTTGCGCCCAGTTTTGTCGAAAGCTCCAACAGTTCAGGCGTGGCACGGTCTCTGCAAATGTTAGCCGCAGGGGAAAAGGTGAAACAACATGCCGGATGGCATTTTTGGCAGACCGTAAGGCGAGGGGAGCGTGCAGGGATTTCACCAAAGACAGTCAAGATCTTTCTCTGGCTGTAGTCCTTAATTGGCAACAGTCCGTCGCAGGTGGGACATGCGCGGCAGTAGCGAACCCAAAGATCCAGCTCGCGATAGAGGATGATCTTCTGAACCTCTTTCATGATCGCCTTACCGCCTTCGATCGAGCAGCCCAGCTTTCCATCAGCTAGTCCGCCAAGATCCTTCTCGATGAGAAATTCCTTGCAAGATTCATCACCGATCGGGTCAACGGCTTCCAAAGTAATGCGCCAGTGCATCTGCGCCTCCATAGCTATGGTCTTTGGAGATCTTCACTACCTCCTACTCTTGCTCTCGCCCCGTGGTTTTGAACGGTCTCGCTCCAATTGCTCCCCAATCAGTTCATTCCCAACCGTCAGTGCATGATCGCGAGGACCCATACGATGATCGAATGGCTGAAGGCTGCCGAAACACCCAACAGGACCGCCTGTTTGACCGTACCTTGCACAGCGATGATGTAGGCGGCCATCATCGTCTTTGAATGGCCGGGCTCCAGCCCGTGGAGGGCGCCGAGCACCAAAGCGAAGGCAAACAGAAGCACCGGGTTGGCGCTTCCGGCCTCGATCATCTCCGTCAAACCCATGTCCGCGCTCCCTTTATTGTGCCGCTCCCCTGGGTGCAAAGGTCCGCCCCCCATCCATCCTAACGACCCGATCTACGAGGCGGTCAAGAAACGTACTGTCATGGCTGGCCACAAGAACCGCCGCGCCGCGATCGGCAGCGTCACGCAGCAATCGGCTGACAAGCCAAGTGGACGGACTGTCGAGCGCGCTGGTGGGTTCATCCGCCACGATCAGCGCAGGCTTAGAAATCGTCGCGCGGGCAAGGGCCACCCGCTGGCATTGCCCAATGGACAGCTCCGCAGGCCGCGCTTCAGGGTCGATCTCGGCCAGTCCCACACGGGCCAATGCCTTAGCCACCATTTGGCGCTGTGCGCTGCGCCGCAATCGGCGCTGGCCCGGAGCAGTCAAAGGTTCAACCACGGAGCGCCAGATGGGCCAATGGGGCACCAAACTCCCGATCGGGTCCTGGAAGACGGGAAGGATCGCGCCCGGGCGGTCCAAGCTTTTCGCGCGCCAGATCGTGCCGCCCGAGGGCCGTTCGATGCCCATGACAAGCCGTAGAAGCGTCGACTTCCCGCAGCCCGATGGCCCCTGGACGCCAACGATATCTCCGCCGTTGACGGCAAGGTCCGCAGATTTCAGCGCCTCGACGCGCCCCTTGTCATAAGTGGCGCTGACACTGTTCATGCGCAGGATCGGCGTTGCATCTACGCTGCTCTTGCGTTCAGGCAACGTCCTCAGTGCCGCCAAGAGACGGCGGGATTCCGGATGCTCCGGGCGGGCTTTCAGCGCGGTGGGTGTACCTTGTTCAACCAAATGCCCACCGTGCAAGATGCCTACTCGATCCGCGTTTCTGAGCACCAGTCCGATATCATGGCTGATCAGCACAACCGCCGCCCCAAGTGAGCGCAAGGCGGCCAGCACCGACTGGGCCCGGTCGGCATCCAACGCGCTGGTGGGTTCATCCACAATCAGGATCGGCGGCGTGAGAGCACCTGCGGCGGCGATGGACGCGCGCTGAAGCATCCCGCCGCTCCACGTATTGGGATGCTGGCGCATCCGGGCCTCAGCCTCACCCACGCCGAGGCCCGAGAGTCGCCGGGCAATCTCCGGCCAGGTTGCCGCAAGGCCCTGACATCGCCAGGCCTCGGCCACGTGGTCGCGCACGGGGCGCAATGGATCGCAACTCTTCCATGGGTTTTGCGCCACAAAGCCGACCTGCTGGCCCCGCACCTCCCGCCAGTCCCACGCGTCGGCGCGCGCCATGTCGCGGCCATTGATCAAGAGAGACCCACCCACCTCCGTCCCGCGACGGTGGAGCCCTGCGAGCGCTTTGGCGATGGAAGATTTGCCCGCGCCAGAGCCACCAACCAAGGCGAAGCATTCGCCGGGCTTTAGTGCAAACGAAACACCCTGAACCGGAGACGCACCGCCCGGATAGGTGATCGTGAGGTCTTCGCACTTCAGCACCGCCTCCATTCAAAAAGCCTCCCGTGGGCTGGCGACGTCCCGCAACGCATTGCCCAAGATGTTGGCCGATAGGATCGACAGAAAGATCGCAAAAGCTGGAGCAATTAGAAGCCACGGCGCGATGGGGAAAAACAGGCGCGACTCCGACAGAAGCGCGCCCCATTCAGCAGCAGGTGGTTGGACACCCAGGCCCAGAAACGAAAACCCAGAAATGATGCTGATCATGATACCAAGCTGCAACGTCGCGTAGATACCCAATTGCAATGCGACGCCCGGTAGGATGTGACCCCAGATGATCCGCCATCCCGGTATGCCCGCCATCCGGGCGGCGACGACGTGGGGCCGACGATGCGCATCCAGCGATAGCGACCGGGCGAGCCGTGCGTAGTAAGCCCATTCGCCAATGATGATCGCAATCAGCAGATTAAAAAGACCGGGGCCAAGCAGCCCCAGCACAACAAATCCCAGCACCAACGGCGGCAAGGTCATAGTGATGTCGACCAGACGCATCAATAAGATGTCGGTTATCCCGCCCGCGAGTGCCGCAAGGATGCCGACACACAGACCAATCAGGAAGACGGCGGCGAGCAGGAGCAAAGCCGCCCCGACCGAGCGTTGCGCGCCATCCATCACGCGGCTGAACATGTCCCGCCCGGTCGCATCGGTGCCGAATAGATGTGTCAGGCTCGGCGGCTCTAGCGCATTCGCGTAGTTCGGCACATTAGGAGCATGTGGCGTCCAAACTGTGCCCAAACCGGCGAACAGAAGGAGAAGGGCAGCAAGGATCAGACCGACGCGACCCGACCGATGCCGCCACAGGCGGTAGAGTAGCCGCCGCTCGGCGACGGCAGAAACCTGGGGGCGCAAGATGTCCAACACTGCCATCAGCTCTGCCTCCGCAAACGGGGATCCAGCACCATGGCGACCACATCCACCAGCAGTGACGCCGCGACGTAGGACAAGGCTGCAATCAACACGTAGCCTTGGATGACCGGGTAATTGCGGGATGTGAGCGCTTCGAGCAGGTACGCCCCAAGGCCGGGCCAGGTGAAGATTGCCTCGATCAGTGGGGTGCCACCGATCAGAGCCCCGACGCTGATCCCGATGGCTGTGAGGAACGGCAAAAACGCATTGGGCAAGGCATGTCGCAGAAGGATGCGCCGCTCAGACGCGCCGCGCGCGCGGGCCACCTCGGCATAGCCGCTCGACATTGCCTCTAACAATCCCGCGCGCAAGAGCTGGGTCCAACTGGCAGCACGGTCGAGACCGATTATGAAGGCGGGGATTAACGCCGCGGACCAAGACGGGTCCGCCAACACGCGGCCAATCTGGAAGCCGATGACGACGAAAGTGAGTGCTAGGAGCGCAAAAACGAAGGTCGGAAGGGCCGCACCGATTTGGGTGTAGAGGCGGATCAGATGGTCCGGCCAGCGGTCTTGGTAAGCCGCCGCAATCAGTGCCAGGATCAGCGAAAAGGCGATCGAGAACACCAACGCGAGCCCCAGCAGCATCAGCGTCGCGGGCAGCCGGTCCACGATCTCCTGCGAGACCGGCGCTTGACTGGTGAAGCTCTGCCCCAGATCACCCTGAAACACGCCGCCAAGCCAAGTGATGAACTGGAAGATCAGTGGCTCGTTCAAACCCAGCGCTTCGCGTGTCGCCTTGATTTCAGCCGATGTGGGCTCTTGCATGCCCCGCCCCAGCAGCACCCGCTCGGCCACATCGCCCGGGGCAAGCGGAAGGATCGCCCAGACAATCACGCTGGCGGCCAAAGCCGTCAGGAGGGCCTGGGCAACCCGGAAGAGGACGGCGACCGTCAGGTCGCCGCGCTCAATCATGTTTCGAAACACCGTCACTCGTTCGGGGCGGTGTCGAACTTGACGTGGTTCCATGCCACGGCAGGGACGTAGTTGGACCACGCATCGCTGACCAGCGCCCGCTCGATTAGGATCGTTGCGTTGAATACGTATGGGTCTTCGTCGACCAGGATCGTTTGGATTTCGCGCAGCATTTCGTAGCGTGCTTCCTCGTCGACCGTGACATCCAGTGTTTCGATCAACTCTTGCACGCGGTCGTTGCAATAGCCGCCGTAGTTGCGATCCCCTTCACAGGCGACGTAGCGGTTCAGAAACCCGCTGACCGAGCCAACCGTTGCGGTGCCGGTGGCAACCATCGCCAGGTCCCATTCGACCAGATCGTTCATCGTGGCCTCAGTGACGTTATCGACGGACACGATCTCTGACTGGATACCGATGGCGGCCAGATAGGCCTGCATTGCTGTCGAAAGCGGAACCAAGTCGGGCTGCTGCGGATAGATCATCAGTGTAACTGAAAGCGTCTCGCCATCACGCGTGCGGGTGTCACCGTCGTGGACCCAACCCGCTTCATCGAGGATCGCGTTCGCTTCATCCACATCGTAGCGATAGTTTTTGACGGCCCATGGGAAGCGCGGATTGTAAAGCGAGGTGGCCGGGATTTTGGCACCGTGGAAGACATCATTGGCCAGTTCCTCATAGCTCACGGCCAGCATCACGGCGCGGCGCACGGCGATCTCTTCAAACGCCCCGTTCGTGACATCCATGACCGACAGGAACCCGCCCGTGGACGGCGCACCAAGCGCAAGGTTCGTATTCGGCGTCACGGCGAAGACCGGGGCTGCCGCGATCGGCGGATAGAGCGCGATATCGACTTCGCCGTTCTGCACCGCAAGGATGCGCGCGTTAACGTCCGACACAAAGCGGAGCTCGACGCCTGCCATGGCCGGAGTGCCCTGCCAGTAATCATCGTACCGCACGGCGATCATGCGCTGGTCGTCCAAATCGGTGAGCATGTAGGGGCCGGTATGGATGCCCGCGCCTTCTAGCGCTTCATAATCCTCACCCGCGGCCAGGACCGGGCCAACGTCGATGATCATCAAACGGCTTTCATGGGCGAGAATGCTGGGTAGCTCAGGCACCGGCACGCCGGTTTCGACGGTGATCTCCCGTTCACCGGTTTGGGTGAAGGTAGCCTCGGCCGGGAGGACAGCCTGGGTGCCACTGTTGCGCTCGCGGTGGTATTCGATCGCTTCTAGCACGGCGGGTACGTCCATCGCTCGGCCATTCTGGAATGTCACACTGTCGCGTATCGTGATGACCCAGGTAGTGCCGTCCGTCAGCTCCAAGCTTTCGGCGAGCCAAGGCGTGATCGTGCCGTCGGGTTGAAACTGCATCAGCAATTCGCCTTGGCCGAATTCCTGCATCCAGAACCCCTGGCTGACCGGGTCCATGGATCGGATCTGAAAGCTTGTGGCCATGCGGAGGATGTCATCAGCCAGTGCCGGCGCGCCCGCCAGCGCTATCGCGCCGCCGAGCAGGATTGATTTGAGCTTCATAGGGTCGTCTCCTCGGTTGTGGCCTGGGTCGCGCGCGCTGCCCTAGCCGTATGAAATCTGAGGTCGTCTGCAGTGCCACCATTGACCAGCACCTCGCGCACGAAACGGCGTGTAGCCGCAACGTCGGGGAGCTGGTACCAATGGCCATGCGGGTAAAGCGCCAGCACCGGGCCGCGATTGCACGGGTAGATGCAGCCGGTCCGTGTGGTCAGGCAGCGGTCGAAAACGCCTGCCGCTTTGAGTTCGTCTTTGAGCATGTGTGTGAACGATGCCGCCCCGTGGATTGCACAGCGTGGCCCGGTACAGACCAAAAGGTGGAATTCGAAATCTGGTGGATCATTCCATCCCGGCTTGCCTAATCGTGGTGCCACACCCTCGATGGGCTTTGCGGGGTCGGGATGTGCCAGAGAAGACGCCGTGAACGCGGCCAAAGCATCAGCGTGGTGCGCAGGATCAGCACCCAACTCCAGACACGTGTCCCCGTTTTCCCCGCGTGTCCGCCAATCCGCCACCACGCCGGGTAACCACGTCAAAAGGCCTTCCGGGAATGGAATGCCCAGCGGCTGCACACGAATGCGGCGATGCCCTTCGGCCCGCATCGTATCCAGCGCGTCGATCAAGCTTGGGCTTGTCTCTTCCAGGCGAATAAGGCGCGCCGGGCGCGATGTCGCACGGGTTGCAGCGGCCTCAAGCCGATCCAAAGCCCCTTTGCTAAGGGAGTAGGCCGACACGACGAATAGGATCGCGTCCGCGTCAGTCGCTTCCGTTAGCTGGTATTGGGTTGCGTCCATACTGCCCTCCGCTGCGAAGCAGGGGGCCAAAGACATCCGGAGCTTGTTAAAGGCGATTTGGCCTTTGTCATCTCGGTTCTCCTTTCCGGACACCCCGCCCGGTTCGAGTTACGTTTCAGCACCAAAGGCGCCCGAGATGGCAGGTCTCCTGACTTGCGGGTCACTGCTTCCCCAAACCTTCCCAGGCTGCCGAAATTCGGGCCCAGTGGTCTCTTTGGGGGTCGCTCGCCGCTCACAGTTGCGGGGGCAGTCACGGAATCGGTGCCTGTTGACACCTCACCGTATTCCCTTTTCATCCCGGTCTCGGCATGCGCCACCCGGGAACCATCCGTGTTAATTGAAATCAGATTTGGAATACGGTCAAGGCCAAGAATAGATGAAACAGCTACCCCGTGTTTTGTCTTGTGCGAGCTGCAGCCGTGAGACCAACCGATCTGCCACCCTATTCAACTCAAGGTTTTTGGCAGACTTTCGAACGTCCGGTTCGGTGATAGCTTCATCCCGCTCCATATGAAGCTCTGCGGATGCAAAATGATGCTGTATCAGCATTAACCGCGGTTGCATCAGACCGCTTCGTCCCGCACAGCAGACGTAAAGCGTCGGGAGTCCAACAACCGCTTTGGCGATAGTGGGCCCATTATGGTCGTTGCGTACCAACAGCCGATCACCTGCGCCGGCCTGAAGGACATCTTCGGCAAAGAGATCAGCCGCGATCTGATTGGGCGGTTGCATGCAGGCGGTCTCATCGGCACCGGACTGCGATCCCCACGGTGCGGAGCGTTTACACCTACGTGACGACCGAGCAGTTCCTAGTGGCGTTCTATCTGGAGTCGCTCCAGGACCTGCCGGATCGAGAACAGCTGCAAGATGCGGGCCTCGAAGCTGAAAACTAAAATCTGGACCGCGGGTGCAGTGACAGTACTCTCTTTGGGCTGGCGTAAGCCCTGCAAATCTTCCATCGCATTGGATAAATGTAAGGTATAATCGAGCGCAGTCACAGACAACGGGTTAAAGGGGCCCTGGAAGCCCAGGCTTGGTCCAAGACAGGTCTGCAAAACGACCCTTGCGCAAGACATCGCAGAAGGCCGCGATGCGGTCTATCTCTATCTGGATGAGCAGATGGGCCGGCTTGTTGTGATCGATAAAATCCAGTTGGTGCCCGATCTGTTCAAAGCTCTGCGCGGCCAAATCGACCGGCGCCGGAGGGCAGGGCACCGGACCGGGCAATTCCTGTTGTTGGATCGGCGTCAAACACGCTGCTGCATCAAAGCGCCGAGTCCCAGGCTGGACGGGTGAGCTATCACGAACTGACGCCCTTCCTTCTGCCAGAGGTCAGTGTCGACGAGATGTCGACGCTTTGGCTCCGGGGCGGATTCCCAGACAGTTTCTTGGCGAAGTCCGATCGTGCCAGCTTGACCTGGCGCGAGGATTTCATCCGAACCTATCTGGAACGCGACATCCCGTCTTTTGGGCTGCGCATTCCAGCCGAAACACTGCGCCGGTTCTGGACCATGCTTGCGCATGAACAAGGTGGACTCATCAATGCGGCGAAGCTAGCGGGGAACCTTGGTGTCTCGGGACAAAGCATTGCGCGCTACCTGGATCTGCTGGTCGACCTGATGTTGGTGCGGCGGCTTCCGTCTTGGCATTCGAACGCGGGCAAACGGTTGGTAAAATCGCCGAAGGTCTATATTCGCGATGCTGGATTGGCCCACGCTTTGCTCGGAATCGAAAGCACGGAAGCTCTCTTGGGGCATCCTGTCATCGGCGGAAGTTGGGAGGGGTTTTGCATCGAAAACCTCATTGGTGCAGCGCCGCGCGGAACCGAGGCCAGTTTCTATCGTTCGTCGGCGGGGGCAGAGATAGATCTCCTGCTGAAACTCCCTGGCGGCGCGCTTTGGGCGATTGAGATCAAGCGGACGACAGCGCCGAAGGCCACGCGCGGGTTTCATATCGCTGCTGACGACTTGGGGGTGGGCGAGCGCATACTCGTCTATGCCGGAGAGCGGGAGGTTCCGGGCGCGGGCGGCGTGCGCACTATGTCTTTGAAAGACGCGATAGAGCAGCTCACATCTACTGAGACCTAGGGCGGTCGATCCATCACAATCCGGAATCAAGCGAGGGTGTTGGATTCAGCAAAATCATTGGACTGGTACCGTGCATCTGTCCGATACTCGCTTCATGACCGAAATCGACACACCGCATCTGGACCTTGTCCGCATCGTTCCCTCCGAGAATATGGCCCGGTTCTACGGGATCGCGCTTCAACCTACCCTCTTCGGCGAGGTTGCCGTCGTCAGATGCTGGGGTCGGATCGGCACTCGCGGTCGTGCTATGGCTGTCACTTATCAAGACGCCGAACGGGCCGCGGATGCATTAGCAGACCTAGAGATCAAGAAGCGTCGCCGGGGCTATGTCAAAATGAGTGACTAGGTAAAGGTGTGCGTATTCCGTAAAAACTCGCGCTTGATCGAGGGGTGTCTGACGTCAGCGCCAATGGGACAGTTTAGGGTGATTTGATAAGGGAGGGTTTCTGGCACACCGTAACCACCAAGGAGTGGAGATGAGACAGAAACCCGGAACACGCAAGAGCCACGGCGAAAAGGTCGTCAAAGACATCCGCCGTGCGACGCGCAAACAGTATTCCGCCGAGGAGAAGCCGGCACTAACTTGGAGCGGGCACGGTCGTCAGCCGGTCTGGATCAAGGAAGGTCTTGAAGCGGGCAAGACGCTCGACGACTACGCCATCAAGTAGGGTTGGTCCCTCTCGGAGCGCCCCGGTCTGAAGGGCCACTCCGGTACACCGAGAGTGAAAGCGTCCTTTCTGTTGCGGGACTGACGGAAAATGCCGTTGGGGGTGTCTCTGAAGGATCAGTTTGGTGTCTGGCCGTCGGTCCGGGCCAAGTGTCTCCCCCAAGCCCGCGGCTGGCTCGCATACCCATGTAACAGATCAGTATGGCCCCTTTGCTACACAGGTCATCCCGGCCACTGTGAACGAGGCACCATATATACTGGATGGTCTGCTGATGAGCCCGACCGGAAAGCGGATCAAAGAACAATATGCCGATACCCGTGGCTTCACGGACTCTGTGTTCGCTGCCACATCGTTGCTCGGTTATCTGTTCATTCCGCGCATCAGGGATTTGCCGTCCAGCTGTCTGGCCTTCGCTGTGCCAAAGGTTCCGTCTCAGTGTCTCGGCCGGTTTGGTGAGTATCGCAGCTGTTCTCCAGAAGTCTTCCCTCTGCACGAAGCCCTTGATCGCGTTCTCCACATGCTGAACCCGCATCGAGACGTGCCACAGTCGAGGATGTGTCGCACTTTTCCATTGGCAGCTTCGCGGACAAGGATTGGCAACGCCGTCTCACCGTCTGAAATCAATGTGACGGAACGTCGACCATCCCACCCTCAGCCAGGACGGATGCGAAGAGATCGTCCATCTCTTTGTCGCACGCGTCGATATCGACGCCCTCATCCCGCAGCTCCGCCACTATTTTGGCGTCGTTCATGTCATTTCCTCGAATGGATCGCACCATCAAACCTGGGATCAAACAACTAAACTGTGTTGGCAAAATGAAAGTCTAATAGGCGCAGATCACATCATGGTTCATGTCTATGGAAATATAGATCTCTAGTATTTTTCATTTCAGCGATCCGGCTCTAAGAGGAGGTGAAAGACGAAGAGCGAATTGACTGGATGCACTTAAGGGAGCCGAACAGCGAAAATCTGTAACCTCTACTGGGAAAGTGGAGGCGTATTTTCTAATTATCGGCATCGCTCAGGATGAAAGTAATGCTTCCGATAGATATCTATTAAGAATTATGTGAATACCAACTGTAATTATAGAAGAGCCGTCTAGCGAATTTAATTCAGATGTAGAACTTCAGGTGGTTATGAGGTTGCTTTTTCATCATCGGTGAATGCGATCATGAATAAAAATAAATCTAACTCGTAGATGGAGCGTAGGAAAGTAATTGCCAAGAAAGCGGAAGTTTGGTTAGACATTCTTGCTTTCCTGAGTCGAAAGGATTGCTGCGAATAGCTCGTATTCGGGTGAGACCAGTTTGATTGGAGAAAACATAATGGATTTCCATGTTTCAGACGAGCTCAATAGCACGATTGTTGAAACGGCAGCAGACTTTTTGAACAATGGAGCAATCAGTTTTGATGTGATATCTGCGGACGGCAATAGTGCAGCGACCCTTTCAGTGATTATAGTTCAACTTGGTGATCCAAACCTAGTTTCATCCGATGCACGCGGTTACGCTCACATGAACAGTATCGGATTGAGTGGGGTTGGCACTGTTTGGACGTTTCCAAGCCGAATGAGAGGGTTAAACTACCGAGCGCGGTTAGACAAACAAATCACGAATCTCATTCATGAAGCGCTTCACCTCGACGAAGATATTGATCGCCAAAGGGCTAAAATTAGTTCAGATTTAGCTGTAATAGGTGTGGACGTGTCGAACACCAGAGCTCAGGTGGTAATTGAAGAAAAATTAATTAGAGATGCGATTAGTATAATAGATGCGCTTTCACCAGTCTTTCGAGCTCGAGGACACTATGACAGTATAAATCGAATAATTCGTTCATATGGACGTGGGGAGCTATCCGATGCAGAAGAGCAGTCTATCCGACACTACTTTAACAGCCCTTACTATACAACTCCAGCAGTTGAATTCAACGGAAGTGTTTACGGCGTCAATGTGAATGATGGCTCGGTCGAATACCACAACACGCAAGAAGTGATTGTTGAAGAGGTCCCCAGAAACAAACACTGCTTCAAGTCTAATAGTGCAATTCAGGGATGGCCGCTCAATTCGTCGCTTAAATCACGCGCGGATGGTACATACGATGAACAACTTGTTCTCTCGAAGACCTGGGAGAAGGCCGTCAATGAAATCCGAGTTGGTAATCTGGTTGAGCCCTATCACGGCGAGGTTCGGATCGAATGCGACTCAGTCACGGGCATCATGACTAGCACGGACACGCATTTGCTGGACTCCTGGGATACAGGTACCAATCTTGGCCATGCGTACTACCGTGCCGGGGTAAATCTAGAGGCCAACACGTGGCGCTCATAGACCTCCTGCGTCGTGTAGAGGGGACAGCCATGCGCGCAGATGGCCCTTTGATCCGCGCCGCGACAGACTTGGAAGTCTGCTCCATGGGCGACATGATGACAGTTGAGGATGGCGCGATCGAAGAATGTGCCTTCCACTTTCCCTATTCCTATGGTTCAGAAGTGTCTGAACCATAGGATCTCGTCCTTGGGTTTTGATTGCGAGGCGGCATCGGAGTGCGTTCGGTTCAGCTTCGGGCGGTTTTCAACAGCGGACCAGGTTTGCTCAGCGCTCGATGCGATCAGTATAGCGTTGCAAAGCTCTACATCAGTCAATTAGCATTGACAAAGTGAGACATATGACGTAAATACCGAGACATATGGCGTTGTTAGGGGGGTGCTATGGCACGCGTTCGCGAGTTCGATACAGGCCTTGCCCAAGAAGGCCAGGCCGAGATGATACATGCCGGGATCAAGGCATATGCGCGCATTTGCGACTTTTGGAACGTAAAGAGTTCGACGGCGGCAAGCTTGCTAGACGTCGAGACGCGGACGTGGAACCGCATGAAGGCAGGCACATGGGCAGGAAAATTGACGCAAGATCAGGTTTTGCGTCTCAGTGCGTTTGTTGGCCTTTACAAGGGACTGCACCTTTACTTCAGCGATGAGTTGGCTGACCAGTGGCCGACTCTCGAGAATAGTGGCCCACCATTTGCGGGTCAGAGCCCTGTTGACTACATCTCCAAAGGAGGTTTGCCGGCTCTTCTGACCACCAGAAATTATGTCGATGCAATTCGAGGAGGCCTGTGATCCCACCAAAGTCACCGGTCAACGAACAGGCAACAGTACGTCTCGTACCCTCGGGTTATGCCAAGCCTCCTGTGCTTTCGCCGCTTGCGGACTCTCACAAGGAGGAGGACCTCCTTGCAAGCCTTGAAGGCTTGACGGGCGGCCGCCTCGTCGCGGAGCGGGAAGGTCTACCCAACCTCAATCCGAGAGAGCTCACCTATCAAATCTGGGGCTATACCCATATCAACGCGGCCTTTGCGTACACGCGGGACGAGGGGAACCGTTTTAACGACAAGACACGCGGTGCTTGGTATTGCGCCTTCGAGGACCTCACCGCATTGGAAGAAGTAGCCTATCATCGCACGCGCGAGCTGAAGCGTATCAACGTGTTTGACGACGAAGTTCAGTATCAAAGTCTGTTGGCTAGTTTCGTCGGAGACTTCCATGACGTCAGAGGCATTAATCCGGAGCCTGACTATCTCGGGGAAGGCCCAAAGCACGCTTATCCGAAAGGGCAACTCCTTGCGAGCCAGCTGCGTGCAGAGGATTCCCTTGGGATCATTTATCCGTCAGTACGCCACCCCGGTGGCACTTGCCTCGTCGCCTTTCACCCGCACTCGGTTCAAAATGTGCGCTTCGGCGCTCGTTGGAAGTTCACTTGGAACGGCATCCCGGAACCGATCATAGAAAGCGCATAGTGAACCTCAACGATTCAATGTCAATCCGATCCACCCCGTCGCCGGATCTGGCCGGGACCGGCGACGGGGAAGACTATAGCAGAGAAGAGACACATAAGGTGTTCAGTCCCGGCATGTGGTGGATCGGATTTAGGATGAATCGATTTGGCTCTGAAGTCCAGGTTTTGCAGATGTATTCGTAAAGGTGTGAGGCCGCTCAGTGTTTTTATACCAGCGCTCTAAGTGCAAGCGCAGGGATCAAAGTGATGTTCTAGGGCGCCAGTCTGCAATCCGAAGGACGGAATGTCGCGTTCCAGCGAGACAAATTCCTTCGCCGATAGATACGAAATGACCGTCGAGGAAGTAGCTGCGCTTCCGCAGGTTGGCGATGACCCAGCCCCCTGAAATCAGGCCATTGAGGTGCTAGTAATCCTGCTCTGAAACCCGATTTTCCCGCCGTTTGTAGTTAGAGTTTTTCGCTCGTATT
>NZ_WVNW01000018.1 GCF_013179285.1 Roseobacter sp. HKCCD6576-2 | reverse complement strand
TTTGCTTGGACGGATTACTAGCACCTCAATGGCCTGATTTCAGGGGGCTGGGTCAAATGGCTTGTATTTTTCATTCACGGGATCGTAGAGACCGCCAGGGCATCTGCCACCGCCTTCAAAGAAGTCCTGTCACTAAAAGCACAGATCGAAGCTGAAGTCCTTCCGAGGTTCAGTTCTCGCCGACAGGACAATGCCCAACAACTGATGAGGAACATCTACGCTCGGCCAATCGTGGACGTCCGCCAGGTCAAAGAATGGATTGGCAGCACGACGAACACAGCATCTTCCTTGATCAACGACCTGGTAGAACATGGGGTGCTTACTGAGATAACCCAGCAGCGCCGAAACAGACTTTTCATGTTTCATGGCTACGTAGATTTGTTCAGGCGGTAGACCTCGTTCCGTCAGGAGCCATAAGCATACCTTGCCTGAACTCGCCTTGCCGAAGCTCTGGCTCAGTCGATTTGTCTTCTAGTATTAGTGGCAGTGGCAGGAACATCGCTTGCTTCGTAGGAACACTTGTAAATCCCTGACCTAGAGTCGCCTTACCTCGAGACGCTCGGGTACGCTTTCCTGCACCCACAGAGCGCCATCCACAGCTTCTGCGAGCGTGTCAAAGAACAGCAACTTGCCTTCGGCAGGTAGCGCCTTGTCATAGAGCGATGGCAAAAAGCGGCGCGCGTTGTCCAGGACCTCACCAGTCTTACGCTCGGCATGGGGGCGAGATCGAATACGCGCCCATCCCAGCCATTGAGCAGGAACCGCGCGGCTCAACCGCCACCGATTACACCTCCGCCGATGATTGTTGCTGCCTTGGTCATTTGCTTGGTCCTGCTTCTTGAGCCTTATCGCCACGTGCAGCGCGCGCTTTGTGCTCCGGCAGCAGCCAGCCATTTGGCTGGCCCCGTCTATGAGCCCTCGTCGGTTTCTGGTCCGGTACTTAGGCCTTTGGGGGTCGCTTGGTCAGGGCAAGCTTGGCACGAACCTCTTCTGGACCGATCAGCCGCGCGCCCATGTTTGCGATGATCGTGCCGGCACGCTCCACCAGCTGCCAGTTCTCGGCCAGCACACCCTTGTCCAGCCACAGGTTGTCCTCAAGACCCACGCGCACGTTGCCGCCCGCCAGAACCGCAGCCGCCACATAGGCCAACTGATCTCGGCCAAGGCTAAACGCAGACCAGATCCAGTCGTCGGGCACGTTGTTGACCACCGCCATCAGGGTGTTCAGATCGTTGGGCGCGCCCCACCGCACGCCCATGCACAGCTGCACCAGGGCTTGTGGGGCGAGCGTGCCTTCCTCAATCAGCTGTTTGGCAAGCCAAAGATGCCCGGTGTCAAAGGCCTCGATCTCTGGTTTGACGCCAAGCTCGGTTATCATTGCTCCTATAGCCCGCAGCATACCCGGCGTGTTGGTCATCACGTAGTCGGCTTCGGCGAAGTTCATCGTGCCGCAATCGAGCGTGCAAATCTCGGGAAGACACTCGGCCACATGCGCAACGCGCTCCGTCGCGCCGATCATGTCGGTGCTGGCGGCGTTGACCGGGAAGGGACTTTCCACGTCGCCAAAGACGATGTCGCCGCCCATGCCGGCCGTAAGGTTCAGAACGACATCCACCTCCACGTCGCGCACGCGGTCAGTGAGTTCGCGATAGAGTGCGAGATCGCGCGAGGGCGCGCCAGTCTCAGGATCGCGGACGTGGCAATGCACCACTGCCGCGCCCGCCTTCGCAGCAGCAATCGCGCTTTCGGCTATTTGCTTTGGCGAGCGCGGCACATGCGGGCTGCGGTTCTGCGTCCCGCCTGACCCAGTCACCGCGCAGGTGATAAAAACCTCTTTGTTCATCGTCAGGGGCATCTTATTTGCCTTTCCAGACTGGGTCACGTTTTTCGGCAAAAGCGCGGGCGCCTTCGAGTTGGTCTGCCGAACGATACAGCGTTTCGATTGTTTCGAACTGGCTCTTCGTGATGCGGTTCATTGCATCTTGGAACTTCATGTCCTCGGCTTCTCGAACGACTTCTTTGATTGCGGCGTAGACTAGGGGTGGCCCCGACGCGAGAAGTTCCGCAAGCTTGCGCGCTTCAACCATCAAATCGGCGGCAGGATAGATGTGGTTGATCATGCCCCAACGTGCGGCTTCGTCCGCGTCGATCCAACGCCCGGTTAGCAGCAACTCCATAGCGATGTGATACGGGATGCGTTTGGGCAGCTTCACACTGGCCGCGTCGGCGACAGTGCCCGAGCGGCTCTCGGGCAGTGCAAAGCTAGCATGATCGGCGGCCAGGATAATGTCCGCCGACAGCGCCAATTCAAGGCCACCACCACAACAAATTCCATTAACCGCTGCGATCACTGGTTTGTTGAGCCGGCACAACTCTTGCAGGCCGCCGAAACCACCAACGCCGTAATTGCCATCCACAGCGTCACCATCGGCAGCCGCCTTGAGGTCCCAGCCGGGGCAAAAGAACTTTTCACCAGCAGCCGTCAGGATCGCCACGCGCAGTTCAGGATCGTCGCGAAACTTGGTGAACACTTCGCCCATGATCCGGCTGGTGGCCAGATCAATTGCATTGGCTTTGGGGCGGTCCAACGTGACTTCAAGTATATATCCGTTGCGTTCGGTCTTGATGGGAGTATCGGTCATGTCATTCTCCGATCCGAATAAGTGCATCCGCTGCGACAGCTTTATCTGTGCCGCACATCAGAGGGTTGATTTCCACCTCTTGCGGTGCAGAAGCGGCCACATAGGCTTGCAGAGCAAGCACCGTATCAACGATAGCTTCAATGTCCGCGCCGGGTTTCCCTCGATACCCTTTGAGCGACCGCGCCACACGCAAACCGTCCAACGACGCGCGGATCTCCTCTGGCGTCGTGGGCAGCAACAGCGAAACATAGTCTCCGAGAAGTTCTGTGAGCACACCGCCTGCCGCCAAAGTCAGCACATAGCCGTGCAGCGGATCAGCAACGACACCCACAAGAAGTTCGGCAACGGTATCCGTGATCATTTCCTCGACCAAGAAGCTCTCTGTCGGCATCGCGGTGGCCGTCGTCATCACCGCTTTCGCTGAATCAAGGTTGAGAGCAACCGCACCCGCTTCGGTCTTGTGTGCGATCCCTTCGCCTTTGAGTACAATAGGGAACCCGATCTGGGTTGCAGCATCGGCGGCCGCTTGCGCGCTGTCAGCCCGTGCCGAGCCCGGAACTCGAACGCCATGGGCAGACAGAGCGAGCTTGGCTTCAGCCTCTGTCAGCGTTCGTTCCGAGCCGGGTGCGGGCGGTAAAAGCAATGGGGGCGCTTCGCCTGCATCTTGGGCCAGTTTTGCAGCGATATCCATCGCGGCTACGGCGTCGTCCATGCCCGAGAAGGGAACAATCCCCAACTCGACAAGCCGCAGGCTGACTTCTTCCGGCATAGCCTCCTGCAGCGATGCAAGAATGGCCATAGGTCGCCCGGTCGCTTTCTTGGCCCGCGCGGCAGCGACAATAACGGGTTCCCAGGAGGATACATCGCAACGGTCGCTGCGCGGGAAGTCAAGCACCACGCAACCCATGGCGAGGTCACCTTGCATCATCGCGGTGAACGTCTGGGTCAACGCATCTTCATCGCCCCAAATATACGTGTGATAATCGAGCGGATTGGCCAGCGCGACCTTTGGGCCGAGCGCGGCCCGCAAGCCCGTTTGTTGCTCCGTATCCAGCGCGGGGAAGACGAGTGCACTACCATGCGCGCTATCGGCGATCAGACTGGCCTCGCCACCCGAGCAGGACATGGAGGCCACCCGGTTAGACAGCAAGGGACCGGCGATATGAAGCAGCTTCAGGGTTTCTAGCAGCGTGGGCAGCGACTCTGCCTGACCGATGCCGAGCCGATCAAGCAAAGCGCGCGCGCCTGCGTCGCTTCCAGCCAGCGATGCAGTATGCGAGATCGTTGCGGCTTGCGCCTGATCTGATTTCCCAATCTTCAGCGCGACAATAGGTTTGCCCACACGCCGAGCCGTTTGCGCCATGCGCTCGAACGCGCGCAGGTCGTCAACTCCTTCGATATGCAGGCCAAGTGCCGTCACGCGCGGATCTTCCAGCAGCGCGCAAGAGATGTCCGACAGACCTGTTTGGGCTTGATTTCCTGCGGTGACCACGTAGGCGACAGGAAGTCCGCGGTTCTGCATAGTCAGGTTGATGGCGATGTTCGAGGACTGTGTGACAATGGCGACACCAGACTCAGTTCGCACCCCACCATGTTGGTCAGGCCAAAGAGCAGCCCCGTCGAGATAGTTCAGAAAACCGTAGCAGTTGGGGCCGAGCACCGTCATATCGCCTGCAACGTGCAGCAACTCTTCCTGTTTGCTAGCCCCATCAAACGTTTCAGCCTGTGCCTCAAGAAAACCAGATGCAAAGCAAACAACCCCGCCGGTGCCCTTTTCGGCCAAGGCTTGCACCGCTTCGATTGTCAGGTCACGATTGATGCCAATGAATGCGGCGTCGGGCGCCTCTGGTAGGTCTTCGATCTTGGCAAAGGCAGCGACACCGGCCACGGTATCGCGCTTTGGGTGAACAGGCCAGATATCACCGGAAAACCCGATCTTCTGGCACTGTTCGACAACGTTCGCGCACCAGTTTCCTCCGCCGATAACAGCGATAGACCGGGGGCGTAATAGGCGTGAGATACCGTCAGACACTATTCCTCACCGTCTTGTAACTATCGGGTTGGCGTCGAGGCGTACCACTCAGGCGCCAAGCGGCCGGAAGAGGTCGCGGCTGATAATGTGGCGCTGAATTTCAGAGGTGCCGTCCCAGATCCGCTCAACCCGTGCGTCACGCCAGAACCGTTCGATGGGGAAGTCATCCATCAGGCCCATGCCGCCATAGATTTGCAGGGTTGTGTCTGTGACCTGGGCGAGCATCTCGGAAGCATAGAGCTTTGCACTGGCGATCTCGCGATTCGAAGGCATCTCCTGATCCAGGCGCCAGGCAGCGGACAGGGTCAACCAATCGGCAGCATCGATCTCGGTGATCATGTCAGCGACCTGAAAACTCACGCCCTGGAACTTGGCGATGGATTGGCCGAACTGCTTGCGCTCCAGCGCATACTCTACCGCATGGTCGAAACAGCGCCGCGCACGACCAACACAGAACGCCGCCACAGTCAGACGCGTGGTATAAAGCCACTCGTTCATCATGTCGAAACCGCCATCGACTTTTCCCAATACCTGTGCGTCGGGCAGACGACAATTGTCGAAGTAGAGGATATAGTTTTTGTAGCCCTTGTGACTGACCGAGTTGTAACCCTCGCGCACTTCGAAACCGGGCGTTCCGCGATCAACGAGGAAAGTCGTGATCCGTTTTTTGGGACCTTTGGGCGTTTCGTCCACACCCGTGGCAATAAAGACGATGAAGAAGTCGGCGTGCTCGGCACCGGAAATGAAGTGCTTGGAGCCGTTGACCACCCAATCACCACCGTCACGCACCGCGGAGCATTTCATCCCGCGCACATCCGAACCTGCATCTGGTTCGGTTATTGCCAGCGCATCCATTTGTTCACCGCGCACTGCCGGCAGAAGGTACTGTTCACGTTGTTCAGCGTTACAGGCCATCAAGATGTTCTGCGGACGGCCAAAAAAATGCGTCAACGCCATGGAGCCTCGCCCCAATTCACGCTCGACAAGCGTGAAGTCAAAGTGACTCAGGCCTGCGCCGCCCACTTCCGCGGGAAAGTTGCAGGCATAAAAGCCGAGGTCGATGCACTTTTGCTTGATCTCTTCACCGAGCTCATGGGGCACTTGGCCGGTGCGTTCAACTTTGGCCTCATGCGGGTAAATCTCGTTTTCCACAAAGCTGCGGACGGTCGAGACGATCATGTCTTGTTCATCAGTCAAACCGAAGTTCACGGCAGTGCTCCCTTGTTGGTCTGATGCCAGTTATCAATCTTGACTGAAGCGACGATGCGATTTTAGACAAAAGCCATGCGCTTTTGGGCAGGGAACACAGAAAAAACACAGACGGTTGCCGTATTGCTGTTTCCGCGTTTCTCCAATCACTGCTTGGCTAACGCGGTCGAGCCGCTGCGCGCTGCGAATGAGTTTTTGATGCGGGAGGCGTATCGCTGGGACTTCGTAACACTGGACGGGGAGGCTGTAGAATCCTCGAGCGGTTTACCGGTTTTGCCAAGTAGCACTCTTGCAAACCATCCCGGCGGCGATTTTCTCTTTGTTGCATCAAGTTACGATGTCCGGAGTTATGCCGAACAGCGCACCTCGCGGGCACTACGTTCTGCCACCAAGCGGTTCGACACTGTCGTTGGTATGGACACAGGTGCGTGGCTAATGGCGCAAGCGGGATTGCTCGACGGCCTGAACGCGACAATCCACTGGGACGAATACATCGCGTTTTCTGAGACGTTTGCGTCTGTAGAAGCTGTCACCGATCACTATGTCATCGCAGAGGATCGGATAACATGCGGAGGGGCCACGACATCCTTTGAACTCGTGCTAGATCTCATCGCGCGTACCCACGGGGAAGCGATACGGCTGGAAGTTGCCGCGCTCTTTTTCTACCAAAGAGCGCCACTCCAAACGGGTCTACTCAACAAGAAACCCAAATCCGAACTGGTCGGGGATTGCGTTGCGTTGATGACGTCGACGATTGAAAACCCGATGCGGATCAATGCCTTGGCCGAAGAACTCAACACGACGCAGAAGACACTCTCTCGGGCGTTTCAGTTTGAATTGGGCGCACCGCCTGTTGCCGTCTACAGGCGGTTGCGACTGGGCGCTGCAAAACGCTTCGTGACCCAATCCGAATGGACCATCACAGAAATCGCATTGCGATGTGGGTATAAGAACGCTGCGGCTATGACCCGCGCATTTGTAGAGCAGTTTGGCGTGGCACCCAGCCATCTGCGCAAACGACAATGAGGCCGACATCTTTGAGGAAATATGGCATCGGATCGCAAACAGCGTTGTGCTTATAGAAGTGCCTAGTATGTAACTTAGGTCTAGTTGACAAAAGGGGTTCACACTGTGCGATAGGCATGATTCAAGCTGGTATCTGCGATGGAGACCGGCTTGGCACGAGATCTGATGTCGGACGAGGAGTGGGGGTTCTTTGAGCCGTTCATCTTGTCTGTCCGCGCGCCGAATGGGCGCAAACCCACCAACCCCCGCCGTGTTCTTGATGGCATTTTCTGGATTGCCCGCACTGGGGCGCCTTGGCGGGACTTGCCCGAGGAATTTGGGAAATGGTCAAGTGTCTATCGGCAGTTTCGGCGCTGGACACTGGTTGGTCTCTGGGAACTGATTTTGGAGGCGCTGACCGAGAGCCGGCTCGTCCCTGACGCCCTTCAAATGGTCGACAGCACTGTTGTTCGCGCCCATTATCAGGCAGCGGGCGCTAAAGGGGGACTCCACGACAGGGTTTTGGCCGTTCGAAAGGTGGCTTCACGACCAAGATCCACCTCAGGGTGAATGCCGCCGGGCTGCCGATGCGAACGGACATCACGCCAGGCCAGACATCGGACTATCTCGGCTTCGACCTGGTCATGGACGACAACCTGCCGGAACATTTCGTATTACTCGCTGACACGACAAGGGACTTCGACCGCCAGGTCGCCGTCCTGGAGTTCGGCAGCCCGGTGACCGAGGCTGTGGGATAAGTCTGTCCGGGAAGGGGTAATCTCGACCAGCACCAGATTTGTGCAACGGATTCCTGTGCGTTGGTCAACCACGCGCTCGACCGGAATGACCTCGCATCGCTCTCCGATTCCACCCGATTTTATCTTGTTTGCTTTTGCGACGTTGCGAAAGCCAAAAACAGTGGCAAAACAAATGTGCCCCACAGGCATGACCCGACCCTCGGCGGATTGGCGATGCGACGCCTTATCGAACCTGGATTGAGTTCTCGCTGCCGATCTTCTGAAGGGCTGGTAGCCATTGAGTCGACTACGAGAAAGGCCTCGGCTGGATTTTTGTTTTGCCCGATCCAGCCGAGCGGGGGTATCACAGCAACCGACCACAACGAACGGCATTGTGCTCTTGCGATCCCTCTTCGCCACACGAGATCAGCCTGCCCATCAAGTGCTCCCAACTCTGAACAGGGAAACCGGACAGCTTTTTCGCATCAGTGAGAAGGAGGCGAGCGCGGACACGATTGGCGAGTTGGAACCTCCAGTCTGGATCAAGCGGGATACCTTCTTCGGCCACCCATGCTTCGACCTGAGCGACCAGTGGAACGCCCGAGACAGCGTAGTCCACAAAGAGACGATCCGGCCGTCGCTCGACCCGATCCACCAACGGTGCGACGAGATCGAAGCCGACGACATCCTCGATCTGCGTCCCGTCAAACTCGGTGACATCGTCCAGACAAACAATGCGTTCCGGAAAGTTGGCGTGAGTGGTTGCCAGGAGTTCCTTTGCCTGCGTTCGGCCATCTCTGGTCCCATCAAAGACAACAGTGGGTAGGCCGGTATCCTCGCCCGCAAGCAGCGCAGCCATGGTCTGCATCACACGCGGCCCTGTGGCCGGCGCGAAGATGATCTCACGCTGCGGTCGCAATCGGCCAGCAGCCACAAGGAGCGTCTTCATCGCGGAAAGATAGATCTGATCGGCCCGGTTCCCAACAAGCACGGGTCGCGCACCCCCAAGTACGGCTTCTGCCACCGCAATATTGAGGGCGGCACGCACAGCGAAACCGGCGCCGCGCTTGCTATCGGAGCCCTCTGCTACGCCCAGATCGCCGCTGACCCGCGTCGAGCCATCTCCCTCAACGAAGACTTTGCGCGCGCGTTCAAGGCGGTCCGCATCTACGAGGAACGGCGAATGCGTCGTATAGACGATCTGGTTCGTTTTGGCGAGCCCGTCGAAAAAGGCCGACAGATCGCGCTGCGCCAGCGGATGCAACGAATGGCCCGGTTCGTCAAGCAACAGCACGGCGTTGTGATGTTCGCCGCGGCTCTCGTGCAGGAACACGAGGAAAAAGCTGAGGAACCATTGCAGGCCGGTTGATCGGTTCTCCAGCTCGACCTCCTGCGGACGGCGAGAGTCGGCGACCCAGATACGGAAATGGTTGCCATCGGCTTCGAAACGGAAGCGGTAGTCGCCCTGTTTCCACCACTCTGCAAAATGCGCCGTGAGTTTGGTGCTCGCCGACTGGAGCAGGATCGAGCGGGTTCTCTTCGCTTCGGCGATGTCGGCGAGCACTTGTGCGTTGGGCCCGTTCTGCAGGTCATGCGACCGCTGGAAGATGTTAATCATGAGGCCGGTCTTTCCTCCGGAGGCGAGGATTTGTGCCTCTGCTTCATCGCGGATATCGCGAAAGTCGCGGCCCAGTTGCAGAACTTCCTCCGCTTCGAGGCCGACAAAGCCGAACAGAACGCGTAGTGTTCGCGCCTTGGCCGCCTCTTTGGCACCAAGATCGGTCCGCGCCATGTTCTCAACAACATGCGGCAGGTAGATTTCGGAGTCGAGGTTTCCGTAGTTCGAGTAGTAGACGAATGCGGGCATCCGGGAGAGGACGGCATCGCGCACGGTGTCGATTTGGCCGGGATCGGGTGCCAGGACACCGGCCATCCGTTTGCCCAGGTCTTTCCGAAGCTTGCGAAGCTCTGCGACGACGACCGAGGTAGCCGGCGGATCTGCCGGGATCAGCGCCGCGACCCGGTCGCGAAGTCGGATCAGATCGTTGGCCGATAATTGAGAGAGGCCATTGAGGTCCGAGCTCATCTCCCGGAGCAGTGCAACCGCAGCAGCGTGCAATTCGGTCTGGGTGTCTGGGGGTGTGGTGGCGGAAATCGCCCGACCTGCTGCTCCGATGGCCTGCGAAACGGCGGCGCGATCATCGTTCTTGCGCGGGAGATGAAGTGGAAAGCTGACGGTGTAGCTTCCGTCATAGCTGCGACCGATGCATACGGTCGCGGCAGCTTCGACTGGGATCTTGGCCAGTTCAGCCAGTGTACGGGCTTCGCTGCCAGTGTCGAACTCGGCCGTCACGAACTGAAAGTCCCGTGGGTTGGCGCGAATTGTTCCGAAAAGCGCCTTGGGGAAGTCCGATGTAGGGTCAATGCTGCCTCCACCGGCCGGGTTCATCTTCCAGAGAGGCAGGAGCAGGTTCGTCTTGCCCGACTCATTCACGCCGATTAGCGCGGTAACGTGATCGAGATCGAGGTAGCCGGAATCAGTAACCGAGCGGAAGTTTGTGACGCGATAACGGCGCAGCGTAAAACCCTGGCGGGTCTGAGCGATCCCAGCTCTGGTTTTCTCCGCAATAGGTGTTGCGGGCGCGGCTGGTGCTATCATTCGATCCTGGTGCATCGTTTTCTCCTCTCTCGGTTTTTGCCTCTGCCGAGGTGATCATCGGGCCGCCGGTTGCGGATGCAGCCTTGCGCGATCAAGGACAAGAACGTGCGAAGTGCGTTATTCATCCCGACGTTTTCGGCGTGTATGATGTTGTCGCGTTCATCTGCCTTCAGAGCGCGCTTCTGGGACGACACAGACACTGGCAACCCGGACCGGCTTGCTCTCCCAAGAGTGACTTGGCGCTGGACGGTCTCGACGCGGTTTCTGAGAAGACCCAAAGCGATTCCACTTTGCGGCCCTCAGAGAACCTGTAGCGCGACGTCGAAACCTAAGCCCAATCACAGTGTGCCCGACGGAATGTGCCTTGGACGTACTTGAAAGGTTTGTCGTCTCAATCCCATATCGATGCGGACGACAGCGCCTTGTATCGAATGGCCTTTGTAGTAAAGGATGAACCGCCATGTTTCCTCTAATGCGAGGTGTCGTTCTCTTGACCGCGTTTGTGACGGGGGCTCAATCGACCATTGCGGATGAAGGCGATCACCACTCAGGTGAGATGCGGATGCTCGGAGACTGCTCTGGCTGTGTGATCCATGACGCTGATTATTCGGATGCCAGGCTGGCGGGCATTGATTTCACGGGAGCGGAGTTGACCGGTGTGCGTTTCGATCGAGCGTCCATGTCGATTGCCGTTTTCGATGGAGCGACACTCGATGGTTTAAGCTTCGAGGGCGCAAACCTGCAGGGCGCGAGTTTTGTGGAGACCCATCTTCGGAATGTGTCCTTCCAAGACGCCGACTTGGAGGGCGCGGTCTTCGAAAACGCTGTTCTGTCGGAGACCGACTTGTACGTCGCGGAACTCTGCAAGACGCAACTGCCTGACGATCAGATGGTGACCAGAGATTGCAACTAACCAATATGCGTCTGGTGCTGTCCAGCGTGCAGAGAAGCAGCTTTTTTCATTAGCGATCGAGGTGCTCAAAGGCAGCCCTGTTTCAGCCATTACCGGTTGACTAAAGGCGGACTAAGCGAAGTAGATCAACGACCCACAATGGGGGATCGTCACTCAGCCACCAGGCAAACCACAGCGCCGAAAGCTGGACTACAAGCCCGCCGGCGACGGTAATGCGGAAGCTGCGTTCTGGGCTTCTAAGCGCCACTCCCATACGGATGAACGTATTTGCAGTCAAAGCAGCGGCCAGAGGCAGAATCCCGTCGACGGCTTGGATTTGCTCCGCCGCGACAAGTGAGGCAAGTGCTACGGCCGCTGAGTTCGTGCTCACCAATCCAGCAAGTGCTACGGTCGCGAGGATTCCCGCACCGCCGAGAAAGTCGTTGAAGGTCGCAGATACCAGCATCACCATCGCCACGATAAGCGCGAACCCTACCGAGTTTCGAACGGAGAAGATCTGAGATGGCAACTCCCAAGGAACCCGCGCGGCGTCATCCTTTAGCGCGAAGAAGAGGCTCACCATCCCATGCAGCCCTGCCACGAGGCCAATCCCAAGGAGCATCGGCAGCCCTGCGGTGAACATGGCTGGGCTAACGATCAACAGGATTATCGCGATCTGAGCAAGTGATGAGAGCGACGAAAGCGTCGCTCCGGTCGCGGCGCTGTTGGCGTCGCCAGGGTTTTCGCCGGCGCGCCGCCCGAGGACGGCGATCGTCGCGGTGCTGGATGCGAAACCTGAAAGGAAGCCGCTAATCGGCAGCCCGAACCTAGGACCGACGACTCGCGTTGCGATGTGGCCCGCGGCACCAATCAACATCACAACTACGATAATGACAAAGAGCGAACGTGGATTTAGCGCACCGCCCGGGCCGATAGCAAGGTTGGGCAAGACCGGCAGAATGACGAGTATTGCCACACCGAGGATTAGTCCCCCGCGCAACTCGGCGGCGGTCAGAATCTCCCGGCTGAACCCTCGTAACGCATCGCGTGCGGCCAGAAGGGACGCGATGACCACACCAAGCCCTGCCGCCAGGAGAGCGGTTTCCGTGGCGATTGCTCCCAACAGTACGACCGCGATGAGCGCCAAACTCGTCGTCATTCCGATGTTGAAGTCGCCTTGCTGCACCACCAGCACAGCGCGCAGTGCCGCGACGGTGGCTATGGCGACGATCAATAGCGGCACCCCGCCCCCGATCATGCTGATCGCGCCGATAAGCGACGCCAGCGCGAACGTGCGCACGCCAGCCGACGGATCATTACCTGTGTTCTGCGTGCTTCGTTCACGCTCTATTCCGATGAGCAGCCCGATACCCAAGGCCTCAATCAGCGCGAAGAATGGTTCAAGATCAGTTTCCACGGGTGGACCGTAGGCTCAAGGATGCTGACAGGCAATCTCGGCACAGAGCCTCAGCAAAGAAACATGGCCTGCACCGAGCCGCACCTCCCGACCGATCACCCTCCGATGAGTGTCGGCTCAAGTGGTACCAGCCCGACAACGATCAGAGTGGCTGCCACACAGAGCAGTGCGAACCCTCCGTAGCGTCCGATTTCAGGAATTCTGCGTGTCAGCAACGCTCGGTTGCTTTGGTTCAACTGCTGAAGTTGCAGTGAAGCGATGGCCGACTGCCGACTCGATCCGCGATAGAAAAGTGCAAGGATCTCTCCGGGTGGGATTTCACCGGCCCGAATACCGCCAATCCGAAGCAGCGCCAGGACGATGGCTGCTAGAGCCAGACCCACCGCAACCGGCATGAGGTCCGACAGTGGATCTGTTGGGAGCGGCCCTGCCTCGAACGGGAAGAGCCACAGTCCCGCACCCGCGAGGACCACCGTCGCCGCCCATGGGAGAGCAAGCGCACGTGACATAGTTGTCTTCTCAGGCTGGCGGGCAAGCAGGACAAGGAAACGGGTCATGAGGAGCGTGGTGCCGGTGCTACCTGCAACTAGGATAGGATAGAGCCATACCGACCAGTCTTCAGGGCCGGCGGCCAGTGCGGCGGAAACCTCGGATTTCGCCAGTGCGCCACTTGTCCACGGGGCGGCAGCGAGTGCCGCCGCCGCCAAGGCCAGCGCCGTCAGAACCAAGATGCGCTGGTGCGCGCTGCGCATGCTCCAGAACGCAGGCACACCGAGGAAGAGTGCCGCCTTGGCGAAGGCGTGATGTGCCGCGAACAGAGCGAGAGCCGTCCCGATCGCGGGCCAGGCCGCTGGCGCTGCCAGAGCGACGCCTATAGCCGTTGCGACCAGTCCCATTTGACCAACGCTCGAATAGGCAAGAACCGCCTTCGGGTTGGTTTGCGTCACACCGATCAGCACGGCAACAAGGATCGACAGCGCCCCGCAGACGATGAGGGCGATCGCCGGACCGGGAAGCGCGACAAGCCCGAGCGGTAACACAACCGCCATTCCGAAGAGACCCGCCTTGATCATCGCCCCGCTGAGAACGGCGCTTGCCGGAGCCGGAGCGGCCGCATGGGCCAAAGGCAGCCATAGATGCAGTGGCACAACACCCAGTTTGATGCCGAAGCCAAGAAGAATGAGGGCCGTGGCGAGCCAAGGCTGATCCGCCACGGCCATCTCGACCAGGAGCGTTGATCCGGCCGAGGCAGCTGCCAATGCGAAGCCGGCGAAGAGCGCAAGCTCTCCGGCAACCGCAAAAGCGATATAGGTTCGGCCCGCAAAGCGCGAGAACTCGGTTCGTTCGTGAAGCACGAGCCCCCAGGAGGCGAGGCTCATCATCGCGAAGAAGGCATAGAAGGACATCGCATCCGCGGCGACGACAAGCCCCAGATTTCCTGCCATCGACAGAAGAAACAAAACACAGAACCGGGATCGGTACGGGTGATCCCGAATATAGATCATCGCCGCCGCACCGGCGGTCGACCAAAGGAGTGTTGTGAAGAGGAGAAAGTCTGCGCGCAGCCCGACGGTCTCAAACCGGGCACCGAGGCCAAGCCAGGGCAGGTTCACCGTCATTGGCGCGGACAATGCGACCACCAGCGCCAGCAACGGCGCAAGGGGCAGCACCGCCATCGCAAGCGGTCTCAGCGGGCGTATCGCGAAGGCGAAGGTCAGCGCCAGCGGCACGGCCGAAACGAGGATCAACAGCAGAGGGGTAGTCATGAGTACTCCATCCGAACAATGAACTCGGTCCAGCCGAGCGGAGTGAAGGGCGCATTGGCCAAAAGGCCTGCGAGAACGACGAGGGCGCCGGTGGCGACGGGAGGTATGAGAAGCATCCAGCCCAGTCGCCGGGATATCGGCGGGATTTCTTCCGGAATCGGCCGGAACCAGGCCCGGTGGAGGATCGGCAGGAAATAGCAGGCATTGAGCAAGCTGGATAGGAGGAGCACGGAGATGACCCAGGTGTCGCCCGCCTCGATCCCTCCGGCGACGAGGTACCACTTGCTGACGAAACCGGCGAGCGGGGGGATGCCGATCATGCCGAAGACAGCGATCGTGAATGGTACCATAGTGCCGGGCATCAGGTAGCCGAGCCCATCCATTTGGCTGATTCTCTTGATGCCCCGCTCCTCAGCGAAATTCCCTGCACAGAGGAACATGGTGATCTTCATCAGACCCTGATGGATCAGATGCGCCAGCCCGCCGACCGCCGCCAGAGGTGAGATCACCGCGACGCCGAGGGTGATGTAGGACACTTGGCTCACAGTCGAGTAGGCGAGCCGACGCTTGAGATCATCCTGCCCCAGAGCCCGGATCGAGCCGTATACAATCGTGGTTGCCGCAGCTGCTGCGAGCGGCGTTGCAAACCCAAGATCCTTTGTCAGGTTCACGCCGTAGACATCATAAACGATACGCATGATCCCGAACGCTCCCGCCTTCACCACAGCAACGGCGTGCAGAAGTGCGCTGACCGGTGCCGGCGCTACCATGGAGAGGGGCAACCAGGAATGCAGCGGGACCAAGGCCGCTTTCACGCCGACACCGGCGACAAGCAGGACAAAAATGATCGTGAGCGCGATCTCGTTGCCCTGGACGACGCCCGACAGCACGCCCCGCGGCGTGAATGGCGCGTTTCCCGCGATAGTGTGGAGCCAGACAACTCCGACCGTCAGCACGAGCCCCCCGCCCAGCGTGTAGAAAAGGTACTTGCGCCCGGCGCGATGGGCCTCTGCACTGCCCCGATGCACGACGAGCGGATAGGTGGCGAGCGTCAGCGCCTCGAAGAAGATCAGAAACGTGAACAGGTTGCCCGACATCGCGATGCCGACTGTTGCAGCGACGCAGAGGCTGAAGAAACCAAAGAACCGGCTGCGGTGATCTCCAGCCTCAAGGTATCCGACGGCGTAGATCGTGGTCAGCAGCCAGAGGACCGCGGACAATGTCAGGAACAGGATCGAGAGCGCATCGGCCTGGAGCACGAGGTCGAGGCCGGGCAGAATGGTCAGGCGGTTTTCGAACTCGGCACCGCCTGCGACAGCGCGTGCAAGCCAGATCACAAGCCCAACCTTCAGAAGCGCAGCTCCGATGTTGATGCCTGTCCGAAGACGTGCGGCGCGCTCGGGAAGCAGAAGGATCACCGGTGCAATCGTCAGCGACGTTAGCAGGATGAAAAGCGGCAGGAAGTCTTCGATCATGATGCAGCATCCAATGTTTCGGGACGGTCGACTCCTTCGGTCATGGTCGTCAGGCCCCCGCCCACCTCAAGAAGGCCGAGCGGCCCTGCAGCGCCGAGGCCAAGGAGTATGGAAAACGCGACAAGGCCAAGCGCGATGGCATCACCTCGGTGCCAAGTCTTTTCTGGACCGACAACAGTCCGGGTGGATTGCAAACTGCGGGAGACGACGCGCCAGAGATAAGACGCGCTGAGCGCCGTGCTACCGACAAGCACGCCGAGCCATAGCCAAGCCTCAGCGGTGAGCATTCCCTGCAGTAGCAGCCATTTGCCGACAAAACCCGCAGAGGGCGGCAATCCGATCAGACTGACCGCCGCGATAGCAAAGGCCAGGATAGCGGGTGCGGCCGCGCTTCCGGCGCGGTTCAAGCCAGCGATCCTGTCATGTCCCATGATGTCGGCCATGCGGCCCACGGCGAGAAACATCGCTGCCTTGGCAACCGCATGGGCCAGCATTAGGATAGCCGCGCCCTGCCAGGCGAAACCGGCCTCCTCGCGCCCGGCGATTGCGAACGCAAGCGAGATCAATCCGACCTGCGCGACGGTTGAATAGGCGACAAGTATCTTCAGTCGCCGCGCCCTCAGCGCCTGTACCGATCCCCAGACGATGGCGATTGCTCCCATCGCACCGATAACGATACCCGCCATGCCGAGCTGCGGCCCGACCGACACCCAAAGCCGGATCGCGATATAGAGCGCGGCTTTGACCACCAGCGCCGACAGCAAGGCGCTGGCGGGGGTAAGTGCGCTGGAATGCGCGGCCGGCATCCAGAAATGCAAAGGAAACAGAGCCGCCTTCACGGCAAGTCCTGCCATGAGCAGCAGCAGTGCCAGCAGACCGGTTGCGCTGTGCTCGGGCGAGGTTATGACAGCAAGATCGACCCGACCATAGGCCACATACAGAAAGCCTATACCCAGCAGGAAGAGAGCGCTGCCGGCAAGACCTGCTAGAAGATAGCCAAGAGCGGCCCGCAGCGCTGCGGGCTTGCCGCCGAGCGCAGCAAGTGCCACGGCCGTTAGGCTGACGATCTCGATCGCCACGTAGAGGTTGAACACGTCCTGCGACAGAAAGAGTGCATTCATGCCGCAGATGAGTGTGAGCCAGATCGGCCAGTAGTGAATGGCTAGCTGTGCATGAGCACCACCCTGCCGACATTGTGTGGTGTTGCCGAAAATCGCGTCGGCGTAAAGGCTCACGGCAAGGCCCACGCCCGCCGTCATCGCGATCATCAGCGCGGCGAAACCATCGGCCCTGAGCGTGATACCGAGCGGCGAAGCCCAGCCGCCGAGTACAACCTCGACGGGCCCGGCGCTCAGCGCGGCAATCAACCCTGTCGCGGCAACAGCGGTCAGAAAGGTGCCCAGAATGCCAATAGCGCGTGCGGCGCGCGGAACGAAGGCGGATGCCACAGCCGCAAAGAGGGGACCGAAGACCAGCGCTGCGATCCAAATAGCTCCGTCGACTTTGGACGGTAAGAGTTCAGTCATCGTTTTCCGTCTCCGCTTCGTCGATGCGGCGAACAAGCACGAGTCCCACCGCTGTCATCGCGACGATGACGACGATGCCTGTCAGCACGAAGGCCTGCGGGACAGCATCCGGCGCAACCTCCGGCCCGCGATAGGCAGAGGCGATCAGCACCGAGCCCACTCCGGCAGAAAGGACATTGATCGCAACCAGCCGACGTACTAGCCCGGTCGATACAGCGATCCGATAGAGACCGATGCCCACAAGGAGGGCGCCGGTCACTGCAAAAACCACATCACCACTCATCCTTCGCCTCCTTTCGGCAATCCCCCGTGGAACAACACCGCGAGCACGACGCCGATCGAAACTGTGAGAGCGGTTTCGATACCCACGATCCAGATCTTGTCCATGCCCTCGGGATACTGCAGCAGCCCACCCGTAAGAATGAGCGTGCCCACGGCGGCACCTGCGAAAACAATGAGTCCGCCCATGGCCAGCCATCGAAGCAACACGATGTGGAAGTGCCGAGGGATGTAGACACGCCCCATGAGCAGCACGCTCAGACCCGCGGCCAGCACCGCGCCGGCCTGGAATGCTCCACCCGGCCGCGAGGACCCGAGCCATAGAAGATAGGCGGCGGTCACGATGGACAGCGGGACGACCAAGCGCGCGAATGGTTCGAAAAGCGGTCCGAGCCCTCGATGCACATAACCCTGCCGCGCACCAATCATGATTACCGCAAGAAGGGCCGCCAACAATACGACGACTTCGAGAAGAGTGTCATAGGCGCGGAAGTTCAATAGCACGGCAGTCACGGGGTTCGTCACTCCGCTTTCATCCAGATTGACCGCAACCAGCGCGTCGTAGCCGTCAGCAGAGCGTGGAAACGCGACAAGCGCGGCGCTGAGCGCCACGGCCACCGTCGCTGCGAGAACCGCGGCGGAAACCCGGAGACCCCAGCCAGCCGTCTCTGGTTGTTCCGGTCGACGCAAGAGTCCGATCGTGCGGAGAAAGAGCGCACCGGTGACGCCGGCCCCGACGGCCGCTTCGGCCAAGGCGACGTCAGGCGCATTGAGCCGAGCCCAGGCCAGCGCGACCAGAATGCCGAAGGCCATGAAGGCAACAATCATACGAAAAGACTCAGCCGACGCGAGGCTTGTCCAAGCCATCCAGATAATCCCGGCAGCGAGCACGATGTCGAAGACGATCAAAGGATCGGTCATTGCTCGTCCTCCAATGCATGACGGGCGATGAGATGCCCGCCCGTGGCGCTTGCCAGAGCTACGAGTAGCCAGATCAGCAGCAGCTTGCCGACGATAAACGCATCCGCAGCGATGAGCCCGGCACCGGTCAGAACCAGTGCAAGTCCCAGATTGTCGGCCTTGGTCAGCGCATGAAGCCGTGAGTAGACATCCGGGAAACGCAAGAGCCCGACTGTCCCGGCGAGAAAATAGAAGCAACCGGCGACGATCAGCGCGGTGCCCGGGATCTCTTCCCAGCTCATTTCTCGTTATCTCCTCTGGCATTCGCCACGAATGTCACAAGCGCGATCGCCGCGAGGATGGCGAAGACCAACGCAACGTCGGCGAATGCAGGCCGATCGAGGGCGACCGAAAGCACCACGAGGATCGCAACGGTCGTGCTGCCCGTAAGTTGGGCAGCGAGCATCCGGTCCGCTGCCGTGGGCCCTTTTATCACCCGGACGAGGCCACCGAGAGCTACCAACAGAAGGAAGGTTGCAATGAAGCTTAGGATCATGGTGCACCTTTTTCGTGAACTCGGAATAGAGCCGCGATCCTGTCTTCGATCTCTCCAAGGCCAGGTTCGGCGGTACTGTCCAGAAGGTGAATGGTCAGTCGATCATCTTCGAGCCGTGCCGTGAGTGTCCCCGGCAGAAGCGTGATCGCGTTGGCCAGGAGCTGTCGTGGCGCGCCTTCGGGCAGTCTGGTGCACCACTCGATGAAGGCCGGTTCTGGCTGGAAGAACGGGTTAAGCGCCTTTAGCGCCACATCGGTTGCACCGACCACGGACTGCCAGCCAAAGTACCCGGCAAACCGCACTGTGGCAGTGAACGATCGAGAGTAAGAAGGCGTCGTGGGAAACAGTAGTGTGCTCGCCGCCGCCACGATGACGGCGGGCCCGCCGATCACCCAGCTTGCCGTGTCGCCCGGGTTCAGCACCCACCAGGTGACCGCGAGGGCAACGCCTGTTATGACAAAGCGGCGGGTCCGGCCTCTGGCCTTGCTACCTGCCTTAGGATCGCTCGCGACCGCTTCTTCGGTTGTGGGCGAGCTGCCAGCACTTGGAATAGTGCTCGCGACCGGTGTTCGCTTGAACGCTTGCTCGCCCCGCATCTTTCTTCGGACCTCAACGGCAGCGAGATGTCGCTGTGATCGTCAGTCCGACATCACAACCGGCTGCCGTCGGTTGCCAGAGGGGCCCGGACCTCTCTCTAAAATGCGCAGGAGCAGGACTTCCCGTCTCGAGGTCATTGCGCCCGCATCTGACACAAGAACGCGATTGAACGTGATCTCATCCCACATGATTTTGTTTTTTCGCGAGGTGAATCGGAAATACCTGGAAATAGCTCGGGTGTTGATAGAAGAAACCGGGCCGCTGAGATGTGCGGCCCGATTGATCAATTGGCAGGATATCTCTGGAGTCGTCACAAGGTTACGGCTGGGGAGCAGCTCCCTCCCTGTTGGCCTCCTCGCTCGGCGGTGGATTTGGAGTCCCTGAAACATAGTACCAGATACCCGCCATCACGACGAGTGCGCCAGCGGCGAATTTGATCCATTCAACTCCCGCAAGCGGTATGAATGGCGCAATTGCGATCAGCGCGCCAAGTGCGATGAACCCAAGCGGGTCATAGGAGCCCGGGCGAAGAAGGCGCTTCACCGCGATCATGGCAGTAAGCATGCCGAGAAGAAGTGCGATGAACGTCGTCTCGGGTGTCAGGGCGATGAATAAGGGAGAAATCCCCACAAAGGCGCCCACGACAAGTGCGAGCAGCGCGGGACGATTTTGTTTAGACACGATGTTCTTCATGATCGGGTGTCCTCCAAGGCTGTTTCTGGTCCAGGTGAAATGCGGCGCAGGCGATCGGGCCACTCACAGCAATCACAACCAAAGAACGTTTGTGGAGAGCAATTCATCCCGAGAGAGGAGAGATTCCGGATTGAGTGGGTTGTTCTGCCGACTATCTGGGCTGTCGAAGAGAAATAGTCGGCCATCGCGGCGCCCAACTATTCCGAACCCTTCTTCCCTTAGTGCATTTCAGTGCTTAAGGTGACAAGAGTCCTGCAACCAATAGCGGGTCGATTGATCCGGCCTCAGAGATAACTGCATAGTCGAAGTCAGCATGACGCCAGTATCCGACCTGGCTATCGGGATACTCCACGACCTCGATATCCATCAGCGGTTCGCCCTGCGGATGCCTCGTCAGAACGAGCGATAGTCGCTCTCCCGAACGCCCCTCATACACATACTGCACGAGCGGTTCTGCCCGCGAACTCATTACGCGCGCTCCCACAAGTTCGATGCCGAGCGATGAAAGGTCCGGCTGGGGATACGAAACACCGAACCTGGTCGACAGCCATTCCAATGCATCTGGAAGTGCCGCAGCCGCAAACTCCACTGCATACTCATTGTCTGATGCGAAAACCGAATGCGCTCCAACGGCGTCCTGCACATATTCCGGAAAGCCAAAGGACGCGGGTTCCGTTTGACTATGGCCCCACCAGCCAAATGCCACAAGGGCACAGGCGGCGGCCAGCTGCATCGGCCATTGCGGAACAACAATGACGCGGGATGGCCCACGGCTGCGTTTGCCCAAGGACTCGGTCAATTGCTGTTCCAGAGCGGCAGTCCTGAGATTCGCCGGCCCATGAGCCAAATGACTCGCGGCTTCCTTGATGAGATTGTTTTGCTGAGCGAGTGCATCAAACTGAGCGCGGAGGTCAGGATCGCCGTCCATACGCGCTTCCAATTCGGCTGCCTCATCCGGGCCTAGCTCGCCGTCGATGTAGTGATACAGTTGATCTTCATTGATAACGGTCATTTCCTGATATCCTTCAGCCGACGACCCGAAGTTTCGATCTCTTCTTTCCGTCCATCATCTCACGGAGTGCGGCTCGGCCTCTGCCAAGGCGGCTATACAACGTGCCGGCCGGGATGTTGAGCGCCTCAGCAGCCTCAGCATAACTCATACCTTCCACTGCGATGAGGATGATCGGCTGCCTCTGTTCAGACGGAAGCTGGTCGAGCGCATCAAGCACCTCCTGCACCTCGATCCGAAGGGTCGGGTCGGGTGTGGTGACTGGTTCCGGCAGGTCTGGTTTCGCGCGCTCGCGTACTTGCAGCTTGCGCATGTCGCTGATGTGTGTGTTGTGCAGGATCCTGAATAGCCAGACACGCAAGTCCGTGCCCGGTTCCCATTGGTGGGCAGCCGCAATTGCCTTGGTCAGGGTTTCCTGAACGAGATCCTCGGCCGAATCCGGATTGCGCGTCAAGACAAGCGCATAGCGACGTAGACTACCTACGTGTTCGTGCACCTGCGCGCCCATGTCGTTGTCTTGTCTCATCGGCACTCCTTTCTGACCAACTCTGCGGCAAACGCGCGACAGAGCGTTTTCATCCCAACTTTTTTCCCGGACTGAAGACGAATGTGCCGGATGAAATCCAGACTGCGGGCGTTCTTTGTGCATTCAGATGGAGGCGAATATGACAACTTCAAGTTACGCCGCTTCTGGCGGAATAGGCTCAAGCTTCGCGCTGACGATGGTCGAACCAGGGCTCGGTGAAATGAAGACCCGTAGATCGTTTTGGGCTCGACTGCGCTCTCCGATCGGTCGTCGGCTGCTCAAGCTTGTTGTTGTTGCGATGGTGTTGTCGACAACCGTGAAGTGGACGGTGCTCGCACCGATGATGCACGAGATCGACGCCAATGTTGAGTTTGTGCCTGCGAATGCTCCCGAAGGTAGCAGTGCGGCAGTCGCTATGGCGGCCGGTCTGATTGATCGGGAGATCAACGACCATGGATGGACGCCGAACGACCCCTGGTTCTTTCCAACAGCGCCGCTGGACAACATGCCGAACTTCCAACGCGGCGTCATGCGGGCCACGAGCTGGTTTACTATCGAACTGCTCGACCAGATCGGACGTATAAGGGGCGCCGGTGCAAACGATGGCGATCTCGAAAGGGCTGCCGGCCTTCTGCAGTTCCCGGCGGATGTCTGGATAATCGACCCGGACACCTCTTGGCTGCCGACCGCGACGAGCGAGGAGCAGTACCGGTCTGCGGTGATGCTACTGCAAAGGTACAATGAGCGGGTAGCCTCCGGCCAGGCCGTTTTCGAGCTTCGCGCTGACGCGCTTGCCACGACTCTTCGTCAGATGTCGGTCGATCTCGCGTCGCAGGCAGCCCTGATTGATCGCGTGACGAGCGTGGATCGCCGGTTCATCGACACCTCCGCCGACGACCTGTTCTATCAGAACAAGGGCATGCTCTACGCATATTACATGATCCTCAACAGCCTCGGCGCGGATTTCGAGGGGCTGATCGGGGAGCGGACCCTCGGGCTCGGGTGGGCCCAGGCGCTGGAAGACCTGCGCAAGGGATCACAGTTGCAGCCGCTGTTTGTCCTGAATGCCGACAGCGATCGCAGCATCTTCGCCAATCACCTGATGCTGCAGGGCTTCTACATGAAACGTGCGATCCTGCAACTCGAAGAAGTTGTAAACGTGCTGGTCGTCTGAAGGGCGACCGGCGTCAAACATCACACAGGAGGAATTCGAGATGACCCTGATGCATTCCGACCACGGACCCGCCGAGCTCGTGTATGCGGCGTCTGCGAGAATCGGCCTTGTAGGACGTTGCCGCCAGACAATTCGGCAATGGCAGCTCGACCGGGATCTTGCTGCGATCGTCGCCGCACTGGCGCGGCTTTCAGACCGGCGCCTCGCCTTGATAGGAATGCGTCGGGACGACCTGATCGGTCACGTCGAACACATGATGGATGAAGTTGAGGCGGGTAGAAGGATCGAAAGAGAGGTGCTGGAGTTTCTTGCGGAACAAGGTGACAAGTTCCAGGATCATCATCCGGCGCCTGCGCAGACTGCGGAAATCTGTCGGATCGGCTAATCTTGGGAAAACCCTGCACAGCACTCTCCCCTCTACGGACCGAGCTTGCCGCGAGTCCGGATCATGCGGTGCCGGGTCAAGCATCTACGCTTCGTTCGTTGCGCGTTCCGACGTGGGGGGTGGCCAGCTGTGATCTGCGGGCATCTTGGCGGACCGCTCAGAGATGTCGCGTTCGTGTTTGCGGGATTTGTCTCTATACTTTTGGGGCGGTTCTTCCGAATGACAGCGTTGGGTGCGCTGATCTCGGCTTACGTCACACCGAAGGCGGGGAACTGGGCATCAACGCGATTGAAGCGTTGCTCTGACACCGAATCCGTATCATCTGCAAGGCTCAAGTCACGACGTTAGAGTAACGGAGACAGCTATTCGTTCGCCCTCTCTGATGACCCCCAACTCTATCGTCTCGCCAACCGAGTGGCGGTCCAGCGCCTCTTGGAGTTCCGAGCTGTCTTCGATGGGTTCGCCATTCAACGAGACTATTACATCACCAAGCGCGATGCGTCCGTCGGAGGTGACCTGCGTAGGACGTAATCGAGCGCGTGCCGCTGCGGTGTTAGGAACGACATCAAGAATAAGAACCCCTTCTTGGCCCGCTTGGGAAAGAAATGCGTCGCCCCGCGGGTCGAAGCGGATGCCAAGTTGAGGTGGCGCATATGACCCCGTCGCGACTAGTTGCGGAACCACGCGGTTGATTGTGTCAATCGGAACAGCGAAACCGATGCCAGCGCTTGATCCCGATGGGCTGTAGATCGCCGTATTGATGCCGATGAGGCGACCCGCACTGTCGATTAGTGGCCCACCAGAGTTGCCGGGATTGATAGCCGCGTCGATCTGGATCAACCCTTGGATCGCTCGTCCGTCATCGCCCGGGATTTCGCGGTCGAGCGCGGATACGATGCCGGTAGTCAGCGTCCAGTCGAGGCCAAACGGATTGCCGATGGCCAACACAGCCTGTCCGACGCGCAGGTCTGCGCTTGTGCCGATCGGGATGGGCAGCGGACGATCGACCCCCACACCGACCTGTAGCACGGCCAGGTCGTGCTGTGGTGCGGCCCCGACCAGTTGCGCGGAAAACGCACGCCCGTCCGCCAGACGTATAGTCGCCGAACTCGCCCCCTCGATGACATGGTAGTTCGTCACGATATGGCCCAAGACATCCCAAACGAAACCGGATCCATTGCCGTGCGGCACGTGGTAGGCGTTGCGCGTCCAAGGATCCACCACGCGTTGAGCAGTCGTGATGAAAACCACGCTATCCTTTGCTGCGTCGAAAACCGCGATCGTGCTTTCTTCGGCTAGCGACAGGTCGCCGCGCGGCGTAATCAGGCGTGGCTCGGCGGACTGTTCGAAGAGTCTTGCTTGCAGAAGTGGAATGCTTTGCCATGTGAGAATGACGATCAGCACGGCCGCTGTGACGGACCACAAACGCACAAGGAAGGAACTGGTCATCATTCGTCCTTTGCCCACGGCGATGGCCCTTTCATGGACATCCAGTTCGAGCCCTTCGCTTGGTTTCTGCTTTAGAGACACGCGAGCCACGGCACACGTGCCTGAGCGTTGAGTTCAGCCTTACCGGAACATGTAATTAGACACGAGACAGAACTCAATCAGCGGTTGGTCAAGAATAAACTCAACTTGAGACTGGTTATCGACCTTTTCAATGCCGAGACCCGGGCAGTCCTTTTCGGACACCATGCTCCAGCACGCCCCAAGCAAGAATGGACCGCACGTGATGACCCAAATCACAGAAGATCACTCCCTTGCAGCACCCGAGATTAGTGAAGCGAGATCTGGGTGAAGGAGCAGTAATCGCTCAATTGCTCGGCGATGATGGCCGACGGTCGTGGGTTGGCCTTATAGATGGGAAGCTGGCGCGATGGCATTCGATGAGTTGGCGATGGCCGTGACAACTCGTTCGTTGATCAAACGCTTGATGTTGAGTTTCTGTCAGAAGCGCGATCGTCAAGTAGCGCTGCATTTGTCGAGCCTCTAGAGAGAACGCCAGTGCAGACGCAAACGTACCCCATCGACTGTGCGATCCTGTTATGTCTTCCGGCGGATGGCCGACTTCTGTTCCGGGCTTCAGAGCTCGGGCAGAGTTCATCAGACAAATCACGCCCGGGCCCGCTGAGCCACCCCTTCAGATTTTGCGATGCCCGATGGTAGCTTCGTACGGAGTGGGGAGGGGCGCATCAGACGCATACCGCTTACACGACGTTTGTTTGAGATGACCATCCCCCCTGCCTCGCAATCAATACCGGTTGAGCCCCATACGCTTCAATCAAAGCTCTCGGTCGTAAGAGATTCAGCCGCTGCAGCGGGCGCGCTCATTCAGGATTTGATACTGCAGTTGGTCCAAGGCCGGAGCGACATTTACATCAGCGAACCAGAGTTCGATCCGCGTCTATGACGTGCGCTACGCTGGCAACGGGCATCCGGGCGCGATGGAATCTGTACCCGAAATGCGTTCGCTATGCTCGGCAGCTATGGGGTGCAAGGCGATTTCTCATGGAAGCGATCATCCGTAGGCGCTCTGCCTGAAGCACACAATGGGTTTGAACGATGGCGCGACAACTGCTCATCGGTCTATCATCGTTCTGTATTTGTGAGCCGGCGGGACTATAGAGGAATTACGGGTTCGACAGGTGAACTACTAGTTGCAGCCCCCTACCCTACCCACTGTTCGAGCGGCAGCCAGGCCGTGTTGACAAAAAGAAAGCCTGACGGATGCAGGCCCCTCCATAGTGGTTATCTATCCAAATATAGGATTGAGGTATTTCCGGATACGGTGGACGGGTTCTAATGATGGATCAAGATTCGATTGGTGACCCCTGAGTGCTCGATGAAAACCCGCCAATATCTGCAATTAATTCAACCTCTTGCTTGCGGTTTGTGTGGGCGCGCCGTATCATCGGTTCATCGGTTCATCGGTTCATCGGTTCATCGGTTCATCGGTT
>NZ_WVNW01000017.1 GCF_013179285.1 Roseobacter sp. HKCCD6576-2 | reverse complement strand
CAGGGTCAAAGGTGCATCAAAAACCACTTGCAGGGGGAGGCAGTTCATACATGCTCCCCTGAAATGTCCTCGATTTGAGGTTAGCCTGTTCTCCAACTGAGGAGACAGACGATGAAGAGAAGCCGTTTCAGTGAAGAACAGATCATTGGCATTTTGAAGGAGCATCAAGCCGGACTGGGCGCGAAGGAGCTTTGCCGCAAGCACGGGATCAGCGATGCGACCTTCTACAAGTGGCGATCCAAGTACGGCGGCATGGAGGTGTCTGACGCCCATCGGCTCAAGACATTGGAAAGCGAGAATGCCAAGCTGAAGAGTTGGAGGGACCATAAAAGGCCCCAGTGGGGCGTTTTCCCCGAACAACGCTGGCCGAGCAGATGATGGACGTGGCCACTCTGAAAGAGATGCTCGGAAAAAACTTCTGAGGATGAGCCATGTCGCGCCATTGGTCCGAGCGACAATGGCGAATGTTCGAGGAGGAATGCCGTGGACTGGGCGATGAAAACTAAGGGCTACAATCAGAGACGCGCCTGTGCGTTGGCCGGGATCGATCCGCGTGTCTATCGACGGACGTCGAAGCGCCCGGCAGACACCGCGTTGCGGGCCAGGATGAAGGAGTTGGCGTCCGAGAGGCGACGGTTCGGCTATCGACGGCTGCATATCCTGTTGAAGCGAGAAGGCTGGGCTGTGAACTGGAAGAAGCTGTACCGGCTCTACCGCGAAGAAGGGTTAACCGTTCGTAAACGGGGCGGACGCAGGCGGGCTGTGGGAACCAGGACACCCATGGCAATCCCGCAAGGTCCCAACCAGCGATGGTCGCTCGACTTCATGTCAGACGCGTTGGAGGATGGCCGTCGGTTTCGGGTGCTGAACGTCATCGATGACTTCAGCCGAGAATGTCTGGCCGCTGTGGTCGATACATCCATCAGCGGCGCACGCGTCGCCCGTGAACTGGATCGGATCGCCGAACTGCGCGGGTATCCCTGCTTTGTGGTCAGCGACAACGTCCTATAACGGGAAGATTTGGCTGCTTAGGTCAGCAGGTCATGGGGCATCCGGTGTCCCGGATGCCCTGATATGGTTGCCCAAGCGGTCTCCGCCGTCAAGAAGCAGTCTCTCCCATAGCAAACACAGGGTACGCACTATGGCGGCCCTCACCGTCCTTAAAACGAGATCCAAAATCCCAAACGGAAGACCTGAACATTATCTACGAGGTCAGCGAACTGCCTCCACGGCTCTGATCAGACAAGGGTCCTTCCGCCTGGGCTCACCCCCTCGAAGAAGGGGCGATAGGGTTCGCCGTGTTTTACCACGGCGTGTACGGTGCGCGCCATCTTGGCCGCGATTGCGGTGTATGCCTTGCGACGCAAATGGGCATTGTGTCGGTCCCGCGCGATGTAGCGTTCAAACTTGTCGCGGAAGCTGTTCGTGCGCTTGAGCACTGCAACCTGGCCCGCCATCCAGAGGGTTCTGCGAAGCCGGCCGTTGCCGTATTTGGAGATACGGCTTTGGCCTCGGAACATGCCGGACTGCACAGTGGCGAGGTCCATGCCGCAGAACTTGAGGAACTGTCTGTGATGGCGGAAACGGCGCAGGTCTCCGGCCTCTGCCAGAATGGTCAGGGCATTGATCGGGCCGATGCCGGGGATGGTTATCAGAAGCTGGTAGTCGGGATGATCGGATAGAAGTTCGACGGACCGCGCCTCAATCTCGTTGCGCTGGCGAACCAGGCTGCGTCCTTCGGCCAGCACAAGCCGGAACATACGAACGGCGTCGGACTCCGGTTGAACGGGCAACCCCACTGAACCAACCGCTGTTGCGTAAATATCTGAGAGTAAGCGTTCTTTTGAGACCTTCCGACCGACCACCTGCTAGGCATCGGCAACGAATGCCTCGCGGCTCATGGCCGTTATCATGTGCGGTGTTGGGTACTTCTCGAGGAATGCCAGGAACCAATCGGTGCGCGAACTGCGGTGAAAGCGCTCGGCCTCGGGAAAGTAGAGCGGCAGGTAATGCGTCAGGATACGATGCCACAGCTCGGTCTTCGAACGCGATACGATCTCATGGGTCTTCGATAGCTCCTGGATGTCGGCGGTACCGGTGACCAGCGGATCGTGAAAGAACTGCACCGCGCCTATATCCAGCATGTGAAGGATCACCTGGGCGTCCTTTGGATCGTTCTTGTCCCAGCTGTTGTGCAGGGCTTCGCGCGTCCGAGCCAACCCAATAGAGGACACGAGCTTGAGATCGAACCCGGCCTGGCCAAGATGATGCGCCAACGGTCGATGATAGTTGCCGGTTGCCTCGAACCCGATCCTCACGGGCAGAGCGTAGTCCATAAGAATGGAGGCCAAGCGCTGAAAGTCGTCGAGCGTATTTGTGATAGTCAATCGGCGGCGGCGCTTCTTGCCAGGAATGCCAATCAGCACCTCATGGCGGTGCTTGGAAATGTCGATGGCGACCAACAAGGTCGAGGCGGTAGTATCGGTGGCGGTCATAGCGTGCTGCGCACCCTCAGCGGTGTGGTTTGTGCAAAACCACTGTTGAGACCTGAGACCCGGTTATGGCCACCCGCTGCGCTATTTGGGGGCTGCGCGCGCGGCCATAACCTCAAACAAGCGCTTCTTCCCGAGGTGCTATGGAACCGAACTGACAAGCAACGCGATGCTCAAGTGGCAGCAGAACCGCAAAGTCGACTGGCACTACATTGCCCCAGGCAAGCCCATGCAGAACGGTCTGGTAGAGAGCTTCAACGGGCGCATGCGCGAGGAATGCCTGAACGAACACCTGTTCCCGTCTCGTCGTCCATTGGGCTCGAACCAATGGCGCCTCCAATGGACGACCATGCCTGCCGCATAATCGCGGCATGGCGCGCCGATTAAATCACGACCGGCCTCACTCCAGCCTCTCTGGCCTGACGCCATACGAATATGCTAACCGGTCAAAGAAAGACCAAAACCTGAACAGAGCTAACCTATAAACGCGGACTCGAAGGGGAGCAGGCCAACCGCTATAATCCAACAACCGGTGGCCCGCTTCATATACCTGGTCTAGGTTCTCCAATTAGGCAGCCAAACTATTCACAAACGTACTGGCAGGAACGGTATCAAGGTTTCGTTGCTTCGGGCCAAATCGTCGAATGAGGATGTTAAGTCAACGATATGAAAGAAGAGTTTGACCAACTTTGTGCAGCTAGCGAAACAGCTGGTCCGTGTACGGAAAAACAAATTGCGGATGCTGAGCGGGAGCTGAAAATTAGGTTCCCAAGTCAATACCGTAGCTTTCTGTCAGAGTATGGTGCGGTCGTTACCAATGGCGTTGAGCTATATAGGTTACCCGGTATTGGCGCTGACGAAATGCCGCTGTGGCAAGATGTTGTTAAGGTGTCGAAACAGCTTGTCGATTGGGGGCAAGCAGGCAGTGAAAACCAGAGTTTTGTCCCAATTACGGAAGATGGGACCGGTGTGTATTTTTATTTGGACACTAGTTCTGCACCGAAGACGAAGATCGTAGCTGTTGGTGCTGGTATCGAAAAAACAGTCTCGTCCGATTTGTTTGAGTTCGTTGTGCAGATGAGCAAGGGGCAAGTGACTGTCTGATCACCGTTCCGACTCTTTAGCGACGTTGATCAACTCAAGTTCGATTGTGATGCGTTCGACCAAATCTTGGAGTTCTTCGTGGGCATGGTTGAGATTGACGGCATAGCTTTTGCCGTAATGTGGGTTGCCGATGAAGCTGGCGAGGATGGTTTTTGTCACCGACAGCAAGGTCTCCAGCACGGCGGTTGATGGTGTTCGATTGCGTGTGATCATGCAGGAATAGTATGAAGGTGGCTTGCCAAGTATGCGGCGGGAGAATGCCCGTTGCGAGATCACCAGATTGTTGCGTCGGTAACAGTTGAAGGCCAATTTAAGCAGGTTTGGGGCAAATGCAGCTGTACCCAAAAACAGCACTTTGGGCGATTTTGCAGCTACCCAGCACTACAATGACCAAAATCTAGAATCTAACAAATTGATTTCATTTGAAAAATTAGGATTCTTCATAAGCATGCGTCCGAGTGTTGTAATGCTACAAATAGGGTACCGGATGGTATTTGGGATCGTGGCCAGTTTACGCCAATCCAGCGTGGCAACTTAATCAAAGATCATCTGGCAGGAACTGACTACAGTGGCTGGACTGTTTAGTCCCGGCATGTGGTGGTCTACTGATCTGTGACCATCAGAAGGATGCACTATGGGACAAATTAGGTCGATTTGATAAGAGAGGGTTTCTGGCTCATCGTAACCGCCAAGGGTGAAGCACTCGGTTATTTTTGAATTCTGACAATCGATTTGCCGCTACAGTTGGTAGAACCGTGACGCTGTTTCCCCCCAGAGACCGATTTTGTCCGCAGCGCTTAAGCCTGTGGTGAGTTCTTCTGCAAGTTTAACCCAATCTGCATAATCGCTCGCGAGATTGAGAACGGGCCAATCGCTTCCGAACATCAGGCGGGTTGGTCCGAAGATGTCCAGAATATGATCCGTGGCAGGTCGGATCGTGTCGGCTGAGAAACTCTCGCCCGCTTCCGTCACCAGCCCGGAAAATTTGCACAGACTTTCGGTTTCACGTGCCAAACGCGTCATGTCCGCACACCAATCGTCAAGATCACCAGTCGTCAGATGGGGTTTGGCCGCGTGGTCGATGACACAGCGCAGGTCAGGTTGTTTTTCCAACCGCTGCAACAAACGAGGCAAATGACGCGGCAGCACGAGCGCGTCAAAGCTGAGGTCCATGTCAATGAGCGCCGCAAAAACCGGATCCAGTGCAGGTTTCAGGATCCAATCATCGTCTGCAATTTCTTGGATCATCGGGCGGATGCCTTTGAACTTTGGATGCTGTGCAAGCCGCTCCAGCGTCGGGATGGCGTTGGGGTTTTCCATGTCAACCCAACCGACGACTCCAGCGATCCAATCGATCTCTTCCGCCGTCTGCAACATGAACTCGGTTTCAGCCACCGTATCTGCGGCCTGAATGATCACCGTCTTGTCGATGCCTGCCGCCTTGATGTGCGGAACAAGATCGGCTGGCGCAAAATCGCGGTAGATCGGCCCAAGATCTGGTGACATCCAGCCATAGTCGCCGCGCGAGATGGTCCAAAGGTGGTGGTGGCTGTCTACATTCATAACCTATCTCCGGCTTTGGGTGTCGGGGCGTCCGGGTGGAGCAGGCTTTGCGATTTCAAGTCATCCCAGAGAACGTCTGGGATCTCATGAGTCCACCAGTCCTGTATCTGCTGCAATTCCTTTGCCGTACGTGGTCCGGGGATCGCACTTTTGACTACCGGATGCGCCAGTGGGAAGTGCAGTGCAGCGGCAGGCAGTGGTACACCATGCGCATCGCAAACCTCGGTGAGAGACCTGACGCAGGACGCGACGCTCTCGGGAATGCGGTCATAGTCGAACGTGTCTCCCCCAACCAAAACGCCCGAGTTGAAAGGCCCGCCTATCACAACATCCGTGCGCGCTGCTGCGCAGGCAGGCATCAGATTTTCCAGCGGGTCTTGTTCCAGTAGGGTATAGCGGCCAGCGAGCAGAAACACGTTCCAATCACCGTGCTGCAAGGCATCGAGGCACACCTGCGCCTCGTTCACCCCAAGTCCGATGGCAGCGATAGTACCGGAAGATCTCAACTCATCCAGCGCGCGATACCCGCCGTCCATAGCCGTTTTGAATAGCGCTGGCCCCGCCTCTGGCCCATGCGTCAGATCGCCGATGTCATGCATAAACAGGATGTCGATCCGGTCCACACCCAGCCGCTGCAACGAATGCTCATAGGAGCGCATGACCCCATCGTAGGAATAGTCATAGACCGGATGAAACGGCAGCGCTTGAACCCAAGCGCCCGGATCTTCTGACGCACCGGGGCGTAACAGACGGCCCACCTTGGTCGAAAGCACGACATCGTCGCGCCCCCGCAGCGCGTCACCTACGAGTCGCTCAGATCTGCCATGTCCGTAGAACGGCGCGGTGTCAACATAGGGCATGCCAGCGTCCAGAGCGCCTTGGATTGTCGCCGTTGCATCCTTGTCGGTAACAGGGTTGAAAAGACCTGCCAGGCTGGCAGTGCCCAAACCAAGCTGGGGTAGGTTGATCGACGTGCCAGAGAGTGCGTTGCGTCTATTTTCCACTGATCTGGCGTCCAATTTCCTGAGCGGCTTCGGCAAAAATTTCTTCGACCTCCTCAATCTCTGGGGCCTCGTAGATGTCGATCCGTTTGATGAACGGACAGGTCAACGCTGCCAAAGCGTGGCCCGCAGGGTCAAGGATAGGGAATGACAGGTTGATCACGCCTTGGATTGTTTGGCTGGTTGATCGGACAAAGCCGTCTTTGCGAATGCTATCCAAAGATTTACGAAAATTGGCGGCTGCAATTTTCTTTTCACCTTTGACCAGTTCATGTTCGTCAATCATGCGGTCTTGCACCGCGTCTGATTGAAACGCGACCAAAACCATCCCGGAACCCGTATTGTACATCCCGATGGTTGCGCCCGGGCGTAAAGCCAGACGCCAGTTGCCGGGTGCAGAAATGGCGGAAGAAATGATGACTTCGCCCTCCTCCCATAGTGCCAGTTGGCACGATTGCTCACTCTTCCTGGTGACTTGCCGCATGAGCGGTTCAGCAATGTCCAAAAGACGTCTGCGCGGCGGATGCGCATTAGCGAGCATCAAGAGCTTTAGACTAAGCATAAATTTGTCACCGCTTGGGGACGAGGTCACATAGTTTCGTCGAACCAGCGTTTTCAGCATCCGGTAGGTTTCGTTGGGTGTGCGACCAACTCCTTCGGCAATCTCTACCTTGGTCATCCCTTCTGGCGAGGCGGCAAGGAACTCCAGAATATCCAGCCCTTTGTCGAGCGCAGGCGCCCGGTATTTGTGCCTGTCTTCGTCCAACACCGATTCCTCCTCTGCGCCCGAAACGCACGCTAACGGCAAAATTCGGTTGACTCAATACGACACTTCATAGATGAATGATACATTCACATATGCATGTACCGCAAAAATCTGGGAGGAGATACATGCGACAATTGGGAAAAATCCTCGCCACTACTGCCTTGGCGGCTGCTGCGGTTGCGGCACAGGCTGAGGAAGGAAGTTTTGACGGCTACACGCTACGCGTGAAATTCATCGGGGGCGCTCAATACGAGCCGCTCTACACGTTGATCCCGCAATGGGAGGAAGCAACCGGGGCCACGGTCGATATCATCTCGCGCAAGAGCCATTTCGAGCTTGACCGCGAAATGAAACAGGACATCGCGTCTGGCACGATCGACTATTGTGTGTTCTCAAATCACACCAGTTTTGCGCCGCAGTACAAGTCAATGACGGCGTCGCTCAACGATCATATCTCGCAAGATATCCTTGCAGATTTTGTGCCGTTGGTGATCGAACACGCCACCGTTGAGGGCGAGTTGCTGCAAATGCCGCGTCACTCGGACATTTCGAACCTTTATTACGTCAAGTCTCTTTACGAAGACGCGTTGGCAAGCCAATTGACGCGTTCAACCGACAGCAAAACGCTGCCTGTGGGGCTGATGGACTTCACCTCTCAATTCACAATCGACTGGGCAGGCATGTGCGCCATGGCGGTGATTATCATCATCCCGGCGCTGATCCTGACCTTCCTCGTCCAGAAACACCTGATCGCAGGCCTCACTTTCGGCGGTGTCAAAGGATAGACATGGCAGACGTTTCCCTTTCCAAAGTGGTCAAACGATATGGGGCAACCGATGTCGTACACGGCATCGACCTGACGATTGCGCATAACGAATTCGTGGTTCTTGTTGGTCCGTCCGGTTGTGGGAAATCTACGACTCTGCGCATGATCGCGGGTTTGGAAGACATCTCGGACGGGGAGATTCAGATCGGCGGCAAACGGGTCAACGAATTGCCGCCGCGCAAGCGCAACATCTCGATGGTGTTTCAGAACTACGCGCTCTACCCGCATATGTCGGTGCGAGAAAACCTTGGCTTTAGCCTTGAAATCGCAGGCAAGAGCAAGGCCGAGATCGAGAGTGCGGTGACCGAAGCTGCCAGCATCCTTGGTCTGGGGGAACTGTTGAAGCGGACGCCTGCCGAGCTTTCTGGCGGACAGCGCCAGCGGGTCGCTATGGGGCGCGCGATTGTGCGTCACCCGGATGCGTTCCTCTTTGACGAACCCTTGTCTAATCTCGACGCCAAGCTGCGCACACAAATGCGGACAGAGATCAAGCGTCTGCATCAAAAGGTGCAGACCACGATGATCTACGTGACCCATGATCAGATCGAGGCGATGACGCTGGCCGACCGGATTGTCATCATGAAAGGCGGGCATATCGTGCAAGCCGGCACGCCATTGGATGTGTTTGAACGCCCGCTCAACACCTTTGTTGCAACCTTCATTGGCTCGCCGCCGATGAACCTTGTCCCGGGCAATGTGCAATCGGGCGCTATTGCCTTCAGCGATGGCCGCTCCGTCCCGGTGCCGCCGGAGTTCTCAGGCAAAGTGAGGGATGGCGCTAATCTTCTCTTTGGGTTCAGAGCCGATGTTTTGATGCCGGCGGGCCATGCTCTCCCAGACAGCGGCATGGTTGCAGAGCTTGATCTTGAAGTGGCGTTGGCTGAACCGCTTGGGTCCGAGACGATGCTCTTTACCGAACTCGGTGGTGTTGAAATTCAGGCCAAAATGCACAACCCGCGCACCGTTCGGGGCGGAGAGGTTCTGCCTTTCGAGCTACATATCGAAAAATGCCACCTGTTTGACGCTGAAAGAGGCCAAAGCCTGAGGGATATCTGATGCAACGTATGGCAATGGTGATCGGAATCAAACCCGAGAAGATCGATGAATACAAAGAGCTACACGCGAACGCCTGGCCCGAAATTCTCGACCAGATCAGCCAGTGCAATATCCGCAACTATTCGATCTTCCTGCGTGAGCCAGAGAACCTGTTGTTTGGCTATTGGGAATATCACGGCTCGGACTTCGCAGCCGATGCCGCGAAGATGGCCGAGCATCCCAAAACCAAAGATTGGTGGGCGCTGACGGATCTTTGTCAGACCCCGCTTGAAACCCGCGCCGACACAGAATGGTGCGCGATGATGGAAGAGGTATTTTACCATGACTGATCAAATCAAAGAGCGACTTGAGACCTGCTATTCCGGCGTGGTGCATGATATTATGCGGGGTATGGGGCTGCGGAGGTTCACCCTGCCCCATGACATCACCCCGTTGATGCCCGACATGACGTTGTGCGGTCCAGCCTTCACCATCGAAGGGTGGCCTGATGACACGGCGGACGGTCATCAGACCCTGCTGGAATGGACGGCGCTGCTGTCCAAGGCACCGTCCGGTCATATTTGGGTGTGTCAACCGCATACCCATGCAATTGCTCAGATGGGTGAACTCACGGCAGAAACCTTGCAAAAGAAGGGCGTGTTGGGCTGTGTTTTGGATGGTCTAGTGCGGGACACAAACTTCCTGATCAACATAGGCTTTCAGACCTGGCGGTGCGGGCATACGCCCAATGACATCGTCGGGCGGTGGTTGCCCACAGCGACGCAGATCCCGATCCAGATCGCCGACGTGCGGATTGAGCAAGGCGATTATCTGCTGGGCGACCGTGATGGAATGGTCCGTGTGCCGCGCGCCATCGTCGAAGACGTCACAGCCAAGAGCATCGAAACAATGCAGACCGAAAACAAGGTCCGCTCAGCGATTATGGACGGAGTGGACCCGCAGGAAGCTTACTTGAAATACGGCAAGTTCTGATGCGGGTTAAGGCGCTGGATATCCGGGCCTGCCGCGTGACAAGCGATGCGGCTGTGGGCGATTTGCTCAAAGGCGCAAAGCGCCCGGACGGTATGGAATTCCTCGTCTACACGCTCACGACAGACAGCGGGCAAAGCGCGTCGATGTTCGGCTTTGCCGGGGCAAGCGCGGTTGGGTCGGCCCATCTCGCCGCGACGCTCAAGCCATTTTTTGAGGGGCGCGACGCCCGTGATCGCGAGGCGCTATGGCGTGATTTCCGAACTCAGGACCGGTTCTGGAGCCATCTGCCAATCTATATCTACGGTCCACTCGATACCTGCCTATGGCTTCTCGCAGCGCAAGCCGCTGAGCAACCACTTTACAAGTATATTGGCGCGGCCCGAGACACTGTGCCTGTCTATCACAGCTCAATGTTTCATCAGACTGGCGATCCGTATGTGGCAGAGGCGCAAGCGGCAAAAGCCAATGGCCTCGCGGCCTACAAACTGCACCCGCCGGGCAAGTCAATCGAAGAAGACCTCGACATTCATGCAGCGGTCCGCGACGCCGTCGGGCCAGATTTCACGCTGGCCTCTGATCCTGTGGCCTTTATGACCCTGCCAGAGGCACTCCGCTATGGGCGGCGGCTGGAAGAACTGGGCTTTGCTTGGTTCGAAGAGCCGATGCCGGATGAAAACATCTACGCTTTGCGTGAACTCGCGGCCAAGCTCGACATTCCTGTGTGGGGCACTGAGGTGATCGCCAAACATCCCTACAGCGTGGCCGAATGCATCTCGACCCGCGTGGTCGATGTGGTGCGCGCTGATGTCAGTTGGTCAGGTGGTATCACATCTGTTTTGAAATCCGCGCATCTGGCAGAAGCGTTCAATGTGAATTGCGAGGTCCACGCGGCGATCTTCCACCCGCTTGAGATGGTCAATCTGCACCTCTGTGCGGCGATCAACAATTGCACCTATTTTGAACTGCTCTGCCCGGTTGAAGATTTCGCATTCGGGCTGACCGAACCGCTGCCCATCGACGGCGGTGTGGCCCATCTGCCGGATGCCCCCGGCCTTGGGCGTGACCTTGATTGGTCCCTGATCGACGCTTCTACGCAGCTTCAGATTTGACAGATGAATATGATGAATACTCCAGCTCACAAACTGTTGTTGCTTGCTGAAAACGATAACGTCCTCGTGGCACTCTGCCCTATTTCGCCAGGGTTTCAGACGGTCTCGGATGGTAGCGAGATTGACGTGGCCGACACTGTCACGCTTGGCCAAAAGATCGCGCGCCGGGCCATCGCGAAGGGCGATAAAGTTCTGAAATACGGCGTCTCCATTGGCTCTGCTTCGGGTGATATCAGGGCGGGCCAGCATGTGCATGTTCACAATATGCAGAGCGATTACACACCCACCCATTCCCTGAAAGAAACTGAGGGAGGTTCTGATGTTTGAGGGCTATCTGCGCTCTGATGGCCGTAAAGGCATTCGCAACACTGTGGCCGTCGCCTATCTGGTGGAATGCGCCCGCCATGTGGCCAACGAGGTCGTGCTGCCATTCCGCGATCAGGGCGCGCAGGTGATCGGCTTTCCCGGTTGTTTCCCGAATGACTATGCGCAAACCATGATGGAACGGCTGTGTACCCACCCGAATGTGGGCGCGGTTCTCCTGGTTTCCTTGGGCTGCGAAAGCTTCAACAGGTTCCAGCTTGAGAAGGTGATTTCTGGGAGCGGACGGCCTGTTGAGGCTATCGTCATCCAGCGCGCAGGCGGCACGCGCAGCTCGATCAAAGCCGGGCAGGACTGGGTCGCCCAGCAAATCGAGGCGCTGAAAGATACACCCCGCGTTCCGATGGGGATCGAGGACCTGATCATTGGTACCGTTTGTGGCGGCTCTGACGCCACCAGCGGCATTGCAGGCAACCCTGCCGTGGGGCGGGCATTCGACCGGATGGGGGCGGCAGGCGCGTCCTGTATCTTTGAAGAAACCGGCGAATTGATCGGTTGCGAACAGATCATGGCGGATCGTGCGGCCACACCGGAACTGGCTGAGATTTTAGTCCAATCGGTCAATAAAGCGGCGGAATATTACGCCATCCTTGGCTTTGGTAGCTTTGCGGCGGGCAATGCCGAGGGCGGGCTTTCGACCATCGAAGAAAAGTCGATGGGGGCCTATGCCAAATCCGGTGCTGCGCCGATTGTTGGCCTGATTAAACCGGGGGACATTCCTCCGACCGGCGGGCTCTATTTGCTGGATGTGGTGCCGGACGGCGAAGTGCGTTTCGGTTTTCCCAATATAAACGACAATGCCGAAATCGCTGAGTTGATCGCCTGCGGGGCACATCTGATCCTGTTTGTCACCGGGCGCGGCTCCGTCGTGGGCTCTGCGCTGTCGCCTGTCATCAAGGTCTGTGCCAACCCCGACACCTTTGAGCGCTTGTCCGAGGATATGGACGTCAACGCCGGGCGCATTCTACACGGGGATAGCCTGGATGCCGTGGCCGACGAAATCCACGATCTGGTACTGGATGTGGCCGCAGGCGCGCCAACCAAATCCGAAGCGCTCGGCCATGCCGAGTTCATCCTGACGTACAAAAGTTTCGACCCCATTGGGCCGTCTTGTCTGCCGGTATGATCCGGCGGCGGTCCGCAACTCAAATCTTAACTCAAGGGAGGAAACCATGAGATTTATGACCAAACTAGGAACAGTGGCTGCCGCCATCATGCTGGCCATGACGGCCCAAGTGTCTGCCGCCGAATGGCGGCTGGGGCACGTTCTGCCGCCATCCCACCCGGCGCATATCGCGCTTGAAAAGGCGGCGGCAGAAGTGCTCGCGAATACCGACGGTCGCGTGGACATCAAGGTTTTCCCGTCCGCCCAGATCGGGGGTGCCAAAGAGGTGCTCACGGGCCTGACCCTTGGCACGCACCAGATGGCCTTTGATGGCGCAGGCATTCTCAGCCAATGGACTCCAGCTATGGGTGTCTTTGAGGCCCCCTTCCTTGCCAAGGATTTCGCCCATGTCGAACGTATGGTTGACAGTGACAAAGGACAGGAGATTGTCGAATCCCTGCGCGCAGACCATGGCTACCGCATGCTCGACGTCTGGTACTATGGCACGCGGCACCTGACCAACAACCGCGGCCCAGTGAATTCCGTGCAAGATATGCAAGATATGAAGGTGCGTGTTCCGGAAGTGGCGCTGAGCCTTGCCTTCATGAAAGCACTTGGTGCAACGCCGACGCCGATGGCCTTTTCGGAACTCTATCTGGGTCTTCAAACCGGCGTTGTTGATGGGCAGGAAAACCCATTGCCAACCATCGACACGGCGAAGTTCTATGAAGTGCAGGATCACCTCGCTTTGACCGGGCACTTGGTACAGTTTGTGGCTCCCATCGTGTCCGAGCAGGCGTGGAACTCGCTGTCTGAGGCCGATCAGGCTGTACTGGTTGTGGCTTTCACAAGCGTGGGAGACGCCTACAACCAGAGCATCGTCGATGGCGAAGCCGCTCTCGTTAGCATGCTTAAAGAGAAGGGTATGAATGTGACCATGCCCGACCGTGCCGCCATGGCTGCCGCGATAGCTCCTGTTTATGCCGAGTTTGCCTCGGTCTGGGGCGAAGGCGTCTATGACGCGATGGTCGGCGTCGAGTAACACAAAGTGCAAACGTCCAGCGGGTCAGCCCGCCGGACAAATCTGTGTACGATGAGCAAAGGCAGCGCCATGAAAATCTTTGAACGTTTAGAAGAGGCGCTGTTGGTCGCGCTCTTTCTGGTGGCCTTTGTTGTGCTGATCGCCCAAATCCTCAGCCGCCACTTCTTTCCCTATCCCCTGGCTTGGTCCGAAGAAGCGGCGCGGTTCCTATTCCTTTGGATTGTGTTTCTGGGGGCGGCCTATCTGGTACGTCTCAACGGGCATATCGCGATCACGCTGCTGACTTCGCGGCTCCCGACGCCACTGCGCAATGTGACCTATCTGATGATGCAATCCATGGTCTTGGTCTTTGCCGCTGTTGTCTGTTGGTACGGCGTGGATGTCGCTTGGAAGGTACGCAAACTCCCGACAATTGCGATGGAGATCAGCTCCAGCTGGGAATACGCCGCGGTGCCCGTCTCCGCTGGGCTGATCACGCTCCGAACCGCCGCCAACATGTTACGCGCGTTGCGAGGCGGTGCCCCCCAAGACGCCGATGGCTCTCTGATCTAAAGGCCCTCAAACATGCTTCCAATGATATTCCTTTGGCTGGTCCTTTTGCTTTTGGGCATGAGCGTTGCTTTCACACTGGGCATTGCCGCAATGATCCAGCTTTGGTCAGACGGTACACCGCTGGCCGTCATGGCACAGCGGATGACCAAGTCGATCTCCGACAGCTTCCCGCTGCTCGCCGTGCCTTTCTTTATTTTCGCCGGAAACCTGATGAATGCTGGCGGCATCACCGGACGCGTCTTCAGCTTCGCACGTTCGCTGGTGGGGCATTTCCGTGGCGGCTTGGCTCATGTGAACGTCGTGGCCTCAATTATCTTCTCCGGTATGTCCGGTTCCGCGCTTGCCGACGCGGGCGGGCTTGGCAACATGGAAATCCGTGCCATGCGCAAGGCGGGCTATGAGGACGGTTTCGCGGGGGCAGTAACGGCGTCATCCTCCGTCATCGGGCCATTGATTCCGCCTTCGATCCCGATGGTGATCTACGGCGTGTTGGCGGATGCCTCCATTGGCCGGATGTTCTTAGGTGGCGTGGTTCCCGGTCTACTCACCGCAGGCGCGCTTATGGTCCTAATCGGCGTTGTTGCCAAACGTCGCGATTACCCGAGAGACGATGTGCCGACGCTGGCGTATGTCGGGCGCAGCTTCATCCGCGCGCTTTTACCACTTTTGACCCCGGCCATCATTATCGCTGGCATCGTGGGCGGACTTTTCTCACCGACCGAAGCCGCCGTCGGCGCGTCCGCCTATGCAATCCTTCTATCGATGGTCATCTATCGCGAGATTGGCCTGAAGGAGCTTTACGAAGTCATCCTCGACACGATCCGCACCACTACCATGGTGTGCTTTATCGTGGCGACGGCGTCCGTGTTCGCCTGGGTGCTGGCTGCGCATGAAGCGCCCAAGAACCTCTCGATTTGGCTCACCTCGCTCACCGAGAACCCGCTTTTGTTGCTTCTGATCATCAACCTCTGCTTGCTGATCGCGGGGTTTTTCGTGGAAGGCCTGGCCATCATGATCCTCGCGGTTCCAGCGCTCGCTCCGACGGTTGCAGCGGTTGGTATCGATCCCGTGCATTTCGGTGTCGTCTTCATCTTCAATCTGATGATCGGTTTGATGACGCCGCCGATAGGAATTGGGCTGTTCGTGATCTCTGGGGTTTCGGGCATCAAGCTTGGCGTGCTGACGCGCGCGATTGTGCCGTTCCTGTTGCCTCTGGTCATCGTGCTGCTGCTGCTCATCTTCTTCCCACCGCTTGTGACCTTCTTGCCCGATCTATTGTTGGGCAAGGCTGGTCCCTGACCAATACTATGGAGATCAGACATGACGTCACTCGCGGGTAAAACCTGCCTGATTACGGCTGCCGGGCAAGGCATTGGTTGGGCGGCATCTGAGGCCTTTGTTGCGGCGGGTGCGACGGTATGGGCCACAGACCTAAATGAAGATGCGGTGAACTCAATCGACGGTGCTGAAGGGCGCAGGCTTGATGTGACCGATCCTGCCGCCATTACGGCAATTGCCGAAGAGACGGGTCCGATTGATGTGTTGTTTAACTGCGCTGGTTTCGTCCACGCGGGCAATATTCTGGATTGCCCGGAAGAAGACTGGGATTTCGCCTTCGATTTAAATGCCAAGGCACAATACCGCCTGATCCAGACCAACCTGCCGGGCATGCTGGAAAAGGGTGGCGGCTCGATCATCAATATGTCCTCGGTCGCTTCCAGTGTGAAAGGTGTGCCGAACCGGCTCGCTTATAGCGCGTCCAAGGCGGCGGTGATTGGCCTGACCAAAGCCGTTGCCGCCGACTTCGTTACGCAAGGCATCCGCTGCAACGCCATTTGCCCGGGCACGGTCGAAAGCCCCTCGCTTCACGACAGGCTCCGTGCCACGGGCAACTACGAGAACGCTTTGACCGAGTTTATCGCCCGCCAACCGATGGGGCGGATCGGTAAGACAGAGGAAATTGCGTCGCTTGCTGTCTATCTCGCCAGCGATGCCAGCGCTTTCACAACCGGTCAATGCCACATCATTGACGGCGGATGGGCAATCTAAGGAGACATCACATGAAATTTGTACGATTTGGAGAGGCCGGTTCCGAGAAGCCCGGTGTCTTGGACTCCAATGGCGCGATCCGCGACATGTCGGGCCTGACCCCGGACCTGTCCGGCCCGGTTCTGGAGAACTTGGCCGCGCTTGCGGGTATGAATGTGAACACCTTGCCTCTTGTGGAAGGTGATCCAAGGTTGGGCGCGCCTGTAGCGCGCGCAGGCAAATTCATCTGCATTGGATTGAATTACGCCGACCACGCAGAGGAAAGCGGCATGCCCGTACCCCCCGAACCCGTTGTCTTTATGAAAGCCACCTCAGCCATCTGTGGGCCAAACGATCCTATCGTCATCCCGCGCGGCTCGGTCAAAACAGATTGGGAAGTGGAACTTGCCGTCATCATCGGGAAATCCGCAAAATACGTCTCCGAGGCCGGCGCGCTGGATCATGTCGCGGGCTATGCGGTGACCAATGATGTGTCCGAGCGCGACTTTCAGCTGGAACGTGCGGGCCAATGGACCAAAGGCAAATCCTGCGACAACTATGGCCCGATTGGCCCTTGGTTGGTGACATCGGATGAGGTGCCAGACCCCCAAAACCTCAAGATGTGGCTCACTGTGAATGGAGAGACAAAACAGTACGGCTCCACCAACACGATGGTCTACGGTGTCGCACACCTTGTTTCATACCTCAGCCAATTTATGACGCTGCATCCCGGTGATGTGATCTCGACCGGTACCCCGCCTGGCGTAGGCATGGGGCAGAAGCCACCTCGATATCTTGCCAAGGGCGACATCGTCGAACTAGGGATCGAGGGGCTGGGAGTGCAAAGGCAGACCGTCGACGCGGATATTTAGAATCTTAGGCATCCCTGACTTGCAAACCCGAGGGCAATGGTATGGACCACGCCGCCCTCTGGCGGCGTGTATGTTGCAAAGGTAAATAGGGGGTTCATGCCATGGAAATCAAAAGGATCGGTCTTGATCTGGCCAAATACGTGTTCGAGGTTCATGCCGTCGACAATGACGACCAAGTTGTGCTTCGAAAGACGCTAAGACGCGACGCTGTCACTCAATTCTTTGCCGCGCTGGAACCGTGAACTGTCGGTATGGAGGCTTGCTGCGGATCGCACTATTGGGCACGGGTTCTGACTGATCCTGGACACGAAGTCCGGCTGATCTCGCCGCAGTTCGTGAAGCCTACGTCAAGTCGAACAAGAATGATCGCAACGACGCTGAGGCAACCCTGGTGGCGCCAAGATCGCGTAAGTAGGGCGCGGCATCGCTATGGTATGGCTGCTGACGCCGCCTGTTGCGCCTGTCACGGCAATCGGCCTGGCCCCGGGCTGCACACCATGCTGTTCCAACCGGTCGACAGCCAGGGCGGCAGTGTAGCCCGCGACACCGAGCGCCGCTGCTTCGCGCGGGTTGAGGCTTTGCGACAACCGCACCAGCCACTCCGCATCGGCGCGGAGTGAGTCCGCCAGCCCCCATCCCGGTCGACGCCAAGACCCATGCCGTGGGCGATGACCATGGTGCCCGGGCCAAGCGCGGGATCGGCGCTTTCGACCACCTCGGCCACCGCCTCGATTCCGGCATTGAGCGGCAGCATCCGGGCGATGAGGGCCCTGCCGGTCCCCGCCAGCGCATCCTTGTAGTTGATCCCAGCATAATGCGTCCGCAACAGCGTATCGCCCTCGGTCAGCGCCGCCTGGTCGAGATCGACGAGCCGCCCCTGCGGCCCCTCTGTCGTTTCCTCCAGCCGAAACGCTCTCATGGCGCACGCCGCTTGCGCATCTGTTTGGCGATGTTGAGCTGGTGAATCTGGCTCGTCCCCTCGTAGAGACGGAAAAGGCGCACATCGCGATAGTAACGCTCGATCGGGGCGTGATCGGCGACATAGCCAGCGCCACCGAAAACCTGGACGCAGCGGTCCGCGACCCGGCCGCACATCTCCGAGGCAAAATACTTGCAGATCGAGGCTTCGAGCGAGATGTCGGCCCCTTCATCCCTGGCGCGCGCGGTCTGGAGAACGAGCGCCCGGGCAGCCTCGATCTCGGTGCGGCAGTCGGCAAGGAGCGCCGCGACGAGCTGTAAGTCGGCGACAGGTTTGCCGAACTGGATGCGCCCCTCGGCATGATCGGTCGCGAGGTCGAGCATGCGGATCGCCGGGCCAGTGCAAAGCGCGGCAAGGTGAATGCGCTGTTTGTTCAGGACCTTCATCGCGGTCTTGAAGCCCATACCCTCGATTCCGCCGATCACGTTCTCCGCCGGCACGCGGCAACCTGTGAACGTGATTTCGCCCACGGGCGATCCCGCCTGCCCCATCATCCGGTAGGGCGCGGAGGTCTCAAGCCCCGGCGTCCCGCGTTCGACGATGAAGGCGCTGATTCCCTCGGCGCCCCGGCTCTCGGGATCGGTCCGGGCGAAGACGGTGAAGATGTCGGCAATGGGCGCGTTGGTGATGTAGCGCTTGTGTCCATCCAGCACGTAGGCGTCGCCATCGCGCCGTGCCACGGTCTCGATATTGCTGGCCTCCGACCCTGCGTTGGGCTCTGTGAGCGCCAGGCAGGCCGTCGCGTCACCGCTGGCAAGGCGGGGGAGGAACGAGGCCTTCTGCGCCTCTGTCCCATCCGCAACCAGCGCCTCCGACCCGATCCCGGTATTCGTGCCGACCCGCGCACGATAGGCGACGGCGCATTGGGAGAGTTCCAGCGCGGCGCGCACCAGCTCTTCCGTGCTCAGGCCAAGCCCGCCATAGGCTTCGGGAATCGACCAGCCGAAGAAACCCCGCGCCGCCATTTCGGCCACGATCTCGTCCGGCACAGCATCATCTTGCGCCACGCGGTCCTCGTTGGGGTGCGCGACATCGCGAACCCAGGCACGGACCTCTGCCAAAAGCGCGTCGAGGCGGGCGGGATCGCGGATCACGCCGCGCTCTCCGCCGGGGCCGGCATTTCGGCCAGAAGGCCGGCGCGGGTTTCGTTGTATTCCCGCGCGATCCTGTCGACGAGCGTGGCCGCCGGCACCACCCCCCGAACCGCGCCGATCCCTTGTCCCGAGTTCCAGATGTCACACCAGGCCTTGGGCTTGGCGGAGGTTGCGCCGGCAAAGCTTATCGTCGCCGGATCCTCCGGCAGGTTGTCCGGATCGAGGCCAGCCCACCGGATAGAGGACGCGAGGTAGTTACCGGCGACGCCTGTGAATTGCGCCGACGTGACGATATCGTCCGCACCGCTTTCCACGATCATCTGCTTATAGAGCGGATCGGCGTTGGCCTCTTCGGTCGCAATGAAGGGGGAGCCAACGTAGCCCAAATCGGCCCCGAGCGCGCGCGCCGCCAAGAGCGCTTGCCCAGTCGCAATCGACCCCGAAAGAAGGAGCAGTCCGTCGAACCACTCGCGAATCTCACGGACAAGCGCGAAGGGCGAGATCGACCCGGCATGGCCGCCTGCCCCGGCCGCGATTGCGATCACCAGATCAGGCGTGGAGACAATAAATATCGGGGCGCCCACCATGGGGAGGCGCAGGTCCTTCAAAACAGGAGTGAGACGCCAGGGGTCAGTCATTGCGGGTGAAATCCGGTTTGCGTTTTTCGAGAAAGGCGGTCAGACCCTCGTGCGCCTCTGGCCCGAACCTGGCGCAGTTGATCCCCTGCGCCTCGAGCTCAAGCTGGGTGTCGAGGTCGTTCTTGGAAGCGGCAGCGATCTTGGCCTTGATAACGGCGATGGCCTGGGCGGGGCCGGTGCGCACCAGCGTAAACATCCAGTTCGCGTGCTGCGCCGTGGTGGTCCACATCTTCTGACCGTCAACGCGGTAGACGTCGCCCTCGCGCACCGCGCGGGTCCTCAGCGAGGCCAGATCGAACCCTGTGTCGGGCTCGGAAAAGCCCTGACACCAATAGTCTTCGCCCGAGAGTATCCGCGGCAGGAACCGGTCGCGCTGGGCGTCCGAACCATAGCGAATGAGCACCGGGCCGATCATCTTCAACGCAAAGGGTCGAAGCCGAGGCGCGCCCGCGAGCATCGCTTCGCTGTCGAAAACGTATTGCTGCATTGCCGACCAACCGGTTCCGCCATGCTCTACCGGCCAGTTTGCGGCGACCCATCCTTTCTCATACAGGATCCGGTGCCAGCGCATCATCTGCTCGAAGCTGTGCTGGCCGTAGCGCCGATGCGGTTCGATCATATCGGCCGGGAGTGCACGGCCGAGAAAGGCGCGAATCTCTGCGCGAAAGGCACGGTCGTCTTCGGTCAGGGCAAGGTCCATGGGGCTCCTGGCGCGCCAAATGGGGGCGGGCGGGGCACAGGTGTGCCCCGCCGCATGGATCACTGCACTTCGGGCGGGATGAGATCTTCGGAAATATCGAGTCCGATCTCGGTGTAGTAGCGGTAGGCCCCGATATGGAGAGGCGCGTTCATCTGGTTTAACGCCGTTTCCGGGGTGATCCCGCCCATCCAAGGTGCGGCTGCCGCGAGATCATCGTTGTTCTCGAAGATCGCCTTGGTGATGTTGTAAACTATCTCTTCGGACATCCACCTGTTGGTCGCGAGCCCCACCATCGACTCGACCATGCGCACCGGTGCGTCGTTCTGCAGGTTCGGATAGGTGCCGGGTTCCAGGAAAGCGAAGCCGCGACCGGGGATACCCGTGGCCGCCTGAATGCCGTCGGTTTCGAGCTTGTCATCGGGGATGCCGAGCGCACGGAACTCACCCAATGCCGAGATCTGCGCGAGTTCGGGGCTCGGGATCGGCGTCGGCACGAAATAGGCGTCGATCTGACGGTCCTGGAAGGCCTGTTCCGCGGAAGCCCAGTCCAGATTGACCGTCTCGTAGTCCTCGTCCGGTTCAAAGCCGGTCACGCCGCGGATCACCTGCTCGACCACCGTACGCCCGGCCGAGGCGGGCGGTCCGATAAAGACGCGCCTGCCGGCGAGATCCTCCATCGACGTGATCCCCGCATCCGCCCAAGTGAGCCCATGATAAGACCCCAAAGGGTAGTTCAGGATGCTCCGGAGGTTGGAGAAGAGTTCCGGCGCCTGTTCCATCTCTTCGAACATTCGAAGCTGGTTTTTCAGGTAGTGGTTGATCGAGACGGCCGAAACAAAAAGGTCGAGCTGCTGATTGGCCGCCTCGACCGCTTGGCGTGTGGCAGGCGAGCCGGTGGCGAGCTGGGTCCGCAGCCCGAGTTCGTCATCGAGGACTTGGCTGACGGCGATCGAGAAGACCGTGGTCGGTGAAGCTGGGCCGAGCGAAGCCATGCGCAGCGTGTCCTGGGCCTGGGCCGTAGCCGCTGCAAGCGACTGCGCTGTTGCGGCGGCGGCACCCCTGGCGAGCGCGCCAAGGTGTGTGTCGAAGAGCTTAGGTCTCATCTGGTTTCTCCCTAGTTGTGTGAGACGTCAGGACCGGTCTGGGTCGGGCATTCCGGTACCGGGTTCGCAGCTGCTCCGAGCGACCGCGCCGTCACCACGATCAGCGCAATAGCTAGGACGGCGGCGGGGTATTGGACGAGCGGATTGGGGATCAACAGGGCGGCGCCCAAACCGATCCGGAGCGCTCGCTGCGGCCAGAAAATGGCACGCCCGGCATAGCCGCTGAACCCGGTGTTGAGCATCCAGATCGCAAGCCCCAGACAGACTGCGACCCTAGCAAAGGCTTCGGGATCGAACGGCCCGATAAAAAGGAGCGTCGGCTCGTAGATAAAGATAAACGGGATCACGAACCCGACAAAAGCCAGCCGAACGGCAACAAACGCAGTGCGCATCGGGTTCGACTGGGCGATGGGCGCTGCGGCGAAGGCGCCGATGGCTACCGGCGGAGTGATCGCTGAGAGCACGCCGAAATAGAAGACGAACATGTGGGTGGCAAGCGGGTCGGCACCGAGCTTGGTGATGACCGGCCCGAGGACGAGGACGATGATGAGATAGGCCGGCAGTGTCGGCATCCCCATCCCCAAAACGAGGCAGGCGAAGGCCGTGACGACAAGCGCCCCGAAGAGCCAGGTCTCGGCGAAGTCCGAAATCGTGGCGGCAAAGGAGAGGCCGAGCCCGGTGAGGTTCAAAACACCGAGGATGATCCCGATGCAGCCGACCGCGACGACGATGGAGGCGCAAGCCCGCCCGGCCCGGACGGCGACATCCCAGAGAAGGCGGGGGTCGCTTCGCACCGATTTGCGGAAGAGGCCAAGACCCAAGGCTAAGAGTGTTGCGACGAGCCCGGCCATCACCGGCGATCGCCCCGCAACAAGGACGGCTACGATAGCGAGGATCGGCAGGACGAAATGGAGCGACGAGATGTAGTCGGCACGCGTGAGCGTCACACGTTCGGCCTCGGGCACGGGCCCGATCCCCGAAGCCGCCGCCTGGACCGAGATCGCCGCAAAGAGCGAACCATAGTAAAAGAGCGCGGGGACCAGGGCGGCAACGGCGATAGTGGTGTAGAATTCGCCCGTCAAATCGGCCATCAAAAAGGCTGCCGCGCCCATCACCGGTGGGACGATCTGGCCGCCGGTCGAGGCCGCGGCCTCAATACCGCCCGCTGTTGCGGGTGAGAAGCCGCGCTGCTTGATCATCGGGATCGTGAAAGAGCCCGAGCCGACAACGTTGGCCGTGACGCTGCCCGACATCGAGCCGAACATGGCACTGGCGACAACCGCCGAATGGGCCGGTCCGCCGCGCGTCCGGCCCGTCAATGCCACTGACGTGCGGATTAACGCATTGCTCGCCCCCGTCCCTTCGAGCACGATGCCGAAAACGACAAAGACGAGGACAACGCGGATCACCACGCCCATGGGCAAGCCGAACACACCCTGAAACCCGTACCAGACATTCTGCATCGTCCGGTTCAGATCCACGCCGGCATGACCGAGGAACCCCGGGAGACTGTCGCCATAGAGACAGTAGACCAGCATCCCCACCGCGATCACCACGATGGGAAGACCAAACAGCCGCCGTGTCGCCTCAAGCAGGACCAGCAGCGCGCCGACCGCAAGCCATGCATCGGTTTCGGTGTAGAGGTAGAGCGTCACCTGCGTCAGCTCTTGCACCTGCACGAAGCGTGCGCTTGCCGCGACGATCAGCGCGACCAGCGAGAGATCGATGGCGCGACCGGTCCATCGAAGCGCAGGGCCATGCGCGGCATCTTCGAAAAGCGGTGCTGCGATCAGGACGATGAGAATGGCGGCGCAGAGGATTGCGACCCGGCCATAGGTGATGTCCCACGGCCCGGCATAGGCGACGTAGACGGCCTGCAGCGCGAGCACGGCGCTGATGACCGCTCCCAGCCCGACAAAGAGCTTCCGATAGCCGAAGCCCTGCCGCATCAGGCGGTTTCCACTGCCTTCGGGCCCGGCGAACAGGGTGGCGCGGCGACATAGGGACTTTCAGCCAAGCGCCATGGCGGCTCCGGCTCGCTCCGGTAGATTTGCCGCAGATGCACCTCGTCGGGCCCGTCCCCGATCCGGAACCAGCGCGCATAGGCGAAGGCATGGTGGACTAGCATGTCCTCAAGCCCTCCCATCGCGCCACATATTTGCGCCGCCCGGTCGGTCACGGTTTGAAGCATATTCGGCACGGCGACCTTGCACAGCGAGACCTGCCGCCAGGTGTCACGCCCCTCACCCCGGTCGACCATCCAGGCCGCACGCTGCACCAGAAGCCGCGCTTGTTCGATGGCGACGCGCGCCTCGGCGATCCAACGCTGAACCGTGTCGTAGTCGATAACCGGCCGGCCGAATGCGCTGCGCTCACGCGCCCTAGCGCCCATCATCTGCACCAGCATTTCCGCCAGTCCGATGCAGCGCATGCAATGGTGGATCCGCGCAGGCGAGAGGCGGATCTGCGCGCCGGCGAACCCCGCACCCCGCGTCCCCAGAAGATGCGACGCAGGGACTTCGGCGCCCTCGAACACGATCTCACCGATCGGCGCCACATGATCGTGCCAGCCCATATAGGATTGCGTGCGAACGATCCGAACCCCCGGCGTGTCGGTGGGCACCAAGACCATGCTATGCTGCGCCGTGCGCCCGGCCCCAGGGTCACTTACCCCCATCACAATCAGAACACTGCACTCGGGATGGGCGGCGCCGGTTGAGAACCATTTGTGACCATCGATCCGGATGCGATCCCCCGCGAACGTCAAGCGGGTGGCGATGTTGGTGGCATCCGAGGACGCGACATGGGGTTCGGTCATGGCGAAGGCTGACCGTGTCTGAGCATTTAGAAGCGGACGCAGCCAGCGCGCCTTCTGCTCGGGCGTGGCGAGGGCCTGAAGCATGGCCATGTTTGGCACGTCCGGCGCCTGGCAGTTGAACACTTCCGAGCCCCAGGGAAGCCGCCCCATGATCTCGGCAAGCGGCGCAAATTCCAGGTTACTCAGCCGCGTCCCAGGCTCGTTTTCCTCAAGAAGCGGCAGCGCCAGGTTCCACAATCCCTCGGAACGGGCCGCGTCTTGAAGTTCGGATACAAACGGCGCCACACGCCCTTCGCGCATCACGCACTGCACCCAATCGCGGTGGCGCGGCAAAACGTGGGCCTCGAAGAATGCCGTCATCTGCTCACGGATCGCCTCGGCGCGCTGTGACGGTTGAAAGTCCATACTGCCCTTGCCCCCCTGCAATGTGCTTTCGCCCACTATTCAGCACTTGTGTCATATTTCGTTTCAAATATTTTAACATATGTTAACATTGTTCTAATTTGAGGCCTCATGACTGACGATCCCCGTCCCGACCGCCCCGCCGACGGAGGCCCCCTGACCGGGCTTCGCGTGCTCGACATCGCCACCATTATCGCCGGGCCTATGGCCGCGTCTTTGCTGGCCGATTTTGGCGCCGAGGTGATCAAGCTGGAGATCCCCGACACAGGCGATGGGTTGCGCAGCTTCCCGCCCTTCAAGGAGGGCAAATCTCTGTGGTGGAAGGTCACGAATCGCGGCAAGCAATTCGGCACGCTCGACCTGCGCACACCAGAGGGCGCCACGCTTTTTCTTGATCTTGTCGCCAAGGCGGATGTGGTTGTGGAGAATTTCCGGCCCGGCACGCTGGAGCGTTGGGGCCTTGGCGTCGACACGCTTTGGGCCCGCAATCCGCGTCTCGTGATCCTTCGGGTTAGCGGATTCGGTCAGGACGGGCCTTGTGCGACGCAGCCGGGTTTCGCACGAATCTTCGAGGCGATGGGGGGCCTCACCTACATCACCGGCGAGCCCGACGCGCCGCCGATGCACACCGGCTACCCTCTGGCTGACTCGATCGGGGGCGTGTTCGGCGCCTTTGCCGTGGCGGCGGCGCTTCTGGGACGCGATCGCAGCAGCACGGCGCGGGGCGAAGAGATCGACCTTTCGCTGACCGAAGCCATGCTGCGAACGCTCGAGTCGCTTGCGATCGAATACGATCAACTCGGCACCGTGCGCGAGCGAAGCGGCAACCGCAACACCTACTCGGCGCCCTCCGATGTCTACATGACTGCCGACAAGCGCTATGTGTCGCTGGCCGGCAGCACCAACCGGACCTTTGCCAACAACGCCCGCGCCATCGGCCAGCCTAATCTGATCGACGATCCACGCTTCGCCGACAACGCGGCGCGCGTCGCGCATACGACCGAGCTTGACCGGATCTTTGGCGCCTGGATCGCGGCGCATACGCTCGACGAGGTGCTGACCGCCTTCAGGACCGCGAACGGGACACTCGCGCCGATCTACGGGATGGATCAGGTGTTCGCCGATCCGCAAATGCAGGCACGCGAGGCCATCACGCCGGTCACTGATGACGATTTCGGCAGCGTCCGGATGCAAAATGTGGTGCCGAGGATGCGCAATGCGCCCGGCGCCATCCGCTGGGCCGCGAAGGCGTTAGGCGCGGACAACGCCTATGTGTATAAGACGCTCTTGAAGCTCGACGACGACGAGATCGAGCGTTTGCGCGAACGGGGTTGTGTGTGACGGACGCCGAAGACACAGCCGAGGCCTGGGCTGATCGCGGCCTCTACGTTCCCGACGAGGAGGGCATGGCCGATGGCGCCTTGTCGTCAACCTTGATGCGGGGGCTGGCGGTTCTTGGGTGTTTCACCGTTACGGATGGGAGCCTTTCCAATTCCGAGATCGCCCGACGGATCAACCTTGGCCGGCCCACCGTCTCGCGGCTCTGCAAGACCTTGGTGCATCTGGGCTATTTGCGGAAGGACGACCGCGGTGCCTTCCGCCTTGCCCCCGGCCTTCTGGCGCTGACCCATCCGGTCCTTGCGGCAACCCCGTGGCGTCATCGTGTGGCGGGGCCGATGCGCGAGATCGCGGACATGTATGACGGAAACGTCGCGCTGGCCGTGCTCTCGGAGGACCGCTTCGTCCACATCCAAACCGCGGGTGACCCACTCAACTTCCCCCATGTGCCCGAAATGGGAATAACAGGACCGCTTCACCGGTCGGCGGGCGGCCGAGCGCTCCTGTCGCTCCTGTCGAGCCAGGCACTCTACGACAAACTCGCCGAGCTGCGCGCCCGTCACCCCGAGGAATTCGCGCGGCACGCGGCCCATACGCGCGCCTCGATCGAACGCTGCTGGCGCGAAGGGTTTTGCGTGTCCTATGGCGAGTGGCATCACAACATCTTTGTGGCCAGCGCACCGCTCGGTCGTAGCGAAGACGGGCTCCTTGTCGCACTGACCTGCGCCCTGCCCCGCTACCGTACCCGCGCCGAGATGGTCGAAGCGGATCTCGGCCCCCGCCTGGCTGGCCTCGCCGACAGTCTACGCATGACCGGTCTGTTCCACGCCCCGGAAATCGGACGCCCACTCTCCTCCCAAACCGCCGAGTGAGCTTGGCGCCGAGTTCTCGCAGGGCGGCGTCATTGGACCCGCCCCTACTGGAAGCAAGTTCGGGTGCTGGCCGTGGAGTCTTCCGATAAGATCGGTCTGACGTTCGCATGACCATAGCGACTCATTTGCGCTTTGATCGTCGCTCGGAGGTTTTGAACCAGATGGAAACGATCTGCCACTTGTCTGGCCTGTGGTGCACCTTCTCGGGCAGCCTGGGCATAAAGGCCGCAGCGATCTCTGCTGACAACCTCGATCGTCGGGCGCTTTTG
>NZ_WVNW01000016.1 GCF_013179285.1 Roseobacter sp. HKCCD6576-2 | reverse complement strand
AGCAAAACAGGAACGGATTCTACACCTGAGCGGCCCGGATCAGGGGGCTGGGTCAGTCATCCAAAGCGACAGACGCTGCGAACAGCGGTGAGCTCACCTACTCGACAAGCCTTAAATCCGATCTCGGTGTCGAACTTGCCATCGCATTGGGGGCAGCACTTTACACTGATCATGGATTGGCAGACGATCTTCTGAAGTACAAGACGATCACAGATGTCCTGGGTCGTGTCCCCTGCACTTATCAGCTTAGCGTCAGCGCAAGTACCGCGGAACGGCCACATGTCAACCCAGATGGCATGGATCAACGCGCAATCCATGCGATGGACGACTTCAAATCGAAGCTTGATCTGAGCTTCCTGGAGGCGGGATCACCTCTTGCCTGCTTTGAGGCGTTCCGCGAATTGAAGCCAGCGATGAAGGCCAAGCTGGTGGCCTATGCCCTTGCTCAAACGATCCGGCCGGGCTGGCCAGCGGACGAATGGGTGATGTGTTCGAAGATCTCGAAAGTGCGATTATGCCAAACATCCGCGATTTCTGGCGGCCCACGGGTGAGGCCTTCTTCGGACGTCTTAAGCTCGATTGGCTTGTGTCAATCCTGAAAGATGATCTTGGCATGCCAGACGAGGCTGTGAACCTGGCTGGTGGTCGCAAAGCAGCCGCTGTTGAGTTCATGGAGCGGCTCTTCGCTGAACCCTACGCGACGCTCACAGAAGATCATTTTGCGGTCGTTGCCACCTGGGCCCCTGAAGGCATGCAGGCACATGGCACCGCAGCCGATCAAGATACGGCCGAAGAGTCGGAACAGGCAATCGCGGCCGAATAGTTTCCCTACCCTACCGACGACAAAGAAAGGAGGTGATCACGTCTATTCGGCTCCCTCGGGCGTACTGAGCAATCAGGGCGCCCTTTTGCATGGGTGATCGCTCCTACGACCTCAATCGCAAGCAACAACGACAGGATTGCGCGCTCTAGAAAGGAAATCGCCATGGCCCAACCAAAGTTTGACCTCAAGCAGCACGTCACCGACATCATCATCCAGGAAATCGAGAAGGGTACGCCGCCGTGGCAATGCCCCTGGACCGGATCGGTGAAGCAGTTCGCCCTGCCCCTCCGGCACAACGGCACACCATACCGTGGCATCAATGTTCTGGTTCTCTGGGTGCAAGCTCATCTCTCAGGCTATGCGTCGGAGCACTGGATGACGTATCGGCAGGCCCAAGAGCTCGGTGACCAGGTCCGCAAGGGTGAGAAATCAACGCCATCGGTGTTCTATGTAACGTTCGAGAGAAAAGATGATGAAACCGCCGCCCACGACGACGAAGCCAAGGCGCGTATCCCGTTTCTGAAAACCAATCGCGTCTTGAGCGTCGCACAGATCGATGGCTTGCCCGAGAACTATTATGCTGAGCCGGTTCCACCGGTTAATCTCGGCACAGAACCTGATCAGCGTCTTGAGAACTTTTTTTGACGCAACTGGCATCAGTCGGCGGGCGAGTCCCCTGCCCCGTGCCTACTATGATATGCGGCTTGATGAGATCCATATGCCGCCAATTGAGACGTTTCACGATGCGGCGCGATACTACGCCACCCTCAGCCATGAATGTGGGCATAATGCCGACAACCCGATTATGCCGTGCTAGCTTTCCAAATGCTCCCCGCGTTGGCTATTGTCTGCAAAGACTCGGCATAATAGGGCCAGCTCATCGCTGAGGGCCAATTTGCCAGAGCGACCATTCAAACAAAACGCAGAGATGGTTGGCGGTGAGCCCATGTATGCCGAATGCTGTGCTCTGCCTCAACGGCGGTTTTTTGGGGGGCGTGCTCTGGATGATTTGATACCTATCAGGTCATGTAAACACGTTCACGATAGGCCCATCTGAAACCTCAACCCGGACCAGGCTCACACACATCCAATTGAATGGATGACAAAATTCCTTAGTGTCAGACCCATGCGTGACATCAACTTGAAAGCCACCGAGTATTTTGAAGCTGCTGCCCGGCTTGGGACAGTGACCAAGGCGGCGGCGGAGCTGGGTGTCTCGCCGTCCGCTGTGAGCCAGCAGATCAAGCTGCTTGAGACGCAATTTGGGGTCATGCTGTTTCGCCGGGAAAAACGGCGATTGAAGCTGACGCTCGATGGTGACCGGCTTTATCAGACGACCACGCAAGCTTTTGCGGCGCTTCGGAACGCCCGGACTGCAATTGGCGAGCCACGGGGGCAACGGGGCCTGAATGTCAGGGTGTCGCCCAGCTTCGGGGTGCGCTGGCTCGGCCCCCGTATCGCTGATTTCGCATCCCGAAACCCGGACTGGGACATTCGCATCAACGCTACGCCGGAATTCTCGGAATTTGATACGGACGCCATTGATCTGGACCTGCGATACGGCCTTGGTGAGTGGACGGGGCTGACTGTCGAATGCATCATGCAGGATGCAGTCTTGCCTCTTTGCAGCCCTGAGCTTCTAAAAAAGGCAGGCAAGATATCCGACCCGGTTGGCCGCCTGCAATCTGCGCTTTTGATCGACAGCGTCAAATCCCTGTATCGCTGGGAGCTGTGGCTTGCGGCCAGTGGTTTTGAAGTTGCCAATCTCAGCTATCCCTTCCGGTTCGACCGATCTTCAATGTCAATTGAAATGGCCAAACAGGGGGGCGGCGTGGCATTGGACAGCGCATTGCTTTGCAAGGGTGAGATCGAGCGTGGAGAGCTTGTTCCGTTCCTGCCGGATACGCCGGTTATCGCGTTTTCCGCATATTGGTTTGTCTGCCCCGCCCGTCATCTGAACCGCCGCATCGTCAACAGGTTCTTTGAATGGATTTCGCAAGAGGCAAAAGACCATCAGATGCAGGTGCACACCCTGCTAGAGCAGTGTGGCTGCACCTTTCGCATTGCTCCGAATGATGAGCTTTTGTCTGGGGAGGCTGCTCAGTAGATCGTGAGTGAAGGGACAAATGAGATCAGAGCCAGGACAGTCAGCGCGACCAGGTAGAACGGTAAAAGCGCTTTCACGGCTTCGCCGATCCCGACTTTGGCGATCGACGAGGATATGAACAACGTCGTACCAACCGGCGGCGTGTAAAGGCCAATCGAAAGGTTAACGACCATCATCAGGCCAAGCTGCACCGGATCAAGTCCAATCGCATTCGCAATCGTCACGAAGATCGGCCCCAGCAGCAGCACAGCGGCAGGCAGATCAAGGAAGGCACCAACCACCAGCATCACCAGGTTCAGAGCGATAATCACCATCCAGGGGTCAGAGATGGAGGCTGCGACCCAGGCCGCGAGGTCTTGCGGAACGCGCTCAGCCGTCAACACCCATTGGATCGTCGAAGAGGCCATGATGATGATCATCACGGCCCCGGTCATGGCGGCGGTATCGACACTCGCCCGCCAGAGTGTTTTGACGCTCAGATCACGATACAGAAAACCACTGACCAACAGCGCATAGGCCACAGCCATGACACTGACCTCGGTCGGTGTCGCGATCCCGAAGCGAAGCGTGCCAATGACAAAGATCGGCATCAGCATGGCCGGAATGGCCGCATAGACTTGCGATTTGAACGCTGCAAATCCTCCCTCCAGCGGGGCGCGCGGCAGGTTGCGCAGGCGTGCGATGATCCAGACCATGGTGAACATGCCAATGCCCAGCATCAGCCCCGGCAAAATACCGGCCACGAACAATTCAATCACCGATGTGTTCGAGATCAGCCCATAGAGGATCAAGGGGATCGATGGCGGGATTAGCACGGAGATTGTTGAGGAAGATGAGTTTATTGCCGCCGCAAACCCAGCCGGATAACCCGCTTTTTTTTGGACGGGTATCAGCGCATTGCCCAAGGCGGTCGCGTCTGCCACGGCAGACCCCGAAACGCCACCAAACATGACGGATCCCAGAACGGATACCTGTCCCATGCCACCCTTGAATCGGCCAACCAGAAGCCGGGCAATATTGACGAGGTATTCGCCAAACCGGCCCGACATCATTAGATTGCCCGCCAGAATAAAGAACGGAATGGCCAACATCGGAAAGCTCTGCGTTGGCGTGTAAAGGCGTTGGGCCAGTACGGCCATTGGCTTGCCATCAAGCCAAAGCGCGAATGCCGCGCCGCCCAGCATTGCGTGCGCGACAGGAACCGAGAGCGCAAGAAGCAGAAAGAAAACCCAGAGAAGCGGTGCGGTCATGGTGTTAACTCAAGCTGGTGTCGGCGTGTTGGACATCCCCCAGCACGGCCCGGATGGCGTCCGTCAACGCGTTCACGCCCATCCCGCCAAAGGCATAGATCAGGCTGGCATAGCCCCAGACCTGTTTGAGACCCAGTGTGGCGAGGCTTTGAAACGTGGCGGCGCGGAATGTCGGTTGACCTGTCCATATGACAGAGACGCAGATGAAAAAAACAATCATGCTGACAAACACGATCAACCATCGCAGGGCATTTGGGCTGATCAAATTCGGAAGGATCGAGATGGCGATATTGCGCCCCTGCGTTGCTGCGACGACGACGCCGCCCGCGACAAGCCAGGGCAGGAGGATCGCGTGGATTTCGTAGGCCCAGGGAATGCCGCTCCCAGCCGTATAGCGCAGCACAGCATTGATGAACAACAATACGAACATCACAGCCAGGCAGATGACCGAGATCAGACGGCCGCTCCAATCCAGTAGGGTCGTGAGGTGTCGGCAGGCCGAAAGGAAAGGGCCCGTAGGCCCTTTCTGAGTGCTATGGGAGAGCTCTCTCACTCTAGGCCCGCAGTGGCGCGCAAGGTGGCCACAAGCTCTGGATAGTCCTCGGCATAGAGGTCATAGACCGGGGCCGTGGCGGCGATATAGGCCTCCCGGTCAGCTTCTGCAAAAAGCGCACCTTCTGCCTCCATGCGTGGCCGCAGGGTGGCGTCACCTGCTAGCGACAGGGCGCGCTGAACCTCACCTGCTTCTGCGGTGGTTTGCAACGCACAAGCCTGATGTGCCTCATCTAGGCCGGACCACCAGGCTAGGCTGGCCACAACGGGGGTGGATTCGTATTTGTGACCGGTCATGGTGACATATGGAGTAATGTCATGCAGACCCGCGGAATAGATGTTCACCAACGGGTTTTCCTGGCCCTCGAAGGCACCAGATTGCAGCGCCGATGGCAGTTCGGACCAAGCTAACGGGGCCGGGCTTGCACCAAGCTCTTCAAAGATCGCAAGCGTCATCGGATCGGGGGGCGTGCGGATTTGCATGCCTGCGACGTCAGCCGGAGTCGCCACGTGCATGCCTGTATGGGTGATGTTGCGAATACCGTTGTCCCAGAAGCCCAGCACCTTGAGACCCGCAGTCTGAGCACGCGCGTCGATCATGTCACCGACCTCACCATCAAGGATGGTCCATGCGGTTGGCAAATCCTCAAACAAGAAAGGCAGCCCGAGAAGTCCCACTTCGGGCACAATCTGGCTCATGGCACCCTGGCTGTTGGCGGACACCTGAATGACGCCGGATTGTAATGAGGTCAGCATCTCAGCGTCATTGCCCATGGTCGCCGCAGGGGCGTGATTGACCTCTTCACCCGCGCAAGCGGCGTAAAGATCGGCCCAAATTTCAGCAGCGATGTAGCGCGGGTTGCCGGGGTTGGCACCATGCGCAAAGATGACCTCGGCCTGCGCGGCACCGGTCATGGCCAGAACGGCCACAGTTGCAAGAAGTTTGGTTTTCATTTTGGTCTTCCTCCCTTGGTTTGGACCATTTGGGGGCCGGAGTCCCGGCCTGTCGTAGAGGTGCTCACGTCAAGGTGCGCACCGGATTGCCCGTTAAGAACGCGTTGATGCTCTCAATGACTTGCCGCCAAACCTCGACCATCGCCTGATTGCTTGCCCAGGCGGTATGCGGTGTCAGGATGACGTCAGGACGAGACGCGGCGACATAGATGGGATTGTTGGGTTCGGGTGGCTCTGTCGTGAGGACGTCAAAGCCTAATCCAGAAATCAGCCCTTCCTCCAGAGCCGCAACCGCATCGGCTTCGTGGACAAGGCCGCCACGCGCCGTGTTGATGATGATAGGTTGCTGTTTCATCGCCTTAAATTCGGGCATGGCAAGGACATTGCGGGTGCTTGGGGTCAGAGGCGCATGACAGGTGATCACATCGGCCTCCGCCAGCATCTGATCGAATGGGGTGTAGAGCAGGCCAAGCCCATCCACGCCTTTATGCGCCGCGAACATGACCTGCATGCCAAAGGCTTCGGCAATCCTTCCCACCGACTGTCCGATGACGCCTTCGCCGATGATCCCGATCTTGCCTCCGGCTAGATCGCTGACCAGGTGATCAAAGAAGCAGAATTGCTGCTCTTCCTGCCAACGCCCTTTCAGCACCGCATCTCGGTAGCCGGGGATTGCGCGTTTCAAGGCGAGGATCAGCGCAAACGTGTGTTCGGGCACTGTGTTTTTGGCATAACCGCGCACATTTGACACAGTGACGCCATGTGCCTTGCAGGCTTCCAGATCGATGCAGTCATACCCAGTTGCCGCCACGGTTACGAACTTGAGGTCCGGGAGCTGCGCCAAAACCTCTGCCGTGATCGGAACCTTGTTGGTGATGGCGACCTCGGCCCCACCAAGCCTATCCACAACGTCCTCTACCGCGCTGCGATCATGTTCAATCCACTCATGGGACGCGTTCGGGCGGATCAGTTCCACCTCCGGCCCCATTGTCGAGCGATCAAGAAAGACGATACGTGTCATGACACCCTCAGTGGATCAGCGAGCCGCCGTTCACATCGACTTCGGACCCGGTGCAATAGGCCGAAAGGTCAGATGCGAGGAACAACGCACAGCCCGCCACATCATCTGCCGTGCCCGCGCGCCCCATCGGGATACCCGCCAGCACCTGCGCGCGCATCTCATCGGTCAGCTTGCCTGCGGTGATGTCTGTTGCGATGAAACCAGGGCAGATGGCGTTCGAGCGCACATTGTCGGGCGCAAGTTCGCGCGCCATGGCCTTGGTCAATCCAAGAACGCCCGCTTTCGCCGCCGAGTAATGCGGACCGCCAAAGATGCCGCCGCCACGCTGCGCAGAAACCGAGGACAGGTTTACAATAGAACCGGATTTCTGAGCGCGCATGGCCGGAACGACGGCCTGGCTCATATAAAGCGTGCCACGTAAGCTGACATCGGTGACAGCGTCGTAGTTCTCGGCCTCGATCTCCATCAGCTTCAAGGGCTGGGTGATGCCCGCATTGTTGACCAGAATATCGACGCGCCCGAACTGATCCAGAACATGCTTGGCCACGCGGTCGCAATCTGCTTGGGCCACGACATTACCCGCAAGCCCGATATGCCCCGCGCCCGGCAATTCGGCGGCAGCGGCTTGTGACGCGCTGTCCTCAAGGTCAGTGATAACAACGGTCGCGCCATGCTCTGCAAAGAGCTTTGCGGTCGCCTTGCCCAACCCGTTGGCGCTCGCCGCGCCTGTGATGATTGCAATTTTGCCGTCCAGAAGCGCCATTTTTCCTCCCACTGGTCTCAGAGCCAGCCTTTTATTTGCGTTGCGACCCCTTCGGTCGAAATGCCGTACATGTCGTGAAGTGTGGGCAAGGCGCCCGCCTCCAGAAATTCGTCGGGTAGGCCAATCATGCGAAATGTCGGGTGAACGCCAGCGCGTATCAACGCTCCGGCAACCGCTTCGCCCAAACCGCCAATGACGGTGTGGTTTTCAGCCGTCACGCAAAGCCTGCCTTTACCTGCCTCAGCCACAATCGTGTCGATATCCAGCGGCTTGATCGTGGGCACATGCAGCACGGCGACATCCACACCGTCACCCGCAAGCGCTTCTGCCGCATCAAGCGCGCGCATGGTCATGATCCCGGAAGAGATCACCAGAACGTCCCGGCCTTTACGGATCATCTGCGCGCGGCCAAGCTTGAACTTGTAGTCAGGCTTGTGACGGGTCAGAACCGCCGGCACCTTGCCGCGTAAGAGCCGCGCATAGACGGGGCCGGGCTGCGCGATCATCGCGGGCACCATACCCGCGACGTCACAGGCATCGCAGGGGTCAATCAGCACCATGTTGGGCAGGCCCCTGAAAATTGCCAGGTCTTCAAACGCCTGATGGCTGGGGCCGTATCCGGTTGTCAGACCAGGCAAGGCGCAGGCGATTTTGACCGGCAGATCTTCTTCTGCGATGGCCATGGCAATAAAATCATAAGCGCGACGGGAGGCAAAGACCGCGTAAGTCGTTGCAAATGGGAGGAACCCCTCGCGGGCCAGCCCCGCCGCCGCACTGAACAAAAGCTGTTCAGCCATGCCCATCTGGTAAAACCGATCCGGCATCGCATTCGCGAAAACATGCAGGTCGGTGTATTTAGACAGGTCCGCCGACAACCCGACAATACGCTCATCCGTCTCGGCCGCTTCGACCAGTGCCGCGCCAAAGGGTGCGGACACCGTGTCGTACCCTTCGGCTGCAAGCGAGGCGATCATCGCGCTTGTGGCAACCTTGGTATCCGGGGCTTTGCGCGGCTCATATTTGCGGGCCATGGAGGCGGTGGTCATTGCGGTTTCCCCTCATCCAGTTTGGCCAGCGCTTTGGACCATTCCTCTGCCTCGACGCGCACAAAATGGTTGATCTCGCGCGCCTCCAGGAAATCGACCCCTTTGCACATGGTCGTGTTGCAGATGATCACACGGGGGCGTGGTTCATCCAGTGCGCGCGCAGCATCGAAAGCCGCAACAAGCGCGTCCATATCATTCCCGTCTACTTCTTGCGTATGCCAGCCAAAGGCCTCCCATTTCGGGGCCTCGGCAACCACCGCCAATGCGTCACGCGTCGGGCCGTCTGCCTGCTGATTGTTGAAATCGACAAGGCAGATCAGGTTGTCGAGCTTCCACTGCACGGCGGACATCACGGCTTCCCAGGTAGAGCCTTCGCCCAATTCGCCGTCCGACATCAGGTTGTAGACAAAAGCCGGGTTCTTCTTGCGCTTCAGGCCCATGGCGGCACCCACAGCAATCCCAAGGCCCTGCCCGAGCGAGCCGCCTGTGATCTCCATTCCGGGGGTGTAGGACGCCATGCCCGACATCGGCATTCGGCTGTCGTCCATGCCATAGGTGAGAATTTCTTCTTCGGGCAGGATGCCTGCCTCAATCAAGGCCGCATAAAGCGCAATCGCGTAATGCCCGATAGAGAGGTAAAAACGGTCACGGCCTTCCCATTCAGGGTCTTCCGAACGGTAGTCCATTGCATGGAAGTAAGAGGCCGCCAGCACATCCGCGATGCCAAGGGCCTGACCGATATAGCCCTGACCCTGAACCTCACCCATCAGCAGCGCCTTGCGGCGAATGTTCCATGCGCGCATTTCAAGCGAAACATTCGATAGTGAAGCAGTGCGCTTTGCCACGCCCATGCAATGCCCTCCCAAGTCATCTCGGAAACGCTAGCAACCTTTTTGACACCCGAAACTTTAGAAATGCGCAAAACATGATTAGAAAAACTACACAACTCTTCCAGTCAAAAAATCGTAACCCTGTGCGGGGCCGAGACGTACGGAGAGTTCATCGTGGCAGACATTTAATCTATGGCACATGCCATTCGCTTTCTGGCGATTGATTCAATTCTTGCTGCGGGCGAGGGCCATCAGGGCGTGCCGCTGGGGATGGCCGAAATCGCCGCCACGCTTTATGCGCGACATCTGAAAGCTGATCCCGCTGACCCGCTCTGGCCGGATCGAGACAGGGTTATTCTGTCGAATGGCCATGGCTCGATGCTGCTTTATGCCCTGCTCCATCTGTCCGGCTATGAAAAGGTATCGCTGGACGCACTCAAGACCTTTCGCCAGTTGGGGTCTGTCTGTGCGGGGCACCCTGAAATCGAACAGTACGCTGGAATTGAACTGACCACCGGCTTGCTGGGCCAAGGGATTTGCTCTGCCGTCGGTATGGTCGTCGCAGAAGCCCGCCTGTCCGCGGAGTTTGAAGGGCTGGTCGATCACCGCACCTGGGCTTTTGTCGGCGACGGATGCTTTCAGGAAGGCATGGGGCAAGAGGCGATCTCGCTTGCCGGGCATCTGAAACTGGGAAAGCTGACTTTCCTTTGGGATGATAACCAGATCACCGATGACGGTGCGACTGGCCTTGCAATTTCCGAAGATGTTGCCGCGCGATTTGAAGCGGCGCATTGGCATGTCCAAAGCGTTGACGGCCATGACATTGGCCAGATCGACGCCGCGATTGAGGCAGCAAAAGCAGACCCGCGCCCGTCCATGATTGCCTGCCGGACGAAAATCGCACGCGGTCTTCCAAGGCTTGAGGGGCAACGCGGCGGGCATTCCGCGCCGCTTGTGCCTCTAGATCGTGTTGAGGCTCAGGAAGCGCTCGATTGGCCGCATGGGCCATTTGTGGTGCCAGAGAACGTCTGTCAGGATTGGCGCAGCGCCTTCACAGCAGGAAAAAGAGATCGTTTAATCTGGGAGAAACGGCTGAGCGACCACAAGGACAGGCAAGAGTTCGAACGTCGCTTGAGGTCGGACCTGCCTGCTGTTTTGCCCAAGGTTTTCGCAGGCATCACCGCAGAGGCTGGCACTGTGCAAGCCCCACGCGGAACGATTCAATATTCAGGCGATGTGTGTGATGCGCTTTTGGCGCCGATGCCCGAAGCTTTCGTTCTATGCGCTGATTTGGAGGCTCCGACGAACCATAAACGGTCCCGCGCTGCATTCGCGGCAACCGATTATGGGGGCAGCTATGTCCATTGCGGGGTTCGTGAACATCTGATGGGGGCCATGGCGAATGGGATCGCCGCCCATGGTGGTCTGCGCCCGGTTGCTGTCACCTACCTTGCCTTCAGCGACTATGAACGCGCGTCCATGCGCATGGCGGCTCTGATGGGCCTTCCCGTGGTCCATGTGTTCAGCCACGATTCCATCGGTGTAGGCTCAAACGGACCGACCCACCAACCGGTGGAAATCCTCGCCAGTTTCCGCGCAATGCCGGGAATGACGCTGTTTCGCCCGGCCGATGCGATTGAAACGGTAGAGTGCTGGCAGATCGCGTTGGAGCGCCAGAAAGGGCCCTCCATGCTGGCCCTGTCCCGGCAAGACGCGCCTCCAGTCCGGTCCGACGCCAGCGAAAACCTCTGTCGAAACGGGGCATATGTTCTGCACGAGCTAGAGGGTCATCGGGACGTTACACTCGTCGCCACCGGCACCGAAGTCGCTCTGATCCGTGAGGCCGCAACCCGATTAGCGCAGGACGGCATCAATGCCGCCATGGTCTCGATGCCAAGTTGGGAACTCTTTGAAGAAGCAGGCCCCGACTATCAGCAATACGTCTTGGGTGAAGCGCCAACGATCGCGGTTGAAGCAGCCGTAGATTTTGGATGGAACCGTTGGCTTCGGCCAGATGATACATTCATCGGCATGGCAGGTTTTGGTTCGTCCGCCAAATCAGAAAAGCTATACGAGCATTTTGGGATAGCAGTCGAAGCGATTGTGCAAGCAGCCAAGGCGAAATTGTGATCACTGGTCAAAGTGTTCTGGAAATTGCGACAGTAACCGAAACCGTCGTTCATTCGAACGGTTTGAATAGCGGCTCTGTCCCGCACTTGTTGAGTTTGGTTGTCTCGTGGCGAAGGGTATGTGTTCCTGCCGCTATTCCGAGAATGCCACCCCCAGCAGCCAAATGACGCACGTTTGAGGGCAAAGTCCAAAGGATCGTTGCGGAAAACATGTTTGCTCTCTTAACGGAAAGGGACTAGGGGGGCCAAGCTTTCTATGTCGCCCCCAGCCAATGCTGACCTCAAAAACTGCTGAATGGGCTGCATCGGGGCAGTGTTTCCTTCTGAACAAATCAGAAGGAGTTCGAAAAAATGCCGAGAAAACAATATGCTTCACCGCTTTCAACCTTTGAAGCGGAGCAATATGATCGCCGTATCGATGAGTTTACGGTCTTTCTCGACCGACAAGGCTACACCATGGGGACTGTCGATACTTATCGTCGCAATTGCCGCCGATTGGCGGAGTTTGCTGTCAAACGTGGTATTCCGTTATCAAAGCTGGATGAACCAGTGGTTTGCGGACTAATCCAAACAGTTCTGGGCCTCGATGAGGGCTCTAAAGCGACCTATGGGGTTCATTGCATAAATCGTTTTGTGGATTTTCTAATCGAGGTTGGGGACACCCCACCACGCCCGGAGAAGAGCAATAAATCCAAGCGCGCGGTTCTGATGCGCGAGTATGAAGCCTATCTGCGTGAACAACGCGGTTTGTCCGAGGCAACGATCTATGGCTGCGCGCAGTACGCTCAAGCTTTTTTGTCATTCAAGTACGGCACGCTTCTTGGCGATTTGAAGCGTCTCAAGTCGCAAGACATAACCAGCTATATGCTGCGCATGCGGAAAAGTGCCCGTATCGCCAAAGACAAGCCGATCTCTACACATCTTCGCTCGTTCTTTCGGTTTCTTTATTGGGCGAAACACACAGATAAGAACTTGGCGGAGCAAGTTCCGTCCCGGCGATCTATGGGCAACGGCAGAATCCCTTGATATCTGCCATCTGAGGATATCAACAGGCTCATTGCGGCAGCTCGATTATCAACCAAAACGGGACGTCGCGATTATGCGATGATCTTGATGATGGCGCGCTTGGGACTGCGTAGCCCTGAAATCATTGCCATCAGACTAGAAGATGTCGACTGGCGTCTGGGCCCGTCTTTGTCCACCACACCGGTGCCCCTTTGGGCGATTGTGGAGCTCGAAACACCTTTGCGCGGATAGGGCGCCGCCTTGGTCACAGAAAACCAGCGAGCAAGGGTCTTAGGCGCCGGTGCAGACAGCTCAGATAGACGCCACTTGTGTCTCAACTCTACGGGGCGGAGGCCCCCTGCCCCACCGTCGGAGCCGTGGTGCACCCCCTAATGGCTAGTGCGAGTCTTTCCGGGCGTGGTCCTGAAACGCTTGGGCCATGTCGCTCACAACCAGGATCGCATTACGGCCATCCGCCTTGTGGCCCACGATGATCTCCTCCGCATGAAGGATGGCCGCGGTGATATCCTCGAAATACGCCGCCACGTCCTCAATCGGATCGCCGGCGACAAAGGACATCACGCCCTCGTCATAGGTGACGCCGATGACCGGCTCGTCAGCGATCTCGTCAGGCAGCTCATCATGCCCTCCATTGAGAAGCGTCTCCGCCGCCATCACGACGAGGGTCGCCTCATCCATGTCCGGGGCTTAAGGGACCTCCTCATCGCAAGGATCCTGGGCCTTGACGCCAGCATCGATCAACGCCATCGCGAGATGCGGTTTGATATCTCCATCGACCTCAAGACGGTCCATCTTCGGTTTATCGCGTTCGAAAAAGAGCTTGGTGTCGCGGACGAGTTCGGTGCGTTGGTCGAGGCTATACGGTCCATACGAGGTCCCGTTGACCTCGATTGAGAACCGCCGGTCCTCGTAGGGACTGGTTTCGCGGATTGTGATCTGAGACATGCATGTCGTCCTGCTGACCGGCATGGGCCAGCTTCAATTTGTCGGGATACCGTCAGCGTTTCCCGGCTAAACCGGTGCTGTTTCTTGTCGGCGGCTTTGTCGACGTGCTAGGCGTCGCCTTCTGCTCACATCCACGGACGTCATCCTAAGCGCGAGCTGCCGCGCCATCTAGACGGTGGTCGTGAGAGGTGCGAGACTGGACGATGGTTGGATGCACCGAACCAAGAATGGTCGGACTCGTTCTGCGCTAGACATGGATGATCAGGCGGTTCACCTGCGTCCTCGGTCCTGGTAGCATGGCATGCTGGTCGCAGGATCCGTCCCGCACCGAAAGGCTTGTTCGCCGGAATTCTCCCCTGCCCTTCTCTGCTGTGCTGGCCTGCGGTCGGTCTGGGCCCTTGTCCCCTGCCCTCGGACCATCGTTGCACACCGATCAACGGAGTAAGGCAATGAGCACCAACTGCATCCAGTTTGAAAGCACCGAAATCGAGACCGCCAAGAGCGTCGGTTCGATCTCAACTCTGACCTTCGACATCGACATCTCGGTCGAGCCGTTGCAGAGCGACAACCCCATGGCACCGCCGCATCGCGTCCTTGGACGCTCGCCGCGTGGCCAGCTTGGCGAGTGCGGCGGTGTTTGGAGGAAGCAGAGCCGCGAGACTGGTGCTGATTACTTCACGTTTGCGATCCTCGATTACGGCTTCAATTCGGATCTCGGAAAGGCCGCGCACCAGGATGATGCGTCTCTGCAAGCCGTGGTCCCGTGGGCTCCGGGGGAAGCGGCGTTAGCTCGGAAGTGCTCGGCTTGGGTCGCCCCTTCGACGTTTGAATGGTCTGTTAACAGCTGTTAACAGGAAGCCGGTGGCTACCTCTTGTTGTGGAGGAACTGCCGCTGCGACACAAATTGTGGATATTTTTCTTGACTTGGAAGGGTGAATCGCGACCTATCTGAGTCGAGTTGCGCAAATAAGCGCTTTCGAGTGGGAATTCAAAAACCATGTTCCAGACGGCACCGATCCAGGCGACTTCGCAATCCGACCTTACGCGGGTGATGTCTGAGCGTCTACACACTGCGCTCACAACTCATCTGCAGCAAGCCTATGCGCCTGACCAGCGCAAGACACTGAGGCTCTTTAGCGCAACAGAGGCCTCAGAACTCTTGGGTGTGACCGGTCAGTTTCTTCGGAAGTGTCACAGCGATGGCTCCCTCCCTGAGCCTGAAGTGACAAAAAACGGGCGGCGCTTCTATTCGGGTGCAGAGTTACTGGCAGCACGAAATTTGCTCGAGGGTGGGTCTCGAACATCAGGCAAGTACCTGCCGGGTCGCCGCGCTGATGACCGGTTGCAGGTCGTGCAACTCATGAATTTCAAAGGCGGATCGGCAAAGTCGACGTCTGCGATCCACCTTTGTCACTATCTAGCGCTTAAGGGGTATCGGGTGCTCGCGGTCGATCTCGATCCGCAAGGCAGCCTGACCGGCTTCTGCGGCATCCAGACTGAACTCGAATTCGAAGGGGCGTCCGTCTATGACGCACTTCGTTATGAGGATCCACTGCCCCTGGCCGAAACTATCGTTTCGACATATTTCCCGGGGCTCGACCTAGCGCCGGCAAAGCTTGTGCTTAGTGAGTTTGAGACGGAGACAGCGGTGCACGCTGGTCGCGGAGCGGCGTTCTTCGAGCGATTGAGTTTCGCTCTTTCGACCGTCGAGGCAGATTACGACGTCGTCGTGATCGACAGTCCACCTGCCCTTGGGTTTCTCACACTGACTGGGCTCTACGCCGCGACCTCCGTCATCGTACCGATGACACCGAGCATGTTGGACCTCGCCTCTACGCAGCAGTTCATCGAGATGACGTCAGCTTACCTAGGAGTTATCGAAGAGACAGGCGTCCAGCTTGATCACGACTTCTTCTCTTTCCTGATCACACGCGACGATCCTTCAGACATCCCGAGTCAGCAAATTGTCAGCCTCATGCGCGCCCTTTTTCAGGACCGCGTGGTTGGTGCGACGATGTTACGGAGCACAGCTGTCGCCGATGCAGCGATGCTGAAGATGTCGATCTATGAAGTATCGAGATCGGAGATGACTCGATCGACCTATGACCGTGCGCGCGGGAGCGCGGACGCGGTCGGACAGGAAATCGCGACAATGATCCAAAGCGCGTGGGGACGCTGATCATGGCAATGGGAAAGAACAAGACGGGGATCACGGCGGCGATCACGGCGGCTACGGAGAAGCCCGCCGAGACTGCTACGGTACGAGAGCGGGCTCAGAGAACTCTTCCGCGCGGAACAATCGGTTCTGTGCGGGCGGGGCTTGGAGGTATCCAGGAGATCGACACGTCTTTGGTGCTTCCCTGGGGCCCGCGGGACAGGCTCGGTGTGGAGTTAACAGCTGTTAACTCGGAGGAGGCATCTAGCTCGCTACAAGATCTCATAGAAAGCATCGCATCTTCGGGCCAGCAGGTTCCGGTTCTTCTTCGACCATCTAAGGAAAAGGACGGTCACTTCGAGGTGATCTATGGTCGTCGTCGGATTCTTGCATGTCGCCATCTTGGCCAACCGGTCAAGGCGCTGATCCGGACACTTGATGATACCGAAGCGCTTATGGCGAAGGGTCTAGAGAACGCCAGCCGCACTGAATTGAGCTACTACGAGAGAGCTCGTTTTGCACAAGCTATTGTAGAACAGGGCTACTCGCGGGCTGAGGTTTGCCAAGCGCTCGCCGTTAGCAAGAACACGCTCTCTCAGCTTGAACGCATCACGCGGCTTGTACCGACGAGTGTCGGAGATGGCATCGGCGCGGTGCCAGGTGCTGGGCGGCCAAAGTGGATGGCCCTGGCAAGCGCATTCGAGAACGGTCAGATCGACGAGAACGGTGCTCTTGAGGTGCTTGGCAGGTGTGCATCTGAAGCTACGTCAGACGAGCGTTTCGAGTCGATGCTCTTAAGCCTGAGCCGCCGCAGGCCTCGCGAGCCCGAAGCGACTGACCGGAAGCTGATGCAAGGCGTTCAGATCAAATCCGGTCGGAGTTCCATCACGCTTTCGGTGGCGAAGACCGGAGATTCCAGAGGATTTGCTGATTGGTTGGACCGTCATCTTGACGAACTGATCGCGGAATCCTTCGAACGGTTTCAATCAGAGAGCCGCGAAGGAGAGGGCGGTTAACAGCTATTAACCGCTGATTAAAGGCAACGAGCAGAAAGGAGGACGGCAGAAAAAGAAACCCCCGAAACCGAGGTTCCGAGGGCTGCTGCGCACGAAGCGCAACTTGTTTTGACACAACAACCATAGCAGCCACCGAATCACCGAACAAGAAAAATCGCTTCTGAGCGACAGGGATTTCTTTGCCTGCTAGCACGCTATGGAACATTTCGACGATGCTCCGAAAGGAGCGCCTGGGACTACAGGTTCCCAGAATGGTATCGGTGTGCCCGAGATGGGTCGATCTACGGGATGGCGCAAGGCCAGTGCGAATCTGGCAGTCGCTGAGCAGCTGGCCGAAGCCGGTGAACGGGCCGGGGTGCCCAAGATTGAGGCCTTCGTGGCCGCGAAGCGCGTCGGGGCTCATATCGGGCTTAAGGCCAGCGATTTGCTGCTCCTGGACACTTTGGGGGCCTTTACGCAGCCCCAGGATTGGGAGGAGCGCCGGCGGCCGATCGTTTGGGCCTCCAACGCCTATCTGATGGAGCAGACCGGCTTCTCGCTCTCTGCGCTCAAGCGCCATGCGCGGCGGCTGGCAGAAGCGGGCGTGATCGCGTTCAAGGACAGCCCAAACGGCAAACGGTGGGGCAGGCGGGATCCCGACGGGCATATCGTCGAGGCCTACGGCTTCGATCTGTCGCCTATGGCGGCCCGCGTCGAGGAGTTCATGGAGCTTTACGGCCGTATCCAGGAAGAACGGGCTCTGTGCCAGCTTCTCAAGCGCCAGATCACCGTGGCGCGGCGGATGATCCGTGCCCGGATCGAAGCCGCCCTACAGAGCACCCTGAGCGGCACCTGGACCGAGTATCTGGCGCGCTTCGAAGGCCTTCTTGCGCAGCTTCCTCGCTCCAATGCAAGCTCTGGGACCCTCGAACAGGTCCTTGCCCGGTTCCAAGATCTGCAAGAGTGCGTGGAGCAGGCTTATCTCAAAGCATTTCGCCGCGATGAGGGTGTGGAGAACGGATCTCAAATTGAAGTACGAGTTGCTGAACAGACTCAAGAAATGAACCCCAAGGAGATCATTTCCGAGCCTCATATACTAACTACAAATCAACTCCATCCTGTAACATGTAATCGCTCAGAAACTGAGCAAGCGGCGGGCGTGGCGCATAAAGATCCTACGGTTGCGCCGGTTGAGAGGCCGGAACGGGAAGGGGAGGGGGCTGAGGTGTCCAAAACACCACGAGGCGTGGCCGTGGATGTCCGAACGGTCATGCAAGCCTGTCCGGAATTCGCCTATTGGGCACGAAGCATGGGCGGATATCTGCGGGATTGGGGTGACTTGTATCGGGTCGCCGGCGATCTGAAGAAGATCATCGGGATTTCGGATCATGCCTGGCTGACCGCACAAGAGGTTATGGGCAAGCAGATGGCCGCGGCGGCGATGGCGCTCGTGTTCGACAAACATGCCAAAGGCGAAGTGTCCTCGGCCGGCGGGTATCTCCGCGGTATGACCGAAAAAGCTGGGGCAGGCGAGCTGCATCTCGAGCGAAGCTTCTATGGCCGGCTCAGTGGGCAGGCAGCGTGATGGGGAGATCTGGCCTTTGAGACTGATTGCGGGAAATATCTTCTTAGGCACATATCAGTTAAAGCCAATATTTTCGTCGTGACGTGGTCCATGCTTGAACATCCGGATTTCGTCGAAGAGCGCGATGCGCTGCCGGAAGAGGTGCAGGACAAGCACGATGCGGTGATCCCGGTGCTCGAGCAATACGGGCCGCAGTTGGGACAGCCGCATGTCGATACCTTGGCAGGATCGGCGCATGCGAACATGAAGGAGATCCGGGTGAAAGGGCAGGGGGGCTGGCGGCTTTGCCTTTGTGTTAGACACCGACCGGAATGCTGTGGTCCTGGTCGGCGGCGACAAGAAAGGCCAGAACCAACGACGGTTCTACAAGACGTTGATTGCCACCGCGGACTAGCGTTTCGACGATTAGCTCGCGGCAGATTGAGGAGATAGACAATGACGATGTCACTTGGCACCTAATTGTAAGATTGCGGCGGTTTTTCGTGCGGTGGGCAGTTGATTTGAGACCACGAGCATCTCCAGTCTCAAATTAACTGCATCTGGCGAGGGCCTGGCAGTCCGAACGCCGGATGGATCAGATGGTCGGTTTCTTCCATGAAACGGATTCTGTTGTGCCCGAAGGTATGCGACTGAAGCATCTGCAGCATTTCCGGGCCGGCCCGCTCGACAATGGCGACGCCTGCCAGAAGCGCCCTTCGGATATGGAGTGGAACAATGGGATGCTTGGGCGAGGACGTCATCAAGGTCTGGGATAACGACGCCAAGAACCCTATAGCGCCATAGTTCGGCGTCCCGAGGGAATGGCAAGGGCACTCGGCGCACCAGCAGAAAACGGGCGAGTTCCAGCGGTGATGTCCAGCTCTGGATGCCGCGTTCTGCATCATCGTCGAGCAGCTTCTCTCCACGCAGCGGGGCGCCCTACACCTACGTGACAACGGAGCAGTTCCTGGTCGCCTTTGATCTGGAGTCGCTGCAGGACCTGCCAGATCGCGAGCAGCTGGAAGATGCGGGGCTTGGCAAGGCATAGCCATCGATGCTGAAGGTCGTCTAGTGCAGACTGTACAGGTCAAATGGTGAAGGTAATTATGGACATTTCGTGAAGCCTCTGGCAGACGGCTTGTGAGATGAACGAAGTAGACGAATATCTTCCGCGACACCTAACGCCTGAACTGCAGGAGGCTCTGGCAACTGCACGGGTAGTCAACGTTGTAGGACCAAGGCAGGTCGGTAAGACGACCCTTGTCCGTGATCTTTTTGAACAAGGTCGTTTCGTCACGCTAGACGATGCGGCCATCCTGGCGGCAATGGAGGCAGACCCCGAGGGGCAGCTGACGAGCCTTGCGGAAGAACAGAGTGATGTACCGGTCATCATCGACGAGGCTCAAAGGTGTCCAAAGCTCGCGCTCACCATCAAGAAAATCGTCGATCACAACCGCCGGAAAGGACAGTTTGTCCTGACCGGGTCATCCAACGTCTTCACGACTGCAGAAGTCGCAGACTCACTGGCCGGCAGGATGCAGACGCTTAAGCTTTGGCCCTTGACGACATCCGAAGTCAATCGGTTGCCGGCAAACCGGTTGATCGATTGGGCGATGCAAGGCACGCCATCCCTGCCGCAGATCTCTGCTCCCACCCCTTTGGGGCGCAAAGACTATGTCGACTTCATTCTCATGGGTGGATATCCCGAAATCCGCACACTGCCGTTGCGGTCACGGCAGCGGCGGTATCGTGACTACATCGATGCGGTCGTGGATCGAGACGTGGCAGACGTCATGCCGGTTCGAAAGCCCGATGCCCTTCGTTTCTTGATCGACCAAATGGCAGTACGAACGGCGCAAGAGATCAACACATCCGAACTGGCAAAACTGGCAAAGCTCAAGCGCGAAACGGTTGATCAATACCTCGACATTCTCATGCGGCTCTCGATGGTGACCAAGCTGAGCGCGTGGATGCCGGGAGAGAGCAAACGGGATATCAAGCAACCGAAGTTCCATTTCGTGGATACCGGAGTTGCAAGTGCGCTTCGCCGACTGAACGACCGCTCCTTCGACATAGGCAATAGTCCTGAGGCACTGGGCGGCCTGATGGAGAGCTTCGTTGTTGGCGAGTTGCAGCGTGCCCTACCGATGCAGGACGAAGACTATCGCCTCTATCACTGGCGAAGCGCCGACCGGCGAGAAATCGACATCCTGATCGATGGGGGGCACCGACTGGCAGCGATCGAGGTCAAGTCCGCGGCCACTGTAGCCGCCGACGATTTCAAGCACCTGAAGTGGTTTGCCAACGATGGGCCGGGAAAAGGGCGTAGCACCGTAGGGATCGTATTCTACCTCGGGCAGGAAAAGTTGACCATAGGTGACGGCAACTTCGCACTGCCGCTCAGCACGCTTTGGGCGGCAGTAGACTTGAGTTAGATCGTACTGACTACGCTACGCGGTCCATGGTGAAATGCAGCAGAAGACCGAGGAACATCAAAGAATGCCTCAAGCCGTTCGCCTCCGCAGAGCGACCGCCGAAATCACACCATGTATAGCGACACCAGCGCCTGTAGGCGTCTGTCGCGGCAGCTTCTCTAGCCTCGCGTAGGCTGCGCGTTAGCGTTTCGGGCAACAAACGTCGCAGCATTGGCGATGCGTGCGCGAACCATGATGGTGACAACAAGATCGGACGGTCGAAACTGCCATGCTCGATATCTTAAAGGATCGTACATACCGGCGATTGTTTCTTGCGCAGGTCGTTGCATTGGTTGGCACAGGGCTTGCCATGGTAGCGCTTGGTCTGCAGGCCTACGATCTTTCGGGCGGCAACGCGGCTTTGGTTCTCGGCACGATTTTCGCAATCAAAATGGTTGCCTATGTGACCGTCGCGCCGGAGGGCGCGTCATTGGCCGAGCGCCTTCCGCGTCGCACCGTTCTGGTGGCGCTCGACCTTGTGCACGCGTTGGTCGCCCTCAGCCTGCCTTTCGTCACCGAGGTTTGGCAGGCCTATGCGCTGAGAGCCGAAAAAGCGTACTCTGTGTTTGTTATGGGAGAGACATGTTGTTGGCCAAAAAGCCGAACCGACACACATTCGACCATGCTGGAACGCCCCAGCATGCCAACGACCTGATGCCAAATCAGCCAATCATTCCGCACATAGGACGTTATCCAAAACCATCCGCGCCGCGCGCGCAGTTCTTCTGGATAACGTGTTCCGTACTTCGCCTTTCCCATGACCCAGTATCCTTACTTCCGGGTCTCCGGCAAACAGGGGGCGGTTCAGACCGCCTACCGGCGATAGAACTCACACACAGACATTGCCTGGCAAAACGCACCAAGCGCAGATAGCCTCTGCGGTTTTTTGATCCCGCTTGAACTCGCAAAGCTCCTCCCGGTTGTAGAGCGATCAGATCGAAGGTTCGGCTTAACCTCATTGCAAAGACATGCTGGACGGGAAAATGTCACCGGACATCCAGAAAATCTATTCGCGATAGCTCAAACCAGAGCACTTCCAATATCAAATGAATGGTTCCTTCTCGTTATCGTTTGAGCACCGCATGCTGCCGACGTGCGTTATAGATGTTCATGATGGACCCGAGTGGCGTCTCGCCAGCGAGGGACGTCTTGGATATCTATCATCGCGAACCCTTCCTCGTCCTACAGTCATGCATGAATCAAACGGCGCGCATCAAATCAACAAAAGCGTCTTCAATAAATAAGCCCACTGTGTCGCTAAAAAGAAGTTCAAGGCTAAGCACGAGAGCCGACAATGCTTGATATAGCTAAATCCTATCATAATATATCTATTCTGTATTGGCTTTCCGCGTCGACATGCCCGAGGTCTACAAAAGTAATGTCTCGGAAACGCTATGACGGATGCGCTGGTTTTCACTACTAATACTGCGCTGAGTTTGGGATTTCCTAACACTGGTCCGCTCCAGAAATAGTTCCAGAGTAGCATCACGTTAAGGATCAAAAACCTGGGGATGCGCAAGCGTGCCCGACTAGAATAGAAATAGCATGCACGAACGGAGAGTACTTTGAAGAGAATAAATGCAGTGTTGATGTGTGCCGCCGTAGCCTTCACTTCTTCTAATTCACTTGCGAATGCACAAGGCGTGAATCCATGGCAAGAGTGCGGGATCGGCGCGATGGTTTTTCCGGACAATGGTGCCGCATCAGCGATCTCTAATATCGTTTGGGACCTTGGGACCACGGCAGTTAGTACTGCATTGTCGAGCCCAGACCAATGCCAAGGCGCGACGGTCCAGGTCGCTGCCTTTGTCAGCCGCGGGTATGACCACATCGCACGAGAAACGGTTGTGGGCGATGGCGAGTATCTGCGAACACTGATGGGCGGGATTAACTGCGATCCAGCCATCCAGCCAGCGCTTCTTGCGGATGTGCGTGACGGTTTCGCTGCCCAGCTACAAGACGCGGACTTTTTGTCCAAAGACGGCAGCGGAAAGGCGGAAGCTTATTTCCTAAGCCTGCGTGATGTTGTGCAAGCCAGCTATGTGGATAGTTGCGAAAGCTTCTGATTAAGCCGATCGATTGTAGTTGATCTGGGTCAGGCGGCGGTGGCCGCCTGATTACTTTGGAGGAACAGGTTTTTGAGATCAACCAGATTGCCAGCGTTTCGCCTGGCATTTTTTTTAGTTTTTGCTTTGCAGTCTAATGATGCAGCCCCCGGTGTGCTGAAGAATGCCGTCCAGCTTAACGACAGCGCCGGCGACCCTCTGTGGCTCAATCTTCTACAGTATGACGTTTCGCGTGTTTCGCTCCGTAGCGATGTATTGCCAGGCAATTTCTTTCTCACGGACAATGGGCACCAAGACCCCGAGGCGGAACTCTTGGCCTTCATTGATGCGGTGTATGCTCCTGTCCCTGATGACCCCAATACACACGCTATCTGTCGCTTCCCTGCGCGCGTCTTGTACCTGAGAAGGGTGCTTGATGTGAATGATTTGCCGGAGCTATCCTGTCCCGATTACGATGCTTGGTCAGGATATGGTCGTATCACCGGCGCGACGCTCATCTTTGCGTCTGGGAGTCTCGGCGATCCAGCGACATTTTATGGACATATCCTTTTGAAATTCACGAGCAACGCTACGTTTAGCGGCAACGTGGCGCGTCAGACTGGCCAAGGTAACTTGTTGGATACATCACTCAACTACGGTGCAGTCTTCCCCCAAAACGAGAATGCTGCTGTCTATGTGGTTAAAGGGTTACTTGGCGGTTATTCATCGACGTACACCAACGTCGAGTATTACGAACAACGCGGCGACTATGTGCAAAGTCAAGACCGCGACCTGTGGGAGTACGAGCTGAACCTGACGCCAGATGAGCTAGAACTACTGGTTGCGAGTAGTTGGGAGCTCTACCAACAGAAGAACACCTACTATTTTCTGTCGAAAAACTGTGCATATCGCTTTGCTGAGCTCGTCGCCTTAGCCATTGGCCAGGATATCGATTTCCAGGGCAAGCCATGGTCACTTCCACTCGACGTTTTTGTTGATTTGTCCACTATGCGGGGTTCCAATGGGCAGCCGCTGATTGCCAACGTCGAGAGAGTTCATGCCCCCACCACTCGCTTCCTGAGCGCATATAAAGCTTTAGATAGTAAGCAGCAGGCAGCATTGGAATCATCTGTTCGCTCTGCGTTAGATGCCAGTCAACCTTACGTGCCTGCACCTTACTTTGGACGTTCTGATGTGTCTGACAAGGATCGTGCGGAGGTCGTCGAGGCAGCTCTTCTGTACATTACAATGATACGTGCGCAAGATGATGACGGTGACGCGACTGAAGACCTTACCAACCTTGATGGAGCGTTTCTGGTACAACGGATAGAACTGCCAGCTGGAGATACTGGCATCGGTTTGAGCGATGATACGCGCCCTCCACATGAAGGGCATCGAACCTCAACTGCACAGATCACATATCTCAATAACAATCGTCTTGGTGGCGGGATTGAATTGCGTCTCCGGCCGGTCTTAACTGACTTTCTTTCCCTCTCAGCGGGTGAGGCGCCGTTTTCGGAGCTTTCCATGGGTGATCTTAGCTTAATCCTGCGGGACGGAAATGCGCGCCTCCAGGTATTTGACGCGTTGCGGATCACTGCAATTTCGCCGCGTAAGACTCGACTGCCTTACGAATATCGGCCGTCCTGGCGGTTGCGGTTCGGTGCCGAGAGTGAGAGTCTGGCTAAGGATGGAAATGTGGTCGCTCTCGTTGAGGGGGGCTATGGACATGCCTTCGCTCCAACGACAAACACAGTGCTATACGGCATGGTTGAAGGCCGGCTAGATACTGGACGCGATACCGTTCGGGCGGGGTTCAGTGTTGGTGCGATAGCGCAAATAGATGACCGCGTGCAAATGATGTTATCGGCACGTCGCCTCGCTCCAGTCCCGGATTATGATCGACCAACGCTCCAATCTGATCTCGCTCTGCGGCTCGGGAAGCGACGTGACAGCGATTTTAGACTGATTTCGCGGTTTGATAGTAACACCGTCTCAGGGCGAACCATGGAATGGGGGTTGACGTATTCATTGCATTTCTAGCCTGTCAGCTTTGGACTCGTTTTTGTTGAAGACTCTTCCTTGATTGACGGATGAGCTTCCGGCTCAGCTCCGCAGTCGAAGCTTGCCCCTCTCGGGATCATGCTGCACATAACCCTACGAGGCAAGTGATCGCTATCGTGCTGCTCTGACGGCGTGCGTGGTCGTGGCGCTTTGTCCCATATCCGCGTGGCATGGTGCAGAAGGCCCAGGACGGCGATTTGCACCTCGACCGGAGCTTCTATGGGCGTTTGCGTGGCTTGCAGTCGTGACATGTGTCACGTGACGCTTGACATTGCGGGCTTGCAAGGATAGATACACCCGCGATGAAGATCGAAAGTATTGCCCACAAGGGTCTCCGGCGGTTCTTCGAGACCGGTAACGCCAAGGGCATTGTTGGTGACGCGGACAGACTGCGAAAGATGCTGGTTTTCATCGATGCGGCAACGGACCTGAAAGAGCTGGGCGTACCGCCGAACTATGGACTGCATCCGCTGACGGGCGACCGCAGAGAAACCTGGTCGATGACGGTGACGAGAAACTGGCGTCTGACGTTTCGTGTGAATGACGACGGAGCTCTTATCGATATGAATCTGGAGGACTACCATGGCACTTGAAATGCATCTGTCGCTCACGGTCCATGTGGGAGACTGGCTGAAGACCGAGATTGTCGAGCCTACGTCGATCAGCGTGAAGGATCTCGCGGATCATTTTGGTGTTTCACGGCAGGCTCTGAGTACCTTGCTCAATGGCAACGCAGGCCTGTCCGCAGACATGGCGATCCGCTTTGAGAAGGCCTTCGGCGTCAAAGCCGACACGCTTCTTCGTATGCAGACGAGTTATGAGCTGGCGCAGGCGCGATTGCACGAAGAAGATATTGAAGTCGGAAAGCTAGAGGCCGTCGCCTGAGTGGGTAGGGGGCTACAGTCCGGTCGCTTTCGTGAGGTTCACCCGGAACCGGCCCCGCCTGCGCTGATTTTTCGCGTCATTTCGGCTGAGGTATGGCCGAGCTGCTTTTGGACGTAGCGCTCATCGACTTCGGCTGAACTGGCGAGTCCGGCGCGCAAGGAGTGGCCGGCATAGAATTTCACGCGCTCCTCGGCCGATTTATCAGCTGGCCCAATTCCCGTTTCTAGGACGAGCCGCTTGATCAGCCGCACGACATGCTTGTCCCGCGTGATCCGTCGGAACACCGGCCCGAAGTCTGTCTTCGCGTAGTGCAGCCATTGCTCCAGTGCATGGACGGGGCGGGTGACCAAACGGCTGATCGACCACGGGTAAGCTACGCGCAAAAAAGAGGGGCACGATCCCGGAGCTAGTAATCTGGAACCCGAGGTGCGGATCTCATCAAGGCCTGGCTGGCAAAATCAACCACTGATCAGAGGCCGGATACATTTACGCAAGCCAAAACAGTCATCCAACAACTTGCAAACGCAGGGCGGACCATACATTTTTTCCCAACATCTCCTTGAGCGTCGACACATCCATCATCTGTTCGGCCAACAGCTTCTTGAGTTTGGCGTTCTCAGCCTCAAGCGCCTTCAGTTTCTTCGCGTCAGACACTTCCATCCCGCCATACTTGGACCGCCACTTGTAAAACGTCGCATCACTGACCCCGTGCTTGCGACACAGATCAGCAGCGGTTGCACCCGCCTGATGCTCCTTCAATATACCAATTATCTGTTCTTCGCTGAAACGGCTTCTCTTCATCGTCTGCCTCCTCAGTTGGAAAACAGCATAACCTTAAACGCCGGACACTTCAGGGAGCAGGTCATCATTCCCGCATCTTGGTCTCAGGAGTTGCATAGGCTTAATGGAGAGTGATCATCTGGTTTGAGGGCGTTCAATGAAGACGGAGACCATGACACTTGAGTTTAGCAATTGGCGTCTGAACAGCCGCCGGCAAACTCTCCTGCGAAGGACGTAGAGTGCGGCGCAAAGTAGCCCGTGTTGCATCCGCCATCTGTCGGATTGTTCGGACCTGGCTGTTCAGACTGAAACTCCACCTGGAAGGCAACTCATCAATGTCAGAAGAAAATCCACATGTAGTAAGACCATATGAAGGCCTGCTCTCCTTTAAGAACTTGAAAGCATGGGCTGATGGTGAGCAGGAGCGCCGAGCGAGCGAATTTGTTCTGTATTCGGACTCGCATTTCACCGGAACACTGCCTGACGAACGGCCTTATGCATTCGTCAATCTCGTCCCCGGTACCGTCATGCACGGAAACGTACAGGAAGTTCTCCTGTTGCGTATCTTCTGGTTCTTGGAAGCGTCGACTGAGTGGGGCCCGGTTCCGCATGGGACTGACACATCAGAGTATCACGGCGGTTGGGTTCAGGATGAAATTGCCGCGCTCGCCTCGCTCCGATTGGGAGTGCGCCTGAAGGCAGGTAGGGCAACTCGAGAGTTCGATCTTCGCAAAGATGACCGATTTGGTGAAGCGCATGCCAACCGGGTGTCGTTGCCATCGATGAGGTGGGGTGACCATGGCACAGTCTTGCCGATAGCCAAACGTACTGCCAGTCTTGATGAGCTAGGTCACCTATCAGACCTTCGACTTGCCGACAAAGCAAAGTATGCAGCCCTGGTGAAGGCGGCCCGCTCATATCAGGAAGCCCTTTGGGTGGCTGAAAACGATCCGGCATATGCATGGCAGTCGTTGATCAGCGCAATGGAGACGGCAGCGCACTGCTGGTGGGTCGACGTGGATTGGGATGAAGCGGCTGTCTTGGAAGACGTGTTTGAAACAAGGTATCCGGACTTATCTGAGAGTTTGAGGCAAGCGGGAAATGGCGCTTTGTTTTCAGACGTTGTCAGGCAAATTGGTCCTACGCAGCAGGCAACAGCAAAATTCATGAAATTTGCAATGGCCCACAAGCCCGGGCCTCCCTCATTGCGCCCCCCTGATTTTGCGCAGATCAAGTGGAGCAACAGTGAGTTGAAGAAACTCCTCTCCAAAGTCTATGAACACCGATCGATTGCGCTCCATAGCGGTACACCATTTCCGGGCCACTTGTGCGGGCCTCCCGATACACATCCGGATTGGGAGGCCCCCGCGGAACGCGGATCCATTGGAGAAGGCGGCAGCTCCGGCGGTGGGTGGTGGCAAAAAGAAGACTTGCCGATCAGCCTGAACATGTTCACCTATTTTGTGCGAGGTTGTCTCACAAACTGGTGGGATTCATTGGCAGCACGGAGATCTGCGGGATCGAGGTAACCGATTGTCCGTTTTTTTTGCCGAACAGCATGAATGGCCGACGGCCATACATAATCGTATCGCACGGCGACATTCGATCTCAAGAATCCCCGTTCCCCGTATCACAACGAACCCGTCTGACGGCAAAGGCGAGGGTTTCCGGTTTGAAAGGCTTTACCAAGTGCACTTCGATTGAGTTTGTTTCGACACGCAAGGTAGCCGGGCGCCAGTCGTGGGTTTCATCCAAAAAATGAAGGTCCATTGGCTTAGGAAACAATGAACCGGAAGGGTTATCAGCTTCAGGCGGCTCCTGGGCGAGTTGCCTTACTTCCTCGAGAACGCTGTAGTCGCGATCCAATAGGTCTTCGCTTTCCTTTCGAATATCGGTCACGCGATGCAGGAGAACGCCCCGCTGGCGCAAACCTCCGATGCAGGCGTCAAACTGGGTCAGGATTTCGAGCCAACGGGTGGCCGGCTCTACCATGACGCCTTGGAGAGGTATCGGACCGGGATCGCTCGGACCGTGCTGCTGACACTTCCTTAGGGATGCTTTGGGATGAGGTTCATGGCACCGCCTCGATAGAGACTGCAACTCGGCAGTATCTTTGGCAAGGAGATCAGCCGTGACCTGACCGGGCGGTTGCACTCGCGCGGTCTCATCGGGACTGGGCCCCGGTCGCCGAGGCGCGGGGCGCCCACATTACGTGACAACGGAGCAATTCCTGGTCGCCTTCGATCTGGAGTCGCTCCAGGATCTGCCGGATCGGGAGCAACTCGCAGATGCTGGTCTGGCTGCGGGATGAGACCAGGCCGCAGGTCTCACCAACGCTATCGGCACGAGAGCTCTTGATCCATCGGCCTCAGATCTTCAAGCAGCGGAAATCTCGTCGATGAGCTGAGCTGCGACGGCTATCGGTAGAAACATCCGCATTGGAACACTTGCGAGTTCCTGAAATCCGTAGCTCTCATAGAGAACCTTGCGTCGGGTGGTTCTGTCCGAATCCCCACAATCGAGCACGTCGAGCATGACGACCGAGATACCGATCTGCTCTGCGGCTGTTACGATCCGTCTCAAAGCATCGACAAGGAGGTCTCCGCCGTAACTTGATCCGCGATAGCGCTCATCGCGACCGATCATGGAGATATAGGCCGCAGGGATCGAGCCGTGAGACGGTCTCGTTCGAGCATATTTCTTAGGTAGGTCCTCGAACCTAATCGCATGGGCGTTGAGCGCATAGAAACCTATGACTTCCGTGCCGTCCGTAGTCATCACCATCAAGCGGACATTGTCCGCTTTGCTTAGCTTGTTCGCCGTTCTTTTGAAGTAGTTGTCGACCTGATCCACGCCGCAAGAGAAGTTCGCACGATCGTGTTTGTCAGGATCGAAGGGCTCGATCGTGACGTCATCTTCTGTTTGGCTCAACGGGAGGACACGCGAGCCTTGTGGCGCTCGAAGGCTTCGCGCAACTGATCCGTAGGTGGCGGCGGGTTGTCGAGGGCATTGAAGAAAGTCGCATGGTCGGACGGAGACAGAATGGTCGTCTCGTGAGCACGAATAACGTCCTGCGCCGCCCTGTACGCCGCGCTCATCGTGAACACGGAGTCGTCCACACCAGACAGTGCTGCAGCCTGCTGGATCGCAGCTTTCACATGCGGCTTAGTGCGGAAGTTCATACGCTCCGAACTACGCTCGTTGATATCTACTGTGGGGTCTTCAAAGCTACGCATCTCGATCTCCTTTCTTGTCTTGACATGTACGTCAGATCAACGTACGCGTCAAGAAAGATCACAAGGTCGTCACACCCGCAAGAAATGGTGTCACTTGGCATTTAATTGGGTTCTTCTTCAAAGTGTGTGATAGTTGAGCCCTTGTGGACTATAGCCTGCGGCC
>NZ_WVNW01000015.1 GCF_013179285.1 Roseobacter sp. HKCCD6576-2 | reverse complement strand
GTTTCCATGAGCACCGCCTCCAGGCCAGCTTCGGTCAGCCCTCTGTGCAGCCATTACGACAGTGGCCCAGCCTCAAGGCCAATCGCTGCGATGCGGCCATCCAGATCGCGTAGCCAGCGGGCCAGAACCCCGGGTTCGCTGTCCGCCTCTGCCTCCTTGATGATCTGGCCATGCTCGCTTACCACGCACACTGCGGTCTTCGCCAACGACACATCCAATCCGATAAATAGCTTCATCCCGTCATCCTCCATCTAGGGTCAATACGGGAATGGCGACAGCGCCGTGCTGGTCTGACAAGTGGCAACGGCGGTGTGTGACGCAGGCGCCGTTACAGCATCTCATAGCCAGTAGATGACGATTGCAGCGAGGGCTATGGTGGACAGGAAGACCCTGGGGCATCGATCATATCTTGTTGTGACACGACACCAATCCTTCAGGCGGCCAAACATGATCTCAATCCGGTTGCGTCGCTTGTCGTATTTGACTGTCTTCTTGCGTTGTTTCTGACCAGGGGTGCAGGGGCGTATCCCCTTTTTTAACGCTTCCCTGAACCAGTCCGCATCATAGCCACGATCACCGAGTAGCCAATCAACCTTCGGCAGGCCGCTCAATAATGCACGTGCGCCGATGTAATCACTGACCTGCCCGGCCGTCACGAACAGATCGAGCGGGCGGCCCTGGCTGTCGCAAATAGCGTGGAGGCTGGCCCCTTTCGGGACATTGCGTTGCAATGCCCTGCCGGGCAGCGGTTCATGCCGCCTTTGGTCCGGCCGATCAGGCGTCCACGCCCCCTTTTTGACGCCCAAACTGGTCGCTGTCCGGTGGGCTTTCAGGTAGGTGGCGTCGATCATTACGGTCGTCTCTTCGCCATGTTCGGCAGCCAAGCCCGCCATCATCTTCGCGAAGATGCCTTTATTGCTCCCGTTGCCCGGCAGGGCATGCTCTGCATGCCCGAGAGGAGGCGCTTCCAACGATTGTAGAGCGTCTTGTGTGGACCATAAGCTGCCGGGGCGTCGCGCCACCTTAGGCCATTGCGGTTTATGAAGATTATCCCGCTCAGCACGCGCCGATCGTCAACGCGAGGTTTGCCGTGGGACTTTGGGAAGAAGGGCTCAAGACGCGTCATCTGCGCATCCGTGAGCCAGAAAAGGTCAGACATATTCACCGCTCGTTTTTGAGCCGTGAAGCACGCCACCAAACGGAAATCAATGGGTCCTGACCCTAAGGCGACGCCTCATGCATTGCGTTGCTCCAGGTTAGCCCAGTTCTGCTATTTGCGATGCATGGATCTATGCGCGCCTTGGCTTCCGACCCACATGCAGTCCATCGCTCGTTCGATCATACTAAAGCCAACGCGTGGGACGCCAACGAGGCGTCGAACGACGAAAAACCACAAACCTTAGCGCAGCGGAGTGCTGATCACATCCTAAGTCTCAATTGTTGGGCATGTGTTTGCTGGCCCCTTTCAAGTGAAACGCGAACACTCGCTGATCTCTTAGCCCTTTCTCGTCGCGAGTTGACAAATCCGGGCCTCAGATTTCTACTTTAGCACGAAATGTAACAATTTCTACAGCTTTAGGGTGATTCGCGATTGAACATGCTTCTACGAGACAGACAGAACTCTCCAGATTCCACTCACCCGATATCGCCATAGAAATATGTAAGTCCGGTAACACTGAGAGTTTCTCCGAAACGGAATTTGTCTCAAACTTGTTACATTCCAACCGCGTTATAGACTGTAAGTATCAGTATGATGATATTGGATCATATATTTTTAAACTACAGTGTGTTCAGCAAGAATACTACCTGACACGATCAGAGCGCGAGGTTCTTACGAAGCACCTGGCTGAGATGGTCGCGACAAGTGGTTGCCGCGTACTCGTGGATCTAGGCGCAGGCTCAGGTGAGAAGGTCATCGCTGCGTTGAGTGCTCAACGACCCTCCCATGCAGAGTGCATGACCTTCAAGTATGTACCGATCGACCTGAACGAACAGGTCTTGCGGGACTGTATCGGAGCATTTCGAGATGCGGGACTGAACAATCCGATACATGCCATATGCGGTGTGTATCCCGATGTTCTTGAAGCGACAGCAAAGTTTGCTGAGCCGAAGCTTTTTGCGTCATTCGGAAGTTCAATCAGCAATCAGGATATGCCAGAGATCAGAAGCTTTCTGTCTTCGATACGCGGTGCTTGCTCGGCTGATGATCGGTTCTTGCTTGGTGTCGATATAACCGAGGATCCCGGGAAAATTGCGCGTGCATATAATGACCGCAATCAGGTCAACCGGATCCACAACCTAAACGTTCTGAATCATGTAAATCGACGTCACCGTGCGAACTTTGAGACCGATAACTTCACCACAGTCTCGGAGTTCAACACACGTACCTGGCGTCTTGAGACTCATGTCGTTGCCAAAACACGCAGTAAAATATCATGCCTTGATGGGCGGGTCGAATTCGAAATGACCGCCGGAGACCGGATCAGGACCGAAATCTCCCAAAAGTTCAAGGAAGCTGAAGTCATTCCGATGGTGGAAGCCGCTGGATTTAAACATACGGCGTCTTGGACCGATAAAGCGTGTCATTTCTTGCTTGCCATGTTTTCGCCAGCAGAAGCAGCACCGCACCATGAGCTTGTACCGGGATGGCAACATGAATGAGACGCCCCATAAAGTAGATATCCTCATTGTTGGAAATGGCGCGCTCGCCTTGTTTCTTGCAGACGAGCTTGCGCAAAGAGAGACGCAGAAGCGCATCGCGGTTGTTGGTCCGGCAGGGCGGGACGGCTGTGCAAGCCGCGCAGCAGGGGCTATGCTCCCGGCATTCTCCGAGCTTTCGACGGAGACACTGTCAACGGACATCGGCAAGGCCAAATTTGAGCTGGCGCTGGAGGCGCATAAGCTTTGGGACGGGTCGCTGGATCGGCTGCAGAGGCAGTCTCCAGGTGGAGATCCGCTGAAGGTTTCGGACGACACGTTCGTCGTGCTGAACTCCAAGGGCAGCGATCTCGATTCCCAAAACTTCGACGCCATGATTGTGGCGCTCAAGGAGTATCAAGCGCCATGGGAAGAGGTGGAACCGAAGGCCATAGCGGGCTTCAATCCCCAACCTGATTGCCGCGCTTTCCGGGCGATCCGGCTACCAGACGAGGGCGGTATCGACGTAAGGGCGGTACTGTCTGCGCTTGAGGCCTCGCTGGCGGACGCAAACATCCCGATCATCGACCAATACGTGCGCAAAGTTCAGTGCGAAGGTGATGTGGTATCCGGCGTGGAGCTTTCTGACGGCAGTTTTGTCGAGGCGGAGTGGATCGTGATCGCCGCGGGGGCGCGCAGCGAGGCCCTGGTTCAGAGCGCCTCCAAGGACATCGACATTCTGCCCACATTTCCGGGTCTTGGGCTCGGGATGGTCGCCAAGCGCTACGAGGGAGACGCGTTCCAAAGCGTCGTGCGCACGCCGAACCGGGCGTTCGGATGCGGCCTTCACGTGGTGCCGAACAATCAAGGGAGGGAGTATATCGGCGCCACCAACAGCGCCTCGCCGCGGTCGAACACCGGTGTGCGCCTGCTCGATCTTCACTACATCACGAAATACGCCATGCAGCAGCTTGACGAGGGCATCGCCTATCACCAGGTCGAGCAATTCCTGCGCGGGTTCAGACCGATCAGCCTTGATGGCTATCCGATGATCGGCGCGCTCCCGATGCGTGGGCTTTACGTAATGACCGGCACCTTCCGCGACGGCGTGCACAGCGCGCCGCTCCTGGCTGTTCACGTCGCCAACGAGCTCGAGGGCAAACCGCGCTCCTATCACCTCGAGTTCACGCCGACCCGCAAGCCCATCGTCACCCGCACGATCGAGAGCTCGATCGACGAATGCGTGATCCACAGCTTGGCCAACTGGTACGAGTATGGCGAGAACGCGGCGCTCTTCTCAACCAAGGAAATCGAAGCGCATTACCGCGATAAGATCACTAAAATGTACGATGAAATCGATGTCGATTACGCGTTGCCGCCAGAGGTTCTTTGGTATGCGTTTGATGACCCCGAGAACCGCATCGTGAACTACCTCAAGCAACACTAGGCGCCAGCGGCGGCGATCTCGGGAAGATAAAGATGTCCAACCTTGTTGACGCGGATTTCCGGAACTATCGAACGTCTCAGCGCATAGAAAAGCTCGAACATACCAAAGACGCCGTTACGTTGACGTGGAGCGACGGGCATGTGGGCCACTACGACCAGCAATGGCTCTTCGACAATTGCCGCTGCCCACTATGCGTGCATCCAGAGACGCTGGAGCCTCTGGTGCAATTCATCGACAAGCATGTGCCGGGCATCGGCGAGATACTTACGACGCTGGACGCGCTCAAGATAACCTGGGCGGATGGGCACCTTAGCCAATACAGCAACGGCTGGCTTCGGTCCTATGATGCCTCCCTAGACGCCAACCGCGTCCCGACATTCGAGGAGCGGTTCGATCTCTGGGACGCGACGAGCCTGGCCGTGCCGGAGTTTCAATACGCGGACACGCATTCAACCGGCGAGATGGGGCGGCTACTTGAAACGCTGATCAATACCGGGTTCGTGATCGTCAAGAACGCTCCGCGCGACGACGGCTTCGCGGTCGATTTCGCCAAGAGGATTGGTGATCTACGGGTTACGGCCTTCGGGCGGTACTTCGACGTGATCGCCAAGAACGAGCCCAATAGCAACGGCTACACATCGTTCGCGCTTCCGCCGCACACCGATATCGCGCATTACGAGGCACCCCCGGCCATCCAGCTTCAGCACTTTTTGGAGAACGACGCGAAGGGCGGGCTTTCGACACTCGTCGATGGGTTCAAATTGGCGAGGGTGCTGGCCGAACGGAAGCCCCAAGTCTTCCAGCAACTCATAAAACCGGTTTACACGTTCCGTTTTCAGGATGATGCGTTGGAGCATGCCTTTCAGGGTCCGATCATCGCGTTGGACCCCGACGGGAACCCCAAGTCGGTCAGATTGGATCTCGACATTCTGGAGCCATTCATGGGCTCGGTTGATGAGGTCCGGAAGTGCCGTTCCGCCGTGAAGACATTCTGCGCCTATTGCATGAACGACGAATTTCAGTTCACCAAGAAACTCGACGCGGGTGACCTGATGATCGTCTCGAACACGCGGCTCTTGCATGGCCGGACCGCGTTTGAGCCATCGACGGGCAAACGCAGGTTGCAGGTCTGTTACCTGGACCGCGGCGAGGTCAGCAGCCGGATGCAGGTTTTAAACCGCAGCACGCCCGGCTCGCGCGGGCAGGTCTATGACGACGCGGGCCGTTTTCTCATGTGCACCACCACATGAGCGGGGTCTCGCTCTCAGGGGACGTCGTGCCAAGGGTCGCAGGCGCCGTCAGGGCCTTTGCAACGCGGTCTTGGCCCTGTGATGTCAATGCACGTGGCATCGTTGATGAAGCCGTCGAGACGGCCAAGGATTTAGACCGCCCTGTTTTCATTATGCAATCCAACAAAACCCTCACGTCTGCGTTCGCGGCCCCGGCGCGCGATAGGAACAAAAAGCTGGACGTCGCATGCGTGCGAGACGGACCCGTCGTCGAGATAACCGGTGACGAAAGCATCTTGTGTCCTTTCCTAGAGGAGACGTATGCTCTTCAGGCTGGTGTTTCGAGCGCCGAATACACGGCGAGCAAGGGTAGGGCCTAGGTTGGAGGCAAAGCGTGTGATTTGCGTGAGTGATGTGAGTAGAGTTCGAGCGCCGAGATGCGCGAGCCATGGCCAGTGATCCCGGGCCAATCGCCGAGCGCCGCGATCGAATATACGCCGTCGCGGCGGTTCTGTTTGGCGCCGCGATGTTCTCGCTTGGGGACGCCATCGTAAAATATGTAAGCATCAGCCTTGGCCTGTGGCAGATGGTGGTGCTGCGCGCGCTGATCGCAATCCCGCTGCTCACATTACTTTGCGTTCTAGGACGCAAGACCATCCCCTTGATGCCCGACCAAGTGTTTTGGACCGCGGCACGCAGTATACTCATGGTAGCGATGTGGCTGTTCTATTACGGCGCGCTGATTAATCTTTCAGTGTCCGAGGCCGCGGCGATCTACTACACGATGCCGATCATGTTGACATTGCTGGCGGCGGTGTTGATCGGCGAGCGCATTCACCGAAGCGGTTGGTTCGCGGTCTTCTTGGGTTTTCTTGGCGCGTTGATCACCATCCGCCCAGACGTCGACGGTTTAGACACGCTGACGCTGCTGCCCTTGTGCTCGGCGCTTTTTTTCGCCCTCGCGATGATCATCACGCGACAGAAGCTGCGGACCGAACACCCTCTCGTGCTCACGATAAACCTTCAGCTCTGTTTTCTGATCGCGGGGCTGCTCGGAACCGTGTCCGTTGGCTTTTTTGATTGGTCGGATGCATCCGTTCAAGCTGGGTTCTTCACCAACCCTTGGAAGCACTTGAGCGCTGGCGAGTGGGCGGTGGTCGTACTTCTCGCGCTGATCATCTCAGTTGGAAACATCACGACATCAATCGCTTACCAGAAGGGAAAGGCATCCGTCATCGGGACACTAAGCTTTTCCTACATTCCGTTTGTAGCCATTTGGGGGTTTCTCTTCTTTCGAGAAGTTCCAGAGTTTTCGACAGTCATTGGCGTGATCATGATCACTGTAGCAGGTTCAATAATCGTGCGATCGTAAGTGTCCCGCCGTCGGCATTCCAAGAACGACGATCAAAGTATATCTGGAGCTCGCGGACAACGAAGCGACCGAATGCGTCTAACATTTAATGTGAAGAACTTTTCGGTCGCCAGTTTCCTATGGAGACGAACATGGCATGAATCGGCAATGTGGCCTTATGCGCTTGGCTCGCTTATTGATCCGGGAGTGGTACTCAATCGTCTTGGCTTAAGAGGACGCCTGCAGTGCGTCGCAAAGCGCGAAAGTTGGGAGGTAACGCGATCCACATTATCCGCGTCCCGTATGTCGGTCTTGGTCTCAGCGAAAGCACGAGTTGGATCTCTTCGATTTAGACCACCTTCAATGTCCACAGCCGGGAAATGCGCTGCATTGCGGAAATCACAATGCTGCAAAAGCGAAGATCGAAAACCGAACGACCGTAAGGTCCCGTATCTTTCGAGTTCAAGCGTGGTGCAGCGAATGTCGGTAGTGACCATCAACGCTTCTTCGGCCATTTGTATTCGCCGGTAAGCACGATGTGGGCCCAGCCGAGCGGAGATGTGTGTGCCAGAAGTTCAGGCGGAACCGGTAACCCAGCATCCTGACATTCTGCTACGGCTTCACCCAGACGAGCGGTATTCCAGTAAATCACGATGGCCGCCAACAGGTTGAGCGCAGCCATGCCGTAGTGCTGATCTGCTGAAGTTCGGTCCCGGATTTCACCCTGGCGACCGATCCGGAGCGCGTTCTTCAATGCGTGGTGTGCCTCGCCCTTGTTTAAGCCGATTTGCACACGGCGCTGCATGTCGGTGTTCAATTCCCAATCCATCATGAATAGGGTGCGTTCGACCCGGCCGACCTCGCGCAAGGCGGCGGCTAGATCATTCTGACGTGGATAAGAGGCCAGCTTTCGGAGAATTTGACTTGGCGCGATGGTGCCCGCAGTCATGGTCGCGGCCATGCGCAAAATGTCAGACCAGTTTGACGCTATCAACCCCTCTCGGATTCTCCCGCCAACCATTCCCTTCAGATTTGCTGGCATTGCGCCGGGTTCAAAGACGTAGAACCGTTTTGACGGCAAATCCCGAATGCGCGGGATGAACCGATGCCCAAGGATAGAGGTGATGGCAAAGACATGGTCTGTGAATCCGCCAGTGTCGGCATATTGTTCCTTGATCCGCTTGCCCACGTCGCTGTTGAGCAATCCATCCAATATATAAGGTGCCTCACTGACCGTGGCTGGGATGGTTTGGGAGGCGAAGGGTGCAAATTGATCGGACACATGGGTATAGGCTTTCAAGCCGGGTTCGTTTCCATATTTCGCGTTAATCAGGTTCATCGCTTCGCCCTGGCGGGTGGTGGGGAAGAACTGGCCATCGCTCGACGCCGTCAGACCCATGCCCCGGCGCGCTTGCCGCAATTGGGGCAGGGGACCACAAGGACGGGATGGGGATACGCACAGAAATCAGTCATGTCCCACACACTCCATCGCATCCATCAAGGAAGCTGAGTGCGGCCTGCCTGGCTTTTACTTTCGTCTTGGTCATATCGACTTTCCTTCTGTGGTGGAGGCGGGGGGTCTTTGCGCCCTACCGCCATTGGGCTGCGCCTCGGCCAGTCTGGTCTGCCCGAAAACGCATGTTTTCGGCGGAACAGAGTGGGAGAGGACGAAGCCCGACCCACGGCCCGGGTGACGGCTGTGAAGGGGGTGGAAGCGTCCCTGGCGCGGCCCGCAGGCGTAGCCGAGGACACGGGGGACGCTGGAACCGACGCGGCCACCCCGGCGCTTGCCCCTTCACTGACGGTGACCGGGATGTTGGGCGGACGACAAAATGAAAGGAAATAAGTCGGCCGTGCCAAAGCGAAGCCCCGGTGCGGACGTCCTTGTCCGTCTTGAGCCGAGCATCCGCGCGGCTCCCACGTGACTTGTCTCAGGGATCGTTACCCAAACGGGCAGAGCCGGCAAGCCGGCTCCGGGCAGCGCATAGAGCCCAGCCCTGGCATGGCATGGCCTGAAGGACAGGGCGAAATCAAGCGTATTGGAGCGAGTATTCGGACTTCACATGTTGGCGACGCCGTCTTTGAAACTGGTCAGAACTAGCGCTCCTGTACTCTATCGTCGGCGCTGCGCAGCAGATCAGCCTTTGCCTGCGCCAGTATCGCCTGCATCACGGCAGTTGCGTTAACAACCATTATTATCCTTCTGGCCAATTCATCTATCGAACCATCGAAAGTAAATATTTTCTTTTGCCAATCATCGTTGATTGGGTGCTTTTTATTAGAAATCGGAAAATGGTCGCTGCCCCGGCGCTCTTTAAAGTCTATCGAAGAGCGGGTTTGGGCCTCCAGCCTGGGATCTGCTCAAACCCCATCGGCTGAAGGAAATCTACATCATGACATTTCAATCGATCGGCAGGACCGATATTATTCCGAATGCAGCGATCCGGCTAATAGGTATAGCTTCTGTGTCCAAACCCGAAAGTAACGAACGTACAAATATCGGATCAGTCGTCGAGACTGATGCGGGAGCGCTTCTTCTTTGGTTGCATTCCTATCCAGCTCATACGCAAAGAATTCAAATCGCTCTGGAAGACGATTTCGGCACCGAGAAAAATGAAGTAGGAGTTCTGATTGACCACGTTCAGTGGGCACCTGAATTCACAATTGGGGAGGTCGCTATCAATGGCAGAGTCGCTGAGGCGACACTGTTCGAGATACCCGAATTCGCAGCTTCGCTCCTTCTTAGGCCTCCAAACTGTAATACCTTCTAGACTGTCCGATCAACACCGCATCCGCTTCCTCAGTGAGGCGTCCAGCCGCAAAGGCTTCGCTATCCAATGCCCCCTTGATGACCCAAGGGGGCTCAACGCGTCGGCGCTGAGGCCTGGGATGAAGGTCTGTGTGCCCCATGATCCAAAGGGGGCGTCCATGACCAGCCGCGCGCCCCACTGTGACCATCCTCGCTGGCGGGCCAGGTTGGTTTTGACGCAGGTTTCATCAATAAAGATAACGCGCTCTGGCTTGGAAAGCGGTTTCGGTCCGTTCTGTTGCCAGCCGGGCTATCGTTTTCAACGATATTCCTGGTGGATCCTTTCGCTCTGGACAGTTTACCACTTGTTGCTGTCGATCCAGCTGCCCAGGAGGGCTGCACTCTGGTAGCATTCGTCAGGGATGTCTCTTTGACGTCCTCGCGCAATGCGCTCGGCAAAAGCCACTTGTCGAGAACTTGGGTGATCGCTCGGCTTGACGGCGTTGCGACGCAAAGCAGCTGCATTCGCGTCGATCCAACGTGACAATCGACGCCTGTCAGCTTGAACAGTCCCCGGAAGAGTTACGCCGGAGGAGGCCGAGATCCGTCGCGCATAAGCCAGCTGGCGTTCGGTTGGACGAAGCGGTGGCAACACAGCGTAATCTGGCGTTTCCGATTTGAACTGGACGTCGTGCTTACCCATGATTGTATCCCCCCGATACCTGATAGGGACATCATAGAACAGATCGGGAACAAAATCAACTCTCGCACAGGTATCGGCCAAGGACTAAGGGCGAAACGCGTATCGTGCAGAGCGTCGCATTCCCTATGATCCGGGACAGGGGAGGGGGGCGAAGCGCAAGGTCAAAGATGGCCCGGCCACGGTGGTGATGATCTGTTGGCTCTGACAGGTTCCCGGCGCCGGGCCAGGTCTTCGAGTATCATTATCTGTGGAAATTGAACTTGCAAAAAAGTGTACCCTATATGGTACATTGATGGTGACTGACGAAAAGCGACTACCAGCGCGGTTTTTCGCATTAGAGGGCGGTCGGGAGCCTGTCAGAGACTGGCTACTCGGTCTCTCAGCTGAAGACCGCAAAGCCATTGGCGACGACATCCGAACAGCCGAACTTGGTTGGCCGATCGGGATGCCCCTTTGCCGATCCCTCAAAGGTCGAAAAGGCCTCTGGGGGGTCAGGACGAAACTCAAGGGTGGGCGTATCGCCCGTGTGTTCTTCTGCGCCCATGATGGGAACATGGTGCTCTTACATGGCTTCATCAAGAAGACGGAAAAGACACCGATCACGAGTTGGATGTCGCGACCAAACGAATGAGAGGTTTGAAATGAGTAATGACGTGGAGAAGGGAAGGGTTGGCAGCAGATTCGACGACTTCCTGCGCGGTGAAGGTACACTGGAAGAGACCACCAGCACAGCGATCAAGCGCGTTGTGGCGTTTCAGATTGCGGCCGCAATGAAGGAACAGAGAATCAGCAAGGTCGAGATGGCCAAGCGTCTCGACACTAGCCGGTCACAGCTGGATCGCTTGCTCGATCCGGACAATGACACAGTGCAACTTGGGACGCTGGCACGGGCTGCCAAGGCTGTCGGCCGTCACCTGCGGGTGGAACTGCACTAGCACACCATGACAGCGCGCCAGTGGCGAGACGGAGGGGCGCAAATCGCGCCCGTGCTGCGTGATTGTCGTCATCAAAATCAAGGCCGATCTAAAGCATCCGAGTTCTGCCACTCTAGTCCCAATGAATCTCGGGCCACATCTCTTGAACCTTTCGTTTGGCGATCCGCGCTAACTGGGTTTTCACCTCCGGGATATGATCACCCCTTTGAAGAACGCGGTAAAACGTGTAGTACTTTTCACCTTTCTCAAGACACCAGGTCCGCAAGTTCATGTCTTTTTTAGCGAGTTCCTCATTAACCCAATTGTTCCTTTGAAACCTTGCCTGGAAGTACTGCCGGGTTGCTGAGCTGATGATGAGTTCAGCTGTGGTTGCTGTCGCAAACTGAGCCGTGTCGATGACGGCGCTCAACGGTTCAAAGCGTTTCGGCTTATTTCTATCGCCAGTGAGTGACTTACCCTCAATCTCCAACGTCCAGAGGATCTTCGGGTTTGGCCGCTGCATTCTGATAACGCATTTTTTGGGTGTCTCTGGTTCCTGGCCAAACGGTACGAGCGGCAGCGTAAAACTGTCCACATCGCTGTGCGTGGCCATAACCTGAAAGAGCGAAATCCCATCTATCTCAGTTGCAGCTGCAACTGTTGTTGTCGCCTTCTTCTCGATCACGACAAGCGGTTTGGCGTCATCGTCTTTGGAGAATGTGAGGTGATAGCCTTTCGAACCTTCGCGTAAGTATGCGTTGACGCGATACCCATCAGCGACCAGACCAGGAGCTTGATGCCAAAACACTGCGTTTACGGCGAGCAACTGATCCAAGTCTGCACTTTTCAACGATTTTGCTCTCATACTGGCTCTGAAGATCCGGATTTTCTGGTGCCTAATGTTGCCTATCTGAACACCGGAGTCATCTTCTTTCTTGATTTTTATTCAACTACAGATGGCCTATAAAACTGCAATATTTCATCTGTTGCACATTTTTACTTGCATCTTGACTGTCGATATTTCTACCTTTCACGAGGGTAGGTTGTTCCCTCCAACAAAGGCAGAACATGATGTACAAAACCACTAACCTCCACCGAGTTGCCTTGGTGGTTGGTATGACAATCGCCGTTATGGTGCCCTCCATCGCATCCGCCACGACCGCTGGTTCGAGCGGTATCGACGCGTCTTTCGAGACGATGCGCACTGATCTCAACACCATGCTCAGCGGCAACTTCGGGTCCCTGATGCTGCTGGTGTCGCTGATCATCGGGATCGCCATCTACGCATTCACATCAAGTATGAAGTGGGTCATCTCAAGCGTGCTGATCGCGTTCCTGATTGGCTACGGTATCGATATCATCAGTGGCATTGGTGGTGTGACCGCCACTGTCGATATGCTGGCGGCCACCACAGAGATGCCAGCAGACTCCCTTGACAGCCTCGATCCTCTCTGAAGCTGAGCCTGTGATGGCGCAAACGGCCATACTGACTCTGATTGTAAGGGATCAAGATGTCTAACAACTCCAACACTGTCCGTATCGAACAGAAGCTCGAAGTGCCCGGGCGTTTGTTTTTCTTCACGACTGACGATGCTGCGATGTTCCTTGGCCCGTGTTTGGTTGGGTTCCTTGGCCGCAGCCTGATCCCCGGTATCGTCATTGGCCTGATACTCTTTAGCCTTTGGCGTCGTTTGAAAGGCGAAGGTGGGGTCGAGCGGCTGAAAGCCGCTGCGTATTGGTTTTTGCCTGTTGAACTCTCTCCATATCGGTCGTTTCCGCGATCCGATGTGGTGCATTGGCGGGGATAGTGATGAGTCCTGCTCAACAAGCGCGTCAACTCCGCGCCGCGCGCGGTGCACGCAATCTTTTGGTTGTGGTTGCGCTTGCCCAGTTGGTCGCCATTGTCATGCTGGTCGCGTCGAATGCCCAGGTTCAGCGGACCACAGTTCTCGTCCCATCCCGCATCAGTGACGGCATGGTCGCCGCTGGTGCCGTCGATTCACGCTATGTCGAGTCTCTGGCATTGGACGCTGTGTACGCGTTCTACAATGTTTCCCCGGAGACGGCCGCTTATGGTCGGCGTGTCATTGAACGTCTGTCCAGCGTGCGTGACAGACCGCGTCTACTCGATTCATTCGATGCCGTTGCCGAGGACATTCGCGAGCGCCGCATCACGACGACATTCTTTCCGGAAAGACTTGATCACGACATGAACAGTCTGCGGATCGTGGTCACCGGGAACCTCGCCACCTTTATCGAAACGCAGCGTGTGGCCCAAGAGGAGAGGGTGATCACTCTGATCTTTGTGGAAGAGGCATCGTCAGTGCGTCTCGCGTCCATGACCGTCGAGGAGACGTCGTCATGAGCCGTTTTTTAATTGTCGCACTGATTGCTTTCATCTGCTTTTCCGTGATTTCTGCCGCGGCGGATACCGTGCGCATAACGACCCGACCCGATCAGAACATCTCGTTTGATGCATCCGTTACGGGACCGACCCGGATTTCTGTCGTCAATCATCGCATTTCGAAGATCCTGCAGAGTTCCAGCAATTTTGAGATGGTCAATGATGAGAGCACAGGAGACGTGTTTCTCCGCTTTGCCGGAGGGCAACCGACCTCCGAGAGTGGGTACATCGTGACGGAGAGCGGTCACACGATCGGTTTCACGATGACTCCAAAGACGGAACTGGATAACCACACTGTTCTGATCACGCTGCGTGGAGTTTCATCTGCTCCAGGGGGCCGCGACCAGTCCACCGCGTCTGCTGACGGCTCCGGATTCGTTGTCAACTCTGGTAGCAGTGGCGTATCCCGTACAGCAAATCTGGTCAGCTTTACCCGTCAAGCCTATGCCGCGCGCATTGGTGATCGTCCGGCGTCCGGACAGCGCGTGGGGAACTTCGCGTCCTATTCTGCCGGTGGCCTGATCGCCCGCATTTCTGTCGCCAGTGCGCCGGGCGGGCAGATTCCAGTTGAACGTCAGTTTTATCGATCCAGCCGGACACTTGCCGTCTATGTCGACCGGGTGATCTCGGGCGGAAAGGTTTGGGTCATTGTTGTGGAGGACACAAGATGAGCAGTTCGTCTCGCAGACACAAGCAACTGATCATCGGTGGTATGATTTGTGTTGTCGTTGTCGGCGCGCTGTATGTCGTTAGTCAAACACTCAATCGCAGCACACCTGGAGTGCCCGCAAGTCGTGCAGAAAGCGGCGTCACGACGACGATGATTGCGGATCGCACGCGCGCCGCTGCACCGGAAATGTCATGGATCAGGAATGCCGCGACCGAGCTTGAGGACCTTCGTGACAGGTATGAGAACCTGGAGACATCTGTTCAGACGATGGTTGAGCTTCATGAAGCCGAGAAGGCTCAAACGGCTGCAGAATACGACGCAATACTCTTGCGGTATGAAGAGACGATCAACGCTTTGCAGCAGCGGCTTGAGGCAGGGCAGGGAGCCGCACCGCAAGGCACAGGGTTTGATGTCGCCGGCAGCGATTTGGCGTCTGATTTCCTTGCGCCTGGCGCTGTGCGCCCCCCAGTTCCTGGCCCTCTCGGTCCGCAGGGTCAGCCTGACAATGGCGCTGGTGGGAATATGCCCACGCAAACCCAAACAGGTGGCGGAGTGGTGTCTTCTGGCACACCTCCCGCGTTCGAACCTGTCCCGTTTTCCCGCCAATTCACGCTGACGTCTTCGGGCTCATCTCCAGGCGATGACACAAGAGCCATCTATCTGTCGAACTATCTGCCTGCTGGCTCTTATGCGCCTGCCATCGTCTTATCCGGTGTTGACGCATCAACCTCCGTGACCAGTCAGGCAGAGCCGGTACCGGTGGTGTTCCGGATCACAGCACCTGCAGTGACGGCCGGCACACGCTCTACCCACGGTCACACAATTGATCTGACCGGGTGCACTGTGACCGGATCGGCGCGGGGGGATCTGAGTTCCGAGCGTGTTTATGTCCGGTTGCTGAAACTGTCTTGCGTACAGTCTGGTGGTCGGGTCTTCGAAACAGATGTCGCCGGGTACATGAGTGGGGCGGGCAAGGCAGGGGCCCGTGGTTTGGTTGTCTCTCGCGAAGGCCGGTTGATCAACAACGCCGCTATCGCTGGCGCACTTGGTGGTTTGGCCGATGGAATCAACAGCGTCGGGAATGCCGCCTCGGGAGCTGATGCGACCTCGTTTGAAGATGTACTGAGGAGCGCCGGCGTAGCATCGGCTGCCAGTGGTGCGAGCGGTGCCGCCAATCGTCTGAGCGAGTATTACATCGAGCGCGCTGAACAATATCAGCCCGTCGTCTCGCTCTACGGCGGAACGCAGGTCGAACTCGTTTTTCTGGAGGGTGTGAACCTTGAATAGGGTCTGTATCTTCATCCTCTGCGCATTGGTCAGCGCATGCGCCGAGCATGAGATGTTTTGTGGTCCCATGCTCCCGTCTTACCTGGAGAATTGAGAATGAAGCGCCCACTCATTTTTGTGTTGGCCGTTGCCCTGACCGGGTGTGGTGGCGGCAACACCGAGAATAACTTCCTCTGCGGTGCACAAACCGGGCAGCCCTGCAGGACGATTGCCGAGATCGATGGAGCAGGCGCAGTTGGCGGTAGCACTATTGCCGAAAATGGCCAAGACAGCCAAAATGATCGGCTGGCGCAGCCTATCCTTGCTGGCGGCAAGTCTGGAGCCGCAATCGTCGGTGTCCCGGCCGGTGGAACGCCTTATCAATCGGCACGGTACAGAATTCCCGAAAAGACAGGTCGGCTCTGGTTGCCACCTTACCTGGATGAAGCCGAGATCCTTCATGAGGGGACCTACGCCCACTTTGTTGTCCGCGAAGCACGCTGGGGAGCACGATAGTGGGAGCGTTTTCCAACTTCATGTCGTCACTCCTGGATGATGCGCCCTTCACGATGGAGGATCGCAAGTCCTTTGTGGACCATGTGTTCTCTGATCTCCTGTCGTACCGAGTGTACAACCCCGAGGACAACCTGTTTCACAATGATGGGACAGTCGGCTTTCTACTGGAAACGCCGCCTGTCGTTGGCACCGATGTCTTTGGCGCATTGCAGACAGCCATTTCCAGCTACTGCCCACCCGAGGGGACTGTTCAATTCATCTCCTGGGCATCGCCGAACCTGATGCCGAACCTGACGCGGTGGTCGCGCCAGAGGCATGTTCAAACGCCTTTGATGCGTAAGATGGTTGAACGCCGCATCGCGCACTTTAACAGTCTGCGGTTTGGCACGAATGGTCACATGAAATGCGTGCCGCATACGCGCCGCATTCTTATTGCTGGTTGGGTCGATGGTGACCCCTCGCAAAGCCAGCTGAAAGGACTGAAGGAGTTTCGGCGGAACCTCATTCTTGCCATGGGCGGCGAAACGCTTTGCGTGAATGTGCAGCCTAACACCTTCCTGGAATTGCTGTCAGAGATGCTTCACAGCCGTGGCGATGTCTCTTCTGAACCACTTGTCTATGATGATGACGTCCCTCTGAACTACCAATTGCCCGGGGCAGGGCTGGCCATCGCAAGCAATGGCATGTCGTTCCTCAATTCACCGGCACTGTCTGTTTCGTCTGCGACCGTCCGGATGGTGCCTCATGAATGGTCAGCCGCTTTGGGGGCGTTATTCAACGGGTCGCCAGATCGCCCCAATGACAACCCGCACGGCCCGGTTCTGACCTGCCTGACGGCGCGATCCCGACCAAATCGTCAGAGCATGTCAGAAATAGTGAAAAAGCGGGCAAAACTCGAACATGCGAAGATGACCAACTTTGGCAAATGGATGTCTGATTTGCCGCAACAAGATGCTGAGTATGCGGGATTGCAAGCTGAACTCGAACGCGGCGAACGTCTCTTTGAGACACTCACAACAGTGTCAGCTTATGCACGCGGCGACGTTGACGACAGTACAGCTGCTCTATCGGAGATGCGCAAGATCTACTCCATGGTTGGGGTGACCCTGGAGAAGGACAACTACCTCCAGCTTCCTGTGTTTCTCGCGGGGCTGCCATTTCAAGCCAGTGGACCTCGCATTGACGATATGCGCAAGGCATCTCGCGTCAAAAAACGGAAAGGCGCGGCAGTTACCGTATTGGCTCCAATTCACGGCGAATACGTTGGATCTCGCGCGCATACAGGGTTGCTCTTGTGTGGCCGACAGGGGCAGCTGTGTGACTGGGACAATTATCACTCGTCGGGCAACTACAACGTTTCTGTTGTCGGCAAGTCAGGTGCCGGCAAGTCGGTCTTCATGCAGGAGCTGGTCACATCGATCTACTCGGGCGGAGGTCGGGTCCTGGTCATTGACGATGGGCAGTCGTTCAAGACGACATGTGAAATCATCGGTGGTGACTGGCTGAGCATCGGGTCCGGTAGCCAATTCCGCCTCAATCCATTCGCGATGCTCAGTGCCGAACACATGGACTCAATTGAATACCGAGGCGAGGCGCTGGAACTGATCACCCGTGTTATCGCGACGATGGCGAGCCTGGGAGAACAGCGCGAAGGTCGGGTTTCCCGGATTGAAGAGGAATTCATCGAACTGGCTTGCGCTGAGGTTTGGGAAGAATTCGGCAACGATGGCAATGTCACCGAAGTCCTGAAAATTCTGAAGTCGAAAGTCGAGAAAGAGCCGCGGTTGACCGACGTCGTGACCAAACTGAGCCGCTATGCGGTAGGCGGCACCTACGGTGAAATGTTTGACGGCCCATCCAATGTCTCAATCAATAGCGCCTTTACCGTTTTCGAGATGTCAGAACTGAAATCTCAGAAGGATCTGGAAGCTGTCGTCCTGCAGATCATCATGTTCCTCGGAACGGAACTGATGTTCAAGACGGAGCGTTCGACCCGCGTCGCGATCCTGATTGATGAAGCCTGGGACATGCTTGGGGCCGAGACAGCCAACTTCCTTGAAGGCGTTGTGCGCCGCGCGCGCAAATACACTGGCGCGCTCATCACTGGCACCCAGTCCATGCTGGATTACTATGAAAATCCAGCCGCGCTGGTTTGTCTTCAAAACAGCGATTGGACGATCTTCTTATCGCAAAAACCAGAGGTCATCGATCAGCTTGTGGCGGATGGGCGTCTGAATGCGCCAGAAAACATCTCGCATAGTTTGAAGTCACTCACCTCCATCAAAGGCCAGTTTTCCGAATGCGGCATTCGCGGTCCGGACGGCTGGCTCTTTGGCCGCCTGCTTCTGGACAAGTACTCCTTGGCGGTCTTTTCAACCACCGGACACACGGTTCAGAAGCTCAACGAACTGGTGGATGTGCGCGGCATGAATATGGGCGATGCACTCGAACAGCTTGTTGAGAGTGGGGAGGTCATCTGATGCCAAGATGGACCCAATCAAGACAAACCATTTTGTCTTCCGCAGATGTATTGCGACGCCTCACTGGGTTTACCGGCTCTGCACTTTTCTTTGGAACATCTGGCTTGGGCGGGACAACTCTTCTCAAGTTGTTGGAAAGGGAGCTCTCTGGCGCCAGATATCATCGCGCTTGGAGCACGTCTTCGACGCGCCAGGAACTGCCACAACCGTGGCGCCACAGGATTGTGTTGTTAGATGATTTTGAGATTGGAAAACGACCCGGCGGCCCGGCAAGCCCCATCGTTCCCTTCCCAAATCTACCGAGCCAGTGTTTTGGATTCACATCGGGTTATTCACTGAGGCATGCGCATTTGGCGTGGCGCGATGTTATCACAGGGTCTCCGGATCTCATATTCCAGTTGCGGACATCTGATCGGTTTATCGAGCGGTCTCTCAATGAAATTGGGAGGTTAACGGATGCCTAACTCACAAAATAAGGTCAGTAATGCTGACTCATTTAACATAACGAATATTATCGGCTATTTTGCTGGCACCGTCTGCCTCGCTCTTGTGAACGTCGCAATCACCCTGACGTTGCTGGAGCGCACCGGTAATCTTGGACGTCCTGAAGTGGTATCGATTGACGCGGCGGACCTCATTCGCGCGTTTGTCGATGCCCAGGGCAGCGCTGTTTCTGATGAAGAGCTGCAAGCGCGTGTCAGAGTTTTGAACGCCAACCTGGATCCGATTGTCCAAGCCTATGCCAGGGAGCATGGCCTTGTGATCGTCAGTTCTGACGCCGTACTGGCTGGCATACGCGATGTGACCTCGGAGGTTCTTTACAACACGGGGCTTTTGCAATGACTGATCTTGCATTTTCTTCCCGACCAAAGATCAGTCGTGCACGCAAGGTGTTTGGCGTTTGCACCCTCCTCTTCGCTGTGGCCTGCATTTTTGTTCTCGATCAGTGCGATATCGTGATGAATGCATCCGGGTCACTCGAAGAGCCTGCTTTTCTGATGTATGAGCGCCCCGTCTTGCTCTCGTATGGCGTTGTCGTCTCAGCGCAGATGCCTGACGTCCTGCGTTCACGTTTTGGCGAATACCAGTTTGTGAAGCGCATTGGTGGCATGCCCGGCGATGAAATTACCCTGAACGCTGATGGTAGCCCCTGCGTCAAGGATCAGTGTTACCCGCTTTGGATCAAGGACGGTAAACCGATTGCTACCGGCATTGCGCCCGGGGTCATTCCAAAGGGTCACTATGCTGTCTTTGGCACCTCTCCAGACAGTCTCGACAGTCGCTACAGCGTCATTGGGCTGATTGCTGAAGACCAGTTGCTCGGTCGAGGATGGCCGTTGCCCCTCATGTCGGATTGGCGGGAGGCGGGTTTATGAAGCGCACTCTGACTGTTTTGGCGTCACTCACTACCTTGGCGCAACCAGTTCATGCGGTTGATTACGGCGTGTTCGGCGCGCTGTTCCCTGTCGAGGAACCCTCCGTTCTTGATACGATCATGAACCGCCTGACCGAGATGGAAGGCAATGGCGAACTCGCGCAGATGCAGCAAGATATGCAGGACAAGGCGCGCGCCAGGGTGAACCGGCCAATCCCTGTCCCCGGAATGCGCCCCGCCGAGATTTACAGAAGCTACAACGTGGATCTGTCGATTACTCTGGACCGTGATCTTTCAGACCATCGCGGCGTTGTCTTCGCCCGGGCCGGCACCCGTGTGAATCCTTTGGACCATAGTCGGTTTAATCAGCGTCTGGTGTTCATTGATGGTGATGATCCGGATCAGGTCGCTTTTGCCGTGGATCTCGCCAACCAGGAGCCGGTCAAACTGATCCTGGTGAACGGCCCGCCCTTGGAGCTCACAGAAACGCATCAAATGCTCTTCTACTTCGACCAGGGTGGCGTGATTTCTGAACGCTTTGGTCTGACTGTTGTCCCTTCTGTCGTCAGCCGCGCTGATCCCTTGATGCTTGTCGAAGAAATCCCCGTCTCGCGAGGTGATAGCCAATGACTTACCTTTCAAGGATCGTGCTGGCTGCGTTTGCCGCGCTCGTTTTGTCGGTCAGCGTTGCAAATGCAAAATGCAATGCCCGCTTTCTGAATCCCATCACGGAAGTCTGTTGGGATTGCATTTTTCCAATTACGGTTGGTCCGGTCCCGGTGAGCCTCAACACGTCGCGGCCGGACACAAGAAATCCGGGTTTTCCGCTTTGTGTCTGCCCTGCCTTTCCGATCCCGCGGGTTGGTCTGGCAATCGGCATCTGGGAGCCAGCACGTTTGGTCGATGTCTCTAACGAGACCGGATGCTTCTCAAATCTCGGGTTTGATGTCGATTTTGGGTTGTTTTCACGCGGCAACACTAGCGTGAACGCCAGTGATGGGGGCGACAACGGCTCCAAGTGGCACGTGCACTACTATTATTATCCCCTCATTTCGATGCTCGGGACCGCCATTGATGCCCTTTGTCTGGAAACAACGGCATTTGATCTGGCCTGGATGAGTGAACTGGATCCGCTCTGGATGGATGCGGAGCTCTCGCTCCTGTTGAACCCTGAAGCGCTGCTGTTCGCCAACCCCATCGCGCAAGGTGCTTGTGCTGCCGATTGTGCGGTTGCTTCGTCTGGCAATTTGCCAATTGATAAGCTGTTCTGGTGCGATGGTTGTTCGGGTTCGCTTTACCCTGTGACCGGTGACGCAAACAATCACATTGGCGGTGTTCAGGCGACCTCCGTGGTCTCTGCGAAACTCCTTTCACGCATGCATCGGATGTTGCTCGCGCGGAACACCTCGTCACCCAACTCGCTTTGCAGCCCGCAACTCGCGCCAATCATTCCCAAGAGCCAGTATCGCCGGCAGATCACCCGCCCCTTCCCTGCCACATCCGGCCGCTACGCCTGCGCCCCCATTGGCGCCTCCACCCAGTTTTACGACCGGTACAAGGAGATCCCCTATATCGGCGAATCTTTTGGCTACCTGTTTTGGAGGAAGAGAAATTGCTGCGCATTGTAATCCTTCTCCTCGGCTTCTCAGCGTCCGCCCTCTCCGCCGATCAACTGCCAAGTGCCGCCACGCACGGCGCATTGATTGATGATCGTCTGGAAGAGGCGGATGCGATTGGCGAGGACCTCCAGTCGCGTCTGCGCCTCCTCCAACAGGAATTTGGCCTGCCGGATGATCTCACTGCGCGCGCGCTCGACAGCCTTGAGAATGGCCGTGTGCGCGAGATGCTGAACATCGGTCCCGGTGATCTGCCCGAGGGTATTGCTGAAGAGCGTCGCTATCCTGGCGGGGTGTTCGTCTTTGCGTCTTTCTCCATGCCGGAACCGTCGTTGAAAGCCGTTCTTACTGATGCAGCCGATCTTGGCATCCCGGTGGTCTTCAACGGTTTTGTCGACAACTCGGTCCTGGCGACCGAGCAACGTGTTCGTTCGATCTATGAAGGCTCCGATATCTCTCACGGCTTCATTATCGATCCAACGCTGTTCACACGCTTTGAGGTTTCGGCGGTCCCTACCCTCGTCTCCACGATGGTCGACCTCGATGTCTGTGAAACCCAGGGCTGCGATGCTGATGAGGTTCCTGACCATGATCGCGTCGCCGGTAATGTACCACTTCGTTTTCTGCTGGACGTGATCACTAAAGGTAACACGGCACATGCTGTGCCGGTGCAGGTGATCCTGGAGTCTGACCCATGATGAGATCAGTCTTACTCGTTCTTTTCTGCTTGCCGTCGCTTTCGTGGGCTCAATCTGATGTGGACTATCAGGGTCTTGCTCAAGAAGCTCTTGGCAACGCCCAACGCTTCACGGATTACTCCACATCGACAGCAGAAGATGTGCTTGGTGTCCCTGTCGAGACAGAGCTTCCCCAGTCGAGCATGGGAACCGGGGATCTCGAAGACGCCGGCTTGATCATGTCCGGTTCGGACACGACCGAAGGCAATGCGTATTCGACTTTCCATAACAACGTGAATGATTGGAGCGTTTCCGCTACAGATCAGAGTCTTCTCGGTGTTGCTGATGCCGCGGTCTCCAACCCGGATGCGCTTGTTGACCCAACCGCATTCTCGACCTCCGGTGGTGGCTGCAGCGTTGAAAGCTTTAAAGATGCGCCGCTATTTCAGCGCGTCTGCAACCGTGCGCGCACACAAACCACATCTGTTTGCACCTCTACTGCAGAAATCACTGTCACAAAGACCCAACAGCATCGATGTGAAGTCCGAGGCGGCCTCATTGGCTTCATTTTCGGTGATGCGATATGCCGCGACAATCTCATTGCAGCTGATTATTGCAACATGACGTCAGACGAGTGTCCAGGAGATTTTCTTTTGGGCAACTGTTCTCCTCGTGTTTATGAGTTCGTCTGTTCCAGCGACGAACCTATGACAGTTGTTGGAAATCCTGTTGGACCTGTCATCGTCAACGATCCGATCATCACGTGGTCTGAAACTTGCGAAGATGACTTTTCCTCGATGCTGTGTGGTGCGCCCGTAACCACCTGCACGTCCGGCCCCTCCGTTGAAGTTGTGAACGATGAGCTGGTCCCAATGACCTGTACGGAAGAACAGACAGAATGGACCTGCGCGTCCACTGAGTACATGAGTGACTGCGGTTCGCTCGAAACCGATCCGGGCTGCAGCCTGACCAATTCAGTTTGCTACGCGATGGACGAAGATGGCGTTTGTGGCACCTTTGAACAGACATACCAATGTGGGTCCCAAGACAGTCAAGCGTTCGATGCGACCTGCGAAGCCGTCAACGTCACCGTTGGTGGCGTCACGCAATCAATTCCACACAACACGAGTGATGACATTGGGCACGCCCTTGTTGGTATCGAGACTCTGAACACACTGGCAACCGAGTTTGAACACGACATGTCACTTGCAGATCGGCTTCTCGGCAATGTCAACGACGACTTCGATGTGCAGTATTTTAGCGCAACGCGCCGCCGCTGCCGCGTTGGTATCTTGAGGTCAATCAACTGCTGTCGCGACTCTGGTTGGGCGCTTGGCGTGATCGCAGAATGCAACGAGGACGAAGTCGCTCTTTACGGCGCACTACAGGCCGGTTCTGCCGTCTACATGAGCACATATTGTTCTGAACGTCTCTTGTTTGTCTGTGCTGAGCGGTCACGTCGGTACTGCACCTATAACAGCCGGATCGCGCGGATCATTTCCGAGCAAGGACAACGACAGCTCTACGGCAGCTTCAGTTGTCGCGCGATGACCCAGGAAGAGTTGAATGAAATCGATTGGAACCGCATCGACTTCTCATCTGCGTTTGGTGAGGCATTTGAAACCGTTGGATCAATCGCACCATCAGATCTGTCCGGGCTGATCCAGGACAACATTCTTCTGTCTCATCCGGAGGTTCGGGATGTCTATGAATAGGCGCAGGTTTGTTGCCGCGTTGCCGGCGGCGCTGCTGCTGTCAGCGCATACTGCCAACGCATCTCCGTCGCAATTGGGTCTGATTTTCGTTGCACAAAGCACTTGTCGATACTGTGCGGCCATTGCACCGGTCTTGAAACAGCTTCAGGACGAAACCGGCATTGACGTGCTGGTGGCGTCCATGGACGGACAACCGGTTTATCCATTCACCCACTTTGAAGATGGTTTACGGCATCCGCTCACGGCCCAGTTTCAGTCGGTCCCGCAGGTTCTCATCTTCAACAGTAAACACCAGCGCATCACCCATCATGTCGAGGGTGTCAGAACCATGCGCCATTTCGTGTCGCGCCTGTCATCAGCGCTTCGGGAAAGCGCGCTGCTATGAAACGGTTTTGCTCGGCGTTCGCGGCCATGTTGGCCGTTGCAACGCCCGCTTTTGCGGATCCGACAGAACCAACCTCCAGCCGTGGTTTTGCGTGCGATGACCCGCGAACCACAGGCTGGTACTTCTACTGCGCCCCCACCGCAGTAGGGGAAGAGGAGCCGGAGGTGGCCGGGGAACATCCCCCTGCCCCGCCGCCGGCTCCTCCGAAAACCTATACGCAACAAGTTGAAGAGTACCGCGCCCAACTGGATGAGTTGAAGCATCGTGCGATCCTCGAACCGACACCGGAGAACGTCGTCGCCTATATGGAGGCTCAGGCGGCCATGGTCCGTCAGGCTGGCCTGTTCACCGAGGTCTGGCAGCGCAACCTGTTCGCAAACCCCAACCTCGATGCAAATGTCGATCGACCGCTGTCCCAGATCGGCAGCAATCTCTACCAGGACAGGCTCGATGTTGACCGTGAAGCCGCTTTTCAGACCGCAACGACAGAGCGCGCGCTTATGTTCGTTTACGAGGGATCACCGTCTTGCCTCGTCTGCGCCACGCAAGGCGAAGTGCTTCAGGCTCTCGTCCAGCAATATGGTGTGGCCGTGCTGGCGGTTACCCGGGATGGAATCGTTCTGCCCGGCTTTCCTGACAGTCGGGTTGATCGAGGTGAAATCAGAAACCTTGGCTTCGCGCACGTTCCATCGCCATTTCTGGCTTTGGTGGAACCCCGTTCCGGTCAGGTCGATCTGATTGGTGCCGGTTTGATGACCCAGGACATTGTTCTGGACCGTATTCGCATCATCACCAGCATTCCTGAAGGAGAACTCTATGATTAAGTCTCCGCTCTCTGCATGGACTGTTGCCTTGGTATTGCTGGCCCCTGGTGCAGCGTTTTCACAGGTGGGAAGTGACCTTGCTGACTTCTGGGCACGCTCGTCAGGTGGTGTGAATGTCACCAGGCCCTCGGCCTACGACGGTCAACGCGCCGGATATATATCTCTCGGGTCACTTTATGTCCGCACACAACCCCGCAACAGCCAGATTGCGTCCATTCAGCTCCCAAGCGTGCGGGCAGGATGCGGCGGCATCGATGTTTTTGCCGGTGCCTTCTCGTTTCTGTCTGCCGATGAACTGATTGCGATGATGGAAGCGATCATGGCCAATGCTGCAGGGTTTGCCTTTGAGCTGGCTCTCGAAAGCCTCTCGCCATCGGTGCAGGAAGTGGTTGGCAAGCTGCGGGACCTGCAGCAACGGGTCAACGCCATGAACATCAACTCATGCGAAGCGAGCCAGGCCCTGGTTGCGTCGGTCTGGCCACAAACGGACGCAGCGTCTCAGCACATTTGTCAGTCCATCGCGACGCAAAGCGGAATGGTGGCGGACCGCGCCCGAGCACGGCACAATTGTGGTACGGGTGGGGATCATACGAATACCCTCGAGGCCGGCGCTCCGGAACTGCAGGCCCAACTCCCGGTCAATGTGAACTACGCCTGGAAGGCGTCGCGCAACAACACGTTCCTTGCGTCGGATGATGAACTGGCCGAGTTCTTCATGACCATCACCGGCACAATCATCGTCATTGGTGGCACCAATGATAATACACCACGGTCGCACACCAATTACCCCCCGCGGGCGTTTTCATCTCAGATGATCCGCACATTGGTCGAGGGGGGCGAAGTTGAGGTGTTGCGGTGCAACACAGATCCGGCTGATCGCTGTCTCAACCCAACCTTGGCAACCCTGTCGCTTCCCGCTGACCAGGCGCTCTATGCCCGCGTGACGGAAATCCTTGAAGGCATCAACACCGCCCTTGCCACCGACACCGCATTGCCCCTTGGATCGGAGGGGTTGATCGGGATGACGTCAGTGCCGGTCTACGAAATCCTGAAGACCGCCCGGTCGTACAAGTATCAATTTGTTGGTGACGAGATCGCGCTGATGGCGGAGTTGGTCGCGTTGGACTTTGCCATGCTTTACACCCGCGAAGCGCTGGAAGAGATGCTGAAACTGGCAAGCAACACGGAAGGGTTGGGCCCGCAACTTGGGGAGTATCGCACGCAGGTCACCGACAGCTATGCAAACTTCTCCGCCATGCGCCGTGAAGCGGCCGAGCGCTTTAATGATGCCGTTGCCACCCTGACACGGTTGATGACCGTCCAGACCACCTTGTCTGGCGAGCGCGCGGGGTGGTTGGCGACGCAGGTGGTGGAATTCTGAGATGCTTGAAATCTACACCACCGGCGGTGGCGAATTCCTGACAACGACACTCAATGCGCTTGCCGCGTTCTTCAACACGGCAAATGCCGCCGCATTGGTCAATATTGCGCTTCTGGCCGGCCTGATTGTGCTGGTGTTCCAAGTGTTTCTGGGTGGCGATCTCAAGCAGGCTGTGAAAGCCTATGTCGTCATTGGCCTGGTTGGAGGGCTCAGTGTCGCAGATAAATCTGACGTGATCATCTTCGACAAGACGAAAGGACCTCTATGGTCTTCCACGGTCAGCAATGTCCCGACAACCGTTGCCTATGTCGGCTCTTTCACGTCCCGGTTCTCGAATGTGCTGACAACGCAGTTCGAGGCGCTCTTTTCACCTCCGACCAACCTTTCCTATCAGCGGCATGGCATGCTGTTCGGTGCCACTTTGATGACGAAATCGGCCCGCTGGCGGGCTGTCACATCGACCGTCCATGAGAACCTGACAAACTTCTTTGATCAATGTGTCATAGACGCCGTCGATCTGCGTTACATCTCTCCCGACCTGGTGACCCGATCCGGTAACCTTGAAGACATGATCACGGCCAGTATGCCGCAGTCGCTGGCGTATTATGATATCGTGACCCGCACCACGCGCACCTGTGCTGACGGTTGGCCCGATATTGTCAGTCAGATTAATGGCGAAGTGAATGTTGTGCTTGGGGCGCAAGCCGCGTCAACTTTCCAGGGGAGTGATCCAACGCTGGCGATCAACGACTTGCGCGCCACCATATCGGATTTTGCCGCCTTTGCAGGCTATGCGGCCACCTCTGCTGAGGAGCATGTGAAGCAATCGATGCTGATCGCAGCCTTTGACGACGCGGCGCATCGGGGGATATCTGCAACCGGCAACGCAGCCGCGCTGCAGCACCTGCAGTCCGCGCGCGCGGAGCTTCAAACCCGGTCCAGTTATCAGGCGGTCGGCGCCAACGCGCTGAACTGGGTACCCTATCTCAAGATCGTCTTTGAGAACCTCTATTACGGCGCGTTTCCGATCGCGCTTGCCCTGATGATGACGCCGTTCGCGATGACCGTTGCCCGTGCCTACTTCGGGGGGTTTGTCTGGCTCGCCTCCTGGGAGCCGCTATCGGCCATTCTTCATTCGCTGATGATGAATGCCTCCGTGGACCGGTTTCAGACGATTACCTCTGCATCCACCAGCGGGGCTTACACCGACAGTGTCATGAACTGGGCCAACCACTTTGGGGTCTACTCCATTGGCCAGGATGTCGCGGCGATGGCCGGCTACCTGATGATGTCGGTACCCTTTGTCGCAGCTGCGATATTCCTCGGCACACAAAGGATGGTTGGCCTCGCGACATCGATGCTGGCCGTATCACAAAGTGCCGCTTCCGAGACGGGCCGTGAAATGACGACCGGGAATTTTGCTTACGGCAATGCGAGTATCGGCAACCGCAATTTCCACAACGTGAGCAGGGACAACTACGCGCGCAACAATGTCTCCTACGATAACATATCGGCCAACCGCAATGTCACCTCCCCGTTCACCGACACCGGACGTTCAAGCTATTATGGCGCGGATGGTTCGCTGATTACGACGAACGCCGACGGTTCCATTGGTATCGATGGCGGCAGTTCCCGCGTGAACACGGCTGCAAATCTGTCGATTGGTCAGAGCGTTGTGTCGTCTCTGCGGGATACAGCCACCGACATGCGCGAGACCGGCAACAACCTGCGGCAGTCCTCTGAACAATCCGTGGCCGAGCTTTCGTCAACCACGAGTTCGTACATGCAATCCATTAAAACCGGGGATGCCTGGTCCACAGGATCCGGTGTGAACACCAGTGCGGAAGAAAGGGCGTCCTTGACCCAGTCGATGGATGTTGTTGATCGGTTCGCGGAAGAGCATGCCATATCCCGAGAAACCGCGGTTCAGGTCGGAACCTATGCAAGTGCAGGCGTTGATTGGAACTTTTTGTCCGCCAATGCACGTACCAGTCTGGAACAGCAAGGCGTATCGGCGGAAAAATACGCAACAATGACCGAAGCCAGCCGTCGGCAGGGCGTTGACAATGCCATTAGTGACCTGACTCAGGCTTCTCAATCGGCAAGCCATACCGAGATCGGCGATTGGAGTATAACCGGTGACTACGGATTCAGGAACACGGTCGATGAGCTTTCTCGCCAGAGCCGCACCGCTGATAACTACTTCCGCGCCGCCAACAGCTACAGCGAAGCCGCCGATCACGCCCAAAGCGACTTCTACGATAGTCGTTTGGATGTGTCTGGCGCCTTCACCAGCTGGATGATTGACGATCGGGGGATGAGCCCCACGCAGGTTGCCGAGTTGATGAATGGTCGCACCGATAATCCGCGGTTGGCAGAGCTACGTGGCGAGTTCTCCGCCCGCTACATCGATGAGATGGTCAAGCCGCTAATACACGGGGATTTAAGCGGAACCGTTAGGGCACCTGCCGATCCCGGTCAAAACGGCCTTCCTGAGCCTGGGTCCCCATACAATCACATGACGTCGCAAACCGGGCCCCTTGCGGAACGGTTCCTCGCTGCAGAAACGGAAATTCTGATCCAATCAGGACAGGTCGGTGATGTTGAACCGGGGGCTGCCGCCGTCGCGGGACGGGCGTCCAACGCGGCCGATCGCAACGCTGAAGCGAACAATGGTTCCTTGGCCAATAGTGCCAGTGAATTGATTGGCCAAGCCCCCGGCGGACAGTTGGTTCCGGATGACAATCGCGTTGAGTGGCGCCCGTCAGCGGGGATGCAGGGCTACGTTGACAACGGGCATCAGCGCAATACCAAGGATGAGCAATGAGTGCGCATCCAACTCACTGTTCTTTACCAATGACGCTCACGGACTTCTCGCATCCAAGCGTAAGAACCGCTTTGAAAGGACTTGTCTAGTTCATCAAAGTCGATGAATGGACTGTTGCCTTCGGGAAACGCCTTGGCTCGGCGAAAACCACCGTGAAATCCGCCGTACCCAATGATCGCAAAGAACGCGCTGGCCCCGCAGACGAAAAGGATCAAATCCCTGTCGCCGCCCAGAGCAACGCCGTTCTCATATGCCCACAAGATGTAAGGTCCAAGGGCGCCGACCAGTGCGCCCAAAGCGCCACGACGGCGCGGGTTATGGATCAGTGACTTCAACATAGTCTCGTTATATCAGATCTTTGGCCACGTTTCCACATTTCAAAGAACCAATTTGCGGCGACGTCTCATTCTGACCTGCTTCGACCATCATGCGACAGGAGGGTGTCCCTGTACCCTGATTAATCAGAAACGGGCCTAGAGTTTTCTAGCGACATCAATAGATTCCTATATCCTTAAATGTCACACCATGTACAGTGACAGGCGAGAGATCGGGGCTGGGACTAAACACCTGGGCCGTGTTGACAGAATGAAAGCCTGACGGCGCAGGTCTCTCCATAATTTTTACCTATCCAAGTATAGGATTTGGGAATTTCCTGAAGGCAGCAAGCTAGTTCTATTGTTCAGTATGGAACGATTTGATTGGCCAGCGAGTGCTTGGCTAAAAACCGCCAATTTCCACAATAGATTCAGCCTGTTACTTGCAGGCCGAATGGGTCTGGCGTATCATCGGTTCATCGGTTCATCGGTTCATCGGTTCATCGGTTCATCGGTTCATCGG
>NZ_WVNW01000014.1 GCF_013179285.1 Roseobacter sp. HKCCD6576-2 | reverse complement strand
GCTGTTTCCGCGACAATAGCCGCGGTCTTGGCGGGAAGGCAGTTCATCCCATTAGGTCAAGGTTTTGCGACCACGTGACTTCAATCATTTGACCCGTTTCACGTCCTACATGATGCAGTTGAAGCGGTTCCCAGTCTCCGTTGGCATTGCGAACAAAAGGTGCCTGTCCATTTTGCATCCGAGTTATGTTTTGTGGGCTCAGTTCAATATCTGAACGTTGCACAACCAACTCACCGCGATGACGGGTTACACTCGTCCAAGTGGTGCTTTCACCAAATGTTGCTTCCGCATTGCGAAGGAACTGAGATTCATCAGCATTTCTCGCCTGAATTCCGCTAAACCGTCCACCATTTGTAGCATTACAACACTCCGGCGCGACTTTGGCGTGGTAGTCAAAATCTTCCAATGAGGCCAATTGGATAGCGTGCTGATGCTCCAAAGCGACCGGCTCAAAAATCTGATATCCCCCCGACATGGGTTTTGCACTCGCAGGCGCGAGCGCCAGAAGCGCCGCCACGATGAAGGCAATAGCGCCCGCAAAGAAAGATTGAAGCCGATAGATCATAATCCAGTCATAAACCGGCGCGGGTGCTTTTGGGAAGCCGTAAAGGATTGGCAGCTAAAGAAGAATGGGGGATTCAAACGCCTGTCAGCGCCATATCGAGCGCGCCGGTAATCTCGGTGTCGTGCTGCGCAAGGCTGATCAAAGGCGCTTTCAGGATGGAGGCCGGAACCGCTGACAGGAACTGTGTCACCATCACATATCGCTCGGATTGGATATCAAAGACCGGGTTCAATCGCTTGGCCGGTGACGGTGCCGTGCTTACCGGCAGCAGCGGCACCACAAGGCGTGTGTTCAGGCTCTCCAGAAGATCAGCCTGCACATCGAGCAGATAGCTCGCGCCATCTGGGCTTGCATAAACATCAAAACGCGCCATCAGAAGGGCCGGTATTTTTCCAGTGGCAGGCCGTTTTCCTCGACCCAACGGTTGGAAGCCTCAAGCGCCTCGGCATTCTCACGCTTCCACGCAGCCGCCTTTGCGTCCTTGACCGCACGGCGCAGACCAGCCTCTGCCGCTTGCGAGAGGTTCACGCCAAAGGAACGGGCTTCAGATAACAGCCCCTGATCCAGCGTCAGGTTCGTCGGCTTCTTGGGAACAGATTGTGCTTGCATCAGGCCACCTCTTTCATGCGCACTATATATGCGCATAGCGTTTTGGATCAATCCCCGTTCTCCAGTATATCGCTGTTTACACCATCCCCACCCATTTTCGCGGGATGTGTGAGAGTATGGACCTGTTTGAGCTGGCGGGCGCTGCGCGTTCTTCTTCGCCAAGGCAAACATCGAACAGGACAGTTTCACCCAAGCTGTAACCCGCATAGCTCAAGACACAGATGCCGGGTGGTGTGACATCGCAAACGGCAAATCGTCAACGCAAATGACGGATCAAAACACTGTATCGACCCAGTGAAATCCTGCTCATGCTACAAGGAGGAAAACGTAGCGATGAGTGGACCATTGGAAGACGGTATCAAGCGATGGACGGCGAAGCGGAAGTCAGCGCTCGTATCCCGCTCCGCCTCTTGCCAAACGTAGCCGCTGGCAAATGTATTGAGTTGGAGTTGATGAACGTCGCTAAAGAGTTGGAACGGCGATCACAGCCAGCTACGCTTCGTTCGCAATCAGCTTAAGTTCGGGTGTAATTCTTTCAGTTTTTTGAGGTGGGTTTTAAAAATCTGATCTGCTTTTGATGAACGCAACCAGTCTTGCCTTATGCCTTCCGCATCTGTTGCGTCGACGGCCTTACCAGCGGCTTTGCGGTCAAGTGCTCCAAGCCATTTTGAATGTGCACTTCTAAAAAGCTCATATCCCAACTCAGTTAGGTCGCCTTTCCGTAACTCAAAATCTTCTGAAATACTTTCCGGTCCGTCTACAAGCTTTCGCGTCAATAGCGCGTTTTCTTGGAAGAAGCTTGTAGGAACATACAGACGATAGACGATCTGATCAAAGGTATACAAAGGCTTTGTGATACGCTCCTTAGTTTCTCTATCTACGCGAACCAACTCTTTCAAACCTAAATAAAATTTAGCCGAATCCAACACGAAATCACTGTCTGTCATATTATTCCAACCTAATTATCTCAGAGGTATTTTCGAGCTCAATCAATTCGCCCGTCCTTGGGTTCTGCACAAAAGTGCCACCCGCGTTTCGAATGTTGGTTTCTTTCCTAATCTGTTGGGTCTTGTCCACTGTCGGACTGGTCACTTCCGCAGCATATCCACACTGTCCGTTGACGACAACGCAATCCAAGCGCCGACCTTCGCCCGTCACTGGATCACGCACAACATCGCCATTTGCGTTACGTAGAAAACGTTCTGTCAAAACATTTTCTTCACCATGGATATCGGTCATTTCCTGTCGATACTGCTCTTGTCGGCGGGTTCCATCTGCACGATTTTGATCCAACTCCTGACGCCGCTGAACATAATCCTCTGGTGAGCTTGGAGTTTCACCTGCATCCAGTTTTCGTTGAACGTAAGCGTCATAGTCCGCTTGAGAATAAGGACTGCCATTTGGGACTGTTCTATTTGTGGCATTTAAACCGACACGAAAACCCGAGCTTGCTGCGTGGGTTTCATGTCCAAGCATGACGATACCGTTGCCATGCTCAGCAACAGCAGCACCAGCAATCACAACATTGGCCACCGCCATTGATGGTGCGCGGGCTGCTAAATGCAGATCGGTATGTTCGGCTATAGCGGTTTCTTGATGTGAGAAAAACTCAACTTGATATGATGCAGTTGGTGCCAATGGCATGGCCGCTGCGCTCAATGCTGAGAGCAGCAGTACAACAATCAAACCAATGACATGACGTAGAAAACCCATGCCACTGTCATTGCCTAAAGTGCACGGTGATAGCGTCCATGCGGACATCCAAGCTGTTTTCATAATCGTTAGAGAAGAATGAAATGCCTAAATCAGGTGCACCGAAACCAACTTCCGACGACTTCATTACAACGCCTTCTTTGCGAAGAACTGCCTGCAAGTCAGAAAGTGTGGCATGAACCAAATTGAGATTACGCCAGTAAAGACCCTCACCGTTCAAGCACGAAAATGGGTGCCTTATTTCAAGGTCTGAAACTTTGTAGTCTTTTCCAAATCCTATGAGGATTTGTGCATCAAACAAATATCCACTCACTCCTCGGAAGTAAGACTTGTTTGTTGCCCGAAGCGTTTGAAAACTGAACCGGTCCATAACTTCAATCAGATCGCTTGAAGCAGCTATGTCGGCATTCCCCCCCGAACCAGTAGGAACATCAGTAACTTTCTCAAATGGAAAAACAATCACCTAAATGCCCCCTTACGGACTGATAAAATCATTTGGGTCAAGACCGCTTGCATAATCCTGCATTTGCTGAATCGCAGAATCATATTTCCCAGGTTGACCGATTTCACTTTCTATTCGGCGGATGTCATCTATGTCCATTTGAATTGCCTCTTGAACACGGCCCTCGTTGAGGAGCCTTTGTTGTTCGGCCCGATAGGCACGAGCTTCTGCACTATTACCATAGCTTGAGGTCAACCGGTGATCAGCTGGATCCATCTGAATTGCAGGGCCATCCGCAGAACTAATCGGAGCATCTTGGTAGCAATTCCTAGCTGGGCAGTGATGGCTATCCCAGCCGTCACCCACAGGCTGAGAGGTTTCACGATGTGCACCACCAGAGTATGGGCTGTCTGTTCTATTTGTAGCGGTATCGACAGTTTCTTCGACATATGTATCGCCTGATTTGACGACTTTGACAAGTCTGCCGCCATATTTCACGACCACGTAACCCGCGCCTGCCGTTACTGCGGCGGCTCCGGTTTCCACCATCGTCGCCATGCAGGCATCCAATGTCATCGCGCTTGCGCAATCAAAGGCGTCGGTAACTGTGCCGTAAGCGCCAAGTGTCAACAGGTTGAGGGCGGCCTCTCTTTGATGGGCCTGGTAACAGGCCGTGTCATCCGCCGCGCACCCGCTGCGCGAAATCGCGATCGTATCCCGCTCCGCGTCATCCCAGACGTCGCCGCTGGCAAATGTATCATTATCAAAATTCATCTGCAGGAACAGATCATCATCACCCTGCTCCAATTTCACCAGCATGGTCGTCAGATCATTACGGCTAATGGCGCTGGCCCGCGTTTCTGCAATGCAGGCCAGATCCCCGCCGCAATCTGCCACCAGCGTCTTGTTTCGCTCGTCTGACAATTCCTGATAGTCGGCCTGAATCTTGGCTAGCTCGGTATCGTCGCAGCCCTGCGCAAGGCAGGCCTCCAGATCTTTCTTCAGCTCCGCCAGATCCGTGTGGTTCAGATAGTTGTTCTCCAGCCCCGATTGGGCGATATTTGCGGCGTTGTCGACATTCACAGCCTCCCCACCCGAGGTGGCGTAGCCGACAAAAGCGCCGACTAACTGGGCTGTTTGTTTGGCGGAGGCTTCTTCCGCCTCGGTCATCGTTTCGCGAGCATCGCCTAGCATCCCGGCATAGATCGCCTGCGCGCCGGCCGCCGCCGCGCCGGATGCGCAGCTGCCCTCAAGCGCGGACGCCGCAGCGCACCCCACCGCAGCATGCAGGGCGATATGGCCAATGGTCCCTTCGCCGCCGTTGAGTTCCGCCCAATCGCCGATTCCCATCTGCAGGTCGGCCATCGCAATTTTGGCCACGTCCGATTGCAAGCTTCTGAGGAAGGCGTCACCAAAATTGACATCATCGTTGGTCTTGGAGGCATACCCGGCCCGAATGCCTGCATTCAGAGTTGTTTCCAGCAGAGCGTTCACCGTCAGCGCCTCGCCAAAGCTCGCTCCCTGGAAGACGGACGCGTTGGCCCAACTGGTATCGGAAAGCGGGTTAATGTCCCCCAGATTGATACCCGTCGTCAGGCCCGCCATCACGCCAGAGCTAACACCGGCGGTCACCGCCTGCCTTACGATGTCGTCCAGATCAAAGTCGCCGGTAACGACACCAGCCGTGCTCTCCACCACGAAAGTAGAAGCCGTTGTTGTCGCCGCGGTTGATACCGCGGTGGACAGGGCCGAGCCGAACGCAGTGCTATTCCCAACTAACGATCCAAGTTGACCAACTATGGTAAAGTTCCCGATGGCAGCGGACACGGCAATGGCCAATGCAGCTTTGAACGCCGGGTTCAGCACTATGTCCTCTTCATAGAATTGGTCATCGATCAAAGTGATGGCCTCGACTGTGGCGCCCTCACGACTGGTCAGACCGTCCAGATACAGATACCCATTGCCATCTTCTCCTGTCGGAAGTGCTGCAGTGAACACATCAAGATCGCGGCGCCAATCAGACGCGTCCGGGCTGGTCCCGGACGATTGGTCATTGGAAAGGTCAGAATCAGAAGGGTCGAGATACAGCGCAGCAACACCCAAGTTCTCTCCCTTTGCCCCCACAAGGCTAGCGGCATGAGTGTTGCCAATCATCGGGTCGCGCACCCCGGCCAATGTCACATGACTGTCTTCGTCAAAATCGACCCCACCTGCAGCGTCAATCGAGTTGAAGCTCACGCTTTCCTGATAATCCGTTGTGGTGGCGGTTTTGATCGTGACACCATTGTTGTTCATCGTATCAACCGCAGTATAGCTGGTATCGATCGCTGCCAGCAGAGTTGTGCTGCCCGCCACGTCAGTACTGAAGCTGCCATCGGCTTTGAAATCCACCGCAGTCAGGATCAGATTACCGCCCGAGGTGATACCTATATCGCCCACCACATCCGCTGTTGCGCCCACTGCATTTGTGTGCAGCGATCTGATATCACTTTCACTGCCAAAAAGGCCGAAGAACCCGGAAGACTTTTTATACGAAGCGCTGGATTGTACATCCGTAACGGCCGTGAAAACCGTGTCCCCATAGACGCTGGTGAGTTGCAGCCCGTCTGCAGCCAAGCTATCGTGTCCTGACACGGCGTCAGAGACGCCAGGCACCATGAATTCTGTGCCTTCGGCCAATATGCCGCCCGCCGCCAGAACATTGATCTCAGCCCCGCCGGTTAGCGTTGTCACCTGGTTTGTCAGGGTGAAGCTCTGATCGCGGGTTTCGGATTTGGAAAACAGACCGCTCGATCTGAATTTCGCATCCGTATAGTGAGTATCTGCAACCGCGAGAAGATTGATATCACCCTGGTTGGCGACCACGGACAGGTATTGCCGTGCCGCGATATCTGCGCCTTCAATGGTAATATCCCCGACTCCGTTGGCGCCGGTTGACTGGATTGTCACATTGTTGCCCGCTGCAATGGAACTGGTCGCGTAGTCGACGGATTCGGTGGAAAGGGACCCTTCCTTTTTGCCTCCATAAACGATACTTGCGATCGCCAAAGCACCCGCCACAGAGCCATTGCCTGAGGATTTTTCGTAGTACCGCTCGAAGGTTTCGCTTTCCAGCGCTACGGCACCGACAAGTATATCCCCGCCTGCCAGCAATGCGACATCTTCACCGGCCTCAATGTCGGAAGCGACCACCGCTACCGCATCTGCAGCCTGAATCAAAACATCGACCCCGGCATTCAGGTTGGCCTGGAGTGCGGTGTTGTCCAGATATTTGGCATCCACACGCACGCCATTCTCATCGAAAAGCGAGTTTTTGGGGGACACGATCAGATCCTGGCTGGTATCAACAACAGCAAAGACGCCAACGCTGCCCTGATCGGCGATTACCGAAAGTGTTTCTTCAGCGGCGAGTTGTGCGCCTTCAATTGTCACATCCCCCCTGCCGTCTGTGCCGGTGGAGTGGATCGTCAGGTTGTTTCCTGCCGTTATAGACCCTGTCAGATGGGTGACTGAATTATGAACGATAAGATCAGGTGCGAGGTTTGAGCCGACCTCACCCTCAAGGCCAAGTGCACCTACCAGAATGTCCCCGCCCGCCAGAATTTCCACATCGCTTCCCGCGTCTAGCCGGGCGCCGACCAGCGCAATCGTGCCGTCCGCCTGAATCGTAAGACTGTTCAAGGCCGCCACCGAGGACTGCACCGCGGCGCCATCCTGATACCCATTGTCTCGTTCGCTGCGATTGACAGCGGTTTTAATGGTAACATCGCGTGCGCTCAGATATACGTCGGCACCGGAAAGCTGACCCGAAATGGACGATAGACTGCCCGACACATCCGCAAACAGCGTGTCACCCGCAAAAAGCGTACCGCCAATATTGTTCAGATCCCCTTCGACCGTCAGGCGGAGATCGCCATCGGTAGAGATTTCTCCTGTGTTGGTGAACTCGCCAATGAAAACCTGAACATCAAAGGCGGCGATCTGCGCACCACTCTGGCTGCGCTCAAGCGACGAGGAAGAAGCCAGATAGACGCGCGGAACAAGGACCATACGGCCATCCACCATGGTTTCTTCAAGCCAGATAATGTCATCGGTCAGCGCGGCGATCTGATCAGGTGACAAGGCCACACCCGGCACAAGCTCCAGCGCCACCGCAGCATCAACCGCATTGTCATACATCGCCTGAACCTGCGCGGCTTCATCAACGCCGGGCTCTAACAAGCGTGTGCCGGTCAGACTAAAGAGTTGTTCGCGAATGAATTGCGTTTCAACATAAGCATCGCCCAATCGCGTCGCATAGGTCTCCGGATCGATGCCAAGCGCCACGAAGAAATAGTCAGACGACTTGAACTGATCCAGATCGATAAAATCAAAGCGTGTTTCCAGAAGAAAGTCCGCGTCCGGGTCGGTATTTTCGACAAACAGGTTTGGATTGCCTATGGCCGAGCTGTCCAGGTCAGAAATGTCGCCGGTGAGCGGACGGTTGCGCGCATCACCCGGCGCGGTAGGGGAGTAGTCCTCATCCCTCTCCTCCCCTTCGGTCGTTGGCGTTGTGCTGTCAGTGACAGCGCCATTGATGACATAGCCGGTCACAGTTCCTGCAATGGTACCGCCCGCTTCGATGGTGGAGAAGATAGGGGGCCTGATTGGTGTGACCACAGATGGCAAAATAGTGGTGCTGGTGGAATTCCTTTTAACTTCGCAACGCCAACTAGTGATCCACCAACACTCTCGCTGATAACTGTGGACGGATCTTGTTACATCCGTCGTCCTGTTCACACCCATGCCTTCGTTTTGAAGGCTGTTCAGCGCCAGTGTGATGTCGTCTTGAGCTGAAATCAGGCTGTAGGCATTAGCCGCATCTGTCCCGGCCAGCGTGATATTGCCGGCAGATATGATCTGGGCCGGGCTGCCGGGTTCTGATACGACACTTCGCGTGGTGATCGAGGTGGTGGTTGTAGTGGTGGTGCAATCTTGATTACGCCCATGACAATCTCCCGTTGCGTTACTGTTGGTCGACGTCGTTGACGTTTCTGTTATGGTCGGGGCCTCTGCGATGTTCTCGATCGTTTCAGCTGCCAGCGAGATATCCCCGCCCAGGCTTTCAACAAGTCCAGCAGCACTGTTGGTGAATCTTGTCGCATACGCGCCTGACAACCCTGCCACCACGATATCTTTACCACCCAGGATGACGCCACCGGTGTTCTCGATCACGCCATCGGCATTTAGCTGGATCAGGATACCGCCATAGATCACCCCGGTGCTGGTATTTGAAATATCACCCGCAGTCTCGATGAAAAGCTGCGCATCGGAGGAGGCCAGAACACCGTGATTGATAAGGTCGTCTGACCGCAAAATCACATCGCCTGTGGCGATGACTTCCCCCGTCTCGGTATTTGTGAAACTGTCGCTTGCGACCCCGGACTGCCCGCCCAATTCCACGAAACCATCCGAATGGACCGCGCCGGAATTCGTGACAAAGGCATCTGCGTAAATCTGTACATCCGTCGCACCAAAAACCGTGCTAAAATTGGTGATGGCCTGCGCTTGCAACACTGCAGATCCAATTGTGGCATTCACAACACCCAAATTCTCTATGCTCTGCGCCTCAAGTATGACAGAGTTCGCGCCCTGCAAAATACCGGTATTGACCAGGTTGGTAGCTGCCATCACCGACAGGCTTTCAGTCTCAATTACCCCGTTCACATCCAACTGGCCAGACACGGCATTAAGTGTTGCTGTGCCATCTGTCACGGTGAGTATGCTGTCAAAGGCGAGGCTCGACCCTGCAATCGTGGCGGATTGTGCCGCCTCAAACGCACCACCCATGATTGAGATAGCCGCTGTACCATTCGCGATCGTCAGATTCTGATCTGTACGGGTTTCAGCATGCGTTGCCGTCACTTCGGAAGCGGTGATGTCCAGATCCCCAGACGCAACAAAAAGTGTCGGATCAATAGATGAAGCGCTGGAAATGTCCAGAATTTCTGTTGTGATCTCAAATCGGCCAGCCGCAAAGGCCTGCGCCCCCGCTAACCGTGCAGTGCCAGAAATATCCAGCAAGAGTGTTGTAAGCGCGGCGTCATTTTTCTCAACACCCTCACCATCCGAAATGCCTGCAGCCAAAATTGCCCCACTGCCAGCAGTCAGATTTGCTGCTGTGATGCGGGTGTCACCCCTAGATACGGTCCGTGCGCCATCGGACAGATTGATCCTGCCTGAGGCGACAAGCTCGTTCTGCTCTGCAGTAACCACCTCGCTGTTGCTACTTAGCGAGATGTCTCCTCCTGCGGCCAACAGCGCTGCACTGTCCGAAACAATCTGTGCATCGGCGGCCACAAGAATGTCATTCGCCGCCGTCAATTTGATGTCACCACTTGCAATCAGCCGACTATTCACCTCGACATCTGACGCATTTGCAGTGATCCCAGCCCCGACACTTACAGTTTTGAGGACAAGGCGGCCATCTGCCGTCAGAACCATCTCTTCAGTGCTGGCGGCCATGGTTTCCGGGGCCTTTACGCCCACACCATCTTCTGTCGATTCCAGACTGATCGCACCAGCATACATGCCGCCCAAAACCGTTGAATCAATCGCCAGATCTGGCGATTCACTGCCATCGGCGTTCTTCTCGATGACTTCACCGGTTGCATAAATCACGTCATTGCGACCTGCCACCAGACGAATGCGTTCGGCATGCACCGACCCGGCAAAGGTAACTTGTCGCGATAAGATATCGAACCTTGTCGCATCAAGCGCATTCGCACCATTCGAGCCAAAGGTGATGTGGCCATCTTCAATTGAAAGTCCCACCAGGTTTCCGTCGCTGAACTGGGGTGTGCCGGTCGTCAGCGTCATGCGATCGGTATTGATGAAGCCACATCCATCACAGGAGATCCCGTAGGGATTTGCAACGATCACATCAGCACGGTCTCCCGCAACTTCCAAAAAGCCATTCAGCACCGATGGGTTTGCGCTGGTCACTTCATTGATGATGATGTTTGCGGACCCATTGGTCAGATTAGGATTGCCTAGAATCCATCCCGCTGTCTGCGTGTCCCCATAGCCATCTGAAATGTTGTTCAGGATCAAACCATTCGCATCAACTCCAAATTGCGAATAGGTGTTGTGAGAAACGCCTGCATTGTTAGCGGCGTTAATATTAACAACATCAGTCCCATTCGGAGCCTGAATAATTTCAGGGCCGTTTGCATCTGGAATGACACTTTGCGCAAGTACAGGGTGAATGCCAATCAAAGAGGCGCAAAGGACGTTGATCGCTTGCGAAAGTTTACCTTGTGTCAGTGAGAGCATCTGTTTGTACCTGAGTGACTACGTTATTGAGTTGTGCGGCAGTCTTCAAAATCGCATTTGGAACGATAACAGCCCTACCGTATCGGCCTCCATGTCATCATGATCTGAAAGCAGTCGACCGATCGACACGTCGAGCGTGTAGTTCTGGTGGATAACCTTCAAGCCGACGCTCGCGCTGCTCGCGGTTTGCGAATCAGTATCAGCATCGCTCTGTTCGGCGATGGCCCCAAAATCGATGGTCGCATAAGGTGACAAATATCCCGATTTGCCAATCTTTGCCAAATTGGGAAGCTCAAATTGATTGCGCCAATTGAGCCCGCTACTTCCTGTTGCCACGGAAGTTTTGCTGCCACGAAGTGTAGACGGGCCCCCGATTGAAATTTGCTCGTTGCCGTACAATCGATCACCGCTGTACTGCCCTGATAACTCCATATGCAGAAGAGTCTGCAAATCTCGAGTAGCGAACGGTTTGGTATAGCTCAGCCGAAAATCCAGTTTGGTGAATTGCGCGTCGGGTTGCCCCTCCGGTTGTTCATCGTAAATTTCGGCGCCTAAAATCTTGAGTCCTTTTGACAAACCAATGTCGAAATTGAGTTGTGACGATTCAAGACCCCATTCTCCCAAATAGCCGATACGAAGTCTGCTCAAGACACGGCTTGATGTAGCGATTTGAACATCCGCGATATAATTCTCGTTCTCGCGTCGGGTCAGATCGAAGCTTAGATAGTCCTTTCGATTTTGCCCGCGAAACAACAGGTATCGAGCGTCGACAGTCGTGGTCAGTGTCCAGCCATTAAGGTCAACTGGATTCAGGGTGTCTTCAACGAATGTTTCATAAGAGGACCGGGATGCAGACAAGCCGTAACGCATGCGCGCATATGGAATTTTAAAACTAAATGACCATCCCTCGGTCCCGGCACCATTGTAGTTGAAATTCAAGGGGTGATACTTGACGCTCTGGGTGTAGCTCAGATCCCACTGCTCGTTCAAGCCGAGCAGATTATCAAAACCAACCCCAAGAGTGTCTGAAAACTGGCCCGTCGCGGCAGAGCTTCCTTCATCGGTATCATCCGTACCGTAGTTGTTGGTCGAAAATGTCGCCCGAAAAGGCTTGGGACGTTCTGTGTGAATATTCAGGATCGACAACCCATCTTGGGAGCCTGCAGACAACTCCATTTCAGCCAGAATCGAACTTGGAGCTCGAATATTATCGATTCCCTGCTCGATTTCGCGCAGGTTTACCGGCCGATCCCTTATGTCTCCAAACGCGGATCGTTCGCGGAGTGGTTTTTGCTCTCCATTGAACAACACCTCTTCCAATGCGCCTTCGACCACTCGGATCTCAAGAGTTCCATCCGCCAAGTCTTGCGGTGGCAGATATGCACGGGCCGCCACAAACCCTTCGTCGATATAAGTCGACGTTATGGCACGCAACGCCAGATCAATTTCTCGAAGACCCAGACATTTCCCAGCAAAAGGATCAGTCAATTCATCCAGTTCAGCCTGCTCGATGAGAGTTACCCCCATGACGTTGACCACATCTATCTGGAAACAGTTCGCCCAAACTGGTGAACCGCTTTGAACGCATACAAGCACTGCAATCGCCAAAAGCCCATTCTGTCGAAACATGGCAAAACACAAATGAGCGGCTAGTTTGCCATCTTTTGGATTTGCGCATTCGTCCAAGAGACCGCCTGTTGTTGACCCGCCAGAACATTTTCACGCGTCATTTGACCTTCCAAACGGTTTTGCAATTCGCCCGCTTCAGATAAACCACGCACAAAGGCCAAGCTGGCATAGGCGTAAGCTGTAATCAGATCGGGAGGATCTTCCTGGGAAACCATTTCAGCGTAGCGCAGCATACCTAGGGCATTGCCTCGATCTGCAGCCTCTAGCGCAAATACCTTTGCCCGCTCTGTGTCGCCACGAGAACGATAGATACTTGAAAGAACGTTCATTGCGGCAATGTTATCGTTTGCAACAGCTGTATTGAGGTACGCAATTGCTTGTTCTTCATTCGCATCTATGCCGATGCCTTGCTGGTATGCCAAGGCACAGTTGAGCTGTGCATCAGGCTCCCCCGCATCGGCAGCGTCGCAAATAAGCTGTGTCCCGGCAACATAATCTCGGAGAAGAATGCGGCCTTCGTGGTAAATCAAACCCAATCGAAGCTTCGCCTTAGCCGATCCTGCGTCAGCTGCCGCTGAATAAAGATTCGCGGCTTGGACCTCATTTTTGTCGGTACCCAGCCCTAACTCGAACAGGCGACCCAAATAGAATGCGCCCTCGGCATCACCTGCATCAAAGGCATTCGCGAAATCGGTCGCTGCGCCGGGTAAATCGCCTTCATCAAGCTTGATCAACCCTGCAGAAACATCTGCTAGCGCTCCGCCAGACAAAAAAGACATGAGCGTTGTGCTCATCAACATTTTCCGTAGCAAAAATGTAATCCCGTCATTTAACACTTTGAGTCGTCTGCAACTTCAAGGCCCACAAGGAAGTACTGAAACTACAAAAAGATGGTTACGATCCACTCAGCAGAATTCACTTAGCAACTTGAAGCCGGATCAGTCATTCTACAGCACGATTCGACCGAGTGGCACCAATTCATTCTCTCTATGGCTCCATAGAATGAGGTGCCCGCCGCGAGCTGTAGTGGTATGTTGGCTTTGAAGATATGATCGCCGCCCGACGGTTTTGGTGTGCCAAGGTGCGTGTAGCGATGATCTACAAATGAGGACGATCATGGCGGAGATTGTCGCGGTGGGGCTCGGTCTGGCGAAGAATGTATTTCAGTTTATGGAGCTGACGGCGCTTGTGTTCGGGAGCGGGCAAACTTGGGGGTCTTAGGCGGCGCGCACCACGTGGCCGTGACGCGAGCCGACGTCCTTGATGGGCGGTTGTCGATCTCAAACGTCAAGATTTCAGCGTATGACCCCCAAGTTTGCCCACTCCCAAGCGGTTGAGCAATGTGTCCGTCCAGGGTCATGGTTCTCTCCAAGGTCGCGGGTTTCGCGCCTCACGATGGTGTTCGGTGGCGGATCGTCTTCAATGTACAATGCGGGCTCTTTCGGCCCATACCCTAATGCGAGATCGATCAACCTCCGTCCCTTCGGGAATTCGTTCCCCGCCTTCGGGGCGGGAACTCAAATCAGGCTGTGGCCTCCTTTGTCCATTGGTATTCGGTTTCGTTCTTCCAGAGCGTCAGCATTAACACGGCGATCTTGCGGGCGGTTGCGACCGCCGCCTTGCGGAACCCGCGCCGCCCGGCCAGGCGGACGGCCAAACTCTTCAGCGGCGAGAAGCGTTTGACCTGGCGGATTAGGCAGGACGCCGCCTCGAATAGCAAACCGCGCATTGCGCCGTCTCCGCATTTCGACACGCGCCCTGACCAGTCCATCTCGCCGGATTGATGCCGCTTTGGCGTTAGCCCCAGGAAGGCACCAACATCCGATGTTCGACTGAACCGAGTGGGATCATCCACGAGGGCGATGAAGCTGAGCGCGCTGATCGGCCCAACACCGGGGATCGTCATCAAGCGGCGCGCTACAGGGTGAGCCTTGGCGCTCTTCTTCACGGCCTTGCCGAGGTCGTCCTCCGCCTCGCAGAGCGTCGCATGGGCAGCGATGAAGCCATCCGCAATTGCACGCAGAACCGGATTGGCCTCGCCCGCGGAGGCAAGCTGATCGCGGAATGCCTGTCGCAAACGACCTTGGCCCATGCCGGTCATACGGATGCCGAAGGTCTTCAGGACGCCCCGGATGTGGCCCTCAAGATCCTTTCGGAGGCGGATCAGCCGTTCCCGCGCCCCGACCAAGGAGCGCAACCGGTCGGCCTCTTCGCTCCGGATATACACCGGAGTGAACCACCCGGTCCGGGCGAGCTGCGCCAGTCCTTCCGTGTCCGCAGTATCAGACTTGTTCAACCGCGCCGAAAGGCTCTTGTGCGCCTTGCGGGCATCGATGCTGGTGGCGGGCAAATCCAGTCGGGACATCCCGCGCTGCAGCCAGATCGAGAGCATGCCGCTCTCATGTACAATGCGTCGAGGCTTGAGATCGCGGTTCCGGAACCAGCCTGCAACGCCTTCGGGATCCGCAGGGCATGTTCCTCGCGCGACGGTCCCGCCATCCTCATCCACGACGCAGATCGAAATCTCTTTCAGCGACACATCCAAACCGGCATAGTGTTCCATAGGTCGTTCTCCTCACGGCTTTTATCCATGAGGCCAACATACCGGACCTCGTTCGCCTCCGCAGAGCGACCGCCCCAATCACACCATGTCAAGGGACACCTAAGAGCGTCCCAAGGGGCCGGTAGACTGTCTGATTGGAAATCTCGCTGATCACCACGGGATCTTCGGTGGCGCGGCTGGACGATCGATGCTTGACGCCGGCCTCTGGGGCGAGTTGTAGCTCGGACCAGTCGTGTAGTCGGCCAGTTCGAGGTCGGGAAACGCCATGAGGAAGGCCCCGGCGGCCTCAATTGTCCGGAAGTGAAATGCTGTCCCGTCGACCAGGCCAGCGCCGTGGTTCGCGAAATCCTCCGACCCCACATGCTCGCGGAGCCAGCCGAGAATATCGTTCAACTGCTGGCCGAATCCGCCCGTCGGAATCCGCACTTTGACGCGGCCCGGAAAGACGCGGTCATCAATCTTGCTCTGAGGGGTGGAGCGCCGAGTTATGACAAGAACATAAGCAGAACATTTTTGATCTGTCGAGTCTTGCGAAGAGCGCGATTCTGGCCAACGCTCGTCGGCGCAGTCTAGCTAACAGGTTAGCTGGCCAAGGTCTGCGCACGCTCCAGTTTACCGGGCGGGAGGTGTGCGCCGAACCGGGTCGCGTGAAATTGCCGGCGCTCGGCAGGGCCCCGGCGCGTGGCCTTCGGGTTCCGGACGGCGTCAAGTTTCTGACCGCGACCCTCCGCCAGGCGTCCTGCAGTTCGGGATGAAAACTCGGGCTGCAGTTGTCAGGACCACGACGGGAGCAGGGTAGACGCACAAGCCGCAGCAACGAGGGCGATGCCGAAGATGGGCCTTCTCATGTCCTATCTCCGGTGCTGGCGCGCTTAGAACCGATAGCCGATACCGATGGAGAAGGCATCGCTGTCGGCTTCTGCGTCCAAGTCGCGGCGTTCGAAGGTGGCACGGTCGTAGCTTGCGAGCAGCGACACGCTTTCGATCAGCGCTACTTCCGCGCCTATCCCCCATTCACGAGTATCGATGTCAAGCGAGCCGCCGTTAGCGTCGTAAGTGCCCCGGCCAATTCGGGCGCTCACGAACGGCATGACCCGGCCGATGGGGTAGCCCGCCCGGAGGCCGAGCGCTGTGCTGCGGGCCGTAGTGCTGCTTAAGGAGACGCCGTTCAGAGTGTATGAGTAATCGCTATGGCGAAGCGTAATGTCACCACCCACTACAAAATCACCCAGGTTAAAAAAACCACCGACGTCAAAGTCAAAGAAGTCACCAACGTTAACGAGATACGTGGCGCTGAGAGCGAAGCTGTTCGTATCCACCTCCAAATCATTGTCAAGCGTATCGGAGCTGGTGTTTGGTTGACTGGCGCTATGGTTGAGCAGGAAACCGGAGAAGTCGAAGTTAGTGTCTTGTGCGGCAGCGGGTGTCACCAAAGCCGCGAACGCCACTACGGGCAAGAAGGATTTCATGTGATCTCTCCAGATTTCAGTAATGAGCGATGGCGGAACTGGGCCGGGTGTCAGATTGTTATGATGAGTTAACCGGTGGGTCCTGTTGTCTACGTTACGACGCAGCAACGGGTCATGATCCGGGGTACCCGTTCGGACCGCAAACGATAGCCTAGTTTATTGAGGATATTGGCGGTTGTTTCATCAACGTCTCCTAACCCATCACTAGAACCCGGTTGCTGTATTCGGAAATACCTCGATCCTATATTTGGATTGACAGCGCATATGGGAAAGCCCGCACCGGGGGTCTGTTTCGGCTGGAGGCAGCAGGACAGGACGAGGCCGGCGGCGACAGGCCGCGAGCCGTGCCACGGAACGATCATTTCTCGGGATAGCGACGCTCGAACTCCCAGACCTCGGGAAACCCGATAAGCTCACTGAACCTGGAAAACTCATAGAGATCAGACTTGTGCGTTGTACGACCATTCTCTTTGATATCGTTGTAGACGGTATCAATCGCCTGTCCGGCGGCAAGGAAACCAGAGCCGGGGAAGATCGCGAGCGCATAGCCAATCCTCTGAAGGTGTCTTGCCGACAGGATCGGGGTGCTGCCCCCTTCTACCATATTTGCCAGCAACGGCCCTTCGATTTCAGAGCAGATCCTCCGCATTTCTTCCTCGCTTTCGGGTGCCTCGACAAAAACGATATCAGCGCCTGCCTCCTTGAAGGCTTTTCCCCGCCGGATCGCTTCCTCGATGCCAAGCGCAGTGCGGGCGTCGGTCCGCGCGATGATCAGAAAATCGTCGCTTGCCCGGCTATCACAGGCCACCTCGATCTTGCGGAGCATATCATCGAGGGGGACGACACGCCGGTTCGGCGTATGTCCGCATTTTTTGGGAAATTCCTGATCTTCCAGCTGGATCGCGGACACACCCGCCGCCTCGTAGCCACGAACAGTGTAGGACACGTTCAGAAGGCCGCCATACCCGGTATCGCCGTCGGCAATCAACGGCGTGTTCGTCATTTTCGCGATTTGCCCGGCACGCTCGACCATATCGCGATAGGTGGCGATGCCGGCATCGGGAAGTCCCAGATAGGAAGCCACCGTGCCATATCCGGTCATGTAAATCGCATCGAATCCTTTTTGATCCGCGATCTTGGCTGAAATGAGATCATAAACACCGGGGGCGATAACGAAGGTATCAGACAGCTTCTGCTTCAAGGTGTGGGCCATGCATTGTCCTCAAGGTTGTTTTGATTTCATAAGCCAAGGCACCTCCGCAGAGCGCCTTGCCTCGAAGGCCTGGATACGGTCCAGCGCATCCAGTGTTAGGTCGATTTCGGACAGACCGCGCAGGAGCTGTTCCTTACGATAGGGATCGATCTCAAAGATCAGCTTCAGCCCCTCGCAGGTGATCAGCTGCTGGCCCAGATCGGCGGTGAGCGTCATTCCAGGGCGGGCCTCGATGACCATCGCCAGCCGGTGCATGTCCCGCTCCGACAGGCGGACCGGCAAGAGTCCGTTCTGGATAGCGTTGTTGTAAAAGATATCCGCAAAGCTCGACGCGATCACAACTTTGATGCCGTAATCGACAAGGGCCCAGACCGCATGTTCACGTGATGAACCGCAGCCAAAATTCTCACCGGCGACCAGTATCGACGCCCGGTCGAAAGGGGGGGTCGACAGGATGAAGCGCGTGCCGTCTTCCGCTTTGCTGTTTTGCAAATCTGCGAACAACGTGTCCGCAAATCCGTCGGCCCGGGAGCGACAGAGAAAGCGGGCAGGGGTAATGAGATCGGTGTTGACATTGGCCCGCAACAGCGGCGCGGCAATCCCGGTGTGCCGATCAAAGGGTGTCATTGATCCCCCCCAGCACTCTGGCATCCGTCAGATGACCTGAGACCGCCGCTGCAGCGACCATCGCTGGGCTCAGCAGATGGGTCCGGCTTCCCTTTCCCTGGCGGCCTTCGAAGTTTCGGTTGGTCGAGGAGGCGCATCGTTCGCCCGGCGGAACCAGATCGCCATTCATTGCGACACACATCGAGCATCCGGGGTCTGTCCATTCAAATCCTGCATCGCGAAACACCTTGTCGAGACCTTCAGCTTCGGCGTCTTTCTTGACCTTTGCCGATCCCGGGGTGACGAAGGTTGGCACGCGGGCCTTGCGCCCTTGTGCCACGGCCGCGGCGGCGCGCAGATCCTCAAGCCTTCCGTTCGTACAGGATCCAATGAAGGCGCGATCGATCTTGATCTCGGACATCGGGACATTTGGTGTCAGGCCCATGTAGTCCAGGGATTTCTGAATCTGCTTGCGGCGCTCGGGATCGGAAACCCGAGCGGGATCCGGCACGCGATCCGTAATGGCGACAACATCCTCCGGTGAGGTGCCCCAGGTGACCATCGGTGCGATCTCGTCGGCGGCGATCTCGACCTCCTTCTCAAACACGGCGCCCTCGTCCGAGTGCAGCCCTTGCCACACCTTCTCTGCGCGGTCCCAATCCGCCCCCTTCGGAACATGGCACCGCCCTTTCAGCCAACACAGGCTGACCTCATCGGGTGCGATCATGCCGGTGCGGGCCCCGGCCTCGATGGTCATATTGCAGACTGTAAGACGCCCCTCCATCGACAAGGCGTGAATGCCGCTGCCAGCATATTCAATGATGTGGCCAGTCCCGCCGCCAGTGCCGATTTTGCCTATCAATGCAAGGATGAGGTCCTTGGCTGAAACACCAAGCCCAAGAGCGCCATTTATCGTCACGCGCATCGCTTTGGGCTTGCGCTGCCAGATCGTCTGCGTCGCCAAAACATGAGCAATCTCGCTTGCTCCGATTCCGAATGACAGGCTGCCAAGCGCCCCATGGGTCGCTGTGTGACTATCGCCACATACGATCACGTTGCCCGGTAGGGTAAGCCCGAGTTCGGGCCCGGAGACATGCACAATACCTTGATGCGCCGATCCTTGCGAATACGCGACAAAACCCCATTTTCTTGCGTTCTGGGACAGCGTTGTGACGATCTCATCGAAAGCGGGACTGCGGATCGCAGCCGAAGACCCCGTCGCAACGTAATGGTCCGCCATACCGAAGGTCAGATCCGGCCGACGCAGTGTATAGCCGCCCGCATCAAGCTTATCGAACCCCGGAAAGGCGGCATCATGCACAAAGTGACGGTCCACATAGAGCAGCGTTGCGCCATCCGAGCGCTTGATGATCGTGTTCGCGCGCCATATCTTGTCGAGCAAGGTTGCAGGCATTGCTTCTTTGTCTCCTTTTCGGGCTGAGCCAACGATCTCACGCCGACCTGCGCGCCTTGAGGCGGTGGAACAGCACCGCAAGCAGCGCCACTAGAATGATGAAGGAAATCAGCCAAGTACTGATGGGGCGTTCGAAGAAGATGGTGAAATCCCCCCGGCTGAGCTGCCAGGTGCGCAACAGGTTGCCTTCAAGAAGGCTTGCCAGCAGCAGACCGATCACGACGGCAACGATCGGATAGTTGAAATGCTTGATGATTAGGCCAAGTATGGCCCCACCGGCAAGCGTGATCGGGCCGACCATGTTGCCGGAAAGCGCGTAGCTGCCCAGCACCGTCAGAACCAGGATGACCGGCAGCAGATAGCGCAGCGGCACTTGCACGACCATCACGGCGACCCGCAGGAACAGGATGCCCATGATTGCAAGCAAGATGGCCTGCACAAGATTTCCACCGATGATTGCGTAGACGATATCCTTGTTGTCGGAAACGAAGCGCGGTCCGCCGGTGACATTGTGCATGGCAAAAGCGCCCAGCATGATAGCGGTCCCCGCACCGCCGGGGATGCCAAGCGCCAGAAGCGCGACCATCGAGCCGCCCTCGGAGCTGGAATTGGCCGATTCCGCCGCAATAACGCCGTCAGGATTGCCCTTGCCGAATGTATCGGCTGATTTCGATGTGGCACGGGCGAATGCGTAGGCCACTAGGTTCGCCACGGTGGAACCCACACCTGGCACCGTCCCGATCATCGAGCCGATGAGGCCGCCCCGGATCATCAGGGTCCATCGCCGGAATGCGTCCACGAAGCCGCTGGCGATGCTGGCTAACCGCACCGTCCGCGCCTCGGAATTGCTAACGATGTAGTCTTTTCTGGTAAGGGCGAAGACTTCCGATGCCGCAAAAAGACCAATGATGGCGGCTGTGATCTCGATGCCGTCCAGCATGTACATCGATCCCATGGTACCGCGCATGACACCGGAGGAACTCATGCCCATGGTGCCAATGAGCAGCCCGATCCCGCCCGCGACGACGGCGCGCAGAAAGTGACCCCCTGACAGAACCGCAATAAGAAACAGGCCCGCGATGGCAATCAGCACCATCTCCGGCGCACCAAGCTGCAAGACAAAGCGTGAGATCGGCTCAAGGATGATCAGCAAAAGTGAGTAGCCGATGACCATACCGACCGTCGAGGCCGCGAGCGCCATACCGATTGCCTCGTTGTGGCGCCCCTGGCGTGCCATCGGATAGCCATCAAAACAGGTGGCAATCGCCGCGGTGGTGCCAGGGACATTTATCAGAATCGCCGGGACCGATCCGCCAAAGCCGCCGCCAGTGAAGATCGCGGTCAGAAACAGTATCGCGGACAGGAAATCCATGTGCAGCGTGAAGGGCAGGAACACCGCCATTGCGATGGGCACCGACAGGCCAGGCAGCACGCCAAAGACCAGACCGATCAACAATCCCAAAGGCACAACGACCCAAGCCAACGGGTTACTCGTAATCAACCCGATCGCGTCGCTGAAAGCGCCAAGATCGATCATGGTAGCAACATCGTAGGCACCGGGACGGACAGCAGATGCTCAATCGCCAGAACCGGAAGGATCGCCACCAGGGCCGAAAAGAAAACGATAAGCAGGACGTTCCGTTCGCCTTGCAAAACCATGTTGGCCGCCACAAAAACCGCCGTTGCGATGTCAAAACCGATCAGCGGCATGGACACCACATAAACACCGAGAAAGCCGGCCGAGAGCACCGCGCCATAGCGTCCGCTAAGAGTATCCGCATCCGGGCTGTCGGGTGCAGGCACCGCAGGATCGATCTGAGGCGCGGCGCGTCCCGGCCCTGAGACGCCCTGCATCATCTCACGGATCAGGCCTATGGCGATGCCGACCATCACGATCAGCACCAGACCCGACACCGGCCCGATCAGAAGCATATTCTCGACTTCGGACTGGGCACGCCAAGCATCTAGCGCATACCAGGTCACAAATCCCGAAAAGCCCACGAGCAGAAAGAGATGCCCGATACCTCCCGCAAGATATCCCAAGATGTTGTGCATGCGCGCACGCCCCCGTCCCGGTAACGGTTGTGGCAAAGAGAGGCCCGGGCCATCGTCCGTGCCTCGGTCGGAGATCACTTTAGGTAATCTGCGTACTGCGAGAAAACTGCGATGCTTTCGTCAAGCACGCGCTGCGTTTCATCCGGCCCCAGCCATTGGCCCCCGATCGCCCCTTCCTCGATAAAGGCGCGGAAATCTTCCCGTTGCAGCATCCGCTCATAGGCGGCAACCAGCTGTGCATATGTTTCCGGCTCGTTCTCGACGAAGGCGCGTGAAACGGTGAACGTCCGCAAGTCGCCTGACAAAATGGGAAGTTCGGCACCGAAAGCCGCCAGAGGCTCATTGATGACCGGCGCATCCCAGGCTGGATCGGGAACATCGCGGACCACGGCGAGCGGGCGGATGTCATCGCGAATGACTTCGGAACCGCGCGCCGCAATCAGAGAAAAGGTCACTTGATTGCCCGCGATGGCCGACCGCATTGGCGCACCACCATCATAGCTGACAAAGGTGATTGCGTCATCGGGCAGGCCCATCCGATCCAGCATGATTAGCTGCAAAAGATGCCCGCCGTCGCCGTTAATGATGGCCGAGCTTGCCTCACCTGGATTGTCGCGAATGAAGGCAAACAGCTCTTCCGCCGTCTGAAACGGCTGATCCTTGTTCACGAGCAGCATGTAGTAATCCTGCCATTGCCCGTTGATGAAATGGAATTCATCCCAGTCCAGCACCCCCTGCCCACGGATGATGTTGGACACCAGATACGGCGTGGCAGGCGTGACAAGCGCGTTGGAGCCGTCATCCGCCTGCTGAAGGAAGAACGTGTGCCCCAGCGCACCCGAGCCGCCAGGGCGGTTCACCACCGTCACCGGAACTCCCAGCTCTTCCGGTAGAAACTGTGCGATCGCACGACCCATGCGGTCAGCTGACCCGCCCGCATTGAACGGAACCAGTATCTCCAGCCCGCCGGGGCCGTAGGGCTCTTTCTGTGCCACCGCAGGGGCGGCGCCAAGCATCGCGCCAACCCCCAGCACGAGGCCGAAAAAACGAGATCTCAGAAACCCATTGGGTTGTTGTGTTGTCATGTTCATCACCCTTGCTCCTCCCGGTGGCGGATTGATCACCGCACCACCTTTTACCGATATTGTATGCAATATGTCAAAAAGAATACTCCAGCTCCGCCCCTTCCTCTCGCTTGGTTAAGCTATTTTCCTTTAAAATGTGGCATTTTAGAGCAGCCACTGCGCAACGGACTTTCCTCGCTGGAGGATAAGGTATACAATCCGTCATATACCGTGTGGCAAAACAGGTTTGAGTAGTAACAGGATGAACATAGCCATGGAGCACCTGACAGCATCGCAAAGAGTGTACGCAGCAATCCGGGACGCGATTTCAAAAGGTCGCTGCGCTGTCGGTGAAAGGCTGATCGAGGAATCATGGGCCGAGGAAATGAACGTTTCGCGCACGCCCGTTCGTGAAGCCCTGCAACGCTTGTCGAGTGATGGTTTCGTCATCTTCACACCCCATGCCGGGGCCTTCGTTCGAGGATGGTCATCGCAGGAGGTTCGAGAGATCTACGAGATCCGGGCCAACCTGGAAGGTCTCGCGGCCGGCCTCTCGGCCGAACGAGCAGATCGCGCCGCCATCGCAAGACTGGAGCTGTCCTATCAAGAATGGGAAGAAGCGGTGCAAACCGAGCCGCGCAATGTGCTCTTGATTTCAGAGAAGAACCACAACTTCCACACCGAAATCCTGACTATTTCCGGCAACGAACGGCTGAAGGTCGTCTGCTTGCAAATGATGGACCTTGGTTTTCTTGCGCGTTCCTTCGCGCAATTCGACGACGCGAGCATTCGCAGCAGTTCGGAGGATCATGCAGCCCTGCTGAAGGCGCTCAGGCTGGGTGACGGCCGGTTGGCTGAGGCGCTCATGCGTTCGCACATCCTGGCCGCCGCGACCAAAGTGATCGCATACGATACGCATGATCTGACATAGGCGGAACGTGCTAGGCTCTTGCGCCCCGGCGCTGCAAAGCGCGAACAAGACGTCGGAGATTTGTGGCCGGTAGAACAGAACGGATCAATGCCTTGCGCGGTCACCTGGATGAGTTCGGACATGCGGTTCCACAAGGTGCGGCGAATGCATCAGCCTCGCGACGAAACCAGCTCATGGGCCAGCGTTTCGAGCACCGCTGACCTCAGCGTAGGTCCTAAGCACACGCTGGGGCTTCACTAGCGCATATCTTGACACTATATTATGTTACAAACAGCGAGGTTTGTCATGCATCTTCAGGATTATGTCGCGGAGCAGCACTTCTCACCGACCCTGATTGCAAGTGGGCTGCGGACGACGAAGAGCGAGATCGCCGCGACGCTTGGGCTGGGGCGGGATGCGTTTTCAAGGTCGACACGCATCAAGGCGGTGAAGACGCAGATGCGGCTTCGCGAGATGCTGGAAGTCCTAAACCGGGTTGAACCTGAGCTGGGGTCGGCTTTGGCGGCCTATGCCTGGTTCCGGTCGGAACCGTTGTCGGGGTTTGGCGGCCGGACACCGGATCAGTTGGTTCGGGATGGCGATGCGGCAAAGCTTCATGCCTATCTGGACCGGATCGCCGCCGGCGGCTACTCTTGATCCGCGTCGCGTCGTGCGGCTAGCCGGCACGCTCTTCCGAGCCCACAATCCTCGCTGGTCCTGGGCACCGCTCTCCGGCGAAGGTGCGGGCCGCTTCGGCGGCCGTTTCAACCCGATTGGCATGGTTGCGCTCTATACGTCCGAGCTGGTCGACACAGCCCTGTTGGAGGCCAGTCCCCTCGGCCGCCCATTCCAGCCATTGATTCTGGTCGCCTACGACGTCGACGCCGCTCCGGTATTCGACGCCACGGATCCACAGGCTTTGGCAGGGCTGGGCTACACACAAGCCGATCTTGCGGACCCGAACTGGGAAAGCTTGATGCTCGATGGCGCGGTACCGGTGCAACACCGACTGGCACGGGACGTGCTGGCGACCGGTGCCATCGGCATGCGTGTTCCGAGCTTCGCACGCGGCGCAGGCGGGGAGCATCGCAACGTCGTGTTCTGGCGGTGGAACGATGGGGCGGGGGCCACGCTGACCGTCCTCGATGACGACGAGCGCCTACCGCGAGACGGATCGAGTTGGACACCTCCGGCCGAGCACTGAGCCACGCGTGCTCATCCTCAGCCATCCGAACTCTCGTCGTTCCGTCGCTCTTGATCGGGTCCACGCACATCGCGCGAACGATCATTCTGAGCCCAAAATGCTCGATGCTGCGCCGTGCGCGAGGTCCGGTTTGAGTTGGAAGATACCGTTCTGGTCAACTGAAATGCGCGTGTATACTAGCGGCAGACTGATTGTGAACTTCCGCTCGGTACACGCCTTCATGATCGGTAAATAACGGGTCTTTTCCTATTAGTATTCTGTCGCTTGGAAAATCCAGGAAAGTGTAGTGACCAACTTCGCGACCGAGATCAACGCGATCAAAGCTGACGTTTTGGGCCATCAACCAATCGGCGCAATGCTCAGATGGCGCTTCGGCATCATTCCCACCCGTTATCAGTAGAACAGGCATCGCTATTTCCGAGACGGACGACCGCGTGAATGCTCTTACGGTTGGCGCTGGCGCAATCGCGGCAATGCTTTTGACCCGTTTGTCGGTAAAGTCGTCGGATGACCTTGCCCAAGACGCGCGAAACGCGGCCGACGAGCTAATGAGGTTAGAAACATTAGCCCCTGCGTTAGGAAATTCACGTGGGCCGACGTCGACAATACCGTTCTCGGTCCGCCATCGCTGAAACTCGTCCATTGAACTCTGTGCACCAGCCATCTTCAGAACTGTGTAGCCACCAAGCGAAAAGCCGACGGCAAAAGTCTGATCGAGGTCTAGTCTGTCACCGAAAAAAGAATCCTGCGAAATATATGAGAGCAAGAATGACAAGTCAGAAGCGCGCTCCCACCAGCATACAAAGCCCTCTGCTGTGTAAGGCTCTAGACCAGTATTTCCGTGGTGGTTCGCTGCAAGTACGACATAACCTGCTCCTGCAAGATAGCGGGCTAGCCAGCCAAGGCTTTCCGCTGTGCCTCCAGTTCCATGTGACATCAGAACGATTGGCAACATGGAAAGGCCCGCAAGTGGGGCGTCAAGCGCGACATCGCCGGAGACAAAGAAGCCGGGCTCAGGCGGTTTGGCCGATGCGATCCGCTGCGCTGGATACCAAGCCGTCCATGCGATTAGACGAGCACCAGAATTCTGCCAATTTGATCGTGATTTATCTTGAACCACACCAGTTCGATAGCCGCAAGTAGACATTTGGGACCTCCTTAGGAATCAAGAGTCTAGAAATTTTTGATAATTTCAATGTCTTTTGCTCGTCATGAGCGGACGTTCAATTCACCTTCCGCTATGGTCGCTTTGTCCCGCTTGCTGTCATCCGAACGGCTCGCAGCCGACGGCAGCAGAGAGCCCAGCGTCACCGATGCTGCACGCCGGACGAATGTCCGTCGTCAGGACTGCGCCGTCTCAACTCGTCGGAGTGTTGCTGCTGCAAGTATTGTCGCAACCTCTGGTGCGTAATGTAGGTGTAGGTCCGGATCGCAAAGCTCTAACTCAGTGCAAATGAACATGTCATCGCGCATGACACCATCCACACGTGCACAAAGAGGCGCTCCCACAAACGCCATGATTTTTTCCGCTGCTGATCGAGCCGCAGCAGGTGGTTCTGCGGCTTCAATGGTGGGACCGAAGCGTGAATTGATGCGAAATTCTCCAAATATTGGCTTCGCATGGACTGCGAGTTCGACCTTGCCCTCGATACACGTCATTTTCCACTCACCGTCACCGATTTCCGGCAAGAACTCCTGCACCATAATTGGGCGTCCAGGCAGATCTTGCTCAATCTTTGTCCGTGTCGCTTCAATATCTGAGAGACATGTTTGTTCTACGCCGACACCGTCGCCGCCAAACGCGGGCTTTAGCACAAGTTTCTCAATCGAGCCCCGATCACCTTGCCTTGCAATGGCGTCTTCGACCGACCGATAAGTTGCTGGAATTTCAACTCCAGCATCTTTTATCTCGATAAGCGTTCGCTTGTCGTTGTTCCATATGGCCAAGTCGGGACGCGCTTCGATTTGAGCACTCATTGCATGGAGCCTGATCAACCAGGCTGCAAAGCCGCCGGGGTCGTTCTGGTAGTCCCAAGTCTGTCTTAGTAAAGTGAGATCACACGATAGAAAATCCGCAACGGAGTGCTCATTCCAGTTGAGAACAGACACCCGCGCGCCGGTCGCTTCCAAAGCCGATTGCAGGGTCTTGTTTGAAGAAGAGAGTTGTGGGTTTGTCCTGCAGGCTGCAATCGCAATTTGCATGGATTTCCTACTCCTGGTGTGGCCTCAAATACCTACCTGTCGTACGCATGCAACGTGACGGATTTGTGCTGATCAGAGAAACGGATTTCCCAAAGCAGACACATGGCTGACGAGAACGAAGGTCGGCTTCGTCCCGCGACATGGACATCGGCTCGCGGTGATCCAATGGCCGCTTTGGGGCTGCGCACGGTCAACCGACCGAAATCGTCAGATGACGGCTCAGAGCCCTAGCCTCCTAAAGCCTGGCAGCGCAGCGAAAGTTTGCTTTGACGATGTTGAGTGTTCCGCGGTTACAAGGTTTGGCGTAACTTGAGCTTCATGATTGATCTTAACACCCTACTTATATTCGTCCCTATCGCACTCGCCCTGAACCTTACCCCGGGAGCAGACATGCTTTTCTGTCTGGGCCAAGGCGCGAAATCCGGACCGAAAGCCGGTGTCGCTGCCTCACTGGGGATCGCAACCGGATCATTCATCCACGCTCTGGTAGGTGGGCTCGGGCTGGCTGCACTAATTGCAGCCAATCCGATTGCTTTTGAGGTGATTAGATGGGCTGGTGTGGGATACCTGTTGTATCTCGCATTCCAGGTATTCACGTCTCCTATCGGCACATTGCAGCCGGAGAAAGTAGATCGCTCGATGAGCTTGCAAGCCTGGAAAGACGGCGTTTTAGTCTGCCTACTGAACCCGAAGGTCGCGATCTTTATGTTGGCGTTGGTTCCACAATTCGTTGACCCGGAGCAAGGGTCTGTCCTTGTTCAGTTCTTGATTTTTGGAACGATTTTGAACATCGGCGGAACGGTCATAAACGCACTAGTCGGCGCGCTTGCAGGAGGTATCGGTGCCTTCCTTGCGCGAAACAGGACAGCGGCAAGCGCGCTGCAATACCTGACTGGATTTGTTTTCGTCGGTTTGGCCGCAAAGCTGGCGTTCGATAGGCGCGGTTAAGTCCTAAGCAGACATCTATCGTTGTAAACTGAACGGCGGGTTTGGAGCTCATCTTCGCGCTTACGCTTGAATGTCCGCTCAACACGATCTTCGCGCAGGTTGGCGGGACGGACATGGCCGCCGAAGGCAGCACCATCCACTTCAACCTCACCGTCGAGGTGCAAGCCCCTCGTCTCTGCGATCATCGCTTCCCGCAGCTTGTGCATGAGCACAGTCGAGAACCTGATCCGCCCCGTCGCCCTCAACCGCAAGAACGCGCTGTTTGCGGGTCATGATGAAGGAGGAAAGGCCTGGGGCCGCATCGCGTCCCTGATCGAAACGGCCAAGTTCAACGGCGTCAATCCGTTCGAATACCTGAAAACAACTCTTGAGCGGATCGCCCAAGGCCATCCAAAAGACGGCCTGCAAGAACTCCTGCCATGGAACTTCAAACCGTTAAGCGCCTAGCCGCGTGGGGCTCAGACACCGCTTACAACATTGTCAGCGGTGATCCATTCAAATTCATAGCGGAACGCGTAAGCGACTATATCCAGTGCGTCATCCAAATGCCGATCATCTTTGAGTCCCGCCGCTAGATAGAGTGCTTTCAGCACATCATAGAAGTTGCTGAACGAGAATAGGCGGTCTGGGCGAAAACGGAAAATAGATCAGGTCTTCGGTGTCCATCATACACATCCTTCTCGTTACGATTTTCATCAAAACTACATATAGATACGCTAGATTTCAGCTAAGGCGGCTGTCATGTGGGTGTTGTCCATGCCAACCGCCGGGGCCTCAGTCGAGGCCAAAGGAATCCTGTGAGTGGCCGAATCACGTTGGGCGCCGACACAACGAATGTACAGGATGATTAACACGCCGCTGCTTTACAATATTGAACAAAACGGCGGGCTATCGCCCAAACATCGACTATCGCTATAGAAAAAAGGTGGATTAAGGTTTTCTTAACTTAGCGTTTCAATTGTAGGAACAATTGACGTTAACAATTCGAATCAACTTAGGAAAAGCGAGATGGAAGCACTCGAGCCAATGAAACGCCGCTGGATACCCGGCATTACCTCTGTAAGGGACGAAGGAGTTTTGATCGAGGACTCGATTGAGCGAGCCCTCTCCGCAGCGCAATCCGCAGGTTATGGGAATACTGCGATAGCATTGGAGCGGATGCTCACTGAGCAGCGTCTTATCAATCGAAGGACGTCACGTAGATAGCAGATAATTCAAAACAAAGCCTATCGTTAATAGGCTGTTAACCAATTGATTGAAGTCTGAGCCTCAGAAAGATGGGGCCGGACATGACATCAGATACAACACCAGACGACGTGATACTGGATACGCTGGCAGATTTGGCAGATCAAGAAAGTAGAAAGGGTAACAAGGATCTGGTTTGGACACTTGAGTCCGTAATTACAGCATTTTATTTGGATACCGGAATTGAGCCGGAAGCCATTCGACAAAAAATACTGGATAGGCGACGAAAGCGAATAGCAAAAGAACATGAGGCTCTTCTGTCAATCAACCAATCTAGCTCCGACGAAAAACCATCGATGCAAACACGGCGAGCCTTACTTGTTGTAGATAACAGAATTCCAACACGGGAAATCACCGCCAATAGCGGCAAGCCGTAGATCGGCGCTTAGGGTCAGGACCCATTGATTTCGGAGGGACGGCGTGATTCACGGTTCGAAAACCGAGCGGTGAACATGCCTGATCTCTTTTGGTTGAGCGACGCGCAGATGGCGCGTCTTGAGCCTTTCTTCCCCAAGTCCCATGGCAAGCCGCGCGTCGATGATCGGCGCGTCCGGAGCGGGATTATCTTCATCGATCGTAATGGCTTACGGTAGCGCGACGCGCCTAGTGCATACGGCCCGCACAAGACACTGTACAACCGTTGGAAGCGCCTCCTCTCGGGCATGCTGAGCATGCCCTGCCGGGCAATGGACAAGCGCCGATACAAACGGCGCAACCGGATCGAGATCATGTTTGGCAGGCTCAAGGATTGGAGACGTGTGGCGACGCGCTATGACAGGTGCCAAAAGGTCTTCCTCTCAGCCATCGCTCTCGCGGCCATCGTCATCTACTGGTTTTGAAACTCAATGAGGCCAGAGCCGAGGGAGCGGGGACGGATTATTGTGGAATAACCTTTGTCGTTCAGAATTGAAGGACCCAAAGCGGCGCCGAAGGTCAAACAGTTCATGTGTCGCCTCCTTAACGGCTCGTTTGGGTCATCATTGCCGCCTTTTCAGCGGATTATGACGATTGGTCGTTTGGTGACCAGAACTCTTTCAAAAAAACTCGGAACAGCGCCGAGATTTCTTTGAACGGATCTCAGAGGTCGCCCGACCCACGGATGTAATCAGCGCCGTTGCGGCGCACATCCGAAAAGGAAAATACCAAATGAAACTGTCCCAAATCCTTACGTGGGCTATCGTTGGCTTGTCGATCACCGTGGCTCAACCAGCCCTCGCTCAGGATCGCGGTGAAAGCACCCGAGATGAGTCGCGCGAATCCGCACGTGAGCAGCAGGTCGAAGAAAATCGCAGTCGACAAGACGAAGATGACTCCCGGAGCGACGCCGAACAACTGGGTGCGGTCGGTCAGGGGGCTGTGCCCATCCGCCGGGTCGGAAGGCGCAACACGACAACGTCTGGTGACCCAATTTCGACGGAAGAACTGGAACTGACCTGCGGTGCGGGCGGTTGGCTCGAAACCTGGCTGGAAGACGGGGACGGCAACCCGATCCCAGGTACCTACGAGTACTACTGCCTCGACTAAGCCGGACGGTTTGGTTGGCTGCACCGCAGAATCCCGAGTTGGTGCCTAGGGCCCTCTAAGGGCTGCAGCACCGACTCGAGATTCGGACGAATAAGGCCATAGGCCGGACGAGCTGCGCTTTTCTGAAGGCTATCTAGCGGCCTTCGCGGTGTGCTGCCTTGTATCCGAGGCGGGCTTTGTCCAGCGCTTGCTTGCTTGGCGAAGACATGATTGCCTTAGGCAGATTTTAACAGTGGATTGGTTGTGCGACGCTTGCCTTTGCGAACGTACGATTTCACTGACGCGCGTAAGAGTTTAGACTGACACAGAGTATGGGCTTGCACCTGAAACCGGGCCGCTCAAAGAATGGGTTGGACCAAGCTCTTGTGATTTTGCCTCTTCTCAGCGGGCTCTGGTTGGCCATTGGTGTGGCCATCTTTGGTGCTTTGACACCATTAAGGTCACCTTTGCGGACGGACCGGACTTGCTCTCGGAACCGCGACAGAAAAACGGTTCACACCCGTGC
>NZ_WVNW01000013.1 GCF_013179285.1 Roseobacter sp. HKCCD6576-2 | reverse complement strand
GACCTGGTCATGGACGACAACCTGCCGGAACATTTCGTATTACTCGCTGACACGAGCTACGATGCTGACAGCATTCGTGAAGATATGCGCAGCCGATACATCCAACCGGTGATCCCAGTGCGGAAGTCGCAGAAAAGGCGAGTTGGAGTGGATCGCCCACTGTATCGTCTACGAAACCTGGTCGAGCGATGCTTCAACAAGCTGAAGAATGCCCGCCGAGTTGCGACCCGCTACGACAAAACTGCCGAAAGCTTCTTGGGCTTCGTCGACATCGCATCCATCCGTCTCTGGCTGCGCCCTTTGTCAACATGACCTAGGCTGTGTTGACCAAATGATTGTTTGATAGGCGCAGATCGCATCATAGCCTGTGTCTATCCAGGTATAGGCTATTAATATTTTCGAGTAGAGCGAGCAGGGATTATTTCTGATGACGGACGAGTCGATTGGACGCATGCGCGCATAATGGAGCAATAAAGTTTCAAGTAATAAAGTTCCGAAAGCGCTAGCTGAAAAAAGAACTAATTTTTCACTTAATCACCAGCGCCTTCAGGATGCGAGCGAGATCAACACTGATAACTCACCAATTTGAATGGTATGTCGCGTTAGCGAAATCGCAGACGAATTCATCTTTGTGAGAATGATACCCCGCCGTCACTTACCCCATCGCACTTCGGGAGAACAAACGATGATTTATTGCGCAAAAGCTGTTTTTTTGGTCCTCGCGACCGCCGTCCCAACGCACGCGCTTGCTGATTGGAGCGGTGCATATACCGGACTTTTAGTTGGCTCCAGCATTACAAATGAGCTGTCAGTTGAAGAGGATGGCGGTTTCGCAAACTATCAACCTGACTCGGGCACTACTTTTAGTGCGTTCGCCGGTTACAATGCGCAAGATGACGACTTCGTTTTTGGTGGCGAATTTGCCTTTTTAATAGTCCCTGATACCAGATTAGGGATTGATGGAGAAGAGTTCTCTTTGGACTTTGATGCCTTTGATATGAAAGGTCGTGTCGGCTACGCGTTCAACAACATCTTGTTTTATGGTGTAGCAGGCGTCTCGCGCATCTATGCAGCGGAAGCTCGGGCAAACGGGTTTAATTTAGGCGTTGGTGCTGATTACGACCTCGAAAACAACATCGTCTTCGGGATGGAGTACCTCGCGCGGCGTGCAGCGGGTGAAGCAGGTGCTGTTGACGATGTTGGGTTTGATGCACTTGTTCTCAGGGCGGCACTCAGATTCTGATCAAGGATTGGTGATCTCACGTGACAAGCCGCGCCCCTTGGCGCGGCTTGTGTGTTTCGCTAGGTCATGTTGACAAAGGGCCCATCCATAGGCGGGTGGATGTGATGTCTATGAAGGCGAGAAAGCTCTCGGCGGTCTTGTCGTAGCGGGTGGCGACGCGAAGTGCGTTCTTGAGCTTATTGAAGCAGCGCTCGACCAGGTTTTGCAGGCGATAGAGCGGCCGATCCACACCAACGCGCATCTTGCGAGATTTCTGCATCGGGATGGCCGACAGAGCGTCACGCTCTTTCATGGATTTGCGACTGCTGTCAGCATCATAGCCCCGATCCGCCAGCAGGACACTAGGTTTGGGTCGGTTGTCAGCCATGATCAGATTAAAGCTGGTGTAGTCGGACGCCTGACCGGGAGTGATCTCGTACCAGAAGTGACCAGGCGATCTGTGCGTTCTTGTTGGCCAAAGCAACCGCGACGACGTTCGGATGACGTCTTTCTCGCATCCGATTTATCCATTTGCTACGGGTGTCGGTTTTGTCGGCCGAGCGAACCAGAACAGCTTGCGCTCGATGGATCAGCATCGTTCGCAAATATCGGTCACCTCGCTTGCTGGTGTTGAACAATCGAGCCTTTCCGTCGCTTGATCATTGCTTTGGAACCAGGCCCAGCCGGGGCGGCAAACTGACGACGGTTCTTGAAGCATGAGCGATCGCCAATCGCGGCAACCAATGCCGTTTCCGTAATCGGACCAATGCCTTCGATCTGTCCGATACGCTGGCACATCTCATTCGAACGAAAGAGGTTCTTGATCCGACGATTGTAACCCGCGAGACGTGTGTCCAATTCGGCCAGTTCCTCGCGCATGTCGCGGAAAATCTCGACAAGGAGCTCCCCGAAGTTTCCCGACTGATCGTCCGCAATCTCGCCAAGAGTGCGCCGGATGTGGGTGATGCCTCGAGCCACCACGACGCCGTGTTCTCCGAGAAGGCCACGGACCTGGTTCACCAGTCGCGTGCGGTTGGCGACTACCCGTTGGTGTCTCCGGTGACCCCGGGACGCGGCTTAGCTTGGCGGCGGCGGCGCTGGTGCGTGGCCCAATCCGGTCTCGGAGCAGGCGTCGATGAGCTTGTCGGCGAGGTTGAGCAGCGTCCGGTCACCGCCGGGGCGCCCGATCATTTGCACCGACCCGGGCAGCCCAGCGCCCCGGTCGATGGGAATCGACAGGGCAGGGAACCCCGCGGCGGTCCAGGCTCGGCAGGCGACCGGATCGCCAGTGCCCTTGGTGGCGGGTGGCGGGCGGTCGACCACGCTTTGGGTCAGTACGATGTCCCAGTCCGACCGGCCCAGTATTTTCCGACGCGCGGCGGCGATAGCCCGCAGTGCTGGGTCCAAGGCTTGGGGTCCGGCGGCGCGGCCTTGCTCGATCAGTAGGCGTACGGCGGGCGCCAGATCCAGCCAATGGACGTCCGCCTCAGCGGCGAGGGAGGAGGCGGCCTCGACCGCCATAACAGTCTCCTGCGCCTGTGAAAGCGCCTCGACTTCCACCTGAGCGTCGAGCGTCTCGACGATACACCTGGCACTAGCAAGCGCGGCGGCGATACGCCTGCGGTCGCGAGCAGGGTCAGGGTCGCCGTCAGCGACGGATAATGGTGGGCAGACGGCGATGCGGGGCCGGTTGGGCAGCCGAGAGGAAGCCCGCTGCGATGGCACGAGATGCTCGGTCAGAAACGCGATGTCGGCCAACGTGCGGGCGAAGACGCCCAACGTGTCGAGACTCGGGGAGAGCGGTTTGATCCCGGTCATCGGCAGCTTGCCATGAGTCGGCTTGAACCCGAAGATGCCGCAATAGGCGGCCGGACGGATGATCGAGCCCGCCGTCTGCGTCCCCAGGGCGAGGGGCACCATACCGGCAGCGACGGCGGCAGCGGAGCCGCTGGACGATCCCCCGGGGCTGAGGGCGGGGTCGTGCGGGTTGCGCGTCGGGCCCGGCGGGAAGCAGGCAAACTCGGTGGTCACGGTCTTGCCCGGCAGGGCCGCGCCCAGAGACTTGAGGCGCGTGACGATCCAGGCGTCACGCTGGGGTCGGTGACCGCAATAGATCGGCGACCCATAGGCGGTGGGTGCATCCACCGTATCGATAAGGTCCTTCACACCGACGGGAAGGCCATACAAGGGTCCCTGGTCGCCACCCGGCAGAGCTGGTCGCCAACAATCCGGGTCCAGAACCGTCCAGGCCCGCAGCACCGGCTCCCAGAGCGCGCAGCATTCGCGGCAGTCGCGGGCATAGTCCTCGGCGGTGCCCACACCGGTCTCAAGTGCCTGCAGATGGGCGACGGCGCCGGGAGGTCTTGGGTCGCTCATTAGGACAGGTATCGCCGGGTGGCGACGAGCGCGTCTCGCCGCGCAGGGGTCGCCAAGCGGTCGGCCACGGAGCGGCTTGAGCCGGTTTGCAGCAGCGTCCGGGCCACCTCTTCCATGGCGAAGATTGCGGCGCGCTGGAACTCGCCGGGGTAGAGAGCCAGCACCACACCGCAGGCGGACAGCTCTTCGGGCGTTGCAAGTTTTTCGCGACTGGCTCCGGCCAGGTTGATCAGCTTGGGTGCCGGCAGATCGTTGATTCGGCGAAGTGTTGCGAGATCGCTGATCCCTTCGACAAAAGCGACATCGGCTCCGGCCTCGAGATAACGATGCATGCGCTCTAGCGCCGGTTCTAACCCCTCAGTCATCACGGCATCGGTGCGCGCGATAACCAACATCCCATCCCCGACGGCATCTTTCATGGCGGCGACCTTGGCCGCCATCTCTTCGGTCGGGATCAGTGAGATATCCGCATAGTGCCCGCATTTCTTCGGGAAGTCCTGATCTTCGATATGCAGCGCCACGGCGCCTGCAGCTTGATAGGCGCGGGCACAGCGCGCCGCATTATGGGCATTGCCATAGCCCGTGTCGGCATCGGCGATTACAGGCCGGTTCACTGCCTCGGCAATCTCGGCCAGGCGCACCTGCATCTCGGTCATCGTGATGAGGCCAACGTCGGGATAGCCGATTGAGCGGGCGATTGCCCCGCCGCTGGCATGAACAAAGGAAAACCCTGCCGCATCGGCGATCCGAGCCGACAACCCGTCGAAGGCTCCCGGACCGAAATGGCAGGTCCCACTCTCAAGAATATCTCTTAGAGCTTTGATATTGCTCATTTAATATTGATCCACGGCATTGTTGTCCAAGATCTTGACAGGCCCTGAGCATTACGTAAACATCTCGAGTGTTCAAGAGTAAAGACTAAGTTCACGAATGTGAACAATATAGAATGGGAGATTTATAAGGTGGTCAAGTCCGCGGATCGCGTGCTTCAGCTCCTTGAGTTGTTGGCAAAGGAAGCCGATGGCCTAACGCATGCCGAGATCGCCAATCGCCTCAGCATACCCAAGAGCAGTCTGACCGGGTTGATGACCGAACTCTCGAGCAGCGGCTATGTCGAACATGATCGCGAACGCCGCCGCTTTCTGCTGGGCCCCCGTGTCGTGGGTCTGGCGCGCAGCTATCTGGGGCGAATCGATATCGTCCGCATTGCCCAGCCGCTATTGGCTGCCATCGCTGCTGAGCTCGGTAACAGCTGTGCTCTGACTGTGCGCAGCGATGACGACATGCTGGTGGTTTGCAAACAGGATGTGGTTCAGACCCTGCAGCACTCCATGCAACTGGGTGAACGTGGGCCAGTCTACGCCTCGGCCAGCGGCAAGGCGGTTCTGGCCGCTGCGGGGCCCGACGCGGTGGAGGCATATCTCGGGCGCACCTCGCTGACGGCGCTGACGTCGCACACACTGACAGATGTCGAAGCGCTGCGCGTCGAACTAGACGAAATCGCCCGCAGCGGGATCGGCTACAGTCGCCGCGAACTGGTCGACGGCATCATCGCGATCGGGATCGCGGTGCTAGACGCCGACGGCGCGCCGGTTGCCGGCCTGTCTGTCTCGGTGCCCGAGACCATCTTCAACCCGACGCATGAGGCACGGGTGATCGAGTCGCTCCGACAAAGCCAGGTGCGGCTCGCCGCCCTGCTCGGCGCGGACTCACCCCCTCTCACTAAGTAAGCATGACTGACGCATTCATGGGCATGACACTCACCCAGAAGATCCTTTCCAAGGCTGTCGGTGCTCCGGTCGCCGTCGGACAGATCATCATGCCTGAACCCGAGCTCGTTTCGGTCCACGACTGGTATGCCGCGAATATGGCCAAGGCGCTTGATGAGGTCGGCGTGGGCAAGCTGTACAATCCGCAGCGGATGATGATCGTCACAGATCACGAGCCGGTCGCCGCGTCGCCGCGGGCCAGTGAGCGACAGAGGCAGGTGCGCGAGATCGCCCGCCGGTTCGAGGTTGGCCATTTCTTCGACGTTGGGCGTGGTGGGCAGGGCCATGTCTTTCCGGTCGAACTCGGCTACATCCGCCCAGGCATGTTCATGGCGGGCTACGACACACATGTGACCAACTTCGGCGCAGTGGGCGCGCTGGGCGTAGCGGTCCTGACCGAGGTGTCAGAACTTGCGGCACTGGGATCGGTCTGGATGAGCGTGCCCGAGACGGTGCGCATCAACCTGACTGGAGCACTTGCGCCGGGCACAACGATCCGCGATTTCGCTCAGCATCTGATCTCTGTGCTAGACGACGAACTTGTCGACGATGCGGTGATCGAGTTCGCCGGGCCCGGACTGGCGAGCATCGGCGTCGACGGACGCTATACCCTATGCAATACGCCGACCGAACTCGGCGCCCGTTCGTCCATCGTCACGCCTGACCAGATCGTTCTCGAATATCTAAAGGACAGAGTCGATGGCCCGCTGGAGCTGGTGGCGTCGGATGAGGATGCCATGTTCAAGGCAGTGTTCGACTGGAACCTGGCCCTTCTGGAGCCGCAGGTAGCGAAGCCGCCACGGCCCGACAACGTGGTGGGAGTGAGCGAAGTTGTAGGCATGCCGATCGATCACGCCTATATCGGGTCCTGCGCTTCCGGGATGCTTGAGGACATGCGCGAGGCCGCCCGTATCCTGCGAGGCCGCGAGATTGATCCGCGGGTCCGGCTCTTCGTAACCCCGGCGACCAACGAGGTCGCCCGCCAGGCCGCTGCGGAGGGGGCGTTCGATGTCATCTCGGCCGCGGGCGGCATTGTTACCGCACCGGGTTGCGGGGTTTGCGCAGGCGGTCGGATCGGCGGCGTCACTTCGGGTGAGGTCTCGATCGGCACTGGCACGCGGAATGATCCTGGCCGTCTGGGCGCGCATGACGCCTCCCTCTACCTGGCCAGCCCGGCCACCGTGGCTGCCTCTGCGCTGGAGGGCATGATCGCCGATCCCCGCCGCCACGCGCCAACGACAGCGGACGAGGATCTGACCCATGTCTGACCCGATGCACTTTGCGGGGCGGGCCTGGGTCTTTGGCGACAACGTTGCCCTGGACGGCGATTTGATGGCGCTGCATTTCGCGTTAGCACGCGAGACCGACCCGCAAGTCCTGCGGCAGCATATCTTCGCCGGGATCGACAGTACTCTGGCGGAGCGCATCCAGCCCGGTGATCTGATCGTTACGGGCCGCCGGTTCGCCCACGGAAACCCGCATATTCAGGGGCTGATCGGCCTTCAGGGCGCCGGAAGCGGGCTGATCTGCGAAAGCATCGCCAGCGGTGCCTACCGCTGTGCGGTCAACGCCGCACTGCCGTTTCTGCCCAGGGCGCCGGGGATCACCCAGATGGTGGCGCAGGGTGACCAACTGGAGGTGGATTTCCGGACCGGGGCGTTCCGCAACGTGACCCAAGACATTGAGACCCGTTTCGATCCATTGCCCGAGATCGCACTGAGCATCATCGCTCGCGGCGGCTGGTTGCCCAGTTTCCGGGACCGCCTGGCGCGCCACGCCACCGCCTAGCTATGCGTACCGATTCACCAATTACCAAGACCAAGACACGTGAAAGGGAGTACAGTCAGATGTCACACAAGTTCAGAGGGACGCTCGTAGCGCTCGTCGGCGTATGGGGACTGTTGGGACCAGCCCATGCCTGGGAAACGGGCGATGAGGCGGTTCTGCGCATGGCCGCCTCGCAGCCGGTGCATGCGATCTACCCGATCACCGCCGGGCTGAAAGCAATCATCGAACGCGAGTTACCGGGCGTGGTGATCGATATGACTGTCACCCGAGGCGGGGTCGAGAACGCCCGCCTTATGCAGGTCGGCGAAGTTGAGATGGCCAATGGCAACACACTGGGCGCCTACTCGATCCACAAAGGGCAGTTCGCCGCCGAAGGCGCCGAGCCGTTTCCCGGGCTTCTGGGGTTGATGCCTAGTTACACCTGGGAGATTGGCACGATGGTGCCCGTTGACAGCGACGTCCAGACCTTCCGCGACCTCCTCGGCCAGCGGATCGCGATGGGGCCAATCGGCTCGGGCGCCGAGGCGACCGCGAGCCAGGCCCTCTCGGCGATGGGGCTGAGTGACGACGATTTCGCGCGCGTCCAGCGCTCGGCGCCCGCGCAGGCCTTTGGGTCGCTGGCTGCAGGGTCGGTCGATGCGGTGATTTGGGGCACCGCCCATCCTGCCGGTGCCATTGTCGAGCAACTCGCCACGCGCGGGCTGCGCTTTGTCTCCTTCGCCGAGGAGGACATGGCCAAGGTGGTCGATGAGCACCCTTATTTCCACTTCGGCTATCTCGATCCGACGCTCTATGACGGGATCGAGACCGAAGCGCTCTGGGTCGGCGGCGGCACCCATTTCTGGGTCAACGAGGAGATCGACGAAGAACTCGTCTACCAGATCACCCGCGTTGTTTGGGAGAACCGGGACGAGCTGCTTGACCGGCACCCGTCGCAAGCGCGCCTGAACGAGGATCTGGTGCGTATGCAGGCCGATCTTCTGCCGATGCACCCGGGCGCCGAACGCTATTTCCGCGAAATCGGCGCGATTGATTAAGCCGGGCGCCCGCCGCGTCGGGACGTCACCGAAGACAAAGTAGGTAGGGGCATATGTATACGCGCTCGCTCGAAGGATGGTCCTTGGCGATCTACCAAACCATCGCAACCGCGATGCTCTTGGCGCAGCTCTACTTTCTGTATCTGGCCCCGATCAGCCCATACCTGCACGGCCTGTTCTTTCTCACCGGCATCCTGATCCTGACGTTCCTGCGCAACGCCGGATGGCGCGGGGCGGCCGTTGGCGGGCGCATCCACCCGGCCGATATCGGGCTCTGTCTGTTCTCGATCGTCCCCCTCATCTATATCCTTCAGGACTTCATCGGCTTTGTCCGGCGCGGCAGTGTGCCGATGTCGACCGATATCTTGATTGGTGTCCTGTTCATTGCGCTCCTGATCGAAGCCGGGCGCCGAGTGGTGGGTTGGATCCTGCCGGTGCTGGCGCTGATCGCCATCGCCATCGCGCTTTCCGCGCTGGTTCTGCCGTCGGCCTTCCAGATCGCACCGGAACTGTCGTTGCGCAGGGTCGTCGGCGCCATCTTCCAGACCGAGCTCGGCATCTTCTCTGAGCCGACCCAGGTGGCGATGCGCTGGATATTCCTGTTTCTCGTCTTCGGTCAGTGCCTGTTGCTGGCGGGAGGGCAGAAATTCTTCATCGAACTTGCCATGTCAATCGCTGGCAAGCTGCGCGGTGGTCCAGCCTATATGTCGGTGATCACATCGGCCCTGTTCGGGACGCTGTCGGGCAGCAACATGGCCAATGTAATGGTGACGGGGCAGTTTACCATCCCCTGGATCCTGCGGGCGGGCTATTCCCGCACCCAGGCTGCGGCCATTGAGTCGGTGTCGAGCACCGCCGGAGCGCTGACCCCACCAATCATGGGCGCCGGGGCGCTCATCATGGCCGAGTTGACCGGCACGCCGTACAGCCAGGTCATTCTCGCCGCGATCCTGCCGGCCGTTCTCTATTATATTGCGCTGGGCGCCTATACTTACGGGCTGACCAAGCGTATGGATGTCGAGATCATTGAACAACCGCTGACCGAACCAGTCTTGAAGCTGTGTCTGCGCTATTGGCCGGTGATCGCGGGACTGGGCTGGCTCGTCTACCAGATCGTGAGCATGTACCCGCTGGAACGCGCGGTGTTGGAGGCTAGTGCCATCCTGCTGATCGGCGGACTGACCAGCAACGCGGCAGCCTATACGCTCCAGAACGGCCGCGACAGGGTGAGCGACCTCGCTGCCCAGACTGTCGACATCGGCCTGGCTTGCGCTCTGTCGGGCATCCTCATTGGGGTTACGCTGATTACCGGCTGGGGGGTCGAGATCGCCTCGCTGATCCTGGGATTGGGCGACTGGTCGGTCCTGCTAGCGATGTTCGCCACAATGGTTGTGACCATCGTGTTGGGCATGGGCACGCCGGGGGTCGCGGCGTATATAATTACCGCATCGGTAGTCGCCGCGCCGCTTGGCGATCTCGGGCTGTTCATACTCGGCGTGCACTTGTTCATCTTCTACTTCTCGAACTTCGCGGGCATCACGCCGCCAGTGGCGCTGACTGCCTTCGCAGCGGCGGGCATCGCCAAGTCCAATCCGTTCCGGACCGGGTTCCTGGCCATGGTTATGGCCTTGCCCACATACATCGTCGCCTATGCCATGGTGCTGCGGCCGGAATTGCTGATGCAGGGGGCCTGGACCGACATTGCCTATGCCACGGCGAGCACGGCACTGGGTGTGATCATGTTTGCGTTGGGCAGCTCGGGCACGCTGGTCGGCAAGAGCTCCTGGCCGGAACGCATCGTCTCGGTTGTGGCTGGTCTGATGCTGATCGATGAGCGCCTGTCTACCGATATCGCCAGCATGGGGATCATCTCTGTCTTGCTGATCTACCACTTGATCAGACGCCGGGGCGAGGCAGTGCCGAATGCCTGATCGCAGGCCGCACAGCTTTGCCAAGGCGGCGGCCCTTGGGCCTTCGGGTCGCATACAAAAAGAGTGAGCACATCCTATGATCTTGCTAGCCGAACTCCTATCGACGGTGTTTGAGCGGCGCTACCGCCCGTCGGTTCTGGGCCGTCAGGGTAACCGCCCCCTGGTCGATCTGGCCGACGGCCTGATCGGATCGGTGGGCGATATCTCGGGCAGGAGCATGGTGTTAACGTCCGCCAGCACATAGCGACGCTGCACAGGGCAAGCTGCCATGGCCTTACACATATGCCGAGGGCTTTGTTCGCTTCCATTGTGTTCAAGATCCTTCTGGGTGACCGACTCTAAGGATCGCTAAACATCGCACATGCCACAAAAATAGATTGTGGACCCGTCCCCTAGGCCAAACCAAGACCGCCTTAACTGATATTTAGCTTATCTATCGGCATTTTTGATGAAAATGGTAACGATAAGGATGTGTACGATGGACGCCGAAGATCTGATCTATTTCCCGTTTTCTCCCGAAGAAGCCTCTGTTGTCCTCGGCCTCGCGAAGCACGGGCGAGGTCCAGAAGACGCAGTTATCGTGGAACGCTCTGCGTTCAACGAGCTTCGCCCCAACCGGCTATTCTCGTTCAGCAACTTTTACGATTTGCTGAAAGCGATGTACGTGGCGACAGGGCTAGAAGATGATCAACGCCTAAACGACGCCTTGGACACGGTCGCCTTTGCGCTGAGTTATGAATTTGACAGGATCACAGTCGACAATATTGAGGAAGTTGCGCTCTACATCATCCGCGCGATGGGGCACCTACTAACCTATTCTGATGACATAGCGATGCCCGCCAACTGTGACGGGGTGGGCAGCCGTCGCCCTTTCTGCCAGGCGGTGACATTCGCACTAGCTATCTTCGTAGGCCGTATGTCCGGTACGTTCAGGCCGCAGTTCGCAGAATTTAGACAGGCCACCGTTGGTCAGACCGAGCCAGCGTAGAGCCTAAGCAGATCAGCGGCCAGGAGCGCTATATACCAGTCGCAGCTCTCGCGCCCATAGGCGTTCTTCATGGAACTCGCTGGGCAACACTTTCACGGAGAGACGTACTAACGTCCGCCCGTCAGAATACTACCGCTCAGACAGTCCTTACCAGCCGCCCCAATCGGGGCCGCTTTCTGGTGTGCGTAAGCCATAGGGATTGGCCGGTTCGTAGGCCATGCCGTTCTCGACAAAAACCGCGAGCCGACCGTACAACCAGACCCGGTGCAACTCGGATCCGGCGGGCAGAATTCGCACCCATCCGGGCGCCCTCCAGCCACAATGTCCGGCGAGGTACACCCTCAGCAGACTGTCTGATTTGGCACCTTGCATGGGGCGTCCCCGATCCTCGGTTTCGACACCCTCAATCCTACCCGATCGCCCCGATTATCGTCCCGTCCCTCGCAGCCAAACTGCACCAGCTTTTGATCCCGGCCGGCACCCCGTCTGATTGGCTGGACTGCGCTTCGCTTCCCCGCTGGCGGCCCTCTTGATTTGAACTGGATGATCAGAGCATGATTTAAAGGCACGCTTACACAAAAAAATTGTTCTAATTTCTTTGTTCACCTGTATGCTACCGGCAATGGCCATCTTCAGACTCAGCGCAGGTATCATCTCACGAGGCAAAGGCCAGTCGGCCGTGGCCGCTCTGGCCTATCGCATGGCGACGCAATACAAGTCCGACAGCACCAACAGGACGACTGACTACACGGCGAAGTCTGACGAGCTTAAATACGCGGATATCATGCTGCCCGAGGACGCTCCGGATTGGGCGCGGGATGCGTTCGGCGACATCGCATTGGTCCGGACCTTCGAAGAGGTTCTGGCCGAGGCAGAGGCGGCCGGACAGGTGCTGTCCGACGACGAGGCAATCCGGCGCGCCGCTGTGCGCGTTGCGGAGACTCTGGCCAATTCCGTGGAGATCTCAGAGTGTCGGTTGAACAAGCATGAGAAGAAGGCTCGGTACTTCCGCACGGTCGATTTGTCCCTGCCCAACGAGCTCGATCTGGCAGATCAAAAGGTGTTGCTCCGGAGCTTCGTAAAGGACGCTTTCACAGACAGTGGAATGGTGGTGACGATCAGCGTCCATGACAAGGGTGACGGCAATCCGCATGCGCATCTGATGCTCAGTCTGCGCGACCTCGGAGAAGGGGATTGGGGCGCCAAGAACCGCTCCTGGGATACGTCGGCGCTTCTGCGGCAGTGGCGCTTGGAATGGGCGCAGCATGTCAATCTCGCGCTTGAGCGTGTGGGCTCAAACGCGCGGGTCGATCACCGCACCCTGAAGGACCAGGGGCTGCAGTTGGAGCCGGAGAACTACCACCCGTATATCGCCGAGCGTGCCGAGCGCGGGGGGGAATTGCCGCGTGAAAAACTGCGCTGCCAGGACGTGCGCAAACAGAACCAAGCTTACATTCGATCGAACCCCGAACACATCCTCGCGGTGGTGCAGTCGCGGCAGGGCACGTTCTCGGAAGCGGATGTGCGGGCGGCCCTGATGAAGCAGCTGAGACCGGACCCCGCAGAGGTCCCGGAGCTGCAAAACGCGGAGGACTACGAGCAATCCCGGTTCGAGTTGGAGGTGGAGGTGCGGGAGCTTCTGGCGGAGGCGATGCGTTCGCCCGAGCTTCTCGAAGTACACGGGCAACATGTGGAAGAGGAGGCGCTGTTCGTCACCCGGTCGCGCAGCCAACAGGCCTGGCAGCTGACGCAGGACGCCCAGGTGCTGGCGACGGGACGGCTGGCTGTGGCGGAGGATTTGGCCGCGCAGGACCCCATCGAAACCGGCACAGGTCCGATCCTGATCGATACGGCCCCGATCGAGTTGGAACGCGCGGCCGAGGAGGCCGCGGCAGCCAAACGCAAGGCAGTCAAGGCACCGCTGCGGCGACATTCACGCTCCGGTCCATCTGCGGCCGCTGTGCGCGAAGCGCTGCTGGATCGTGCCGAGGATCTGTTCGTGAAGGTTCACGGTCCCCCCGTGCGACCAGGGGCAGCGAAGTGGAACCCCAAGAACCAGGCCTCCTTCGAGATGCAGATGAAAGGCCCTCGCCGGGGGCTCTGGTTCGATCACAAGATCGGGGAGGGGGGCGATCTCCTGGATCTCGTGGCCACGGAGATCTGCGGGCTCAGCGCAGCCAAGGCCGACTTCCCACGCGTTCTGGAGGCGGCGGCGCGCTATGCCGGCCTGTCGACAGAGGCCCGGATCGATACCAGCACGCTGGAAGCCCGGCAGGCACAGCGGGCGCGCGAGGCGGAGGCCGCCAAAGCCGAGATCGAGGCGGCGCGGGCCAATCTTGTGCAGTCCCTCGTCGAGCTGGCGGCACCGGCTTCGGGGAGCCCGGGCGCGGCCTACCTGGCGTCCCGGGCGATCACGGACATGCCCGAGGCGCAGCTTGCCTGTCTGCCGCCGGTTCCCGAGTTGGAGGTGGTAGGTGCCCGCCATGCCGCCCTGGTGGTCTGGGCCACGGATGGGGATGGCCGGATCATGGGGGGGCAACGCATCCTGGTGCAAGAGGATGGCGTGCGGGTCGATACGGAGATCCGCAAGCCCTCCTTCGGGACCGTGAGCGGGCATCCGGCCCGCTTTCCGGCACGGACCCCGGATGGGCCATTGGTGGTAGCGGAGAGCCCGGAGGCGGCGCTCTCGATCTGGCAGGCCACCGGCCATGAGACCTGGGCCGTCTTCGGGGTGTCAGGGTTCGCGACTGCGCCGCTGCCTGACGATCGCGACGTGATCTTCGCGCCGGACCGGGACGCGCCCGACAGTCCGGCCGGGTTGGCCTTCCGCAAAGCCCTGGCGCAGCACGTGGCCAATGGCGCGCGGCTCAGCATTGCTGTGGCGCCCGAGCCGAGCGGCAGCAAAAGCGATCTGAACGACACGCATCAACGGGCGGGCGCAGAGGCTGTGCGCGCGGCGATCGCAGCCGCCCGCCCGGTGCAGCGTTTCCTGTCGCCAGCTCTCAATCCGGGCCAGCGCAATGCGGCCGAGGCGATCCTTGGGCCCGATCAGCTGACGCTGGTCAAAGGTCATGCGGGAACGGGCAAGACCTTCACCATCGGTGAGACGGCGCGGGCATGGCAGGCCCGCGGCGTGCGTGTTCTGGCCGGTGCGCCCTCCGGCAAGGCCACGCAGGAGCTCAATGCGCTTGACGGGATCGAGGCCCGTACGCTTTCGGCATGGGAGGCGCAATGGGCGCGCGGGCAATACTCGGAGGCAGGCCGGTTTGTCTTCATCATGGACGAGGCCGGTATGGTCGGGCTCAATCAATGGTCCCGCATCCAGTCGCAGGTGGTGGCGATGGGGGGCAAGCTGGTGGCCGTCGGTGACCCGGAGCAATTGCCGCCCGTGCTCGATCTCTCCGGATGGGCCCTGGCCGAGGCCCAGGCCGGCGATGTGCCGGCGATCGACCTGGTGGTCCGGCAGAGGGATGCAGGGGACCGCGCGGCGACCGCGGCGCTGGCAAAAGGGCGCATTGCAGAGGCCATCTCGCATTACGTGGAGCGGGGGGCGCTGCGGCTTGAGACGGTGGGCGGAGACCCGGTGGCGGTGCTTGCCTCGGAGTATTGGAGTCAGGACCCGGGCGGGCGCGGCCGTCCAAGCCGCATCGCGCTTGGCTACAGCAACGCGGATGTCGAAGCGTTGAATGCGGCCATTCGACGGGCGGGACAGGCGGTCGGGGCCGTGGCCCGGTCCGGGCGGCGCTTCATCATCTCGCGCATGGATCGGGGCTATGACGAGGATGGATTGGAGAGTGCGCATCGGCGCGCGGCGGAGATCCAGCTGAGCCCGGGCGATCGTCTCATGCTGACGGGACCGCATCGTGACCTGGATTTGGCGCGCTCCAGCTTCGGAACGGTGACGTCGGTTCGGGACGGGGCGTTCTCGATCCTCATGGATGACGCGCGCGAAGCGGTTGAGATCGATGCGGCGCGGTTCAACCAGTTCGACTATGGCTATGCCGCGACGATCCACAAGTCGCAGGGCATGTCGGTGGACCGGGTGCTGCTCCTGCCGCATCGGCGCATGGATCGGCATGCCACCTATGTGGCGCTGTCGCGCCACCGCGACGCGCTGACGGTGTTCGGTCGCAAGGACCATCTGGAGAATGCCCGCGCACTGGTCGCGATGGCCACGCGCCTGCCGGCCCCGTTGCAGACGCCGACAAGCTTTGAAACCCCCACCCTGGTGCAGTCACCCGCGGCCGAGATTTTCAATCGACCGGATTGGAACGGTCCGCGCGGCACGGGGACGCGGGTTGGTTTTGTGGGCGATCGGCATTTGATGGCGGTGGCCACGCGCGTGGCGGGCCTCCTGCGCGACGACTATGCGGAGACCGACCCGATCCTCGATGCGCAGGCCATGGTCGATCCGAACCGGGATTACACCGGTGCGCCACAGGCCGTCATCTCGGATCTTCTCGCCCGCCAGACGGTGTTCCGCGCTGATGACGTGGCCACGGTGCTGGCAAACCCAATCCAGGATCCCGATACGTTCCTGCGGCTCTTCCGGCAGGCGATGGGGCATAAGGACCTGGTGGCCTTGCCGCGATCGAAGGAGGGCAAAGATGCCGATCCCTGGGTCTACACAACGCGCCGCCATCTGGCCGCCGAGCTGGCAGCGCTCGATCGCGGGGTGAAGCTGGCGCAGAGCCCCATCGATGTTGCGGCCGAGATGCCGGTCGAGGGTCTTTCCGAGGATCAGCGCACGGCCCTGCAGTATGCCCTGGCCCCCGGCGGTGTGCGGCTGGTTCTGGGGCCGGCCGGGAGCGGAAAAACCCGCCTCGCAGCGATAACGGCGCGCGCCCATGAGACAGCCGGCAGCGTGGTAACAGTGATCAACCCAACCGAGGCGGGGCGCCGGGCGTTGGCCGAAGAGGGGGTGGCTGCGCTGACCTTTGCGGAGTTCCTGGCCGAGCCTATGGCCTATCGGGGTCCGGACGCCCCGGGGGCGGTGGTGGTGCTCGATGATGCAAATGGTCTCGGGATCGGACGGGCCGACGTGCTTTTGGCACGGATCGAGGCAATGAGTGCCAAGCTGATCGCCTTCCAGAACCCGCAGCGCCGACCGCTGGATCCGGGTCCTGTGTTCCGATCGCTGGCCACCCGGATCGGTACGGCAGAGCTTTCGGGCCTGGAAGGCGTGTCCGGCCCGGCCAGGGACCTTCTCGCTGCCATACGCCAACCGGAGGCGCGAGACGCCGGCGCGATCGAGGCCGCGTGTGCGGCGGGACTTGTCCAGGCTTCAGGCGCTCAGGACCGGGCGATGGCCGATCTGGCCCGGGCCTATGTGGCCGAACCTGCAGACGACAAGATCGCGCTCGCGTGGTCGCGCCGAGCGGCTGACGACCTGACAATTGCCATCCGGGCGGAGCTTGATCGGACTCGACCGGAGCGCGTGGCAGCAGAAGAGATCCCCGATGGTCCCCTGGCCGGTCTCAAACCCGGGGATCGTATCCGGTTCGCAACCGGCGGTGTCTATGGCAGCCCGGAGAGGGACCCGGCAGGTGAGCAAGTGGTTCAACGCGGCGCCCGGGCGGAGGTGATGGCCCGGGATCCGGACGGGGTCCTGCGGTTGCGCGTGGCCGACATGAGTGCTGACGGGCGGGCGGTCGGCTCGAGGGAGATACGGGTCGCACCGGAAGGGCCGCTGCCGCCATGGCATTACAGCTTTGCATCGAGCATCGCGGCCAGCGCGGGTCGCCGCCATGAAAGTGTGCATCTTTTGGCGGATGCAGGCATGGATCGCGAGACTCTTGCCACGGGTGTTGCCACATCACGATCCTCGCTGAACCTGGTTGTGCCAGCGGCGGACCGTGAGGTCCGCGCGGTCCTTGGCCGTATCCTGGCGCGGGAGCGCGCGCCGCGGGCCGCCGCGGATTACGGGTTTGATCCCGGTCGGGCGCAGGCTGCGGCGCAGCAGGCGCCCGACCTGCCGATCCCGGGTACACCACGTGCGCCGACCCATCCACCGCAAGGACCGGACTCAGAGGAGGTGGCGCGGTTGACGCGCCTGCCGAAGATCCCGCTTTCCGCCACCAAGGCTCGTGCAGCAAACACCGCCTATCTTCAGAACCACCCCGATCACATCGTTGCGCTTCTGCAGAGCGACCGCGCGGTCTTCACCGACCATGACGTCCGGCAAGCCCTGCGTGCCCGGCTTGGGCGGCAGGTGACGGAACCGGAGCTGCGCCGCCTGGGAGATCGCGCCATGGCCTCCGGTGCGCTCGTGCGTCTCGATCAGGTGGCACCGGACGGCTCACCGCAATACGTGACGGTCGCGCGGCTCGATCAGATTCAGCGGAGTGCGGAGCAGACCCGCCTGCTGGCCAATGGCCGGTTTGCGCCGGGGGAGGTGCCGGTCCTGCGCCCGGAGGAGATGGAGGGTCTGAACCCAATGCAGCGGCAGGCGGCCGAGGCGATGCTGAACGCCGATCGGCTGACGCTTGTGCAAGGTCATGCCGGAACCGGGAAGACCCACACGTTGCGCGACGTGGCGCGGATCTGGCAAGAGCGCGGCGTGGCTGTCCTGGCCGGCGCCTCGTCAGGCAAGGCCACCCGGGAGCTGGCCGGGCTTGAGGGCGTTACCACGGCCACGCTGGCGGCCTGGGAGGCCCGGTGGGCGCGCGGGGAAGCGCCGGATCCGGGCCGGTTCGTGTTCCTCATGGATGAGGCCGGGATGGTCGGCGCCGGGCAATGGGGCCGCCTGCAGGCGCAGATCCTGGCCATGGGCGGCAAGCTGATCGCCATCGGGGATCCCGACCAGCTGCAACCCGTTGCGGATCTGCCCGGCTGGAATGTGGCGGAGCGGGCGGTCGGATCGGCGAAGACGGTTCTGATCGATACGGTGGTGCGCCAGAAGGATGCGCTGCAACGCGAGGCCACGGAGATGCTGGTGCGCGGTGGGGCAGGGGTGCGGACCGCCATCGACTACTATGACAGCAAGGGGGCGCTGCGGCTGCGGCCGGAAGACCGGGCCGATCCCTTCGCGGCATTGGCCGGCGCCTTCTTCGAGGGTTCGGATCCGGCGCGCAGCCGGGTCGCCATCGCTTATACCAATCGCGATGTGCACCGGCTGAACGATCTGATCCGGGCCGAGGCCCTGGCGCGCGGGATCGTGGATCGCAGCAGCCAGCGTAGCTATGGCAGCTTCACCCGCCGGACCACGGCGCCAGGGGGACGGGCCGGTCAGGAGCGCGTGCCGCTGGAGCTTGGCGTGGGTGATCGGATCCTGCTGACAAAGCCGCATCGCGATCTCAACCTGCCGCGATCGAGTTTTGGCACGGTCCTGGCCACGCGCGCGGCGGAGATCGATGTCCTGTTCGATCGGACGGCCGATCCCGTGACGCTTGATCTGCAGAGCTTCCGGGATATCGACTACGGCTTTGCGTCCACGATCCACAAATCGCAGGGGCTGACGGCGCAGGATGTGTTCGTGCTGCCGCATCGTTTGATGCACCGGCATGCCACCTATGTGGCCCTCTCGCGCCACAGTGACACCCTGCAAGTGTTCGGACGGGTGGGGCATTTCGAGCGTGTCTCTGATCTGGTCGCGATGGCACAAGCGCCGGGCCATCTCTCCGTAGAGCTGCCCGATGGCCCGGCCGATCCGGGGGCCAGCATGGTGCCGACGGTGACGGATGCGCAGATTGCACTGCGGGAGGATTGGCGTGGTGCCGAGCGCAGCCGCCGGCTCGTTGCGCTGACAGGCGATGCGGAGTTGATGGGGATTGCCGAACGCACCGCAGGTTTGCTGGCAGCCGATTGGCAGCCGGGGGCGCCGGTCTTGCGCGAGGACGGGGCGCGCTACGCCGCCCGCCCGACAGAGGTGGTCGATGATGTGATCCGGCGACAGTCGGTGCTGCGGGCCGAAGACGTGGCCGCGCAGCTGGCCCATGTGATTGCCGACCCGGACACGTTCCTGCGGGCCTTCCGCGAGGCGATGTCACATCCCGACCTGATCCTGCTCTCCGACGATCCGGGCACCACCGGGCGGGGCCGGGTCTATACCACGCGGACGCAGCTGCGGGGGGAGCTTGATGCAGTCGATCGCGGTATCCGGCTGGCTCTTTCGTCCTCCCCCGACGAGGTGCCCGATGTCTCGAAAGCCATCGCCGCGCGGTTGAGCGGGTTGGGGCTCACCGAGGCACAGGCCAAAGCAGTGAGCTACACGGGGCGGGGCGGACGGTTGCGGCTGATCCGGGGGGGCGCGGGCAGCGGCAAGACCCGTGTGGCCGCGGCCACGGCAGAGCTGCATCGCGAGGCGGGCTGGTCGGTCCTGGCCGTCTCGCCGTCGGGGGCCGGGCTCGATGCCTTGCGCGCGGCAGGTGTTGAACGGCCGCGGACCCTGCGGGGGTTTGCGTCCGGCCTGGCGTCCGGCCAGTTGCGGCTTGATCCGGGCACGGTGGTTATTCTCGACGATGCCGGGCGCCTGGGCAGCCAGGAGATTGCCCCGGTGCTGCGCGAGGTGGAGAAGGCCGGTGCGAAGCTTGTGGCGTTGATGGATGATGGTGTGCAAACGCCGCTGGAAGCCGGACCCGTGGTCCGGGCCCTGGCCGCCCGGATCGGTGTGGCCGAGCTCGATGACAGCTTCCGGTGGAACCAGCGTCGGGCTGTGGCCATGGGGGGGCTCGTCGGGGGCGGCACGGTGGCGCAGGTCGCGCTGAACATCCTGCAGGAGGATGGCGTGCTGCTTGCCGGGGGGACTGCCCGCAAGGCGACCGCTCTGCTGGCTGAGCGGTTCGTGGAAGATCCGACGCAAGACAAGGTGGCCCTGGCTTGGTCGCGGGCGGAGGTGGGACAGCTCACGGGTGCGATCCGGCAGGTATTGGATGCCCGTGATCCAGCGCGCGCGGGGTTTGAGGAGGCAGAAGAGGGGAGCTTTGCGGGTCTGAAGCCGGGGGATCGGGTCCAGTTCATGGGGGGCGGGCGCGTCGAAGACAGAACCGCGACCCGCGGCGCGCAACGGGTCTATATCCGGCCCGGCAGCCGATCGATATATCTTGGGACGGATCCACGCGGGCGCCAGATGCTGCGGCTCATGGAGGCCGATGGAACGTCCCGTGACGTGAGACTGGCGCCGGACACAGACATGCCCGACTGGCGGTTCGACTTCGCCCAGACGATCCATGGTGCCATCGGGCAGGCGCGCGACAGCGTGCATCTGCTGGCCGGGCCGGGCATGTCCAAACAAATCTTCACCTCCGCGGCGCGACTGCATCGCGAGGATCTGAGCATTGTCGTGCCTGCCTCGGAAACCCGTATGCCGGACGTGCTGTCGCGGATCCTGCAGCGGGATGCCACGGCTGAAACGGTGCTCGATTACGGCTTCGAGCCAGCGCTTGCGGCGCGGCAGGCGATGCAAGGGCAGGGTCGGGAGATCGTGGCCGACCCGGCGCCCGACGGGATTGCCGCGGCGATGGGACGTTTGCGCGAGATCGCGGGTCTTGGGCAGGATCCGTCTCGCGAGGTGGCGCCGCGAGGGCTTGAAGGGGAGGTGCTGGCCGAGGTGATCGGGGCGGCCACCCTGCGCCATGGCAGGGCGCCTGACGGCGCGGGCCTGCTGGCGCTGGAGGGACATGTGCGGGCGTTGACCGATGTGGGCAAATGGCGGCGGATTCTGCGCCAGGCGCCCAAGGATCTGCCGCAACGGGCGGATCGATTGGCCGTCAAGCTGGCGGGCCGGGATGAGGACGGCCGTGCGTTGACGACGGCCCGGATCCTGGCGCGGGGACATCTGAGTGCGGAAGCCCTGGGGGAGAGCGGCATCGCCCATCTCTTTGCGGACGGTTTGGCGCTTTATGGGCAGCGGGCGGAGGACGCCCGGGCGTCGGATCGCGTTCAGGAGCTGGTGGCGCCAAGCGGTTCGACACGCGATCTGCCGACTTATCCGGAGATCCAGCCACCGCAAGAGACGCGCCGGACGCAATCGCGTCGGCCGCTGCCCTACACACCGCGTGGAGGCGGGTTGGGGGCCTTCCTGTCCAATCTCGATCCATCGAATGACAGGTTGACCCGCGATGCGCTGGATATGTTCGGGTTGGACGGGCAACGTCGCCGGGCCCGCGCGAGATCTTACGCGGCCGCACGGCGATCGATGCGCGACGGGTCGGCTCAAAGAGAGGCCAGGGTGAAGGTAAAGGCGCAGGAGATGCTGCGCCGCGAAGGCGGGGTCGAAACCAGGACTGCCTCGGCGGCGACAGCGGAGCGGTCTGTGCCGAAGCCATCGGGCGCGATCCTGCAGATGGCCATGGCCATCACCGAGCATCTGCCCTCGGATCATCCTGCGCATAAGCGGGACCTTCTGGATGAGCTGCAGGGTCTTCTGAACCGAGCCGACGCAGCGGAGGTGCCCGAGGACCAAGTACAAGCGACAGCGCGCAAGATCGCGACGGCGCGTGCCGGGTATGATGCGAAGCTGGAGCTTGGTCGGGCGCTCATTGCAGGGGAACAGGCGGATTACGATGCAAACAAGGATACAGATCCGAAGTGGCAGGGAATGCGGCGACCGATGTTTAAAGAGCAATTGTTCCGGCGCTACGTGAATCATGCTGGTTCGGGCATCGAACATCCGATGGCTGCGCAACATCAGCGTGTCAAGGACATGTATGACGACGAAGTAGAGGACGCCGTGGCGAAGGGTGTGGACCGATATGGAGCGCCGACCGAGCTCGAATGGACGGCAGCACGGCTTGCTCATCTGCCGGGCGTGCCACATGATCTGGCGAAGGGATTGTCGCACGCCTTGGGCACAGGATCCCCGCAGAGAGCGCAGGAGATTGAACGGGCGCGGAGTGACGTGCTGGACCAGCTGTCGACCGTGGATGATCGATCAGGCGCCGCACGGGACGTACTGCCGCAACTCTACAAGGCCTTCACCTACAGGGAGATTGAGGCGCTGGCAAAAGCAGATACAAAGGGGCCGGACAGCCTGACCCATATCCCCTTACAACAGCGCAAGGTCGCCGCAGATGCGCTTAAAACGCTCACGAAAGATGGGCTTATCGGCTTTGCCCTCTACCCATGGAATGATCACGCGGAGCGGGTGGCAGACGGGGTGCATCCGGAGCGTGGACGGTCGCGGGGCAGGGGCCTTGGGTTGTTCTGAACTGGTCGCCGGGAGACACGTGTGGGGTCGTCCACCAGATCCATTGGTTGCCTCAATAGCGTCTTGCTTATGCAGGCTTCTAATCGCGAATAGGCCGGACGCCTGCCGTTTGGGCTTGATGTGTCGGTCCCGTCCAACGGAAGGATTGCATCAGCAAACCGTGGACCCAAACAGCTCTGTCATCTTGACGGAATGAGGACCTATCAGGTGCAGGGCTCGCCATAATCCAGGTCTATTTAATTATAGAGTGTGAGTATTTCCCTTCGCGGAAAACTGGCTCTAATGTCCCTAACACGCATCACCTGGGTGGATCGCTGCACAAGACTGATCCACCACGCACTCAGCACTCCCCCTTTCCGTCGATGGAGGGGGGAGCTTTTTCATAAAAGGTGAGGCCTCGAACTTGGGATGGAAAAAAGACTTTGTTTTGAACGGTCGCTTTTGCACCTGACGCGTATCGGCCCTGGATATGGACAATCTGCCTGAGTTTGCGATGCAAAAAGCGCCAATAATATCTGCACTTAACTCAGTCTTTTGCTTGCGGCTTGAGTTGAGCGGCCGTATCATCGGCGCATCGGCGCATCGGCGCATCGGCGCATCCCTTATCCTTACAGTCTGACATCCGGCCTCAGGTCGGCCATCGCGCACGGGTCAGTGGGCAACCCGACCCCGGTATCCGATTGGGACGGCCTGACGCGATCATCCGCGCTTCCCGCAACGTCCGATGTGGCCGTCAACGGTTCAAGATCAGCTGCAACCCCTTTGCACTTTTTACCCCGATCGGAACGGACGGCGCGAAAGCAACCTGGCCGATCCCTAACGGCGGTTCGCTCTCGGATGAAGCCTCCTATTTCACCGGGCTCAGCAATGCCGGGGATGCCAGCGCCCTCAGCGCAAGCGCAGGCCTCAAGGTGGTGTTCTAGAGGGGCCATGCGTGATCTGGTATTTGGGAAGCTGGCTGTTCTTGTGTCCGAATCGACGACTAAACTCTCGGAATTCCTGTGTCTCGAACCAACGGCCTATTGGTCGCTTTCATGCTGGCAGCCACGATCCGCAAGCACGACAGCTCTGCGATCGACGAATGACCGGTCCAGAGATGCGATCTGGCAACCGTGCGTAACTTTGCTAGCAACGTTCCAAGCGCAAGCGGTGCTTTGGCCCGTCAAAAAACGAAGGCTCGCGATCGTCCGAACGGTTACAGTTTTCGTGGGGCAAGGCAGAGGAATAATCATGCGCCTGTTTAGGACGTTAGCCCTGACCACGACAGCCATTATCACCTTGGCGACCTCCGTCTCTGCAAACATCTACGCAGGTCAACTCACCTCCTACTCAGATCAACAGGTCTTGAACCACCTCGTTCGCGAACATGCGCGAGATCCATCGACCTTCGCGGATGCACACGAATACATCCTCCTGAACCGACCCGAGATTTTGGAGGACTACCTCAGTCGAACGTTAGACCGGGCGCCAGACACGCGTCGCTTTTCTTTTCCGGAGCCAAATGCGGGGGAGACCTCCAGAATTGGCTCGATGACTATTCTCGGGATCGTCGGAATGGCAACTGCAATTTCACTTGCGGGCGATGACGGAGATGAGAATCCTGATCCAGAGCCATCGCCTCCTCCCACCCCCATCAAACCAGACCCTGGTCCATCACCTTCTCCAAGCCCCAGTCCATCACCTGATCCAATCACCGATCCGACTGATCCAGTTGATCCAATCGACCCTGCACCCGAACCAGTAGACCCGCCAGCTGAGCCTGATAATTATACCGGGGGATATCTCTATAACGATGCCGGGACGCTGATTGAGCTCACTTCCGAACGCGATTTCGAAGAAATCGAAACCTTGGCGGCAGCAGTCAGCGAAGCGCGAAATGCCACGACATTTGTCGCACAGCGGAGTGGTAACAATTGGGCTTACTCCGCAATAAATCTGGAATATGCGCGCGGGGCAGGCTTGACGGGGGCTGGCCAGACAATCGCGATCTTCGATAGTGGTTTCCAGTTTTCGCATGATGCATTTACAGCCGGGGACCGAACCGTCACGAACGTGAACAACTCCGTTGTCGATGGTCATGGCACGGCAGTCGCATCAATCGCCGCGGGCCTTGATGATTTTGGTCAGATCGAAGGTGTTGCTCCAAATGCTAATCTGCGGCTATTCGGCTGGGGTTCCATGGGAGACGAGCCAACAAATTGGGAAGCTTCCATTGCAGATGCAGCAGAACACGGTGCCATTGTTCATAACAACTCCTGGGGTTTAGTTGCTTCGATTTTAGAAGGCAGATCATATTTCACCGCTGTATATGGGGATGCTTTCGAAGCAGACCTCATAGACTACACGAAGAAAGCAGTTGTGGTTTTTGCGACTGACAACAACAGCCGTCGCTCGGAAAGTTTGTATTTGGAAGCCCTGCCGGTTGTGATTCCGGAACTTGAGCAAGGCTGGTTGGCCGTCATCAATCTACGCGTCCCCTACGACCAAGCAAGGGACAGTTTTGGAACAATCATTCGATTTTCCAGCGCGTGTTGGCAATCTGCTCGATGGTGTATTGGGGCAGACGGTTCGGTGGGGCGGGCAGCAAGTAGCCGTGAAGATTCAGACTCAGATTATGGGAGATCTGGGGGCACTTCTTTGGCCGCCCCACAAGTTGCTGGGGCAATCGCACTGTTGGCGGAAGCTTTTCCCAGCCTGTCGGCACCACAATTGCGCAATCGCTTATTGGCCACTGCCGACAATTCGTTTTTCGAACACACCCATACCATAGCAACGCTCCGGTGGCCGTGGCCCATCCAGCATACCTCAAGGTGGCCAAGCCGCCCTTTGCGTTGATCGCCCAGCAGCTTTGGGGCGCTTTGTGAGTTCACACGGGTTGGCCAGTCTTTTGGGCTCCCTCCGCCGGGCGTATGCCTAGTGGGTGCCTGCCGTCGCAAACAAACAAAGTGCGTGGCTTGGTTTTTTAAACTCGGTTCGTTTTGCCTGAGCGCCAATCGATCACAACACAAGCGCGGAAAAGGTTCGCTGCGCAGAGAGATATCCAAAACTCCGAAGATAACGACGAGCCATGGCGTGATCAGCAAGGCTGTCCTTGCCCGCGAGGTCGCCCAGAACGATCCTGGTTTCACTCTACCTGAATACTGCTTGAGCGCCGCTAGACGGCTGTTTTCAAAAGCTTTCTCGTAGTGCTCCGTCGGGCATACGAAATGCATCGCCTTTTCTAGTGGGTGATACAACTCCGCGGTAGCCAGTGTCTATTGATGTATAGCTTCTTGGTATTTTCCAACAAACCACCCTGGTCCTAAAACTGAACCGAGAGAGGCGTCTGGTGGATGCTTCTCCTAGTCTACTACGTCTACTCACCCTTACTCGCCTCTCGAGTGGGGTAATCTGAAAGAGCTCGCATCTTAACATGAAGGCCTGTCTGAATGCTCAATCAAAGATTGCAAACATCCGTTGTGAATTTGGTCTTTTTCTTCTTGCGGCTCAGGCAGTTCACTAATTTGACTCTTCGAATCCTTCGCGGCGCCGTGATGCAGACAGCATCAACCTGCTGCATTACGATGCCCGGACGGGGCTGTCTCTCACTCCAGCAGCATCGCGCCTTTTGTCGTCTCGCTCTGCCACGCCAAAGCTGGAAACGGGCCACGATGATCAAAATCATTGATTTGCCCGCCTTCGCTAGCGCTTATTGCCTTATCGTTGCCGCTGTTGTTGGGTCGATGGCCAAGGCGGATACTGAAACGAAGCTGGTGGACTTGGATGTTGGTGATGTTGCAACCGCAACGGCAGAGTTCCAATCCAGCTTTGAAACGGGTGACGCGGCATTCTATCTGAGCCCCCTGCATTTGACCGTGGTGCTTGATGCCGACCCTACGCACGCGCACTTAGAACGGGCCGCCAAGCAGGGAACATTGTCGCCCGCAAACTCGTCGGTCAAATGCCCGCAACCGGCGACGGCGTATCAACTGATCCGGAGTGAGCGTGTGCCATGTTCATGCAAACTGCGTTTTAAAGCAATGCCATGGGGTTGTTTGAGCTTGCCAAATCCTATGCCGCCGAAGGTGATGTGGTGTGGACCTATATCTATGCCAGTCTTGCGGCCGTCCGCCGGCAGCATCAGCAAGCGCTACGCTATGTGATGAGGCTGGAAACGCAGATGATATCTGAGCAGATCAACGATCAACGCGCAGGCCAAGAACAGGTAAACGTTTGGACCGCTTTGTGCATTGCCGAACTGGTCACAGCCCAGCAAGAACAATCTGAATAGGCGTGCACCCATGGCGTTTTCTCTGGACAGCGGGCCTGATCGTGCTGCACCGCGGCGCAGGCAAAGTTTCTTTACCTGCTTATTGACACCGTGCAGGTGGACGATCCGCTTTCACTCGAGTGCAGCCAAGCCCGTTTTACCCGAATGACGACCGCGTTCTCACAGCTAAAACCACCTGGACGTGGCTGTCTAGAAGACGTCCGAACGGAGATTCGTGCGACAAGTTGCTCTTCGGCGGAAAGCGAGTGGGATTGTGGAAGAAGCCCCTTCTTCAGTGATTGGAATATCCCCCACGTCGATACCCGTGAAGTTCTAATAGATATGACACGCCACGTCTTTCCATATGGATTCGCAACATGCTTGCGCGGCAATGCCAACACTATTGCTCGGCGGTTCAGTTGATGGGCCGAGATCAGTCTAAGAGTACCTCAATACCCCAACACAGGAGGAATACGACCACTGCTTCAATTAAGGACATACAGAGTGGGAGGAGAACCCCTCGCCGTACCAACCCAAGAGACAGGCAACACAACAGTAGTATGATCTCGAAAACCCGGCTGGAGTTGATCCAGCCACAAATGGAGAAATAATCCAATGAACTGTAATCTGGAAACCGCCACGAGTGATCTTAACAGCTTCGGCGTTGGTGTTGGAGGCTGTGCTCTGACATCGGCCCAGAGTTCTTGATCAATATCAGAAGTTTTGAAGAGGACTAACGGAAATGAGACTAAAATCCTTTACCGCTTGCGCAATTGCCCTTGTTCTTGCTGCATGCTCGGAACCGGCAGAACCTACGTTGGGTTACATTACGTTCGAGCCCGAGTATGATAAGTTTGGCACAGCAACCTGCCCGGCGAACACAGAGCCGACCATAGTCGAAGCAGGTCGGACTGTCTGTAAACCGACCACATCGTAAACAACTCGCGGGCGGCTTTACTCAACAAAGCCGCCCGTGCGTATCGTCTAATAAAACTGCAATGTGACGATTTCCTTTTGTCTGCCGGCCGCCATTCAGTCGCCCCATAAATCAGGGTTTTGTTGGATGTGTCGAAAGCTATGTTGAGCGATCAGTTCTGACGATTCACCAAGCATCCTTACTCGACCAACTGAACAAACGGTTAAAACCTGGATATCAAAACCAAATAGATTCATCCTGAATCTCTCCCACCAGATGCCGAGCTTAAGCACCAGTACTTTCTCTTTTCTATCACACCTATTGCAGCTGGTGCGCTCGAACCATAGTTGGTTTTTATCTTTGGATAGCACCTCAATATTTCTTAATACAGCCTGGTTCTAGCGGTCGAAACTGGAGGTGTTGGGTGAATGCTTTTCTCTACTGTCCCACCAGCTACTCATCTCCTTTTTAGCACATACAAAAATTGGCGTATTTAGATCAACTGGCGAAACTTGAGCTCAGGATCCATTACTTTCCGGTTTTTGGTTTGATCCACGGCTCAAAAATGAGTGATGAACATGTCTGATCTTTTCTGGTTGAGTGACGCGCGAATGACACGTCTGGAACCCTTCTTTCCAAAGTCCCTCGACAAGAAGCCACGCGTTATTGATTGTGACGGAGTTGTTAGGCTCGATGATCGGCACGTTGCAGCCATCAGTCGTAAAGTGCAGATTTCTCCGGGGCCGGGCTTGAGCTGCTTCGATGTGGATGAGGACTATCGGTCAGGTATCCGCCCTATTGAGGCTGAATTTGAAGTCGATGGTGCGGATTCCTTGTTGGAGATAACTCCTCAGAACAGCAATGCTGTAGACTTAGCCGACAGTGGTTGAAATGACTGAACCGTCACGCTCTCGAATGGTGGAACTACGAGGAATAGGGCGGCAACAGTGGGTTATCATCAACACTATTGGGTCAAGGACGATCCAAACTGCCAAGGCAATTTCAGTTGGATACGAGTATCTAGGTTGGTCCCGCAGGAAGAGGCGAATGCTGGCAGTTGCTCCGTTGCGGGCGGTGGCACTCTAACACTTAGCATTGGCGCGCCGTCGGGAGAAGACCACAGAAGGTCAAGCGATATCCCATTGGCCATTCCCATCTCGACATCGCCGAATGTCGGAAGAAAACACGTTGGAGGCCACTGAGGGCCAAATCGGCGGCTCGGATTTCAGGATCGAGGTGAGTGGGTTATGGCCATCACAAGCGCTCGCCGTTAGATCAGCAGCGGTAGCTCCACCACCTCAATCCAGCCAGAAGGCCTCAATAAAAGAAACCGGATCCACAAAGGGATTAACCTAACTCAAAGCAATCCGCAGCCTAGAAAAACCTGGTCTGGGCCGTATATTACACAAGCAAGGTCTTTGGAGCGGCTCTTTTTCAATGCTTCCGCCAGGACTTTTCTCTCTAGGGTCTTGCGCCCGAGTTGGCTTTTCAACTCCCGGATGCAACTTTCCATTTCGCGAACGGACTTGTTGCCGGTGACGCTGTCGTCCTCTGCAACAGCGATGCTTCCGCCCTTCGAGCATCAACTTCCGCCAACGGTACAGCAGATTTGGGGTCACGCCATTGCGACGTGCAACCGCGGAGATGCTCTCGCCGCCATACATGGTTTCTTCCATGATCCGTAGCTTGTCCGCTGGGGACCAGCGATGACGGCGACCACCGCCGCACCGGTGATGATTTCAGCCTCAGACACCAGCATATGGCTGCTCCTTTCATCAGCGGGCTTTGACACCTGCATTATGTCGCTTTACGGCACCGGCGCCGGGAGCCATCCATCCCATCTGCTATGTGATCAACTAAATCTGGGCGCGCGCTATCTCGCGGATCAGATCACTTGTCTCCGGTCGCGCCGTTTGGTGTCGGTATCGAAGGGCATAGACCGTTCGTGATATATCGAGGCCATCAATGGGCATCGCTACCAAACCCAAGTCTTCTGGAATTGCTGTGACCGGCAAGATCACCGCCCCTGCTCCTCGTCGTGCAAGTTCGATCAGCCAATCCACACGATTTGATCGATAGGCTGCGTAAAGCTCGTGACCTTGATCGGCACATGAGCTGTGCAGGGCATCACGCATTTCGCAATTCAGTCGGTCAAGCATGTTCGTATCCGCGAGGATCGAAAGAGAGACGGCTGTCAGTTTTGACAATTTATGCGCGTATGACACCACCACTTTGTAATCCTCGTGATAGAGAGGGTTTATTCGGTAGAGATCTTCGCTCGCCTTCTCTGCGGTGATCAAGACGTCAAATTCACCATCTGTCAGACCCGGCAGCAACTCGGACGAAGATGCAACGATCAACTCAATATCGGCCTGTGGCAGTCGTGCACGAATACGTTCCACGGCTGCAGAGATTCTGTTGTGGCCGATCGTTTCACCAACCCCAACAGAGATCGGGACCCGCTCTAGTCGATTATGTCGAACCGCGTCTTCCTTGGCCTGCTGCGTTTCATCACAAATCTTCTTGAGTCTTGGTTGCACCAGCTTTCCAAGAGTTGTCAGCCTGCAACCTGCTCGATCTCGGACGAACAACGCGCCACCGAGTTCGCTCTCAAGTTTTTTGATGGCCGTTGTCAAAGACGGTTGGGAAACATTTGAGGCACTGGCAGCATGGGTGAAATTGCGATGCTCGCAGATCGCAAGGAAATACCTGATCTGGTTCATTTCCATTTTCGTATCCTCAATCAGCCTCCTTCGCGCTGCACTTCGAAGTCATCACCATAGATTTTATCTATTGATGAATAGAATTCCCATATTGGCAGTTCACACCTTTGGTGCGGGACAAGAGCACATCGAAACAACACGATGACACTCAGATAAGGAGATTACGATGAAAACACAAATCGTTCAAAAACTGGCTGCATTGGGTCTGATCACGACTTCCGTCACCGCACAGAACAGCCCAATGGAGAGCCACACTGCTAGCTATATCGCCATGCATGCCGCTAAAGGCCAAGCAAAAGCTTTCGCTAGGTTTCTGGCCGGGGCTGCACCAATCGTAAGAGAGACCGAGTTGGGCACCGTGCTTTGGTTTGCTCTTCAGGCTGACGATACGCTTGCGATCTTTGACATCTTCGTGGACGACGAGGCCCGCAATGCTCACTTCTCTGGTATTGTTGCTGGCGCCTTGCACCAAAACGTTGACACGCTGGTTGCCGGCGGCTGGGACGATGGTGTTGTCGCGAATATCAACAACTCCGATGTCTTGTCTGCGAAAGACCCCGTTGATCTCAACACGGCAACTACCGCGACTTACATCAGACTAGAAGCGGCTCCCGGAAAAGGCCCCGCCTTGGCATCTTTGCTGACCGCAGCCGGTCCCATCGTCGCAAGTACCGAACCCGAAACGCTGTTCTGGGCCGCGCTGCAGATTGATGAAAACAACTTTGCAATCTTTGACGTTTTTGCCGATAACGCAGGACGCGAAGCCCACTTCGCTGGTCAGGTCGCCGAACTGCTGAACAAAAAGGCTTCGGAGTTGGTCTCCGGCGGATGGGACGACGGCGTTGTCGCTAACATCAATAACTTCGATATACTCGCCATCAACTAAGCAAAAAACTCTGCACCATATGAAGCGCCGGGCACAGCGGTGCCGGGCGCTTCATTTCTTGCTGATGATTTGCATCCCCCTTGAGCGAGTAGAAGGTCTTCCGGTCCTCATCCCGCCGTACTGCTTGCGCCAGCGGTAAGAGGTCTGCCCCGTTATGCGAACCTCTCGGACCGCATCCACTCGCTGTATCCCTTGCCCCGCAAGCACATCAACCTACCGTAACTTATGAATTGTTTTCCCGGGCTTGTGTCGTTTGTTCGCCATTCTCTATCCTCCGTTACGAAAACCCCTAAATCAGTCCCACAGGCGCTGATCCCGGACAATACGAGGCATACAGTTTGGGCTGCCTGCGTCCTACGCTTCCAGCTGAAGAGCTCCGCCATCGACCCATGGCACCAAACAGCTATAGCATTTAACGACAAACCTGAGGCATCATGTACCGCTTAGCGCTTTAGACCATGTTGACGGAATGAAGGCCTGCTAGGTGCAGGGTTCGTCATAGTCAGTGTCTATTTAAGTATTCAAAAGAGGTATTACTCTTCGCAGAAAGCCGGGTCTAGGTTCTTCATACGGCGGGAGTTATGTGGATCGTTGCCCAAGACTGATCCTCTACGCGCCCAACCCTCCCCTTTTTACCAGAAAAGGGGAGGGTGATTAGGCTAGATGAACGATGAGGCTAGATAAACAAGGGTTGGAGCGTGAGGTGGGAAAGAGACTCCAAGCTTGAGCAGTTGCTTTTGAATATGAGGCATATCGGCCTCGCATGTGGAAACCTTGAATGCACGCCCAACCCATAGATGGAACCCTGCCCGAGTTTGCGATGCAAAAAGCGCCGATAGTATCTGTAATTAACTCAGTCTTTTACTTGCGGGTCGGGTGGAGCCGCCGTCTCATCAGCTCATCAGCTCATCAGCTCATCAGCTCATCAGCTCATCAGGCCGCCGCTGCGCCTTGGCGCGCACAGCAGCACTAACCGGTTACATCACCCTGACAGCCTGACCTCCGGCCGCGGGCCGGCCACAGCTTGTGGATTAGCTGACGGTCCGATCCCTGTATCTGGATTGGATGGCTTGACGCGGTCGTCCTCGCCTCCAGTGACGCGACATGTGGCGGTCACCGGGTCGGGGACGGCGCTCATCCTCTCGCACAGTTTCCCGCGATCAGAACGGACGGCGCGAAAGCAACGCGGCCGATCTCTGACGGCGGTTCGCTTCTGGCTGAGGCTGTCACAGCGCCTCCGGCCGATGCACATACCTAAGTCCGCATTTCTGTCACCCCACTGACCGCCTGACGGGCAGGGCGGTGCCTTGCCTCGATTGTGCTCCAGTCCCTCACAGGAGAGTTTCAAAATGACAAACCAGTCCTCAGACACCCAGTCCGCCCTTCGCCCGCTTAACGTTTCAGTTCGAGGTGGCCGCTTGACCAAGTTCAAGGGGCGTATGGCGAGCATTGCGCCAGGTTTGTCGGTGGTGGCGACGGCTACGGTGCTGTTGACCGGTAGCGCGGCCCATGCAGACAATGAGTGCGGGACGGACAACGATAATGATGGTGTCATCAGCTGTGGCGCTGACGCGGACCCTAGCACTCCTGGCAATCAACCCTACGCTGATGGCATCACTTATAATCCTGACAACGGAGTAGGCGGCGAATTCAAACTGGAATTGAACAATGCTGCCATGGTGGTGAACGGACGTGCTGCGGGGCCCGGAAGTGCTGTGAACGTGGTTGGGAACACGGAGAATGATATTTCTGTGATCTTGCGCGCAGGTGAGCTCACCACGCATCAGAACAGTGGATGGGGGATTGGGGTGATAAACACTAAAAGGGACAACCTCGACACAGATGCGATTGAGGGCCAGGGCAATGTGACTGTGGAGATGCACGGCGGGGATATCAATACGAGCGGCAGGGAAGCCCATGGGATTATTGCGGACACCAAGGGTGCTGGCAATGTGACCGTGGAAATGACGGCCGGGACAATCAACACGGATGCGAGGGTTCCTGAAGCCCCGGCGGCACAGTGGGGGGCCGCTCACGGGATTTGGGCGAACATCGTCAACGACCAGAGTGAAGCGATAGCGCGGGTGCGCATGGATGAGAATCTAAATTACTCGCTGCATGAGGATGGCGAGCTGCCTGCGCAGAATCATATTGTAGCCGGTGACTATCGTTATACGAGGATCTCTAACGGGGGTGGTTTCAAGAGTTTTGCGATTTATGCGAAGACCATTGGCAAGGGCGGTGAGGCGATCGTGGAAATGGACGGCGGTGAGATTGTCACGGCTGGGCAAGAGGGTCACGGGGTTTTCGCGCATGTCGAGCGCTATGTGAAGAGAGATGGAGACGGTAAGGTCGTCGTCGATAATAATGACAGCAGGGCAAGGGCGATCGTGGAAATGACGGACGGAGCCATCGTGACGACCGGTAACTTTGGCATCGGGCTTCATGCGGTAGTCCAAGTCGGTGGCGTTCCAGAGGAAGGTGTTCGGCGCAAGGCTGCGAGCGTAGAAATGAGCGGCGGTAGGATTCGCACGATGGGGGATAATGCGCGTGGGATCGAAGCGCTTGTCGACACCAAAGATAACGTAAATGATGCGATTGTGGAACTGAGTGGCACGGCGACAATTGCCACCGCCGGTAGGTGGGCCTATGGGGTCGAGGCGCGCACCCGTGGCACGGGCACGGCGAAGGTGGATATGAGTGGCGGCACAGTTACCACGTCGGGGTTCCTTGGCCATGGGCTTGTGGCGACCACCCTAGACCGTAGGGCGGGTACCAGCCTAGAAGCGGGCGATGTGACGGTGAACATGACCGGCGGGACGGTCGACACGGCTGGAAGAGAAGCTCACGGGCTTTTGGCGCTTTCGGGGACCGGGGCGGTGACCGTCACCCTAGGCGCGGGGGCCAGTGTCATGGCTCGCGGAGAGAATGCAAGCGGGATTTTCGCGGAGGGGCGGGAAGGATCCTTTGACGTAGACGTGGCCGGGTCCGTGACGGGCGGATCTGGCTTCGGCGCAGCGGTCCGAACGAGATCCGGCTCCGACGTCGACGGAACGATTGATATCGCCAGCACCGGCATTGTGACTGCAGGATTGTCTGGTATTGCGATCCAGGACGGGGGTGGCGATGCGGTTGTCACCTTGGAAGGAACCGTCACCGGAGATGTTCTTCTTGGAGCGGGCGACGATAGCCTCACGATTGCTTCAGCAGCCAATTTTGACTTTTCCCATATTCTTGACGGTGGTGCGGGCGATAACGATCAACTGACCCTGCAGGGCCAAAGCATCACAACCACAGCGGACATGTTCCTCAATTGGCAGGGTGTCACGCTGAATAACACGGCCCTCAGCCTGGATCGGGTTGGTAGGCTGGACACGGGTCTGTCCATCGACGCCGGGTCTGAGTTCCGCGCGACGGGCGGGGAAGGGGGCCTGACCATCCGAGGTGATGTAACCAACAATGCGGGCGACGTGTTCTTAAGCGTGCAGAACGGGATGACGGGGGATGAGATCAAAATTGAGGGCAATTACACCGGGTCGGACACGGGATCGGATGTTTTTGCGCTGGATATGGGTCGGGATGCAGATGGTTTGCGCACCGATACGGTTGTCATCACCGGCGACGCGTCAGGTGAGATGACACTGTTGATTGCCGGTATGGACAGCGCCGATCTTGAGGGCGCCCCGCTTGTGATGGACGTGGTCACGGTTGACGGCGAGGCTGATGATGCGACCTTCACCCTGATGAATGGCAACTATGTGATGTCGGACGGAGAGCATGGGGTGATCTCAGGCGCTTACGTCTATAGGCTGGCTGAGGTTGAGGCACAGGATGGCAGAAACTGGTGGGCGTTGAGCGCGCGGTCGGAGAGCGGTGAGATCAGCTGGGGACCGTCAGCACCGATCTATGACAGCTATGGCGCGTCGCTGCTGGCCCTCAATGCGCCCTCTGCGCTGCGCGGGCGGGGCAGCTCGCAGGACTTCCGGACCCTGGCCTGGGGCGGCGCAGGTGCTGATGCGGCCGGCCAGGACACGGGCGCGCCGCTGTGGATCCAGATGGGCACGGAGCAGC
>NZ_WVNW01000012.1 GCF_013179285.1 Roseobacter sp. HKCCD6576-2 | reverse complement strand
ATTTCGGCGCGGGTAGCACGGTGGAGGTGGCCGGCGCGTCGCTGACGAGCGAGAATGAGGCCTGGGCGCTTGGGGTCGGCATTGGCGGCACCTATGCGTGGAGCGATCGCGTGGACTTCTTTGGCGAAGCCTCCTATGCCAGCGGGCTCGGCAACGCCGGGGATGCCAGCGCCCTCAGCGCAAGCGCAGGACTCAAAGTGATGTTCTGAAATCGTGCTGGCGAGAGGAATACTGCAGGTGATGGCGCTTCCGCGATTGCAGATTGCGTGCCATGAAAGGCAAGAATTGCTGGTCCGAGAACGGGTTGCCCAACCAGCTTCGGGTGACGTCGTCCGGCATCACAGGCGGTCCCTAAGCCGATTTAAGAGGTCCATACGTTCGTGAAGGACTGCGATGATGATTGGCACATCCCCTGTGAGCCAGAAGATGTAGTGATGCTCGCAACGGTGGACTCGCACATCGTCAGGCAAGGCATCGTGGGACTTCGACCGTGTCCCCCCGTCGCTGATCGCTTTGCAGCATGTCTCGATCTGGTCGAGATACCTTTCAGCTTGGTCGGTCCCCCACGTCTTGTGGCTGTAGTGCCAGATGCCCCTCAGATCTTATTCCGCTGCGAGGGTGAATTTGTAGCTAGTCATCCGAACCGTTACTGTTCCAGCTGTGCGCGCGCCTCACGATGGATGTCAGTGACCGACTTCGTGGATAGCTCTCCACGCCGAGCTTGGTCGATCCGCGGCTTCAGGAACTCGGACAGGGCGCTGAACGCCTCCTCCTCGTTCATCTCGTCGAGCGGGGGTGCGTCTCCAAGGGTACGCTTTAGAACGAATTCCTTGATGCTCTGCCCTTTGAGGGCAGCGATGGCCTTGAGCATCTGATGCTCTTCCGGGGTAATGTCGATCGAGAGTCTGGGCATGAATTGCATATAGCTCAACCAGCCCAACAAAACAACATTTGTTGCCAATCGGGAGTGTCGCGGTCCGTGACATCAATCGTGATGCCGTACAGAACCTCTGCGGATCAGCCGAGCGGGACGAAGACGCGATCAGGCGATCTTTGTTATCTCACGCAAGTCCATCAGGGCGTCGGCAGCAATCTGGAAAGAGCGAACCCGTGCCGCATGATCGTGTATCATGCCTGTCACCATGAGTTCGTCAGGCTGATATGTGTCGATAAAGCTGGCAAGCTGTTGCTTGACCGTCGCCGCAGACCCGGTCGCCGAGCAGAAGAAGGCATGGTTGACCTGCGCAAGCACCGCCGCCGGGATTTCGGACGCAACGTTGTCTATCGGATGAGGGAGTTTACCGGGATTTCCCATGCGCAGTCTTGCAAACGCCAGCACTTGCGATGACCGCAGATAGTGTGCTTGCGCATCGGTGTCCGCTGCGCAAACCCCCGCAGCCACCATCACATAGGGACGTGAAAGGTGTTCCGATGGTTGAAACGAGGCCCGATAGACGGCCAGCGCCTGTTCCAGCATGTCCGGTGCAAAATGTGACGCGAACGCATAAGGCAGGCCCAGATAGGCCGCCAGTTTCGCGCCATGTAGGCTCGAACCGAGGATCCAGACGGGAACATGCGTGTCCGCGCCTGGAATAGCCCGGACAATGGTCCCATCGGGTGTTTTGACGGACAGGCCTGGCAGACCTCTTTCAACGCGCGGTATCGCCTTGTGCCCGTGATGTTTTGGCCCCTGTTCGGGTCGGAGTAATTACGCCGGAACTGCTTCAAGGCATGCCCTTCCGGGCAAATGTACTGGTCGTTCTCTTCGTCCCACTCGAAGTCGGCTCGCGACCACGTCCCGTCCTTGCGATTGGATTTGTCGATCACTGAAATAAAGGGGATGATCGCGCGCTTTTTGACCAGCCATGCGAGGTTTGCGGCGGAACCATAGGCCGTGTCTGCAGCCAGCCAATCCGGTCTAATCCCAAACCGTTGTTCTGTCCTATCCAGCGTGGTTTGTGAGGCGCCAACCTCGGCCTGGCGGATCGCTCGTGTTGCCTCAACATCCATGATTACCGAGCTTTTTGTGTCGATCAGATAGTTGTTGGCATAGCCGAAAGCAGATCACGCAGCGATGCCAGCCGAGTTTGGAATTGGCGTGGCGCCCAGTTATCCCGTTTCAACGGACGGGAACCCGCAGTCGAAATGCGAGCCGCAGAAATAATCTCAAATGCGCCCAGAATGCTCAAGCACACAAAAAAGGGCCTTCGACCGGACATCAGGTGATCTCATCGACCCGAGAAACCGCTTGCTCTTGCCAGGTGCGTCTCGAGCCTATCTTGGAAGTCCAGGATGTCCGGGCGATGCCGTTCGATCCGGCGGCACCAAAGCACGACGTCGCGGCTGGGCAGATTTACGGTCAGGTTAAGTTCATTTGCATCAGCCAGAACCCCCGACAGCCGTGCGAGCCGTCTTGGCATTATACAGAGGGCTTCCGTCCGCCTCAGGATTTCAGCTGCCATGACAATGTCCCCGGTAAAGCTAATGGACGCGGTCACACGCTCGGTTCCGAGCCCGGCAAGGATTTCGGTCTGCGATCCGAAGATCCCGGATAGCGCCCCAATCGCGATCCACCGATGCTCTCCGAGCTGTGACAAAGAAATACTGTCAGAGCGAACGCTTAGAGGATTCGATGGTCCGGCAAACACGGCCAGATCGTCCTCAAACAACTTGTGCTGAAAGAGATCGTCCTGGAACAGATTGATCTGCTCTGGCGCCAGAACGACGTCGAGATGGCCGTCATTCAGCCTTTCGATCAGCCGCGACGCGGTCGCAGAGACGACACGAAGGGCGTATCTGGGTCGATCTTCGAACAGTTCGGAAAAGAACCCACCCATTATTGAGGCCGCAAGCATCGGCCCTACGCCTAAACGTAGCTCGCGATCCTGGCCGCCTCTCCAGAGGTCGATTGCGTTTTCTGCCTGCATCCGGCTCTCAGCAATGGCCCTGCCGGTCTCTGCCAGTCTCTGGCCAATTCGTGTCGGCCGGACACCGTATCGCTCCCGCTCAAGGACAGGGCTGCCGACCTGATCCTCAATGACCTGCACCGCGCGGCTTAGGGTCGGCTGCGTCACGTTCAGCTTCTGAGCTGCCTGGCTGATGGAGCCAAGGTCCGTGATCTCGGCCAGCCAATAGAGATGCTTGGGGTTTAGCATGGCGCCAAGGTATGCGGAAACGTATGGGAATGTCCACTTTATCGATTTTACACATGGCGCGGTGGTGTGTGACTATGCCCATCAAGGCGCTGATAAGGGAGGAACACATGAAACATCTGCGCAAGACTCTCGCCGGGGGGCTCGTCGCGCTGGCGTTCGCGGCCCCCGCAACTGCTGAAACACTCCGGGCCGAAGGAGGGTCTGCTGCGGGGCTAAGCGCGCTTGTGCCGCAGCTCCTCTCGAAATACGCCGCCGATGACCACGAAATCCGCGTCAACATCGACCAAACGCTGACGCGCTCGGTGCTTAAGGTCGCAACAGGCGCGATTGATCTTGCCAGCACGCCGGCGGGGGCCTTCTCCCGCATGCAAGCCGGCAAAGTGCCCTATGCCGATCTCGGCCAGGAAGCCATCGATGCCTCGGCAAATGTCAGATCCTTGTTCTCGTTCCTCGGCGGGCACGTTCACGCGATCACCTATGCGGACAGCGAGATCGAGACCTGGGACGACCTGCGTGGCAAGCGCGTGTTCGTGGGTCCTCCGGCCGGGTCGTTTTCGGCCCAGACCGTGGCCCTCATCGAAACGATCACCGGCATGAAGGCGAATGAGGACTATGAGGCGATCCGGCTGGCCTGGAGCGCGGCGAACCAGGCGTTCGAGGATGGCAAGTTCGATGCCTTCCTGCGGTCGGGGACCATCGGGTCCGCCGCGATAGATCAGCTTGGCTCAGCCACACAGTTCCGCCTGCTCGGTGTTCCGGAAGAGATCCTCGGGACGCCGGCCTGGGATGCCTATCTGCAGACCCCTGGCTATGCGGCCGATGTCCTTCCGGCGGGCACATATGCTAACCAGGCCAACAACGACGAGGACATTCTGGCATCCGCCTTCGTCATGTTCGTCAGCGTGCACCAGGACATGGATGAACAGACCGCCTATGATCTGACCAAGGCGATGTTTGAGAACCTCGATGACGCCCACTCGGTCAGCCCGGGGCTTACGCCCCTGACCATCGACAACGCGTTCATGTCGCTTGCCGCGCCCCTGCATCCTGGCGCCGCTCGCTACTATGAAGAGGTGGGCATCAGCATTCCGGAGAACCTGCTTCCGGGGTCCTGAGCCGTTTCAGTTTGGGGGCGCTGCGGTGCCCCCAACTCGATCACTCCGTCACACCACGTAGCGAGAGGTGCATCGCATGGATGTAGCCGCCGAAACCCAACGGCCGCTCAAGGCCCGGATTCTGCTGATTATCGGCTTTGCGTTCGCCCTTCTTGGATACCTGAACGCGATGCCGGACTTCGGCCCGTTGCCTTCGATTGGTGTCATTCGGGCGGCTGACTTGCACCCCGGCGTCTTCGCTGTCGGGCTTGTCATCTCCTTTCTGGTGATCTCGGAGTTTTCTCGCTCACCACTGGCGATTGCCGTTACGCTGTTCAACTTTGCGCTGGTGCTCGTCGCCCTCTACGCGCTCTGGTCCTTCAATATCGCCGTAACGCGCATCGAGGACGTCGGTCTCTTTTTCTTTCAAGACTTCCACGCCTGGATGGCCATCACAGGTTGCTTAATCATCCTCTACTACTGCTGGCGCATCTGGGGTCTGCCGCTCGCGACCGTCGGTACGCTTGCCCTGCTCTATTTCTTCTTTGGAGAGCACCTGCCGGGCATCCTCGGGCACGCAGGCATGGACTTCACCCAGGATACGCCGGCTGAGCTTTGGTACAACACGGGCGACGGTGTTATGGGCAACATCCTCGCGATCCTGATCAACACCGTTTTTCCCTTCATCATTATGGGCGCGGTTCTGGAAGGGACCGGGGGCGGCAGATCCATGATCAAGCTGAGCTTCCATGCCATGAGGAGGTTTCGTGGCGGCCCCGCTCACGCCGCGATCATGGCCTCGTCGTTGTTTGGCACGATCTCCGGATCCGCCGTCTCCAACGTCGTCGGCACCGGCGTCATCACCATCCCGATGATCAAGCGGCGCGGGTTCCGGCCGACATTTGCAGGCGGGGTCGAGGCGACGGCCTCCACCGGCGGGCAGATCATGCCCCCGATCATGGGCGCGGCGGCGCTCGTGATGGCCGACTTCATCTCGGTCGACTACCTCATCATCATCACGGCGGCGATCGTTCCGGCGCTGGCCTACTATGCCTCGCTCTTCACGACGGTGGTGTTCGAGTCACGCTCTCTGGGCGTTGAAGTGGCCGAGGATGAAGAGATTGATCCGATCACCACCCGGGACTGGATCAACCTCATCCTCGTCATCATGCCGGTCACCATCGTGGTGATTGCGCTCCTGTCCGGCTTCTCGGCGGCCGGGTCTGCAATGATTGCGCTGACCTGCCTTCTGATCCTCAGCTTTCTCAATCCGGAGATGCGGAAACGGCCCATGACCGTTGCCGAGAGCTTCGCCAATGGCGGGATCACCTTTGGGCGGTTGTTGATGGCGATCGGCACGGTCAGCCTGATCATCGCGGTTCTCGGTGCCACGGGCCTGCCGCTTGAATTCGCCAAGGTCATCAGCGGCAGTGCGGGCGAGAGCTTGCTGCTTGCCCTGGTCTTCGCGGCGCTTGCGGCGCTTGTCCTGGGGATGGGGATGCCGACGCTGCCCGCCTACCTGACGATCGTGATCATCCTTGGTCCGTCCTTGACGAGCCTGGGGCTGACCGACCTGACCGCGCATTTCTTTGTCTTCTACTTCGGCGTGGCGTCGGCGATCACACCGCCGGTGGCGATTGCCGCCTTCGCGGCGGCGTCGATTTCCGGCGGCGGGGCGATGGGAACGGCCGTCCAGGCCACACGAATTGGTATCGTTATCTTTGCCATTCCGTTCCTGTTCGCCTTCAACCCGGTCATGCTGATCATGCCCGAGGCAGGCGCGGAGTGGAGCCTTGTTCCGTTTCTCTACCTGTTGGTCCGGCTGGCCGCCCTCATCTACATGCTGGCCTCTGCCTGCAGCCGGTTCGATGCGCGGCGCATGACGCTTTGGGAGGCCGGGCTGAGGATCGTGGCGGGACTGGCGCTGATACACCCCGATCCGCTTGTCAGCGGACCGGCCCTGCTCGCCTCCATCGGGCTGGTGATCCTGCACCGGATGGTTTGCAAGGGACCCGCGACCGCATGAGCAAACGCCCCAACATCCTCTACTTCATGACGGACCAGCATCGCGCCGACTGGCTGGGCTATGCGGGACATCCGGTTGTGCGGACCCCGAACATCGACGGACTTGCCGCACGCGGCACGCGGTTCACGAACTTCTACGTGACAACGCCCGTGTGCATGCCAAATCGCGGCGCGATCTTCACCGGGCGGTACCCCTCGGTGAACGGGCTGCGGCACAACGGGTTGCCGCTGCCGGAGGACGCGAACACGTTTGTCGATCTTCTGAGAGACGCCGGATACCACACGGCCTCCATCGGAAAGAGCCATCTCCAGCCCTTCACAGACAGACCGATTGACCTCGAGGGCCGGACCCTCGATGTGAACGAGAGCATTCCCGAGGCAAGAAAGGCCAATGGAGCGGTCTACACGGCCGAGCAGCCATCAACCTATGAGGACCCGTCTGCTTACGGGGTCGCGATGCCCTATTATGGGTTCGACCATGTCCGGATGGTGACCAACCACAGCGACCAATGTGGGGGCCATTACCTTCAGTGGCTCAGGCAACAAACCAATGAGTGGGCCAGCTTGCGGGACCACTCAAACCAGTTGCCCCATACCTATACCAACCCCCAAGCGTTTCGCACCGGCATCCCCGAGGAGCTGTACCCGACGTCCTATATTCGGGATCAGGCGAAGCGATATCTCGGTGACAGAAGCGGCGATGACCAGCCCTTCTTCGCCTTCGTGTCCTTTCCGGACCCGCATCATCCGTTTACCCCGCCCGGCAAGTACTGGGACATGTACGATCCCGATGACTTCGCCGTCGATCTGCCGTTCGAGGCACACAAAAACCCGCCAAAGCAGGTGAAGGCTTGGAGAGATTTGCTAAAGCAAGGCGTGGTCCCGGCGAACCAGCAACAGGCCTTCATGGCCCCCAAGCGCCAGATCCAGGAAGCCATGGCCCTGACCGCGGGTATGATCACCATGATCGACGATGCCATTGGGGAAATCCTAAAGGCGCTGCAAGACAGCGGTCAGGCCGACAACACCATCATCGTCTTCAACTCCGACCACGGCGACTACATGGGTGCATTCTCACTGTTGCTGAAGGGGCCATTCCCGCATGTCTCGGTGAACAAGGTCCCGTTCATCTGGGTCGATCCGACGCAAGAGGGCCCATCGACGGCAAAGGGTTTGGCGGCCTCGGTGGATATCGGACCGACGATCCTCGAACGCTGCGGTGTCCTGCCGTACTTTGGGATGCAGGGGCGGTCGTTCCTGCCGCAAATCGACCAGACAGCCTCGCCCCGCGAGTGCGTGTTGATCGAGCATGAGGAAAACAAGATCTACCCGGGCTTCTCAAAGATCCCGAATATCCGGAGCCTTGTAACCGAAACCCATCGTCTTTCGATCTACAAGGGCGCCGAGGATGGCGAACTCTACGACATCGCCGCCGACCCGAACGAAACCCACAATCTCTGGGACGATCCATCATCTTCCAGGGTGAAGTCAGACCTTCTGTTTCAGTTGAATCAGGCGATGCTTGACGCCATCGAGCCCGGCCCCCGACCATTGAGGTACGCCTGATGGCCCCTCTCGAGGTCTCGCTGCACATCAACAACAAGAGCGAACCGGCCATTGACGGTGGAACCTTTGAACGGCGGTCGCCGATTACAGGCGAGGCGGTCACCGTAGCCGCTGCCGCGAAATCCGCCGACGTCGATCGGGCGGTTCTGGCGGCGCAAAACGCCTTTGTCACCTGGTCATCGACCAGTCCCGAAGAGAAACGCAAGGTATTGAACAGCTGCGCGGATGCGTTGGAAGCGCGGGTTGATGAGTTCGTAACCCTTGGCATCGCCGAGACCGCCAGCACGCTGCTGTGGTACCGAAACAACGTCAAACTCGCGGCGAGCTTCCTCCGTGAGGCGGCGGCCATGACCACCCAGATAAAGGGAGAGATCATCCCATCAAGCAAGCCGGGCATGCTTTCGATGGCCCATCGCCAACCCGTTGGCGTCCTTGTCGGGATGGCGCCGTGGAATGCGCCCATAGTTCTAGGGGTTTGGTCATTTGCGATGCCGCTTGCCTGCGGAAACACGGTCGTGATGAAGGCCTCAGAGAAATGCCCGGGCCTGCATCGCTTGATCGGAGACTGCATGGCAGATGGCGGTCTGCCCCCCGGGGTCTTGAACATCATCACACATTCGGCCGGTGACGCGCCCGAGGTCGTCAATACGCTTATCGACCACCCGCTGACGCGCCGCATCAACTTCACCGGCTCAACCCGCGTCGGCCAGATCATCGCCGCGCGCGCCACGAAACACCTCAAACCCTGCCTTCTGGAACTGGGCGGGAAGAACCCGATGCTGGTGCTCGAAGATGCGGATATCGAGGCCGCCGCCCGCGCAGCTGCCTTCGGGGCGTTCATGAATCAGGGCCAAATCTGCATGTCGACGGAGAAGATCATTGTCGTCGATGCGGTTGCAGATGCGTTTGAGACAGCCCTGCGCGCACGGATCGCAACTCTTTCTGTTGGCGTACCGGCGGACGAACAGAACCTCGCATCGGTGGTGGACCGCGACACCATCGATCACGTCGATCGGCTGATCAGCGACGCTGTCGGAAAAGGGGCGAGCACGATCGGCGGTGGCGTACCGCTTGATGGGACCATCATGCCCGCCACTGTTGTCGTCGGAGTGACGTCCGATATGGCGATCTACGGGGAGGAGACATTTGGCCCGGTCGCCGCGCTGGTTCGGGCCAAGGACGAAGACCACGCCATCGAGATCGCCAACGACACCGAATATGGGCTGAGCTGCGCCATCTTTACGAAGGACATCGGTTGCGGGATGGAGGTCGCCAAACGACTGACCACTGGGATCGCGCATATCAATGGTCCGACCGTTGGGGCCGAGGCCCAAGTGCCGTTCGGGGGCACCAAGGCGAGCGGTTACGGCCGGTTTGGGGGAACCGCCGGTATCGATGAGTTCACCGAGCTTCGCTGGATCACCATCGAAGACCCAAATCAGACCTATCCGATCTGAGGCGCATGTCATGAAGGAACAAAGCTCAGTCACCGCCGGCGGCGCGCTCTTCGGAAAGCTGAAGGCGCTGGGGGTCGAGTATGTCTTCGCCAATTCGGGAACGGACTTTCCACCGATCATCGAAGGGCTGATCGAAGCGCGCGACAAGGGGATCGACCTGCCGCAGGCGATCACCGTGCCCCACGAACATGTCGCGGTCGGTATGGCGCACGGCTTCTATCAGATCTCGGGTCGCGCGCAGGCGGTGATGCTGCATACGAACGTGGGGCTGTCGAACGGCGCCACAGGTGTAATCAACGCGGCCTGCGACCAGATCCCGATGTTCGTGATGTCAGGCCGGACACCGGTCGCCGAGGGTGGAAGGTTTGGGGCCCGAACGGTGCCCATTGGATGGGGCCAGGAAATGTACGACCAGACCGCCTTGGTGCGTGAGGCGTGCAAATGGGACTACGAGCTTCGGTTTCCCGATCAGGTCTCGGATGTTCTTGATCGGGGTTGGTCGATTGCGAACTCCACGCCGAAGGGGCCGGTATACCTGAGTCTTCCCAGAGAAGTGCTCTGTGACCCCTGTCCGGCAGACGGATTGGAAGAGGCGTCTAAGCTGCAAGCGGCGCGAACCGCTCCAGCGCGCGAAGATCTGGCCCAAGCGGCGGAGTTGCTGGCCACTGCAGAACGTCCCCTGATCATCGCCCAGCGCGGTGTCGGGACAAAAGCCGCGTTTGACGCGCTGGCGAGCTTCGTCGAAGCCCGCGCCATACCGGTCTCGCACTACTGGGCGAACCAAATCTCAATTCCGATGTCGAGCGACATGCATATCGGTTGGTTCCCCGACGATTTCTTGTTGGCGGCCGATGTTGTGCTCGTGATTGACGCGCTTGCGCCCTGGTGGCCGGATCGCGCCTCCCCCGCCCCGGATGCCAAGATCATCCACCTGGGCCCGGATCCCCTGTTTGCGCGGTCCTCGCCGATGCGCTCCTTCCGCTCGGACGTGACGTTAAGCGGCGATACAGCGCAATCGCTTCTGGAGCTCATTTCGGCGGTGGAAGACGGGCCGTTGGACCCGGCCACGACTGAGGCCCGCCGAAAGCGGATTGTGTCTGCGTCAGACGCGGAACGTCAGCGCGTTGCTGACGAGGCCAAAGCGGGCTGCCGCTCACCAATGACCAAGGCGTGGGTGTCCCATTGTCTTGGTGAGGCGGTCCGAGGGCAAAAGGCAACGGTGATCCACGAACTCGGATGTCCCCTGCCGCCGCTGCAGTTGGACGACTTCCAAAGCTATATCCAAGAGCCTCATTCCGGCGGATTGGGCTGGGGCTTGCCTGCCGCCATGGGCGCCCAACTCGCCGATCCGGATCGGTTGGTTTTTGCCACGATGGGGGATGGCAGCTACATGTTCGCAAATCCAACGGCATGCCATCAGCTCTGCGAAGCGCTCGACCTACCCGTTATCACCCTTGTTCTAAACAACGAGGAATGGGGGGCTGTTCGACGCTCGGTTTCCGGTCTCTACAAAGGCGGGCGCGCATCGAAGTCCAACGATGTCCCACTCACCTCGCTTGCGCCGATCCCAGATTTCACGAAAACCGGTGAAGCCAGTCGCGCCTACACCGAGACGGTGAGCAAGGGCGAAGAGCTGCCCTCTGCTATCGCCAGGGCGATTGACGTCGCGCGAGGAGAAAGGCGACAAGTTCTTCTGAACATTCGAATTGCGAAAGACGGTCACTAGGACTGTGGGGTCGCAACCACAACAGTATACCCCCGGCGCTAAAGCGAGTGGGCCTTCCTCACGAGACACGGCCTAGTCCGCTAAGTTCGCGATCCGTGAGTTTGCCCTTGCGTTGACGTCGCAGGCCAGCTCACGTTCAAATGCAACGCTCCCCCTCGCATCAACAATGCACAGCGCACATGATCGCAGCGACAAATCTAGCCCAGCAAAGTACTCCATCGTCATTCTCCCTTTTCCACAGATTTCCTGTGATCCTACCAGGAGCTCGACCTCAGTTCAGGGTCTGCCCAATTACGCATGCTCTGGGCCGTTCGCAACGGTCACGATAATGGAGCCGCCATATCGATCTCTGGCTAGGTGCTTGAGAGCTTCGATTATTAGGAAAGCGTCGACTACGCCTTGTTGTGATCGATCCAACGCGACATCAAACCGCGATCTTTGAAGCATTCGTCAGGAACCGACACATGGCGCCGCCGCGCCAATCGCTCAGCGAAGGCAACCTGCTTCGACGACGGTCGCGGATCAAGAACCGGTTTCAGTCCGGTATTCGTCGATATCCAGGCACTGATTTTTGCCCGGTCCGATTGGACGTCCCAAGGCAGCACGACGTTCTGGCGCGACGCAATCTGGCGTGCGTAGGCGATCTGCTTGGGCGTCGCGGGCAGCGTGATCGTAGCCATGCAGGCATCCTCCAAATGCTTGCTTCCAATTTAGAACATTACAGGAACAAATGCAACAATTAGATAAAGGGCCTGGTGATGATACTACATCTGGTATGCAGTCCATCGTCAAGTTCGGCTGCAACCCTTACGAGGGAGCGCCGACAGTAGCGAGCACCAATGAGACCTTCGCTTGTCCGGCTCACAGCGCAGTCGTACGTTGCACGCGCTTCTGGCGGGGGCAGTAGTGGGCCAACCGACCACAGACACCGAAGGCGATCTTGCCTTGATCGATGGATTCGTTAGGCGGCATTACCGGTTGTCCGACGCGCTGCGCCTGCATCGCCATGCCATCGGTTGGGACCTCCTGCGGGCGCCGGCCAACATCGCGCTGGCGCCGGTGCTTCTGCTTGCCCGTCTTGTCTCGATCCTGACGAATGTCCTGCGTCTCCGCCGGTTGTCGCGTTTCGCTGGCAACCTCCGGCCGCAGTTTCGCTCCGATGTCGGCGCCGCCCTCGAGGCGGACCGGGTCTTCCTCACTTTGTGTGGATCCGTGGCAGCATTCGTGCCTTCAGCAGCTCGGGACCCGCCCTGCCGTACATTGCACGCTTGAGGGTCTTGAGGCGGTTGATCTGGCCTTCGGCCTGTCCGTTGCTCCATGGCAGCTCGATGGCGTTGTTGACGACGCCTACCCAAAGGCAAAAGCGTCAACTTTTCAAGGTGCCAGGGTCGGCAGTACGTACGAGATAGGCAAGCACTTTCCGAAGTCCTGGTCGGATGCGAAAGTCGGCGAACTATCGGGCCAAGAGCGCACAAACTGGCAGGCGCAAGATCGGGCGGCATATGTCTTAAAAACCGAGCGCTCTGGCTCGTCTTCCCCTGATTTGGACAAAGCCGTAGACGCCATCAAAACTGCTCGACTCCGCATGAGCGCATCACAACGCGCAGCGTTTGACGCGTGGCTGCTGAACAAAATCCGCTGACAAGACGGAGGACAGCGCCATTCTACATTCAACGGGTTCGTAATCTCATCCTCCTCCTGAGAGACCGATCTCCGCATAGCGGTTGTTGCACCTCCTCCCGCGACAGTCGCAAAAGCACTAAAGCCTTGCCAGAAATGGCAGCACCTTATTGTGTTTCAGAAGCCAGATCACACGCCGAGTTGGACCGTGCATTAGAAGAGAAGAACGGGGAAACAGGTCTAGGGTGCTTTGCTCATTTCGGCTGTGTTGCAATGATGAATGGTTTACTACCACCAGAATTTCTGGACGAGCTTCGCGCGCGGCTATCCATTGGGCAGGTCATCGGGCGCAAAGTCACGTGGGATCAGCGTAAGTCCAACCAAGGGAAGGGTGATTTATGGGCGCCGTGCCCGTTTCACCAGGAAAAACCGCCAGCTTTCACGTCGATGATCGCAAAGGGTATTATTATTGTTTTGTCTGTCGCGCGACGGGAGATGTGATTTCGTTTGTGCGCGAAACCGAGAATGTTGGCTTCACGGAAGCGGTTCGGATCCTCGCGGATGAGGCGGGGATGACCATGCCCGCGCGCGATACTGGGGCGCAGAAGAAAGCGGCCATGCCCAGGAGGAGGTGGGCATGACCATCTTTATTATCTGCACGTTCGGTGCAGTTGGGCCAGGTTGCTACATATAGCAGTCGAAAACCTCAAACTCATTCAACGGCACGGCTAGGCTACATGATCGGCAAGGCCCTTGAGCACTTTTGTGGTCACTATGGTCTTGGCGTCGATAGCGATCGGTTCACCAGTCCTCGGGTTGCGGCCAGTACGGGCGGCGCGCAGCTTGGTGCCCAGCTTGACGATGTCTGGGATGGTCACCTCATCGCCCTCACCGAGGACCTTTGATGTGGTGTTCGCCAGCGAGTTGAGCACCGCATCAACGGTTGCATTTGTCTCGCCAGTGTCGGCGGCGATTGCTTTGATCAGGTCAACTTTGTTCATGATATTCTCTCTTCTCAAGTTAGGCCGTATGGGCCGGTGGGTTGGTTCGGCCAGAGGCGTCATCGGCTCAGCTTAAGCATTCGTCAGCATAACATGCAACGAACCACTGGGTTGATATCATGGAGGGGGACGCGCCTTGGCCCCTTCCTTATTTTCATAGTTGCTGCGCTACCTTGAAAATATAGTCAGGCCCCCCTGCGCCGGGCGGGTCCCCATGCGCGCAAGCGCGAACTGATTGTATCAGACTGCTTGTCCGCGACACGTGCTGGTGGCGACTTGGTTTTGCTCGGATGTACGAAGTGCCATCACGACCCAAACACGCTGGCGTATCAATAACGCTGTCCGGCTCACAGTCGGATATCAATCACACGTCCCACAACGGCCGGGCGACCCGTTTACGCACCGGACCTGAGGCTTTCTACGCGACCAATCCTCAGGTCACTTCGCTCCGCAGGCAGTTTTCGGTCCCGTCGGAACGGTAACAGGAACACCAATATCGGCGTTCACGTCATGAACGCCCTCCTTGCTTCTCAACGATGTGTCTAGGCAGGTGCGGTCGCGATGTTCCCTTAGCTAAAGCCTCGGCAAGCAGAAATACGGTTTCCACTGCAAGCAGCGGACCCTCCGCATTTCAGCCTGCATCACGCCCTGACGCCCCTGCCTCTATTAGCCCCATCGAAACAAGGAGATCGATCATGACTAACCGCTTCAATATCACTGTACCCGTCACCTACACATCCAACGGGGCCGAAAAGACATCCTACCGCCGGGTCGGTGTCGCCTTCCTCAACGATCGCGCAGATGGTTCAGGACAAGTCCTCAACATCAAACTCGACTTCCCCGTCGCCGTTGATGAACTCGTAGGCTTTGAACCAAAGGCTGGTGATCAGGATGACAGCGTCACAGAATAAGCCCCTCGCGGGCCTTGGGGCGGCGCTACCGCCCCTTCCAGCTTCCTCAAGCCGCCCAAGTGCTACGAAATCGAGACCGGGCAAGCCTATACGCCCGTCACCGGCAGCCGCACCACAAAAGACGCGCAGGCAACCGGTGCAGTGTTCGAAGCGAAAGAGCTTCTGAACCGACACGACCGCGAACAGGCCGAGCGCAACAAGGTCGAGGGACCGAAGATTGCCATCACCGGCGATGCTGACGCCAAAGACTGCCGCGAAATCTACCGCATTCTGGACCAGACATTTGCCAAGTATCCCGACATGGTTCTCTGCCACAAAGGTCATGGCAAGGGTGTGGAACGCATTGCGGCCACATGGGCCCGCAACAACAAGGTTCGCCAGATCCTCTTTCGGCCAAACTGGCAGGGCCACGGTAAAGCCGCTCCATTCAAAGCCAACGATGCGATCATTGCGGCCAAGCCGATTGGCGCCCTGATCTTCGGTGGCAATGGCGTTGCGATAAACCTTGGTCAAAAGGCCGAAGCGAACGGCATCAAGGTCGGCGAGTTCACCGCCGAGTGAGCAAAACAATGGACGGTCCTGCAAAGGACCGTCCACAAACCTCTTTCAAGGAAAGGAAACGAAAATGGCTGAAATCGGAATTCAAAAACCGAATGACCCCACCTATTGGCAGGCAGTAAAGCACAACGCCGCATACCGCAAGGCAATGGCAGAGGTCCGGCACGGCTTCGCAGTCACAGATTGCGGCCTGATCGACGAGGCATGGGTTGCGGTCTGATGGACTTGGTTCGCGGCGCGGCCGATGCTGCCGGATTTCTGAACGATCCCGTGCGTTACCAGTCATTCCGTGAAGACTGTGCCGCGTTCATGCAACTGCCTGAAATCGCAACCGAGGATCACAAGGCGCTTTCTCAGGCCGCCTTTGACGCCATAGATGCCACCGCGCGGGCGCTCTACGGCAATAAGGGGGCGTGAGCGTTGCACGGAAAATCGAGCATCGTTGCCTGAGCTGTGGCAGCACAGAAGTTGTCTATGACGCATGTGCTGAGTGAGACGTCCGGTAGGCCCCATGAGCGGGCCTGCCACTTTTGCTGTCTATGCTCACAATCAAATGCTCATTTTCCGGCACCGTATCGAAGGTTCAGTGGAGGTCCTTGCTTGAGGCAAGGATCACATCGATGGTTCAGACAGACCTGCCTCCACTGACGCTCTGGCAAATCTGACGATTTGAGTGTTGCTGCGTCGCCATGAAAGGCGGCTGCGCTTGTTTTCCGATCATCGGGTGGTCGGCGATTTCTCTTGGCAGATTCACGCTGATTCCCAACCGTGCAAGCGCGGTCCTCCTCTGCGTTCCGGCCCCACCGGACGCCCGCATGATCCAGTCGGCCATTTGGCGCACAGAAATGGTGGCCTCAAATAAAAGGCGTTACTTTAAATATTGACACTCCGAATAAAAGGCGTTACTTTAAATATGGGAGCAAAGGGATCAACAAGCCGATGAGTTATGAATGGGACAGCGCCAAGAATGCCATCAACGCAGAAAAGCATGGCCTGTCCTTTGATGCGATGGACCGCTTTGACTGGACCTTTGCCCTGTGTGTGGACACCCAAGTCGTTGATCATGAACAGCGCGAACTGTGGATCGGTCCGATTGACTTGACGTTGGCGGCAGTCGTGACGGTTGAGCGTAGCGAGAACACAATTCGCATCGTGTCCTTGCGTCCGGCGACCAACACCGAAATCAAAATCTGGAGAAAGGAATTTCACAATGGCTAAAGCACCGAATATCGCCGACAACACCCCCGAGCAGGACGCTGAAATCCGCGCCCGCATCACGAAAGACCCTGACACATGGGAAGCAGCACCTGACGCGACACCCCGGCGGCGTGGTCGCCCTACAGGATCAAACAAGTCTCAAGTCACTGTCAAGCTGGACAATGATGTTCTGAATGCCCTGCGCTCGCCAGACCCCAAGGGTTGGCAAACACGACTAAACCAACATTTGCGGGATCAGCTCGGGTTGGACCAGTAGGCGGCCATTTTGCGGTACAATAAAACGAACTAACGACATGGTAGACGCAATAGCGCATCAGGAGATATGCGATCATTGTGATGGGTGGGGCGTAGTTGGAGATGGTTTGTCCAAGTGCCTTCACTGCGATGGGACCGGTGATGGGTTGCCCCCGTCTTCTCGCCGTCAGGATGCGCCCGGGGGCGGCTGGATAGCGCGTGTTGATAAGTCGTGCAAAAAACGCAGCGGACCATGCTGTCTGAAAGACCTACGAGGTCAAGCGAACCGAATAGTGGGCATGGCGATAAGCGAAGCATCCGTTTTGGTGCATCTTTTGCCGAGCAGACATCGTCGTCGTGAATGGCGGGGCGATCAAGCGGCCTAGAAGAAGGAGACAAAGGCATGCCTCAGGATCATCAGGTTACCTGCATCATTCCGGACGGCGCCGATGCCGACCGCCGGATCGACAGCATCGGTGGGGCTAAGGGCGCGGCGAATACCGGGGGAGCCTGGTGCATTAAACTCGACGTGGCCATCAAGGGCATCGAGGACGGGAGATGGCGATTCTGGACCACGGCCAATGGCAAGTCGGTTTGGGTAATCGTCGCAAGTCGCAACGGGAAGAAGTACTTGAAAACCGAAGCAGACGGCGATGAACCGAACAACCTGCTGAGCCTGCCACGGTGCAGCTGACACTCAGTCGTTTTCTCACGCATCACGTCCATGTTTTCCCTTGGGTGTGCGCAGTTGCTGGAGTTTGATAAATTAGAGTTACCGACGATTCCGAAAATAGGGTCGCGTCCAATCTCTGGTCAGCGGATCACTGAGCCGGAAATGATTGGTGACACCGGCAAAAGTACCAAGTTCTTCCGCATAGGCTTGCAGGGTCTGGTGTCCCGCGCCGCGTTCATCGCCTCAGGTGCAGCTGGTGGCAGCAAGATCTAGGTGATGCCTGATGAACTCCTGTGGTCTGGTTCAGCCAGTTCAGAACGGAAGGGCCGCTGTGCCTAAATCGCCCTTTTGAGCGGTAACGATAATGGGACCCACAATCGTTCCTCGCCGCTTACAAACACCCAAGCCATGCGTTGTCAGACGAGCGCGCCAACCAGCCAAAGCTTCGTGACATTCTCTGTCGACGGGCGTCGCTTGTCCGCCACTTTGGGCTCTCTGTATGTGCTCCGCTGATCGGAAAAGGGCTTGATACCGCACCAGCTGGCGACGGATGGAACCATGCTCCAATGATGGATCGGAGTGATGCCGGCATTCAGGTTGAACGCGCAAGTAACCTTTGGAAGAGAACCATCCAATGCTTGGCGTGCAAACGATGCAGCATCGACAAAGTAAGGATGCAGTCCAAGTTCTTCGAGCGCAGCGCCATAGGAAGAGATAACGGCACTGCGCCACTGGTCATACCAGACTTGCGTGAATTTTCCCGACGGAGAAAACCCGTAAACTACCGCCGCGGATCGATCTCGAAATGAAGCGATGCATTCGCGAAATTGACCCTTCGAGAGGCCATGACTCGGTACCATAATTCTCGGTTATCGTTACCCGAGCGTATTCGTTCCTTGGAACGATGCTCAACGTCCGCTTCCCGGAAGCTGCGCTGCGGCATGGTTCTCTCCAACGAATGTCAGCTCTGGGCCGTCAATACTGAACCTCACTGTCGAGCATGTTTGGCGCGAGCGGGTAAGTGACAACTAGTAGTATCTTTGATCAATCCCAGGAAAAGCTCGCTCTGAGCTCCTGTCGACCGTATTCTTGGCTGCTCGGTTGCTTGGCTACAAAACCTGTCTATTCGTAGACTGAACAATTTGCCGTCAGCAAAGAAACGAAGCCGCAAATAGTGAAATCACATCAAGATCACAGGTTTCCCCGAAAACACTGCGAAACGGGTATGGTCCAGTGCGTACTCAAGGATTGATTTGGGCCGGAGACATGACACCAGAAAAAGATGAATGGAACGACGCTGAGCGCGACGGCGAACTCATGCAGGCATGGTTCGAACACCATTGGATTAGCTCGATGTACGCTCCGAGGGCTGCGATATTGCAGGCCCGTCTCGCGAATGGCGCAATTGCTTCCGGACTCGGGTGCGACAGGCTGATGGCACTGAGCCGCTGCCTTGGCGAAACAGCGGAGTTTCGGGCCGTCGCTGCGGCCACGAACGCCCCCGGCCTGGTGCGCAGTAGCAGCGAGTTTGACGGTGTTGCGGCTGACCCCGAGCCGGAACGTGCCAAGCGGCGTGCGCTTTGGGAGGCCCATGAACGAATCGCCATTTGCCATTGGTGGCAAGGGGACATCCCGGCCCGCACGCTGCCCGACACCTGGGTTTCGGAGACCGGTTTGGCGCTCACGCTGCGGCGGCTGCGCCAGGGGGCCTATTTGCTTCGGCGCTCGGCGTTCTGGCGGCTCGACTACGATGCGGACATCGCAGTTGTGATCTGCAAATCCGAAACCCGGCAGGGACAGGAGCCGATCCTGGGGTTCGGGGCCGCCACCTCGGTTGCCGACGCGGCGCGCCATGCCTGCCGTGAAATGCTGCTGATGGAAGTGAATTTGCAAGGGCTCGTCGGATCGCGCGCCGGAATCACCGATCTGGATGTGCGGCCCGTGGAACGAGTGATCGAGGCGTACCAGACGCACTGTCCGAGATTGCTCGACCCGAGTGACCCGCGGGAGCCGGACGAACCGGAGGCCGCTATGCCTGATCACCTCGGATCGGAACCGTCGGTGAACTTTGACGATCTGTCAATCGGAGACGGCCGCGCCGTGTGGGCCTGTCGCCTGCCGGATGCGGTCTACCGCAGCCGTGACCGCGGCCTGGCCGGACCCTTCATGACGCGCCCGGCGGGATCACAGGAGGAGGAAGAGGATGACGGATGACACCGAAGATACGACGACGGGACTCGACTGGAAGGGCATTCTAAACCCCAAGTGGGACGAGGACAGGATGTTGGGGGTCCAGGAACGCCCCAACTATGGGTTGAACCTCGCGTTCGAGGCGCCGCGCGATCCGCCGCCCTGGTATGTCGCGACACGCGCGTGGCGCGATTTTTGCATGGCAGAAAAGCAGCAAATTCCGGTGGGCTATACCTATTTCGGCCAGTTGATCGCCCATGACATCGGTAACAGCGTGCCGCTTGATCACGTTCCTCATTCCGGGCGCGACAAGCTCAGACCGTTGAACGGTGTGCCGGCCGTGCAATCCGCGCAACGCTACAACCTCATCGAAAACCCGCTTGTGCTGGAAACCCTCTACGGCGCAGGGCCGGCGATGCTGCCGCATCTTTTTGACCCCGACACGTTCCGGTTTCGGATCACCCCGAGAAGGATCCTGTCGGAGACCCTGGGCAAAGGGGATGCAAGTGTCCGGGCGCTTTACGACCCGCGCAATCGCGACACCACGATGCTGCACCGGTTGGCGGTCATCTGGATGAAGTTCCACAATCTTGTTGCAGAGGAGTATAGCGCGCTGATGGGCGGCGGGACTGCGGTATCCGCCCAGTCGCCCGGCGCGGTCTATGCAGGCGCGCGCGCGCATGTTGTGAATGTCTGGCATCACCTGATCCGCTCGGATTTTCTACCGCGCTTCGTCGATCCGGGTGTAGTCGAGATCGCCCGGACGCAGACTCTAGACCTAGAGGAAACCACACTGCTGCACGGGGTGTTTCGGACCTTTCACGCCCTGCCGCGCTCGTCTTACGATTTCGGCACCGAAACCCAGTCTCTGAGCAATCTTCTGCTGAAAGGGCTGCGCGACAAAGAGCGGAAAACCGGTGGGTGGGCGCTCGATTGGGCGAAGTTCTTCGACGATGGCGCAGGGGGAAGCAAAACCGGGATCTCGGCCAGCATGTCGCCAGACCTTCTGATTGATCACCAACATGTTCTCGACCTTGATCTCGGGACGGCGACCGATACCGGTCCGCTGCGCCTCTACCGCGAGGAAATCCAGACGGCGGTCGCGAAATTGCCGCCCGCCGCGCAGCAGCAGGTGGACCCGAAAACGATGGCGCGTAACGCGGAGGCGAAACTTGAGGTCGTTGTCACGCCTGAAAGCATCGCTAACGGTCCCTTGTTCTTTGCGCTGATGCTCGAGGCGCAGCTTTACGGGCAGGGGGGACGTTTCGGTCCGTTAGGCAGCCTCCTTTTTCAGAACATGATGGAGACGCGTCTTCGCAAGGTGGTCAACGCGCCCTCCCCGTCGGAGGCGCTGAGCCGTCCGAACAGTATGATGGAATTGATCACGCTCATAAGGGAAAAGGAGTACCCGTGATGTTGGACCGCTATCTCATTGTCGGCCGTCAGGCCGAAAACGGCCGGGTCAAATACCTGCATGATGACGGCTCGATCGACGAGACCCCGGAAAAAGAGGGCGTGACCGGCACGCCGCTGACGGTGGAACTGATAGGGGAGGTGCTTGTGGAGCTGTCGCAAACCGGCCCGCTGCATCCGGCGGACCCACTGTATAGGGACGCGGTCAGAAAGATCCACGGAGCGTTGATGGTGGTGCCCGAGGACGGGCATGATCCCAATGACCCGGAACTCGACCGCATTCTGGAGGCCACGGAGGTGCGGCTCGACTGGGATACGCGGGTCAAGGTGACCGGCGATACGGACCGAAACACGCGGACCCTTGTCGTGCCGGTCGCCGAGACGCTTGCCTGGCGGCAGGACCTGCTGTCGCAGGATCCAAAAGGACCGGGCTTTGAGCCGCCCCTCACCTATGAGTTGGATTTGATCCTGATGCGGGCGCATTTCAGCAAACTCATCTCAGGTGCCATAGGGGAGATGACCGGTGAAGATGGTCAGCCGCTAACCGATGCCCTGAAAGAGCGGCTGATCGTGCAGTTTGACGACCTAATCGGCAGTTTCGAGACCTATGAGCAGCAGGCCGACAACCCGGCGAGACAGAGGGGGGTAGACGTCCTAAGGGATCCGGTCACGGCCTTCCACCGCGCCGTCGGCATCTACATCACCAATATGTGCAACTGAGGCGCCGGGCTCGGCCGCTTCAGGCAGAAGCTGTGAGAGCGTGCCGCGCAAGTCGACGCGTACGGTTTCGTGGCGCAGCGGGAAACAGGTGACAAACCAATCGAGCACCCGGTGCGGCGTGGCAGGATCCCGGCCGCACCACCGCGCGGCCATCTTCTCGCAATAGCCTTCAAAACAGGCCCGGGCCTCGTCCAGATGTCCGAGCTTTGCCAGCGCCGCGCTCTGCCATCCGCCAGCGGTCGACATCAATTCTGCCCCTTCCGCGCTTTGCGAAGCGGCCGTCTGAAACTCGCCGATCAGGTAGTTCGAGGCGGCGAGATAGACGATGTGAAAAGGCTGCATCGCGGGCAGCAGCCGGGTGACCACATCAATCTGGTCCCGCGTGCGGTCAGGATTGTCACAAAAGGCAAAGCCAAGTGCTGCGGAGGCCAGGCTGTGCGGATTCTGCGGATTGAGCGTCAGGGACTGATCGAAATGAAACTCCGCCAGATCGAACGCCCCGCTGTGGCAGTAACACCAGGCCAAGACCCGGTGCGCGCGGGTGTCCAGCTGATCGAGTGAGATCGCCTTGAGCGCGTGGGACAGTGCGGTGGCCTTGATCTCTTCGCTGAGGCGCAGGCCGGGCCAGACCACGTGGCGCACGTTGTAGATGCCGGCCAGTTCGGCATGGGCGGGCGCGAAATCCGGTGCCTCGGCCGTGATGGTGCGCAAGGTTGCGATGGCGCGTTCTTCCTCGGCTTTGTCCCAGGTGCCGATCTGCGCCAAGGCGCCAAGCCAGCGGTCGTAGAGGTCGGAGGCGAGGTCCTGACGATGCCGGTCTGCGGCGACAAGTTTAAGCGCATTCGCTATCTCAACGGTCAGCCCGCGGACCTTGTCGAGCCAGCCCACATGCGGATCTTCGATCTCGATCAGCCGGGCCGGTGCCGCCTCGTCAGGAGCCCGGAGGGCCACCGCCAATCGGTAGGTGGTGCCCGACGGCTGCAGTGTCAGCGCGATCGTGAGAGCCTCGCCACTGCCTTCCTCGGCGTCCTCCTCGGCGACCTGCCATTCGCGGAAACTCTGCAGGCGGTTGCGCAAGTCGGACAGGAGCACGGTCTGCAGGCTGTCCAGACCCGGTGCCTGCGTGTGCGACGGGTCACTGACGGCCACGACACGCAACCGGATCTTGCGCGCCGCCGCCGGGATCGCGGCCTGCGCGCCGCCATCGGGGTTCAGCTTGATCGCGGCAAGGATTTCGACGGTAGCCGCTTCCGGTTCCGCGTCGAAGGCTTCGTCGAGGCTGCGGTAGAGGCGGTTATAGGTTTCGATGGCGCGCGTCGGGGCGCCATTGGCCCAATGGTGGCGCATCAGACAACGCACGGCTGCCTCCGCATGGGGTTCAAGCGTGATCGCTAGCTCCGCCGCCCGCGCGGCCGTTTCGGTCTGCGGCGTCGCGAAATGCCCGGCCAGTGCGGCCTGGGCGGCGGCAATCAGCTGCGTCCGGGTCACCTCGACCCAACTGTCAAATGCATCCGAGAGGCCGAGCAGCAGATCCATATGCTGCAGATAGCCCCGCAACACATCGGCCATCGCCTCCAACGTCTCGGCATCGGCCAGCCCACCGGCGATCTCGGTTTCGAGGGCCCAACCCTCCGGCACGGCAAGCTGGATCGTCCCGCTGCCGGTCTCAACCTCAGCCTCCGGGATCGCGGACAGGGCGCCGCGCACATGTCGGACGGTCTGACGGAAGGAGGCATTGGCCTTCTGCATGTCCGGCTGCCGCCAGAGAATATCGACGATCAGTTCTGTTCGGTGGGTCCAATTGGGCGGCTGCAACAGGAAGAATAGAAGCGCCCGGGCCTTTCGCAGCCGCATTTCCGAGGCGGATTGAAGGAATTGCAACGAAAGGTTCATCGCTAAACCCTGCCGTAGGGTCACCTTTTTGGCAACGGTGCCTTGTGCATCAGGGCCTTGTGGCAGGGCTGGTGTGGCATTTGGCGGAAATCACACCGAATTCACATCCACCGATCAGGCTCGGGTCACGCAATGAGGACATTCGACTGCGGGGACCCCGGCAATGAAAACCAGAGACATCAAAATCATTCGCGACCGGCTTTTTGCCCGCCTGCATGAGGTAAGCGGCAAGCGGGTCTCCTACCATCACCGCGTTTCGACCCATATCGGTAAAGGGCGCCAGACGCTGATTGGCTTTCTCGACGAGATCAACAGCTCCGAAGGGTTTAAGGAAGACGGCCTGACGCTGGTGCCCGGTGAGGTGCCGTGGAAACCCAATGTGGAGGTCCTTCTGGGGGCGATCTACGACGATTACCTGTCGCGTGGCTGGAGGCTGGTCTATGCGTAATCGGTCTCTCCCTCGCGCAGCCGGGACGCTCTGGGCCGCCTGCCTCGCCGTCACCGCAACGGCCCTGCCCGGCCAGGCCGATGTCTCCGCCCGGATTGCGGCGCTGGACGTTGATGGCGACGGCCTCATCGAACGCGGCGCCGAAGCCCGGGCGCTCCAGGCGCTTGTTCCGAGCCTGCGGGGTCAGGAGCTGTCGCGCGCCATCCAGTTTCTCGACTCCGACGAGCCCAGTATCGAGCTGGACGTGTTCGATGTGCAGGACGTCTATGATCAACTGGCCGCGAATTGCGGCACCTCAAGCGCGGTGCAATTGGCTGAATCGCTCAATGTCTCGCTTCTCAACAGCAATCTGGCGCAGCCGTCCGACCTCGGTGCCCTGTTCAGCGTGACCGACAACCGGGCCACAGGCGTCACCTCCTGGCAGGTCGCGGGCACATTGTTCTGGGTGCCGGGAACCGCACAGCGTTGTTTCTATGTCGGCTCGCCCGACCCGCTGCCGGACGGTGCGCTGTCGGGCTATGTCATTGCCCCTTACTTGTCGTTCCGCGGGACCGGGTCGAACGACCGGGCCACTGTCAGCGACCTGCGGTTCGGCGTGGAGATCGAACTGCAGTTCTACGGGGGCCTTATCAACCTGCAGGAGCTTTCGATTTCGCCCTACTACCGGACCGATTTCGACGGTGACGCCGAGATCTACGGTCTGGATGCGATCTGGACGCCCTATCATTTCGACGCGCGGCTCAACGGGTACTTCGATGCACCGCAGCAGGGGGTGTTCGATTGGAACGCAAACCTGCGGCTAGAATACGCCCATGTGGTCGAGGCCGGCAATTCCGGTCTGGTCACCGGCACCGAATACGGATGGGTCGGCACCGAGTTGGGGGTTGGCTACACGTTTCGCGGGGAGCGGGCGCCGCGGATCAGCCTGGGTGTCGATGCCTTCTACGATCTGATCAACGACGAGGACGCGATCCTCTACGAGGCCGGGCTGGCGATCCCGCTGTCCGATAGCGGCCGGACCTCGCTCGACATCCGCTACCGCAACGGAACCGACCGCCGCAGCTTGCAGGATGTCGATCAGATTTCCGTCAATTTGCGCCTCGCCTTCTGAAACCGCGCCGAAAAGGACCCTACCCATGTCGATCCCGCCCAAGATTCGCGGCTTTGCCGCCCGACTTGACCAACGCGATGCGGAGGGGCTGCGGCTGGTGGTCGAAGGCGCGGTGGAAACACCGAGCAGCAATGAGCAGCCTGTCCTCAGCCGGTCGCAGGAGCACAATCAGGCCGAACGTCTCCGGGCGCTCGATCTGACATTGCGCAACACCGGCATGATGGGATCGCAGGCCTTCATGTACCACGCGGCCTTCTACGAAGAACCGCTCGGCGACCCCTCCATCGAGATCGTCACGCTGTTGTGGCGCGGGCGGGTCATCAAGACGCTCACCGTCGCCAAACCCGCGTAACCGCGCCCCTGCGGTGCCTTTGTCAGGAAAGGACAAGCCATGTCGGACACTTTCACCAAGGTCCTGGGCTGCGCCAGCTATCGCGCACATTGGGTTCAGCGCAGCAATCTCGTCCGCCTCACGGCGACCGGGGTTCTGCCCTGCCTCAACTACATGGCGCAGCTTGAACAGCGGGCCGAACGTGTGATCCCGCCGAACTGGAACATGGTCTTCTATGTCGAGGATTACTGCCAGCGGGCCCTGCAGCCGTTTTCCGTCTCGGTCGTCATGACCAACAGCAGCGGCGCCGATGCGATCCTTGTCTAGGGCCAAGGTCCGGTAATGGGATGTACCGGCTGCTTCACCCAGCAGGTTACACGCCGAACGCTTCGCAGCGCGCACCGAATTCATCGTAGTCCTTGAACTCCCTGAGCTCATCAATCAGCTTTTTCTGCTCTTTGACCTTCTGCTGCTTGGAGATGTCTTTTACGAGGTTGAGCGAACGATTGAAGCCGAGTGGCTTCTTGTCCTTTATCGGGTCCCAGTCTGTGATGATGGAAAACGGGATTCCCAGCCCGCCAAGAAAGCGTGCGTCAGGCCTGAAATTAGTGCCCGACACCGAGCAAACTGTGATGCCCAGCTTGTCCAGCGGCTGCTTGAGTGTTTCAGCGAATGCTGGAACCAGAAATCGTTCGGCGTCGCCTTCGACCAGGATTACGCCTCTCGAAAACAACATCTCGGCCCGCGTGACATCGAGGTAGCGGGCGATGTCATCTACTTCCGCGTCACTGAGTTCGATGTCCTGCGTTGCATAACCGCACGTACCATCTTCTCCTTCGTCCTTCAGAAGCACGAGCGAACGCAAAGGTGCAACGCTCGCAATGTGGGGCGAGTGCGTCGTGAGCAATACCGAAAGAGGGCTGTCGTTCCCGCCCTCGAACACGTGGCGATAGACCGACCGCTGCAAATGTGGGTGAAGATGCGCTTCCGGTTCTTCGATAGCGAGAAGCGTATGATCCCGGTGGTTTTCTTCGATCAGTCGCCTTATTTCCAAAGTCTTCAAACTCAAAAACACCAGGTTGGCCGATCCAAGACTGGCATCGCTGATCCCGCGCCCACCTTCATCGATCAACAGGCGGACGGAACGATAGAGTCTTGTGGCGTCAGTTGGGGTAAATCCCAAGGTCGGCTTGATGTCCTGTTTCGGGCCGCTCATCTCTGCGAAAAGTTTGGCAATGCGATCTTCCAGTTCGCTGACCTCAGGAAACTCGGTGATCTTTTCGGTCGCCTCTTCAATCGCGTCGCTTATCTCTTCAAGGTCTTCTTTCTCGATCTCGCGGAAGGCCTCTTCGATCAAGGGACGAAGCGGGGAGCGCCGCCACGCCGACAGATCGCCTTCGGCATCTCTCAACGCGGGCAGCAGGTCCATCGTTAATCTGCGACGGATGCTATGACCAAAACGCTTGGCCTCGCTTTCACCCCCGTAACAGATGAATTCATAGTCATCGGCTGACGCAGGATCGTCCTCCAGGTCTGGAACCGGACGCAACTCATAGGTTAGCCGAACGTTGTTGGGATCGTCGTCGAGCCGAAAGTCGGTAAGAAGTGCCAGCACATCTTCGTCTTTGTCGAATTCCTTGATCTCGACGCTCACGACGATCTTGTCGTCCTTGGTACGATCTGCGAGCCCGTCCCAAAAATCAGAAAGGCCTAGCTGCCGCGCACTGTCCGGCATTGCCGGATCGAATATGAGCCGTAGAGCGAACAGCAGGTTGCTCTTCCCGACGCGGTTTTCGCCGACAACCACAACATTACTGCCGACGCTAACATCAAGTTTCGAGAAATTCCTGAAGTTCTCAATTCTTATTCGCGAAATCTGCATCTCTGCCTCAAAATATATTTCATAGCACGTGATTGATTCATGGATTCAATCGTCCACCAAGGCCAGCCAGCGAGTTGCCGAAAGTGCTTTGGATTGGCTGCAATCGCGCACGGCGAACAAATCATTCTGCGTGTCGCGCACGCCATTCCATCCAGTCAACGGGTTCCGAACTTACTTGCTTGATCGCTTCATCGATGTCCTCGATTTGATCGAGGAAGAGGATCACGTTGTGGCATCTCCAGCGCGCAGAAGGCGCGATGATGCCATGGAATCCCATGTATGCGGCTGCAGCTGCAATTGCTTGGGAACGGCCATAAAGCATCTCGCGATAGCGCTCAGTTTCTACCCCTAGCTTGGCAAGCGCATTCATGTCGGCGAAGTTGAGCGTCTCACCGACGTCGACTTGAAGTTCGAATAGATTGTGCTGCATTCGCGACGGAAACACCGGCTGTCCCAGGCTCAAATGGTGATGAATCTCAGCCAAAGCGCCGTCGGGTTCCTGTGCGCCATACAGCACAGATAGACTATTGGGATTCCAGCGCCCTGCACCACGGGACCCATCTAGAGGCGAGCGATCATCAACAGCGCGAACAACGCGCCACATCACCCCTTCGTAAGGTGTCCGGCCTATCTCCTCTAGGGCATCTAGAAGCCGATCGTCGTGCCTCCCCAGCCCAGCCACTTTATAGATAGACCCCAGAGTCTAGACGTTCGATGATTTCCAGAACCTCCGGAGTTCGACCCTCGACGATTAGATCGTAGGCCCGTCTTCCATCAAGTTGTGGATGCGGAGACTGAAGCCAAAGCCTGACCTCGTCGGGTTCGTAGAAGTCCGCTAATCGCTGTGCGACCCAACGGAGTTGAGCCATCGCAGTTTGTTTATCTATCTCGGGGCTGGCTTTGCCTTGACTCCACCTAGTGACAGTTGGCGGAGAGACGCTCAGAATGTTCGCAATGTCCCGACCTTTTAGCCCTCCGTAAATTTTTAAGTCGTCGACAAGGCGGCTGACAGCAGTCTCCTTCTGAGCGATCGCGGTCATGGTTGCCTCCCGCTCTTGCCTTCCGAACCTCCAGGTTTGCTTGGCGCTTGTCCAACGCGGAGAAGGGCTTCAGGAGCAAAACCTGGTTGGCCAGTACGTTCGTGCAACCCCTTGAGTTGGTCCTCAATCAACTCAAGGCGCTTGGCTGATCCTGCCAACGTTTTCTGCATCGCTTCACTCGCGTTCTTCAAGCGAGTGGAGCGTTGCGCATCCTGGCGACGTTGCTCCACGTACTTGCGGAACTCATCCGTACGAACTGACTCTGGGGTGTTCGAGAGCGCCGCGACAGCGCGCTCCTCTTGAACCAAGCGATGAGCCTCTGGGTTGGCAAGCATCTTCTCGATACTTCCGCAGCAGCTTGGGTCGCTGCATCCAAGAAACTGACGAGATGTTCTTGCATCATTGAACATTGCGCGCGCATCTTCAATTGGCAGCGTCCGATCAAGGCCAGGAATGTAGATCCTCTTGCCGCCTCCGCCTCCGCCACGTTTGTCGGTCTTGAGCCAAGATGTGGCATCGAATTTTTGTTTACTATCTATGCCTGAGGCATACCCACTCGTAGCACCAAATGCGCATGCTGCCATTGCTGCAAGGCCGCCAACCTGATCAGCCATTATGGGGCGCTCCAGGTCATGAAATGAGTGCACAGCTTCGATGTACCGCGCAATGCCTGTAGCCGTGGCATTGCCGCCGAAACCGCTGGCGCGGATCCACAAGTAGTCGCCCGGTGTATTGGAGAGACCTTCACGGACTAGTCGCCGAAATGCCGGGTTGCGAAGCTGAGCATAGGAAACGATAAGCGGGTAATCCACGGCAATGTGTGAGCCACCTTCACGATCCAAAGCTATGCGCAGCGCTTCCGCCGATCGCAGGTCGGCGGATAGCCAATCCACTTTTTCATCCGCGAGAAAATGCGTGGGTGCTTGAACGGCCGTGAAACCTTCTTTCACTGCAAAGCGCGCGATAGGTTCAATCACGCTCTTGTTTGTACCTGGCTTGACGTCATCCGCATCAAGCATCCGCCCATCAACCGCCCAAGGCGAATCCTTCATCGATCCGGAAAACCGGCCAGGCACACTTAGCTCTGCAACATTTGTGTCCAAGACTATCTCGGCGCCAGCATCTCGTAGGGTCTGAAGAAGGTGCGCATGCCGTGTCGCATGGGCTGCTTCAATCACAAATCGCTGCGCGGTCAGCTTGTTGGACCCGATGAGGTGTTCGGCCTGCAGGTGCTCTGAGAAACCTACACGTATGGCTTGAGCGATCCTCCGCGGCTGAGGCGGAGGGTTGAAGAGCTGCACGACGTTGTTGTCCATGAATGCCTCTGATTGCATATAGATTTCATAGATACGAGATCTGAAATCTATATGCAATAGTTTGTTGCAGCGTTGCTGCTTTCTCAGGTCACGTCGTTTTGCAGTCCGTCTGAATTGCCGTAGCGCTAGACTCGAGAGCAGAAGTCACCTTGCGGGATGATAACCCTTTCGGACGTCGCGGTACTTAGGCTGGGAAGAAGGCCATACGAAAAATGGGTGGCATGCCCTTCACGAATAGTCATCGATGCTCTCATTCAAGCTCTCGCCAGTCAGCTCGCAGTAAGTCCTTAACGCACCTTGAAGTGTGAAATATTGATGCTCGCTGCGGTGAACGAACAGCTCGCCACGGATCGTGATCATGGCAACAGCCCAGTCCTTGATTGCGTCAGCTTCCGCGGCGCGGGTGAAAACAACCAGCCCTTCTTCGACGAGCGCGCACTGAACGACTAAGCTCTGGTAGATGTCGTTTCGGGCGAAGACCTCGCCGAACCGGAGGTTCTGAGCGTATCGCTCCAATCCATCCTCTGACATCGCCTCCGGGCAACCCGGAAACTCGGTCGGGACCCTCCACTTCACTTGGATCGCCGATGGCGTCAGGCTTTCATACTCTTCAGGTTCCGGCTCGAAGTCAGCTCGCTCACGAGTGCCGTAAAGCCACTCGCCGATTGCACCGCCGCTCGGAACCGATCCGCTCTTCGCCCATGCTTCGAAGCGGGACTTGGTTCTGGCACCCTCTTCCTTGGTCACGGTCCGCATCCATGAGACGTCGGGAAAGGTTGTCTCGGTTATGGGCTTGGACGGATCTTGGAGAAACGCTTCTATCGACCCATAAGCCAGCTCAATGCGACGGGCGGTGGTTTCGTTCAGGAGTGCGTTTTCCAGCCTAGTGAGCCAGCGCAGGTTCTCGGGCCTGTTATTCGCCCGATTGGTGTCGATGTGGTCGACGACGTGCTGATCAGTAGGTGGTGGGCCGTTGAAGGCAGAGCAGACAATACGATGGATAGGCACACCGGCCAAAAGCCGGTAGCCGGTCGTGCGGTTCTGGCGTCCGAAGGTCCATGTCTTGTCGAGGGATCGGGCGCGCTTCCGGAACTCGTTCAATCGATAGACCGCGCCGTTGTCGCGAACGCGGTACCGCTCGCCGCGATACTCGACCTCGACTTCGGTTTCGTAGATTTCCAACAGGTGATCATGCTCGCCTACAGGCGCTTTCGGGAATGGCATCTTGCTCTCCAGTGCAAGGGTGTCTCGGCCTTTCCCGGATTGGTCCGGTGCCGGTTCTTGTCGGCAGACGTGAAATCGTGCGTCTGGCGCTGCCTTATGCTCTGGACGCACCGAGAGACTGTCGAGTTTGTGAGGTTGGAGTCAAGTAAGACCAGGTACACTCGCACCCGCGCAACGCTCGCTATGCCAAACGAATTTTAATGTCTGCTTTGCGGGCTGCAACCGCAGCATCCAAGCACGGCATTGGGAGTCCGGTAAGGGCCGTGATCAATGGCACCAAAATTCTCCGCCGTCTGGCCACGACCGCGCCAATCCTTCTGCAATCAGAATGTCGCCGACATCACGACCGTTGACCGTAATTGTCGCCAGCCCGCGGCCGTAGCGGTCTAGCTGTCCTGTCGTCCATAGTTGCCATTCATTCGAATTGAGCAACTCTAGCAATCGTGCGGATGCCCGATGCGCTAAAGCCACTTCTGTATGGCCTCCGCAGATGTTGGTGTACGGTTCGGGTGTATCGAAGCCATCAAGCCGGTAGTTCACTCCGTTTAGCCAGATTGTGTCGCCATCGACGATACAGGTGTGACGCGACCCGTTCTGCGGGCACATGTCGATGGCAAAAAGGGGCGATGTGAGTGCTAGCGTCACGATGACGATCGCGAGGACAAATGGGCTGTGGGTGTCCCAGTCTTTGGTGATTTTGGGCACGCGCCAGCTTCCTCCATGTGTCACGTCAATCTTCCCCGAACACTCGCGCAAAAGCCATTCAGTGCGCTTAATCGTCATTTATGTGTAGGCGATCACCTGCAGAGATCCAGGGTGCCGATCACTAACGCCTTTGGGGCTACTTCTTGTCGCCCAAATCTGTTGAAGTAACCTCAACCATCTTCATTGGCGACCTTCAAATGATCAAATTGGCCGTTTGCATCACGACTATCGCCGTCGTCTCGGCTTGCGCTATTAATCCCTCGGCGCTGCCTCAGGACCAGCGATCCGCACGAGTGCAAAACGCTACCACATCGGATCTCTGCGCGTCCTATTCTCGTGGCACCTCCGACGCGTTGGGCAATCAGATGATCGAAGCGGAACTCGTCGTACGTGGAATCACACAGTGTTGGTCGCGTCCCCTAGGCCAAGCAACGGCCCGGGCCTTTGGCCAGGCCATTTATGATCGATCCGGTGCCGTAGCGACAACTGGAGTTGATTACGACTGTTCGGATTTCGCTTCGGCCGCTTCTGCTCAGCGTTTCTTTCTGGCATCGGGTGGCCCATTCTCAGATCAGCACGACCTAGACCGGGACGGCGACGGATTGGCTTGCGAATGGGGAACGGAGATCCGGCAAATTGCCAATTCTCGACCTGCCGTTAGGATCTCAACACCGACGCGCCCGCGACAAAGCTCTCTTGGACGTTGTTACACTGGCCCTCGGGGTGGAACCTATACAATCACCGCGAGCGGGAATCGCAATTACGACGGTTGTTGAGGTCCGCGTTCAAATCCTAGGGTTGCCGAAGTCAGTTCATCGACCCGGCAGCGCAAGATCCTTTCAGCGTTGCCTTGCGAAGTAGGATTGCAACCTACCGTCACTGACGTCGCTGTCATAACAAATCGGACTGTATCCACCGGGTCGGGACCATGCACTTCGGCCCCCGCACCTCCTGCCGGCACGATCAACATTATATGGGCACGGGCAAGAACCAGGGTAACTCGCAATGCTTTGGCGAATGATCGCCGCTCGTGCTTCCCGTATTTCTCTGTCGGTGGGCGCTGCGACCTGTCTCGTTGGAGGGGATGCGGGCGTGTTTGAAACAGCAGGTTGTTCGAGGGATAGGTAGTCAGAAAACACCCAACCCCGTCCGAATGACGAAACCACTTCAGCCCAAGAGCCATCAGTTCTTTGTAGTCGAACGCGGGCTCCGCGATCGAGGTGGCCCAAAATCGAGTCGGATGTGCTAGGCCCACTTCGGATGCGGACGCGGTTCCCGGTAACAAACACATAGGTCGAGGTGTCTGTCGTCGGCGATGGCGAGCGTTGTGTAGTTTCGTTCGCCGGTTGGGATGATGTTCGATCTTGATCGAGCGGATCGTCAGAACCACTCCAGACGATCCACAACAGGACTATGGCCCCTATCCACCATCCCTTCCTCATAGCAAAATGGTACGCCCACAGAGGCTATCGATGCAATTCTCGGGCGTGGCCTCGAATCCCAGAGCTCGTTTGTCAGGGATAATTTGTCGCCAAGTTGGACCTCGCAGTGAGTCCCCGGCGTTCCGGATGACGGTCTTGAGCCGCAATGTGTCAACTCGATGAACCCATGAGGTCGCGCTTGCAGCGACGGCGGGTTCGACAGGCTGCGGCGCAGCATTCCAAGAACGTGTTGAAGGTCGGCTTTGGGCCGTTCGTCGCTGTGTTTCTGGGTCGATGGCACTGACTTCATGCCGAATGCCGCCCCAACAGCCGTTTGAACGGATGATCCTCAAGCCGTTGCCTGCTTGATCGCAGGCCTTGGAGGTCCCGCAGGGACGTGGTTCCGATGATGCCGTGGTCAGGACTGTTGCTGGCTTTTGCGAAGCACGCCTATGAGATGGGCACATCGGAATTACATCGAACCAGCATCTTGTTGGCAGCCGCCGCGCTGACCACGAACCGAAGCATGTACCCAAAGGATCTTACCCGTAGGCCGTAACAGAAAGCAGGGCGGGCAGCAAAATGCCAAAGGAGCCGCTATGGCGGATCAATCATTCTACGCAAAACAGCTTGACTGGGACGACCCCGTTACCGAAGGCTTGACACTAGGCGGCCACCTAGACTCCAAAAGTGAACATGCCACTGCTTTCGGTAAGCAGGGGGCGTGTTTGAATACTATGAGCAACCCCCTTAAATCGCAAAGTCGCCCAAAGACTTGCCAGCCGCCAGGCCTTCTTTGATCCAATTGGGTTGCCGACCGCGTCCGGACCACGTTATCGCCGGGTTTTCAGGGTGGCGATACTTTGCGGGGGCCGCTGTTTTGGTAGCCTTCTTGCCACCCACCAGATCAGAGAGTTTGTAGCCGTGTTTCTGGGCCACGGCTTCCAGCTCTGCGACGGCTTCAGCGCGCTTGCGCTCCTCATAATCCGCGATTGCTTTCGCGGTATCCCGTTGCAGTTGTCGCAACTCTTCGACCGTGAGTTGTTCCAGATTTAGCTTTGGCATTTTTGCTCGTCCTGTTTCCTGATAACTTGGTCTATCGCTCCGCTCGAGCCGTCGCAGTTCCATTCGCAGAGCCCGGTATGGGCACCAGTCCCGCAGGAATGTGTCAACGATGGGCCGGGCATCTGGTGCTTTATACCCGATGAAACGCCGGCGCCACCTAAATCATTTGACAGGCTGCAATCCAAGATAGCAGCCTGTTTCGGGATTAATTGAGTATGAGGGTACAATGAAAACGTCGAACGATGGCGCCGCTCTCGGTGTGTTGGCTTTGCGGAAATCGTGCTTTGGTGCGGAATTGGGCTGGGTGTGATTATCGCCTTGGTTGCCGGTGGCGCGGCTTCACGCGGGTTTGGATCATCCGGATTATTTGCGGCGTTGCCCGGAATCTCTATGGCGGTTTTCTGTTTCGTTGGTGTGTTGCTGGTGCAGATGGGCAAGGCGGCCTTGGACACGGCGGATTACAACTACCAGATGCTCCGCGTTGCCCGGCAGCAATTGGCTGTGTCGCACAAGGCCTTGTTGGTGGACCGGATCAGATTTTCTGAACTGCGAAACGCTTTGATCTGGAAAGATCCGGTTTCATTCATTTTGTCCTTCTGACTGGATTGAGGTGGTGGGGCTCCTGCTGCTGATCTCACGGCAAGCGCTCGTGATGGGCCATAGCCCACTCACCTCGACCCTGAAATCCGAGGAGCCGATTTGGTCTTCAGCGGTCTCTACCGTGTTTTGTTCTGACATCCGGCGGGGTTGATAAGAAGATAGCCGATTGGATATCGCTTGGCCTAGCGTCACAATGCCTGAGACGTGCTCCCTCAGGCTCGATCCGGTGGATCAGCAACGTACGGCTGCAGTTTCAGCAGTGCCGGATCGAGATCATCCATCACGATCTGAGCACCCCCGATGTGCGGGTTTTGTCACTCCACCTCACACGCCTTCCCGATAATGAGGAAGGACAGCTGCCGCACGTCTATGGTCTGGCCCTGGGCTTTAGGTGGTTCAGGCCTTCCTTGAGGATGAGCTTGTCCAGTTCGAGCTCTGCGACAATCTTCTTCAGCCGCGCGTTCTCTTTCTCGAGGCTTTTCAGTTCCGACAACTGGGCGCGACCCATCCCGCCAAACCCATTTTCGCCAGTTGTAGTAGGTTGCATCGCTAATCCCGACGCGCTGGCAAGCGGATGCCACGTCATCGCCCGCTGTCAGCTTAAGCTCGATCTCACGCAGCAGCTTCAGCACGTCTTCGTCTGAATGTCGCTTCCTCGCCATGCCCAATCCCCCTTTCGCGGCCAATGTAATGGCCCAGTTTTAGGGAAGCATGTATGAACTGCCTCCCCCTGCAAGTGGTTTTTGATGCACCTTTGACCCTG
>NZ_WVNW01000011.1 GCF_013179285.1 Roseobacter sp. HKCCD6576-2 | reverse complement strand
GCATCGGTCGGGAATGCCCATCAGCGACAATACGGTTCTGCGCCAGTTGAAGCGGAATGTGCCAAGCGCAGCGCAGCCTGATGACGTTCGTGTTCTCGGCATTGATGACTGGAGCTGGCGGCGTTCGTCACACTACGGAACGATCATGGTCGATCTCGAGAAGAGATCAGCCGTTGATATCCTGGATGATCGCAGCGTCGAGAGCGTCAAGACAGGGCTGCAAAAGCGCCCGACGATCGAGGTTGTCAGCAGAGATCGCTGCGGCCTTTATGCCCCAGGATGTCGAAGGAGAGCCAGTAAAGACCACGCAGCGCAAGGTTGGGACGGTTCTCAAATGGCGAAGCAAGTGTATCTCTACATCTTGTGTCAGTGTACCATATGCCTCTAAGGCCGACTTGGTTCGGTCGCCTCTCCAACTTGAAATATGTGTTCAAGAATCCCGCTAGCTTATCGAGCAGCCCATAAGCTGCTCGAAAGGAAAACCGCAGTTTTTCAACGCCTATGGAGAACTCCGGGTAGTCCAACGTATCGATTAATTGAGTTCCGTCATCGGCAAAGCGCCTTCCCCGATCCTCAAATGGCGAACCCTCGATAGCTTCGTGGAAGAGTAAGCGCGCGGCAACAAACTCCTGCTTGAGCTGATTGTACCAACTTACGTAATGCGGCGGCTCGTCAAGTCCGTAAGTGTGCGACGGCAAATGAAGCGGATCTAACGCAGCAATTGGATATGGACCAATCACAACCAAAGGGTTCAGGAATAGGCCCATGTCTAACATTCGCTCTCGATAAATGCGCTCTTCTCCCTGCCCCAATTGCCAAGCGTGCATTTCGATTTCCGCGAGGACTGCGTCTACGTCGACTGCGGCTCGAACTTATGCAGCCTGCTCTGAGACAGCCGCACGCATTTCCGGGTATGGGCCGAAAGAGCCCGCACCGTACATTGGAGACGATCCGCCACCGAACACTATCGTGAGGTGCGAAACCCGCGACCTCGGAGAGAACCATGACCCTGAACGGACACATCGCTCAACCACTTGACAAGGCCGTAATCAGAGAACCATAATTAACCAGATTATGCGGATTGGACGCCTTTTCTGGCAAACTTGTACCCTTAATTGCAATATGCCCACAGGCTGCGCTGCAGCCCGACACTCAACGCCCGATATTTATTATAAAGGCCATATCCGTAAGCGCACGATCAGGAGAGAGCAGAGTTTTCCACAGTTTCGACCGTCTGGAAATTAAGGGTCCAATACTGCAATTAACGGTACAAACCCTCGTTGATATTTAAGGATAATTTCCGGATGAATGCTGATAAACTAACGTACAGGGACACCCGGAGATGCTGCAGATGCTTCAGGCGCATACCTTCGGACACAACAGAACCCGGTTCGTCGAAGAAACCGACCATCTGATCAGCCCGGCGTTCGGGCTACCAGGTCCCCGCCAGATGCAGTTGATTTGAAACTGGAGGCCCGCGGAGTGTCAAGTTAAGTGCCAAGTGACAAAAACGATGCCCCGAGCAGTTTCATTACAAAAACAAGGTCACAGTTGCCGGAACGAGCGCCACGATCACCAGAACGAGCATCACCACAGCGATGAAGGGCAGGGTCGCCGCAAAGATTTGTTCAACCGAAACATCCGGATCGTTAAGAGTGTTATGCACCGTAAAAACCGAAATCCCGAAAGGTGGTGTCAACAGCCCGATCTCAACCGCGAGCACCGTGACAATACCGAAATGCATAAGGTCAATGCCAAGGCCTTGCGCGATTGGGGTCGCGATAGGCACCATGATTAGCAGGATTGACGTGCTGTCGAGGATCATCCCCATCAACAGGATAATCACCGCATAAAAGAACAGAAACCCAAGCGAGCCAAAGCCTGAATCGGTAACCAATCCCGCGATAGCATTTGGCAGCCCGGCGATGGCCAGCATCCGGGAATAAAAGGATGCGGCGATCAGCAACAGCAGGATCGACACCGAGATCACCCCGGTTTGCTTCATCACTTGCCAGAGCTTGTGCCGATCCAGACTGCGGCGCGACACCGCCACGATCAACGCACCAAATGCACCGATCCCGCCCGCTTCCGTCGGGGTAAAGAACCCAGTGTAAAGACCACCGAGCACCAGCAAAACCAACAGAAGGATCGGAATGAGTTTAAGCACCAGTTGCCGCAGTGGCATTGGGGTAAAATCCCGGTTCAGCCGCCGCTCACGCACTGCGTCGGGATCGTTCAGCACGAATTTCGGATAGACAATCGTGATCCCGATCAACATCACCACAAACCCCAGCGCCAGCATCAGCCCTGGAATGATCCCGGCAATGAACATACCACCGATCGAAACCTCGGCCAGCACGCCATAGATGATCAGCAAAAGTGACGGCGGGATCAGCATGCCCAGAACAGAGGATCCGGCAACGGTGCCTGCGGAAAAGGCGGGGCGATAACCGTGGCGCGTCATCTCTGGCAGTGCGACGCGGGTAAAGACGGCTGCCGATGCGATGGACACGCCCGTGACCGCAGCAAAAATGGTATTCGCGGCAACTGTAGCGACACCGAGCCCGCAAATCATGCGGCGCAACAGTTCTTCCGCCACTTCGAACGTGTCGCGCCCGACATCGGACACACTGACCAGAAGCCCCATCAGAACAAACAATGGAATGGTGGCAAACAGGTAATCTGCGATACCCGAATAGGCCGTCAGTTCAAGCATCCGGAACGACAAGTCGATATTGCCGCGAATGATCCAGATCCCCACAAACGCCACGCCAAAGAGCGCATAGGAGATCTGCATCCCGAGCAGCACCAAGGCGATCAGCACCGCGATCAGGATGAAACCAATAGTCAGAGTGGTCATGCGGTGCTCCTCAGGCCGCGGAGTTCTGCGCGGGCTCGGTAAAGTGCAGCAAGTGCTGCGACAGTGCAGCCCAAAATGGTGATCCCCCGGAACGGCCAGGTTGGGATGGTCCAGACGCCTTGCACGCCGAAAAAATCAGTACTTTGCCAAGCACTCAGAAACTTGGGCCAAGACGCCAAAAGGATCAGCGCAAACACAATCGCTCCGGCAAGACAAAACACAGATTCAAGCCCGGCCACCACCTTGGGTGTCGATTTTTGCAGGCGGCGGACAAGGAAATCGGCGCGGGTCAGTCGCAGTTGCAGGATCGCCGCTGGAACTTGCAAAAAGACGATGGCAACAACGGCACGGGCCGCGATTTCGGACACACCGGTGATCGGCGCATCCAGAAAGTTGCGCCCAACCACATCGGCGACGATTAAAAGCATCAGCGCGCCGATGCTCGCCGTCCCAACTGCCGACATTGCAGCAGCAACAGATCCGAGAACAGCGCCGTAAGGAGCGTCGGAAAAGGCCGGAATAAAGCGGTCCTTTCGAAGCTCAGATGTGTCTTCATCGCTCATGCCGGGTGTCCTGCTGACAAAGTGACACCCGCCCGATCCACATGGGTTCGGACGGGCGCGATGTTCAGATTTTGATCTTAAAGATCTTCGTCCCAATTGCGGAGCGGCGTGGCACCTCTTTCGCGCAGCGCATCGAAATAGGCCTTAAGCACGGTTTTACCGGCATCGCCTGTCTGCTCTAGCCACGGCTCGATAATATTGGGCAGGCCATTAACCCAAGCCGCCTTTTCTACGTCGGGCAGTTGGTGAATCGTCAAACCTGCTGCTTGCATCTCTTCCAAGGCGCGCTCTGCAAGGTCACCCACATAATCACCATGTGCGATTGATGTGGCTTGCGCTGCTTCGCGCATTGCGCGCTGAACAGGCTCTGGCAGGCCACCGAAGAAATCCTCATTCGCCGCGATACCGCCGAAATACATAGATCCGATGCCAACGCGGGTCAGTTCCGGTGCAACTTCGTACACGCGTGTAGGCAGGATGCCCGACGCAAAGGACAACGTGCCTTCGGTTACACCGGTCTGGATGTTGGTGTAGTACGTAGTCAACGCGCCATCGACGGGCGTGGCACCCGTATCGCGCAGCCAGTTGGCCGACGTGCCCGGCGCGTTCAGCTTGCGGTTCTGCAGATCAGCCAGAGAATTGACCGGGAACGTGCCGTAAATGTCGTAGCTGTCCGTGATCAAGGACGACAGGTGAACCATGCCGTTTTCGGACCAGCTGTTTCTTAGTTCAGGCAGGTTCTCGGAAAGATCGTCAAAAATCTCGATGATCATCCGGTGATCTTCGGTGGCGAACGGTGTAAAGTAGGTTACGTTCTGAAGCGGCATGTTCGCCCCTTCCCAAACCGTACCGACCATGCCGATATCAACAATGCCATCCATCACAGCTTCGCGGGTGTCGGTGAACTTATATAGGATTCCGGCGTAGTTTTCCGACCAGTTCACCTGATACTCATTGCCATTCTCGGCGAGGATCCGATTCACCTCGGGCTGGAACGTGTTCTTCATCGCATAGACCCAGATATTGGCCTCTGGATGCGAAGAGCCAATGTTCACAGTGATGCTTTGCTGCGCGAAGGCCGCACTGCCCACCAGCAAGGCGGTGACCGTGGTAAAGGTTGCAAGTTTCATGATTGTCCTCCCTATGAGCGGCGCACTCCCCGGCGCCCTTTTGGTTCAGTCGTTGATTTTGCGCACCGCCCGCAGGATACGTTCCGGCGTGAAAGGCATTTCAGTCACCTGCGCTCCAAGCGGGCGCAGTGCATCGTTGATGGCGTTCATCACGGCCGCGGGGGCTCCGGCGGTCCCGGCCTCGCCCGCGCCCTTCGCCCCAAGTTCGCTTTCCTGGGTGGGCGTCTCCACATGGCCGATCTGCATATCCGGCATCTCGGCAGCCATCGGAACAAGGTAATCGGCCATCGACCCGTTCAGAAGCTGACCGTCCTCATCATAATGGATTTCCTCGTAAAGCGCGCCGCCAAGGCCCTGAACGATCCCTCCCCGGATCTGTTCATCCACCAGCTGTGGATTGATTACGCGACCACAGTCTTCGACGCACCAGTGCTTGAGTAGGGTGACAACGCCTGTATCAGTATCAACCTCCAAGTACGACGCCTGAACACCGTTGGTGAAGGCGAAGGGGTACTCCGTCGTAATGAAGTGCCTCGTCTGGACCAATTCGCGCGGGAGGTCTTCGGGCAGCGTATCTCCTCGAAAATACACGATACGCCCCAGCTCTTCGAGCGGCATACGCACCTCACCGGTGCTACCATCGACGACCTGACCATCACGGATATCGAGTTTGTCTGCCTCGGCCTGAAGCATCGCCGCAGCAACCTCAAGGATCGACCCGCGCAATGCGATTGCCGCTTGCAAGGCCGCCTCTCCGCCAATGCCCGCGCCGCGCGAGGCCCATGTGCCGCCGCCATAGGGCGTGACTTGCGTATCGCCTGTGATCACTCGCACATTGGACGGGCTCACGCCGACGCCTTCGGCCACAACCTGACTTAACATCGCTTCGGTGCCCTGCCCTTGTTCAGTCACGCCGGACATCGCCACAACCGACCCATCCGGGTCCATTCGCACTGTGCAGCCGTCCTGTGCTGAGATCCGCGCGCCGCCGATGCCGTACATGAAAGGCGACGGGTTCGTCAGCTCGATGAAAGACGCTATGCCGATGCCGCGATACTTGCCCTGCTTACGGGCCTCAGCCTGATCGGCGCGCAACGCGTCATAGTCCATCATCTCTATCAGCTTGTCCATCGACGCATGGTGCGACAGGCCCTCGAACTTCATCTTGGCAGGTGATGTTACCGGATACGCATCGTCCCCGTACATATTGCGCCGCCGTATCTCGACCGGGTCCATTCCGATCTCTGCGGCCGCCATGTCCACCAACCCTTCGGTGATGGCAACCGCGATAGGATGCCCCACCGCGCGATACTGACAGGTTGGAGCCTTGTTCTGAAACACAACCGTGGTCTGTGCCCGGTAATTGGCGAAGTCATAAGGGCCCCCACACAGGTTCACGACCTGATTGCCTTCGATCGCAGAAGTACGCGGATACACCGAGTACGGCCCGATCCCAGTCCAGTCATCAACGTCCATGGCAAGAATTATTCCGTTTTCATCAACGGCAATCTTGGCCTCGATCTCGTGATCGCGCGCGTGGATGTCTGTGGTGTAGCTTTCGAGACGATCCGCGATGAATTTGATCGGGCGTCCCATCACTTTGGCAATGGCAGCCGTTGCCACCTCATCGGGATAGACATGAACCTTGATGCCATACGACCCGCCAACATCACCGCAAATGACACGCACGCAGCTTTCTGGAATGTCCAGATGCTTGGCAAGAACGGCCTGCATCATGTGCGGCGCCTGCGTTGCATGATACGCGGTCATCTGCCCTTCGGCAGGGTTCCAATCGACAAGGATCGAACGCGGCTCGAGCGTGACGCCGGTGTGGCGCGCAGTTTTGAAGCTGGCTGACACAACCTTCTGCGCGGTCTCGAACACAGCGTCGACATCGCCTTCTTCGTGCAGTCGACGAAACGCGAGATTGTCACCCAAATCCGGATGAATGACAGGCGTGTTCTTATCCAGCGCGGACATGGTGTCCGTGACAACGGGCAGGTCCTCGTAGTCGACCATGACCAGCGAAACCGCCTCTTCCGCCGCTGCGCGCGTGGTTGCGACAACAGCAACGACCGGCTCTCCAACCCAACAGGCGCGGTCCATGGCAAGCGGATGTTGAGGTGGAGATTTCAGCCCTTTAAGATGTGCAAGAACGGCGACCCAAGGTGTACACACCTTGGCCAAATCCGTGCCAGTAAAGACGCCCAAAACGCCTTTGACTGCTTTGGCTTCGTCGAGATCAATCTCACCAATTTTTGCGTGCGCAACGGGCGACCGTGAAAACGCGACGTGAAGCATCCTTGGCAGCACGATGTCATCAACATAACGCCCTCTACCCTGCACCAGCTTGGTCGCATTCGGACGTGGAACTGTCCTGCCGATATAAGAATTCGGACGGTTAGGGTTGTTGAAGGGGATCGTCATGCTTGCTCATTCCCGGCGCGCTGCTGCGCGGCACGCTCAACAGCATCAATGATGGCCTCGTAACCAGTGCAGCGGCAGTAATTGCCTGACAGATGCTCTCGGATTTCTGCTCGGCTTGGCGTCCCGCCTTTGGACAGTAATTCTTCTGCCGAGACGAGCATGCCAGGTGTGCAGAACCCGCACTGCAACGCATTGCGCGCCACAAAGGCATCCTGCAAATCCCTGATCACAGCGGTGTCTGTCAGGCCTTCGACCGTCCAGACCTCAGCCCCGTCCGCCTGTGCCGCCAACATCAGGCAGCCGCGCACCGCGTCGCCATCAACGCGGATCGTACACGCGCCGCAGACGCCGTGTTCACAACTCGCATACGCACCAGTCAGCCCCAATTCGAGGCGCAAAAAGTCGATCATGTGCTGTCCTGCAGGCACACGAGCCTCAACCGGTTCACCATTGACGGTTAAAGACACGTCGACTCTGTCACGAAACAATTCGGTCATGCGGCTTCTCCTTCCAAACGGGCAAACGCGCGACGCAGCAGGACGCCAGCAAGGTGCCGACGATACGCAGCACTTGCCTGTGTGTCAGACGGTGGGTCCATCTCGGACGCCAAAGCCGCAACCGCCGCGTCCAGATCGCCCCCATCCAGCGCGGCCATCGAAGAGGTCGCCAGAATAGGCTTTGGTCCAACCGAAAACAGCGAGATGCGGTGGCCTGCCGCGCGTTTGACAAGGCAAAGACCAACCATCGCATAATCACCCGAGCGGCGCACGACCTCTTCAAGAACCTGTACCTCGTCTGGCTCTGTGATCGGCACTGTGATCGAGGTCAAAATCTCGTCTTCGTTCAAAGCGGTTGTGAAGACCTCTTCAAAAAAGTCTTCCGCAGGGATGCTGCGCACCCCATCCGGCCCTTCGACATGGATCGTCGCGCCCAATGCCAATGCGCAGGCCGGGAATTCCGCCGCAGGGTCCGCATGCGCCAGTGCCCCGCCAATCGTGCCGCGATTGCGGATGGCGGCGTGGGCAATGTGCCCGACAGCGGTCGTCAACAATGGTGCTTGCGCTTTTACATGGGGGTCACTGCCCACCTGGGCGTGGCGTGTCAGAGCGCCAATCCGAAGGGTGTCACCATCAAGGGTGACGCCAGACAAGTCGCTAATGTTTGAGATATCGACCAGCATATCACCGTTCGAAAGGCGCATATTCATTGCGGCGATCAAACTTTGACCGCCCGCCAACACGCGACCTTGACCGTCCGACGCCGTCAGCAATTCAAGAGCATGTCCAACGCTCTCAGCCCGGGCATAGCCACCCGCTGATGCCTTCATAGCGTCCTCCCCCCTTTTGCAATCCGCACCTTATTAAGCGCTTGATCAATTATATTGAGCAGATGATCTTTAAAAGTGAGTCGTTGCAAGAAAAATTTTTTGTCTCTACCAAACTGCGGGAGCGCCTGATGAACGAACCGACAACAAATCCCGCCCGTGATGGCGAAGAAAGCGCGACGCGAAAACGCCTGCCCCCAGCAGAGCGCCGCCAACAGATTGTTGACGAAGCCGTGTTGTTTTTTGCCGAAGTCGGTCTCGAGGGTAAAACGCGCGAATTGGCCCGGCGCCTTGGGGTAACGCAATCGCTGATCTTTAGTTACTTTGCGACCAAAGATGAACTGATCGATGCGGTTTATGAAAAGGTGTATATCGGTCGGCTGTCCCCCGATTGGCCCGAACGCCTGACAGACCGCAGTGTGCCGTTACGCCAACGACTTCTCGCATTTTACAGTGAATACAGCGCTTTGATCTTCGAATGGGAGTGGATGCGGATTTTCATGTTCTCGGGGCTGGCAGGCGCAACTCTCAACCGCCGCTACCTCAGGCATTTGGGTGAGGTCATCCTAAGCCCGCTCTTGGCGGAAACCGAAGCGCTGGCCCGCTCGGACAGCCCGCCAAAGATGGAAGATGTTTGGAACCTGCATGGCGGAATTGTTTACATCGGCATACGCCAGCATATCTACCGCATGCCGGAGCCCGCCAAACCGCAGGAAGAGATTGCACGGGCCATCGACAAGTATCTTCAGTTCTTCGACATCGGCACTGACCACTAAAACTCGTTGTCGCCTATGAGATTCCCTCCCTAGATAGCCCAACGCTTTGTGTGATCTCAAAGCATTTGATTTAGACATCAGTTTGTAAAAGCTTTGCCAACGCAAATTGCACAAGTGACCGCCTAGGTGACCAATCCGACCAAATCTGGCCTTTCAGCACACAAGGACGGCGACATTACCAAACTTTGCAAATCAGGCGAGGCATGGTCTCCGCGGCAGAAGGCTGATGCGATCCGCGATATCGAAAACGGCACGCACACGTACTACGTCCAGCAAGCTGGTACATCTCGTGTCAACAGCACCGTGGTGAACGGAACAACCGGAAAATACCTCCGCTCAACCGCCGACAAGTCTTCGAGCAACAACTCGGACAATCTCCCTGACTGCTAAGCCGATGACCCCGCAACATTAGGACTCGCACAGAGCACCCACCTCTGCGGGTCCGTGTCAAACCGACATCGTCGGATGTCATAAAAGGAAGGATATTTCTCTATGCCACAGGATCATTAGGTCACCTGTATTATCCCAGACGGGGCAGACTCTGACCGGCGTATTGACAGCATCGGCGGAGCCACTGGCTCCAAGAGTTGCGGTCCTTGGTGCATTAAGCTCGACGTTGCCATCAAAGGTATCGAAGATGGCACGTGGCGTTTTTGGACAAGCGCAAATGGCAAGTCGGTCTGGGTCGTTATCGCTATCCGGAACGGAAAAAAGTACCTGAAAACCGAAGCGGATGGTGCCGAACCGAATGTGCCGAACCGAATAACCTCTTGGGTCTGCCGCGCTGTAAGTAGACATGGGAGCACACTACCTCAATCTTATCGAAGATAGAGACACCTCAGGCAATCGCTGCAATCAATTCAGGAGCTGAAAGGCGAGTTCTTGGTCAGAATAACACAATGCGCTTGGGCCCGATGGACCGTACTAGTTTTTGAGCAATGAATGGCTGCCTTCCAGAATTCGCTGAGTTAAAGATAAGATGGAAGGAAAGCTCTGATCCCAGCCACTCCCTATGCGGGGGGGGGGTGAGGAATTTGCTCTGAGAAGTTATCATCGGCGACAGTCGCTGCTCCTGGCTCTCCTGAGTCTGATCTTTTCAACTATACCATCTGCTCCTGTGGATTTCGTCACTCTGCGGCATTTTAGACGCTCCTTACACAGAATCCATAAAGAGCTCCGTGGCAATTTCTTTGAAAGTATGCCAATTTAAGCGCTATGACTACTGGACGCGCTCAAAACTTGAAGAAAGTGCTTGACGCTGTGCCATCAGGCTATCTCGTCGATGCCAAATGGCTCACGGCGCATGGCATCGCGTACGAGTCTTTCCGAGACTACGTCAACCGAGGCTGGCTGGAGCGTGTCTACCGCGGTGTTTTTCGTCGTCCCGGCCCCATAAGAGCAAAGAGCAACACACTCGACTGGGAGACCTGCATTCTCTCCCTTCAGCATATCATGGGACATAATGCCCACGTGGGGGGCATGACCGCTCTCTCCCGACAAGGTTACGATCACTATTTGCGCCTAGGACATACAGCACCAGTCTGGATCTATGGCGACAAGAACCCGCCCTGGCTCGGCAAGCTCCCATTGAACGCAACCATCATACAACGCAAGCGAACACTCTTCGCAGACCCAAAACTCGGCGTGACCAGCGATAAGACACTGTCGGTGGACAGCACGCCTTGGGACTGGCAGTTGAGGATATCGACACCGGAACGAGCGATCATGGAAGCCATTGAAGAGCTACCAGACCATGAGAGCTTCCATAACCTCGATGTGGTTTTCGAAGGCCTGACAACGCTGCGACCAAAACTACTCACCGCACTCCTGCACAGTTGCAAGAAGATCAAGGTAAGGCGCATCTTTTTTGTTTTCGCGGATCGCCACGATCACTCCTGGCGCAAACGCCTCGATGCCAAAGCGTTCGACTTTGGGACGGGCGACCGTGCTCTGGTTAAGGGCGGAAAGATCCACCCACAGTACCGCATCATGGTGCCGGAGGAGTTTGTGAGAACGAAGGTCGACGATGGCGCGTAAGACCTATGAAGCCCAGGTCGCCCTTCTGGTGCGCGTACTCCCTTATGTCGCTAGAGAAGAGATTTTCGCGCTCAAGGGCGGCACGGCAATCAACCTGTTCTATCGCGATTTACCGCGCCTCTCGGTTGATATCGACCTGACCTACCTGCCGATCAAAGAGCGTGCTGAAAGCCTTGCCGAGATCAACGAGGCTATGAATCGCATCGCCGCCTCAATCGAAGAGAGCATTAGGGGCGCGCGGGCTCAACGAATTCTAGGAGGTGGGGGCGGCGCCACCCGCGTGCTAGCACGTCTGGAAAGCGCCGAGATCAAGATCGAAACCTCGCCCGTCACACGGGGCGTTGTCCATGACTCCGAAATCCGTTCAGTCTCCGACGCGGTGGAAGATGCGTTTGGATACGCAGAGATGCAAATTGTCTCGTTCGAAGACCTTTTCGGCGGCAAGCTAAATGCTGCAGTTGATCGCCAGCACCCGCGCGACCTTTACGACGTGAAGCTGCTCTATGAACACGAAGGCCTGACGGACGATCTATTCCGGACCTTCTTGATCTACGTCGCCTGTTCGTCACGTCCTGCGCATGAGTTGCTGAGCCCCAATCTGATCGATCTCGACCAGCCTTATGCGCGTGAGTTCGAGGGCATGACCAAATCACCCGTCCACCTCGATGACTTACTAGTGACACGCAAGCAGTTGATCGCGGACATTCAATCCCGTTTCGACGAAAGCACCAAACAATTCCTGCTCAGCCTGCAGGATGGCACCCCGGACTTCTCTGCCATAGATCGACCACAGGCTGCTGAGCTTCCCGCCGTGCGTTGGAAGCTTCTCAATCTGAAACGGTTGATCCAAAAAAATCCGGGAAAACACGCTGAGCAGAGGGGGGAGCTGGAGAAACTCCTCAACTGACACTTCGACCGATTGAAAATGCGTGGCAACTGAACTGTTGCTAGGTTGTCCCCTCTCAAAGCTCCGCGACAGCCGCAATCGCCGCATCCTCCAACTGCTCTCGATCCGGCAAGTCGTGCAGTGTCTCAAGATCGAACGCGACCAGAAACCGCTCGGTCATAACGTAGGTGTAAGGCGCCCCGCGCTGCGGGGACCGCGGACCTGTCCCGATCAACCCACGGGCATGAAACCGCCCGATCAAGTCGCGACTGATCTCCTTGCCGAAGATGTCCTTGAGCCCATCCCGCGTGATCGGTTGGTGATAGCCGACCGATCACTGAGCCGGGACTAGGCTGGCCGTCTGGCGGAGATGTTCTCGACTGATGCCAAGCCGTGCACCAGATGACCTTTGCCAACGTTCAGAGCTCCGCACATCGGTTCATCTCAAAGAAACCCATACAACGATGCTCGGGCTGCAACTCCGGTCATTCCGATCCAGGACCAATCCTGCGTTGTGATCGGCAAGGATGGCGGATCACTTGCCCGCATTGCGGTCGGCCGTTCCAAAACTTGGGTCAATGCGACCGCGGCCGTCCGTTCGATCAATATCGTGCCGCCGCACTTCGAGGAGAGAACCTGCTCCAAGATGATGCAGAACGCGACATCCAAACCTGGACATCACCTCTGAAACTCGCCTGTCTCCTTCTAATACGCAGAGTGCCCTGGCCATTCCCGCGCGACGCCAAACTCTGGCGCTATAGAGTTCTCGGTGCCGTCATACCAAACCTCTACGAGATCATCGCCAGAGAGGGATCGTTCCCGCCCTCGCCCAAGCATCCAATTGTGCCACTCCATATCCGACCCGCACTCCTGGCTGGCGTCGCCATCGTGGAGCGCGCAGGCCCGGAAGTGTTGCAGATGCTTCAGGCGCATACCTTCGGACATAACAGAAACCGGTTCATCGAAGAAACCGACCATCTGATCAACCCGCCGTTCGGACTGCCAGGCCCTCGCCAGATGCAGTTAATTTGGGACTGGCGACACAGATAGTCTCAAATTAACTGCCCAGCCTATCAAGAACCGCCGCAATCTTACAATTAAGTGCCAAGCGACAGAATCATCCGTTCGTCATTGCAGAGCTGCGTGGTCAGGCCAAAAGGGTCTTCCCAGTTGCATCGCGCCAAAGAAGGCCCACGCTCCGATTTCGTTGAATCAAGCATCCGATAACCCCATTCGTGTTTGTGCGGCGGCGTGCTGCCCCGCGATGCGTCCCAATACCACAGCGGATAAGAGTCCGTTGCCAGACAGGTATCCGCGATCTCCGGTTCCCGAAACGCCCACAGCCGCGCCACCCGCGGCAAAGAGGTTCGGGGATGTCTTGCCATTTTTAAGTTTCACCCGGGCGTCAGAGGTGATATTCAAGCCGCCCTGCGTATGAAAAAGCGCCCCGGTAACTCTCACCGCCATATAAGGCGGCTTGAGGCCGGGTCCGGTGAAGAGCCGGCCAAACTGGTCTTTTCCGTCTTCGGGAATGGCGTCCAGTGTCTGCTCGAGCGCTGCCTTGGGCAGATCGCAAATCTTCGCGAGGTCGGCGATGGTCCCGGCGCTGCGTAGGGCTACGACAGCTTCGGCGTCTTTGAAGTCCTGAAACTGTCGCGCGATATCGGCGATGCGCGCATCGAAAATGGCCCAGGCAATACCGTCCGGTTGCGACAGGACGGCACGCGCGGCCTCAGAATAGCCTTGGCTTTCGTCCCAGAACCGCTCGCCTTCGGTATTCACCTGCACGCCACCCGCCGTAATCACGGCCCAACTGATCAAGACCCCGTGCGGAGTCGCAACGTTGCCATGACCTTGATACGCGCCCAGATGTAGGCTCTCGGCTCCAAGCGCCTCACCCCAATGCACGGCATCGCCCTTGTTGCCGTCATGGCCGAACCAGAGCGCACCTTCGATCTGGGGCATATGCTTTGCCACCATCTCGCGATTGCCGCCGAACCCGTTGCAGGCAAGGATCAGGGCGTGACATCCGATGCGCTCGGCGCCTTCAGGCCCCTCGACCTCGACCCCCGTGATCCGCGCGCCATCCTGAAACACCGTCACAGCGCGCCGGCCACAGACGATATCGATGCCCTCCGCCTCGCAAGCGGTGCGCAACCGATCCACCAACTCCTGACCCGAGCGCGACGGAAGCCCATGCATGCGGCGCCGCGAATGACCGGGATAGTCGAAATCCGTCACGACCGAGAACGGCAGATCGAACCGCTCCGCAAGCCATTCGATCACCTGCCCCGCGTCACCGGCAAGCGTGTCCACCAGGTGCTGGGGGTTTTCACCGTTGGCCTTGCGCTGGATATCCTCGGCAAGCAGGCCCGGCGCGTCCTCAATGCCCACCGCTGTCTGAAAGCAAGTGCCTGCAGCAGGGATCAGGCCGGCGGACAAAGCTGTTGATCCAGACGGGACGGCATCAGCTTCGAGCACGAGAACCTCGCCAGCATTGTCCGCTGCCGACAGCGCCGCAACCATACCGCTGGCGCCGGCGCCGATCACAAGGACTGGCACCGCAAGGTCGAAACCTGCGGACGGTGTTGGCCGGACGGCTGTCATTTCTTGTCTTCGTAGTTCTGCCCGAGCGCGAGCATCTCACTGGTGCCGATACGATCATTCAGGCCATCGAAATCAAACATTCGATCCGCAAATGGGCGGTTCGATCCGTTGGCCCTCAGGCTGGCGTAATACTCGCCCGCCGTCTTGGCCAAAGCCCGGACAATACCGCCGGGAAAGATGGCGATCGAATACCCGATCTCTTCAAGACCCGGTGCGCCCTGTAAGGGCGTCGCTCCCCCTTCGACCATGTTCACAAGAAGAGGTACACGCCCGTTGAAGTGTTTTGGTACTTTGCGTAACTCGTCGCCGGTGCGCGGCGCTTCGATAAAGAGCACGTCGGCACCGGCGGCGACGTAAGCGTTCGCCCGCTCCAGCGCCGCATCAAAGCCCTCAACAGCAATCGCGTCGGTGCGCGCGATAATCAGCGTTTCGTCACTGGTGCGCGCATCGGCAATGGCCGCAATCTTGCCCGTCATCTCTTCCATTGGGATCAGCGACTTATCGGACAAGTGGCCACAGCGCTTGGGAAAGGTTTGATCTTCGACCTGCAACGCACTCGCGCCAGCCCGCTCGAAGAACCGCATGGTGCGCTGAGCATTCAACGCGTTGCCGAACCCGGTATCGGCGTCCACGATGACCGGCAAATCGACACGGTCGCGGATCAGCGACATGGTTTCGGTCATCTCGGTAACCGATATGAGCCCGATGTCGGGCCGGCCAAGCCGGGTATACGCCACCGCCGCGCCGGAGAGATAGAGCGCCTCGAACCCGGCTTCGGCCGCAATCGCCGACGTCAGCCCGTCGTAAACCCCCGGTACAACAAGGATTTCCGAAGCTTTGAGGCGGGCACGCAGGCTCATGCCAGCTTCTCCAGCATCTCGGCGCAGGTCTTGATCGGTGTGATCGACCCGAGCGAGACCAGCGTGGCATCGTGCATCTCCTGCTTGAAAGCGGCACAGCCGTCGGACAGCAGGATCGTGTGCACATTGCGCAAATGCGCATCGCGAACGGTGCTGGCCACCCCACCATTGGTGACTATGCCGCCAACGATCAGCGTGTCGATGTCGAGATACCGCAGAATGTACTCCAGCCGCGTCTGGTAGAACGCCGAATAGGCGATCTTCTCGATGGTGAAATCCGCGGGTGCAAGTTCGTCAACAAGGCTATGCCCCAAAGCCCCGGGCGCAAAGTCACCCTTACCCAGGAAAGGACGGAGTTCTTTCAGGTGCGGCGCGATCAGCGGCTCGCCGTCCGGTCCAGGAACCAATGTGAATTGTGCGCTGATGTAAACACCACCCTTGGCGCGCAGCGCATCGGCCAGCGGTTTGATTCGCTCGGGCAAGGCCGAGATTGCCTCGGATGTCTGGCCCGCGCGCCCATATGCGCCCTCGACCTGCAGAAAGTCATTCTGCAGGTCGATCGTCAGAAGTGCCGTTCGTTTGAGGTCAATTGCGCGAATCATGTCATGCCTCGCTGGGTTCGATAATCGTGTTTCCGAAGGAATCGACGCACCCGGTCAGGCCGGGGTCGATAAGAATGGTCGTGTCGGGCTGAACCAAGATAGCTGGCCCTTCGATCTCAGATCCAACCGGCAGCGAAAGCCGGTCATAGATCGCAGTGTCGTGCCATGCGTTGCCGAAATGGACCTGTCGATTGCCGGTCTTCGACGCCTCCACATTCCCTCCCTCGGGTGCCAGCGTTGCTAGGTCAAATCTCGGGCGTTTGCCAATCACGGCCGTCCGCAAGTTCATCACCCGCCGCGCGCCGTTCTTCAAAAGACGTCCGAAGGTCGCCGCATAAGCGGCATCAAAGGCGGCTTCGATTGCTGCAACTGTCGCCGGTTCGACTGTCCGGTCCTTCACCGCGACTTTCAGCGGCACAGCAACCGTATGCGTTTGGCCCACATAGGCCATGTCCAGCTCGACCTCGATTTCGCGGGCTTCGAAGCGCGACTGCGCGGCATCCAGAAGGGCCATGCCTGCGTCAACGTGGCCCTGGAGCCAGTTGCCAAGTACATCGACATCCAAGGTCGCAGTAAGCGAGTTGATCGTCTGCACAAAGTCCTGCCGCATGTCGGCAATGACACAGCCCATGGCGCTCGTCACGCCGGGATAACGCGGGATGATCGCCCGGGCGATCCCGACATCCTGAAGTATCGCACCCGCATGAAGTGCGCCGCCGCCGCCAAAGGGCATGAACGCAAACCGCTTGGGATCAAAGCCACGCTCAATGCTTACCAGCCGGATTGCGCCCGCCATGCGAGAGTTTGCCACCCGCAAGATGGCTTCCGCCGCGGCTTCGGTCGACAGGTTCAGCTTCGTGCCCACATGGTCATCAATCGCCCTGGCTGCGGCTTCGACATCCAGGCGATCGAGCTTGCCCCCAATCGGGCTGTCCGGATCGATCCGTCCGAGGACGACATTGGCGTCGGTAACCGTGGGCCGCGTGTTGCCCTGACCATAGGCCACTGGCCCGGGCGTCGAACCCGCACTTTCTGGCCCAATGTTCAGAAAGCCACCCGGGTCGACCCACGCGATGGAGCCGCCACCGGCACCAATTGTCGTGATCTCGATCATCGGGGCGCGTACGACCATGCCAAAGTCGATGGATGTCTGCTGTGACAACATCGATTTGCCATCAGAAATGAGCGCGACATCAAAACTCGTGCCGCCAATGTCGCCAGTGATGACATTGTCGAACCCAGCGGTCTGGGCGATGTAGCCGGCAGCGATCACGCCCGCTGCTGGCCCCGACAGTGCCGTCCGGACCGGCAAACGACAGGCCGTATCGGTGCCCATCACGCCACCGTTCGACTGCACGATCATGAACTCGCCGCCAAACCCACCACCTTTCAGTGCCGTATCGAGCTGGTCGAGATATCCCGATACCTCCGGCTGGAGGTAGGCATTCAACGAAGTGGTCGAAAAGCGTTCGAACTCACGAATTTCCGGCAGGATCTCAGCCGATGCGCTCACATGCGGATTTGGCCAGATTTCGCGAACCGCTTCAACGGCCTTCTGCTCGTTCTCGGAATTGGCATAGGAGTTTGCGAAGAGGATGGCCACCGCCAGACAATCAGCGGCCAACAACGTCCCCACAGCAGCGCGCACCTCGTCAAGATCGACCGGCGTTCGGACCGTTCCATCGGCCAGGGTTCGTTCCGAGACTTCAAGTCGAAGATCACGGGGCACAACCGGATCGAACGCGCCGCGCAGACCCCATGTCCGGGGCCGGTCGCGCCGTCGCATCTCGAGCACATCCCTGAGCCCGCGGGTCGTGATGATCCCGATCTTCGCGCCCTTGCGCTCGAGCAAGGCGTTGGTCCCGGCGGTCGTCCCGTGAACGACCACGTTTACCGTCGACAGGTCGTCTACCTGACGCGCGATCCCGTCCAGAAAGCCACCGGACTGGCCAGGCCGCGTGGTCGGCACCTTGGAAACATCCGCCGTTCCTGAAGCCTCGTCCAAAACAAACACGTCCGTGAACGTTCCGCCCACATCGACGCCGATCATCCGGCTCATTGGCCAGCCTCCGTCCAGTCCGAACCATAAAGCTCGGTCGCTTTCTCAGATGTCAGGTAGCCAAGCGCCACGTCTCGCGCGACCGCCTCTGGCACGCGTTCGGATGCGGGGCCATAGCCACCACCGCCTGGGGTTTCGAGCCGGACGGCCTGACCTTTCTTGAGCTTGATACCGAGCATTTTCGACGTCAGTGGCGGCGTTTTCCAGCCTTCGTCTTGCTCATAAGTAAAGACGTTCATCGCACCACCTTCGCCGCCGACAACGCCATTCGGCGAAAACCGCCCACGCTCACCAAAGAGGAAGGCTTCAGATTTTTCTTCAAGGGCTTCAATCTCATAGACGGCACCCAACCCGCCGCGATGCGCCCCCGCACCTGCACTGTCGGGCCGCAGCGCCCATTGGCGGAACATCACTGGATAAGCGGCTTCGAGGATTTCCATTGGCGGGATTGTCGCCGTGGAGATCGGCGCGTTGCCATGATTCAGACCATCGCTCTCGATGCTGCCGCCGTGTCCACCACCGTAAAAGCTGAACATCACCCAAGGCTGCCCATTGGCACGTTTGCCCGCAATGGAGAGTGCGTTGATGGTGCCATAGGCATTCGCGACAACCCGATCCGGCGCGGCCTGCGACGCGGCTGAAAAGATCACGTCGATCATGCGCAGAATAGTCTCGGTATACCCACCCACCGGAGCCGGGAATTCCGCTGACAACAGTGAATTATTGGGAACCCGAACCTTAACCGGGCGCATGACGCCTGCATTGGCCGGAAGGTCCGGAAAGATGTGTTTGATCGCCACATACGCCGTCGCCACAGCCGTTGGTAGAGCGATATTGACCGGTCCAGCGGTCTTGGGTGCTGTCCCTTCGAAATCCAGAAGCATGCGGTCACCTTCGATTTCGAGGGCAACTTTGATTGGCAATGCTTCGTCCGTGATCCCATCATTGTCGAGGTGATCCATGGCTTCCCAACGCCCATCGGGCAGCGCCGATAATTCGCTGCGCATCAAAGTCTCCGCACGATCTCCAAGAGCATCCAAAGCCGCTCTGACGGTTTCGGCGCCATATTCGTCCAAAAGCTCGTCCAGACGTTTCTGCCCCAGATCCAGCGCGCCAAGCTGTCCGTTCAGGTCCCCCATCGCCGATTGTGGGAGGCGGGTGTTGCGCAAAAGGATGTCGATGATGTCCTGCTGCATCTTGCCACGGCGGGTCAGCTTGACCGGCGGCAGAACAAACGCCTCCTGAAAGGCTTCGGTCGCGGATGGGTTGTAGTTCCCCGGCACCGCGCCACCGACATCGTGCCAGTGGCCAACACTGGCGAGATAGCAGAACAACTCTCCATCCCGGAAATAAGGTCGCACCAGACGCATATCCGAAAGATGTGTGCCCCCCATATGCGCGTCATTGAAGATATATGTGTCGCCGTCGGCCAAATCACCCGCGCCGGCTGCCTTGTCGATCACGGCCTTCACTGCAAAGGACATGACGCCCACAAAGATCGGCAGCCCCGACTTCCCTTGCACCAATGTGTCGCCGGTGTCGGCATGATAGAGCCCATGCGATGCGTCGTGCGCCTCGGCAATGATCGGATTGAACGCCGCTCGGAAAAGCGTCGCGTCCATTTCGTCGGCGATCTGTTCCATGCGCCCGGCCAAGACGGCCAACGTGATGGGATCGATTGTGTCGCTCACTGCTGTCGTTCCTCGGCGATGTCGTTCCAGACGTCCTGGCAAATCAGTTTGGCGCCCTTGATCTCGAACCTGTCAATAAAACGGATGCCTTCGAACGGCTCTCCGTCGGGCCATGCACCGGAAAGCGTGCCAGTCACATAGACGATGGCGCGACCGTTCTGATGAAATGCCTCGGTAGAGGTGATCGTCTTTCTGACGAACTGATACCGGCCCTTCGCCCAGCCGATCAGCTCCGCGATGCTGGCCATCGGTTGGGTGCCTGGAAAAGTCATCCGAAACCCGGCCGCCAACATGGCCTCTGCGGTTTTGATGTCGCGGGCCTCCATCGCAGCTAGAAAATCGAGCGCGATCTGAAGCGGGTCATGAAGCGCCGGAGAGTGGGATGGCTTAACCCGCGCGTAGCACTCTGGCGGCGCCTCTTGGACCACCACTGTCACGGCTGCATCGTCCAGACAAACAACAGACCGGACGGTGTCTTCAAGCGCAGCGGCCAGCCGTGATTTGTTCTCTGCTGAATAGCCCTCGCGTACGTGCACCTCGACAATCGGCATGTGTTCTCCCAAAAATCTGTACTTTCAATATAACAGATATTAGATTATGAAAAGGTCAAAATAATTGCCGAAGAGGTGTCAGGTTCTGTTGACCGGCCCCTTGACCGATCCAGTGTTGCGGCATCGAACAGGAGACATGCGGCGGTGACGATTCACGCCCAGGCATCACTTCCCGAAGGCGGCAAAGCGCGCCGGGTATACCTGTTGCTCCGCGATGATATATCAAATGGACGATATGCCGAGGGAGAGTTCTTACCCGGCGAGAACCGCCTGGCAGAGATGCTGAATGTCAGCCGTATTACAGTGCGTCGCGCCCTCGAAGCGCTGGCCGCAGACGGGTGGATCGAGAAAAAAACCGGTGCCGGGTCGGTCGTTCTTTCACAGCGCGGCAAAGATGAAAAGCTAGCCGCAAACTTTGCAACCTTGATACCTCAACTCGTTGAATTTGATCGCAAAACAACGGCTCATTTACTGTCATTCTCGTACGGGGTTCCATCGAAAGTTGTCGCCGCTTCGCTTGGGCTTGCCAAGGACGGGCGCGTTCAGACCGCCGTTCGGGTGCGCCTCTCGGACGGGGAGCCATTCTCGCACCTGACGACGCATGTGCCCGAAGACATCGCCCGGAATTACGATGAGATGGACCTCGCCACGCAGCCCTTGTTCCGGCTCTTGGAGAGGAGCGGGGTTGAAGTCGAAGGTGCAGATCAATCGGTGACGGCAACGCTCGCCGGGCCTGACGTGGCCGAGGCGCTTGAGGTGTCTGTCGGCTCGCCGCTGCTTTGGCTCGAGAGAGTCGTCCGTGATTCGAATGGACGTGGGGTCGAGCACCTGTCTGCTTTGTACAGACCAGACAGGTTCCGGTTGGAAATGAGTATGACCCGCATAGGGGCGGGGGAATCCCGCCATTGGGAACCAGTGATCGGAGCGCGCGACATATGACGACGCTCCTTGATAAGCTTTGGGACGCCCATGAGATCCTTCGGAGCGAAGAGGGGCGGTCTCTTCTGTGGGTCGATCGGCATCTGGTACATGAGGGTTCGCATCACGCCTTCGCCAAGCTTGCCGCGCGCGGAGCGCGCGTGGCGGAACCCAACCTGACATTTGGCGTCGTTGATCACTATGCGCCTACGCGAGGCGCGGCGGCCAGCCCCGCAATTGCGCGGATGATCAAGACGCTCGAGAACAACGCGGCGGCGCATGGCGTGACATGCTTCGGCCTCAAGGATCCGCGTCAAGGCATCGTCCATGTGGTCGGCCCCGAACAGGGCCTGACGCTGCCGGGTCTCCTGATTAACTGCGGCGACAGCCACACGTCGACTCACGGCGCCTTCGGTGCGCTGGCCTTCGGAATCGGCGCAACTGAGGTTGCGCATGTCCTTGCGACCCAGACGATCTGGCAGAGTAAGCCGAAATCGATGCGGATCACGGTAACTGGGAAAATGGCTCTGGGTGTCGGAGCCAAGGATCTCGCGCTTGCCTGGATTGCAAAGCTGGGGACCGGCGGCGCCCAAGGACACGCGGTCGAGTATGCAGGCGATGCGGTCCGCACCCTGTCGATGGAAGGCCGAATGACGCTCTGCAACCTCTCAATCGAAGGCGGCGCGCGGTTTGGCATAATCGCGCCGGATGACACTACCCTTGATTACATCCAAAACCGGCCTTACGCGCCCAAGGGCGCGGCGTTCGACAAGGCGGTTTCGTACTGGAAAACACTTCAGAGCGATTCCCACGCCGAATTTGACCGTGATGTGAGCATAGATGCCACTGATATCGCGCCAATCGTGACCTGGGGCACGTCGCCCGAGGACGCCTTGCCAGTGACAGCAAAGGTGCCGAGCCCAAGCGCTGTCCCCGACGCTGAGGCTGAACGTGTGACCGCGGCAATCGACTACATGGGACTGACACCAGGCAGGGCGCTGACCGAGGTGCAGATCGATCAGGTCTTCATTGGCTCCTGCACGAATGCCCGTATCGAAGACCTCCGCGCCGCCGCCGCTGTACTGGCGGGCCGCCGGGCCAAGGTACCGGGGCTGGTGTCGCCCGGCTCGCAGCAAATCAAGTCTCAGGCCGAAGCTGAAGGACTGGATCGTATCTTCACCGACGCCGGCCTTGAATGGGCTCGGTCCGGATGTTCAATGTGCGTTGCCATGAATGGCGACAGTGTTGGGCCGGGAAAGCGCTGTGCATCCACGACTAACCGCAACTTCCGCGGCCGGCAGGGTCGCGGAGCTCGAACGCATCTGATGTCGCCCGCAATGGTTGCCGCTGCTGCTGTCACCGGACACCTGACCGATGTCCGCCCGATGCTTAAAGGACGGGACGCCGCATGAAGGGCTGGACTGAGCATAAGGGCACCGCGATTGCGCTCGACATCGAAAATGTCGACACGGACCAGCTGATCCCGGCGCGGTTCATGTCGACGACGCGAGCCGATGGCTACGGCAAATACCTGTTTCATGATCTGCGAACGGACAACGAGGGCGCTCCGGATCCGCACTTCCCGATTAATCGCCATCCGACAGCCAGTATTCTTGTTGGACGCCGCAACTTTGGCAGCGGATCATCCCGCGAAGCCGCCGTTTACGCCTTGGTCGATTACGGCATGCGCGCCGTCATTGCCCCCAGTTTCGGTGACATCTTCGCCTCGAACTCCGTGAACAACAGCCTTCTTCCAGCGCTTATCAGCGAAGAAGATGCCGCCCAACTGATCGCCTTGATCGGCGATGGCCAAGTCGAGCTAAACCTCAATATCGAAACAACAAGAATAACGGTCGGTGGCCAGAACATTCCCTTTACTCTCAGCGGGGCGTGGGCCCAAAAGCTGATGAACGGGTGGGATGACATCGACCTCACAGAACACCACTGCCCCGCTATCTCGGAATATCGGGCACGGCGCGCGCGGATGTTGCCGTGGGTGTTTCCGGCAGAGGAAACCGCTGGATGACTGCGGGCTTCACCATAGCTCGCCACGTTAGGCGCCAGGGCACTGGCACGGAGGATAGGAGGAACTACCCATGAAGATGCAACTCGCTGCTGGTATCGTCGCCAACTCCATGATCATTGGGGCCGTGGCACAGGCGGAAGAGACGATCACTGCTGTCCATGCGTTTCCGGAAACGCTGATTTACACGCAGAGCTTCCTGTCATTTGTCGAAAAGGTGAACGAAGCTGGTGAAGGCGTCGTTCAGATCGAGGTGCGTGGCGGACCGGAAGCCATCGGAATGTTCCAGCAGCCAGACGCCGTACGCGACGGTATTGTCGACATGGTGTATACGCCGGGCTCATTCTACGGCGGCGCTCTCCCTGAGAAGGACGCCCTCGTGGCCTCAAATCTGACAGCCATTGAAACACGTGAGAATGGCGGCATCGCGCTGATCGACGAGATCCATCAGGAAAAGATGGGCCTCAAGTATGTCGGTTGGTTCGACAGCGGCGTTTGTTACAACCTCTGGACCCGCGAAGCACCGACCTTCGACGCTGGCGGCAACCTCGAAGTTGAAGGTCTGAAACTCCGCGGTAACGCGGTCTACAACGCCTTCTTCACCAACTATCTCGGCGCTCAGGTGATTGACCTGCCAACCGGCGAAGTCTACGCGGCACTTCAGCGCGGCGTCGTTGACGCTACCGGCTGGACCCAGATCGGCCTAATCGACCTGAAGTGGAACGAGTTCCTGAACTACCGGATCGACCCCTGCTTCTTCTCGACGGACCTCGGCGTGATCGTGAACCTCGATCGCTGGAATGAACTCTCGGACGAAGCGCGTCAGATTGTTCAAGATGTCGCTATCCAGCACGAGATCGACAGCGTGAACGCACTTCGCACCAAGCGTGACGAAGACTTCGCCGCGCTGGATGCTCAGGGCATGAACGTCGTCTCGCTCGAAGGAGACGCGAGAGCTGCCTACCTCCTTGCTGCACGCGAAAAGACCTGGAAGCGGATGCAGGAGCTGATGGCAGAACACCCCGTGGGAACCGCAAACTACGATCGCTTGATTGAATTGTTTTACGATCCTGCCGCCGACCGGTGAGCTAGCTAATCACACCGGCCCGGAGCGCATCGGCTCCGGGCCGAACTGTACTTGAAGGTTCCTATGCAAGCGCTGATCCGGATCTATGACGCCATACTAAACTTCATGGCCCTGATCGCCGCAGGAATGCTTGTTTGGCTGATGGTCTCGATTGTCCTGTCCGTCGCCATGCGCAACCTCGGCATTCAACCCTGGGCCTGGCTCTTTACCTCAGCCGAATACGGCATTCTTTACATGACCATGCTCGGTGCGCCGAAGCTGGTGCGCGAACGGGGTCATGTCCATATCGAACTGGTCACCTCGGCACTGAGCCCGGCCCTGCGTCACATCGTAAGCCGGGGTGTTGCGGCGGCCTGTGTTTTGGTCTCGCTTATCCTCGCCTGGTACGGGCTCGAGCTTTTCGTGACCAATGTCGAGCGCAACGACTATGACGTCCGCGCCTACTTCTATCCACGCTGGATGCTGACCATCACATTCCCCATTGCATTCAGCTTCATGGCCATTGAGTTCGCCCGTTTCGTGTTTGGAAGCGAGTTCATGCATTCGGGCGAAGCAGGGATCCACGAATAATGGAATGGTACGAGTCCCTCGCGCTGCTCATCGGCAGCATCATGGCGCTCATGGCACTCGGCATGCCGGTGGCGCTGGCCTTTTTAGCCGCGAACATCATTGGGGCTTGGGTATTTATGGGGGGTGAGCGCGGGATTGTTGCGCTTTTGAACAATGGCTGGGGATCGCTCTCAAAATTCGCTCTGGTTCCCATTCCGCTCTTCCTGCTGATGGGTGAGATCTTCTTTCACACAGGCCTTGGCAGTCGCATGTTCTCGGCCATCGACCGGCTTCTGGGCCGTCTACCGGGGCGACTCAGCTACGTGACGGTCCTCGGCGGTACGGGCTTTTCAACCCTGTCGGGGTCGTCGATGGGCTCGACTGCTCTTCTGGGCTCCTTGATGGTCCCCGAGATGACCCGGCGAGGTTACAAGAAACACATGTCCATCGGGCCCATTCTTGGAACCGGCGGCCTTGCCATCATCATCCCGCCGTCCGCCCTCGCCGTGCTCTTGGCGACACTTGCCCAGATTGATGTGGGTGCCTTGCTCATCGCTGGCGTCATCCCCGGACTGATCCTTGCGGCCTTCTATATCGGTACGATCTTTCTGCAAACGCGTATGGATCCCACCGCCGCGCCTCCCTATGAGGTCGAACACCAGACCGTTTCCAAAAAAATCGGCCTGCTTGTGCGCGATGTCATACCGATGATCGGCCTCATGGTTGTGATCGTTGTCATGATGATCAACGGCATTGTAACCCCGTCCGAAGCGGCGGCTTTCGGCGCGCTGGGTGTCCTAATTCTCGCACTCTTTTACCGGTGCCTCACCTGGACCGCGATAAAGACGTCGATCCGCGGCGCGCTCCGGGTAACGCTGATGGCCTATCTCATCGTATTTGGCTCTGCGACCTTCAGCCAGTTGCTTGCCTTTTCCGGCGCATCCCGTGGCCTGATCAGCTGGGCCACAGGGTTTGAGCTCGACCCGATCTATATGCTGACCATCATGTTTTGTGTGTTGTTGATCCTCGGCATGTTCATGGAGCAAATCTCGATGATGATGCTGACTGTCCCGATCTTCTTCCCGCTGGCACTGACCCTTGGCTTTGACCCCATCTGGTTTGGCCTGATCATGCTTTTGGCACTGGAAATCAGCTTTACCACTCCGCCCTTTGGGCTGCTTCTGTTTGTCATGAAGGGCGTTGCGCCCTCGGACACAACGATGCGGCAGATTTATTCGGCGGCAATACCGTTCATCCTATGTTCGCTTTTGCTCGTGGTTCTCCTGGTGCTTTTCCCTCCGCTCGCGTTGTGGCTTCCCGGCCTAGGAAACTGAGCAGAAGCCCTTCGGCGGACCAGTCTTAGCACCGACGGCGGTGATCCAGTCCCGAACGGCCTGTGCAACGAACTCAGGGCCATAGCACGTCGGGAACAAGCGGTGTTTTGAGGTTATGGCCACCCGCGCAGCCCAAAGTTAGCGCAGCGGGTGGCCATAACCGGGTCTCAACAGTGGTTTTGCATGAACCGCACTGATGAGGAGACCGGCTATGACCGCCCACCATTCCAACACTTCGACCTTGTTGGTTGCTATCGACATTTCCAAATATCGGCACGAGGTACTGATTGGTGTTCCGGGCAAGAAGCGCCGCCGCAGATTGACCATCACGAACACATCCTGATAGTGCTGGACAACCTCACGACATCGGGGCAGGCTTCACCACTTTTTTAGCAGAGCATCCTGAAGTATCGTCTTGTCCAACGTCAGGTGAGCGACCAGGCGTTTTAGCTTGCCGTTCTCGTCGTCGAGTGGCTTCAGCCTGCGGATCTCCGACACACCCATCCCTGCATAGACCTTCTTCCAACGATCGAACGTCACCTCGGCCACACCCATCTTGCGACAAATCTCGCCGACGGTCGTTCCAGACTCTGCCTGCCTCAGCGCAAAAGCAATCTGTTCGTCGCTAAATCGTTTCTTCGGCATCGGTACACTCCCTCTCTTGCCAGAAATGTACCCAATATTTCACTCTGAATTCGGACCAGTTTCAGAGGTCAAGACCAAACCCGCGCCCATAATGAACCGAAGGACCAGCCAAGCCTCCGGCAATTGGAGAATCGGCATCAAAAGCAAGCTCAGCCCCACCAGGACATATCCAAGCGACATGCCACCCGCAGTGTTCAACCGTGCGGCCAGTGCCGGAAAAAATGGCAGACAGATCAGGGTCGCAAGCGCTGGCATGCTGTCAGATAGCGCGAAGGCGCTTAGCGTGGCGCGCTTCATAATCTTAGCATCAAAGAGGTCGCAGCATTTACTGGTCTTTGAAGGCTGTCATCCAGCCTAGTCCCGCCAAAGTCTCGCCTTGACGAGGTTTGTATTCTGCACCGATCGGCCTGTGCCAACCCTCGCCCTCCAGCCAGCGGCAAAGCCAGAGGAGGTCAACCTCCCCCTGCCCCGGCTCGCCCCGGTCTGGGGCCGAGGCGATCTGGATATGTCCGATCCGGTCCCGATGCACAGTGAACTGACCGGTCAGATCCCCCCGCATGATTTGCGTGTGATATAGGTCATACATGATCCTCAGATTGGCCTGCCCCAGATCGTCGATGATCCGCGCCGCATGGTCCATATGCACCAGATGATAGCCCGGGACGTCACGGTAGTTCAGCGGCTCGATCAGGATCGTCAGATCCGGCGCGGTGGCGCAGGCATAGGACAGAGCCTCGCGAAAACAGGCCTCCGCCTCCGCGGCGCCATCCGTGCGACCGGCCATCACATGCACCGCCCCGCAGCCAATCTTGCGCGCATAGGCAATCGCCTGATCTATTGCAGCCCGCGCCTCCTCGCGTCTGTCCGGCAAGGCGCACAACCCAAAATCCCCGCCCGCGCGGTCGCCGAGCCAAGTGTTCAGGCCCAGCATCGGCAGGCCTGTCTCCTTCAGGGCGGCAGACACCTCCGCCTCAGGCTGATCAAACGGGAAATGACATTCCACAGCGTCGAAACCCTGCGCCTTGGCGGTGCGGATTGCCTCCGGCAAAGACAAGTCAGTGAACAGAAACCCCAGATTAGCCGATAGCCACATCAGCCCCACTCCACCCCATAATACCGCACCAGATCCATCACCTGTGCATCGGTTATGCCTCTTGGGTTTGCGTGTCGCAATAACATCGCGAGCTTGGCACCCTCCTCGAGCTCCTCAATCGCATAGACCGTTGCCTCCAGCTCTTTACCCGCTACGATCGGGCCGTGATTAGCCAGCACAACAGCGCTACGCTTGCCGGCAAGACTTCGCACTGCTTCGCCCATCTCCGGATCGCCCGGGCGGAAGAATGGCAAGCGCTTGACCTTGCCGAGCTGCATGATTGGATATGCGGTGAGCGGAGGCAGCATGTTATCTTCGTCCACATCCGGCAGCATCGACAAGGCGGTAGAATGCGTGGAATGCAGATGCACCACGGCACCCGCGCTTTTCCGAGTATCGTAGAACGCCGTATGAAGCGGCATCTCTTTCGTGGGCTTGTCACCGGCCACATGGCGGCCTTCGGCATCGAACCGCGACAGACGCGCCGGATCGAGCCGTCCGAAACTCGCCCCTGTTGGCGTAACCAGCAGACCACCATCCTCGGTCCGGACCGAGATGTTGCCCGACGCACCACCCGTCAGACCGCGGTCAAACATTGACTTGGCCCAGAAACAGATATCCTCGCGCAGCTTGGCCTCGCTCATGGTGTACCCTCCAGCACGGTGGCAGCTTTGATAAAGAAATCCTCACCCCCGAAATTCCCCGATTTCAGTGCCAGCACCAGATTGTCCGACGCACGCACGGCCGGCACACCGGGCGCGATCTCCGGCCCAATTGACAACGCCTTCAGCCCCAGCCCTTCGACCACCGCCCCCGAAGTCTCACCCCCCGCCGTGATCAGCCGCCGAACCCCATGCGCGGTCAATTCTCGTGCTGTAGCGGCAAAGAACTCCTCCAGCGCGCGCGCCACCCGCTCTGTCCCGTGTCGTTCCTGCATGGCGCGCACAATATCCGGATCGGCAGAGGAATAGGCCAGCGGCAGACCTTCCTGCACGGCCAGCCACCTTGCCAGTCCGTTCGGCGTCAGACGACCATCCAGCACATCCTCGACCGCGATCTCCCGTGCTGGGTGTTCTGCCTTATGACGAGCCACCTGCGCGCGTGTCGCGATAGAGCAGGAGCCCGAGAGAACCGCGGCCTTGCCCTCCTCGCCACGCCAAGCGTTGACGGCTTCGCCAATCTCGCCGCGTGCGCGGAAATTGGCAGGAAGGCCTAGGGCAATCCCCGACCCTCCGGTAATCAGCACGTCGTCGGCCAGCGCGGCACCCAGCGTCATCAGATCGGTGTCCGTAATCGCATCCGCGACGACAAACCGCCGCCCCGCCGCTTGCTCCATCTCCATTGCTGCAAGGACGGCCTCCGCCCCGTCCGCGACGCGGGCCAGCGGGACATGGCCAACCTCTGTCTTGCTCTGCGCTGCTAGAATACGACGTAGATCTGGGTCGGTCATGGGTGTCAGGGGATGGTTCTGCATCCCACTTTCCGACAGCAAGCGGTCCCCCACGAAAAGATGCCCCTGAAACACCATTCTGCCGGTGCTGGGAAAAGCCGGGCAAAACACCGCCCTCGGCGCGTCCAAAGCCTCTGCAAGCGCCTCTGCCACTGGGCCGATATTACCTTCCGCCGTACTGTCGAAGGTGGAACAATACTTGAATAGAAATTGCGTGCACCCCTGCCCTTTCAGCCAATCCAGCGCCTCGAGCGATCGCCTGACCGCCTCTTTCACTGGTATTGACCGGGATTTGAGCGCCACGACCCCCGCCTCCATTTCCGCGTCCGCGGGACCATCTGGCACGCCCACATAAACAGCGCTACCCATGCCTTGCCGCATCAGCGTATTAGCAAGATCCGAGGACCCCGTGAAATCGTCCCCGATACATCCCAGCTTCACGTCATTCTCCCGGTAGTTTCAGTCCCGCTCTCTCAGCGTAGAACTTGGCAATCGCTGCGTCATCCTCCTGGGCGAGACCCGCCTCTGCGGCCTCCCGGAACTGACCCAGCGCGCGCCGCGCAACCGGGAGGTCCAGCCCCATCGCACTTGCGGCTTCGGTGACGATGCCCAGATCCTTGGGCCAGATGGCCACTGTCGACAGCGGCGTGTAATCGCCCTCCACCACATGCGGGGCACGGTTCTCGAACATCCAGCTGTTGCCCGCCGAGACTGAGATGACTCTCAGGATATCCTCTGGTTTCAAGCCCTGTGCGACGCCGAAGGTCATTGCCTCGGCCATTGCCGCGATATGCGTGCCCGCCAGCAACTGATTGACCGACTTCATCGCCGACCCTGTCCCCGCCTCAGGGCCCAGCGCATGCACCGTCTCCGCCATCGCATCAAGCGCTGGTCTGGCCTTGGCAAAGGCCTCCTCATCGCCCGACGCCATGATCGATAGACGGCCCTCAACCGCCTTGGTCGCTCCGCCCGAGATGGGCGCGTCGAGATAGAAAAGACCCTGCTCCGCTGCGGTCGCCGCATAACGCCTGGCATCCGCCGCCGGGATCGTCGCAGAAGAGATCACAACACCCCCCTCGGCCAACTTACCAGCCCATCCCTCAGACCCAAAGAGCGCCGTTTCGGTCTGGGCGGTGTTCAGAACCACACTGACCAGGATCTCCACCCTCGGCGCACTTTCTGCCGTTAGCGCCACGCCACCCGCGGCGCGCAAAGCCCTGACTGCATCCGGTCGCGGATCAAAGCCCAGCACCTCATGGCCAGCCCGCAGACACGATAGCGCCATGCCCATCCCCATAGAGCCCAGACCAAGAACCGCAATCACCGCCATATCTATCTCTCCACTAGTAGTTCGACCGGCCCAAGTGCAATCATCGGCACGTAGGTGATCAGCATCAGGCACACAAAGACGACCAGCACAAACCAGATGAGCTGCGGAATGATCCGCTCCACCGGGATGCCAGCCACCGCACAGGCCGCGAAGAGGTTCACGCCCAGTGGCGGAGTGATCATCCCCAGGGCTAGGTTCACCACCACGATCAGCCCGAAATGCACCGGATCTACGCCATATGCGATGGCAATGGGCGCAAGGATCGGCGCCAGCACAAGGATCGCGGCAGAGGTTTCGATAAACATGCCGACAAGCAACAGGAGCAGATTGACGACCAGCAGGAAGGCAAATCGGGTCTCGAATACCGCGTTGAACCAGACCGCAATGTCGTTCGGCAATCCAGACCGAGTGATCAGAAAGGAAAAGAGCGCCGCGGCCGAGATGATCAGCATGATCGCCGTAGACGACACCACCGTCCGTTTCAGGATGTTTGGCAGCGCGCGCAGCGGCAATTCGCGATAGAAGACGAGGCTGACCAGTATGGCCGTGGCCACCGCGGCCGCGCTTGCCTCTGTGGGTGTGAAAACACCGGAATAGATCCCTCCGATAATGACAAACGGCACCAGCATCGCTGGCAAGGCCGCGATGGTCGCGGCGCGCAGCGAGGGGCGGTCTTTCCCGTCCTCCAGACCCAGGCCCCGCGAACGGCAGATTAGGATCACCGTCAGCATCAGCGCGCCAGCCACCAGCAGGCCCGGCCCAATGCCCGCAATGAACAGTTGCTCGATCGAGGTGTTGGTCGACACGCCGTAAAGGATCAGCGGGATCGATGGCGGGATCAACACGCCCAGTTCAGCAGAGCTGGCCTGGACGGAGGCCGCCAACGGCTTGGGATACCCATGCCGTGCCATGGCGGGGATCAGGATCGCACCAATAGCGAAGGTCGTGGCGACTGACGAGCCCGAAACGGAGGCGAACATCATGCAGGTCAGCACGCAGGAACAGGCCAGCCCGCCCTGCATGCCGCCCACCAACGCCTTTGCCAGATCCACCAGCCTGCGTGAAATGCCACCTGCGCTCATTAAGTTGCCAGCAAGGATAAACAGCGGGATCGCCATGAGTGGGAAACTGTCGATGCCCGCGAACATACGTTGAGCGACCAGAAGCAGAGGCAAACTTCCATGTGCTTCGATGCCCACAATGGCGGCCAGACCAATCGCGACCGCAATCGGAACCCCTATCAGGAAGAAGACTGCCAGTGAAATAGCAATGGCAGCATTCATCGCTCTGCCTCTTGGTCCAAGATCGGCTCTGTTGCAGCCGCGCTGGAGCCCGCCAGCCAAGCGCGCAGTGAACAGCCCAGGATCGCGATGATGGCGAACACCGCCCCAACCGGCAGGGCCGCGTAGACCCAAGCAATGGACACCTCAAGGGCGGCAAGCGTCTGGCGTGCGACACGCTCCGTCATGCCCCAGCCCTGCCAGAACAGGATTGCAAAGAACGTCAAGGACAGCGCGTTGGCCCCAAGGTAGAGCCATAGCCCTAGCTGCCCGGGCAATGCCCTCTGTACGATCTCCATCGCGATCATCGACCCGTGCCGGTATGTGGCAGCAACGCCCAGAAAAACCGACCATATCATAGCCGACCGGGTGATTACCTCCGACCAGGTTGAGGGCACACCGATCACAAAGCGAGTGGTCACCTGCCACATCGCAAGCGCCGCGGCGATAATCAGAAAGAGGATGGCCAGCGTGAGTGCAAACCACGTGCTCCAGCGCTCAAACTTGAGAAAAAGGGTCATTTTTTGCACTCGTTCAGAGGCTGCAACCGCCCAAGAGAACCCTGCAGGCCCAGGATCGGGCCCGCAGGACTACCTCATTCAACCGCCTGAATGCGCTCGACCATTTCTGTGCCGTACTGGTCGGTGTAGACGCGGTAGGCCGCTTCGGCGAGCGCCTGGAACGGCGCTCTGTCAATCTCGGTGATCACTTCCATCCCCCGCTCTTCCATCAGGGCGATGCCCTCTTCTTCAAGTCTCAGCACCTCGCTACGCGTGGCCTCCACCGACGCCGCTGCGGCTTCTTGGAACCAGCCTTGTTCCTCTTCGCTCAACCCGTCCCACAGGATCGGCGACACCAAGATGATCGCTGGTGAGTAGACATGACCGGTCATTGAGACATGGTTCTGCACTTCCCAGAAGTTCGATGCTGTGATGACCACGATTGGGTTTTCTTGGCCATCCACAACGCCCTGTTGTAGAGCGGAAAAGAGTTCTGGAAATGCCATCGGCGTTGGTGCCGCGCCCATGTTCTGGAACGCCTCCATATGCACACGGTTTTCCATCGTGCGGAGCTTCAGCCCGTCCAGGTCTTCTGGCGTCCGGATCGGCCGTTGGGAGTTCGTGACGTGACGAAAGCCGTTCTCAGTCCATGCCAGGCCGACCAGATCGGCATCGCGCATCCTATCCAGCAGTTCTTGCCCGATCTCACCGTCTAGTACGGCGCGCGCATGGTCATAGTCACGAAACAGAAACGGCAGATCGAGTGCGAAGACCTCGGGCACGAAGTTTCCAAGCGGGCCGGTCGACGTAATCACCATGTCGACCGAGCCGATCTGCAATCCTTCGATCATGTCCCGCTCGCCTCCCAACTGCCCGGCAGGTGCCTGCGTGCCGGACCAAGCACCCCCCGACACCTCGGCCAGAGTGTTCAGAAAGGCCTGTGCTCCGATGCCGTAATGGCTGTCGGCAGCCACGGTGTGGCCGATAGTGATCTGGTTCGCCTGCGCTGCGCCAGCGATCATCGCGGCCGTTGCAGCGGCAAATGTCATGAGTCTCATGGTCTTCCTCCCTTGGTCTGTATGCCGGTCATACCGGCATCGAAAGCGTCTGTCGGAATTGCTCCAACAGATCGCGAAATCCTCCGTCTTTACGAAATCCCAAAGCCTCTGCCCGGGGCGTCTCGATCCCGCCGGGCCAGCTCTTCACAATAGCCGCCACAGCTGCGTCCGGAACGGGACGCACCAGTTGCGCAACTCCATCCCCCTCTTCGGCACGCATGACGTCCAGTATTTCTCCGACGGATACTGACAAGCCCGGCAGGGTTATGGTCGTTTCGCCTTTCAGCGCGCTCTGTTTCAGGGCGGCCGCATGAAACACATGGTCAACTACTCGGTCAGGCGAGGCCAAGTGCAGGCGCACCTCGCGCCCGACCGGCAACACCGCCTGCTGTCCGGTCAGCGGCTCCCGAATGATCCCACTCGCAAAAGAGGACGCCGCGCGGTTCGGTTTGCCAGGGCGCACTGAAATCGTGGGCAACCGCAGGCTGCGTCCCCGCAGAATCCCACGACGGCTCGCGTCACGGATCAGGATTTCTCCGATCATCTTTTGCGCGCCATAGCTGCTGCGCGGCGCGGGCGGTGTCGTATCTTGAATGACCTCATTGTCCGCACAGGAAAAGACAGCCACCGACGAAGAGAAGATTACAACAGGCGGCGAGCTCAGCGCCTCCAACGCCTGAATGAGCGCCATGGTCTCTTCGACATTGACCCGCAGGCCGAGCCCGAAGTCTTCTTCCGCCGCGCTTGAAACCACGGCGGCCAGATGCACGATCAGATCCGGCTGCGCGGCGACCACCGCACACAACACATCTGGATGACCAACGCCACCTGACAGCGCACGAACGAATGGATAGGTCGCCTCCAGCATAGCCAGCGAGTCCTCAGCCACATCACAGGCCAAGATCTCATGGATCTGATGCTGCTCCCCCTCCAGTTCGATGCTCCCGGCTGCCGAAAGCCTATCAATCAGCATGCACCCCAGAAAACCGGCCGCTCCAGTGACCAAAATGCGCATGACAATCCTCCCTCAGCAGCACCCCTACAGGGCAATGACAGCGCTGTCAAACATACTATCCCTTATAATATGGTCTTTTTTTCACATTTGATCGGCGCTATCATCACGAAATTGCTATTCGCATAAAGAACGGACGACATGATGGCCCCATCTAGAGTTCGACTGGCCGAAGTGGCCAAACTCGCTCAAGTGAGCGAGATAACCGTGTCCCGCGTCGTGCGCGGCGCAGCGAATGTGTCTGCGGACACCGTACGGAAGGTAGAGGAGGCGCTTGAAAAGACGGGCTATGTCCGCAACAGGCTAGCCGGATCCTTCGCAGGGCGGACATCGAACCAAATCGCAGTGATCCTGCCCTCCTTGTCGAACATCGTCTTTCCCGACGTGCTCCATGGGCTGGAGGAGCGGTTGGAGACCGCTGGCTATCACCCGATCCTGGGCGTATCGAACTACGATGCCGCGCGGGAGGAACGGTTGATCGCAAGCCTTCTGGAATGGCAGCCCGCAGGCATTGTCATAGCAACGGCAGACCCGTCCCCCAAAGCCCGCAAGCTCCTCAGCCGTGCAACTTGCCCCGTTGTCGAAATCATGGAGATTGACACCAACCCAGTCGATATGGCCGTGGGCCTGTCGCAAGTGCAGGCGGGCAAGTCGATGGCGTACTATCTGCTCGGACGAGGCTATGAAAGCTTCGGCTATATCGGGCACGACTTGATCCGAGACCGCCGCGCCGCAGCCCGCCGCGACGGTTTCCGCGCCGCCCTGCAAGAGGCAGGCCTGGATTTCGAAACCTCGCTGCAGGATGCGGCCCCGAGTTCCGTTGCTTTGGGCCGGACGCTTACCGCACGCATGCTAGGGATCGGGACGCCGCGGCTGATCTACTATTCCAATGATGACATGGCGATCGGAGGCCAGTTCGAAGCGCTCGCCAATGGCCTATCCATTCCGGACACACTGGCTTTGGCCGGGTTTAACGGGCTCGACCTGGGTCAGGCCGCCCCGATCCCGTTAACGACGGTACAATCCCGGCGCAACGAAATCGGCGCCACCGCGGCCAAGCAGATCCTCGCACGTCTCGCCGATCAGGACACGGCACGGATCGTCGATATCGGCTTCAAACTGATCCCTGGTGCGTCCACTTGACACTCACGCCGACTACAGGATGCCCAGAAGGGCCTCTAAGCTTTCAATGCCAAGGAGCGCATGGGTCATCCCTGCGTCCCGAATAAAGACCTTGGGCGATTTCGCCAATCGCTTCCCCAAGTTAGCATGCCATGGCGGAAGCCGCCGCACCAGCCTTAGGTCGACAAGCAGATCAAGGTACAGCGTAACACTCTGACCTGAGACACGGAGGTTCCCCGCCAGTTTCACGGCGTTGAGTAGTCCTCCCTGTTCGTGCGTAAGCATGGTCCAGAGTCGGCGCAGTGCCTCGGCCAGAATACGCAATCCGCGCCCGACATCAGGTGATGTGCCAGGCTGGCCTCCATCGCCTATCATCCGCGACGCGTTGAAGGAGATCTTCAGCAAGGAGATCAGCCGTGACTTGATTGGCAGGCTGCATGCTCGCGGCCCGATCGGGATAGGGCCGCGATCCCCGCGGCGTGGGGCACCCTGTACCTATGTGACTGCGGATTAGTTCCTCGTCGCCTTTAATCTGGAGTCGCTGCCGGACCGGCAGCAGCTGGAAAATGAGATGCTGGTTTGACGGAGGAAAGATAGGCGTAGCGTGCATCGCCGTCACGGTGCTGGACTCGCCTTAAGTCCTGCAAATCTTCCATCGCATTGGATAAATGTAAGGTATAATCGAGCGCAGTCACAGACAACGGGTTAAAGGGGCCCTGGAAGCCCAGGCTGGTGTCGCCCTGCTTGGTCCAAGACAGGTCTGCAAAACGACCCTTGCGCAAGACATCGCAGAAGGCCGCGATGCGGTCTATCTCGATATGGAGCGGATGGCGGATCGTCAGGTGTTGGGGGAGCCGGATCTTTATCTCGATGAGCAGATAGGCCGGCTTGTTGTCATCGATGAAATCCAACTTTTGCCCAATCTGTTCAAAGCTCTGCGCGGTCAAATCGACCGGCGCCGGAGGGTAGGACACCGGACCGGGCAATTCCTGTTGTTGGATCGGCGTCAAACACGGTACTGCACCAGAGCGCCGAGTCCTTGGCTGGACGGGTGAGCTATCACAAACTGACGCCCTTCCTTTTGTCGGAGGTCAGCGTTGACGATTTGCCCACGCTTTGGCTTCGGTGGACCGGAACATTTATTTTTGGCTGGCCGGAACGCGCTATTTTACAATGGTCCAATATGAATATTTTTCATGTTCGCGCGGGTTTTCGTCTCTTTTCTGCTTTGTCCCGCTCAATATGAGAATGGGCGTCTGTGCCTCGATCTGGGCCGCTATCCGGCTCTTAGAACGTCAACAAGGCTGGCAATAGCACCGCCAGCCTTGCCCTGTTTAGGGGCTTGTATTGCCCCGCTGATACATCGCCCATAACCAGGGCGTGACGGTTATTCGTCGCCCCCTTCGTCCGGCTTGCCGTCATCGATGTCCTTACCGTTTTCCAGAAAATCGTCCAAGAGATAGGTGCTTCTCGACATCCTCAAAACCAAGGGCTCTACCGAGGTCGCAGCCAAGGAACCACGGTTACCCGTCCTGATCCACGATTGTGATGTCTGTGTCCTCGAACTGAATAATTGCCATGTGGGCTGTCTCCTTTGGTAGTGTAGTGAGGGTCGAATACCGGGCGGGGCAGAATCCTACGGTAAGGCGAAAGCCGCCGTTCGTGTCTTCTGCTGCAATGGTGCCTGAAAGAGCCCTGACCAGACCTTCACCGAACTTTGCGTTGTGCTCGTGCAGAAGGTTCTTAACCGCGCAAACCGGACATTCTTAACTAAGCTGTGTTGACAAAATCAAAGCCTGGCAGGCACGGCCCTCATCATAGCTTGCACCTATCTAAATATAGGATTGAGGTATTTCCGGAGACAGCGTGCAGGTTCTAATGATGGGTTAGCACTCCATTGATTGGCCCCGAATGCTCGATGAAATAACCGGAAATATCCGCAATAGATCCAGCCTGTTACTTGCGGGCAGGATGGGTGTGCCGTATCATCGGTTCATCGGTTCATCGGTTCATCGGTTCATCGGTTCATCGGTT
>NZ_WVNW01000010.1 GCF_013179285.1 Roseobacter sp. HKCCD6576-2 | reverse complement strand
ATCTGAGCTCTGACAGCCTTGGGAGCTTGATCGAAGGCAACAGCGGGACGGGCTATGCGCTGTCGATCGAGGCCGGACAGCAGCTTGACCTTGGCTCCCGGCTGTCGGTGATCCCGCAGGCACAGCTGAGCCTGTCCTCTGTCACGTTCAGTGACTTCACGGGTGAGGCGCAGGGGGAGCAGCGTGTGTCGCTGAGCGAGGCGGCCAGCCAGCAGCTGCGGCTTGGGCTTGAGTTTGCGGCGCAGGATCAGGGGGCGAGCGGTGTTTATGGGATCGTGAACCTGTACCATGACTTTGGGTCTGGCAGCGAGGTGCGGGTTGGGTCCGCATCGCTGACGAGTGAGAATGAGGCCTGGGCGCTTGGGGTTGGCGTTGGCGGCCGCTATGCGTGGAATGACCGGGTGGATCTGTTTGGGGAAGCCTCCTACGCCACTGGGCTCGGCAACGCTGGCGATGCCAGCGCCCTCAGCGCAAGCGCAGGCCTCAAGGTGATGTTCTAGGGGTTAAGTTCCGGATCTATTTTAGCATTCCTACTACTGGGCGATGATCCTGCGTAAGGTCTTTGACGACCTTCTCGCCGTGGCCCTGCTTGGTTCCGGGTTTCTGTCTCATCTCCACTCCTTGGTGGTTACGATGTGCCAGAAATCCTCCCTTATCCCGCCTTGCCACTCCTTGCTGTGCGCGCTCGCAGCGCAGATTTCGCCGCGTCTCCATCATCAACAGTGCCGCAAAGCAGCGAGAAAACCTACTAGTCGTTCCCGGCGCAGCGGGATCTCTTCTCGCGGGAGGCAAGTCGCAGCCAAAGCGTTGGTCCGAACTTCCCATGGATTCGGCGCTGTAGCGAACAGCAAATTGGACAAACCAAATCGGTTATGGACCGGCGGCGGCGAAGTCACGTAAGACGGTGCCGTTGTTTACGGATGTTCGGGTTCCATCCCGCATCGAGAGCGCGCCGTTCACAAGCACATGGGCAATGCCGCTGGCATAGCGGCGCGGGTGGCGGGCGGTGGCATTGCTGGTGATGGCCATGGGGTCAAAGACGCAAATGTCGGCGTGGTACCCTTTGCGCAGTTTTCCGCGCTGCTTCAGGCCAATACGCCTCGCCGGCAAGGACGTGATTTTTGCAAGCCCCTCGCCGAGGGTCAGGATGCTTTTGTCGCGGACATAATACTGCAGGAACCGCGCGGCCCAGCCATATCCGCTGAGCGAGCCGACATGATCGCTGAGAACCCCGTCATTGGCGATCGCGACGGTGTCTGAAATTACAGCGCATTCCCCCTGTTCCAAGCAAAGCTCGATATCCTTGTTCTGAAAGCTCTTGGATGACCACATCGCCGCCATCATGTTTTCGCCTTCCTCCAGCAGGATATCGAGAGCCGCGTCATAGGGATCGACGCCGCGCATACGCCCGATCTCTTCAAAGGTGGTGCCAACCAGATCCTTGTTGGTTGTCGCGTTGAGCAGGATGATATCGTGCCACTGCTGCGCCTTTACGATCAGCCACATCGGCTTTGGGTTTGCCTTGATTTGTGCGCGGGTCTCGGGGTCGGCAAGACGTTTGAGCACATCGTCGATGGATCCGGCCTGCGCCCATTTCGGCAGAATCGCGGCCATCAGCGTGTGGTTCCAGTCATGCGGGATAACGTCAAAGGCGATATCTGCGTCGTACCGCCGGGCGAGATCGATCATTTCCAGCGTATGCGCCATCGCGTGAGAGGGCGCGCCGAATTTGGGCTGAATATGGCTGATCTGAAGTTTGGCACCGGCCTGACGCGCGGTGCTGATCGCTTCGGTGAATCCCATATCATATTCGGTGTCGCGGTTGCGCACATGCGTCGCGTAAAGGCGCTCGTGCTTGGCAGCCACTTCGACCATGGGCACCAGATGATCGGGTGCGGCAAGGCTGCCGGGATAGTATTCAAGCCCAGAGGAAAAGCCCCCGGCCCCTTCCTCCATGCATTGATCGACGAGCTTGGCCATTTCAGCGACGTCCTCGGGGTGTCCGGCGTGAAGCTCGTCGCCCAGAACTGCGCGGTGGATGGTGCCGTGCCCGACAAATGCCACCACATTCACACCGAGGGGCGTTTCATCCAGCACGTCAAGGTAGTCGCCAAAACTGAGCCATTTCTTGTGCTCCGCCTTGTCGGTAAACCAGGGGGAGACTTGCCGGATCGCAGAATGGGAGCAGACCGGTGCGCAGGAGATGCCGCATTGGCCGATCACCTCGGTTGTGACGCCCTGGTGCACCTGGCTTTCGGCGCGACCATCGGCGATGAGCGTGAAATCGGAATGCGTGTGCATATCGATAAAGCCCGGCGAGACGGTTAGGCCCGTGACATCGATCACCTCCTCGGCCTGGGCGGTGATGTCTCCAACCTCTGTAATCATGCCGTCCTTCACGCCGACATCTGCGATGCGCACGGGCGCGCCCGTGCCATCGTGGACCTCGCCGCCTTTCAGAATGATGTCAAACATGGTCTTACCTCACGGATGCAGGGCCATAGACCCAGTCGGGTAAAAAGAGCGTCAAACCGGGGAAGAGGATGATGATGATCATGCCAATGATATAGGCGCCAATGAATGGCAGCACGGCCACGGATATGCGTTCAAGCGAGATTTTTGAGATCCGTGATGCGATGGTCAGGTTTGCGCCCAAGGGTGGTGTCAAAAAGCCGATCTCACAGGTGATGACGGTGAAGATGCCAAAGAGCACGGGGTCGATGCCGAGCGACACGACAAGAGGCAGGAACACAGCCGTAAAGAGGACGATCTGCGCGAGGCTTTCCATGAAGGTGCCGATGAAAATATAGAACACGCCGATTAACAGCAGGACCAAAAACGGGCTGGTGGTGATGGCCGTGATGCCCGATTGAACCGCAGCTGGCACGTCATAGAACGCGGTGAGTTGACCAAAGGCCAAGGTCGGTGTCAGCAGGATCAGGATGCCCGTTAGCAAGGCGGTAAACCGCAGCGCCTCCAGCACCTTCTTGACGGTCAGTTCGCGGTATATAAACAAACCCACGAAAAGGGCATAAAATACCGCGACGCCCGCCGCTTCGGTTGGGGTGAAGACCCCGCCATAGATGCCGCCAAGGATCAAGACGGGCGCGCCGATGGACCATTTGCCTTCCCAGGTCGCGTTCAGGAAAGGGCCCCAGGTGAAGCGGTCACCGACACCGCCATAGCCACGCCGACGCGCGATAATGTAGGTGGTCATCATCAGTAGCGTTGTCACGATGAAACCTGGCACGATGCCAGCCAGGAAAAGCCGGGGGATCGAGGTTTCCGACACCAACCCGTAGATGATCATCAGGTTGGATGGCGGGATCAGGCTGCCCAAAGCACCGGCGCTTGCGGTGATGGCTGCGGCAAAGGGAACGTCATACCCTTCTTTCTTCATGGCCGGCACGGTGGCCGATCCGATGGCCGCAGTGGTCGCCGGCCCCGACCCCGAGAGCGCGCCAAAGAGCATGCAGGCGAAGACGGTCACAAGGCCCATGGACCCGCGATAGGCCCCCACCAGCTTGGTGGCGATACCGATCATGCGGTTCGCCATACCGCCCGTTTCCATCAGCCGCCCGGCCAGCACAAACAGCGGAATGGTCAGTAGCGGAAAGGGAGTCAGGCTGTTGTATCCGGTCTGAGCCAGCAGCGTGTAGGGGATATCGATGAGAAAAAGCGCCAGCGCCGTGGTCAGGCCAACAGCGGCAAAAAGCGGCACGCCAATTAGTGTCAGAACGACAAAACAGATCGACAGAAGGAGCAGCTCGTTCAAAACAGGTGCTCCTCGTCCGGGGTCGCATCGCCGTCTTCGACCAGCATCCCCGGAAGGCCCTCGGCGCCATCGCGGTACCAAAGGACATAGGTCTGGATCAGGCGGATCAGCATCAGGCCATAGCCGATCACCAGAATGGTCTGAGGGTAGAATTCATTGATGCCCAAGCTGGGGCTGCGCGAGGGAAATCTCCACAGAACGGTCAGGTATTGCCAGCTGACCAGAACCATCAGGATGCTGAATGCCGCCCAGGCCAGATCGGCGGTGAAGATGGCAAATCGGCCAATCTTGACAGGAAAAGCCTGCACAGCAATCAGGATCCGGATGTGGAAGCGTTCGCGTACGCAAAGGGAGGCACCCATATAGACTGCCCAGACCATGCAGATTGCTGCGGCTTCCTCGGTCCAGTGCAGGGCGACTTCAAAGACGTAGCGCGCCACGACCTGACTGATCACCGCAACGGCGATGACCGAAAGGGCAATACAGCACAAAGCCTCTTCGAAGTGTTTTTCGAGCCAGCGGAGAATGAACATGGCGCGCGCCTTTTTAGGGTGCGGGGGCGATAAGCACCCCGCATGTCATCTTACTCGGTTGCTTCGTTGATCATGTTGACAAGATCGACGAACTCCTGCCCACGTTCGGCGGCAACCGCTTGCTGTACTTCCTGGGCGGCGGCGATGAAATCGGCGCGATCTGGGTCTGTGCGGGTCATCCCGCCCTCACTGGCTAGCCATCCACGGATCTCTTCGGTTTCGGCGCGCACCTCAGCGCTGAACCGTGCGCTGGCATCGGTGGCGGCGCGCATCACCTGTTCTTTCTGCTCGTCGCTCAGGCGATCCATGAAGCTGGACGAGGCAAAGAGTGGCGCCATCGATACGAAATGTTCGAGAATGACAAGGTTCGGCATGAATTCGTAAAAGCTCATGTCGCGGATAAAGGACGTGCCATTGTCACCCCCATCCACGGTGCCGGTTTGCAGCGCGGTGGGTGTTTCCGACCATGCCAGCGGCACCGGATTGGCACCAAACGCCTCAAACGTCTGGAGCATCACGGCGTTGTTCGGCGTGCGGATCTTGAGGCCAGCCATATCGGCCATCGTCTCAATGGGGCGCACTGAATTATAGAAGTCCCGGTAAAGTGCTGGACCGAAGGCAAGCAGATGTACGCCGGTGTCTTCCAACAGCTGAGCCTTGATGAAGTCACCCACTTCGCCATCCACCACGCGGGCCAGATGATCGGTGTTCTGGAAAATGTAGGGCAACACAGTCACGTCCATCAGTGGCCAATGTGGCGAGACATTGTTGGCGGTGATGAAGAAGCCATCAACCGTGCCCAACTGCATCGCGCGGAAGCCTTCATCTTCGGTGGCCACCTGGTTGCAACAGCGCAGGCGCACGTCAACGGTGCCATCGGTATACTCTTCTACCAATTCTTCGAAGATTGCGCCAAAGCGGCCATAAAGAGATTCTTCAGGCGCGCCAAAGCCCACGTTCATTGTAATCTCTTGTGCGGTGACCGTGCCAGCAGAAAGGGAAAGTGCGGCCAGAACGGCCAGCGTGTTACGTTTGAAGCTCATGATCAGTCTCCTTGTCGGTTCAGTGTTTTCAGCAAGCGTTGCACGGGAACGAACGCAGGGATAATATCATTTACAACTTTTTTGATACCTAATAGGCATCATGCGGTCTGATTTCCGTCGCCTTCGTTACTTTGTCGCTGTTGCAGAGGAGCTGCATTTCCGCCGCGCGGCCGAGCGTTTGGGTATTGCCCAGCCGGCGCTAAGCCGTGCCATTCGCACCATTGAGGATGAGATGGGCGCGGTGCTTTTTTCGCGCTCCAACCGTGTTGTGAACCTGACACCTGCCGGGCAGATCTTTCTGGAACGCGCCTATGAAATCCTCAGCCTTTCCGAACGCGCTGGGCGCGATGTGCGCAATGCCCATGAGGGCCGGGCGGGGACGTTGCGGATCGGATATACCGATTTCGCGATTGCGGGGCCCTTGCCCGAGTTGCTGAACGACTTCCAGATCTTGCAGCCCCAAATCACCTTGCGCCCGCAACATGGTGTCACGCTAACGCAGCTTAAACGCCTGGCGGAGGGTAAGCTGGACATCGGGTTTGTCACGGGTCCGGTCAATGCACCGGGATATGCGCAACGCCCAATTCATGCCGAAAGACTGGTATGTGTGTGCCCCGACAGCCACGCCTTTGCCCGGCGGGACGACATCCGGCTGGCCGATCTGGCGGACGAGGATTTTGTGCATGGTGGGGCCACGGACTGGCAGTATTTCTATGACTACCTCAATCCATTGTGCCGGCGCGCGGGGTTTATGCCGCGCATCGCGCAGGAGGCCTTCAACACAGCTGGCATTCTCGGCCTCGTGGCCTGTGGCATGGGCGTGACCGTTCTGACCGAAAGTGTTGTCCGGACACTTGGTCCGGGCCTTCGGGTGGTGCCCATCCGGGATGTGTCCGAACAGCTGATCACCTGTGCGATCTGGCGACAAGACCAGACGCGCGGGCCGATCAGCCATTTTGTTGACTATCTCGAAAACTTGCCTGTGGCGTAAGCCGCATTCAAACGCATCAGGCCGTGACCACCCCACCCAGAACGGTGCCCACGATGGGAATGTCGCGCAGGTGCGCAGGGTCCGTCGTCAACGGATCGCCGTCCAGAACGGTGAAATCGGCGCGCTTGCCTGTTTGGATCGAGCCGACCTGATCTTCCATCTTCAGGACATAAGCCGCCCCCATTGTTATGTTATGCAGGGCCTGGGCCACGGAAATCTGCTGGTTGGTGCCCAGTTGGCGGCCCGTTTCCGTCAGCCGGTTCACGGCAATCCACGCGGTCTGCAGCGGCGCCATCGGCGTCACAGGCGCGTCGGAATGGATCGCAAAGTCACCGTTGAAGACCTCCCACGCGTCGCGGGCGGCATCCATCCGCGCGGCGCGGTCTGGGCCAATCGTCTTCGTCCAATGCAGGTCGCCGAAGTAATGGACGTGGTTTGAAAAGATGTTCACCGTCAAGCCAAGCGCCCGCATCCGTTTGAATTGATCCAGACCGGCCAGCTGCACATGCTCTAGCGTGTGGCGGTGATCCGCATTGGGCGTGCGCATCATCGCATCCCGAAAGGTCTCGATCGCCAGTTCAGAGGCCGCATCTCCGTTGGTGTGCACATGGGTTTTGACCCCTGCACGGTGCAGCGCATCGACGGCGGCGCGAAAATGGTCCACGTCCATGTTCCAGATGCCATGATCTTCCATCCGGAAATAGCCGGGCGCCTTAAGCTTGGCTGTGCCGCCCTGAATGGCCCCATCGGTAAAAAGCTTTGCACGCCCCAGGTGCAGCTTGTCGGTCGAGCGCGTGCGCAGCGCCAGCGCGCGCTCTGCCTCGACTTCGGGATCTGCGCGCATGGCGTTCATCACAGGGACGTACCGCGCGGCAAAGCCATCATCGCTTGTCACGCGCGTCAACATGTCAACTTCCGCATCTTCGAGGTCAGACAGGAGGTCCGCCACCGTTGTGACGCCGCAATTGCGCGCCACCTGACCATAGGCACAAACGGCGTTTGCATCGGCAAGATCTGCGAAATTCAGCTTCGCCGCCGACATCACCGGGCCCATCGCCGCAAATTCCTGCAACTCGCCATTGGGTGTACCATCCGCCCCGCGCATTACGCCTTCGAGATTGGTCTGCACGTTGATCCCTGCCTGCATAAGGGCCGCAGAGTTGGCGGTCAGGAGATGAAAATTGGAATGGATGACAACCACGGGATGGTTGGTTGAGACCTGATCAAGCTGGTCCCTTTCAAGCCGGTTACCTTCTAGGAAATTGGGATCGAACCCCCACCCAACGACGGGAGCCCCCGGCGGCGTTTGAGCGGCAACTTTTCGCAATCTGGTGATCAGTGCGGGATAGTCCCGAAGGCCTGGCCAGGGTGTCCCGTCGGGATCAGTACGGGCGTAATGGCCGCAATAGGTGAACCGCCAGATCCCACCAGCCATGACATGTGCATGTGCTTCGATCAAACCGGGCATCATCACATGTGAAGCGAAACGGTCATCGTGCAAGGCCCGTCCCCACCCCTCGCCGCAATCGGGCCCACCGACGCCAAGAATAATCCCGTCCTGCACGGCAACATGCGTGGCAATGGGGCAGTTACGGTCCATGGTGATGATCTTCTTGGCGCTATAGACTGTAACCATTCGGATGAGCTTTCCTTTAGAGGGCGGGGTGGTTTCTCCAATAGTATGCACGATGTAACTTGGCATGCACTTGTTCATCAATCGGGGACGATTGCGCTTGCTTCTCTGCCAACGAGCACGTTTAGAAAGACTTCAAGCTCAGTCTCGGACTGGCGGCAATTGGAGAAGGGCTCGACATATCTGCAAAAAGAAACTTGGGGCACAGTCTGTCTGACGTCAGCGCCAATGGGACAGTTTAGGGTGATTTGATAAGGGAGGGTTTCTGGCACATCGTAACCACCAAGGAGTGGAGATGAGACAGAAACCCGGAACACGCAAGAGCCACGGCGAAAGTGTCGTCAAAGACATCCGCCGTGCGCCGCGCAAACAGTATTCCGCCGAGGAGAAGATCCGGATCGTGCTGGACGGCCTGAAGGGCGAAGACAGCATTGCGGAACTGTGCCGCCGTGAAGGCATTGCGCAGAGCCTGTATTACAGCTGGTCCAAGTAGTTCCTCGAGGCCGGAAAGAAGCGGCTGGCGGGCGATACGGCCCGCGCGGCGACCTCATGGAACAAGCAACAAGGTTTGTGTCCATTCCAACGTGTCTGGTGCAGGCGCGCAAGAATCCGTTCACCAATTCCGACACGATCAAGATGATGTTCAACCGTATCCCGGCTGAGAAGGAGATGTTCTGACTTAAAGAGCCGACGCATCGTTCCGGTGGCTACAATTGGTTCGGTGACCATCCTCGCGACGTGCTCGATTGGTTCGACAGTTTCATAGATTAGACAATTATGATCCTTGATCGTATGCGCTTAGCCTGAATGGCGCGCTGCAGGTGCCAGAAGCACAATCGCCTAGGCCGCTTCTTCCCTTTCAACCAGACCGTACCGGCGGCGTAGCGCTTTCGCGGATCACAAGCTCCGGCGGCGTCGTGATCCGGTGGATGGTGGCGCGTGCACCGTTCGGGGCGCAGATCATCCCGATGCTGACACGCCCCATCTCGGCCAGGGGCATTCGGACCACAGTAAGTGGCACGCGGAGATCACCGGCGAATTTGAGGTCATGGATCGCGATAACGGAGAGGTCTCCGGGCACGTTTCGCCCCATGGCGCGCGCCGCGCGTAGGGCACCCACCGCCGCGACTGCGTTGAAGCAGACCAAGCCGGTCAGATCGGGGTGGCGTGTCAGCAGGTCGTGCGTCGCGACCTCACCTTCCGGAGCCGTGGGGCCGGAGTAGATGACGCAAACCTCGTCCGCGTCGCCGCCCATCTCTTGACGCCATCCCTGCATCCGGTCTTCGGTAAAGGTCAGCCCGGGTTCGGTCGCCAAACAGCCGATCCGGCGGTGGCCAAGCCCTTTGAGATGCGCCGTGGCCATCGCCGCGGCTTCGGCATCGGGCAACAGGATCAGATGAGCCTCGATATCGAGCCGGGTCTGGAGCAACACAACCGGCACCTCCTGCAGTGCGGCCTGGACAATCAGCGCATCGGTCCAGGTGCCGCTGGCCTGCAGGATCAGCCCGTCCACACCCCCGCCGCCGATCATCTGGGCCAAGCGCGATCCGCTGGTACCCCCAACGGCGGCATCGCCCAAAAGGATCGCCTTGTTCTCGCGCTCCGCCTCTTCCTGGGCGCCGCGCAATATCTCTCCATAAACCGGGTTGGCGATGTCGTGCAGCACAACCGCGATCGTCCCTGACTTGGCCGAGCGCAGGGATTGCGCAGCGACATTGGGCGCATAATTCGTGTCGCGAAGGACGGCCTCGACCCGCTCTCGCGTCTCCTTGGCGATCCTGAGCGTCGTGTCCTTGTTGAGGACACGCGAGACGACGGCGGGGGAGACACCGGCGCGTTTCGCGATCTCTGCCAGAGTTGCCAAACCGGACCCTTTCGACGCTGTGTTTCGATGGAGCCTAGCAGATAGATATTGCGCGCGCCATAGATTTGGTAAATCGTATTACCAATAATAAAACGATTCGGAATCAAGAAGTGAGGACTGCGATGGCTGATACGCCGCAAGCTCTGGATGGTATTCGTGTTCTGGACTTCACCCAGATGATGCTGGGCCCCCTTTGCACCCAGACGCTGGCCGATATAGGGGCCGATGTCGTCAAGATAGAGCGCCCTGGCAAAGGTGAGTGGATGCGCGCGATGCCGATGATCGGGCAATTTGTCGGTGGCGACAGCGCGGCGTTCCATGCCTTTAACCGCAACAAGCGCTCGGTGGCGGTGGACCTCAAACACCCAGAGGGGCGCGCGCTGCTTCTGGAAATGGCGAAAAGCTGCGACGTGGTGGCCGAGAACTTCCGCACTGGTGTCATGGAGCGCCTCGGCCTCGGATACGAGGATTTCCGGGCCGCGAACCCCAAGATCATCTATGCCAGCGGCTCCGGCTGGGGCGCAGGCAGTTGGATGGCTGAGCAAGGGATGCCGGGGCAGGATCTGCTGATCCAGGCGATGTCGGGGCTGATGATGAATACCGGCCGGAGGGGCGACCCGCCCACCAATTGCGGCACACCGGTTGCCGATTTCGCGGCGAGCCAGGCGTTGGCCATCGGTATCCTCGGGGCGCTGATCGCGCGGGACCGGCACGCGGTGGGCCAGAAGGTCGAAACCAATCTCTATTCCGCCACGCTCAACATGATGGGGCAGGAGAATTTCGCTGTCCTGAATCAGGATATCACGCTGGAGCGGTCTGAGGCGGGTGTCGCATCCTGCTGGAACGACGCGCCTTATGGGGCGCATCCAACCGCCGATGGCTGGGTGGCGATCGCCATGTGCCCTCTGGGTAAGCTGGGGCCGCTTCTGGGAGACCCAGGGCTGGCAAAGATGGATGCCTGGGCGGAGCGGGATGCAGCGAAGCTGAGGATCGATGAGAGCACGCGCAAAATGACCACCGAAGAGATCATGGTGCTGTTCGGCGAGGCCGATGTGTGGTCCGCCCCGATCCGCAGCTCGGCAGAGGCGATGGAGGAGCTCGTGCGCCTGAACTCTCCACGGCTGGTGGAGATGGACCATCCTAAAGCGGGCGGCATCCGTGCCATCGCCAGCCCTGTGATCTTCAGCGAAACCCCGGCCAGCCTACGGTTTGTCCCGCCGCAGGTGGGGGAACATACCGACGAGGTTCTGGGCGAATTCCTGGATGTCGAGCGGGTTTCGGACCTGCGCGAAACGGGGGCCATCGGATGAGTGAGGAGCGGCTGCATCCCAACCTGGCGCTGGACCGCCGCGGCCCAATTGAGGTTCTGCGGGTGGATCGCGAGGAAGCGCTGGGCGCGCTCAATTTCGAGACCATGGAGGCGTTGGGCACCTATGTACAGGGCCTTTACGGGCGGCGGGATGAGGTCCGGGTCTTGATGCTGACCGGCACCGGGCGCGGCTTTGTCGCAGGCGCCGATATAGCGGGCTATCACGGGGCGGGTCAGACCGTGTTCGACGGGTTCCAGCGCCGCTCCCGCCAAACCTTCGACGCCATAGCGGGCCTGCCCCAGGCCACGATTTGCGCGGTCAATGGCTATGCGCTTGGCGGCGGGTTCGAATTGGCCATGTGTTGCGACTTCATCTTCGTGAACGAAAAGACCAAGCTGGGCCTGCCGGAAATCAAGCTCGGCCTTCTGCCCGGCGGCGGGGGGACACAGCGGCTGCCGCGCCTAGTGGGCGCGATGCGGGCCAAGGAATTACTGATGACGGGCCGGATGATCACGGCGGCGGAGGCAGTGGAGTATGGCGCCGCGCTTGAGGCCTGTGCGCCCGAGGCGCTGATGCCGCGTGCTCTGGAATTCGCCGAAAGCCTGGCCACCATGGCGCCCGTGGCGCTCTCCGAGGCCAAGCGGGTGGTCGATGACGGGCTCGATACGGCGCTCTCGGCTGGTCTGACCATGGAACAGCGCGTCTTGGGGGCGCTTTTCGCCACCGAGGACGGCAAGGAGGGCATCGCGGCCTTCATGGAAAAACGCGACCCGGACTTTAAAGGACAATGAGGCAAACAAACATGGCAAAATCCGTCATCTCTCACCAATCTGGCCCTTTCGCGGTCGTCTCCATGGGCCTGCCCGGCGATCATGAGGGCAAGACCGCGACGCGGGTGTTCTTCGTGCGCGGCGCGGAGAAAATCGCATTAATCGACAGCGGGCTTTATGGGGGCCTGGGTGACCTGAAACAGGCATTTGAGGAGCTGGGGTTGGCTTACAGCGACCTTGACCTGTTGCTTCTGACCCATGAGCATATGGACCATGTGGGCAATAACGGCTGGCTCAAGGCCGAGACCGGCTGCACCATTCTGGGCCATGCGGGGCGCGCCGACCGTGTGGCCGACAATATGCTGAACGCCAAGGCCATCGTTCATGCCTTCCCTGAGGGCGAGCATTTCGATCTGAATGCGGAGTATCTGGATTGGATGGGGCCGGTCGAAGGGCCGATTGAGCAATTCATCAAAGATGGCGACGTGATCGACCTGGGCGGCGGGGTGGAGTTGGAGGTGGTCGAGGTGTTCGGCCATTCTATGGCAGAGGTCGGGTTTTTTGAACGCTCCACAAAAACCCTGGTCATCGCCGACCCACTTTTGCCACCCTTCAACCCGGTGCTCTACCTTTACGAAGACCCCAATGTCATGCGCGCGACCTTCGACAAGATCGAACGGTTCCTGTGCAAGCGCGACGTCCAAGCGGTGTTGTTTGCACATGACGAGGTAAAAACCGCCGCCGAGACGGTGGAATTGGTGAACGATTGCCGACGGCGGGTGGATCAGGTGGAGACCTCGATGGTCACGCATATGACGGCCAATCCGGGGATCAGTTTTGGCGAGTTGCGCGACAAATGCTGCGACGACCAGAACATGGTGCGGGAATGGCGGGCGCTGGTGTCGATTGACGCAAGCCTGAAGGATTTCGCGGCCAAAGGCTTGGCGGAGCAGAGAAGGGACGGCTGGCATTATGTCGGGTGATCGGCCGGTCTGTGCGGTGCTCGGTGCTGGCACCATGGGCGCGCAGATTGCGCTTTCGCTCGCCCTTGGCGGGGCGGAGGTGCGGCTTTGGGCGCGCCAGGCAGAGAGCCTGGAAGCGGCCTTGGAGCGCTGCGGCGACGGGTTCGACTTTCTGAGCCGTGAGGGGCTGGTTGCGCCCGCCGATCGGCAAGCGGTTCTGGGGCGGATCGGTGTGCAGACCGGCATGGGCGCCGCCGTGGCCGGGGCCGGGTTTGTTATCGAGGCCGCGGCGGAGGATCTGATCGTCAAACAGGACTTGCTGAGCCGGGCCGAAGGCGTAGCCGCGCCGGAAGCGGTCCTGTCTTCAACCACCTCGGCGCTTTCAGCCAGCGATATCCAATCGGCATTGGCCCAGCCTGAGAATTTCTGTGTCGCTCACTACGCTCAGCCCGCTCATTTGGTGGAACTGGTCGAGGTCGTGCCGGGCAAAGCCACCGCCGACCGCACCACTGCGTTCACCACCGCAATACTGATGGACACCGGCAAGACCCCGGTCCTCTGCCCCGACATTCCCGGATTTCTCTGGGCGCGCATCCAGCACGCGGTGCTGCGCGAGTTCGCCGCGCTGGTCGGCCAAGGGCTGGTCACCGTCGAGGCCTGCGACACGATCCTGAAAGTGGGCTATGCCAGCCGTCTACCCGCCATGGGGGCGTTCGAACACGCCGATCTGGCCGGGCTCGACCTGATCAATTCAGACGCGGCCAAGGCGGTTTGGGCGGATCTGTCGAATGCCGCCGATCCCGGTGAGACGCCGGTGGGCACGCTTTTCGCCGAAGGCAAACTCGGTATGAAATCCGGGGAAGGGTTCTATGACTGGACCACCCGCGACCCTGACGCTTTCAAAGCGAAACGGGATGCCGAGATCGTCCGGCGGGTCAAAATCAACCGCGAATTAGACCGAGATTAAAGACAGCCGATGCCGCTCCACGCCTTCGACCACATCAATATTCACAGCGAAGACACCGCGCGCCTGGCCGAGTGGTATGGGGACATCTTAGGCCTGCGTATCGGCCCCCGGCCGGATGGCCTGGGGGTGGAGGGCCTCTGGCTCTATCTGGGTGATCAGGCGATCTTGCATCTGGTTGATGCGCCGAATGTGCACCGACCGGGCGCGGATGTAGTTCCGGCACTGGAGCATATCGCCTTCCGCGCCACCGGTCTGGATGAGTTTCAGAACCATCTCGCCCGCCGACAGATTGACTACACACCGTTCGAGGTGGCCGAGGTCGGGCTGGTGCAGATCAATCTCAACGACTGCGACGGCAACCATCTGCACATCGATTTCCCTCTCGAAGAGATGCCCTGACTGCCAACGCGCCGGAGGGAGGACGCTATGAGAACCAGCAAGAACCGCATCCTGACAACCCATGTCGGCAGCCTGCCGCGTCCGCACGACCTGCCGGGCGTCATCACCCATGCCTCAAGCGTGGTGGAGCATCCGGACTACATTGCCGAACGGATCATTCGATTTGCCGATCGCTGCGAGCGCAAGAATGTTATCGCCTCCACTGATTGCGGATTTTCCAGCCAGGCAATCTATAAGACCGAGGTGGAGAACCGGGTGGTCTGGGCGAAGCTCGCTACCCTGGCCGAGGGTGCACGGATCGCGTCAGAAAGGCTGTGGGGTTAGAGAATATCCGCCCGATAAGGGATCGGGTCGACTGCGCCGTAGCCCCTAACGGTGTCGGCGGCGACCATCACGGCACGTTCCGCGGCGATGCGGGCATCCCCGGTTTCGAGGAAATAGGCCAGCCAGGCCCCGGCGAAACTGTCGCCCGCCCCGGTGGAATCGACCGCTGTGACCTTCGGCACATCCAACCTGGTGTCTTCGCCGCCCATGCGCAAGACCGGCCCCCGGTCCCCCCGTTTCAGGATCACATGAGCTGCGCCAAAAGCAGCGAAACGGTCGAGAATGGTGGCTTCATCGGAGGTCCCAAGCAGCATCTCGGCCTCGTCATCGCTCGGTAGCACGATATCGGCCAAGGGCAGGAGACCAAAGATCGCCTCCCGCGCCTCCTCCAAGGTCCAGAGGTTCAGGCGCAGATTGGTGTCGAAAGAGACGAGCACCCCGGCCTCGCGCGCCACCTCGCACGCACGGGAGACAGCGGCACGCATGGTCGGGCTGATCGACTGGCTGAGCGCTGAGACATGCAGGATGCACGCCTTTCGGATGGCTTCTAATGGCAAATCGTCGGGGCCATAAAGGCTTGCCGCCGAGCTGCGGCGGGGGTAACTGAAACTGCGGCCAGAGGCATGGGGTTGGACAAAATAGACCCCAGTTGGGTCCTGCGGGCGGGTGAGAACGGTGGCGGCATCGACACCCTCCCGCGCCCAAAGCGCCAGCAACTCCTTCCCAAACGGATCGCCGCCCACCGCGCTGATATAGCCTGTGGTGGCCCCCTGCCGCGCCGCCGCGATGATCGCGCTTGAGGTGTCGCCACCAAAGCCTTGGCGATAAGCCGGGCGGCCGTCCACGGGGTCGGGCAGGCGCAGGAATTCGATTAGGGCCTCGCCGAGCGCCAGTATCTCAGTCATGCCGGTGTTATCAGGACTTTGCCCACGGCCCGCCGATCGGCCATCATGTCGCAGGCGGCTTGGGTCTCTGAGATCGGGAAACGCGCCGCCGTGATCGCCTCGAAATCGACGGTCCCACGCTCGATCAAATCGACGGCCTCAGCGAATTCATGGGTGAAGAGGATCGAGCCAACCGACGAGACCTCTTTAAGCGCGTTCAGATGGAGGTTGATCGGCACTTCGGAGGGTTGGATCAGCGAAAGAACCCCGATCACGCCTTGTTTGCGCACAGCGAACAGCGCCTGGTTATAAGCGTGAGGCGACCCGCTGGCTTCGATCACCACGTCATAGGCGCTGTCAGGCGGGGCGGTCTGGCCAATCACATAACCGCCCTTGGCGCTCACAGCCTCCGCCGCCGCGATGGCTTCAGGCTTTAGATCGGTGACCTCGACCTCCGCCCCCTTTGCCACGGAACTCACCACCGCCAACAGCCCCATTGGTCCGCAGCCCGTCACCAGCACCCGTTGACCTATCTGCACCCCGGCGCGGTTGACCGAATGCATCGCGCAGGCGAGCGGTTCGGCGAAGGTCAGATGATTGGGCGCGACGCCCTTGGCAACGCTATGGCAGCAGCGCGCGGGGAAGTCGAAACGCTCTCGGAAAAACCCGTCGATATGGGGTTTGGTGGTGGCCGATCCGGGGAAGCGTTTGGTGGGGCACATATTGATGTCGCCCGTCTGGCAGTTCTCGCAGGTCCCGCAGTTGATGACCGGGTTGATCGCCACCAACTGCCCGAACTCAAAGTCGTGGCCATTGGCGTCCTCCACCCAAGCGCAGGCCTCATGCCCAAGCGTCACGGGGTAATCCAGCGCAAACCCAGCATTCGCGAAATGCCGAAAATAATGCATGTCGGTGCCACAAATGCTGGCCGTGGCCAGGCGCAGGCGGATCTGATCCGGTGCGATCTCGTCGGGCATTTCGGCCTCTTCGATGTCGATCTGCCGGGCCTTGGTGAGCAGGGATTTCGCGTACATCTCAAAACCCGATGGAAAAGCCGCCATCGACCGGCAGGACCACGCCATTGATATGGGCCGCCTGATCGGAAGCGAGGAAGAACACGGCGTTGGCCACATCCTCTGGGCGGCCAAATTCGCCGCCCGGGATGCGTCCTTCGATCTTGGTCCGCCGTTCCGGGTCTTTCTCGAAGATCGCGCGGGTCATGTCGGTGTCGATGAAGCCAGGCGCCACGGCGTTGCAGCGGATGCCGAATTCGGCGCCATCCACCGCGACCGAGCGGGTCAGGCCGATGACCGCCGTCTTCGCCGTCACGTAGGCGGCTGCGAAGGGCAGGGCTAGGAGGCCACCCATCGACGAAATGTTCACAATCGCACCGCCCTGGTCTTTCTGAAGCGCGACGTAGCGCCCGCAGGCGGCAAACACGGCTTTGACATTGATATCGAGCCGCTCGTCCAACTCCTGCGTCGCCACCTCCCAAACCGGCTTTTTTAGATGCATCCCGGCATTGTTGACCAGGACATCAATGTGGCCCTCCGCAGTATGAATGGTATCGAGATACGAGGTATCGCGCCAGTTCATGAGGTCGGTCGTGGTGAAGCGCACCTCTCCCGATAAGGTGTCGATCTCACCCTCGGACCGCGCGACGACATAGACGCGGAACCCGGCCTCTAGGAACCGGCACGTCTGGGCTAGGCCCAGCCCTTTGTTACCCCCAGTGATGACGGCGATCTTCATGCGGCCTCCCAATCTCGGTATTTTCGGTAGAGCGCGTTGACGTCGCGCAGGAACGCCTCCTCTGACCGGTCATTGAGGAAGAAGGAGGGCATGATCTCGCAAACGGCATCGACAAAGCCCAGAAACCAAGGCGCGCGGGGGCGGGTCCAAGCGGCCTCCATCGTCGCCCGTGCGCCTGTTAGGAATCCTGTGTAGCGTGGATCGCCCCCCATCCGCTCCCAAGTTGCGCGATGTGCGGGCTGGCCATCATGCTCCAGATAGACGCCCGATTGGACGGGTTCGGACGCGACCCATCTGGCGAAACCCATGGCCTCCTCCTCCGACGCACTCTGCGCCGAGACACCAATCCCGGCGCCGCCGAGAATGCCGCGCCGGCGCTCGTAATCGGCGAAAATGGGCAAATGGCAATACTCCAACATATGTGGCCGAAACCCGAGCTTGGCATAGTTGATATAGCCGAAGAGACAGGGGCTTTGGGCGAAGTCATCGGTTGTGGCCATCATCTCCAGCACACGGATTGGGTTCCAGGTGACGGCCTCAGGGGGGCCAAGCCGGTAGAGTGTCTTAAGGACTTTGAGCGCCAGAAGGCCGTTGGCCTGAGAGACAAACTCCGTCTCTGAGACGGGCAGATCCTCTTCCCCCCGGCTGGCGACCAGTGTCATCATCATGTCGAAGGCATCGACCGGCAAAAGCGGGGTGACGAGCCGAAATTCCCGGTGATCGGCCCGCAGCAGTTCGTCCCAATGCGTCAAAGGCTCGGCGCAAAGATCGGGTCGACGGACGGCGACCTGGCTGGCCGCGTCAATTGGATAGGCCCAGAGCTGGCCGCGCCAATGGTAGCTTTCCAGGCTTCCGCCGATGGAACTCTCTGCCGCTTCCTCTGGCATCGTCAGAGGGCTCAGGCTCCCGCTTTCGGCGATCAGGCCGACATGGGGGTGATCCAACACGATCAGATCGTAGTCGCGGGCCAACGCCTCAATCGGCGCGTCGGCGAAGGCCTGAAGGCTGCGGCGATCCCAAGAAATCGAGATACCGGTCTGGGTTTCATAAAGCGCCGACGCCGCCTCAAGACAGGCATAGCCGCGTGGGTGGTCCCAGGTCATTCCTTTGAGGGTCGGCATGGATCAGGTCTCGGTTTCCTTGATGGTAAATGCTTTTACCATATATGCGTGACGACGCAAGCAAACATGTCATGGATCACTCCCTATCATAAACAAGCCGCAGGCCCGTATGAGAGGTCGAACTGTCCGGCGAAGTGCGGCTGCGCGCGGCAATCCTGTAGCGGTAGCAATAGCTGAGATGGCAAAGGAAAGACCCGCCTTTGACCAGCTTGTAGCCCCTCTTGCCGCCATGCACGGCGCGGACGGATTTCTTCAGCGATCGGACTTTGAACGGCTCCGCCGTCCATTCCCAGACATTGCCGACCATGTTGTAGAGTCCATAGCCGTTCGGCGCAAAGGACCGTGCAGGCGCCAGCCCGGCATATCCGTCGCGCCCCAAATCGGTCTCTGGGAAGGTCCCTTGCCAGATATTGCAGGGGAAATGGGTGATGTCGTCGGGCTCGGCGTTGCCCCAGGGGAACCGCGCATCGCCGAGGCCCCCGCGCGCGGCATGTTCCCATTCGGCTTCACTTGGCAGGCGGCCACCGGCCCAGCCCGCGAAGGCGCGCGCGTCATGCCAGGAGATATGGACAACCGGGTTATCCGGATCGAACTGGTGCGTGCTGTTCGGCCCGAAAGGCTCGCGCCAAGTGGCGCCGGGGGTCTCGCACCACCAAGGGGCCTCGGCCACCCTTGGGAGTGCGCGGTTTTCGGGCGGCAAGAGGCCCGCGAAGACGAAAGAGGTGCCAAGCCGTTCGGCGTCGGTGATATGGCCGGTGTCCTCCACGAAGTTCTGAAACCGCGCATTATTGACGGTGCAGGCATCCATGCGGAACGGCTTGACCCGGGTCCGGGTCAGAGGGCCTTCGCCATCGATGGGATAGACCGGGGTGTCGGTTCCGATCAGCGCGGCGCCGCCCGGGATCGCCACGGTTTCCGGCGCGGTTTCGCCTCGGCCCCGGCGCGGCAACGGCGCCCGCTGCACAGTCGCGGGCGTCCTGGCAGAAACCGAACCGCAGCAGCTTTGCATCGCCGAAAACCTCCATAGCCCGGATCAAATGCCGGGGTCGTGCCGCTCAATAACAGCTTGCGCCGCCGTCAAGCCGCTGAACCGTCCCCGTCACCTTACGCGCTTCGTCGGAGGCCAGATAGAGGGCCAGATTGGCCACATCGGCGGGCTCGGACGGGCCAAGCAGCGATTTCTGGTAGATCGGATTGCCCGGTCTAATGAAAGCCGCGACCCGGTCGGTCAGCACGACCCCCGGGGCCATCACATTCACGCGGATGCCATGTTCAGCCCATTGCATCGCCATCGCCCGGCTCATCGCCAGAACCCCGCCTTTGGAGGCCGTGTAGGCATCGGCGCCCTTGGTCCCAATCACCGCGCGAAGCGACGAGATGTTGATGATGGAGCCACCGACCGTCTTGACCATCTCGGGGATCACCCGCCGGCAGCAAAGCAGCGTTCCAAACAGGTCCACCCGGATCGTCCGCCAGAACTCATCAAGCGACAGATCGGTGATGGCGCCGTCCTGGGTCGAGCCGCCGCCGGCGCTGTTCAACAGTACATCGACGCCACCGAATTCAGCTACGGCGCGGCTGACGGCGGCATCCACACTGGCCTCGTCACTCACATCGCAGGCCACCCCAAGGGCCGATTGGCGTGAGGCTCCGATCTCACCCGCCAACGCCTCCGCCGCGTCGCGGTTGAAATCAGCAATCACCACATTCGCGCCTTCTTCGGCAAAGCGGAGAACACTGGCCCGGCCAATCCCGCTCGCCCCGCCGGTCACTAGCGCCGTCTTGCCCGTTAGCCGTCCCATCATGTCCCTTTCCTTGGTTCCGCCTTCACCCCGCCCACGGCCTGCTCCGTCGGCAGAAGTTCGATTAGTGAGACATTCACATGCGCCGGCGTGTCGAGCGCATAGAGGATCGCCGATGCGATGTCCTCCGGTGCAAGCTCGGTGATCCCCGACTGACCCATCGCTGCCAGTTTGTCGGGGTCGCCCACGGCGGCGGCATAGAACTCGGACGCCACCCGCCCCGGGGCAATCTCGGTCACCCGGATGCCCGTGCCAGACAACTCGAAGCGCAGGTTCTGGCTAATCCTGTGGACCGCCGATTTCGCGCCGCCATAGACAGTAGAGACCAGCGTGTGCAGCCCGGCTATCGAGCCGATATTGACGATATGGCCCCGACCCGCCGCCCGCATCTGTGGCAGGGCGGCAGCGATCAGCTGCGTTGGCGCGGTAACGTTGATGTCGAACGCCTCTTGCATTTGGGCGGGCTCAAGCCCGCCAATCCCGTCGATCCCATGACCAACACCGGCATTGTTGATCAGGATCTCTGGCTCGAACCGGTCGATCTTGGCAGCAATCCTTTCAGTGTCGCGCACATCGGCAGTGAGCGTCTCAACCCCGGTCTCCGCTGCCAGCGCATCCAGCCGATCCTGCCGCCGAGCCACGGCTAGCACTTGCCGCCCCGAGGCGGTCAGCGCACGCACCGTCGCGGCCCCAATGCCGCTGGTGGCGCCGGTCACAAGCGCCCGGTCCAAACGGGTCATTCCGCGGTGTCCTTCCTGTCGGCCTGCTCCGGAAAGAAGTTCATCAACCCGTCGGGATTGACCGGCGGTACCGGCCATTGGTGGCCGCGCATCAAGCCCAGCCCCCGGTTTGGCGCGGGCCGGTAACGCCGGTTTGGCAGGCCGGTCAGCGTGCTGCCGGTCAGCCAGTCCTGATCGCTGCCGTAAAGCGCCGCGATCAGGAGACCCTTGAGACGGTCGAGGATCTCGCCATACCCCGGATCATCTGCAAGGTCGGAAAGCTCCATCGGATCGGCCTCCAGATCAAACAACTGACACCGGTTCCCGGCAGCGTAATAGATCAGCTTGTGGCGACCATCATGGATCATCCGGCTGGACAACTCGCCTTCGCCGAATTCGCCATAAAGATGGTCGCGCCGCTCCCCCAGCATCGAGCGGCCCGTGACGGTTCCCGGCACTCTCACCCCCGCCAAATCGAGCAGCGTCGGCATGATGTCAGCCAGGCAGACAAGGCGATCATCGACCTGGTCGTTCCCGACCCGCGGGCAATCCTTCACGCCCAACAAAAGCATCGGGATACTCGCCGAGGCCTCATAGAAGTTCTGCTTCGCCCAGATGCCGTGATTGCCCAGGCTCTCGCCATGGTCCGAGGTGAACATGACGATTGTGTTGTCGAGCTGCCCCTCCTCCCGCAGGGTTCCGATCAGCCGTCCGATCTGCTGGTCGATCTGGGTGCAGAGCGCGTAGAAATGTTTGCGCGCCCATTGCGCCTCACCATGGCTCAGCTTGTAGCGCGCGCGGAAGGCCTGAAGCGTCAGCGGCAGGTCGTCGTCATCGGTCCAATCGCCGGAATAGGCCTCGTCCAGATCTACATCGCGGTAGAACTCCAGAAAGCGCTGTGGCGGCACCAGGGGCGGGTGTGGGTGGCGATAGCCCAGATACCAAAACGCGGGCCTTGCCGGGTCGCGGCGGCGCATGATCCGGCACATCTGCTCGGTCGCCCAATTTGTCGCGTGGGCCTCCTCCGGCAGGTGCCAGGAGGTCGCCGCATAGCCGTTATTGGAGATGCCATGGCCGAACTGCTTGCCTAGATAGCCCTGATCACCAAGGAAAATCTCGTAGTCGTCGGTCACGCCGTGATGCGTGCGGCCCTCGTCATCCATCAGGATATCGTCGAACCCCAGCCGATCCCGCTGCGGATAGGTATGGGTCTTGCCTACGCCGTAAGCCTGGTACCCTGCGTCGCGGAAGCTTTGTGCCATGGTCGGTAGTTGGGCGGGCATCGGCAGTTTGGCTTGGAAGGTCCTGTCGCCATGTTCACGGGCCGAGGTGCCGGTCATCAGCGTCCGGCGAGCGGGGATGCAAACGGGGTGTTCGGAATAGGCGTTTGTGTACCGTGTCCCGCATTGGGCCAACTGGTCCAGCGTGGGGGTGCGGATCGCCGGATGGCCTGCTGCGCCCAGAAGGTTGGCGGACCAGTGGTCGGTGACGATCAGAAGGACGTTAGGGCGCGTCATGGGGCCTCCTTAACGGGTGTGGGGCGGGCCGCCCGGGCGATAGAGGCCACGAGGATGACGGCGGTTAAGGCGAAGATCGGCAAGGCGATGGGGTCGGTTATGAAATCCCAGACGCTGCCGCGGCTGGCGATTAGCCCCTGGCGCAGCTTGGCCTCAAAGATGAAGCCAAGCGCCACGCCGATCACAATCGGCGCCACCGGGTAGTGTGCCAGGCGCAACAGGACGCCTGCCATCCCAGCCAGAACACAGACAATCAGGTCAAGCGGGTTGCCGCGGACCACAAAGGCGCCGACCAGCGAGAACAGCAGGATCATCCCCATCAACAACGGCTCCGGCACCCGCAGAAGGTGCCGGAACAGCCGAGCCGAGAAGACACCGGTGCCGACCATGATGAGATTGGCCAGAAACACCATCATGAAGGCAGCGGTCAGGACATGGGGGTTGTTGTTGACCAGATCAAAGCCGGGCGTGACGCCTTTGATCGTCATCACACCGAGCAGGACCAGCGTGCCGCCATCGCCCGGAATGCCAAGCGCCATGGTAGGGACCAGCGCACCGCCTGTGACCGCGTTGTTGGAGGTCTCCGACGCGATCAGCCCGTCGGGCTCGCCCGTGCCCAGCTTGTCGCGGTTTGGCGAGAAGCGTTTAGCGGCGGTGTAGGTGGCGAAAGTCGCGGCCATGGCACCCGTGCCCGGCAGGATGCCGATGAAGGTGCCCATGACACTGGCGCGCAGGAACTCCCGCCAACGGCGCAGCATGTCACCCATCGGCGGCAGCCGGAAGCCCACATTCATCTTGGCGCCCGGCGTGGCCTGGCCAAGATTGGCGGCGCGTACAAAAACTTCGGACAGCGCAAAAAGGCCGATCAGGATTGGGATCAAGGTCAGCCCGCCTCTTAGCATCCCGGTCCCGAAATGGAACCGGGTCATGCCGGTGTAATTGTCCGGTCCGATGGTGGTTAGCCACAGCCCGATCATGCCGCCGAGCAGACCTTTGGCCATGCTCCCTTCCGACAGCCAGGCGATGCAGGTGAGCGCGAAGAGAACGATGGCAAAGATCGCCGGCGGGCCGAAGGCAACCGAGACTCGTGCCAGGGCCGGGGCGGCCAAGATCAAGATGATGAGCGAGAAGATACCGCCCACAAAACTCGCCACCGTCGCCCAGCCAATCGCCAGATCCGCTTTGCCCGCCTGGGCCATGGGAAAGCCGTCCAGCACCGTCGCGGCCGATTGCGGGGTGCCGGGTGTGTTGATCAGGATCGCCGAGATCGAGCCGCCATAGACTGAGGTCACATAGATCGACAGGAACAGCGCCATCGACGCCTCGGTGGTCATCGCAAAGGTAAAGGGTAGCGCGATGATTAGGGCGGCAACCGTGCCGATCCCTGGCAAGACGCCTGCAAGTGTCCCCCAAAGCCCGCCAATCACCAGCGCGATCAGCACGGTTGGGCTGTTGAATTGGCCAAAGGCTTGCAGGATCAGGTCCATGACTCAAAGCCTCCCAAACCAGGGAGAGCGCGGAAGCAGGAGCTCAAAGCCGAAGGTGAAGAGCGCCCAAATCGTTAGCGGGGCGGCAATACTGAGGGTGATCAGCACCCCAAGCCGCCGATATCCAAGCGCATAAGCGAAGGCGAATAAGCCCGGGATCGCCGCGATAACAAATCCCAACCAGAGCATAGCAAACCCGGTGGCCACACCGACCCCCACCACCGCCAGAAGCCGCCGCATATTGCCGTAATCCGACAAGGGCGCAGGGTTGGCCTGCTTGGCCTGGACCAGGATGATCAGGGCCAGCGTGATCCAAACGATCAGATAACCGCGCGGCGCAAAGGCCGGGCCGACATCGCCGCCAAAGGTCGGCACATCGAAGGCAGGCGAGAAGGTGACCGACAAAAGCCCGATGCCCGTCAGCAGCAGCGTCGCCGCAAGTGTGAGTTCCAGATGTCGCATCGCTACGGATACTCTAGCAAATCTGCCGGCCCCTTACCTCTGTCGGGCGGTCCGCCGACCGAGGGCGCCGCCGTAACGTGGCGGCGGCGCGTAGGCGCACTGTCAGTTGTTCACAAGACCGGCATTGCGCAGAAGCTCTCCATTCTGCTCATAGGCGGCGTGGAAGAACGTGTCGAACGCGGCGGTATCCATATGGCGGATCTCGCGGTTGGCCTCGGTCATGTTGGTGACGAACCCGTCCGAAGACACCGCCGCCGCGCAGGCCGCATCGAGGGTTGCGATCACGTCATCCGGGGTGTCTGCGGGCGCAAAAAGCCCCATCCAGACCGCGATGTCGGAGGGGTGGCCAAACTCTCCACTCGTCGGCACATCTGGGTGAATCTCCGAGCGTTCCGGTGCGAAGATGGCCAGCGCGTTCAGCCCGAACCGCACATCGTAGTCTGAGAACCAGGCCGTCGCGTCGGCGCGCCCACCCATCACTTCATTCACCGCTTCGCCGCCGCCAGAGGTCGGCAGATACCCGATTTCGCTGTCGAACATGGCGCCCAAAGCGACCGAGGTGACATGGGCCAGCGACCCCGGCGCGGCGCCGGTGAAGGTAGCACCTTCGCCAGTGGCCTTGGCCTCAAAATCTTCCCAGCTTTCAATTCCGCCGTCAGGGCTGACCACCAGATAGAAGGGGCCAGAGGCGACCATGCAGATTGGTGTGAAGCTTTCGTCGTTATAGCTTGTGCCGCGCAGATGCGGCTGTGTTGTCGTAGTGCCCACTGGCATGAAGCCCAGGTTGTACCCGTCCGTGGGGCCGTCGGCCAATTGCGTTGCGCCGATGGTTCCGCCCGCGCCGACTACATTGGTCACCACAATCGACTGGCCAAGCTCGCGCTCCAGCTCTTGAGCCAGGAACCGTGCGGGCACATCGGCCCCGCCACCGGCGGCAAACGGGACCATGATGGTCACCGCGCGCTCGGGATACTCGGCCATGGCGGCGCCTGCGGCCAAGGCAAGCGCGCTCGCGCCGATCAGAGTGCCTCTCATCGTCATTGGTTTGTCCTCCCTTAGAATTTGGGGGAACTGTAGCCGCCGCCCCCTCGGCCTGATACTGTTGAATGTCTAACGTCAACAATTAGGGAAGAGAAGCTGACCAACCACCGATATACACAGAAGGACATCGCCCGGTCACTGGGGCTTTCCGACATGACCGTCAGCCGGGTCCTGTCGGGCCGTGGCACCGTCTCCGCCAGAACTCGGGACCTGGTGCTCGCCGCAGTTGAGGAGATGGGCTATGTGAAGAACCGCATGGCCGGATCGCTGAGTTCTGCGCGGTCGAACCAAATCGGCGTGATCCTTCCGTCCATGCAGATCGGCATCTTCCCCGAGGTTCTGGCCGGGATCACCAAGGAGCTTGAGAAGGCTGGATATAACCCGGTTGTGGGCGTCACGGATTACGATGTGAACCGCGAGGAGAGCCTCGTGGAATCCCTTCTGTCCTGGAACGCCGCCGGCCTTATCGTTAACGATTTCGTCCACACGACCCGGACCAAGAAACTGTTGTCCCGGGCCGAAGTGCCGGTGATCGAGATCATGGAAGTATCGGGCGAACCGATCGACCGCTGCGTCGGGTTCGATCACGGCGCGGCGGCCCGGGCATTGACTGATCACCTGCTGTCCAAGGGCTACCAGAGAATTGGCTTTCTCGGCTGGCACGGGACCGAGTTCGCCGCCTCCGCCCGGTTCTCGGCGGTTCGCGGCCACCTTGCCGCACGCGGCTATCCAATTGTGGCGCCGAACCTCTACGACGCTCCGCCAGGAGTTGCCGAAGGCCGAGCCGGCCTGATCCGCTTGCTCGAGAAGGACGATAAGATCGATGCCGTCATTTTTGGTAATGATCTGATGGCAGTGGGCGCCGTGTTTCTCTGCCAGGAGATGGGGTGGCAAGTCCCCGGACGTGTCGGGGTTGCCGGGTTTGGCGGCCTCGACATTGGTCAATCACTGCCCCGAAGGCTGACCACCGTTCGTTTCCCGCGCTATCGGGTTGGTCAGCGCGCGGCGCGGGCGGTGCTGAATGCTTTGGCGGGCCAAGAGGTTCCGCGCGTGACGGATCTTCAGTTTACGCTGATCCCGGGCGAAACCTCATGAGCCGCGCGCATCGAGATTGATGTCGAACTACGCCCATCCGAGCGGTTTTGGTCAGAACCGACCATGGCAATTCACTCAATGCGCCATGAGTAAAGGAATCTGCGTGTCATTCAGCGCATCGGTTGTCGCCCCGCCAATGAAATCATGGCTGAACTTACTGTGTTCGAAGGCGCCCATGAGGATCAGATTGGCGTTCTGGTCCGTCGCGTGGGACAGAAGCGTCGTTGCGATTGACCCTTGCTGTGGGACCGTCAGGGCCTCAACCGTTACCCCATGACGGGCGATGGTCTGCTGAAGCCGGCTTGTGTTTCGAGGTGTTGTTCCAACTGAAAGGAGCGTGACCCGCGCCCCGTCTTCGAGGATTGGCATCGCGGCCACAAGCGCGCGTGTGGCGGCTCGTTTGCCATCCCAAGCCACAATGACATCACCCGCAGAGGTCGTGGCGCTGTCATACCTGTCCGGCACTATTAAGACGGGGCGCCCGCTGCGCAAGGCAATAAGGTCGGGGTGGGCGGCGTATTCATCCTCATAGGGTGCGCCTGTATGATGTCCGATCACAACCAGATCGAAGGCACGGGCAAAGGCGGCGATGGGACCGTCGGTTTTCGGGTCAAGCTCCACAAACTCGGCCCGGTCGCCAAGCTCGGCTGCACGGGCCATGGCCATGAAACGGTCCGAGATCTCGGCCAGTGTCTTGCGGCCATTGGCCTCTAGCTGGTCTCGGACACTCTCAGGGACTTGGGCCGAGAAATGCCGATGCAGGAAGGCCAAGCCACCCATCTTGGCAACACCGGTCAGGTAAGCGTCGTGATGCTGGGCCAGACGCAAGGCGTGGCGCAGTCCGCTGCCTTTGGCCGGATCGCCGCTATAGGCGCAGAGAATGGATTTGATGCTCATAGTCTCCTCCCGTTATCTCGCGGCATGGGTGCCGGCGAGGCGTCCGAAGACGGCCCCGGATGTCAGGCCAGACCCACCTGGATAGCCCTCAAAGAACACGCCGCCCACCATCTCGCCACAGGCGAAGAGCCCCTCGATTTCGGTCTCGTGTCTATCCAGAACCGCGGCCTGGTTAGATACGGCGACACCTCCATAGGTGAACGTGATGCCGCCCGTGACCGGGTAGGCCCGAAACGGCGGTGTATCGAGGGTTTGGGCCCAGTTCGACCGCGGCACATCCAAACCCCGCGCGCTTCTGCCGTCTAGCACCGTTGGGTCGAAGGCGGTGTCGGCATCGACCGCCTCGTTGAACGTGGTCAATGTCTTGAACGCGGCCGCCTGATCGACTCCATCGAGTTTTGCGCACAAGCCTTCTAGCGTATCCGCTTCGACAAAATGGGCGTCCTTGAAACTGTATTCACCGTAAAGAAGATGCGAGACCTTGGCGTCGAAGACCTGCCAGGCGAAATGACCCGGCTGATCAAGCACAGCGCGCCCGAATTGCGCATATGTGTAGTTGCGGAAATCCTTACCCTCATCGACAAACCGCTTTCCGTCCGCATTCAGCATGACACCCAGGAAATAGCAGATCTTGCGGTAGTTCTTTCGCTCGATCGGCGGCAGATGCAGGCCTCCGAAATCGGCCATATGTAGATCCATCGGCGTGGCGTGGCAGCCGTCATAAAGCCCGCGCGGCCTCGCCCCAATCGCGCGGGCCATCTTTAAACCGTCACCGGTGTTGTGCGGGGTCCCGCGGACCTTGGCCTTTTTCCAGTTCCCCCCCATCCAGTTGTCGCGCAGATCCTCTGACGCTTCAAATCCGCCGCAAGCCAGGATCACTGCGTCGGCTGGCAGGCCCTCATCTCCCACCTGAACGCCGGTGATCCGCCCGTCCTCCTGCGCAAGTCCCGTAACACCCGCCTCGTATCTGATCTGCCCGCCAAGGCCGAGGAATGCGTCGCGCTCCATCTCGAATAAGCCGACCCCCTCGTTCTCGGCGGCCAGCGTCAGGCCTCCCCAGAAGACGATCTGCCCGTCTTTCTCAAAGCTTTGGCGGCTCCAGATCGGTTCAAAGGTCACGCCATGGGTGGCAAGCCACAGCAGTGTTGGAAGAGAGTCGTCGATCAGGCGCCGCTGCTCTGACGACAGGGGGCGACCGCCATTGAAGCTAAGAAGATCGTCGGCGAATGTCGCGGCGCTGTAGCTGCCGAAATCGGTGCGTTCGAGCCGCGGGTCAAACCGGTCGCGCAAGAGCGGCAGCAGATCGGCGGTTCCGTCATATGCGAACCGCATCGCGCCCGCGGTGTATTTTGTGTTGCCGCCCGCCAGCGCCTCGTCGGCTTTCTCCAGCATCAGGACCTCTGCGCCCTGTTCAAGCGCCGCGATCCCGGCGCAAAGCGCCGCGTTCCCCGATCCGACGACAATCACCTGTTTTGTCATGGGCTAAGGCTTTCTTTGTTGCGTTTGGCGTCCGCTGGTCTGGCGCACCGGAGGGCGTGCTTCCGCGTGCAGACGGTTCCGCGCCCTTGTGGGACAGACGGGTTTCGGTCGCGCCAGATCATGGGCGCCACACTTCGGGATTGATCATGTGGATCGGTTTGCCCGTGTCATAGGCGTTCACCTGGTCAAAGATGTCGTTGAACTGCAGGTCGAATTCGTCCTCCGTGACATAGCCCAGATGCGGCGTCGGCAGGACATTTGGGTGCGTCAGAAGCGGGTGATCCGTCTCGGTCAACGGCTCCTGCTCAAAGACGTCGACGGCGGCATAAATGCGCCCGCGGGCAATCTCGACCTCAAGAGCCCCCGTTTCAATCAACCCTGCACGGGACGTGTTCACCAAGAGGCTGCGTGGCGCCATCTGTGCAAGGTCCTGCCCGGTGATGAGGCGGCGCGTTTCAGGCTTCAGGCGGACATGCAGGCTGACAATATCTGAGCCGGCGAAGAATGCCTTCCGGCTTTCGGCCACGTGCTGACCGTCCGCCTTGGCCCGCGCCCGTCCGGCCTCAGAGGCCCACCACTGCACCTGCACGCCAATCGCCTCGGCATAGCCCGCGACCGCACGCGCGATACGCCCATAGCCATAGAGCCCAAGGGTGCGGCGGCGGAGTGTCCGACCGACACCAGCCTGCCAGTCCCCATTGCGGATCGATACAACTTGCTCTGGGATCTGTCGGTAGCTGGCCAGGATCAGCGCCAATGTCATCTCAGCGGCGGCGTATGATGGCGTGTCGCGGTGCATGTTTGAGGAGAGGAGGACACCCGTATCCGTGCAGGCGGGCACATCGATATGGGGACAGACGCTCCTCTGGGAGATCAGTCTCAGGTTCGGCAGGCGTTCCAGCAAGTCGCGCGTGATCTTCGTCCGTTCGCGGAACAAGACCAGGCATTCGGCGTCTTGGGTGCGGGCGGCAAGCCGGATCGGGTCCGGTTCATGATCGGTCCAGACGGTCACGTCATGTGCGGCCAACTTCGCGAAGCAGGGCAGCCCGCGGAGTGTATCGAACCAATCGTCGAGGATGTGAACGTTCATCGGCTTTCGATTCCGGCGCCTTCGTAAGGTGTTCGCGGTGTCGCCACGAAAGGCGTGCCTGTGAGCGCGGTCAACGCCGCATGCACGCGGTTTCGTTCGGCGATCAGGTGGTTGTATTGTGCGTCGCAGCCCGAGACAGGCATGGGGTAGGAGCGCATTTCGTCCGTAAGGGCCTCGGCGGCGGACACAAGGTGCTTTTCGGCTGCCGCAATCAAATCGGACGGGGTGCTGGGCATCACGAGATCTCCAATTGTATACTATAGTATACCAATAGCTGATTTGATATCACGCGCCAAGCCCTTGAGGCACCAAAACCTCGCCTTTGGCCAGAAGACGTGCGGTTCGGATCAAGCCAGCGGAGCGGATCACGGTATCTGGACCGTCGCGCTGGAAATCGACGACCACCTCTAACTGCCCAGTCGGATGCTCCAGCGTAATGGTTGCGGGGCTCAGCTCTGGGACCTCACACAGGCCCTCGGCCACCGTACCGGGTGTCAGGACACAGGCGGCCAGGCATTGCGCCCCCGTCACGGCCAGCGCCGGATGGGTCTTCCACGGCATGAAATAGCGCGTCGCAATTATGCCGCCAGCCCTGGCGGGGGCTAAAAGGCCGAATTTAGGCGTTACGGATTGGGTGATATCGCCCATGCCCATGGCGCGGCCGGCTGCGATGCGAATACTCTCCATCCGGGCAAAGAACCCGGCGTTTTTGTTCAAGTCTTCCACGGTTTCCTGGCCGATCAGGCCGAAATCGGCGGCGCGCGCAATCACCATCGGCATGGCCACATCCATACAGGTTAACGGGATCCCGTCGAATTCGTCGATCAGATTGCCGGTCGGAAGAAGCGCGCCGGTCACACCGCCCACCGTATCCATGAATTGCAACGTAACGGCGGCAGCGCTGCCCGGCACACCATCGATCTGCGCGGTTCCATCATAGCGCACTTTGCTTTCGGGCGTCTCCACTAGCGCCTCGATCCGCGCACCGGTGTTCACGGCCCGGATGCGGACCCGGGTGATCGGCCCAGTTGCTGAGATCAATCCCATCTCGATCGCCGCGGGACCGACGCCGGACAAAATGTTTCCGCAGGTCGGCTTGAAATCAACGCGCCGATCCTCGACCCCGACTTGGGCGAAGAAATAGTCGATGTCGGTCGACGGATCGTCAGACCGAGACAGCATGGCGACTTTGGTTGTCACAGCATCGCCACCGCCAATTCCGTCGATATTCAGTGGATGGCCCGAACCGAGGGCGGCCAGAAGTACAGCGGCCAGCGTATCGCGATCCTCTGGAAGATCGTCTCGCCTGAAATAGGGCCCGCGCGATGTCCCGCCCCGCAGAAACCAGAAAGGGATGGCCGACTGGGTCATGTCAGCGGCCACGGCAAATCGACCCAGGATTGAAGCAGCCCCGGTGGAAAATCCCGGTTCAGCGTCGCTGCCATTGCGCAGATGAAGGCGATCCCCGCGCTCGTGTAGATCACGGCATAACCCCATGGTTTCCCGGCGCGGAACCGGATGAACAGAAGCAGAAAGACCGCAAGAGCAAGAATGAAGCCGACAAGCGCGGTGAGTGTGAGAAGACCTGCAAACCACGCTAAGGTCGCCCATAGACCGAAGGCATTGCTGTCTCGATCCTCAACCTCCCGATCCGCGAAAAGCGCATCCGTTTCGGGTTTGAGCCGCATCTGCAGCAGCAGGATCGCGCAGCCGATAAGCCCAACGGTGGCCACAAACACTGGGAAGACACGATCGGTGCGGGCGTAATCCGGGATCGTCGCGGCATCCAAATACGCAATGCCGATATAGGCGGTGACGGCCAGCAGGAACATGAGCGGCGCACGCTTGCCGCCGGAATTGACCGACCCCTCGGCCTGAATGCTCTTGGCTTGCCGCAACCCGATAACAACGGAAAGCAGCGTGATGACGATCAGGACAATCACAATCGGGCTGAAGATGTAATCCAGCCCCTCTTCAAAGCTGCGCCGGAAGCGGGAACTGGCGATTTGATAGGCTTGGTTGGTGTAACGCTCCGCCGGTGTCGACAGCACAAAGCCGATCAGAAAGGCGGGCCGCGACCAATCGAACCGCCGCATCAGAATGCCCAGAAGGCCAATGCCGAAGAGCGCGACCAGGTCCCAGATGGATTGCCGAGATTGAAACGCGGCGAAGGCGATGATCATGAAGAGGAACGGGGCCAGGAGCGCAAAGCGGATATTCGTGAGCCGCGCAATGCCTCCCGCCGCGCCAATACAGATAAGGGTGCCGATAACATTGGCGAGCGCCAAGAGCCAGACAATTGCATAGGTGAAATTCAGGTTGTTGTTGATCATCGAGGGGCCAACCTCGATCTGGCCGGTGCCCAGAAGGGCCACGCCCGAGATGAAGATCGCCATGGAGCCCGATCCGGGGATCCCAAACAGCAGCGTCGGCACCAGCCCGCCGCCCTCCTTGGCGTTGTTGGAGCTTTCGGGCCCGACGACCCCGCGAATGTCGCCAGAGCCGAATTGCGATTTGTCCTTCGAGGTCTGGACCGCATGACCATAGGCGATCCAATCGACCACGGACCCGCCAAGCCCCGGGATCACACCCACCGCGACGCCAATCAGCGAGCAGCGGATCGATAGCCATTTGTTCGCCCACCAGTCCTTCACGCCGGTCAGCCACCCGCCGCCCAGGACCTGGCGGTCCGCAATGGCCTTGTCTTGGCGCAGAAGGGCGATGATCTCGGGCACCGCGAAGATGGCCAGGCCCACGATCACCAATTTGAAACCGTCGACGAGATAGGGCAGGTCATAACTCGCCATGCGCAGCTCACCCGAGGCGGCGCCTTCGCCGATTGTGCCGATGAGCAAGCCCAAACACGCCGCGACGATGCCTTTGATCGCCACGCGGCCGGCCAGAATCCCAACCATCGACAGGCCAAAAATAGTGACCATCAGAAGCTCCGGCGTTTGGAACGCCAGGACAATCGGGCGCGCGGCTAATATGAAGAAGGTCAGAAACGTCGCGCCCAGGAGACCGCCGAAGAGAGATGAGGTGAAGGCCGCCGAAAGCGCCCGGGCGGCCTGGCCTTTCTTGGCCAAGGGAAAGCCGTCAAGAACGGTTGCCTGGCTGGCCGATGAGCCCGGAATGCCCATAAGCACACTTGCGAATGTGTCCGATGTCGGCACAACCGCGACCATCCCAACCATCAGCGCCAGACCATAAAGCGGCTCCATCCCGAACATGAAGGGCAGCAGCAGGGACAGACCGGCAATGCCGCCCAGCCCGGGGAAGACCCCGATACAGAGGCCCATGACGACCCCCAGGACGAGATATCCCAGGACAATGGGTTGAAGGATCATCCCGAATGCTTCGCTGAGCGCGGGCAACGCTGCCGCAAAGAGGTCCATGGCGGCCTCCCCGATTTCTTGGAATAGGCGGCGCCTCCGTGTGATCGGGGGCGCCTGCTAGAGTCGCGATTACTCGAGCACGACGCCGTAGCGCTCGGCGAGCCAGTCGATCACGAAGGTCTGCGCTTCTTCCGGCACCGCGGTGGCGCTTTCAAGCGCAGTCTGCGCGGCAGCACCTGTCATCTGAGGATAGACCCCCAAACGGGTCGCCGAGATTTCCGCGAAATCGTCGCGCTCGGTGATGGCCTGGAACGCTTCTGTATAGGTGTCGATGGCCTCCTGCGGCGCGCCGGCGGGCAGAAACACCATCTTCTGGGCCGGGAAGCCCGCGGTGAAGAAGGCGAGCCAAGCATCCCATGCCGGCCCCGAGGTTTCGCAGGAGGGCGCGGCTTCGCAGACTTCGGCGAAGCTCGGCATGTCCGGGAATGTCGGGTCCCGCACAACATTGCCATCGGTGTCCAACGCACCAAAGGCGAACCACGGCACGGCAGTCCCGGCTTCGACCAGCGGCGTCACACCTGACAGGAAGGACGATGAGGTCTGGTAATCGATATTCGCCTCGCCGCGTTCGAACATCAGACGACCGTCGCCGCGGCCTTCGATGCCAAAGACCGGCTCCACGTTCAGGCCCAACATCTCCCAGGCCAGAAGCGGCACCAGATCAAGGCGCGTCGCCCCCTGACTGCCATAGATGAAGTTTTCGTCCAAAAGCGCTTCGACGCCACCGGCGTCAAGCTCTGCGGCCAAATCAGCCGGAAGATAGGCCACGCCGCCGGTGCCGGAGGCCAGAACCACATTCCAGTCGCCGTATTCATAGCGCACGCGCGGATCGTTCAGCAGATAGGGGAACTGGGTCGAGCCCGAGGTTCCGAAGATCAGCGTGCCGTCTTCATATTCCTGTTCTTGGAAATGGTTCGCGCCGCGGGTCGATCCGGCTCCGGGCATAAAGGTCACGACAACGGTTGGGTTGCCGGGCAGGGCCTCGCTCAGAAGCGGGGCATAGAAATTGGCCCACCGGGCTGAGCCGCCGGTTTCCGAGAACGGGATGATCCATTCAACGGTTTCCCCCGAAAGGTCTAGCCCGTGGCCGTCGGCGAGCGCGGGCGCCGAGAGACCCATGGCTGAAACTGTCACCAAAAGCGCGGTGGAGCGCTTGAAGATAGTCTGCATTTTTTCCTCCCAATGCGCCGGGCCTCCCAACCCCACGCGTCTCATTGAGGCGGCAATCTGTCGCCGCCTTGATAAGCGAAGAGTTCAATGCCAATCTTTCACGAACCTTTCATCGGCAGAAAAACTCCATGCGTATTGTCATTGTTGAAGACAATGTATCGGTGGCGAAAGGCATCGCATACCGTCTCCAAGACGAAGGACATGCAGTCGATCTTCTACATGATGGGGTCGAGGCTGACCTCTATCTACGAGAGGATGGCGCGGACCTCGTGATCTTGGACATTAAGCTTCCAGGGATGGGCGGGTTAGAGGTTCTGGCCGCGATGCGCGCCCGGGGGGACCAGCGCCCAGTCCTGATGTTGACCGCACAATCGGATCTGGATGACAAGGTGATCGGTCTTGACGCGGGTGCCGATGACTACCTCTCAAAACCATTTGAGATGGACGAGCTAAGCGCGCGGCTTAGGGCGCTCAGCCGGAGGCCGCCGACCACCGACCCCGATCTGCAAAAGATTGGCCCGCTTGTCTTCGATCCGATGGCCAGGGCGGTGCTCGGCCCCGATGGCGACCTTTCGGTGCCACGTCGGGAGGTGGCGCTTTTTGAGACCTTGCTCGGCGCGCGGGGTCGTTTTGTCTCTAAGCAGCAATTGCTCGACAGCATGTATGGCACCGGCAGCGACGTGGAGGAGGCCGTTGTCGAGGTTTACGTGTCCCGTCTGCGGAAGCGGATTAAGGGGTTTGGCATCGATATCTCAGTTCGGCGCGGCATTGGATATGCGATGTCCGAGGCCGCGCAATGACACGTACTCTGTCGCTTCGATTGCGGCTGACGATCATTATTCTCGCCCCGCTTCTTGGGATTTCTGTGGGCGTTGCCATTTGGGCGGCGGGCGATGCGCAGGCGCGCGCGGCCGACCGGTTCGACCGATCCCTATTGGTGACGGCGCTTGGCATCTCCAGGGATACTGCGAACAGTGGTGGCGATGCGCTCAGCCAGGATACACGTGACCTTCTGCGCAACACGTCAGGTGGCCGGGTCTTCTACCATGTTTATGCGCCCGACGGCGTGTTCGTGACCGGATACGCTACACCGCCGGTTCCGCCAGGCATGCTTGAGGCGCAGGACTACATCTATTTTGATGCGCTTTATCAGGGGCGCCCTGTACGTGCCGTCCGCTTCACGGACCGAATGGATATCGACGGTCTCTCTGGCGACTTCACCTTCACCGTTTGGCAAGACCTCGCTTTGCGCGATGGCTTTGTGCAAAGCCTTTCGCGGCGGACCTATGCCGTCATGGCGACCCTTGTGGTGGCGGTTGCGCTGATTGTCTGGTTCGGCGTGCGGTTAGGGATGGGGCCGCTTCTTGATCTGGAGAATGCAATTGCCCGCCGGTCGTCCCAGGATCTGACGCCGATTGGTCGACCTATTCCTGAGGAGGTCCAGGGAATTGTCGGGCGGCTCAACGCGCTTTTCTCGGAGATGTCGGCGACCATTCGGGCAAAAGACATCTTCATTTCAGACGCTGCCCACCAACTGCGCAATCCAATCTCGGGCGTTGTCGCGCTGTCGGAAGCTGTCGCAGCATCGAAGACGGAGGAGGACTTCAAGGCACGATCCGCGGACCTGACCGAGGCCGCGTCACATGCGGCGAAACTGACCGAAGACTTGCTGGCATTCGAGCGGGCCAGATCGGCGCCACCGGTGGAGGACCTGCCATTCGAAGATCTGGCCGACGTCTTGGATGACGTTGTGGCCCGCCAGCGGCGACGGGCAGATGAGCGCGGTGTTCACCTGCAACTCCTGGCAAACGAGCCACCTGTGCAGGTTCGCGCGGATCGGACCCTGCTGGAACAGGCCATCGAAAATCTCGTCGCCAACGCCCTTCTCCACGGTGGCGATGCAATGAGTGAGATTGAGGTTTGGCTCGAAACCTCGGACCAAAACGCCACGATCACGGTCGGGGATAACGGGCAGGGGATCGACCCAAGCAAGTACGACACCGCGCTGTCGCGGTTCGGGCAGGTGTCACCGGGGTCAGGCAGTGGCCTGGGTTTGCCGATTGCCAACGCTGTTGCAGAAGCGCATGGCGGTCACCTCGCGTTGTCTGGAAACGGCGGCTCTGGTCTCATGGTTCGGATGTCGATCCCGAGAACTTCTGAACGGCAGATCAATATGCTCTAAGAAACTCCTCGCCCGGCTGCGTTACAAGGACCTGATCGCCAGCGGCCCGCGGTCGCCGCGTCCAGGGCCCCCGCATACATTCGTGACGCCGGATGCTTTTCTGGCGACGTTCGATCTGCAGAGTCTGCGGGACCTGCCGGAACTAGAATTGTACCAGCGAGATCACGGATGACCGGACTCTCGAAATCTTGACAAATTGGCCGTCTGTCTTTATTTATCCCCTTGAAGGGAAAGATTATGGCACCGCATGCATTAGAAGACCTCACAATCAAAGAAGCGGCACATCTTGCTGGAGTCGCCCCAAGGCGGATCGAGAAAGATTGCGAAGAGGGTATCATTCCAAGGCGTAAGTCAAAGCTCTGGATGCGGAAGACCATGGCCGCGCATGTGCCAATGCATGCGGTGGCCTATGCGCGAGCGATGCAATCCCTCGATGGCATCAAGATGGAAAAGAAGTCGAAGCGTCTGGTTTGGAAATTCCTGCGAAGCTCGAAGACAACCAAGTTTGGGAGTCTGGAGCTGTCACCGGGTCTGACACTTCATCTTGAGCCGCTCGTCACTGAGGTTTGGGATCGAACACGTGTCTATCTTGAAACTAGGTATGAGCACTTGGCGGTAGATCCGGATATCTTAGGCGGTGAGCCGATCCTGAAAGGAACACGCATTACTTGCCAATCCGTTCTCGGGCGCATTGAGGGTGGCGAGACTTTGGGCGATTTGGTCGAGGACTATCCCGAGATCAGCAAGGAGGCGTTCGAGGTGGCACTCGTCTATGCGAAGGCGCATCCGCCACGGGGCAGACCCAGTGCTGGCAAGCCTTGGCGCAATGCCGCATAAGCCTTATTGATGCGCCTCTTTCTGGACGAATGCCTGTCACCGCGCGTGGCAAATGAGCTCATGGCGGAGGAAGGCTACTATGTCGTTCATCCGCGCAATCAGGGCGGGCTCGGTGAGGCAGATCATACCGTACTTGCCCGTTGCATCGAACATGACCTCACTATTGTCACGGAGAACGCACGCGACTTCCGGACACTTGCATCGCGCGCCGAAATACACCCTGGTATGATCATCCTACCGTGTCTCGGTAGGGTTCAGGCGAAGGCGCTTATCAAAGCTGCCATCGCTCATCTGGAACAACTCGGAGACCTGGCCGACGTGATGTTGAACAAAGTCTTGGAAGCTGACGCCGACGGCACGATGACGCTCTACGATCTGCCAGAAGGGTAGTAAGGCGTCGCAGCCTGCGGGTTTGAGTTTCCGTGAGAGACGGCCCAAACTAGCCACTCAAAGTTTAGTACCGAGCTGCGCCACAGCATCCACAGAGCAGACATTCAATCCGCCAAGTGCTACGGAGAATAGTTGCCGATTTGATCACGTCAGTGACACTCGTTTCGTCCAATCAAACGGAGCAGCAAAGACATGCGAAAAAAAGCACATGCGCCTTCGTTGTCCTGTGAGGAGAACGTTAGAACGCTACGGCCACGAAACAGCCCTTATTAGAATATCTTGGAGTTTTGCCGCCGCATTGGTTTACAGAAACATGCTTCTTGCAGGCTTTTCTGGATGGCTCGAGTTCGCCGGTTGGACGGCGGGTACGCACGAGCAGCCGAGGCTCAACTCAGAGCCCGACGACTAAAGCTGTTTGGACGCCTCAAACGGAAACGTGATCTCAATACATGGAGATCGGCATGCAACCTAGTTGCATCGGTTGGCTTTAGAGTGATTGGACACAGGCGAAGTGGATCCCACTTTTGGATGTTAAGTGAGCAAATCGCTCCAAGTGGGTGCTCGCGTGCAACGCATACTTCTGGTGCCCGCGAGAGCAATCTCCTGCTGCGCTTCGGAGGGAGGTCGTGGTTGGCGACCGTCGCGTATAGAGCTCGCCGCTGGTTTTCCGTTTTCGCAGTGGTTCGATGTTCATATCGCGTCAATAATCGCCTCAAATCAATTCGTTCCTTCATCGGCCGGCGCCTTCTTTCGTGCGCACACAACCATGCTTCTAACTTGCAAACTGTCAGAAAACAAGATATGTATCTGACAGTAGGAGCAAACCATGACCACTACATCTCAAGCGATCAAAGCCTATGCGGAAGCTTTGCCGGAAGGAGGAACGCTTTCCGCGAAGGAGTTGTTGCATCTTGGCGAGCGGGCAGCCGTGGACCAGGCGCTGTCGCGGCTGGTCAAGCGCGGCGAGCTTTTGCGCGTTCGACGCGGTCTGTTCGCTCTGCCGGTCAAGACCCGGTTCGGTGAGCGAGCACCTTCCGCAAACACAGTGGTTGAAAACATCGCCAAGGCCACGGGAGAGCGCGTATCGATCAGCGGTGCCGCGGCTGCTAATATTTTGGGGCTGTCCACGCAGAACCCCGCGTGTCAGGTTTTCTGGACGTCCGGTCCTAGTCGTCAATTGAAGCTGGGTGCGCAGGCAGTCGAACTCAAACATGTTCCAAGCTGGCAACTTCGCGCTCCAAACAGCCGGGCAGGGCACGCATTTCGCGCTCTTGCCTACTTTGGGCAGCCGGAAGCCCGCGAAGCCTTGAACAGGATCAAACCGCGGCTCAATGAAGAAGAGCGCAGCGAGCTGTTTGAGTTGCGCGCCAATGCGCCAACCTGGATGGCGAAAGAGTTGAGCGCTCTTGCCGCTCCAAATCGCGCATCGTGATTTTGCGGTGACGGACTACTTCGGGCTCTCGGCTACCGATAAGATTGACGCGCTGGAAACGGCCGCCTCCATCTCGGGGCGGCCAGCGGATTTACTCGAGAAAGACATCTGGGTCGTCTGGACACTCGACGCACTGTTTGAGAGTTCGGTCGGAGACCACCTCGTCTTCAAAGGCGGAACATCGCTCTCAAAAGCTTACCGGGCGATCAACCGGTTTTCCGAGGATGTCGATCTGACCTATGATATCAGACAAATCATCCCTGACCTGATCGATGATCCGGACAATCCCTATCCGCCGAACCGCTCCCAAGCAAGGAAGTGGACTGACACCGTCCGCGCACGCCTTTCGACATGGGTCGAAGCCGACCCCCTTCAGATTTTAACTGAAAGGATTCAAACGTCTGGCATGGACGCAAAAGCGGTCCTGAACGACGACAATATCGTCCTGGAGTATGAGGCGGTTCGCAGCGGAACAGGTTATGTTCGTCCGGCCGTTCTTTTGGAATTCGGTGCTCGCTCAACGGGTGAACCGGCCGATCCCCATAAAATCACCTGTGATATCTCCGGAGCAATTACAGATCTGCAGACGCCAATCGCAAATCCGCGCGTCATGCGCGCGGAACGTACATTCTGGGAGAAGGCTACCGCCATTCATGCCTATTGCTTGAGAGGCGCGTTTCGCGGAGGTGATCGCTATGCCCGGCATTGGTATGATCTAGGTTGTCTTGATCGTACCGACATAGCCGTAAATGCGATCAGTGATCACGACCTCGCTGAAGATGTGGCAAGGTACAAGCAGCACTTCTTTCGAGAAAATGATTGCGACGGCAATATCATCGATTACCAGGCTGCGGTGTCCGGGGCATTGTGCCTCATACCGTCCGGGGAGGCATTCGACGCCTTGAGCAACGACTATCGGCAAATGCTTGACGCGGGCCTCCTACAATCGGACGCCGTTGGTTTCGAAACCCTGATTGAACGGCTTTCCGACCTTCAGGATCGTGTCAACGAATTGCACACATAGAGTCGCGCGCGCCTCATTGAAGGCCAATGACATCAAAGCAGCGGATAGAATTTCGAGTGGGAGAGGGTGTTTGGAAGTAGAAATTCACCAAGACGCGGCGAAACAAAATGTCTACTTTTTTGGCGTTACCTCAGCCAAGAAGCCTTGTAAGAACCCTTCGACAACACTGTGCCTTGCGTTTGCCAAGTCTTGCCCTGCCTTGGTCTGAAAGCAGCCGGATAGTTTCAGCAGTTTTGTCTTGAAATGATCAATGGCGAAATCGAGATCATTCAGTTCGCGATCACCAGCCTCAGGATCTTCGGGATCATAGAGTGCTCTCGCTAGTCGCCCGGACACATAGAAGCATCTTGCCACTCCGGTGTACCCAATTGCATCGAGGCGGTCGGCGTCTTGAAGGACTTTTGCCTCGATAGAGGTTGGCTCAATTTCAGCAGAAAAACTATGCGCTTCAATCGCATGAATCACCTTCTCGACTTTACTGTCGACCCATCCGTAGCCGGTTAAACGACCTTGTGCCTTTTGCGCCGCCATCTCAAGTCCCGCAACCTGCATAAGGGTATCTAGCAGCGTGAGTTGGCAGCGCCCGTTGCCCTCGCGAAATGGATGGACAGCGTTGATGTCGGCAATGTAGTGCGCCGCGCGCCTGGCGAAGTCCTGCAAACTATTCGTCTTGGCGAGGTGGTTCTCTTCGGCGAGTTCTCGAAAAATACGGGTCATCTCAGTGTCGATGTACTCTGGATAGCAGAACCAGTTCCCACCTTTGGCGGTTCGAATTTGTCTTGGTTGTCCTGCCCATGCGTAGACATCTTGGAAGAAGTGATAATGGATCGCCCTGTAATGTGCATAGTCAACATCCAGTGCTTTCAGTTGTTTTGATGGTGTGATCCTTTCGTTGGAATGGAAGGAAGCATTATGGGACAAGTTCGTCACGGGAGCGCCACGACCACGCACGCCGTCAGAGCAGCAATACAGCGATCCCCTGCCCGGCAGGGTTATGCGCAGCATGATCCCGAGAGGGGCAAGCTTCGATCGCGGCACTGAGCCGCGAGCTTGGGATCAATCCGAAGACGGTGGGCAAGTGGCGCAAGCGTCAGACGGTCGAGGATCAGAAGACCGGGCCCAAAGACCCGCGCTCGACTGTTCTCAATGCAGAAGAAGAGGCCATGGTTGTCGCGTTCCGTCGGCACACTTTGCTGCCGTTGGACGACTGCCTCTACGCTTTGCAGACATCGATCCCTCATCTGACGCGATCTTCATTGCATCGCTGTCTTCAAAGACAATCGCGTTTTCGAACCGTGAATCACGCCGTCCCTCCGAAATCAATGGGTCCTGACCCTAGGCCGTGTTGACAGAATGAAAGCCTGACGGCGCAGGTCTCTCCATAATTTTTACCTATCCAAGTATAGGATTTGGGAATTTCCTGAAGGCAGCAAGCTGGTTCTATTGTTCGGTATGGAACGATTTGATTGGCCAGCGAGTGCTTGGCTAAAAACCGCCAATTTCCACAATAGATTCAGCCTGTTACTTGCGGGTCAATTAGCTGTGCCGTATCATCGGTTCATCGGTTCATCGGTTCATCGGTTCATCGGTTCATCGGTT
>NZ_WVNW01000001.1 GCF_013179285.1 Roseobacter sp. HKCCD6576-2 | reverse complement strand
TAATCGTTTGACCTGAAATGATCGACGATTGTGATGGTCTCGCCATTGCCGAAGGTAATCACGAGGTCTTGCCCCCAGTTTTGACCAAAGACAACGTCACCTGCATTAACGTCACTGAGCACAAGCCAATCAATGGCATTCGTTGGTAAACCATAGTCAGTGATCGTGTACGAGCCGTCCCCCAGCGCGTGATAATAGTGCTCAGCCTCCCTCGATCCGATCACCGTCCCGCTGGCTTTTTGGTCAGCCACGGATTTGTTGCGAATTTCTTGAAGGCCCAAAACCGTGCCGTCAGCGAAGGAAATCTGTTCCAAATCATAATCGTTTGACCTGAAATGATCGACGATTGTGATGGTCTCGCCATTGCCGAAGGTAATCACGAGGTCTTGCCCCCAGTTTTGACCAAAGACAACGTCACCTGCATTAACGTCACTGAGCACAAGCCAATCAATGGCATTCGTTGGTAAACCATAGTCAGTGATCGTGTACGAGCCGTCCCCCAGCGCGTGATAATAGTGCTCAGCCTCCCTCGATCCGATCACCGTCCCGCTGGCTTTTTGGTCAGCCACGGATTTGTTGCGAATTTCTTGAAGGCCCAAAACCGTGCCGTCAGCGAAGGAAATCTGTTCCAAATCATAATCGTTTGACCTGAAATGATCGGTGACCGTAATCGTCTCACCATTGCCGAGGGTGACGACCAGGTCTTGCCCCCAGTTTTGGACAAAGCTTACTTCCGACATAGTCACATCAGTCAGCGCTAAACGGTCAATGACAGTGCCAGAGATTGCATAGTCGAAAATCGTGTACGAACCATCGTCCGGACCATGAACGTAGTTCTCGGCACTGGCCGTGCCAGTGACGAATCCGCTAGCCTTTTGATCTGCGACCGACTTGTCTCGGATATCTTGTGCATCCAGAACGGTGCCGTCAGCGAACTCGATCAACTCGATGGCATTATACGACCACTTGAAGTGATCGATAACCGTAACAGTTTCGTTATTGGCGAAGCTGATCACCAAATCCTGTCCCAAGCTCTGGTCGAATAAGACATCCGCAATGTTGGCATCCGTCAATACCAAACGATCGGGGTTCAAGTTGCTTATAATGCTATAGTCGGTAATCACGTCTGACCCGTCACTGGACGTGTAAAAGTAGGTATCAGCAAGGGCGCTGCCGCTGAGCGTGTCATTACCCTCTCCGCCGATTAGGACGCCTTGGTCGGAAACACTCAACACATCGTCTCCGGCTGTTCCAAATGCTGTTTCTAAACCCTCGAAAGTCGCCCGAATCCCTTCGCTCAGAATGTAAGCTTCCGCTGTACCGTTGGCATCGGCTAGTCCCCGGAGCTTGTCGGCATAAATAGTTGTATTTGGCTCGAGATCGTGGCGCATCATATATAACAGATGTGTTGCGTCTTCTCGCGCGAGGCTCCCAGACTGAATTGATGCCACCAGGCTGTCGAAGAACGGACCAAGGTCGCCCTCCAGGCTTCGTGAAGATGGAGAATAACCCGCAACCAAGTTCGACATCTCAGAAAACAGATGCGCATCGAACAGCGTGTTGAACTCGGCCTGAGTCGTAGAGGTTAACAACGCGTCAGACGCCGCTGACTGTGCCACAAACCGTATTGCCAGTCGTTCAACGAGATCGTCAAACTGTTCTGTTAGTGCGGCAGCTGCGAGGTGGTAAGGATCCGAAGCAAAGATATTGAACCCCCACGTCTGCAAAAATCCCGTCCCGTATGCCTTTTCGAGGAAGGTGAGATGGCGTGCGTCCATACCAATCTCTCCAGGGTTGATATTCGTGTTTCGGCTATCAGGATCGATATGATCCACATCGGCCCAGGCAAGCAGGTAGTCCTCAAACGCGGTCATGAACCCACTGACATTTCCGACCGCCAATAGGTCTAGCAAGGCTTCGGCATCGGCCCGCAGCGTGGCGTCTTGCGAGAGAACCACCCAAGTCGAGGCAATCTGCCCATAGCCGAACAGCACCGGCAGTTTGAAGGCATCTACATGATACTGGAAATCGTCGGGCAGGAGCGCCACCGATGCCCGCGTGTCATTCTCGAAATGCACATCTTCGATGGATGTGTTGGTTCCGTCGCCCCAGGTCACCGTGCTCACATCGGAGACCCAATGGCCCTGATTGGTGAAATCGGTACTGGTCGAATTGAGGCTGATCGAAACGATCCCAGCATCCGCTAGGCCCATCATCTCGCCGGCATCACTGAACCCATCGCCATCAAGGTCTTGCCAGACAATCAAATCGGCATAGACTGCGTCATTTGCGTCGATAACCCCGTCCGCGTTCGCGTCATGGGCGGCGAGCGCGAGGAAGCCATTGGCGAACCCAGTCTGATTGCCGAAAAGCTCGGAATTGTCGTCGATGATCCCGTCACCGTCCACATCGAGCGCCAAGAGCGCGTCGTCCGGGTTCACCCAACCGGTCAGTTCGGCATAGCCGTCAATATTGAGGTCGAAGAATGCGGTGCTATCGGCCAGTGAGACCAGTTCCACGCCGTCGCCATCCATGTCGATGACAAGAGGCGTGACGATCTTGGCAAGGAAGGCGGCTAGCAGAGAAAGATCACCGTTGACGCAGCCTCCGTAGTGGTACCTACCAAATGCCGTTGCTATCATTGCTCCGGCAACGCTTGCAGGTAAAACCAGAAGAGCTAGGGCGCTAAGACCAACTAACGCTAAGTCGTCCGATCCAAGCCAACCTGCTCCCCGATCATCGCTAATATAGTCCGCCGCACCTTCGACGCCATCGTAGTTGAAGTTATCCGTCCAAGGATTGAGTGTATCACCAGTCGGCCAATTTGCGTCAGAAGATGGCATCCTATTTCCATCTTCGTTGCGGGGGTTCGATCCTTGCCAGGCAGCAGGATTAGTCTCCGCCAATAGAATTGGACCAACAACAGTGCCGTCAGGCAGAGTGATGCTTGTTGCGTCCAACGCTTGGAAAAGATCGTCATGAGCTACCCAGTCACCATCATACGAACTCGGCAGCGACGCATTCATTACTTTGTTTACCAATGCGAGCACATCTTCCGTCGAACCATTGATACTCGCGACATATCGACCAATCAGCTCACCCACTGAGTTGTTGTGTCGATCCATGGGCCCATTCGAACCACCGCCAACCTCGTGAAGCTCCAAAAACACATCTGCTATTCCTGGCTCGAACCGTCTATGAAGTTCTGCGGAGATAACAAGATGTCTGTAAGCATCGGCGGGGCCATCTGTACGCCCCGGCAGTTGAGATGCGACCGCAATGTCTTGAGCAAAACTTGCCGTACCGTCAGTGAAGAAGTCGCGAATGCCCTCCGTAGAAAGATCAAAGTCTGGCAATGGGCATGGCTGAGGAACTACGGTCACTGGGATTACTCCGGCGTACTATGTGTCTGATTCCTGCGATCGCAAGAAAACTATCGTGCCGATCGATAGCAGAAGCGGAATTATCAAGGCAAATGATAAAACGAACAAACTAGAGAAGGACCCCTCAGAGAGAGCTCGAAAAATCAAATCCGTTCTAATGGTAATATAAAAGCTCCAAAATAACAGAAATGCAGGTACTAGAAAAATGAGCCCTCCAAGCGACCTAACGAAACTAAGAAAATAAGCTAAAAACGCCAGCGGCAGACCGAATCTAGCCAGTATTGAGTCATCTATCCAACCAACCGACCAAGGCATGAGATACAGCAGACAGCTTACCGCTAGAACATGCGCTTCAAGCGAAAATCGATTGACATACAGCATGGCTGGTCACCTCTTAAGTCTTGCAGATCACTCTTTGGCACTGCGGAAAAGTCTCTTACTAATGCCTATTCTTCTTATCTGACTCGAGACTAGCCATCCAGGTTAAGGTGATAGAAGGCGGTGCTGTCGGCATGGGAGACCAGTTCGACCCCGTCGCCAAGTTCATGTACACTAGACCGTCAAGTTGAGCGTCGACATCATTCGTTAGGCTGGATCGGTTTCTGACAAGCTCACTTAAAAGGGATAGCGGACCACCTCCGTCTGTCATTGCATCAAAACTCTTTACTATCATCCAATTTGCACCATCACTCGCTGCCCGATGGAGATTGTAGATGGGTTTATTGGAGCAGTGTGACATATCAACCTCACAAGGAAATCATTACCCACGCGACTATTAAGCTAGACGCGCATCATTCATCGAGGTCGTTTTCGGAGAAGTCAATTTCGATTTGATTAAATTTTGCCTCTCAAGTCATCCCAAATACTGGCCTGATAGCGAGTGATCGTTTCTGCAACTATTCTGGCTCCCATCTCTTCATGACTTGCGTAAACGCAGCTTTCAGTGCGTCGTTAACGCCCTTTCGGTCCACCACAGCCTCCGTCAAAGGTGATGGCGTGTGCTTCTGATCGAACTCGCCCAACGCAGCGACGTAAACCCTGCTGGCTGCGATCACGGCCTATGCTCCCCACGGGCCGATGCTGGTCCCGCTCAACCGTTCGAACGCTTCCAGATCAATCCAATCTAGCGAGACCGGCCTAAAGCGAAGATGAAGCGCGAGAATCCTGAGGAAGCTCAAGTGAAGGCTCTGGCGGATGCGTTTTCGCTTGGGTGCGGCTGGCTGGTGATCAACTCCGATCAGACTGAGGAGCATGTTTCGCCGAAGGACGTTTATTGGTCCTGTGACGATGAAGAACAGAACAAGCCCGAAACGTGAAAGTATGAAACTATGTGTAAAAACCATTAGATGTGCGGCATATGCGGCACGACAGAAGTGAAAATTCACTTTATATATCAAAATATATCAAAATGGTGCGGGTGGAGGGACTTGAACCCCCACGCCTTGCGGCGCCAGAACCTAAATCTGGTGCGTCTACCAATTTCGCCACACCCGCTTGCGCTGCGCTATGTAGCAGAGGCTTTCCGGGCAGGATAGAGGCAAAACGCATGGCTCGATGACCATCTGGACCAATCGGTGAGAGGAACAAAACCAGCCTCATGCCGGGCGATCTGCGCGGTCTTGGAAAACCTTTTGGGAAACCGCACGTTTTGGAGTAACATCTCGTTAATCAAAATCGAGGCAGAATTGCCCGTGATCCGAGAGCAGGACTCAGATGACCGACCCCTATGACCAGTCTCGCACTGGCACGTCACCCCTTTTGGAGACCCGGCTGGAGGCAGCTTTGCCTCTGGGCACAACCGTTTTAACGCTTGATGGTGCCCTGCCGGTCGAACATCTCACCCCTGGAGATCGGGTGATCACGCGAGATGCGGGCGCGCAGCGTCTTCGCGCCATTATACGTCGGAAAGTGCCGCAGGGGTTGCGCATGGTTCGGGTCGGTCGCGATGCTTTGGGCGGCAAACCTGATGCGGACATCACGCTTTTGCCGCATCAACGCATCCTGATCCGTGATTGGCGCGCCAAGCTGCTCTATGGTGCCCCGCAAGCCAAGGTCGCAGCGGCGCGGCTGATCGATGGCGAGTTTATCAGGTGGGCCACCGACACTCCAACCGACGTGATTTCGCTGCATTTCGAGCGACTGCATATCCTTTATGCGGGCGGGTTGGAGTTACAGAGCGCCAATCCGCATTACGCGCCAGGCTTCGGCGCGCAGTAAATCGAAGACGTGATTCACACACACGCAGGGTTCTCATCACACCATCCGAAAGAGCACAACGCGGGCGCACCCATCCCGCGGCAGCGCGGGCTGAGGATGGCTCCCTTTAGGGGGCCTGACGAGGGGCGCCCGCCCCCTCCAAGGTCCGAAACACCTTTGGCAGCATTTCGGGCAAGTCTTCCGCAATCAGTCCTGGGCCGAACATGCGGGCACATTCCACATGGAGCCACGCCCCCGCCTCCGCGGCCTGTATCGCGTCAAGCCCGCGCGCCATCAGCCCAGAGATAAACCCGGCCAACACATCGCCCGCGCCTGCCGTCGCCAGCCAAGGCGCGGCCCGGTCATAGGCCGCAGAATTGATCGCACAGCGCCCGCTCGGACCCGCGATCACCGTGTCGGGCCCTTTGAACAACACGACACAGCCCGCCCGCGCCGCCGCCTCTCGGGTCGCGTCGACTTTGGAATAGGCCGGGCCCGTTTCAGGTATGGCGTTCAGCTTCTCTGCAATATCTGGGAACAACCGGGCAAACTCGCCCGCATGAGGGGTCAACACGACCTCGTCATGAAGCAAGGCAAAAAACGCCTCCGGCTCCGCCTCGAAGGACGTCAACGCATCGGCATCCAGCACAACCGACCGCTCCGACTGCAACGCAACCGCAACCACCTCCCGCGTCGCCGTACCAACCCCCATCCCAGGGCCGAGACAGAGCGCGTTGATCCGCTCATCCTCCAAAACCGCAGCCAACCCATCAGCGCCATCACATTTCCGCAGCATGATCACGGTCAGTTGTGCCGCGCATTCCATCATCGCCGACTCCGGCGCGGCCACCGTCACCAACCCGGCACCGACTCGGAGCGCACCCCGCGCCGCCAGCCGGGCCGCGCCAGAGTGGCCCATGGGGCCGGAGAGGATCACCGCGTGGCCATGAGTGTATTTGTGCTGATGAGACTCCTTTGCGGCCATCGCGGCATCACCGCCATCCGCCAGCCGAACCAAATTGCCCGGCGGCACGACCAAGTTGCCCCCGACCGCCCGCCCGGATGCGCCCTCGAGCCCAATGCTCTTCACACTCGTTTTGCCGCTGATATCCGCGCCGTCGCTTGCGCGATGCCCGATCTTCTCACGGTGGAATGTCACCGTCAGGTCTGCCGGGATCGCCGTGCCCAAAACGCGGCCGCTATCCGAGCACACTCCACTGGGAATATCCAAAGCGACAACGCGCTCGGAGCTGTCGCGCAAGAAATCTCGCGCTTCGGCGAAGATCGTGAACGGCCCTTGAAAAGGGCGTATCAGGCCCGTCCCAAAGAGCGCGTCGACAAGCAGGTCGACATGCTGCGGGATCACCAGGCTGTTAGTCTCCGATGACGGCAGGTTCACGGCATAGACGCTCACCTCGCCCATCTCCACCCACCGCTCATAATTCACCTTCGCATCCGGCGGCAGCTTGTCCGGATCACCGTAGAGGAACACCTCCACCTCCCAGCCCCACTCTTTCAGCAAGCGGGCCACGACGAACCCGTCGCCGCCATTGTTGCCCGGCCCACAGAGGACCACGGCCTTGTGCGGCGCCGCGGCAAGCTCTGGCCATTCCTCGAAGACCGCCTCGACCACGCCACGTCCGGCGCGTTCCATAAGTTCCAGCCCTGTCACCTGCCCGCTTTCGATCGCGGCGGTTTCGATGGCACGCATCTGCGCCGCCGTTAGCAATTCAGTCACTGGACATCCCTCACGATTCACTTCTGCGTAAAAAATAGGCGCAACGCACAATCTCTCATCGCCACGCGCGGATTCCCCTTCCGGCATGGCCCCTGCGTCATGCTACCCGATTGCTCCAGCCATGTGAAAGTGGTGTCACGGGCGGGCATGCAAGGCGAGGAGGCGCGGGTGTCATGAAGAAGATCGAGGCCATCATCAAACCGTTCAAATTGGACGAGGTGAAAGAAGCCCTGCAAGAGATCGGCATCCAGGGTCTGAGCGTGACCGAGGTCAAAGGCTTCGGCCGCCAGAAAGGCCATACCGAGCTCTATCGCGGCGCCGAATATGTGGTGGATTTCCTGCCCAAAGTGAAAATCGAGGTGGTGCTGGCCGATGATCAGGTCGACGCCGCCATTGAAGCGATTATTGATGCCGCAAAGACCGACAAAATCGGCGACGGCAAAATCTTCGTCTCCCCCATCGAACAGGCGATCCGCATCCGGACCGGCGAGGCCGGCGAAGACGCGCTGTAACATACAGAGAATTTTGGGGCGCTGCCGCCCCAGCAACAGACTCAAACGTCAAGGAAGGTCACGATGAGCAAAGAGAACGTTCTGTCCATGATCAAGGATGAGGATGTCGACTATGTCGATATCCGCTTCACCGATCCGCGCGGCAAGCTGCAACATGTCACGGTCATGTCCGATCAGGTTGATGAGGATTTCCTTGAGGAAGGCTTCATGTTTGACGGCTCGTCGATTGCCGGCTGGAAAGGCATCGAAGCCTCGGACATGAAACTGATGCCCGACACCGAAAGCGCCTATATCGATCCGTTCTATGCGGAAAAGACGCTGTGCCTGCATTGCTCCATCGTTGAGCCCGACACCGGCGAAGCCTATGAGCGCGACCCGCGTGGCACCGCCGAGAAAGCCGAGGCCTATCTGAAATCCTCCGGCATCGGCGATGCGGCGTATTTCGGCCCCGAGGCAGAGTTCTTCCTGTTCGACGATGTGCGCTTCTCGGTCGCGATGAACAAAGTCTCTTACGAGGTCGACGCCCAGGATGCGTCCTGGAACACCGACAGCGAGTATGAAATGGGCAATATGGGCCACCGCGCCGGCGTCAAAGGCGGCTATTTCCCGGTCAACCCGACCGATGCCAGCCATGATCTGCGGTCCGAAATGCTCTCCACCATGAAGCGCATCGGCATGAAGGTCGACAAGCACCACCACGAAGTGGCCTCGTGCCAGCACGAGCTTGGCCTGATCTTCGACAGCCTGACCAAACAGGCCGATGAGCTGCAGAAATACAAATACATCATCCACAATGTGGCACACGCCTATGGTAAATCGGCAACCTTCATGCCGAAGCCAATCGCGGGCGATAACGGCACGGGCATGCATGTGAACATGTCGATCTGGAAAGACGGCAAGCCTTTGTTCGCGGGCGACAAATATGCCGATCTGTCGGATGAGGCGCTGTATTTCATCGGTGGTGTGCTGAAACATGCCAAAACGCTGAACGCGTTCACCAACCCGTCAACCAACAGCTACAAGCGCCTGATCCCGGGTTTTGAAGCGCCGGTTCTGCGCGCCTATTCGGCCCGCAACCGCTCCGGTTGTGTCCGTATTCCGTGGACGGAAAGCCCGAAAGCCAAGCGCGTCGAAGCGCGGTTCCCCGACCCCTCGGCGAACCCCTATCTCTGCTTCGCAGCTCTGCTGATGGCGGGCCTCGACGGTATCCAGAACAAAATCCACCCCGGCGATCCGTCGGACAAAGACCTCTACGATCTGCCGCCGGAAGAGCTGGCCGGCATCCCAACCGTCTGCGCCTCGCTGCGCGAAGCGCTTGAGGCTTTGGAAGCGGATCATGACTTCCTTCTGGCCGGTGACGTGTTCACCAAAGACCAGATCGAAGGCTATATGGAGCTGAAATGGGAAGAGGTGTACGCGTTCGAACACACCCCGCACCCGGTGGAATACCTGAACTATTACAGCTGCTGATTGCAGGTGGAGCAAAACACAAAAGGGCGCCCGCGGTGGCGCCCTTTCATCTTAGAAAGATGGCTTTGAAGCTGGCCGATCAACAGATCCAGCGCCGGTGAACCCGGTGACCTAGAACCGCGTGAACCGCGAGGCCCGGCGCATCATGCGCATGGCTTGGCGGGTGTTTTGCTGACTATTCTGCACTTTCTCACGCTGCTCTGGCGTCATCGCGTTTTCGCGGTCTTGGCCCTGACCCCGGCGCGATACGCGATCAATGCCCGCATCCACGCCGCGATTGACCACGCGTCGAATGATGCGGTTGATCACCATGGTGATGATACGGTCCATGTTTTGCGCCTCCATTTCGGTGCTGCCGCTTAATATAGGGCAAATATCGGCAAAAATCAGGCGCAAAGGCCGTCATTCGCCAAATAGCTCGTCCTGGCCATCATCTTCGGGGCCATCATCGAGTTCGGCGAGATCATCTTCGCCGCCCGGACCTGGCATCATTGAAGGCGGCAGGCGGCTGTCGAGAAGCCCCGCCGAACGGAGTTCTTTCAGGCCCGGCAAATCCCGAGCGCTTTCCAGCCCGAAATGATCAAGGAACCCTTGCGTCACAACATAGGTTACAGGGCGCCCCGGAGTCATCTTCCGCCGACCGAACCGGACCCACTCCATCTCGATCAACTGATCCACCGTGCCCCGGCTGACGGAAACGCCGCGGATTTCTTCGATCTCAGCACGTGTGACCGGCTGATGATAGGCGATAATCGCAAGCGTCTCGATCGCCGCGCGGCTGAGTTTGCGGGTCTCGACCGTCTCCCGGCTCATCAGAAACCCAAGATCGGCGGCCGTGCGGATCGCCCAGGCATCGCCGACCTTAGCGACGCTCACCCCCCGACCCTCATAGCGGCGGCGGAGCAGCACCAGCGCCTCGGCGGCATCGCAGCCATGCGGCATCCGCGCCTCCATCTCGCGCGTGCTCATCGGCTCCGTGCTGGCAAAGAGCATCGCCTCAACCATGCGTTCTTGTTCGGCCAAAGGCGGGGCCTGAAACAGGCTCTCTTCGGTATCTTGGTCTGCGTCGCTCATGCGGGATCGTCTTTTCGTTTCAATTGGATCGGCGCGAAAGTCTCGGCCTGCCGGATCGTCACCTTGCCCGCCTTGGCCAGCTCCAACGCGGCGGCAAATGTGGACGCAGTGGCGGAGCGGCGGCGCTTTGGATCAAGCTCCCACCCTTCCGGGATATAGGAAGAAATATCGGTCCAATCCCCCGCGAACCCAATCAATCCGCGCATCCGGTCCAGCGCTTCTTCCATGGTAAACACGCTGTCGCGGTCCATCGTGAAGGGGCGGAACTCGTCGCGGGTGCGGATCCGTGCATAGCCCTGCATCAAGTCGATCAGACTGGCGGTATAGGTGACTTTGCGCGCGGTTGTGATGTCTTCCGGCAGGCCGCGCACAAACCGGTCGCGCCCCAGGCGGTTGCCCGCCATCAACTTGGCCGCACATTCCCGCATCGCCGCCAAACGTTCGAGCTGAAACGCCAGATGCGCTGCCATTTCCTCGCCTGATGGGCCTTCTTCGGTCGGGTCCGGCGGCAAGAGCAGGCGGGATTTCAGGAAGGCCAACCAGGCGGCCATCACCAGATAATCGGCGGCCAGCTCAATCCGCAGCGTGCGCGCCTTCTCCACAAAGACCAGGTATTGCTCGGCCAATTGCAGGACCGAGACCTTGCGCAAATCGACCTTCTGGGTGCGCGACAGCATCAAGAGCAGATCGAGCGGCCCTTCAAACCCGTCGACATCGACGATCAACGCCTCGGCGGCGCGTCGCTCGGCGACCGCGTCCCATTCCGCGTCATTGTCATTTGCCGGTGTCGGAATCTCAGCCATAAACCTGCCCGTCCAGAAGCGTCGCAAGGTCGGCTTCCACGGCCTCAATGTCAAGCGGATCAGGGGCGCGACGCCACGCGAGCGCTGCTTCGGTGCGGGTCTTCGCGGGGCCGTCTAGATCACCGCTGGCCGCCACGACCTCTTCCATTTCGGCGCGTTTGCCATTGCAATGCAGAATGATATCGCAGCCTGCGCCGCGCGCGCCTGCGGCCCGCTCGGCCAAGCGCCCCGGCAACGCCCCCATGGAAAGATCATCGGTCATCAAGAGCCCGTCAAAGCCGATCTCCTCGCGGATCAGCGTGATCAGGTGCGGCGACATGGTGGCCGGCAAGCCATCTTCAATCGCCTCATAGACGATATGCGCCGTCATCCCCATCGGCAGGTCAGAGAGCGGTTTGAACGCCGCGAAATCCACGGCGCGGAGTTCGTCCAACGGCGCCGCCACACGCGGCAAGCTTTTGTGACTGTCCACCTCGCCCAACCCATAGCCGGGCAGATGTTTGAGAACCGGCAAAACGCCGCCCGCCAAGAGGCCATCGGCAACGGCGCGGGCAGTTTCAACCACATCTGGCACGTCCTCTCCGTAAAGCCGGTTCAGAAGGACGGGGTGCGTTGTCTCTCGCGCCACATCGGCCAGAGGCGCGCAGTTCACGTCAATCCCAACGGCCCGCAATTCATCCGCGATCAGCCGGGCGCGGAGCCGCATGGACCGCGCCGCGCCCTCCGGTCCGGCGTGCCGCACCTGGTCCAGCGCCGGGTGCCATTGCCGCCAATGAGGTGGTCCCATCCGCTGCACGCGACCGCCCTCCTGATCGATCAGGATCGGCGCGTCCCGCCCAACTGCGGCGCGCAAATCATCCGTCAGGCGGCGCAGTTGGGCCGGGGTCTCGATATTGCGAGCGAAAAGGATGAAGCCCCACGGTTGCGCACCCGCAAAAAACGCGGCTTCGTCTTCGGATAGGACCGGGCCCAAACAACCAAGAATGGTGGCTGAGGCCCCGGCCATATGGCTTAGCGCACCGTGACCGGGATACAAGCCGCGCCCTGCGCCAAAAGCGTTGTGCAGAAGCGCCGCGCATCGCTCAGATCCGTGAAGCCATGGGCGCGAAGCCGGTAGAACTCCCGCCCGCCAGACACCGCCGGTTGGACGATCCGCGAGCGCCCATCAAAGAAATCGGGGAAGCTGCCGGTCAACCGTTCCCATTCGGACCGGGCGGTTTCTTCGTCATCAAAGGCGCCAAGCTGCACCAGCCGTGTCCCCGATGTCAGCGTATTTGGATCAATCTCCGCGCTGGCCGCGGGCGTCGGCGCGGTCGGCGCCGCAAGGCTGGCAACCTGCACATTGGCCGGACGGCCCGTCGGGCGCGGCGAATTTCGTACCCCGGGCACCGAGATCGGGATCACCGCGATGGTTTCGCGGGTCGGCGCGGCAACGGCATCTTCCGCCACAACTCCTGCCTCTGCATTTTCGGCGGCAGGGGCCGCAGCTTCGTCCTGGATGAGCCGGTCAATCAAAGCCAAGGTCGCCTCGCTCGCCGCTTCTGGGGTCGGGGCTGAGGCCGTCGCCTCGGGCACAACCTCTGTCGTCACCTCAGGCAGGCTGGCCGAGCTGATATCCACTTCGGTCAGCTCCACCGGCGGCGGCGCCAAAACGATCCGATCCGCCGCAGGTTCGGCCTCTTGCCCCTCGGCAATGCGGTTAACCGCCAAACCTTGATGATCCGCTTGACTGCCGCCGGGGTTTTCCGGGGCCACCCGCATCGCGCCTTCCAGCGCGCGGATCACCGGGACCCCGGCCACATCGCGCACTGTTAACTGCCAAGCCCAAACCGCCATGCCTGCGATCAGCCCAAATGAAACCAGCGCCCCGGCCCAATTGACCAAGGTGCCAAAGCGCGACGGCTCCACCTGCGGTGGAGACGCATAGGCCTCTTCCTCGAAATACTCGATATCTGCCATGCCTGCCCTCTTTTGCCCGGCACTGGCGCGCCGGGGGTCTTGCCTGCTCGGCCCCACCAGCGCGCTTTGTTTATCGAGGTCTCGCCTCAGCGCATTTCGTTAAGCGGGGTCACCCCTAAAATACCAAGACCTGATGAAATAACAACGGCTACGGCACGAATCAGCGCAAGTTTTGCCAATGTTGCTGTTTCGTCATCCTCTTGCAGGAAGCGCAAAGACGGGTCGGCATTGCCTTTGTTCCAAAGGCCATGGAATTCGGAGGCCAGATCGAAGAGGTAAAACGCCACCCGATGCGGCTCATGCGTGCTGGCCGCGATTTCAACCAGACGCGGCCATTCCGCGAGCTTGCCCGCCAGCGCGAGTTCCGCTGGATCGGAGATCGCCGAAAGGTCCGCCGCAGCAAGAACCGCGTCATCCGTTGCAATCCCGGCCTCCGCTGCTTTGCGCAACACCGACGCGATCCGGGCATGGGCATATTGCACATACCAGACCGGGTTTTCTTTCGATTGCTCCGTCACTTTCTCAACGTCGAAATCAAGCGGTGCATCGTTTTTCCGGGTGAGCATGACAAAGCGGGTCACATCCGGCCCAACCAGATCGACCACATCGCGCAGGGTCACAAAGGTGCCCGCCCGTTTCGACATTTTCAGCTCTTCATCGCCGCGCCGCAGCTTGACCAACTGCGTCAGCTTGACGTCGAGCGGCACTTGGCCATCCGACAGCGCCGAAACGGCCGCCTTCATCCGTTTGACATAGCCGCCATGATCGGCGCCAAACACATCGATAAGCTCATCGAAACCCCTGGAAACCTTATCAAAATGATAAGCTATGTCCGGCGCGAAATAGGTCCAGGAGCCATCGGATTTCTTCACCGGACGGTCGACATCATCGCCATGCTCGGTGGATTTGAACAGCGTCTGCTCGCGCGGCTCCCAATCTTCGGGCTTCTTGCCTTTCGGGGGCTCAAGCACGCCTTCATAGATCAGGCCCTTGCCGCGCAGATCGTCGATCGCGGCTTCGATCCGGCCCGTGCCATAAAGCGATTTCTCGGAGTAAAACACGTCCATCTCGACGCCCAATTGCGCCAAGTCGGAGCGGATCATCTCCATCATCGTTTCAGTCGCGAACTCCCGTATGTCGGCCAGCCAAAACTCTTCGCCCTTATCGACAAACGCATCGCCAACCTTGTCTTTTAACGCCTGGCCAACGTCGATCAGGTAATCGCCCGGATAGGTGCCGTCTTCAAACGCAACTTCCTGGCCATGCGCCTCCAGGTAACGCAGATAGACTGAGCGGGCGAGCACATCGACCTGCCCACCGCCATCGTTGATGTAGTATTCGCGGGTGACGTCATGGCCGGTGAAATCCAGCAGACTGGCTAGCGCGTCGCCAAACACCGCGCCGCGTGTGTGGCCCACATGCAAGGGCCCGGTCGGGTTGGCCGAGACATATTCGACATTCACCTTACGGCCGGCCCCCATCGTGGAACGGCCAAAACCGGTGCCAGTTTGCACCACATCGCGGATCACTCCACGCCAAGTCTCGGCAGAGAGCCGCAAGTTGATAAAGCCCGGGCCTGCCACCTCAGCGGTCTCAATCCGGGGGTCTGCGCCCAGTTTCACCGACAAAGCTTCGGCAATATCGCGCGGTTTCTGCCGGGCGGGTTTCGCCAACACCATCGCGGCATTGGTTGCCATATCCCCATGGGCGGCATCGCGCGGCGGCTCCACGGTGACGTTTCGCATGTCCAATCCGGCGGGCAGATGGCCATCGGCCACCAGGGCATCGAGGCTTTCCAGAACAAGCGCGCGGATATCGGCAAATAGGGTCATCGGGGCATCTTTCGGGAAACAATTGCGCGGGGGTGTATCACGGGCAGGGCCGAGGTCAATTGCGGTTCCCGGATCGTTGCATATGAAAGATATGTGGCGAGGCGGCGAGCAGTCTGGCAGTCTCGGCCCATCTCAACAGCGATGGGAGCGTCCTTATCATGCGTATCTTGACTCCGCTTCTCCTATGCACGGCCCTCTCTGTGCCTGCACTCGCGGAAGTTCCTGCACCGACCGGCGCCACGATCCTCACCCTTGCCGGCGCGATCCCAGAGGGGAACCGTGGCCCCTCGACCGAAGACGATATCACGGTTTTGGGCCGGATGGGTTTGAGCTTCGAGACCGGGGTCGCGCTTGATGCGGCAATGCTGGCCGCCCTGCCCGAGGTCGAAATCACCACGATGATGCCAGATGACGAAACACCCGCAACATTTGCTGGCCCCAGGCTTTCGGCAGTGATGGAAATGGCAGGCGCAGCTGGCCGGTCGGCCTTTCCAACGGCGCTTGACGGGTATCAGGTCGAAATCCCGTGGGAGATGACCGAGACCTATGAACCGATCTTGGCCACGCATCTGGACGGGGTGCCTCTGGGCATTGGTGATCTGGGGCCGATCATCGTGATCTTTCCAGTGGTGGACGATCCGGAAATGTCCGAGATCTTCGTATCGCTTCAGGTTTGGGCGACCTTCTTTATTGACGTGGAATAGACCCTTACCGCAGGGTTATCCGTGTTTTGTCACGGTCGTTGGCGTGCCGGTGACAAGGTCTGCGTGCCTCTGAAGCGCGAAGCGATCTGTCATACCGGCGATGTAATCGGCCACGATCCGGGCCAGTGCGATCTCGCCCTCCGCCTCTTCCACATCCTTGCGCCACTGCTTCGGCAAGGCCTCCGGATGGGCCATGAAATACGGAAAGAGGTCGTTGACCACCTGCGTCACCTCTGCGCGCATCTCGATCACCCCTGGCGCGCGGTACATGCGTTTGAACAGAAACGCCCGGATCAGGTTGAGATCCGCCCAAAGCGCATCGGAAAACCGGATCACACCGCGCCCTGCCCCGCGGATATCGGCCACGCTCTGCGGCGCGATTTCGGCCAGATTGCCCCGCGCCACCGCAATCACATCCTCGACCAAAACGCCGAAGAACCGCCGCAGCGCCTCATGCCGCCGCTTGTAGTAGTTCAGCCCCGGATAGCGCTGATCGACTTCTGCAAAGCAATCCTGCAAAATCGGGAGCTCCGCCAGCTCATCAGTCGAAAACAGCTCGGCGCGGAGCCCATCATGTAGATCGTGATGGTTGTAGGCGACATCATCGGCAATCGCAGCCACTTGCGCTTCCGCACTCGCATGGGTGTCGAGTTCCAGATCATGGCGTGCGTTATAGGCGGCCAAAGCATAGGGCAGATCGCCTGTGACCGGGCCGTTATGTTTCGCCAGCCCTTCCAAGGTTTCCCATGTCAGGTTCAGCCCATCAAACTCCGCATAGTGCCGCTCTAGGGAGGTTACGATGCGGATCGCCTGCGCATTGTGATCGAACCCGCCATAAGGTGCCATCAGATCGGCCAAGGCATCTTCACCGGTATGCCCAAAGGGCGTGTGGCCGAGATCATGGGCCAAAGCCAAGGCTTCGGTGAGTTCCGCATTCAGCCCCAAAACGCCCGAGATCGTTCGCGCCACCTGCGCCACCTCAATCGAATGGGTCAGCCGCGTGCGATAGTAATCGCCCTCATGTTCCACAAAAACTTGCGTCTTATGTTTCAGCCGCCGAAAGGCCGACGCGTGGATGATCCGATCGCGGTCGCGCTGAAAACAGGAGCGAAACGTGCTTTCCTCCTCCGCAACCAGCCGCCCACGGCTCTCCGCAGGGTCGCATGCATATACCGCCAGCATCGATGTCTCCTTGTCGCCCCCGTTGCCGGTCCATATATTCGGTTCAAACCCGATGCGACACCGCCCGGAGCTTAAAAATGACCCTGACGCTGACTGTTCCGCCAAAAGTAACGCCTCGCGCCTTCGAGCGTCTGGCCGAAATCAACGAGGATGCGGATGCGCCCAAAGCGCTGCGTGTGGCGGTCGAGGGTGGCGGCTGTTCTGGATTTCAATATGAAATCAAGCTCGACGAGCCCGCCGAGGATGATTTGGTGCTGGAAGGCGAAGGCCAAAAAGTGGTCGTCGATAGCGTGTCGTTGCCGTTCCTGGCCGACGCGGTGATCGACTTCAGCGAAGAACTCATCGGCGCGCGGTTCACCATCGAGAACCCAAATGCCTCGTCGTCCTGCGGCTGCGGCACGTCGTTTTCGATGTAGTGACCTAAAGAACGCGCCGAACCATTTGGCGACGCTTGGATGCCTCCGGCGGGGATATTTGAGAAGCAGAGAAGACCGGACCGGGTCCACCCCCACTGTCCCGGAGGCACGGTGGGGGCTTCTCCGCTTACGGCCATCGGCGTCCCCGCCTGTACCGCAAGTCGAGATTAGCGGCGCATGGTTAATCAAACCTGAAGGGCCCTTCTCTGCTTCTCAAATATCCCGGGGGAGTCGCGGCACGCGACGGGGGCTGGCCCCCTCCTCGGCCCGATTGACGCAGATCATGGTGCGGTTTAGCGGAACCCGCCAGCGTTAGCCCATAATAAGGAGACGGCGGATGAGCACACCCAGTTTCAGCAGCAATTTGGAAACCCCAAACCTTTTGGTGATCGAGGCGCATGGAAGTCTGGATGCCGTGGGGATGGAAGTGACGCTTGATATGCTGGTGCGCGAGATGGAGGGCATGCATCATGGCGGCGTCCTGATGCGTGCCGAAGCCGTCGCCTGGCCAAGCCTGGGCGCTATCGGCGTCGAGTTGCGCCATTGGGTGCAGTTGATGGCGATGATCGAGAAGGTCGACAAGGTGGCGGTTCTGACCGATCAGACCTGGGTCAAAGCGGTCGCTGGTGTCGAAAGCGCGCTACTGCCCAACCTGGTGATCAAGAGCTTCGCGCCTGATGATGAAGACGCCGCGCGCACCTGGTTGGCAGTCTCGGATGAGAGCGAAAGCGTGACCGGCTAGCAACAGCGCCTAGTGGCGTTGCGTATGGGCGCTTCGCTCGCATCGGGTAGGGCCACATCAGATGGGACCGATGCGAGGGGCTTATGCTCTGGACACTGCCATCGGAGGCCAGCGCCGGTTGCACGCTGTCGGGCTTGGCCGCGTGTGGCTTTGGCAGAGCGAGGGCCTCATCGGGACGAAACCGGATCGCGCGCTCAAGCCTAAGCCACTTAGGTGGATTCGAACTCGGGGAATTCCCGTCAGCGCTTGGCATTCCTGATCCGTCGAGGCAAAACGGTGGGAGCCGAGGGAGATGCGCCAATGAAAATCGCCACATTCAACATCAATGGGATCAAGGCGCGGGCCCTGGCCCTTCCCGATTGGCTGGATGAGGCGAAACCCGATGTGGCGCTCTTGCAGGAGATCAAAACCGTCGATGAGGGCTTCCCGCGCGAGATTTTCGAAGAGCGCGGATACAATGTGGAAACCCATGGCCAGAAGAGCTTCAACGGCGTTGCGATCCTGTCGAAATACCCGCTGGAAGATGTCGTCCGCGGCTTACCCGGCGATGAAAGCGATGAGCAAGCACGCTGGATCGAGGCGACCGTGATGGGAGAGGATGCCGCAGTACGGGTCTGCGGCCTCTACTTGCCCAACGGCAATCCGGCGCCGGGGCCGAAATATGACTATAAGCTTGCCTGGATGGCCCGGATGGAGGCGCATGCAAGGGCGCTGCTGGCCACCGAAATGCCGGTGGTTTTGGCGGGCGACTACAACGTGATCCCGCAAGATGAGGACGCGGCCCGCCCCGAGGTCTGGCAAGAAGATGCGCTGGCCCGTCCTGAGAGCCGCGCGGCATTTCGGCGGATTTTGAACCTGGGCTATACCGAAGCGTTCCGAGCACGGGTGTTTGGGCCTGGGCATTACTCGTTTTGGGATTATCAAGCCGGGGCTTGGAACAAGAATGACGGCATTCGGATCGATCATTTGCTGCTCAGCCCGCAAGCCGCCGATCTGATGCGCGATGTGCGGATCGACCACGAGGTACGCGGCCGGGAGAAACCCTCGGACCATGTGCCGGTCTGGATCGATTTGGCGGCTTAGGTTTCCTTGCGGTCCATCTGGATAAAGGCCGGGACCAAGAAAGTCAGAAACAGCAATCGATAGACATGATGCAGCGCGGTAAAGGCCGGGTCTGCGCCCAGCATGATCGAGAGCGCCGCCATCGTCTCCAACCCGCCCGGCGCAAAGGCGATCATCAAATCGGTAAGCGGCAGCGCGGTCATTTGATTGACCAATAGGGCCGCGATCAGCGTGGTGACCAGAGCGAGCGCCGTCAGAACACCCGACGCCGCGGCCGCGCGGGCCACAAGGTTTAGGGTGACGCCGGAAAACCGAGTACCGATAAGCGTGCCCATGACGGCGAAAGTTGGGACCGCGATCCAAATCGGCATGCCGCCTTCGACCACGCCCGCGCCATGCGCCAAGGTTGAAATGACCATCCCCGCCAGAAGCAGCGCCGCCGGGACATTCCAGCGCTTCAGTATCAACCCGATGCCGGTTGCCAAAACCAGGACACCCGCCAGCGCGAGGATTGGCATCGCGGCCATAGGAGATTGGCTCATCGACAGATCCGCTTCGGTGATCAACGCGACGACAGCGGGGACCAGAAGGGTCAGGATCAGCACGCGCAAAGACTGGATCACCGCAACGATGGGAATATCTGCTTTCACCTCGGTCGAGAGCGACAGGATAAAGCTGAGATGCCCGGGTGTGGCGGCCAAACGGGCGGTATTTTGGTCATAGGCGAAGAGGCGTTGCACGCTCCAAGCTCCGCCAAAGAAGATCACCAGAAGTAGCACCGACAAAACCACCAGCGGCAACGGCCATTGCCGCGCGGCCTCCACCACTTCGGGCGTCACACCTGCGCCCATCCCGATCCCCAAAAGCACAAAACACGTGTCACGGAGTGGGATCGGAATGTCCGTTTTCACCCCCATCAACGAGGCAAAAGAGACCAAAGCCGCAGGGCCGGTCAAAAACGGTGCTGGGATGCCGAGCGCCCAAGCCAACGCGGCGCCGATCGCCCCGATCACCAGGGTCGTCAGAGTGATTCTCATGCGGTCTCGCTTGAGGGAATGTCTGTATGTGCCATGTCTTTGGCGTGGCACTGTCCCAAGGTCAAGTCACCCGCGCCACAGAGGCGATGCCCCTCAATCGCGACCAATCATCAGCTAGTCGGTGGTGAAACCAGCCTCTTTGTGGCTGCCATCGCAATAAGGCTTGTTGCTGGAAGCCCCACAGCGGCACAGATAGAACTTGGTTGTGGTATCCACTTGCCGGCCCGAGCCCGCCACCACTTCGAGATTGCCCGAGATAATCACCGGCCCATTCGGCGCGACCCGCACATTCAGCGGTCCATCCCGCGCCTCTAACGGTTCCGCCGCATCATTGGAGGCCGGTTCCGACGTCGCCTCGAGCCCGGCCTGAATATGGGAGTTATCGCAATAGGGTTTATTGGCCGATTTCCCACAGCGGCAGAGCGTGGCGCGGCTCCGCGTCTCATCACCGATGACGATCTCACCATGCAGCTCCACTGGACCGTTTTCCCAAAGCCGCGCGGTGTTGACCTCCGGCAGCGGCTCCTCCGGTCCGTCCTTCCGCGTGTAGCTCAGCGCGCCGGAGGGGCAGGCTTCGATCACCCGGACCAGCGCCTCGGTGTCGGCCTGATCGGCCAGGATCCATCCGCCTTTGGTGCCCGGCTTGAACACATTCGGCAGGCCCAACACACAGCGGCGGGCATGGATACAGGTCTTGGCGTCAAATTCGATTGTCAGATCATCGGTTTCGACCGGGCGCATGGAGATCTCCATTGGCTGAGGGAAAGATACACAATGCACAAAGAGAACCACAGCGCGGAGGCTTGGGGCAATAGATTTGCGCGCCGCCTTCTCCGCAAGCTCAATAGGTTAATCCTAAGGCAATCCTCGGGCCTTCGGACGACAAGATCGAGCGGCACGCCTTGCCAACGGAAAATTCCCGGGCATACTCAGGCGCATAACACTTCAGGGAGCAATACCATGACACTTCGCTTTACCGCGATGGCGGCCGCCTTGCTGGCCACCACCGCCATGACCGCCGCCCCGGTCGACGCCGAGACACTGCGTTGGGCGCGCGCCGCCGAGGCGCTGACGCAAGACCCCCATGCGCAAAATGAGGGCCCGACCACAACGCTGAACCACCAGATTTACGAACCTCTGATCCTGCGCAATATGGAAGGCGCGATGGAGGCCGCCCTCGCCACCGATTGGCAGCCCTCGGGCGACAACCCGAATGTATGGGTGTTCACGCTGCGCGAAGGGGTCACCTTCCATGAGGGCCAGACCTTCGACAGCGCCGATGCGGTCTTCTCGCTGAACCGCGCGATGTCGGACAACTCGAACTTCCGAGAGCTGTTGAGCGGTGTTGTCGATGTGCGAGCCACCGGCCCCTACACGGTTGAAATCGAAACCGACGGCCCCAACCCGCTTCTGCCGAACAACCTGACCAATATCTTCATGATGGATGAAGGTTGGTCGACGGAAAACGGCGCGGTCGAGGTGCAAGATTATGCCGGCGGCGAAGACACGTTCAGCGCGCGCAACTCCAATGGCACCGGGCCTTATGTGCTGCAAAGCCGTCAGGCGGATGCGCAAACCGTGCTGACCGCGTTTGAGGATTATTGGGGCATCGGGGAGTTCCCGCTGGCGGCCTCCGAAATCATCTTCACACCGATCCAGAACCCCGCGACCCGTGTGGCGGCTCTTCTGTCGGGCGAGGTGGACTTCATCCAAGACGTACCCGTGCAGGACCTCGACCGTGTGGCCAGCGCCGACGGGCTGGGCCTTGCCACCGCGCCGCAGAACCGGGTGATCTTCTTCGGTCTGAATGTCGGCGCAGAAGATCTGAGCCGGGATAACGTGGAGGGCGCGAACCCGCTGGCCAACCAGCAGGTGCGTCAGGCGATGGATATCGCGATCAACCGCGAGGCGATCATGCAGGTCGTAATGCGCGGCCAGTCCGCACCCGCCGGTGTCGTTCTGCCGCCGCCGGTTCATGGCTGGACCGAGGCGTTGGATGCCTATCCCGAATACAATATCGACGCAGCCAACGCGTTGATGGAAGAGGCCGGATATGGCGATGGGTTCACGATCCAGCTCGACTGCCCGAATGACCGCTATGTCAATGACGAAGCGATCTGTCAGGCGGCCGTGGGCATGTTCGCTCAGATCGGCATCACGGTGAACCTCTCCGCCCTGCCCCGCGCACAGCATTTCCCGCTGATCGCGAATGGCGAGACGGATTTCTACCTGCTGGGTTGGGGCGTTCCGACCTATGACAGCGAATATATCTTCAACTTCCTCTATCACACGCGTGACGAGGGCCGCGGCAGCTGGAACGGCACCGGCTTCTCCAACGAGGTGATGGATGAGATGATTGTGGGCCTGTCCTCTGAGGTCGATCTGGACGAGCGCGACGGCATGATCGCGAGCCTCTGGCAGATGGCCGAGGAAGAGCTGATCTACCTGCCGATCCACAACCAGATCCTGAACTGGGGGGTCAGCGATGACTGGTCCACCCTGGTGGATGCGGACGATCAGGTGAAGTTCAAGTATTTCTCCGCGAACTAAACCGCGCTTGAAATGTTGATCGACAGGGCGTCGCGCATGCGGCGCCCTGTTGCGTTTGGGCGGGGTCTCGCACTGCGCTTATCACGGCGTTGTGATCTCTTTGCCTTTACACTGGCCCAGCTTCTGCGTCAGGCTGCCACAGGCCCCGATGGACGGCGGGCCAACCACTTACAGGGAATTGCTTGCATGAAACGCGCACTCACTCTCACCGCCATGGCGCTCTGCCTTGGCACGACGGCCGGGGCGGAGACCTTCCGCTGGGCCACCACAACCGACCCGCAGACCATGGACCCGCATGCGGTCAGCTCCGCGCCGGTTCTGGGTTTCTTGAACAATGTCTACGAAGGTCTGGTCCGCCGCGGTCGCGACATGTCGATCGAGCCGGCGCTGGCCACCTCTTGGGAGCCGATTGGCGAGGGCGAAGGCTGGCGCTTCAACCTGCGCCAGGGTGTGACCTTCCACGATGGCAGCGCATTTGATGCCGAAGATGTGCTGTTCTCCTATCAGCGGGCGTCTTCTGAACAATCCGATGTAGCAAGCTGGTTCTCGCCGGTCTCGGACGTGATCGTGGTGGATGATTTCACCGTCGACATCATGACCTCTTCGCCGCAGCCGATTTTCCCGGATTCTATCGCGAATTGGATGATGATGGACAGTGGCTGGGCCGCCGCCAATGGCGCGGAACTCCCCGCGCGCGACGAGGAAAACCACGCAACCTTGAACGCCAACGGCACGGCCGCCTTCATGCTTCAAGAGCGTCAGCCGGGCCTGACCACGGTCTTGGTGCCCTATGACGGTTGGTGGGGCGAGGTGGAACACAATGTCACCCGCGCCGAACTGACCCCGATCCAGAACTCCGCCACTGCTGTGGCCGCGCTCCTGTCGGGCGATGTGGATATGATCAATCCGGTGCCAATCCAGGATGCCGAACGCCTGTCAGGTTCTGACGGCGTCCAAGTGATCCAAGGCATCGAAGCGCGCGTGATCATGCTGGGCTTCGCCCATGATCATGACGTGCTTTACGCCGGCGGCGACGCCGGCGCGCCAAACCCGTTCTCCGATGTCCGCGTGCGTCAGGCCGTGGCACATGCGGTGAATGTCGACGCGATCCTGCAAACCATCATGCGCGGCAATGCGGAACCGGCGAGCCAGTTGGTCAGCCCGGCGATGCGCGGCTATTCCGAAGCCCGCGATGCCCGGCCCGAGGTCGATCTGGATGCGGCGCGGGGGTTGCTGGCCGAGGCCGGCTATCCCGATGGGTTCTCCTTCGGCCTCTCTTGCCCCAATGACCGTTACCTGAACGACGAAGCCGTCTGTCAGGCCGTGGTTGGGATGCTGGCACAGATCGGGCTGGAGGCGCAGTTGGACTCCATGCCGGTGTCGAATTACTGGCCGGAACTCCGCGCCGATAATTTCGACATGTATCTCTTGGGCTGGTCACCCGGTACCTTTGATGCTGAGCACCCGATCCGCTTCCTGGTTCACACCAATGGCGAGCGCCTTGGCACTTGGAACTTCGGCGGCTATTCCAACCCGCGCATCGACGAAATGCTGCCGATGATCCAATCCGAGATCGATGACAGCGCACGTCAGGCGATGCTGGATGAGGCCGCCGCGATTATTCAGGACGATATGGTATATGTCCCGATGTATGTGCAGCCGCTCGTTTGGGGCGCTGGCGACAATATCGAACTGACACAGCGCCCGGATAACTTCTTCATCCTGCGTTGGGTGACCGTAAACTGATCTGAGTTTTGGACGCGCCTGTCGGACGGCTCCGCCCGGCGCGTTTTGAGACAGAGCAAGGCAGGGCGTATCGCGAGATGCGCCCTGTTTGATTAAGGAGGCGCGACATGGGTGTGATGATCGAGGGGGTCTATTATGCGGAGGACCCGGGGCCGGACACGACGCTGAACGGCGCGTATGAGCGGCAGAAAGCCACGATCCGGCACTGGATCACCCGCGATGGATCGTCGGGGTTTGGGCCTGAAACCGGGCGCTATCATCTTTATGCCGCCTGGAACTGCCCTTGGGCGCATCGGGCGCTTTTGACCATTTCCCTCAAGGGTTTATCGGAGACCATCAGCGTGTCTTATGCCCGGCCACGGCGGACGCCGGAGGGCTGGGTTTATGATGAAGCGGGGCCGTATGCCGACCCGTTCAAGGGCGTCACTGCGCTGCATCAGGCCTATGCCCTGGCCTCCCCAGCCTATACCGGGCGGATCACCGTGCCGCTTCTGTGGGACAGGGAGACCGATCAACCGGTCTCGAACGAAAGCGCCGATATTGTGCGAATGCTGAACGATGCATTCCCCGGCCCCGACCTTGCGCCTGAGGCGCTGCGCTCGGAGATCGACGCCTGGAACGCGCAGATCTATGCGGAGGTGAATAATGGCGTCTACCGCGCCGGGTTTGCGCGGACACAAGAGGCATATGATACCGCCGTCCTGCGCCTCTTCGCGACGTTGGACGAGATCGAGGCACATCTGGGTCATCATCGCTGGCTCTGCGGAAACCGCTTTACCGAGGCGGATCTAAGGCTCTTCCCAACGCTGGCTCGGTTCGATGTGGCCTATCACTATGCGTTTAAATGCAACATCCGGCGGTTAATGGATTACCCACACCTCTGGGCTTATGCCCGCGAGATGTACCAGATGCCGGGTGTGGCCGAGACGGTCAAATTCGACATCTACAAACAGGGCTATTTCTCGCCCTCGGAGCTCCGCAACCCGCTTGGGATCGTGCCCGCCGGGCCGGCGATCGACTGGACGCTGCCCCACGGCCGCTAACCGTTTCGAAGGGTGCACCAGGCCTGGATAATGGCGGACAATTCCGAAGCTTGCCCGTCTAGATCATTGAATGCGGCGACTCAGAAGCTCCGCGCCTCTTTACCGTCTCCTGCCAGATTCGGAAATCCGCCGGGAGTTGCCGCGCCATTATGGAGTATCAAGCGCGCGTGTTGCTTTGTTTTCGGAAAGACGCGCGCGGTAACCGATTTCATCGGGTTGTGATAGGCCGCAAGCCATGCATCCACATCCGGCGATCTGGTCATTCCCCGGCCCCATCCAATGTGGTGATCAATCGCGTGATCAGCCCATCTTTCAACGTGAACCGGTTCTTTCCACTGCCACGACCGCCGGGGATTGAGGGTGAGTGGCAGGCCCAATCCACCTGCACCTCGCCGTCCACGACCTGCGCGCCCAGCACCTCGATCCGTGTGTCCAACATCGGCATTTCCCAACCAAGCGCCATTGCCTTGATAATCGCGGCCCGGCCTTCATGGCGGCGCGTTTCGCCAGTGAAGGGTTCTTCATAGACAGCATCCTCGGCAAAACAGGCCTCCAACGCCGCTGCGCCGGGCTTGCCCGCCTGCATGGACAAAAAGAAATTACTCACTTCCACCGGAATTTGGGCCATACTTCCCTCCATGTTCGATGTTTCATCTGCCGAAAACCTGCGCCAAGCCCTTGAGGGGCTGACGGCGCGCGATGGTTCCGCTATGGCGTGGAGTGCCATCCCCGCGCTTGGCCGCTTGGCCGAAGCTGGTCATCACGTGGAGATCGACCTGACCACCACCGCCATCATCGGGGCGCCGGTCATCATCGCCCACCTGCCGGCCCCCACCTTCCAGGGTTTGACGCGGCGCCAGCGCGAGGTGGCGCAGTGCCTGTTGCAAGGCCAGTCGAACAAAGACATCGCCCGCCATCTGGGGATCAGCCCCGCCACCGTCAAAGATCACGTCCATGCCATCCTCACCCGTCTTGGCCTCAGCCGCCGGGGCGAACTTGCCGCCTATGCCCGACAGAACAGAGCCTAACAAGCGGGCATCGCCCGGCCCATCCGCCAAAGGATGGATCACAACCACAATAACCGGCCCCCCGGCCTCTTGACCCCAGTCATCCAGCAGATCAGAAGAGCCAGATGCTTAACTATATCATCCGCCGTATCCTCCAATCCGTTCTCGTGCTGCTTGTTGTCGGGTTGGTGGCTTTCGCCATGTTCCGCTTCGTCGGCGACCCGATCGACAACATGCTCGGTCAAGAACGCACCATGGAGGATGTCGAACGGCTCCGCGCGCAGCTTGGCCTCGATCAATCCTTTTTCGTACAGTATTACCGCTTCCTCGAAGGCGCGGTGCAGGGAAACTTTGGCATCTCTTACCGACAAGGCCGGCAAGTCTCTGAAATCATTGCCGAACGCATTCCTGCGACGCTTGAATTGGCGGCCGTTTCCGGGGTGTTCGCCTTGGTTCTGGGCATTGGCCTGGGCGTGTTTACAGCGATCCGACGAGATGGGTTTGCCTCAAATGCGATCATGACGTTATCGCTCATCGGGGTGTCGCTACCCACCTTCCTGATCGGGATCTTGCTGATCTATCTGTTCTCGGTGGAGCTTGGCTGGCTCCCCTCATTTGGACGTGGGGAGGTCGTCCAGCTTGGAAGCTGGTCCACCGGCTTCCTCACACAATCGGGGCTCCTGGCCCTGATCCTGCCCTCGATCACGCTTGGGCTCTATCAGATGACGCTGATCATGCGGCTGGTCCGCTCGGAAATGCTCGAAGTTCTTCGACAAGATTACATCCGCTTTGCCCGGGCGCGCGGCTTGAAACAACGGGCGATCAATTTCCGCCACGCGTTGAAAAACACTCTGGTGCCGGTGATCACCGTGACCGGCCTACAACTCGGCTCGATCATCGCTTTCGCCATCATCACCGAAACGGTGTTCCAATGGCCGGGCGTCGGCCTCCTCTTCATCAATGCCATCCAGTTCGTCGATATTCCGGTGATGGCGGCCTATCTGATGCTGATTTCGGTGATGTTTGTCGGCATCAACCTGGCCGTCGATTTGCTTTATGTCGCGATTGATCCGCGCCTTCGGACTGAGGGGAAAAGCCAATGACCGATACCCCGATCACCCCGGAAAAGCCCCGCGCGCAGTCCCGTCTGGCCATCGCCTGGGACAGCGATGTGGGCTATTCCTTCCGCCACTCACCGGTGGCGATGGTCTCGCTTTGCCTGACGCTGATTCTGGTGTTGAGCGCTGTGTTCGCGCCGCTCATCGCGCCGCATGATCCGTTTAATCCGGCCACGCTGAACCTGTTGAACGGGTTCACCGCCCCGGGGGAGGCCAATGCCTTTACCGGCGAAAGCTTCCTGCTTGGAACCGACGACCAAGGCCGCGATGTGTTCTCAACCATCCTTTACGGGCTGCGCATCTCGCTTTTCGTGGGGTTTGCGGCCGTGGCCTTTGCGATGGTCCTGGGCATCTCGCTTGGCTTATTGGCCGGCTATGTCGGCGGCTGGACCGAGACGATCATCATGCGGGTCGCCGATGTTCAATTGACCTTCCCCGCTATTCTGGTGGCAATGCTGATCTTTGGGGTCGCCAAAGGCATCACCCCGATTGAATACCGCGATCAGGTGGCCATTTGGGTCCTGATCATCGCGATTGGCCTGTCGGATTGGGTGCAATTCGCGCGGGTCGTGCGCGGCGCGACCTTGGTGGAGAAATCCAAGGAATATGTGCAGGCCGCCCGCCTGATCGGGCGCTCGCCATTTGCAATTATGGCGCGGCATATCTTGCCCAATGTCCTCTCGCCGGTTCTGGTCATCGCCACGATCTCACTGGCGCTGGCCATTATCGCCGAGGCCACGCTCAGTTTCCTCGGCGTGGGCGCGCCACCAACCCAGCCTTCGCTTGGAACACTGATCCGCATCGGCCAAGGCTTCCTCTTCTCCGGTGAGTGGTGGATCTTGTTCTTCCCGGCCTGCACGCTTTTGGTGCTGGCGCTGGCGGTCAACCTGTTGGGTGACTGGCTCCGCGATGCTCTGAACCCGAGGTTGCGCTGATGGGTCTGCTTGAAATCACCAATCTGACGGTGGAGTTTCCCACCCGTCGCAAGACCTTCGTGGCTGTGAACAAGGCTGATCTGACCGTCGAACCGGGTCAAATCCATGGGCTGGTGGGCGAAAGCGGCGCTGGCAAGTCGACCATCGGCGCCGCCGTTATGGGGCTTTTGGACAGGCCCGGCCATATCACCAGCGGCACGATCCGCTTCCGAGGTGACGAAATCTCGGGCCTTGATGCGGCGGCGATGCAGGCCCTGCGCGGCAAGAAAATCTCGATGATTTTCCAAGACCCGCTGACGTCGCTGAACCCGCTCTTCACGGTGAAACAGCAGCTGGTCGAGACAATTCAGGAACATCTGGGGTTCGACGATGCCGCCGCCGAGGCCCGCGCCATCGAGCTGATCAACCGCGTCGGCATCCCCGATCCGGAAACCCGCGTGAACCAATACCCGCACCAATTCTCCGGCGGGATGCGGCAGCGGGTGGTGATCGCGCTGGCGCTTTGCTCGGAACCCGATGTGATCATCGCGGACGAACCCACAACCGCGCTCGACGTCTCGATCCAGGCGCAAATTCTGGACCTGATCAAAGAACTGGCTGCGGAGCGCCAAGTGGGTGTGATCCTGATCACCCATGATATGGGTGTGATCGCCGATACGACCGACAAAGTGACGGTGATGTATCAAGGCGAAGTGGTGGAAAGCGGCACAACCGAGCAGGTTATGGGCCAACCAAACCATCCCTATACGAAATCGCTCATCGCCGCCGTGCCGCGCCCGACAGTGAAGCTGCATCGCTTCCCCTTGATCGGCTATGGCGGGCGGGTCACCGAGTTTCATATCGAGGATTTGGCGCGCAACTGGCCCTCGACCGAGGCCGAACGCGGCAGCAAGCTGCTAGAAGTCACCGGTCTGACCAAACGGTTCCTGCAAAAACCCGCGCTTCTGCCCTCGCGGCGGGAGTATTTCACCGCCGTGGACAGCGCCAGCTTTGAGATCAAACAGGGTGAGGTCTTTGGCCTGGTGGGTGAAAGCGGCTCGGGCAAGTCGACCATCGCGCGGATGATTGCGGGGCTGTATGCGGTGGATGGCGGCTCGGTTCAATTCGAAGGGCAAGACGTGACCGCCGGGCGGCGCGGCGTGCCAGAGTTTTATCGCAAACAGATCCAGATGATCTTCCAGGACCCCTATTCGAGCCTCAACCCCCGCATGCGCGTGGATCAGATCGTGGCCGAGCCAGCCCGGCACCATGGGCTTCTGTCCGGTGAACCGTTGAAGGCCCGGGTTGATGAATTGCTAGATCGGGTTGGTCTTGGCGCGGAAGCGGGCTTGAAATTCCCACATGAGTTTTCTGGCGGGCAGCGGCAGCGGATTTCCATCGCGAGGGCGCTGGCGACCCAGCCCCGGTTCTTGATCTGTGACGAGCCGACCAGCGCGCTGGATGTCTCGATCCAGGCGCAAATCCTCAATATCTTGAAGGATTTGCAGGAGCATCTGAACCTAACGATGTTGTTCATCAGCCACGACCTGCCCGTCGTGCGGCAGATGTGTGACCGCGTCGGCGTGATGAAAGGTGGGCAACTGGTCGAGGTGGCCGAGACCGAAGCGCTCTTTGCCGATCCGCAGCATCCCTATACCCGCGATCTTCTCTCGCTCATGCCGCGTCTGGATGGGTTGTCGAACGAGGGCCTCGCGGTCGCATGAACGAAAACCGGCCCGCCGTGGGGAACGGCAGGCCGGTGCACATCCGGGTCTGATTGGGGAGGATCAGAGCCCGGCGAGGGTTTCGATCAAACCAAGGATCGCGGCCAATTCCGGATCAATGCCATCCTCGTCTTCTGGTTCAGGCGTGACCTCAGCGGTCTCCTCTGGCAACGGCGACGGCATCACCGGGATCGGCATGGGCGTTGCATCGGCAATCTCGGGGAGAGGGGTGAAAAAGCGCCGCGCCAAGTCACCTTCGGTGATCCGGGCGATGACCTCGGGGCTGAGCGTGACGCCCGCGTAATGCATGTCGTCGCAAGATTCCATGCCGGCATCAGCACAGATCCCGGAACGGGCAGCGCCATCGCACGCGCGGATCACTTGCGCATAACACGCGCGCAGATCGTCTTCCGCGCCGGCAAATGCAGCGGGGGACGTGGCCAGTGGGCCTGCGAGGGCGGCGAGCAGAATGGCGGTGCGGATCATGGGACGATCTCCAGAGCTTGCGCCGGGTCCAGCACCCCGCGCGTCTATGCTCATAGGTCGTCCGACCTCGGACAAACGTTCAAAGAAAGCCTAGCAGCCGCCCGCGCGGACCAGCCCCCAGCCGAATTCCGCATCCCGGCCCGGGCTACCCAAATCGACGGAGGCGGCGCGGAGCCGGTTGCGCACCGTCTGCACCGAGCCACCGGGCGCCAAACGGGCCGCAAGCGCTGTGATGATCGGCGCAGCGTAGGACGTGCCGGAAGCATAATGCGCGCCGCGACGGGTGGCCACGAAGAGGTCAACGCCAGGGGCCGCAAACTCGATATGCTCGCCAAAATTCGCGCGGCGATAGCGGCGATAGCCCGCATCAACAGCCGTTACCGCGATCACATCCGAATAGCCCGCCGGATAGGCGGCCAAGGCCTGACCATTATTGCCCGCGGCGGCGATCATCACCGCACCTCGTCCGGCGGCGGCGTCAAGCACATCCGCCATGGCGCGGTTTTCCGGCCCCGCGAAAGACATATTGATCAACCGCACGCCCTGGCTCAGGAGCCGGTCCAATGCCGCCGCGATCCGCTCAATATCGCCCGCCTCCCGGCCTCTCGATTGCGTGAAAGCGGAGATCGCATGGAGCCGCGCGCCACCCGCAAACCCGGCCAGGGCACCTGCCTCATCCCGACCGGCCATGAGAATCGCCACGGCCGTGCCATGATCCGCGCCGGGTGGCCGGTCATCACGGTTCAAGACGCTCTCATTGGTGACACGAACCCGGGCCAAAGCCGGATGCGACGGATCAACAGGACCGTCGATCAGCCCAAGCGTGACCGAGCCTGACAACTGGCACCGCTGTGGGGCGGCCATACCGACCATTTCGGGCGCATAAAGCCGAGGCGAGCCTTGGGCAAAGCGGTAAATCGCATGGATGTCGACGAAGCTCTGCGGGGCCGCCGCATCCAGCCGGACTTGCGCAAGGGTGCTGGTCAACCCTTGCGGAAAGGCAAAAAACAGTGCCCGGCGGTTCAAGGTGGGGTAGTCTCGCGTGCGACGCAGATCGGCACCGAGATCGCTCAGCGCCTGGGCCGCGGCATTCGATTGGCCGGGCGGCCCGATCACCACATATTCGATGCGGCCTCCTGCGATACGCACCGCATCGCGCGATGCGCCGCCGCGCGTGCCTTCGCCGTCATCACCCCTGTCGGTGACAACGCCCTGGCCACCTTGGCCCCCGGTTGTTTGTGCCGAAGCCATAGGCCCTGCCACGGCGAACGCCGTCACGAAAATGAGCAATGCCGCCAGTCGTTGCATGGTCACGGCCTCTTAATCAGTGGCCATCGCCTCAAAGGTATCGATGATCCCACCCTCGGCAGCCCTTAAAATCTCGGCTGCGGACTCCGCCATAGCATCGTCGAAGATCGTCAATTCGTAAAGCCCGAGGGCAGACGGGCCGGAAATGATCTCCACCCCGGCTGTCAGAAGAAGGTCTCGCATCTCGGCTTCGGACGTCCCCGGCGCGAACCCAACGACAAATGCGGCCTCGCCCCGCGCGGTGCCGCCGCTCGCCAATTCGAAGCCAGGCTGATTCGGCGCGGTCATCACAAAGACCGTTTGCGCCAAGCCCGCCGCCAACACCAGCGCTGCCGCAATCTGCCAGATTCTGAGCCGCCGGAGTGGGACAACATTTTCGGGCGAGGCCGTTGGGATGACGTCCTGATCCGTGCCCTCCACATCCCGCATCAGCCGCGCCAACCCAAACTCGCCGGGGCTCTGCACCGCCTCGGCCTGCATCGCAGCACGAAGGGCCACAAGAACCTCCAACTCGGCGCGCAAATCACCATCTTCGGCAAGGGCCGCCTCGACCTCGGCGCGTTCCGCCTCGTCCAGTGTTCCATTGGCATAAAACGGCAGCAGTTCTTCGATATTCTGGGTCATGCCGGAACCCTCCGCTCCACAAGGCCCGAGAGACAGCGCATCAACAGTTTCTTTGCGTGAAAGACCCGGGTTTTGATTGTGCCCTCGGGCACGCCCGCAACCTCGGCAATCTCGCCATAGGTCATGTCGTCATAGAAGGCCATCGCGATCGCGGCGCGGTGGTCATCCTTCAACGTCTCTAGGCAATGACGCACATGCTCCGCCTCTTGGCTCGAGGCCAAACAGGTCTCCGCATCGGGGCTATCATCCACGCTGTCGGGGGTTTCTCCCATCAGATCGGTGCGCCCGCGTTTGCGGTGCGCGTCGATCACCTTTCGGTAGGCAATGCCAAAAATCCATGTCTGCACTTTTGATCTTCCTTCGAAACGGCCGGCGGAACGCCAAACCTCCATAAACACGTCATGGAGTATGTCGCTGGCTTCAAAGGAATCGTTCAATCTGGAGCGGATAAATCGGAAAACCGGCTTCTCCAGCGCCTTATAAAGCGCCGCAAGCGCCTGTTTGTCGCCCTCGGCAACGCGCGCCAAGAGCGCCGCTTGGGTCTGGTTATCGGTCATCGCGCCACCTGTGGTCGGGCGGTTTGAAAGCTTCGCATGTGTCCTCAACCTGGCAGGTCCGGAGTATTCGGACATGTCTTAACAATTTCAGGGCTCTATGGATATGCTTTCTCTGTCAAGACGCTAGAGCTGAGCACTGACGTCCAAATCGGTGACGAAAATGCCGTCATGCCCGCCAGTTGCCGCAGCCACCAAGAGCGCGCCTGCCGCTTGATGGTCAGGATGGGTCTCATATTCCAGATGCGCCGCCCGGTCGGTGAAGGTGATGATGAAGCCATAGGAGTAGGTCTGGGATTTTTGCTCGAAATCCAGGTTGGGCCCATGGGCGAGGTCCAGCATGCCCGGCAGCTTTGCTTGAAGCCCTTCAATCAACGTCATCGCATCGGACACTTTCGCCAAGGCGTCTGAATCATGCGCGGCGATATAAACACTATGTTTCAGCATGTTATGCAGGTCCTTCAATTAAAATGGCGCGGAAATCATTCACATTTGTCAGGGTCGGCCCGGTGATCACTTGATCGCCCAAAGCCGCGAAGAACCCATGCGCGTCGTTCTGCGCTAAAGCCTCCGCCGCATCCGCCCCCGCCGCCACTGCTTTGACCAGAGTCTGCGGCCCGATCACGGCACCGGCAACCTCCGCCGCCCCATCCACGCCATCCGTGTCACAGGCCAGTGCGTGGATACCTGGCGCCCCCTTTAACGCCAAAGCCAGCGCGAGCGCATACTCCGCGTTCGGCCCGCCAACGCCCGCGCCGCGGCGCGTCACGGTCAGTTCACCGCCCGAAAGGATCAGATGTGGCGCGGCGCCAGGTGCCATCGCCCGTTGGCGGGTCAGCGCAAGGGCGGCGTGTTCGGCCGCAACGTCGCGGGCCTCTCCCTCAAGCGCATCACTCAGGATTTCGACGGTTATACCCCCCTGCTCCGCCAGTTCTGCGGCGGCAGCCAGAGATTGCGACGGCGCGGCGTAGAGGCGGTTCTCAACCGTTTCCAAACGTGGGTCACCGGGAGGCAGGACCCCAGTGGGCTCGGACAAAACCGCGCCCACCGAGTCCGGTATGTCGATCCGCCACGCCGACAAAATGCGCGCGGCGTCTTGTCGGGTGCTGCTATCGGCCACGGTTGGACCGGACCCGATAAAAGCCGGATCGTCGCCCGGCACATCGGAGATCAACAAGGTCAACATCTTGGCGGGATAGGCTGCGGCGGCCAGTTGCCCCCCCTTCACCCGGCTCAGATGTTTGCGCACCGTGTTCATCTGATCAATCGGCGCGCCGGAGGCCAAAAGCGCGGCATTGATCGCTTGCTTTTCGTCCAAACTGATCTCGCCCGCGGGCTGCACCAGCAAGGCCGAAGCCCCACCCGAGATCAGCGCCAAGACAAAATCATCTGGGCCAAGACCGTCAAGCAACGCCAACATGCGGGCGGTCGCCGCCTGCCCGGCTGCGTCCGGCACCGGATGCGCCGCCTCGACGATTTCGATACCCTGGCAAGGGCGCGCATAGCCATAGCGCGTGATGACGAGCCCGTCGCAAGGCCCCCAAACGCTCTCCACCGCTTCCGCCATACGGGCCGACGCCTTGCCCGCGCCGACCACCAGCACCCGGCCATCTGGTTTGGGCGGCAGGTGATCGGGCAAGCTGCGCATCGGGTCAGCCACTTCGACCGCCCGGTCAAAGAGGGTACGGAGGCGGGTTTCTGGCGTCATATCTGCCCTCGTTGACTGGAGGCTCGGGTCACGAGATGCACATCGGTATAATACTCCGATGGCGGCTTCCTTCCATTTTCTAACCAACTTAACATCAAATTGGCAGAAAAATCCCCGAAACTTGCAATATCGCAACTTACCGAGGAGAGTTGTGGATAAACCTGTGCACATTCTTCGATATCGTCGAAGCCGACCACTTGAAACTCAGGCCCGACCTTCCGGCCAATCTCCGCAAAGCCCGACAACATGCCCAGGGCCACGAGGTCATTAAAACACACAGCCGCATCGATCTTGGGGTGATCCCGGGTCAGTTGCAAAGCCGCCTCCCGCCCAAACCCCCGCGCTGCGCGACCGGGCAAGATGAACGGTTTGCGTCCTGCGGCGGCCAGCGTGCTGAGATAGCCCGACAGCCGCTCTTGCGTGATCGGCAACCCCTCCACCCCGCCGACAAAGGCGATGTTCTCCGCGCCAGTGTCCAAGAGATGCTGCGTCGCCTCCGCCCCGCCTGTCGCGTAATCGAAGGACGCGAATGGGAAGAGATCGGTCCGCGGGTCCGCGCAGCGCAACATCTGTAGACACGGCAGACCGGCGCGCGCGATCCGATCGAACATCGCCTCCGTCTCGCCATAGGCGGGTGAAATTACCAAGCCTGACACGCCATGCTCAATCATCGAGCCTGCAACCTGGGCCTGCAACACGTCGTCCTCATCGGTGTTCGAGATGATCGTGGCATAGCCGCGCGCGGCGAGGCTCATTTGCACAGAGGTGGCAAACTCGGTGAAAAACGGGTTGCGGAGGTCGTTGATCACCATACCGATCAGCCCCACCCCACCCGCGCGCAATTGCGCCGCCGCCCGGTTATAGACATAGCCCAGATCGGCCATAGATTTGCGCACCAGATCAGCGGTCTCCGCCTTGACCAGTGGGCTCCGCTGCAACACCAGCGAAACCGTGGATTTTGACACGCCCGCATGGTCGGCCACATCCAATATGGTCGGTCTTTTACTCAACCCCGACTATCCCCCGTCGATCCCATACAGGCCCAATAACACGCGCATCCGCGCCTCCGCCAGATCAGGCCGGGCCAAAAGCCGCGCCTGATCCGCAAGGCGAAAGACCTCCGCATAGTGGGCAATCTCGCGGGCGGATTGGAACCCGCCGGGCATAATGAAATGGTCCTGTGCGCCATTCAGCCAAGCCAGAAAGGCGATGCCCGCTTTGTAGAATTGCGTGGGAGCTTTGAAGATTTCCCGGCTCAACGGAACGGTCGGGGTTAACAGCGTGTGATAAGTTTGATGATCACCACGCGCGAGCGCTTCAAGCGCTTGCGCCGCAGCCGGTGCGATCGCCGCGAAAATACCAAGAAGAGCGTGGGAATGGTGGCTCCCGTTGCCCTCGATCAAGGGCGCATAGTTGAAATCATCACCCGTGTAGAGCCGGACGCCCTCCGGCAGTCGCGCGCGGAAGGCTTCTTCATGCGCCTGATCCAAAAGGGAGATCTTTATGCCATCGACCTTATGTTGATGCGCCTTGATGATCGCCAGCACCGCGTCGGACGCGGCGGCCACATCAGCACTGCCCCAATAGCCAGACAGCGCCGGATCAAACATATCGCCGAGCCAGTGCAGGATCACAGGGTCCTTTGCTTGGCCAAGCAAATGGCCATAAACGCGCGCATAGGTTTCGGTATCTGCCCCGATCGCCGGAAGCGCGCGGGTCGCCATCAAGATGATCTGTCCCCCCGCCGCCTCAATCGCCGCCATTTGCTCTTCATACGCCGCGATAATCGCATCGACGGTGCGAAGTTCTTCCAGCGGCACCTTATCGGTTCCCGCGCCGCAGGCCACGCGCGGGGTCAGCGGATGCGCCTTCGCCTCGATCATGGTGCGCTCGATTAGCTCTTTGGCGGTGGCCCAATCCACCCCCATCCCGCGCTGTGCCGTGTCCATCGCTTCGGCCAGGCCAAGCCCTTGATCCCATAGATAATGGCGAAATTTCAACGTGCTGTCCCAGTCCACCGCTGGCCGCCCCTGCCAGGGCGCGCGTTCGGCCACGGGATCACTCACCACATGGGCCGCCGCAAAAGCCGTGCGGGTAAAAGGCACCGATGGCGCGCGTGGGGTTAACGGATCACCTTGCAATCTGTAGGGTTCCAGCGTGCCGGAATAGGTTGGGAGCAGCATCGGATCACACCCCATGATCGGCGCGGATCATGTCGGCGGCTTTCTCCGCGATCATGATGGTCGGCGCATTGGTATTGGAGGAAATCAGCCGCGGCATGATCGACGCATCGACCACGCGCAACCCGCTGATCCCATTGAATTTCAGCCTGGTATCGACCACCGCCGCAGCATCCGGACCCATGCGGCACGTCCCCGCCGGGTGATGGTCGGTCTTGGCATTGGCGCAGGCGAAGTTGTGGAATTCTGCGTCGCTTTGGACATCCGGGCCAGGCAACACCTCCCGCTTCACGAAGGGTTTCAGCGCATCCTGGCGCAGAATCTCCTGCGCCAGTTTCAGCCCCCGAATCGACATCTCGCGATCATGCGGGTCGGCCCAGTAATTCGGATCGATGAGGGGCGCGGCCGCCGGGTCCGCACTGGCCAATCGCACGGTGCCACGCGACCGCGGGCGCAGATAAGCCGAGTTGAGGGTGACACCGGGGTTCGCCATCTTCGCAACGCCCGCTTCGATCCCGGAGCCAAGGCCAAGATGGAACTGAATATCCGGGCTGCGCGCGCCCTCTTCGGCATACCAAAATCCCCCCGTCTCAAAGAGGCTGGAGGCCACCGGCCCGCGCTTGGTGAGCAGATATTGCAACCCCGCAACCGCGGACCAATGCGGCTTGGCATATTTGTCATAGGTATGATCGCCGGTGCATTCGGAGATCGTGAAGAGGTCCAAGTGATCCTGTAGATTGGCACCGATCTCCGGCTGATCGAGGATCACGTCAACACCCACCTCTCGCAGATGATCCGCTGGGCCAAGCCCTGAGAGCATCAGCAATCGGGGCGACCCGATCGCGCCGGAAGACAAGATCACCTCCTGCTCCGCCATCACCCGAGCGCCATCCATCAATTCCACACCAACCGCACGATGGTTTTCGACAATGAGCCAGCGCACTTGAACACCGGTTTTGACCGTCAAGTTGGACCGATTGAGAGCCGGCTTTAGATACGCAACTGAGGTTGAAGATCGGCGCGCATGTTTTTGAGTAAGTTGATAAAATCCAACCCCATCTTGGGTCTCTCCGGTCATATCATGATTGCGCGGGATGCCGAGTTCAGCCGCCGCTTCGAAATACGCATCACAGATCGGCAAGGGCGCGCGGGGTTGTGAGACGCCAAGCGGACCGCCCTGCCCGTGATAGGCGTTGTTATAGGTGTCATTGTCTTCGGCCTTGCGGAAGTAAGGCAGCACATCGTCGTAGCTCCAGCCATCGCACCCGATCTGCCGCCACTCATCGTAATCGAGCGCATTGCCGCGCGTGTAGATCTGTGCATTGACGGTCGAACCGCCGCCGATCACCCGAGCTTGCGTATAGTTGAGCACACGGTTCTGCATGTGCCGCTGCGGCACGGTCTGCCAGCCCCAGGCACCAATCCCCTTGGTCATTTTGGCGAATCCCGCAGGCATCTTGTAAAACGGGTGCCAATCACGGCCCCCGGCCTCCAGCAGGCAGACCTTCAGGTCAGCGGCCTCAGACAGCCGCGCCGCGAGGACGCACCCGGCGCTTCCGCCGCCAACGATGATAATGTCGTAGCTCTCCGCCATCTTCCCCTCACAACCGCTGGATCGACAAGCCGCCATCGACCGGGATCACTGCCCCGGTCGCGAAGGCGAATTGTCCGCTCGCCAAGGCCGCAACTGCGCGCCCGATATCGGCGGGCTCGCCCCATCGTTTCGCCGGGACCAAACCGGCCTGAATCGACGCGTCATATTTGTCTTTCACCGCAGCGGTCATCGGGGTGTCGATAATGCCGGGGCGCAGGTCGAAAACACCGATCCCCGCCTCGGCCAATCGAGCCGCATAGAGCTGCGCCATCATCGCCGCCGCGGCTTTCGAGATACAGTATTCGGCCCGCTCAACCGAGACCATTTCGGCACTGACCGAGGTGACGAATTGGATCGACCGATAGGGTCCATCTGGGGCGGCCAACATGCGCCGGGCCACCTCTTGCGCCAGGAAGAACCCGCCGCGCAGATTGACGGCCATGACATGATCGAAACTCTCGACCGTCATCTCGAGCATATCGCCCCGGATCTTGGCCGGTACGCCCGCGTTAGAGACAAAGCAGCTCACCGGTCCGAGACGTTCAGCAATGGCATCTAGAAGATGAGCTTCACCTCCTACCACGCTCAAATCATGATGATAATAGTCAGCGCCCAACATTGAAACGGCATCCTGAACAGCGGCACTGTCCTCAGGTTGCTCCGCGCAAATCGCAACCCGAAACCCGGCCTCTTTCAGGGCTTGCGCAATGCCAAACCCGATCCCTTGTTGTCCCCCAGTGATCAGCGCGACGCGGGTCATGCGGCAAGCTCCGTTTCTGTGACATGTGCCGCGCTGCGCAACGCGTTGGCGGCGATGGTAAGCGCTGGGTTCACGGCGGCCGAGGTCGGCAAAATGCTGGCATCGGTGATAAAGAGATTGGGATGATCGAAGCTCCGGCCGAAGGAGTCGACCACGCTGAGCGCCGGGTCTCGCCCCATCCGGGCGGTGCCACATTGATGCGACGGCGTGCGGCGGTCAAAGGGGCGCGAGAGGATCACCGGGAAGCCAGCTTTGCGCAGCACCCGTTTCAGGCGAGCAACCAGGGCTTCATGGGTCGCCCAATTGGAGCGTTTCCAATCCAGCACGATCCGATCCCCTTTGAGTGTCACGCGGCTCTCCGGATCGGGCAGGTCCTCCGACATGACATAGAAATCAATTGCATGATCCGCGATCCAGCGGGCCAGCGGACGTGGCAATCGCGTCTGCGCCGCAAGGATCGGGGCGGAGACCCGGCCAAGCAGTTGAATATTGCCAAGCGGCGCGCCATCTGCGCCACCGCTGGTATAGAAATCATTGATCTGCAGCGTCTTTTGGTAGGTCGCGCGGTTGCGGCGGAACGGGTGGATCGCCAGTGCGGCGGAGCAATTGTGGTTCATGAAATTCCGCCCGACCTGATCGGAGCGGTTGGCAAGACCGGTCGGGTAAGCTTCAGTCGCGGACCGCAGCAAAAGTGCGGCGGTGTTTACGGCACCAGCGGCCAGTGCCACATATCGAGCGGCTATTTCGACCTGGCCCGTCGGTCCGGTCGCCCGAACGCCAAGAATGCGGCCCGCGCCATCAACCTGCAGCTTGTCAACATGCACACCCGTCTCAACCGTCACGTTTTCAAACGCCAAAGCTTGGGCCAGCCCGACGCTCTCCGCGTCCATTTTGGCGCCGGTTGTATCTGGAAATGCGTCCCAAGGCGTCGCTGCGCGCGCCAACCACTTCGGCAAATCCACGCCAAGTGGCAAAGAAGAAGGGTGCAGCCCCACCCCAATCAGACGCGCGCGCAGATCGGCAATCTCGGGTTCATCGGGCAGCGGCGGATGTGGGTAAGCCCCGGAATGCGGCGGCTCGGTCGGGTCTTCACCTTGCGCGCCGCGCACCTGATACATCTCTTCAGCCGCCTGATACCACGGCTCAAGCTCTGCGTAGGTGATGGGCCAGCCAGGCGTCGTGCCGCCCAGATGGGCAATCGGCGCAAAATCCGCCGCGCGATAGCGCAGCAAGACCGCCCCGTAGAATTTGCTGTTGCCACCAACGCAATAGTAATTGCCGGGATCGAACGGTTGCCCCGCTCCATCAAGCCATATCTCATCGGGCCGAAACACACCCTTCCCGAATATCGCCTGCGGATCGCGCGCATCGTCACTGTCGTTCAATCGCTCACCCCGTTCCAGGATGACAATGCGCGCCCCGGTCGGCGCCAGAGCAGCGGCCAACGTCGCCCCGCCCATGCCGGAGCCGATGATCAAAACGTCGATGCTCATCTCGCAACTCGCATTTGGAACCTTCCAATTCCAACTCAAAAGAAAGGGCGGCACGCGGGCCGCCCCGATGGGTCAGCCGATCCGATCTTCGGTCTTGGGATCGAACGCCACAGCCTTGTCCATATTGATCGCGAAATCAAATGCGCTGCCGGGATGCACATTTGCGTCGGCCCGCATCCGCGCGATGCAATCCTTGCCCGAGATGGTTGAGGTCACGAATGTGTCGGCCCCGGCCGGTTCCGTGACACCCACCGTGTTTGGGAAGCTTTGCACATGTAGCGCCTTGCGATCCGCGCCTTCTGGGTCGGTGATCGCCTCGGGCCGGATACCAAGGATGATCTCCTTGCCCAAATAGGCGCGCAAATTGGCGGACTCTGCGGCGAACCGCAGGCGGACCGGTTTGCCGTCGGCATCGGTCACCTCGGCATGAAGCGCGCCGTTTTCGTCCACCACCGTCGCAGGCAGAAGGTTCATCGAGGGCGACCCCATGAAGCTCGCCACAAACAGATTGGAGGGGTAGTTATAGATCTCGCTCGGCGTGCCAAGTTGCTGCACATACCCGTTGAACATCACCGCGATCCGGGTCGAAAGCGTCATCGCCTCGATCTGGTCATGGGTCACGTAAACGATTGTTGTGCCAAGCTTTTGGTGCAGTTTCTTGATCTCGGTCCGCATATCGACACGCAATTTCGCGTCGAGATTGGAAAGCGGCTCGTCAAACAGGAAGACATCCGGGTTCCGCACCAAGGCACGGCCCATCGCAACCCGCTGGCGCTGCCCGCCGGAAAGCTGGCCCGGTTTGCGGTCGAGCAGGTTTTCGATCTGCAAAAGCTTGGCCACATCGGCCATCGCCTTCTCGCGCTCCGGCTTCGGCGTGCCATGCATTTCCAAGCCAAAGGTGATGTTCTGGCCAACCGTCATATTCGGGTAGAGCGCATAGGACTGAAACACCATCGCGATATTGCGTTTGGACGGGTGGACGCCATTCACAACCTTGTCCTTGATCGCGATCTCACCGGACGTGATCCCCTCAAGCCCCGCGATCATGTTCAACAGCGTGGACTTTCCGCAGCCGGATGGACCCACCAGAACCAGGAACTCCCCCTCCTCCACCGAGATATCGACTTGGTGCAATACCTCGACCGCGCCGTAGGATTTGGTGACGTTGTTGATGTCGAGAAAACCCATGGGTCTATCCTTTGACTGAGCCGGCCATGAGACCGCGTACGAAATATCGACCCGCAACGATATAGACGAGCAAGGTGGGCCCGGCGGCCATGATCGCGCCGGCGAAATGGACATTGTATTCGCGCACACCGGTCGACGAGTTTACGAGGTTGTTCAGCGCCACGGTCATCGGCGCACCGCCACCACTTGCGAAGGAGGCGCCGAAGAGGAAATCGTTCCAGATATTGGTGAACAACCAGATCACGCAAACAACTGTGATCGGTCCCGATGACGGGATCAGAATGCGCCAGAAGATCTGAAAAAACCCGGCCCCGTCAATCTGCGCCGCCCGCACCAGTTCGGTCGGGAAGGCGGCGTAGTAGTTGCGGAAATAGAGCGTCGAAAACCCGATGCCATAGACCACATGAACCAGCACGAGGCCTGCGGTGGTGCCCGCGATATCGAGGATACCAAGGATACGGGCCATCGGGATCAGCACGATCTGAAACGGGATGAAGCAGGAAAACAGCATCAAGCCGAAGACCAACGTATCGCCCCGGAACCGCCATTTGGTTAGGATATAGCCGTTCAATGCTCCGATGATCGTGCAGATCACCACCGCCGGCACGACCATCCTGATCGAGTTCCAGAAATAGGGGCGCAAGCCCGTGGGTTCGACACCGATCTGTGCCGTGGACCAGGCATCTAGCCAGGGCTGGATCGTCCAGACCTCCGGCAGGGCGATCATCTGGCCACCGGTGATCTCGCTAAGCGGTTTGACCGAGTTCACCAGCATGATGAAGAAGGGCAGAAGGTAGAAAAGCGCGAAGAGCAGCAAGAAAAGATAGATGAAGGTGCGCGTGGCGCGGCTCATCCGAATGGCACTGTCTTGGGAGGCGATGGACATCACTTCTTCTCCCTGAGTTCGGCATAGAGATAGGGCACCATGATCGCGGCGATGGTCATCAACATGATCACGGCCGAGGAGGCGCCGATCCCCATTTGGTTCCGGGTGAAGGTATAGGAATACATGAAGGTCGCCGGCACAGCGGTCGCGTTACCGGGACCGCCACCGGTCAGCGCAATGACCAAGTCATAGGATTTGATGGCCAGGTGGCTGAGGATCACAAATGCACTTAGGAAAGCGGGCCGGAGCTGCGGGATGATGACCCGGCGATAGAGGTTCCAGTTCGACGCACCGTCCATCTGCGCCGCCTTCAATATCTCGGTGTCGATACCGCGCAGGCCCGCCAGGAACATCGCCATGACAAAGCCGCTGGTTTGCCAGACCGCCGCAATGACGACGGTATAGATCGCCATCTCCCGGTCTTTGATCCAGTCAAACTCGAAACTCTCCCAGCCCCAGAGATGCATCGTCGCTTCGATCCCGATGCCGGGGTCGAGAAACCACTTCCAAGCGGTGCCGGTCACGATGAAACTGAGCGCCATCGGGTAAAGGAAGATCGGGCGCAGCACCCCCTCACCCCGGATTTTCTGATCGAGGAAGATCGCGAGGAAGAGGCCGATCAGCGTACAAATGATGATGTAGAGCGAGGCGAAAATCGCCAGATTGGTGATCGCGGTGTCCCATTCGCGAATCCGGAACAGGTTCTGATAGTTCTGCAGGCCCACCCAGTCATAGCTCGGCAACATGCGGCTGCCGGTAAAGCTCAGATAGAGGGTGAATAGGATAAACCCGTAGACAAAGATCAGGACCATCGCGAAGGACGGCGCCAAGACAAGCTTGGGCAGCCAGACTTGGATGCGCGTGCGCAGATCCGTGGGCGCGTTGGCGGCCATGGCGATCCCTCCCTAATGGTTCTGGCAGATACGTTCGGAAGTCCGGGCCGAGGTGGCGGGGCACCCCGGCCCGGACGGTGATCAGATCAATCGCTTACTGTGCGATCGAAACGGCGGTGACCATTTCCTCGGCCGCGGTGGCTGCATCATACTCGCCGTTGAAATGCGCGGTGATCACGTCATACATCGCGTTCTGCACCGACGGATTGTTGGCGTGGCCATGGGCCATGGAGCCAAACAGAGTCCCGTTCTCGGCCGCTTCTGCCAGCTGCGCCATACCAAGCTGGCCGCAAGCATCAAACGCCTCATCCGAGATGTCGGTCCGGGCTGGCACAGAGCCTTTGACGGTGTTGAACGCCACCTGGAATTCCGGGCTCATCACCGACGACGCCATGGACATTTGCGAGGCCATCGCCGTCTCGTCGGAGACGTTGAACATCGCAAATTGGTCGGAGTTGAAGGTCACGGTGCCTTCGGTGCCGGGCACGCGGAAGCACTGGAATTCAACGCCGGCGGTCTGGCCTGCGTTGATGAACTCCCCCTTTGCCCAATCGCCCATGATCTGGAACAGCGCATCGCCATTGGCAACCATCGCCGAGGCGAGGTTCCAGTCGCGACCGGAGAAATTGTCATCAACGAAGCCGCGCAGGGTTTCCATCCGCTGGAACGCTTCAACCATCTGATCGGAGCCAAGGGCGTCCGCATCCAGATCGACCATCGCGGCCTGATAGAACTCCGGCCCGCCGACGCCCATCACGATGGAGTCGAAGATGGTCGCGTCCTGCCAGGCTTGTCCACCATGGGCGAGCGCGGTGTAACCTGCATCCTGTGCCGCTTGCATTGCGGCGACGAACTCATCCCATGTTCCGGGCTGTTCGATGCCGAGCTCTTCCATCAACGCGGTGTTGGCCCAGACCCAGTTGGTCGAATGCACGTTCACCGGCGCCGCCACCCAAGAGCCGTCATAGGTGGAGAAGCGCTGCAACGCCTCTGGCACAACATCGGACCAGTTCTGCTCGGCGGCCAAATCGTCGAGATTGGCAAGCGCGCCTTCGGCGGCCCAGTCCTGAATCGAGAACCCGAGCATTTGCACCGCGGTCGGCGGATCGCCAGCCGTCACCCGGGCGCGCAGCACGGTCATCGCGTCAGACCCGCCGCCGCCAGCGACGGGCATGTCCATCCAACCGATGCCCTGGCCTTCCAGATCCCCTTTCAGCACGTTCAGCGCCGCCGCTTCGCCGCCTGAGGTCCACCAGTGCAGCACCTCAACCTCTTGCGCCGCCACGGCTGTGACCGACAGGGCCACCGCAGCTGCCGAGAGCGGCAGTTTTCTAGTGAATGTCATGATTGTCCTCCCTTTTTGTCGCGAGTCCCTTTTGGACTGGCGGAATTAAAACGTTATAATTCGACACAAAGTCAACGGTAAACTTTGACATAGCGACGCATCGTGAACAGCAATTACTTGCTTTTATAAGTGACAAATGCCGCGACGCCGCAATGCACCCGCAAAACGCTTTTCTGTTGAAACGTTTCAAAAACTGACCATAGTTGCAGGTAATTCTCATGCTGGATAGACCCGCCCCATGACCCGCGACGCCGACGAAATTGCCCCGCTTGCCCCAAGCGAAAAACCGACCCTCCGCACCATTGCGGAGATGACGGGCTTCGCAATTGCGACCGTTTCGCGCGCCTTGGCGGATGACCCGCGAATCGCCAAAACGACGCGTGAAAAGGTCGCCAAGGCGGCGAAATCGGTGGGCTATGTCCCGGACCGTGCGGCGCGGCGCTTGCGAACCGGGCGCACGCAGGTGGTCAGCCTTCTGCTCAATACCGAGCATGAGTTTCTGGGCTTCACCCATGAGTTTCTGACCGGCATCACCGACGCGCTGCGTGGCACCGGCTATTCCGTAACCGTGGTGCCGGATCAGGTGGGGGAAGATCGCTTGGCACCGGTCCGCACCATCCTTCGCAACAACCTGGCCGATGGGCTGCTGTTCACCCGCACCGAGTGTTTTGATCCCCGCGCCCGGCTGTTGATGGAAAGCGGGTTTCCCTTTGTCAGCCATGGACGAACCGAGTTCACCACGCCCCACGCTTGGGTCGATTTCGACAACGAGGCTTTCGCGCGCGCTGCCGTCCATCGGCTGGTCGAAAAGGGCCGCAAACGGATCAGTTTGATCCTGCCCGAGGATCGGTTCACCTTTGCCCAACACTTGCGTTACGGCTTCATGAGTGCCGTGCGAGAGACCGGCGTCGAGTATGAAATTGTCACCGATGTGACGCTCGATTCCTCGACCCGCGCGGTTTCTGAGGCGCTGATCGAGCGGCGGCAGAAACCCAACCCGCCGGATGGCTACATCTGCGTTGGCGAAGTGATGGCGCTGGTCACGCTTTCGGCGCTGGACGATACCGGCGTGACCCCAGGGGTTGAGGCCGATGTGCTGGCCAAGCGCGCCTCGCCGATTTTCGACAATATCCGCCCACGGATCGAAACCGTCTTCGAAGACCTGCGCGCGACGGGCCGGGCGATGTCGGAGATGCTGCTCCGCCGGATGGCGGGCGAGCCGCCCGAGGAGCTGCACGTCATGTTCAAACCCGATGCTGGATTTGGCGACAAAAGCTGACATCACGCCACCCAAGGCGCACGCGTGTCGCCAATGCGCATCTGAACGGTTTTGACCTCCAGGAATTCCTCCAACCCATAGCGCCCGAGCTCACGCCCCTGCCCGCTTTGCTTCACCCCGCCAAAGGGCAACTCGGCAAAGCCATCCATCCAGGTATTGGTCCAGACCGTGCCCGCCTGCACCCGGCGCGAGAAGGCCAGACAGGTATGCACATCCCGGCTCCAAACTCCGGCAGAGAGGCCGTAAGAGGCGGAATTGGCGAGAGAAATCGCGCCTTCCATATCGCGGAAGGTCAAGACCGACAGAACCGGGCCAAACACCTCTTCTGAGGCGATCGGCATCTCCGGCGTGACGCCGGTGACGACCGTTGGGCCGTAGAACTGGCCATCCATTCCCTCCAAGTCCAGCGCTGCGCCCCCAAGGGCCAGCGTCGCACCGGCGGCGACGGCCTGCTTGACGTAGCCGTCGATCTTGGCTTGATGCTCTGGCGAGATGATCGCGCCCACCTGCGTTTTCGGGTCGAGTGGATCGCCAAAGGGCACCCGGCGGGAGAGCGCCACGACCTTCTCTGTCAGCGCCTCGGCAATGTCTTCGTGCACAATGATCCGGCTGCCGGAATTGCAGCATTCGCCAGCGTTGAAATAGATACCGAAGGTGATGGCATCGGCAGCGGCGTCCAGATCGGCATCCGGGAAGATCACTTGCGGGTTCTTGCCACCCAGTTCCAGCGAGACCTTTTTCAGTGTCTCCGAGGCGGCCGCGCTGATCCGTTTGCCAACACCGGTTGAGCCGGTGAAAGACACCATATCCACATCCGCATGGGTCGACATCAGCGCCCCAACGGGGTCGCCGTAACCCAAGACGATATTAACCACGCCAGCGGGCAGCCCGGCCTCTTGCAGCAACCCACCGAGGATCACCGTCGTCGAAGGGGTCATTTCCGATGGCTTCACCACCGCCGTGCAGCCCGCGGCGAGCGCAAAGGGCAGTTTCTGGCTGATGATCAGGAAGGGGAAATTCCAGGGCGTGATGAGCGAGACGACTCCGATTGGCTCTTTCAGCACAAGCCCCAACATGTCGGGTCCGAGGCTGTTATGGCTGTCCCCATGCATGGTGCGCGCCAGCGCGGCGGCGTAGCGCCAGAGGTCCGCCGCACCGTCGATCTCGGCCTTGGCCTGGCTGATCGGCTTGCCGCTCTCGAGCGTCTCAATCAAGGCAATCTGATCGCGTTTTTCATCAATCAGATCAGCCACTCTGAGCAGAATCTTCGCGCGATCCGCGCCAGAGGAAAACGCCCAATCGCCCGCATCAAAGGCACGCCGTGCGGCGGCGATCGCTGCTTCAGTCTCGGCCACGCCGCCTTGCGCGGAGCGGCTGATCAAATCGCCATGGGCCGGGGAATGCCGCTCGAACCAAGCGCCATCTGCGCTTTCGACCCAGGCACCATCGATCAGGTGTTTGCCGATGAACGGCTCTGCCGGAATCGGCGCGTTGGTGGCTGGGATCAGGGTCAGGTCTGTCATCACTTACGTCCCAGGGAAATCTGGTTTGCGTTTCTCGGTGAAGGCGGCGACGCCCTCAGCCTTGTCGGCGCTGGCGGCAATCATCCCACCGGCAAGCGCCTCGGTAACGGCCGCGCGGTCTTCATCGGCGGCGGCGTGGATCAGGTATTTTGCGACTTCCGTGGCGCGCGGGCTGGTTTGAGCCAAGCACGCCGCGATGACCTCAGCCGCCGCCAGCGGGTCATCTGCAACGTCGGCGACGAAGCCGAGCGCCAACGCCCGCTCCGCATCCAACCGTCGCCCGAAAAGCGCCATCTCTTTCACAACCGGCTCCGGCAGAAGCCGCAAGAGCCGCTGCGTGCCGGACCAGCCCGGTACAATGCCCACAGAGGTTTCCGGCAAAGCCAAGGTTGCCTGTGGCGCGATCACGCGGATGTCGCAGGCCGCTGCCAACTCCAACCCGCCACCAAACGCATGCCCACCAAGGACCGCAATCGTCGGTTTCGAAAGTCGCGCCAGCCGATCAAAGACTCGGTGCCCGTCGCGCACCCAATGACGCGCGAAATCGGCCGGGCTGAGACCACCCCAGGCGAGGATATCCGCGCCAGCGCAGAACGCTTTGGCCGGTGCGGCGGTGAGCAGGACGCCCAGAACCGACGAGTCCGCATCGAGCGTCGCGCAATGGTCCTCCAAGGCCGCGAGCATCTCAGGTGTGAAGGCATTGAGCTTGGCCGGATTGTCCAGTTCCAGCCGGGCAATAGGCCCCAAATGAAGATGCACCGCACTCATAGCGTCAGCCCCATCGGCTGCTCCGACAGCAGGCTGAGCGGCATCGCGGTCGCATCATCGGAGACCGTCACCCGCCCATCGGAGGCCGCAACGATGTCCCGTTCCGGGTCGATCCCCGGCATGATTTCGGTCGCGAGCAGACCGGCTTCGGTTAGTCGCATCACGCAGCGCTCGGTGACGTAAAGCACCTCTTGGCCTTGGCGAAGGGCCCTTTGCCCCGCGAAGGTCACATGCTCGACAGCCTCAACCATTTTGGTGAACTTGCCGGGTTGAGAGACGCTCAGCCCCTCCTCGGTCAGCGACAGGCCCGCGCCTGCCTCGAAATACCCGGAAAACACGATCTTCTTCGCATGCGCCGTGATATCAACGAACCCGCCGCAACCCGCTGTCAGGTAAGGCTTTTTCCCAAGCTTTGAGACATTTACATTGCCCTCGATATCGACCTCAAGGAACGACAAGAACGAGACGTCAAAGCCGCCGCCTTGGAAATAGGTGAACTGGTTCGGGCTTGGCACAAAGGCATCGGCATTCGAGGCGCAGCCAAAGGCAAACCCGGTGAGCGGCATGCCCCCCACCGCGCCCTGCTCGATGGCCCAGGTCACGGCTTGCGCCTGCCCCTCTTCCAGCAGAATGCGCGGGACAATCGCGGAAATCCCGAAGCCCAGATTGGCAGTTTGTCCTGCCTGCAACTCCATCGCTGCGCGGCGGGCGATGATTTTCTCCACATTATGCTCGGCCAGCGCGAAACTCTCCCAAGGCCGCATCACTTCACCAGAGATTGCCGGATCATAGGCGGTTTCGGTGGTCTGTTTCTGGTCCGGTGCGACCACGATCAAATCCACCAGATGACCGGGCACATGCACATCATGGGGGCGGAGCGAGCCTGCCGCCGTCACCCGTTTGACCTGCGCAATCACCAACCCACCATGGTTTCGGACCGCAATCGCCTGATCCAACCCGCCAAGCGTCGCGCCCTCATGCTCATAGGTCAGATTGCCACTCTCATCGGCAGTGGTCGCCCGGATGATCGCCACATCGGGGACGATATTGGGGAAATGCAGCCAGGTTTCACCGCCAAATTCTTGGCGCTGAACGATGGGGCGATCCGCCGCCAGATCATTCATCGCGCAGCCTTCGCGGATCGGGTCGACGAAGGTCTCTAGGCCGACTTTGGTCAAGACACCGGGCTTCCGCGCCGCCACATCCCGATGCATGTCGAAGAGGATACCGGAGGGCACGTTATAGGCCGCGACGCGGTTCTCGACGACCATCTGCCAGATGGCGGGCATCGGTAGATTGGAGGGACCGGAGGGGTACGATCCGCCGATGATCGTGCCAAGCAAACCATCGCGCGCGATGTGGTCGACACCTTTCACGCCATACATGTCCCCCGCCGCAATCGGATGGATCGTGGTGAGGTCGCGTGGGTGGCCTTCAGCTTCGAACCGCGCGCCGATGGCCTGCAAGACCGCATCCGGGCAGCCCAAAGCGGAGGAGGAGGAGACGGTCACCACCGCCCCATCTTTGATCCGCGAAACGGCCTCCGCCCCGGAAACGATCTTACCCATCACTCAGATCCCGCCGTAATCGACGGCGGTCCGCTGACCGGTCTCCGCCGCTTGGGTCACCGCCGCCGCGACGGCCAGTGACTTCACTCCGTCAACGCCATCCGCCGAGGGCCGCCCCTGCCCATTCACCGCATCGCAGAACAGGCCGATCGCGCGGTGATAAAGATTGTGGGTGCTGAAACTCAGCGCTTCCGTCCCGGCCTCAGTGGTCAGGATAATCTCGCCCACCGGCTGCTGCGTCATGACGTTCCGCGCGACAATCGAGCCTTCGGTGCCATGGATCTCAAACCCCGATTTTGCAAAGCGGTGGGTGAAGCTCTCATGAGTCATCACGGTCGCGCCCGATGGCATCGACCAGACCGACATCACGCTATCTTCAACGCCCTGCCCCATGCCAGCACTGGTCGCGAGGGCGACGATATCCGTTGGGTCCTCGCCGAGATGAAACCGCACCGTATCGGCGTCATGGACCACGATATCGGGGATCACGCCGCCGCCCGCGCTCGGGTTATCAAGCCGCCAGCCCTGCAGATGCGGTGGCAGATAAACCGCGTGGAAGACGCGCAGACTCAACACATCCCCGATCCGCCCGGCCTGCACCGCCTCGCGGATCGCCAGATGGCTGCCGGCATTACGCAGGTGATGGTTGGTGGCAAAGACCAGCCCCGCCTCCTCCGCTGCGCGCACCATCTTGGTGGCGTCGGCGACATGCATCGCCAGAGGCTTTTCGCACAGCACATGTTTGCCCGCCGCAATCGCGGCCATGGCTTGCGGGAAGTGCTTTTCATTGGTGGTGGAGATGTAAACGGCGTCGACCTGCTCATCGCCGAGAAGCGCATCTAGATCGGTCAAACCATGGGCAATCCCATGCTCCGCCGCGTAAGACGCCGCGCGATCTGGGCTGGATGACAAAACGCTGACAACCTCACCACCCTCGACAGCCCGAAATGCGCCAATCATATGCTCGGCGGCAATCGTACTGGCCCCGATCAGACCCCATTTCATTCAGACATCCTCCCATCGTTCCAGATCATGACGCGACTCACCCAAATTGGAACGTTCCACATCTTTATTGGATCGATCCAAAATTCGTCAATAGATTTCTTGTGAGGCCTCTGGCCCCTGGCGCTGAGACGGGTAATAGTTGCAATCACAACGAGCGTTGGGAGGCGCACGTCACGCATGACTATCCGGTTCTTTTCCGACGCCAAACGCCCGGTCCATTTAGGCCCCTATCCGCTCGAAAGACTGGCCCGTGGACAAATGCCGGACCTTGACCAAGTGCCGCTGTTTCAACCGCTCGATTTCACACGGGCGGAGGTGCCGCACTCCATCGTGAACGCGATGACGGAATATCAGGCGATGATGGATGCGATCCGCGACGGCTTGGTCAACAAGGCCCGTGCCGACTGCCCCGTCGATCCAACAGAACGCGCCAACCACCTGAAAGCCTTTGGCTATTTCGCCGACGCGTCGATGGTGGGTGTTGGGCCAATCCCAGAGGCCGCGCGCCTTGATCAACCCTATCGCAATCCCGGCATTGATGCGCTGGCCCATGACCTGCGCACCAAACAGACCAAGACACTGGCCTCCGGCATCGACATGATCATGGCCGATCTCAAAGAGGCCGCCGAAGCCCCGCCCAGCACCATCGACAGCCACACCCGCGCGATTGTCTATCTTTACGAAATGCCACGTGACCCGCGCCCAGAGGAGCCTGGCACGACATGGCTTGAAGACGCGCAAGCGCATCGCGCCTGCCTGCGGGCCACCGAAACCGCCGTGGTCCTCGCCAACTACATCCGCATCCTGGGCTGGGACGCGAAAGCACATACGGCAACCTCGGCCGATGTAGACCTGAACCGGCTGACCGTGGCGGCAGGGCTTGCGACTTGGGAAGACGGCAAACTGGTAAGCCCCTATCTGGGCGATCGGTTTGGCGTGGCCATTGTGACGACCGATTTCGACCTGACGGTTGATCAGCCGCTGATTCCGCTGGCCGAACAGCCTTGGTTCAAGACCAAAGGCCCGGCCTGGTGGGTTGGTAAGGGCTTCGCCAAATCGGCCCTAAACGGCGACCCGTTCGCCAAACGCGATTTCGTCAACGGCCCGCACCCGTTTGAAACGCTGAAACGGGTCGACACACCAACGACCTATATCGACGAGGCCAATGTGGCCCGCGTCCCGAAACGCGCCGACATGTTCGCCCGCGCCCAGTTTGGCGACATGGGGAAATCGAACCAAGCGGCGGCCACGGGCGGATATTATGTGCGCAAAGCCGCCCCCTCCATGGCGCAGCGGCGGATGCTGGGGGCGTTCGTGCTCCTACAAGACGGGGCATCTGAGGACGGCCCGCGCCCGGGCGATGCTCAGGCCAATGCCGAGGCAATCAAGGCCGCAAGCTATTTCCTCGGCGTCGACGCCGTGGGCATCAGCCGCTGCCCGGATTGGACCTGGTATTCTCATGACGCGCGTGGCGAACCCATCGATCCGCCCCATGATCAAGCGATCTCGATGATCATCGATCAGGGATACGAGACGATGGAGGGCGCCTCGGGCGATGACTGGATCAGCGTCGCCCAAAGCATGCGTGCCTATCTGCGGTTCTCGCTTCTTGGGGGTGTGATTGCCAAGCAGATCAGGAACTTGGGCTACAAGGCGAAAGCCCATTCAGTGATGGATGGTGAGGTGCTACAGCCGCCGCTTTTGCTGCTTTCTGGCCTGGGCGAGGTCTCCCGCATCGGCGAAGTGATCCTGAATCCGTTCCTCGGCCCGCGCCTGAAATCTGGCGTCGTGACGACAGACATGCCGCTCGCCCATGACAAACCGATTGATTTCGGGATGCAGAAGTTCTGCGACAGCTGCAACAAATGCGCCCGCGAATGCCCCTCCGGCGCGATCACCGCCGGGCCAAAACTGATGTTCAATGGCTATGAGATTTGGAAATCCGATAGCGAACGCTGCGCCAGTTACCGGATCACCACGCTCGGCGGCGCGATGTGCGGGCGCTGCATGAAGACCTGCCCCTGGAACCTTGAGGGGCTCTTCGCCGAGAAACCCTTCCGATGGGCCGCGATGAACCTGCCCGCCGCCGCGCCTGCGCTGGCCAAGCTCGACGATATGGTTGGCAATGGCGGGCTGAACCCGGTCAAAAAATGGTGGTGGGATTTGGAGCTGGAGGAGGATGGCGGCTATCGCCCGACCCGGCACAAGGTGAATGCCCGCGATCTGCAACGCGATCTGAACCTGAAATACGAGGATCAGACGCTGGCGGTCTACCCCGCCCCGCTGGCCCCGCATCCTTACCCCTACCCGTTCCCCATGGATCGCGAAGCCGGGATCGAAGCCTATCAGGCCATGGTCACCGCCGAGGAGTACCAGACCCGATTGGCAGACGGGGACGAAAGCGTGATCCACCGCTACACCAATGATGGCGACAGTCCCGTCTTGCAGGTGGTCGTCGCGAAGTCTGAGGCGATGACGGCGGATGTCACCAAATACGAATTCCGCAACCCCGATGGCGGCGACCTGCCCGAATGGACCGCGGGCGCGCATCTGGACATCGTGGTCGCGCCCGAATTCCTGCGGCAGTATTCGATGTCGGGCGACCCGGCGGACCGGTCAAAATATCAGATCGGCGTGCTGCGGGAAGACGGCGGCCGGGGCGGCTCGAAACTGATGCACCGGATTTTCAGCGAAGGGCGGCGGATTTTCATCTCGAAACCGATCAACCATTTTCCGCTGGTCGAGGAGGCACCGTTCAGCCTGCTGATGGGCGGCGGCATTGGGATCACGCCGATGATTGCGATGGCGCATCGGCTGCACGCTTTGGGCAAACCCTTCGCGCTGCATTACTGCACAAAATCAAGACGCTCGGCGGGATACCTGGACGATCTTGCGGCGATGCCCTGGGCCGACAACCTACATCTGCATATCTCCGATGAAGGGACGCGGGCTGATCTGGACAGGATCATGAAAGCAGCGCCAGAAGGCACCCATATCTATACCTGCGGCCCCGAGGTTTTCATGGGTGCGGTGATGGACAGCGCCGAGCGCGCGGGCGTACCGGAAGAGGCGCGGCATTTGGAGTATTTCTCCGTCCCCGACCTGCCGGAATACGAAAACCACGATTTCACGCTGCGCCTGAAAGATGGCCGAGAGCTGCTTGTTCCGGCGGACAAGCCCGCCACAGATGTGTTGGCTGAAAATGGCATCCATGTGGATGTGAAATGCTCCGACGGCATTTGCGGCGTCTGCAAATGCGGCGTGATCTCTGGCGAAGTGGAGCATCGCGACTTCGTGCTGTCGAAAGCGCAGCGCAAGGACGCGATGATCCTCTGTCAATCCAGGGCTGCGGTACCCGGCGGTGTGGTCGAGATCGACCTCTAGCCCCGGTTGTAATAGGTCATCACCGCGTGTTCAGCCTCGGCAAAGAACAACCAGCGTTCGGCCAAAAGCCCGCCGAGAAACGCCAGAACCGCGATCACCATAAAGAGGCCAGGCAAGACCCCCCATGAGGCCAGAAGCGTCGCGACCAGCGGCAGCGCACCGCCAAGTGCAATTGCGATCTGGCGCAGCTTGGCCTGGTGTTTGCGGGCCACCTTGTACCCCATTTCCTTTAAGAGGTAATTGCCGCCGGTGTGCGGCGCTTCCAGCATCCGAACCCGGCCCATATGCCCAAGCCCGGTCGCGCTCTCCGGCGTCGACAGGGCCGGTGCCTCATCGCCCCGCCGCCACCAGAGCAGTTTCACCCCCCAGGCCGCGAAGATCAGAAGCGCGGCCAGAGTCGGGAGGATACCGCCGCCGCCATAGGCCATCACCCGCAGACTGGCATAGAGCAACGCGCCGCTCGCCAGTGCGAAGCTCAAGAACATCACCGGTGTCAGAGACTGCGACCAGCGTTGGACGGTCTTGAGTTGCCCATAGATCATCGAGGTGGAGTAGACCGTCACCAAAGACAGGATGGTGGTGAGCAGGCCCCATATCTGCCCCGCGCCGCCGATCAATAAGATCAGCGCGAAGACGCCGCCAATGGCCAAGGTGGCGATCGCCAACACCCCTTCGCGCGACAGCCAAGAACTGCGCCATTGGCTGAGCGCGCGCCAGGCCCGTTCCGGATGCCCCAGATGGAAGGTGGAAGAGATCAGCCCAGCACCCGAGAGCCCGAAACCAAGGACAAAGCCCGCCCAATAGACCACGCCAAGCGGCGGCAGACCGAAAAACGCCGCGAGCCCCAAAGCGGCCAACAGCCCAAACCCGGCACCGGAACTGACGGTGAAGAAAATGATCGAATAGGCTGGATGCATTAGAGTTTCTCCAGGGCGCGGTCGAGCCAGCCGAAGAAGCCATCGGCCTTTTCCTCGGCGCGGCTCGCGGCCAAATCGGTCAGGTCCGGCAACTCCTGCACCGGCGTCACGGTCTTCGGTCGCGGCGGCAGGTATTTATTCACCGGTTTGGTGCCCTGCTCGGGCATCAGGTCAAACCCGCCCCGCGTTTCAACCAATTGCGAGATATCCGAGTCTGGATCGCCCAGATCACCGAAATGCCGCGCGCCTGCCGGGCAAGTGCGGACGCAGGACGGCACCCGATCTTCCTCGGGGATATTCTCGTTGTAAATCCGATCAACGCAGAGGGTGCATTTCTTCATCACCTTCTCAACCGGGTCCATTTCCCGCGCGCCATAGGGGCAAGCCCAAGCGCAGAGGCCGCAGCCGATGCAGGCATCTTCATTGACCAAGACAATCCCGTCTTCGGCGCGTTTATAGCTCGCCCCGGTGGGGCAAACCGTGACGCAGGGCGCGTCTTCGCAATGCAGGCAGGATTTCGGGAAATGCACCACAGCGGCCGGGCCATCCTCGGGCTTGGCCTCAAAGGTGTGGACCCGGTTCAGAAAAGCACCGACCGGAGCGTCGCCATAGGCGTCTTGATCGCCAAGCGCAGCGCCATAGCCGCCGGTGTTCCATTCCTTGCAGGAGATCACGCAGGCATGGCAGCCGACGCAGGTGTCGAGATCGATGACGAGGCCGAGTTTGACATCGGACGGCGCGGGCAAACTGGTCATGTCCATTCCTCTCCAAAGGCCACATCGCCCTCCGCTGTTCCGACCGGGCTTTCCTGCGCCTCGATCTGTGGTTCAGGTGGCCCGGCCTCTGCCGGTTCAATCCGCACGCGCAGGTCATACCAGGCCGCTTGACCCGTCACCGGATCGGAATTTGCCCAACGCAACCCATCCCCTTTTGGAGGAAGAAGCTCGCTGATCAAATGGTTGAGAAGAAACCCTTTTGTCGCCTCGGGCGCGCCCGGCGACAGAGCCCACGCGCCTTTGCGTTTGCCAATCGCGTTCCAGGTCCACATGGTCTTGCCATTGGCCGCATCGGTCCGCCGCACCGGCACTTTGATCTTGCCGTGATGAGAGATCACCCAGGCCCAGCCACCATCGGTCAGACCGGCGCTCTCCATCACCTCGCCCGGTACATAAAGCGGGTTTTGGCCGTGGATCTGCCGGAGCCAGGCGTTTTGCGAACCCCAGGAGTGATACATCGCCGCCGGGCGTTGCGTGATCGCATGCAGCGGGTAATCGGCAAGCTCCACCCCGGCCCCTTCAAAGGGTGCATACCAGGTGGGCAGCGGGTCGAAACTCTGACCTATCTGGTCTTTCAGATTGTCGGGCGGTTGCCTATCGCCATGCCCCTCGGCGGCAAGCTGAAACTTGCGCAGCGTCTCGTTATAGAGGTCAAACGTCACCGGCTGCGGCGCATCGAAAAAGCCCATCCCAACGGCCCAGTCCTGATAGGCCGCATTGGCCATCTTGTAAAACCGAGCCTCCTCCGGAATTTCACTTTCCCAGAAGCCGCCATTTTCGATGTAGCGCTGCAACTGATCCGGATTGGGATCACCGCGACCGTTTTCGCTGCCATCGCCGCGCCACCCAGCCAGCGGACCCACGCCCGGTTTGCGCTGATGCCGAACAATGTAATCGGCATAGTCGGCATAGGCCGCCGCGCCGTCCTCCGTCACAAACCCGGGAAGCCCCAGACGCGCCCCCAAATCAAGCAGTGCCGATTGGAAGCCGCGCACATCGCGATCGGGCTCCACCACAGGCCAGCGGATCGCATCGGCCACCGCATCGGGCTCGGAAATCGGCCGGTCAAGCAGCGAGATGCAGTCATGACGCTCCAGATAAGTCGTATCTGGCAAGATCAGATCGGCATAAGCCACCATCTCCGAAGAATAGGCATCGGAATAGATGATATGCGGGATTTTATAGCTGCCATCGGCATGTGTCGCGCTCAGCATCTCCATCGTGCCGCGCGTGTTCATTGACGAGTTCCACGCCATATTGGCCATGTAGAGGAAGAGCGTGTCGATCTCGTAAGGGTCGCCCGCAACCGCATTCGAGATCACCATATGCATCAACCCATGGACCGAAAGCGGTGCCTCCCAGGAGAAGGCTTTGTCGATCCGCTCCGGTTGCCCGTCGGCGTCAATCCGCAGGTCCTCCGGCCCTCTGGGATACCCCAGATGCGGGCCTGGCAACGGGGCATTTGGAAGGTTTTCGGTATGCGGCGTCGGATGCGCCGCGACCGGTTTGGGGTAAGGCGGTTTGAAGCGGAACCCGCCCGGGCATTCGACCGAGCCCAGCAAAATCTGCAACAGATGCAGCGCGCGGCAGGTTTGGAACCCGTTGGAATGCGCCGAAATCCCGCGCATTGCATGGAAGCTCACCGGACGCCCAATCATCGTTTCATGCCGCTCGCCGCGCATATCGGTCCACGGCTGATCAATGGTGATCGCCTCGTCAAAGGCCGTGCGCGCCAGTTCCGCCGCCAGACGGCGGATCGTGTCGGCCGGCACGCCGGTTTCTTCCGCAACGGCGTCGGGCGCATAGCGTGGATCGAGATATTTCCGTGCCAAAAGCTCAAAAGACGGCACGGCTTGACGGCCATCGGGGAGCGTGACCTCGCCCTTCATCGCGGCTTGGGTGCTGATCTCGGAGGCCGGGCGGGCCCGTGCCTCTTGCCGGTCCCAAACCAGAGCTGCGCCGTCATCATCCCGGGCAATCAACCCGTGATCGGCCCCACCCGCGTTCTGTACCACCAAATGCGCCGCATTGGTGTAGCGCATCAGGTAATCCAGATCGATCCGTCCTGCCCTCAGCAATTCATGCACAAGGGCCAAAATGAACAAACCGTCGGTGCCCGGCGTGATCCCAACCCATTCATCGGCAATCGCGTTATACCCGGTGCGGACCGGGTTCACCGCGACCACTTTGGCACCGCGCGCTTTCAGCTTGCCCAGACCCATCTTGATCGGATTGCTGTCATGGTCTTCGGCCACGCCGAAAATCATGAACATCTTGGTCCGCTCCCAATCCGGCGAGCCAAACTCCCAAAACGCGCCGCCCATGGTGTAGATGCCAGCGGCCGCCATATTGACCGAACAGAACCCGCCATGGGCCGCGTAGTTCGGCGTGCCATATTGCTGCGCCCACCAGCCGGTGAAGCTCTGGCTCTGATCGCGGCCAGTGAAAAAGGCCAGCTTCTTCGGGTCGGTCTCGCGGATCGGCTTCAACCAAGAGACAGCAGTTTCGAGCGCCTCGTCCCAGCTGATCTCTTCGAATTCGCCCGATCCGCGCGGCCCGACACGTTTCAAAGGTGCCTGGAGCCGTGACGGCGCATAATGCTGCATGATCCCGGCGGAACCCTTGGCACAAAGCACGCCCTTATTCACCGGATGGTCGCGGTTGCCCTCAATATAGCGCACTTTCGGCGTGCCATTTGCATCGGCTCTGAGATGGACATTTATCCCACATCGGCAGGCGCACATGTAACATGTGGTTTGGCGAATTTCGTCGGAGACATCTGGCGATAGATCCAGATCAGGCTGTTGTAACGTCACGTGCGCCGCCCTCGCATCCGGGCGGGTGTCACTCCATAACTGTCTACGATTATCGCCATTTAGACCCTCCCAAGCCACAATGGGCGCGTCTTGGACGGCGCCTTTTCTGCACATTGTGGGCATAAGGTACCGATGACAAGGGCCAGAACGGCGAGCGGATAAGGCCAGTGAGCTTGGCAGCTAAGGCCAATCCAGAAACAACGTCAATCAGATGGCCCGCTCAATCAGGTCGCCCAAAGGTTGTGCTCGGGATGTCGACCGCCGCGATGACAGTGTGGCTCACACCAAACTTGGCAACCACAACACGATGCCAGGGAACGCCACCAAGAGTGCGATGGTGATGCCATCGGCGATGAAGAACGGTGTCACGCCTCGGAACACATCCTGGACCGAGATATCGTCGCGCACACCGGCCACCACGAAGCAGTTGAGCCCAATCGGCGGTGTGATCAGGCAGAACTCCGCCATTTTCACCACCAAAATCCCGAACCAGATCGCACACATCGGCCCGCTCATCCCGAAGGCACTGTCTGCCGCCGAGACATCGAGGCCACCATTCAATGCCATCACCGCAGGATAGACGACCGGCAGCGTCAGAAGCAGCATGCCAATCGCATCCATGAACATGCCCAAGACCGCATAGGCCAGAAGGATGCAGATCAGGATCAACATCGGCGACATCTCAAGCGAGGTGATCCAATCCGAAAACGCCCCTGGCAAATCGGCGAACCCTAGGAAGCGCACATAGATCAAGACGCCCCAGATGATGGTGAAAATCATCACGCTGAGCTTGGCCGTCTCCAGAAGCGCGTCTTTCAGCTGCTCCCACCGCATCCCGCGATAAAGCGCCATCAAGAACACAACGAAGGCGCCGATCGCGCCGCCTTCGGTGGGCGTGCCCCAGGCATCGCCGCCGAAGGGGTTGTAAACAAAGAAGATGATGATCACGACAACAAACACGATCGGCAGAGCGGGCGGCAGAGCCTCGAAACGTTGCCGCCAGGTGAAGCCCCGTACTGGCGGGCCGAAATTCTTGATCGTCAGCGCCAGCCCGATGATCAGAAGACCATAGATGATCGCGGAGAATGCGCCTGGGATGAACCCTGCAAGCAGCAGTTTACCAACATCCTGCTCCACGATGATCGCATAGATCACCAGGATGGCAGAGGGTGGGATCAGGCTGGCCAAGGTGCCGCCAGCGGCCACGACGCCGGCAGCGAAGCGCTTGTCATAGCCGATCTTCAACATCTCGGGGATCGCGATCCGCGCGAAAACGGCGGAGGTGGCGACCGAGGCGCCAGAGACCGCCGCGAAGCCCGCCGTGGCGAAGACGGTGGAGACGGCAAGACCGCCCGGCACCCAGGCCATCCAGCGTTTGGCTGCCTCGAAAAGCGCCTTGGTCAGACCGGCGTAATAGGCGAGGTAGCCGATCAGGATGAAGGTCGGGATCAAACTCAGCGCCTGGCTGGAAATCTTCGAATGCGGCACCTGCCCGGCGGTTTGCACCGCGACGCCAACCGCCCAAGAGAAGCGCTCTAAATCGTAATCGCTGCGCGCCCAGAAAATCCATACCAGGCCAACCAGACCGGCGAGACCCGCGGCAAAGGCGACACGCATGCCCAAGACCACCATGACCAGCAGGCCACCGGTGACAAAAAGGCCAATATCAATCGAATCCATTCTGCCGCCTCTTAATCATCTGCGCCCGACACATGGTCGGCTTCCAAACGGGCTTGGGTCGCGGCATCGGCGACCAGCGGCACCGCCACGGGCTCGGTAGCGCCGGAGATCAGCGCGCGGGTATAGGCCACGATCTGCAAGACCAAACGCAGGCAGATCACCGAAAACGCCACAGGCGCCAGAAGCTTGGCCGGCCAAATCGGCAGCGCGATATCCATCGAGCTATCGCGGCTCCAGAGCGGCGCGTTGAAATCGAAGCTGCGCTGGAAATGGGTCCAACTGCCCCAAACCAGAAGCGCCATCAGCAGCAAAATCGCCAATGTCGTGATAAGCTCGGCCAGCCAAAGCGCCCGCCCTTTCAGCGCGCCGACAAGCAGGTCCATCCGGATATGCCCGCCTTCACGCTGCGCATAGGAAATGCCCAAGAAGGCGATGATCGGCATCGCCTGCTCGATCCAGTCGACATAGCCCGGCACAGGCTGGTTCATGAAATTCCGCCCGCTGACCGAGATCACGGCCAAGATCATTAGCGCGAAAACCGCAAGCCCACTGATCAAAGCGAGGAATTTCTCCAGCCGGAACAAGGTCTGATCCAACCGACTGAGTTGGCTCTCATCAGACCGTACCAGAGACGCACCAGCCATGGCTGCCCCCTTTCAAAAGAGACGCGAAAGCGCCCCGTCCGGTCCACTGGAGGGATCGGGCGGGGCTCGTCGAGTTTGGCTTAGCTGCCGTCGGCGATCATGCCGGTGACGTAATCGTAAAGCTCCTGCGCCGGGAGGCCGCGCGCGGTGTTCTCTTCGATCCAGGCGGCGGCTGCCGGGGCAGCAGCGGCCTCGCGGAAGGCTGCAATCTCTTCATCTGTGAAGGTCACGCGTTCGATCCCACGCTCATCCAGTGCCGGGCCCCACGCGGCCATGGTCTGGTTTTCGTAGTACTCGACATAGTGGTCGAGCGCTTCGTCCACCGCACCTAGAAGCACCTCGCGATGCTCATCTGAAAGCATGTCCAGCGCGTCGGAATTCACCACAACCGGGCAGTTCACGGTGCCGGGGTTGAGGTTCGTCGTCCACCATGTGCCGTTTTCAATAGTGCCGAAGGACATATGGGCATGCGGCGCGAAGCTGACGGCGGTCACAACGCCGCTATCCATCGCCTGGCGCACTTCGGTGGCCGACATCGAGGTCGGAACCGCACCCACGGTCTCCATCGCGGCACCGATACCGCCGGTCGCACGAACAGCCAGGCCTTCAAAATCGGCCAGTGTTGCGGGCGCATCACCGCTGCCGACGATGTTGTATTGCGGCAAGGGCGACGGCATCAGCAGCGTCGCGTTCCAGCGCCCCAGATCGGCCTGAACCGCCGGATGCTGATAAAGCGCTTGGCTGATCTCGCGTTCTTGCTGCAACGTGGTCACGCCGAGGAACGGCAATTCCAGCACGGTGATCGAAGGGTTTTTGTCCCGGTGATAGCCAGCGCAGAACTGCGCCATCTCAAACGCGCCGATCGAAATCCCATCAAGGTTCTCGCGGTTGCCTGAGAGGCCGCCGTAAGAGATGTTCATGGTGAACTCACCATCGGTGCGCTCAGACACCAGTTCGGCGAGGCGTTCCACATGTTCGGTAAACGCACGACGTGTGCCCCAAACGGAGACGTTCCATTCGGTTGCGAGCGCCTCGGTCACGAAACTGGCGGACAGAATGACGGCGGTGGTTCCGGTTAAAATCTTCTGCATGGGTCTCCTCCCTGGATCCTGCATATGTCGGTCTGCGCAGCATCACGGATTCGTGTGGCTTTGCCTATGAGAGATTTTGCCGACAGGATCCGCCCTGCCCTGCGGAAATCCGCAGAGCTTAGAGCAGTGCGTCTTTGTCGAGGCCGAGCTTGACGATTTTCTCGTTCAATGTCCGCCGCCCAATGCCAAGCGCTTCGGCGACGGCGTCCATCCGGCCTTGATGCGCGCGGATCGCTTTGCCGATCAATTCGCGCTCAAACACCGCCACGGCCTCGCGCAGGGTTTCGGGCACATCTTCGACAAGAGGATCGCTTTGGATCGCCGCCGCGACTGACCCGGCACCGCGCCGGGCTGCCAGAACCCGGCGTTCGGCAGCGTTGCGCAATTCGCGCACATTGCCGGGCCAGTCATGCGCCAGCAAGGCCGCCACATCCTCAGGGCCAAGCTCCGGCGGGGTGACCTCATAAACCTGGCCAAACTCTTGCAGGAAATGGGTGTAAAGCAGCACCAGATCATCACGGCGGTGCCGGAGCGGCGGCAGGGTCAACACCATTGTGTTCAACCGATAGAGCAAATCCTGGCGCAAATGGCCGTCCTGCACCGCCTGCTCGGTGTCGAGATTGGAGGCTGAGATGACCCGGAAGCGCACTGCAACCGGCGTCGTGCTGCCGATCGGGGTGATCTCTTGATCCTCGATCACCCGCAGCAATTTCGCCTGAACCGGCAGGGGGCACGCGCTGATCTCATCCAGGAACAACGTACCGCCGCTGGCCGCGATCAACTTACCCGCATGGCTGCCTTTCACGCCGAACATCTCTGTCTCGAATTGATCCGGCGGGATCGCGGCGCAATTTAATGGCAGGAAGGGCGCGGCGGCACGCGGCCCCAGATCATGCAACGCGCGGGCGACCAGTTCTTTGCCGGTCCCGGTCTCGCCTTGCAGCAGCACCGGCATATCGATCTCGGCCAAGTCCAAGATCTCTTCGCGCAGCGCTGCGATCTCCGCGGTCTGACCGATCAGAAGCCGGTCGAGCCCGGAGAGGCGCGCCAGTTGCACCTTCAGCCGCTCGGTACCCTTTGCCATGCGGTGTTGTTCGGCGGCATGGCGCAGGATGGTCAGAAGACGGCGCGGCTCATAAGGTTTCTCCACGAAACTATAGGCCCCGTCCTGCATCGCCTGCACCGCTGTCGGGATGTCGCCATGGGCGGAGATCAGCACCAAAGGCGGTGCGATACTCTGGTCGAGGCTGGCCAGAAGCTCCAGGCCAGACATGCCCGGCATCCGCACATCCGACAGGATAACATCGGGCTGCAACTCGGGCCAAAGCGCCTCGACCTGCGCCGCGCGAGAGACCGCTTCGGCCCGCCACCCCGCGGCCTCCAGCAGGTTGATCAGCGAGACGCGCATGGATTTGTCGTCATCCACGATCAGAATGCTGTATGTATCTTGCGCGCTCATGCCACCGCCTCTGCCACCGGCATCTCAACCCGAAACACCGCCCCTCCGCCATCGCGGTCCTTAGCCATCATACGCCCATGATGCTCTTTCACGATCCCCGCCGAAATCGCGAGGCCCAGCCCCATCCCCTGCCCCGACGCACGGCTGGTCACGAAGGGTTCTTGCAACTCGGCCAGATCGGCGCCGCCCAGACCATGGCCGCGATCTCGGACCTCAAACCAGGCTGTCTGACCGGATATGCCCATCTCGATACTCAATGCGCGGTCATCCATTTCTTCCATCGCATCCAGGGCATTGCGCAGCAGATTGGTCATCACTTGCTCAACCCGCAGCTTGTTGCCCTGCACAATTACCGGATTGGGAGGCAACGTGGCCTCAAGCGCAACCCCGCCCGCCTCGATATTCGGTTGCACCAATGTCAGCGCCTCGCCCATGGCCGCGCGCAAATCGACGGGCTCCAAGGCCTCCGCCCCAGGGCTGGCAAAGAATTTCAACTGCCGGGTGATCCCGGCCATCCGCTCGACCAGCCCGCTCAATTGGCCAACCGGCTGAGATCGGGGCGGGTCAGTCATTTCGGCGGCGGCCAGATGATTGCGCATTGCGGTGATCGGTTGGCCCAGCTCGTGGGTGACCGACGCCGCAAGTTCGCCCAGAGCGGCCAAACGGCTGGCGCGGGCCAGCTCATCGCGGGTGCGTTCCAGCCGCCGCTCGGCCGCACGACGCTCTTCGATCTCGACCGCCAGGCGTTCATTGGAGCGGCGCAGCAGGACCTCCTCAGCCTCGGATCGGCGCAGCGAGGCCTCGATCTGCGCATTGCGCCGCAACTGAAACGCGATCAGCAGTGCGCCGCCCAAGATGATCGCGAGACCGGCGGCGAGCCAGCTTCGCGTCACGGCGGGCTCGTCAGACGCGAAATAGTGCAGGACCCAATCATGCGGCAGCCGGTCCGTGGTCAGATGTATCTGCTCTTGGCCCGCAATCTCGGCCCTGGTGTCGCCCAGAAGCGTCCAGTCAAGTGGCGCCAGGTCTTGCCCGTCAAACTGCCGCGCCTCAGCGATTTGAGCGCGTTGATCGGCGTTGAGCGGCGCGAGCGCCCGATAGCGCCAAGACGGATCGGAGGCGAGAAGCACCACCCCATCCTGATTGACCAACACGACCGTCTCGCCGGCCTCACGCCAGGTGTTTTCCAACCGGATCAAATCAAGCTTGAGCGCGATGACACCGACCACTGCGCCCTCGTCATCCACAACCGGATCAGCGATGAAAAATCCAGGGAGCCCCGTGGTCGCCCCAATGCCGTAAAACTCGCCCTGCCGTCCGGCGAGCGCGTCCCGGAAATAGGGGCGGAACGCATAGTTCTGCCCGACAAAGCTTTGCGGCGCGTTTGCGTTGGACGACGAGATCGTCAGCCCGTCGGGCGTCATCAGATAAATCGCATCAAGCTCCGCCTGTTCCGCAAAGGCCGCAAGCCGAACATCAAGCGTTTCGGTCGGCGCGCCTGTCGCCGTCGCCACCACAAACGGGTCCCGCGCCAGGACGAAGGTCAGATGTGAGAAGCGTTCAAGCTCGGCCACAACAGTGCTGCGATAGAGCGACAATCGCCCCTCGGCCTCAGTCAATTCATTGGACAGAAACACCCGATAGGCCAGCGTAAAAACCATGGCCGCAACCGCCAGCGGCAAGACGCCATAGAGCAGACCCGGGCGCATATAGCGCGCCAAACCGCCAACCCCGCCAGCAGGCGGAGCAACGATGGTCGATGTTTTGCTCACAACGGGCCCCTCCTCCCCAATCCGGCCGCCCCCCTTAAGACTGACCATTTCATTTGATGCCACGCCGAGGGGCGTTTTCGCAATGCCGGGTGGGTCACCTTATCTGGCGAACGGGTTTGCGTCCGGTGAGGCGGGCGTATAAGTTGTCGATCAACGGAAAAAGAGCGGTTTGGAAACACCCCCAATATGCAGGTTGTCTATCATCTCGGCGCCCCTTGCACCGACGAAGATCGGCTGATCAAATCGCTGTTGCAGAACCGTGCGCAGCTGGCGGATTTGGGAGTCGTGGTTCCACCGCCCGGTCGATACCGGTCAGTGATCCGCGATGCGAGCCGGGCCCTGAAGGGGGCTGCTGCATCAGAAGACATTCAAGACGCGCTGCTTGATGCCATCATGGATGAGGAAGATTGCGAACGTCTGGTCCTCTCGGACCCGCATTTCATCTGCATCAACCGTCTCATGGTGCAGCGGGTGCAAATCTGGCCGATGATTGAGCGCGAAACGACGAAGCTGCGCAATCTGGTGCCGCACGCGCAGGTCGAATTCTTCATCGGGATGCGCGACCCCGCCACCTTGATTCCCGCCTTGTTCAAAGCATCGCGGTTCACCGATTTCGATGAGTTTACCGAAGGCATGCAACCCGGGGCGGTGACCTGGTCCGAAATGCTGGGCCGGTTGCAACGGGCCCATCCCGATTGCCAAATCACGGCGTGGAACAACGAGGACACCCCATTTCTTTGGGGTCAATTGATGCGGGAACTGGCAGGGATCGGCAATGATGTGCCGTTGGCTGGCGTTGATGATCTGCTTGAGTCGATCATGGATCCGGCCGGATACAAACGGATGCAGGCTTATGTGGCGCAGAATCCACCCGAAACCGAGATTCAACGGCGCCGGATCGCAGCGGCGTTTTTAGACAAATTTGCCTTGGAAGATGCGATCGAAGAGGAACTCGACGCCCCCGGGTGGAGCGAAGAGATGATCGAACAGATGACCGAGGCCTATGAGGCCGATATGGACTATGTCGCGGATTTGCCCGGCGTGACCTATATCAGGCCCTAACCGTCCCGTCCGGCGATCATCGCATCCCAAGCGCTTCTTTGTACATCTCCAACACCGCCTCTTCTTCGGCGATATCATCCGGTTCCCGTTTGCGCAGCGCGATGACTTTGCGGATGACTTTGGTGTCATACCCTCGGCTCTTGGCCTCGGCCATGACCTCTTTTTGCTGATCCGCGATATCCCGCTTTTCCGCGTCCAAGCGCTCGAAACGCTCAATGAACTGCCGCAGCTCGTCGGCGGTCACGCGGTAGCTATCGGAGGGGGTTTGAGCGTCATCCATCATGTCTTGGGGACCTTTATGTTCGCAGGATCGGGCCAAAGCTCTACATCTCGCACTTAGGAGCCGCAAGTGATGCTGGACCCCGGCGCGCAAATTGCGCAAACTGACACACTCTGACGATGAGGAATGTGGCCAATGGAACTGTTGATCTGGATCGGAACCGGACTTGCGATTTTGGGCCTCATGGCCATCGGATACTGCATCGTTGTCGCCATCGGCGCGAAACGGGCCAAGCTTTCCGATAGTGAGCTGCGCGCCCGATTGCAGCGTGTCGTGCCGATTAATATGGGCGCGGTCCTGGCCTCGGTCTTGGGCATGATGAGCGTCGTGGTCGGCGTGGTGATGGGCGGCTAACCCCCTGCCAACCGACTGATATATCTTTAAAATTCAGCCGAACAGCAAATCGCTGCTGTCTAATGGCGCAAGTTGATTGGCCCGCTTGACCTCGCTCTTCTAATCGTGATCCCGTCGCCGCGACGGCCGCCCTCACAAAATCCCGCGCGCTTCCCGCAACATTCAGATTGATGACATCGCTCTCGGCACCGCCGAAACGCACATTGCTCAGAGCATTTGCGTGAGTATTGATCATAGATTCAGTCTCTCTATGAAAGTCTGGAAAATGGGCCTTTCCAAAAAAGACTCCTGCAAAAGTGATCTTAGGTCCGCTTTTTTGCCCGGATGCGTATTGCCGTCCGACCTGTTCCACCCCAGCATGACCGCGAACGACATAGCCAACCGGGAGGTCCCTTATGCGTCTCATTCTCTTTTCAACCACGGCCCTTTTGCTGACGACCAGCCTCGCGCTGGCGCAGGACGCCGCCGATGCCGTTGCACCCGAGGGGGCCACCGAAACCGGCGCGATGGCACTGTCGCAGGCTGCGATGGATGCCATGGCAGCGCGCGATGCCGGGCAGCCGGTGACAGCGGAAAACTGGATGGTGGCCGCGGCCAATCCGCTTGCGGTCGAAGCGGGTGCGGATGTTTTGCGCGCCGGTGGATCAGCGGCGGATGCGATGGTCGCCGTGCAAGCCGTTTTGGGCCTTGTGGAGCCGCAAAGCTCGGGCCTCGGCGGCGGGGCGTTTCTGGTTTGGTATGACGCGGCGACTGGCGAGGTCACCACGCTTGATGGCCGCGAAACCGCACCGATGGCGGTGACCCCCACCCTGTTTCAAAACGAAGATGGTGAGCCACTGGGCTTTTTCGATGCCGTTGTGGGCGGGCTGTCCGTTGGCACACCCGGCACGCCCGCGTTGATGGAAGAGGCCCATCGGCGATGGGGCGAGGCAAACTGGGGTAGCCTGTTTGAGGCCGCGATCAGCCATGCCGAAGACGGGTTTGAGGTTTCGGCCCGGATGGCCGGTTCCATCGCGCGGGATGCTGAGCGGCTCTCCACCTTCCCGGCCACTGCGGCCTATTTCCTGCCGAACGGCACGCCGCTGGCCGAAGGCACGCTTCTGCAAAACCAGGCCTATGCCGATACGCTGCGCGCGATGGCCGCTGAGGGTGCCGAGGTGATCTATAGCGGACCGATTGCCGAAGGGATTGTCGAGACCGTGCGTAGCGCAGAGGGCAATCCGGGTCTGCTCTCGCTTCGCGATCTCGCGCTTTATGAGGTGATCGAACGTGCGCCAGTCTGTGTCGAATACCGCGCCTATGATGTCTGTGGCATGGGTCCGCCCTCCTCCGGCGCGCTGACGGTTGGGCAAATCCTTGGGATCGTGAACAATTTTGACATCTCGGACCCGACCGATCCTGACACTTGGCGACTGATCGGCGATGCCTCCCGCCTCGCCTTCGCCGACCGCGGCCGCTACATGGCGGATAGCGATTTTGTGCCGATGCCGACGGCGGGTCTGGTCGATCCGTTCTACCTCGAGGAACGCGCGGGCCTGATCGCGGGGGATCGGACCGATGGGTTCGGTGCGCTGCCCGAGGTGGCCCCCGGCAATCCGGAATGGGATCACGCGATGCTCTGGGCCGATGACCAGTCGCTCGAACTGCCCTCAACCAGCCATATCTCCATCGTTGATGCAGAGGGCAATGTGCTGTCGATGACCACGACCATCGAAAACGGCTTCGGCTCGCGGTTGATGGCGCCCGGTGGGTTCTTGCTCAACAATGAGTTGACCGATTTCTCCTTCCGCACCCATGTGGATGGCGTCCCGATTGCCAACCGGATCGAGCCGGGCAAACGCCCCCGCTCCTCCATGGCGCCGACGATCGTGTTGGAAGATGGCGCACCGGTCCTGGCCGTGGGCTCGCCGGGCGGCAGCCGGATTATCGGTTATGTCGCGCAGACGATCCTCGCGCATCTGGAGTGGGGGATGGATGTGCAACAGGCCGCGTCGATGCCGCATCTGGTGAACCGCTTCGGCACCTATGACCTGGAAGAAGGTACCGAGGCCGAAGGCTTTGCCGAGGCTTTGACCGATTTGGGTTATGAGGTGAATATCCGCGGCCTCAACTCCGGCATCCATGTCATCGCGATTGGTGACGATGGCTTACAAGGCGGGGCCGACCCGCGCCGCGAAGGCATTGCCTTGGGTGAGTAAAACCAAAACAGGCCGGGGATTTGCTCCCCGGCCTGACGACCGCGCCCGCGCGGTCTGATCATCGACGTACAACGTCTGTTGCGCACGTCGTCTGCGTCAAACCGGCATATCGTTGAAGAGATCATCCAGAAGATCGTCCTCTTCGGCTTGTGCAGCCGCCACTTTCGAGCGTTTTGCGACGCCGGTTTTTACCTCTGCCTTGCCAGCCGTTTTCAGCTTGCGAAGCTCGGTATGCACCTCTTGTGGAGGGGTTTCCTTGGGGTCTTCAGTCATGTCGTCACCTCCCGTGTTACAAAGCGCCTCTACCCGAGCGCCCCAGGGTCGTCATGTGTCTCGTCCCGCGATCCGTTTCAGGTGGCGCATTTGCGGCAAAACGGCGTGAAGGGCAGCAAGTCCAATCGTTCCTCCGAGATCACTTCACCACATTTCACGCAGTCGCCATACTCTCCTGCATCCATCCGGGCGAGCGCGGCCTTGATCTGGCGGATTTCCGCCTGACCGCTGACACCCATCTGTTCCAGCACCTCATCGCCTTCGCGTTCGGTCGCCAGTTCTTCCCAGTCTTTGGATTGGTGGCTATCGAGCTCATCCTCGATCTCATGCAACCGCTCCTCCAAAGCGGTCAAACGATCCATCAGTTGTTGCCGGCGCTGAACCAGGTTTGTCATCGTTTGATCCTCCTCTCAGGGCCCGCCTCGGCGCGGTTTCGCCCTTATCCCATGCTATCTTGCGCAGAACCGTTGAGCTTTGACTTCGATCAAAGGGCATAAGACAGGCTTGACCTTGAGCCCAAAAACCCCAAGATAGTTGACAACGTAAACTTTAACCGGGGAAAAATCGATGCATCCCGAGATCACGCCCTTTTTCGACACCGCGACAAACACTGTCTCTTACGTTGCGCGCGACCCCGCGGGGAAAGCCGCCGCCATTATCGACAGCGTTTTGGATTTCGATCAGGCCTCCGGCCGGACCACAACCGACAGCGCCGATGAGATCATCGCACATTGCAAGGCCGAAGGGTTGGATGTGCAATGGGTTCTGGAAACCCATGTCCATGCCGATCACCTCTCCGCCGCGCCCTATCTGCAAGAGCAGCTTGGCGGCAAGATCGGCATCGGCAAGAACATCACCGTGGTGCAGGACACTTTCGGCAAGATCTTCAACGAAGGCACCGAGTTCCAACGCGATGGCAGCCAGTTTGATGCGCTTTTCGGCGAGGGTGACAGCTTCCATGTCGGCCAGATGCGCGGCGACGTCATGCACACGCCGGGCCACACGCCGGCTTGCATGACCTATGTCATCGGCGACGCGGCCTTTGTCGGCGACACGCTGTTCATGCCAGATTTCGGCACCGCGCGCTGCGATTTCCCCGGCGGCTCGGCGTCGGACCTCTACAACTCGATCCAGCGGATTTTAGCCCTGCCGGATGAGACCCGCGTCTTTGTCGGCCATGACTACAAGGCCCCGGGCCGTGACCAATACGCTTGGGAAACCACCGTGGGCGAGCAAAAGGCGCTTAATGTGCATGTCGGCCAAGGCCGCCCAATCGAAGAGTTCGTTGAGATGCGGGAGACGCGGGACGCCACCTTGGGCATGCCCCGTCTGATCCTGCCCTCGCTGCAGATCAACATGCGCGCAGGTCAGATGCCGGAGCCGGAAGATAACGGCACCTCGTATCTGAAGCTGCCCTTGAACACGCTCTAACCCCGAGGCGCACATGGAATTGCATTATCTTTACGGCCTGCTTGGCGGGCTGATCATTGGCACGGCAGCGGCGGTTTTGTTGCTGATCAATGGCAAGATCATGGGGGCCAGTGGCATCTTGGGGTCAATTGCCGACGGATCGGCAGAAGGCAGCGATCGGCGCGAAAAACTGGCCTTCTTGGGCGGGTTGATCGGCGCACCGGCTCTGGTGGCGCTGTTCTTCGGCGCGGGATCGACCAACCTGACGACAAATGTGGTGGTGATCATCGCCGCTGGCCTTCTGGTCGGCATCGGCACGCGGATCGCCAATGGCTGCACCTCGGGTCACGGGGTTTGCGGCATCTCGCGCCTGTCGATCCGCGGCATTGTCGCGACGGTGTTTTACCTTCTGGCCGGTGGGATCGTCATGGTGCTGTTCCGCCACGTTCTGGGGGTGATCTGAGATGCGGATGTTTGCCTCGGCGCTGGCGGGCGCCCTTTTTGGATTGGGCCTGATGCTGTCAGGGATGACCGACACAACCCGGGTTCAGGGCTGGCTAGATATCTTCGGCGCATGGGATCCGACCCTGGCCTTTGTGCTTGGCGGCGCGATCCTTCCGATGGCCGTGGCCTGGCGGATGACGCGGAGATTCGCCTCGCCGATCTTGGGCACCGCATTCCCACCGCCACCGCAGCCCAAGCTCGGTCGCAACGTCGTGGTCGGCTCGACGCTCTTCGGCATGGGCTGGGGCTTGGCCGGTCTTTGCCCAGGCCCAGCCTTGGCCTCGCTTTCTTGGGGTGGTTGGGGCGGAGCGCTCTTTCTTCTTGCAATGGTGGCGGGCATGGTGGTTACACCGCCCCTGCGCCGACGTTTCGCGTTGTTCGCCTGACCGACAAAGAAAGAGTGCCTAATGGATATCCGCCCGCTGACCGAAAGCTATGCCGTCGCCCCGCAGCTTGAACCTGCCGATATGGCAGCCTTGGCCGCGCAAGGCGTCACGACAATCATCTGCAACCGGCCTGACCCGGAAATCACGCCCGACCTTCATGCGGCGCAGATGCAAGCCGCCGCAGAAGCCGCTGGTCTAGAGTTCGTGTTCAACCCGATTGTCGGTGGTGCGATGACCATGGCCAATGTGGAAGAGCAAGCCGACGCAATCGCGGGCGCAGATGGCCCTGTCGTGGCCTATTGCGCCAGCGGCAACCGGTCGAGCATCGTTTGGGCCCTCACCCAAGCGGGGCAGTTGCCAACAGATGAGATTTTGGCCGCAACCCGGGCCGCCGGTTATATGCTCGATGGCATGCGGCCCCAAATCGACGCTCTCGCCGCAAACCCACGGGGGTGAGCGGGCTAAGCCCGACGGCGCGCGGCATTCTCTACATGCTGGCGGCGATCTTTCTCTTCTCCGCCATGGATGCGTTGGCCAAGCTTTTGACCAGCCGTTATGACGTGTTGCAGGTGGTTTGGGCCCGTTATGCAGGCCAGACTCTGGTTGTGGCCGCCGTCTTGGCACCACGACTGCATCTCGTCATCCGAACCCGGCATCTGGGGCTGCAACTGCTGCGTTCCGGCTTTCTGTTCGCGGCGACAGTCTGCTTTTTCCTTGCGCTCAGCCTGATGGAGATCGCCTCGGCCACAGCGGTGATGAACATTCACCCGGTGCTTCTGACACTCGGCGCGGCACTGATCTTACGCGAAGCGCTTGGGCCACGGCGGATTTTCGGGATCGTCGCGGCGATGATCGGCGCCTTGATCATCATCCGCCCGGGCACCGATGTCTTCACCCCCGCCGCTCTCTTCCCGCTTTTGGGGGGCGTGTTCTATGCCAGCTACGCGCTCAGCACCCGGTTTCTGGGGCGTGACGAGGGTATCTTGACCTCTTTTCTCTACACCGCCCTAATCGGCACCATTGTGGCCAGCTTGGTGGTCCCGTTTTTTTGGACCACGCCCGATCTGGCGGACGCAGCGCTTTTTGTGCTTTTGGGGGCGGTTGGCGCGGGCGGGCAATTCCTGCTGATCAAGTCACTGACGACGGCGGAGGCCGGCGCGGTCGCCCCCTTTGGCTATGCCGGGGTGATCTTTGCGACCACCTGGGGCCTTCTGGCCTTTGGCGAGGTGCCGGACGCGTTGACCATTCTGGGCGCGCTTGTGATCATCGGGGCTGGTGTCTATGTCTGGCACCGCGAAACCCGGGCCCGCCGCGATACCGCGGCAATATCGCCTGAAACCTAAACCTCGCCGAAAGGTCGCCACCCGAATGGGCGTCTCAAATGCGCAAAGCTTTACCTGGCGCGACTGGCTGACCGATCGCGGGGCGCGCGGGTTGATCGGCCTGGCCCGCGCCCTGCCCTACACGGCCAGGGTGCCGATGATGGGGTGGTTGATGCGCCGCATTGTCGGCCCGCTTACCGGTGCCCGCGGGCGGGCATTGGCCAATATGGCCCATGTGTGGCCCGGGCTGCCCGATGAGCGGGCAAACAACATTACCAATCGGATGATGGAAAATGTCGGACGCACGCTGATCGAGAATTACTCCACATCCGACCTCTTGGCTCGGGCGGAAGCATGGGACCCGAGCGGCCCCGGTGTCGCCGCTTTGGCCGAGGCGCAAGGAGCTGGTCGTCCCGTGTTGCTGATCACCGGGCATTTCGGCAACTACGAAGCGGCGCGCGCCGCGCTGACCGTGCGGGACTATTCCATCGGTGGACTCTATCGACCAATGAATAACGGCTATTTCAACCGCCACTATGTTGCGACGATGGAGAGCTTCGGCGGCCCGGTCTTTCCGCGAGGCCCGAAAGGTGTCGGGAAATTCGTGCGACACCTGAGATCAGGCGGCCAGGGCGTGCTGTTGACCGATCAGTATTTCGCCGCCGGCGAACAGTTGGATTTTTTGGGAAAGCCCGCGCCCACCTCGCTGTCGGCGGCGGAGATGGCGCTGAAATACGACGCGCTCTTGATCCCGTTTTATGCCCGACGCCTAGAGAGCGGTCTCGATTTCGAAGTGACCCTTGAGGCGCCGATTGCCCACAGCGATGCCAAGACGATGACGCAGGCGCTGAATGACAGCCTCGCGGCCCAAGTTACGCAACATCCGGAACAATGGTTTTGGATTCACCGGCGCTGGAAACCGGGACGCCAGGCGAGGTATTTCCGGACTGCGAACGAAGACTGACAAACGCGGCTAGTTGAGGCGTGCGGCCCCGAGAATGGCACCATGTCCGGCGCTTTGAATGATCACCACCAGCGGCGTTTCACTCTGCGGGCGCACCCGCGATTGGAAAGTGCCAGCGCCATCCCATTCATCCATAACCTGCCAAGACGTCACGACATTGTGGTAGCTCACCACCCGGCCCGCATTCTCGCCACGGCGAATATCGACCTCCTCATATGGCGAATACCCAACCAATTGCACCACCATCTCGGGGCGCGGCGGGGCCATGTCGGTTTCGGCACGGATCACAAACACATCGTCTTGACGGGTCACGCTGACTGACACCGGGTCGGCCTGTCCACGGTGCGCCATGATCAGATCGGCGACATCCATCGGTCGGTACCCCACAACGTGATCGACGCCGCCGATGACCATTTGCGGCGTGTAAACCACGGTCGACCCTGCTGCACGGCCATAGGCGTGCTGCCGCGCAGTGTATTCAGGCGTCGCGAATGTGTCGGCCCAGCCAATGTAATCCCAGTAGTCCACATGCAGGCTCAACGCGATGATGTCCTCTCGTTGGGCCAGTTCCCCCAAGAGCGCATCCGCTGGCGGACAAGATGAACAGCCCTGCGAGGTGAAAAGCTCCACCACAACGAGATCGTCTGCCTGAGCCATGGCTGCAGGGGTCAAACCGGCGCATGCCAGCACAAAGGACAGGATCAGCCGCATGAGATACCTTTCGTCACATGGGAGTTGCTCCCCATAGCTAGCGGCGCGACAGCAGTGAGGCCAATCAAGGATTTGCGAGGCCGCGTTACAACCAGCGCCGTGTGGCTTGCAGGTATCGCTCAGCCTCAGCTCCGAAAGCATCGGCCAAGCGGGCCTCCTCGGGTTGGATGAACCGCAGCGTCAGCACACTGATAAAGAGGCCCGGCAGCAAAACAGCGCTGAGGGCGCCCAACCAGAGGACATAGCCGGTCAAGATCATCACCAGACCCAGATAAGTCGGGTTCCGCGAATAGCGATATGGACCCTCGGTGATCAACGCCTTCGGCGCTTCATGAGGTTCAATGGTGGTTTTCTTTCGCCAGAACCACAGCGCCGACCAGGCGATGGCGGCAAACCCCGCGAAACAGGTTACCAGGCCCAGAAGCTGAAAAAGTGGACCAAACACGATCAGAAGCGGTAGTTCCGCAGCCAAAAACCAAGCAATGACGACAAATCCAGCCAGCCAAATTGGTGGTAGGTCGGGAAAGCCTTTCACGAAACCGCTCGCTCGAGCAGCACATTGTTGCGCATGTTTCCAGTGGTCTCAAAACCGCGTTCTGCAAGCGAGGCCAGCAAATTGTCGATCTTCTGCTGACCGACGATATGGGGATGCAACTCAACGACCAACGCCTTAACGCCGTCTAGGGATAAGTTGGCAAGCAAGTCGATCTCTGCCCCCTCCACATCCATTATGACCACATCCGGGGCCAGTTCGACCAAGACATCGGCGAGCGCATCGCTTTCCACCGTAACTGTGGTTTGTGTCTCAGCACGCTGATAGAGTGAAGAGGAAATCACATTATCACTTTGATGGAAGCTTACCGGCTTCCCATCGACAGTGATCGCCTTCATTCGTAGGTCTGGCGCAATGCTGTTGAGCGCGTAGTTCGCTTCGATCATCGGTTTCATCAGCGGATTAGCCTCATATGACGTGACCTGTCCTGATCCGGCAATCCGTGCCGCGATCAATCCAACCAGACCAATGCCGCCGCCAATCTCGAGCACTTTGCAACCGGATTTCAGAACCCGCGCCATCAAGGCACGTTCGGCATCTTCATAAGTGCCTTTGAACAGCCCGTTTCGAACCGGTCGCGGCACACGGTCAGCGTCAGCATGGACCCGGACACCATCCATGGTGATCAGAGATGTCTTCATCATCCGGTGCCAGTAAAGCCGGAGGTTGCGGAACGGATCAGCCAATCGAGAAATCCTTTGCTTTTTCAATCCCTATAGCCTCAGGCATACAGGCACGACAAGCTGTAGAACGGCTGACCACTCTCGATCAGCTTCGTCCCCGATCTATCTCGGGCAAGCTAACTTTGAGCGGTGGTGTTGCTTGATGCCATCATTGGAGGCCAGCTGGCCGCTGGTCGAATGTGTCTCCGAACGCCTTTCGACAACCTCACGGCCTGACGCAGCCCCATCCGGACTTGCGCCCAAACACGACGGCGGCGAAACGCCTTCTGTTCCACCTCCGAATACCGCTCCAATGCGACCGGCTTCTTCACCGCATCGATCAGAGACGTGGTCGGGATCGGTTGCGGCACACCATAGGCGGCGCATTGGTCAAGCTGGATCGCGAGCGCCGGGTCGGCTTGATAGCTCTCCATCCCATAGGTCGAACTGATGATCGCATCAGAGGGGCCGCCCGCATCCCGCGCATGTTCCAGCATCTCGCGCGCGCCCCGAGGCCAAGCAATATAAGCCGCCGAGCCGGTGCGATCCTGCCAAAGCCGCCGGATCGGGGCGGCGGGATGCATATGAAACCCAACGAATTTCTTCCGGCTGCGGGTCTCCAAGCTGATGTGATCGATCCCCGGCAAAGGCGCCACGCGCGCCAAAAACCCCGGGAGATCGACCGCCAAAACCGCGTCATCCTCCAAGACAAGACAAGGTGCGTCCAACTCCAAAACCCGGGTCCATGCGCGCATATGCGAAGCGCAAAGCGCCATCTCGGTCACGCGTAGGGGCCGCTGCCAGCGGTGCCAAACCGGGTCGTCTTCGGGCGGATCCAAAGTTTGGGGCGTCACAGCCTCGATCCGCTCCCAGTCGAACCCAAAATGATCCATCTGCGCGCGCATGAAGCCCATGCGGTCCGTCGCGCTGGCCATATTGATGATCAGCACGCGCATGGCTCAGTAGCCGCCATTGAAGATTTCGAAATACTGGTCGAGCACGCGGTCTTTAGTGAATTTCGCTTCAAGCGTCGCTGTGCCTGCGGCCACCAGGTTTGCCGCCAGGCCCTCTTCATCCCGAACACGCTCAATAGCGGCGGCCGTCCCGTCTACATCATCGATATCAACCAGCAAGCAATCCTGCCCGTCGGTTGCGAACCAGCTTGGCCCTTCGGATTTCGTAGAAATCGTCGGCACCTGTGCCTTCCAGCTCTCCAAAATCACATTGCCGAGGGGCTCATGGCGCGATGGCATCACAAACACATCCGCCGCGGCCACATAGTGCATCGGCTCGTCGACCCACCCAAGAAACCGCACCCGCTCGGACATGCCGAGTTCCGCCACCAGCGCTTCCAATTCGGGCCGTTTTTCCCCCTCGCCCAGCAACCAGAGCCAGGCATTCGGGATCTTGGCTGCTGCCCGGATCAACACATCGAAGCCCTTCCGATGCACAAACCGACCCGACCCGCAGATTACAAAAGCGTCGTCTGGCGTGTTCACACTCACCCGGCTGATCGGGACCGGCGTAATCTCGCGCGCGAAGTTCGAGATGACCAGCGCAGGTTTTTGCCATCCCAAATCGCGACACGCCTGCGCGATGCCGGGCGTATTCCCGATGATTAGGTCGTTGTACCGGAAATGACGCAAATGCCGCGGGTAATCGCCAAGACGGGTCAGTTTCACCGCTCCGGGATAATCCGGGATCAGGCGAGACGACCGCGACATCCACGCCATGATCACATCAGGTTGCCAACGCTGGATCATCCGGTGGACCCGCCAGGTCAAAAGAGGCGTCGATATAGACAAGCGGCGATAGTGGTTTTCCATAATCGGACCCAAAGGGGCGATTTCGTCTTTCCAGATGCGTCCGGGGCGGGTGACAAAACGCTGCTCGGCACCGCGCACGCCAAAGCCCTGAACAAGGTTCACGAAAAACCGCTCGGCTCCACCATCTTTGCCGAAATGCATATGGAGGATTTTCTTGCTCATTGCCCTTGTCCTCTGAACCGAGCCAACCGCAGCCGCGTCTCGTAACCCAGTTGATATTTCAGATTGTGCCATGCCCCAGCCAAGCCGGTCCGCCCCGGCGCTGTTGAACGGCGCGTCTCGCCAATCGTACCTGTCTCTGCCTGCTGATCCCCAACCAGAACCGGCTGCGGCAAGATAAGTGCCACTCGCAGGCCCGTTTCCCAAAAAAACTTCTGATCCTCATCCACCGGCCGAAAAAACGGTATCGCTCGCGCCACGAGCTTGCGGGCCGCTTCACGGGTGACGCCATAGCCGATCAGACAAGTCGGTACACGGTACGGAATGCCAATTTTGAATGGGCCAAGTGGCTTGGTCGCGATCATTTTTGGTGCAGGATCAAAGGAGAACAGCTTGACCATATCCCAGTCATCCTGAGCTGCGCTCAAATGCGTCAGGGCAACGCCAAGATCATCACTGGCCGCGAAATCATCCTCAAAAACAAACCCGCCCGGCGCGTCCCCTTCGGCGATCGCTTGCCAAGCCGCAATATGGCTAAGATAGCAGCCGATCTCTGGCGGAACCAACGGATGTTTTGCTGCGATAGCGTTACGATCTGCGTCATAGACTTTCGCCAATGCGCTGTCGTCCATCGCCCATCCGTTAACACCTTCGAGCCGCCGCCAGGGCAGACCTGCCGCCTCCAGTTGTCGGGAGCTGGTCTCCATCCGGCGGGTATTCTCGGCCAAGTTGATGACATAGGACGGCCAGGGGGCCATGGAACTCTCCCACGCGGGTATTCGTGCCGGTTTAGGCCCGGCGGAGCACGAAAACAAGTCACCCGCCCAAGACTTGCCCCCGCGCGCGCTTTCATGACAGAACACGTCGGCCTGCCCTGCTTGTCTGGACGCAAATGCCCCAATCCCTCCCCATCTATGTGATCAATCTGACCCGCCGCCCCGACCGGTTGAAGCGGATTGGCGACCATCTGGCGGAGCGCGATGTGGCGTTCATCCGGCAAGAGGCCTGCGATGCGACCACCACCCCCGAGGCAGCGATTGCCAGCGTGATCCACAGCAGCGGCCCCCTTGGGCAGCTTGGCCAGGGGGATCGCGCCTGTACCGTCAGTCATAGCTGGGCCTGGCAAGCCTTTCTGGAGAGCAGGGCCAGCCATGCCCTGTTTCTGGAAGATGACATCTATCTGGCGGAAGACTTGGCATCGGTTCTAGACCATGCGGATTGGATCCCGCCGGGCATCGAGGCGGTGAAACTGGAGAAATTCGGCGCCGGCGCCTCGCGGCTTCTGCTCGGCCCCAAGATCGGCGCGACACCGACGGGCCGCGCTATCCACCGGATGATGTCCCGCCATGTGGGCGGCGGGGCCTATATCCTCTCACGCACGGGTGCCGAGGCCGCGCTCGCCTGGCGTGGGAAGATCCGGGTGCCGATTGATCATTTTCTGTTCAATGACACCGTGTCACCGCTCCGCCGGGCGCTGAAACCCGCGATCATTGTGCCCGCCATGGCGACACAACGCGCCTATGATTACAACTCTGATATCGCGCCCTTGGGCAAAGCGATCCGGCCCAAAGGGTGGCGCAAACGGCTGCGGACGCTCCGGCGCGGCGCCAATGAGGTCAACCAGGCCCCGCGTCAAGTGCTGCAATATCTCACCGGCCAGGCGACACTGGTGGATGTGGCCTTCGCCGAGACCCCACCCGCTCAGAGCCGATAGCCGCCCGCCACGGTCAAAACCTGCCCGGTGATGAAGGACGCCTCTTCGGAGAGCAAAAACGCGACGGCACCCGCGATATCCTCCGGTCGCCCAATCCGGCCAAGCGGCGTCTCTTCCAAAACCATATCGATGATCTCCTGCGGGCGCGGCTTCTCCACCCGCTCGATCAGACCTGGGGCCACCGCATTCACACGGATTCCGAGAGGCCCCAACTCGCGGGCAAAAGCCGCTGTCGCGCCATCGAGGCCCGCCTTGGTCGCCGTATAGACTACTGCGCCAACAGGCGGGCGGATCGCATTGAGCGAGGAGATATTCACAATCGCGCCGCCCCTCGGCAGCACTGCCCGCGCGGCATCCATCATCGCGATGGGCGCGGTGAGGTTCACCTCGATCATGTCACGATGGGCCTCGGTCACGCCGCCATCTGGCCCCTCCGCGACGCCAGCAGCGTTGCAGACAATCTCATCCAGCCGCCCCGCCTTCGCCGCGACGTCTTTCACAAGCGCCTCGGCAGCACCCGGCTCGCGGAGGTCACAGGGCACCGCCTCGACCCGGTTGCCAAGCGTGGCCTCCAGTTCCCGCGCCTCAGCCTCGCGGCTGACATAGGTGAAGACGACCTGCCGCCCGGCGCGCAACATCCGTTCGACGATCGCCCTACCAATGCCACCCGCTCCGCCAGTGATCAAACACACTTGGTCCGTCATTTCATCTTCCTCCATTGAAGGCTACAGATGGCTTAGGCGCCTGACGGCAGCGAATAGCGCAACGACATGCAAGACAGCCCGCCATCCAGCAACGCGGCCTGGGTCGTTGGCATCGGCCAAATCTCATAGCCCGCCGCATCAAGCCGATCCGCCGTTTGCGAGAACCCGTCCGACAAAAACACCGGCGCGTTGAAGCGGATCGCGTTGGCCGCGCCCTCCTCGCCCGGTGCGGTCTCAATCACCTTGTAGCCATCGAAACAGCCCGTCGCCGCCAGCCTGGGCGAGGCCAGGATCGTTTCGGGGTCTAGAAGGCTACTTTCGGTTTTGAAATGCAAGATCTCGGGCGGCGTCTCGACCATGCGCAGGCGATAGCCCAGATCCTCGACAATCGGGCGCAAAGCCGCCACGCCCGCCGCATCGGTGCGCGCTGACAAGCCGACCATCACCTCGGTGTCGGAACACAGGATATCGCCGCCATCGACAAATCCCTCACCGTCAAGCTCCCGGACCTCCGGAAACAGGCGGATCAAATCCGGCCGCAGCATCGCGGCCTCTCCCCGTCGGCTTGGGGCCTCGGGCCGCAACACAATCGCCACACTGTTCAGGCAGAGCGCCGGATCTTCGATGAACACGCTGTCGGGGAAGTCTTCTCGCGGTGGCAGAACCGTCACCTCAGCCCCGGTTTTGCGCAAGGCCGCGACATATGCGGCATGCTCTGCGGCAAACAGATCCGCGTCCGGCGCGCCCCGATCCTCCGCGCGCAACCCATCCGTGACGGATCGGGACGGCGCACGGCAGAGCGCATGGGTGAAGGTAACGGAGTGACCAGTCATGGCCTCCAATCTGACCGCAGACCTTACGATTGCAAGCCCGAAACGACAACAGCCCCCGGCGGGATCGCCGGAGGCTGCTGCGGGATGTCTTGCGGGCGTTGTTTACGCGGCTTTCGCCAGGTTGCGCAGCACGTAATGCAGCACACCGCCATGTTCGACATATTCTTTTTCAATCGCCGTATCGATCCGGCATTTCAGCTGAATCTCTTTGCTGGTGCCATCGGCATAGGTGATCGTGCAAGGCACGATATCCTGCGGCTTCAGATCGCCGGCCAGACCAGAAATGGAGACCGTCTCGTCCCCTTTCAGGCCCAAAGACGACCGCGTATCGCCGCCGGTAAACTCAAACGGGATCACGCCCATGCCGACCAGGTTCGAACGGTGGATCCGCTCGAAGCTCTCGGCGATCACAGCCTTCACACCCAAGAGGTTGGTGCCTTTCGCAGCCCAGTCGCGAGACGAGCCCGCACCGTACTGCTCCCCACCGAACACAACCAGCGGCGTGCCATTGGCCTGATGCGCCATGGCCGCATCGAAGATCGAGGTCTGCTGCCCATCGGGACCAAGCGTATAGCCGCCTTCAACACCTTCCAGCATCTCGTTCTTGATGCGGATATTGGCGAAGGTGCCGCGCATCATCACCTCGTGGTTGCCACGCCGCGCGCCGTAAGAGTTGAACTCCCTGACCGGCACCTGACGGTCGACCAGATACTGCCCGGCAGGCGTGGTGTCTTTGAACGAGCCCGCGGGCGAGATGTGGTCGGTGGTGATCATGTCGCCCAAGATCGCCAGGACTTTCGCGCCCTCGATATCGGTGATGATCCCCGGCTCCATCCCCATGCCTTGGAAATAGGGCGGGTTCTGCACATAGGTCGAGCTCGGCGGCCAATCATAGGTCTGGCTGTCGGTCGTCTCGACATCCTGCCATTTCTCGTCGCCTTTGAAGACATCGGCATATTTCTCGATGAAGGCTTCGCGGGTGACGGTCTTTTCGACCAGTTCGGCAATCTCGGCCTGGGTCGGCCAGATGTCTTTCAGATAGACATCCTTGCCCTCCGGCGTCTGCGCAATCGGGTCATTCGCGAGATCAATATCCATCGTCCCCGCCAGCGCATAGGCCACAACGAGTGGCGGCGAGGCGAGGTAGTTGGCGCGCACATCGGGCGAAATCCGGCCCTCGAAGTTCCGGTTGCCCGACAGGACCGAGGTGGCCACCAAGTCACCCTCGGCAATCGCCTCGGAGATTTCTTTTTGCAGCGGGCCGGAGTTGCCGATGCAGGTGGTGCAACCATAACCCACGAGGTTGAAGCCGATGGCGTCGAGATCGTCTTGTAGCTCCGCCGCTTCCAGATAGGCCGACACAACTTGCGAGCCAGGGGCCAGCGAGGTCTTCACCCACGGTTTGCGGTTCAAGCCCAGTTCATTGGCTTTCCGCGCCACAAGCCCTGCGCCGATCATCACATACGGGTTCGACGTGTTGGTGCAGGAGGTGATCGAGGCAATGACAACCTTGCCCGATTCCATCGTGTAGCCCTCGCCCGCAACGGTCACTTCTTTGCCCATCGGGCGTTTGAAGGTCTCCGCCATCTCGCGGGTGAACGCCGCTTTCGCATCGGTCAGCGCGACATAGTCCTGCGGCCGTTTCGGACCCGAGATCGCGGGCACGATGGTGCCCATATCCAGATGCAGCGTGTCGGTGTAGACCGGCGCGTAATCTGCGCCGCGCCAGAACCCGTTTTCTTTTGCGTAAGCTTCGACCAGCGCAACCGTGTCTTCGTCGCGACCGGTGTTCCGCAGATAGCGGAGCGTCTCACCGTCGATTGGGAAGAAGCCGCAGGTCGCGCCATATTCCGGCGCCATATTGGCAATCGTCGCCCGGTCCGCCAGAGGCAGGGTGTCGAGGCCCGCGCCGTAGAATTCAACGAATTTGCCGACAACACCGCGTTCACGCAGCATCTCGACCACCTTCAGCACCAAATCGGTGCCGGTTGTCCCTTCGACCATCGCCCCGGTCAGCTCGAAGCCCACGACTTCGGGGATCAGCATCGAAATTGGCTGCCCCAGCATCGCGGCTTCGGCCTCGATCCCGCCAACGCCCCAGCCCAGAACCGCAGCGCCATTGACCATAGTGGTGTGGCTGTCGGTGCCGACCAGCGTGTCGGGATAGGCCACCATCTCACCCGACTGATCGGTGTCGGACCAGACGGTTTTCGCCAGATATTCCAGGTTCACCTGGTGGCAGATACCAGTGCCCGGCGGCACGACGCGGAAGTTGTTGAACGCCGACTGGCCCCATTTGAGGAAGGTGTAGCGCTCCATATTGCGCTCGTATTCGCGGTCCACATTCATCTGGAACGCGCGCGGGTTGCCGAACTCGTCGATCATCACCGAGTGGTCGATGACCAGATCAACCGGGTTCAGCGGGTTGATCTTTTCCGGGTCGCCGCCAAGTGCGACCAGACCGTCGCGCATCGCAGCTAAGTCAACCACCGCCGGCACACCGGTGAAATCCTGCATCAAGACGCGCGCAGGGCGATAGGCGATCTCGCGCGGGTTCTTCCCGCCCTTCTGCGCCCATTCCGCAAAGGCTTTGATGTCCTCCACGCTCACCGTCTTGCCATCTTCGAAGCGCAGCATGTTCTCCAGAACCACCTTCAACGCGGCAGGCAGTTTCGAGAAATCGCCAAGACCCGCGGCCTCGGCGGCGGGGATCGAATAATAGGCGTATGATTTGTCGCCGACCTTCAGCGATTTGCGGGTGCCGGATGTGTCGTGGCCAACGATGATGGGCATGGGGCTAGGCCTCCCTATAATCCAGTGGAATTGGGTTGGTGCTGCCCCGGCCTATGCCACCAAGATCGGAGCCGATCAAGGCTGATCGGTCGGGGTGCGACACTTTTTGTATGCAATTGCATACCGTTTTTCAAGATGTATCGCGTTTGGCCCCGGGTGAGTCCGCCGTTCTGGCCGCTCTGCCGCAGGTGGCCACCCTTCCCTCGCCCCGATCTTTCCGCTACCCCTCGACACGATGCATATGACGGTCACCGATCTGGCCTGCGCACGCGGGTCGCTGCAAGTGCTTGCGGGCGTGTCTTTTACCCTTTCTCCGGGGCAGGCATTGATCCTGCGTGGGCCGAACGGATCGGGGAAAACGACGTTATTGCGAACCCTTGCGGGGCTAACCCCACCTCTAAACGGACAGATTGAGGCCGCGCCAGACAGCCTCGCCTATGCCGGCCATGCGGACGGATTGAAAGCGCAGTTGAGCGTGGCCGAAAACCTGCGGTTCTGGTCTGGTGTGTTCGGCAAAACCGGGATCGACGCCGCCATCTCCGCCTTTGATTTGACCGAGCTTCTGGACCGCCCTGCGGGCGAGCTGTCTGCCGGGCAAAAAAGACGCCTCAGCTTGGCGCGGCTTCTGGTCACAGGACGGCCGATTTGGGGCCTGGACGAGCCAACCGTCTCGCTCGACACGACCAATGTCGCCCGGTTTGCCGCCGCCGTTCGCACCCATCTGGCCGCTGGCGGCAGCGCGATTATCGCCACCCATATCGACCTCGGCTTGCCGCAAGCCGACATCCTCGACATCAGCCCCTTCATGGCCAAATCCCTGCCCGAGCGTGACCCATTCAGCGATGAGGCCTTCGCATGATGGGTCTGTTCAAACGCGATTTGGCGCTGGCCATCCGGGCGGGCGGTGGTTTTGGCCTCGGCCTCGCCTTTTTTCTGATCGTGACCGTCTTGGTGCCCTTTGGGGTCGGCCCGAACACTGGGGTCTTGTCCACCATCGCCCCCGGCATCCTCTGGCTCGGCGCGCTCCTGGCTTGTCTCTTGTCGCTTGATCGCGTCTTTCAACTCGATTGGGAGGACGGCTCGCTTGATCTGCTGGCCACCTCCCCCCTGCCGCTAGAAAATGTCGCGGCGGTGAAGGCCCTGGCGCATTGGGTGACAACGGGCCTGCCACTTGTTGTGGCCGCGCCGATCCTTGGGCTGCTCTTGAACCTGCCCGCGCCCGGCTATGGCTGGCTCATGGCGTCCCTGGCCATTGGCACCCCCGCGCTCAGCGCCATTGGAACATTTGGTGCCGCGCTCACCGTGGGGTTGAAACGCGGCGGACTGCTTTTGTCGCTACTTGTCCTGCCGCTCTATGTCCCGACCCTGATCTTCGGCGCCTTGGTGGTCACGCGCGGCGGCGCTGGCCTTGACGCCATGACCCCGCTGGCGCTTCTGGCCGGTATCACTTTGGTCACGATCGCCACCCTGCCCTTCGCGGCCGCCGCCGCCCTCCGCGTCAATCTGCGCTAGCCCTGCGCGCCCTTGGCATATTGTGAGCGCTCACAGCCCCGCCTACATTCGCGCCCATGTCGTTCTGGGAATACGCAAATCCGCGAAAATTCATGGCGCTTTCGAGCGCTCTTTTGCCATGGGTCGCAGGCATCGCGGCGCTCTGCTTGGGCGTCGGACTGATCTGGGGCTTTTTCTTCACACCGGATGATTTCCGTCAGGGATCAACGGTGAAAATCATTTATCTGCACGTGCCCGCGGCGCTCATGGCGATCAACGCCTGGTTGATGATGCTGATCACCTCCCTGGTCTGGGTGATCCGACGCCACCATGTCAGCGCCTTGGCCGCCAAGGCCGCCGCGCCCGTGGGTATGGTGTTTACGCTCATCGCGCTTTTCACCGGCGCGGTCTGGGGCCAGCCGATGTGGGGCACCTGGTGGGAATGGGACCCGCGCCTGACCTCTTTCTTGATCCTCTTCCTGTTCTATCTTGGCTACATGGCTCTTTGGGAGGCGATCGAGAACCCCGATAGCGCGGCTGATCTAACGGCGGTGCTGTGCCTCGTGGGATCGGTCTTTGCGATCATTTCCCGCTATGCGCTGCTCTTCTGGAACCAGGGTCTACATCAAGGTGCAACACTGTCACTCGATGCGGAGCAAAACATCTCAAATGTGTTCTGGTATCCGCTGGTTATCTGCATCGCCGGTTTCGGGTTTTTGTTCTTGGCCCTCGTACTGTATCGCACCCAGACCGAAATTCGCGCGCGACGGCTGAAAGCGCTGATTGCGCAAGAGAGGATGGCGTGATGCCGGATCTGGGCCGATACGCAACAGAGGTGTTGTCCGCCTATGCGGGGTCTCTGGCACTGTTGATCTTGGTTGTTGTCGTCTCTATTTGGCAGGCACGACGGGTTCAGAGGCGGCTGAACTCTGTCGAAGAACGACGCGGGAAATCCACATGAAAGTCAATTGGTTGATGGTTCTGCCCGTGGTGTTGACCATCGGGTTCTTCGGGATCGCAGGCGTTCAGTTGATGATGAATCAGGACGATCTGCAGCATGGCGTGGACACGATGGCCTTGCGCTCGGCGCAAGAGGGGCGGCCTGCCCCCAATCTGGAACTGGCGCCGCTTGAGGGAACCGCGCTTCTGAGCCGGGAAGATCTTGAGGGGAATGGCCTCATCATCGTGAATTTTTGGGCGAGCTGGTGCCCACCTTGCCGTGCGGAACACCCGGTTCTGACCGAGCTGGCCGAAGCCGGAAACCCGCTCTTCGGAGTCAACTACCGGGATCGATACGATCAGGCGCTGGCGTTTTTGGACGAGCTTGGCAATCCCTATGACAGGATCGGGCGGGATGAGTTGGCCCATAACGGTCGGGATTGGGGGGTCGTCGCGATGCCAGAAACCTTCTTCATCAATGATGAAGGTGTTGTGGTTTACCATTTCCGCGGCCCTGTTCTGGCCCGCTCGTTGGAGAACCAGATTCTCCCGGCCCTTGAAGCGGCCGGATATACTCTGGCGATAGGCACCAGCGACGCAGCCTCTGATAGCTAGGGCTCACATCGTATCTAGTGGCGACCACTTGCGACAGATGCGGGCAAAACGGTTGAGCCAGTTTTTCTGTTCGCGAATATCTGAGCCCTGCCCCTGACAAAGTCAGCCGACCCCTCAACGCCGATGCCGATACAGCATCCGGAACCAGGCCGAAGGCATGTACGCGACCGCCGGGACCCTATCGCTGCGATGGACAATTGGGTCTGCTGTTAGTGCGGGCGGCGCAGCCGAGATGCTCAATAGATGTACCGAATCTGATCCGCCCAATAGCGCTCGACCCGTTTCAGAGAATGGTTGATCTGATTAATCCCATCAGGACCCAGAACCCCATGCGATTGCAAGCCATCGGCATGACGCCCGAAAAGATCAGCCACCACATCGCGCACATGGCGCCCTTTCTCGGTCAATCGCACCCGAACCGAGCGGCGATCGATCTCGCAGCGTTGATGGTGCATGTATCCCATTTCGACGAGCTTCTTTAAGTTATAGGAAACGTTGGAGCCCTGGTAATATCCCCGGGTCTTCAACTCCCCCGCAGTGACTTCATTATCGCCGACATTGAACAAGAGCAGCGCTTGGACGGCGTTGATCTCTAATAAACCAAGGCGTTCGAACTCATCTTTGATGACATCGAGCAGAAGCCTGTGCAGCCGCTCTACCAAAGACAAGGATTCCAGATACCCGGTGATGAAACCGTGGTTGGACGTCTCCGCGACAGGGGCGTGCATACTCATTTGTGACTCCGCATATCTGCTCGATTCAAGAGATGCGGGAAAAAGACCAACAAGGAGTTAAGACCTCGCCGGATTTGCGTCGAGGCGGCAGATTTCCGACGTCTAACCGGCAAAAATCCGCCCGCGACCTTGGCGGAACTCTTAGAATTCGAGCTGGAATCCGGCTTCAACGCCATAGCTCACCAAACCCGACCTGCTCCCGATCCCGTCCATGAAAGCGCGCGCGTTGGATGTCAGGCCGCGGCCGTTATCAAGCATGTAACCGAGATCAAGACGCCCGCGCACAGTCTCCTCTTCGGTTACAAAGGCTGAGGCTTCGCCGCCGCCGTGGATCTGAGACATGATACCCGAAACACCCCAGGTGATCGTCAAATCTCCTGCATCCAGCGCAAAGGGCATCTCAAAATCCACGCCAAGCGATAGCTCACTCAACGCGATCCTCTGGGCCGGGACCAAGGCGCCCGCGCTATTGGAATAAGCATCTTGCCGGTCGTGGACCCTGCTGAACGTCAGGCTTGGATAGGTGCTGAGGTTTTCGCCATGATGCGCGCCACTTACAGCCAATGTGGCCAGCCAGCGCGTCCCTTCGAACTGCTCAGGGACACCCCCCGCCGGGGCTAGGGTATTCTTGACCTGTCCCCTCAACAGCCGCCCCTCAAAATAGAGCGGTTGGCCCGGAAGATGTGCCGCAAAATAGGGGCCGAGGAGCCAGCCGTCACCTTCAATCTCGACACCGCCGTTGCCGATCATCTGAGCATGATCGAATTGCAGCATCGCACCGAGTATGGCGGTCGGACCAAGCTCCAAATGACTGCCGAAAACCGCCAAGGCATAGGTCGCGTCTTGCCCGCTGTCATCTTCGCTGCGCGACGCTTGGAAAGACATCCAAACTGGGCCTCCGCCATTGGTCTGGAGATCCAAACTGGCCTGCCCCCGGCTGACATCTGCGATGACCTGGCCCGACTGGCGGCCTCTGAGGAACTCCGTAAGCCCCGGCTGACCCGCGATTAAATCGCGGGAGCGCGCTTGTAGGAAATCGCTGATCTCATCGCTATGCGTTGTATCGATGACAACCATTGCTGCAAGGCGCGCCGGCATTGACCCCTGCCCCGATGCATCATGCGCGGCCCCACCGGCCACATTGAGGCTCAGAGGCCCCTCACCCGTGGGGGCTATTTCAACCGAATAGTGTTGCGGCCCGCCCGACATTCCCAGCATCACCGCATTTATCAGATTGATGTCGTTCGATGAAAAGCCGACGACGGGTTCCGAAAAGTCGAACCTGAGCGTCACCGGTTCACCTGCCCTTAATGAAGATGGCATACCGTTGATCTGAAGCGATGGCGGGTGTCCGTCAGGGACGATTTCGAATGCTGTGGAGGCTCGGTTCCCACGACCTGCGGCATCCTGGGTGGCGTTTTCAGGCAGTCGAACGGAATGCGCCATCTGGGTCGCGGTGAGTTGCATCTGATACACAGCACCGCTGCCCGTGAGTTGGGTCACGGTTGCACCGACCGTCACGAAATCGGAGAGGTCGAGCCCCGTCACCGGTTCCGAAAAGACAACTGCGATCATGTAGGCCACGCCCACAGGCGCTGGTGTGCCGCTCAAAGAAACGGTTGGCGGCGTGAGGTCCGCCAACACCGACGGCATCACAAAGGCTTCATTCCCAGCTCCGCTTGTCGCGACCGCCACATCTTCGGGAATACCAAGCGAAACCGCACCCTCATTTTGGGGGGTCACACGCACGGCATAATCCGCGCCGGAGCCGGAGAAATCCGACAAGGCGGCATTGCTGCTTTGGATATCACCAAGCTCGAACCCAGTGACCGGTTCGGAGAATCTGATCTGCACAAGCGCCGGTCCGAGGATTGGGTTAGGTAGCCCCGTGATCGACACAGTCGGTTTCGGCACGACGCCCAGGCTTGTCCACAAATCCGAAGCTTGATTGGGCCGCCCCACGCCGTCAGTTACAACGCCCTCCGGGATCGAAACAAAGATCGGGCCATTGCTTTCTGGGGTCAGCGTCACCGTATAAACCGCTTCGTTTCCGGAGAAATTCGTGAGCGTCGCGTTTGCGACGACGATATCAGCCAACGTGAATCCAATGACGGGTTCGCCAAATGCGATGGTAATCGGCTGCGCGCCAGCGACTGTTGTCACCGATGGCGTGATATTGACCGTGGGATCGGTCATGTCCGCAACACTGTTGATGGCCAAGGAAGCCACATTCGCATGACCGGCAGCGTCAAAAACGCGACCACTGGGTAACTGCATCTCGACGGGCCCGTCCCCCGATGGGATGAGCGTCACCTGATAACCCGCCCCGCCACCAGACAGATTCGACACCATCGCATTCAGGGTCGTGAAATCGGCGACCTCAAGACCGGAAACCGCCTCGCTAAACGTGATAGAAACCTGCACCGGCGCCCCTAAAACGGATGGCAGGGGCGAGAGTGTTACGGTCGGAGGGGAGATATCTGCCACGCTGCCAACCCAGTCAGATGCAAGGTTCGGATTTCCCGCCGCATCGTTCAGCCGCCCGGCAGGTAGGCGCAGCGAGACCGCTCCATCCGCATCTGGTGTGATCTGAAGCGTATAGCTGCTGCCCGTGCCCGTCAGCGCGGACAGTTGTGCATTGACGGTTTCGAAATCGCTCAGCTCAAGGCCGAATACCGGCTCTGAAAACGTCAGGTTCACTGAGGTTGAGCCGGTGATCATGGGCGGCAAAGCAGAAACACTGACCGTCGGGCCGGACATATCCGCCAATGCAGAAATTGGATTGGGGGCTGTATTGCCATTGCCCGCTGCATCGATAGCGGCATTGGCTGGCAGCAATAGGCTGACGGGGCCGTCCGCCTCTGGGGTCAGTGTGAACTGATACTCTGCACCGTTCCCGGAAAACATGCTGATCTGCGCATTGCTGAGCGTCAAATCTGCGACCGTGAACCCGGTCACCGGCGCGCTGAACCGGATCGTCACAAGCGTTGGCCCCGCCAGATCCGGCGGAACCCCCGTGATCATCACCGACGGGGCGCTCAAATCTGCGGTCGCGGTGGCAGTGTTCGAGACGGTATTGAACCGCCCTGCCCGATCTTGGGCCGCATCTGCCCTGACGCCCACGGTCACCGGGCCATCGGCTAGAGGTGTTAGCAGGACCTGATACACCGCACCGGCTCCGGACAAATCGCTGGCCGAAGCATTGCTGAGCACCAGATCAGCGATGTCAAACCCACTCACGGGCTCATCGAATGTCACGGTGATTGTCGCGGCTCCGTTTAGAAGGGCCGGAAGCCCGGTGATCGACACGCCGGGCGGGCTTAAATCCGCTGTCGCTGCTATCGTTCCACTCTCCTGATTGCCGTTTCCCGCCGCATCCTCGGCCCGGCTTGCCGGAACCTGAACAGAGACGGCACCATCGGAATCTGGGGTCAAGGTCACGGAATAGGCGCGGCCACTCCCGGCAAACCCAGAGAGTGTGGCGTTCTCAACCGCGATATCAGCTTCCACAAAGCCAGTGACGTCTTCGGAGAAGCGAACGGTCAGCGGCACCGCTTCCGTGATAAGAGCGGACAGCCCGGATATCGCAACGTCTGGCACGGTCCGATCGGACAGGATGCTAAGGGCGGTGGCCGCGAGATTGCCGTTGCCGGCGGCATCAACAGCCACCGCCGCATTGACCATTGCCGTCACCATCCCATCGGCGCTCGGCGTTAGTGTTGCGCTATAGGTCGCGCCGCTGCCTGAAATTGCGCTGATCGTGCCACCCGTGACACTCACATCGCCATCACCGAAGCCGCTCACCGGCTCGTCAAAGACGATCATCAGCGGGAAGCTGGCCGCGTTGCTTGGCGATGCGGCGCCGCTCGACAGAGTAACGCCAGGCGCCGTGTTGTCCAAAAGCGCCTCCCGCGTATCCGGGCTGCTGCTCGTGATGAGATTGGCGAGCGCATTGCCCGCGAGATCGGTGATGTTTTGGACCACCGCGAAACCTAAGGTGACCGTCCCGCTCAGAGACGGGATATCTCCCCCAGAGACCACAACATCATAGAGCATGTCGGTTATCGGACTGACCACAACGGTCCCGGTCCCGGGCACAGCCCCGGCAATCGACAAATCGCTGGCATCGAAACCCATGACGGGCTCATCGAATGCCAAGCGCCAGTTCAGCGTATCGGCGTTGCTTGGCGTTGTCGCGGGCTGGAGTCGCGTGACGGAAACCAGCCGCGGTGCGGTGACATCGGGGCCATATTCCCGCGATAGGGTCGCTTCGCCGGTTGTATTCCCGGCGGCGTCGCCAAACGCACCGGCTGGCAATCGCACGGTCACAGGTCCGGGGTCGGTCGGGGTGATGACGATGTTCAGGGTGCGCGCATTAGGTTGGCTTTGACTTGTAAGCGTGCCGTTGGTGATCTGAAGTGCGCCGCTTCCAAACCCTGGGATCACCTCATCGCTTTGCATCACAAGGGTTAAATCGCCCTCGGCGAACGGATCGGGCGTGGTTGAACTCAAGCTGATGGCGGGGGCGATGTTGTCGAGCATATAGCTCTCATTTGTTCCGACCGGCTGCGGATCACTGATCGAGTTTGTGGCCAGATCCTGTATCGCCGCGCTCCCGGTCACCGCTAAGCTGACGGTGCCTTCGAAACTCGCCAGAAGACCGCCAGAGGCTGTTACGTCATATTGAGTTGAGTCGATCGCGGCCACAGACAGATCCGCACTGGTTCCTGAGAGCGTGAAATCCTCCGCGCTGACGCCGGTTACGGGTTCGTCGAACACAACCCGCCACGTCAGGCTGTCCGCATTGCTCAAGGCATCACTTGGTGTACGGCGTTCGATCGACGCAACACGTGGCGCGCGGCGATCCGATGTGATCGTGAAGGTCTCCGCCGCCAGGCTGGGTTGCCCCACCTGATCCAATGCAGCGGCGGACGGAAGGTCGACCGTTATTACACCGTCGCCCGAGGGGGTCAGGTTTGCGCTGTAATCCGCTTCGGTTCCTGAAAACCCGCTGATCGCGCCGCCGGAGACGATGAAATCACCCACGGTCAACTCGGTCACGGCTTCTGAAAACTGGATTGTCAGCGGGATCACCGCGAGATTGGTCGCGGCGCTTGCGCTGCTGCTGATCGTGGGGCTCGGTCGCGCCGTATCCAAAATGAAACTCGGTTCATTGGCCCCGGTCGGGGCGGTTTCGGTCAGTGCATTACCCACCAAGTCGGTGATGTCTTGCCCCGGCACCAAGCTCAATTTCACCGCCCCATTACCGGACATAAGCGCCGCGCCTTGAAAGGTGATCTCATATTGGCGGTCGGTCAGTCGACGCAGACCAAGAGAGCCTTCCCCTCCGGTCGCGACAAAATCACTGACATCGACATTCTGGACGTCCTCATCAAAGGCAATCTGCCAGACCAGTTCCGGCACGGCACCGGTCAACTCTGTCGTCGGGCGGATCCGTGTCAGGCTGGTGATGGTCGGTGCATCAGTATCGGCGCTGCTGCCCTCGCGCACGCTCGTGACATCTAGGCTGGCCGTCTTTGTGCTTCCATCGGTCGTCACGGTCGCCGTGAACTCAACCGTCACGGCGGTCACATCAGCCACGTAACGCAAGGTGCATGCATTCGGCAGTCCATCCACGTCCGCCCGATAAGACGCCAGGTAGAAGGGCGGCGCTGTCGACGTGCCAAAAGATGTGGCGCAGTCAAGTGAGACATCAGAGATGTCGGCCCTTGGCTGAATCCGGAACATCAAGTCATATATGTTGTCGCTCAGCGCGGGGGGCACCGTGAGCGCAATCAAAACACCGTCGCTTGGGATAGATCCGATTGGCGTGCAGCTATCTGCGCCAAAGTCAATTCGTTGAAATAGCGTTCGACCAGCCGCATCCGGCTCGGAGACTACTGAACAGGAAATTGCCTCCGCGCGGACTGCGGCGAAAGCGCTGCCCAGTGCGGCAAGTCCAACGACAAAGACAATGGTCGCCAGCCGGTGGAAAAGACCTGCGCAACGTCCCTCGCTGGAGCGTTCAAACCATCGCCACGCATCCGATCGTTCGAATGCCACTGGGACCGGACCAGATCGCCCATTCCGTTTGGCCATTATACTACCAAGACTTGTAACCCCAGGTTACGATGTCTTAACCAAACATTAATAAACGGTTAAATTTAAAGAGAAAATTGTCGAAAGGGATATCCACCCCAGTGGCGGTGGGAACGCTCGAAACGGGTTTTATTGCGAGCCACGCATGCCGAAAAGCCGGGGATTAGGCGTTGTCGCCACTGATCGTTTTGGACAGTTCAGCCATGAAATTCTCATAGGCCGTTGGCACAACAGCCTGCCCCGTCACCCAATTGTAAAGGTCGTGATCGGCCTCAGCCAAGATGGCCTCAAACAGGTCCACTTCTGCGTCGGAGGCGGTTGCAAGATGCGCCGCCGCCCACCCGCCCAGGATCAAATCCATCTCTTTGATCCCGCGATGCTCGGCCCGCATTTTCAGACGTTTTAGGCGAATGTCACGCGGCTCTTCTTGCATCAGGAGGTCTCTGCCAGGGCACCTCGCAGGCGTTTTTCCAACCGGCCCATTTTCTCGGCAATCTGCGCCTGCTCGGCGCGCAGCTTGCGCATCTCGGTCAGCATGTCTTCAAGACCTGTGGGCAAGCTCTCGACCATTTCAGGGCCGTCCAGCCCCTCCCCTTGCCCGGTCAGGAGCCACATGATCGACACGTTCAACAGCCCCGCCACCATCTGCAGTTTATTGGCCCGGGGCTCGTTTTGATCGTTTTCCCAACCCTTGATGGTCTTGGTCTTGGTTCCCAAGCGCCGCGCCAACTCGGCCTGGCTCAACCCGGCGGCATCACGCGCACCGGCCAGACGGTCGCCAAAGGTCGCCGTGTCTTCGTCAAACCAGCCTGCGCCGAGTATTGCCTCTTGGGTCATGGGATCTCCTGCTTCAGATGCGGTGCGGGTCATGGGGCCATTCTTGCGATCTAACCAGCCCATGATCCGCGTCGATGCGCCGTTTCCACGCTTGATTGCGACGCGGCGCGACCCTAAGCATGGGCCTGCCTGATGTAAACCGGACCGCCTGACGCGGCCCGACCAGCCCCGGAGACCGCCGATGCCCTTCCTGTCTGACACTCTGTCCCGTGTGAAACCCTCGCCGACCATCGCGGTTTCGAACCTGGCTGCCGAGTTGAAGGCTGCAGGCAAGGATGTGATCGGTCTGGGTGCGGGCGAACCCGATTTCGATACGCCTCAGAACATCAAAGATGCCGCAAAAGCCGCGATCGATGCGGGCAAGACGAAATACACCGCGCCGGACGGTATCCCAGAGTTGAAACAGGCGATCTGCGCCAAATTCAAACGCGACAACGGGCTTGATTACACGCCCGCCCAGGTCTCTGTTGGTACGGGCGGCAAGCAAATCCTTTATAACGCCCTGATGGCGACTCTGAATCCAGGCGACGAGGTGGTGATCCCCGCGCCCTATTGGGTGAGCTACCCCGATATGGTGCTCCTGGCCGGGGGGGAGCCGGTGATTGCTGAGGCCCAGGCGCAGACCAGTTACAAGCTGACGCCCGAACAGCTTGAGGCCGCGATCACGCCGAAAACCAAATGGTTCATCTTCAACTCACCCTCCAACCCAACCGGCGCGGGGTATACGGCGGAGGAGCTGAAAGGTTTGACCGATGTGTTGATGCGCCACCCGCATGTTTGGGTGATGACCGACGACATGTATGAGCATCTGGTCTATGGCGATTTCAAGTTCGCCACGCCGGCGGAAGTGGAGCCTGGGCTGTATGACCGCACGCTGACCTGTAACGGCGTCTCCAAAGCCTATGCGATGACCGGCTGGCGGATCGGCTATGCCGCCGGCCCCGAAGAGTTGATCAAAGCGATGCGGAAAATCCAGTCGCAATCGACCTCCAACCCCTCCTCGATCAGCCAATGGGCGGCGGTCGAGGCGCTGAACGGCACGCAGGATTACATCCCTGAAAACAATGAGATTTTCAAACGTCGCCGCGATCTGGTCGTTGAGATGCTGAACGCGGCTGAGGGCATCACCTGCGCGACACCGGAGGGCGCGTTTTATGTCTACCCGTCGATCGCGGGCTGCATGGGCAAGACCTCACCGGCGGGCACGGTGATCGATAGCGACGAGACGTTTGCGACCGCGCTGCTGGAGGAAAAAGGCGTGGCCGTCGTCTTTGGCGGCGCGTTCGGGCTTAGCCCGAATTTCCGCGTGTCCTACGCCACTTCGGATGACAACTTAAAAAACGCCTGCACGCGCATCAAAGAGTTCTGCGCGGGGCTGAGCTAAGACGTCACGATCAGGAAAACACGCGCCACCCGTTTTGGGGCGCGTGTTTTCCCATCATATCTCCCGGTCTTTAGCTGCTGACGCTTGTCACGCAGCGCTGGCTCTCAGCATCCCAGGTCGTTCCCTGAGCACAACTGATCGAAGCTTCATTGCTGCCGTGGCCCCAACTGCATTCGGCGATGGCGAAGCTTGGGGCTGTCATCAGCGCCAAGGCGGCCAGAAGGGTCTTGATACGCATCAGGCGTCTCCCTGTTGGTCGATCTTAAGCTCGTCTCTTGCAGGTCAAAGCCTAGCACGGATCGGCCAAAAGACAATCAGCCTTGCCGCGCATGCAGGACAAAGCGCCGCCAGAACACCGGCTCAGGCAGTTACACGGACGGCGTATCCTCAGGGCCAATCCAGCCAAATGGATTATAAGCCACCTCCCAGAGATGCCCGTCCAGATCGCTGAAATAGCCGTGATACCCGCCCCAATCGGCCTTTGCTGCGGCTTTGACCAGCGTGGCGCCCGCCGCAACGGCCTCCTCCAAAAGCGCGTCGACCTCTGCCTCAGACGCAAGATTGTGCGACAGGGTCACACCGGAAAACCCCTGCCCCGCGCCTGAAACGCCGGCATCTTCGGCCAAGGCATCGCGGCCAAACAAGCCCAGCCAACTGCCGTTGAGATTGAAAAACGCCACACTGGGCGGGCTGTCGATTTTCGGCAGACCCAGCCCATCGCGATAGAAGGCCACCGCGCGTGGCAGGTCTTTGACGCCAAGGGTGATCATGCTGATGCGCGGCTTCATGTCTGTCTCCATTGGTTTGAAAACAGCCTGGAACATATAGCGAACATCGTCAAGTCTTAGTCGCCGAACACCCGCGCGAAAATCGTGTCCACATGTTTGGTGTGATAGCCCAGGTCGAACTTCTCTTCGATCTCGGCGGGGCTAAGCGCGGCGGTGACGTCTGCATCATCAAGAAGCTCGGTTTTGAAATCCTTGCCCTCTTCCCAGACCTTCATCGCGTTGCGCTGCACCAGGCGATAGGCATCTTCCCGGCTCACCCCGGCTTGGGTCAGCGCCAGAAGCACCCGCTGGCTCATCACCAGACCGCGGAACTTGTTCATATTGGCGAGCATATTGTCGGGATAGATCACCAGCTTTTCGACCACACCCGCCAGCCGGTTCAGGGCGAAATCCAGCGTCACCGTCGCATCCGGCCCAATCCCGCGCTCAACCGAGGAATGCGAGATGTCGCGCTCATGCCAAAGCGCCACATTCTCCATCGCCGGCACCACCGCCATCCGCACCAACCGCGCCAAACCGGTCAAGTTCTCGGTCAGAACCGGGTTGCGCTTATGCGGCATCGCCGAGGACCCCTTTTGACCCTTGGAGAAGAACTCTTCGGCCTCCAAAACCTCGGTCCGCTGCATATGCCGGATTTCGGTGGCGATGTTTTCGATTGAGGAGGCGATCACCCCAAGCGTGGCGAAGAACATCGCATGCCGGTCCCGCGGGATCACCTGGGTTGAGATCGGCTCCGCCCGCAGGCCAAGCTGCTCACAGACATGCTCTTCCACCGCCGGGTCGATATTGGCAAAGGTCCCGACCGCGCCGGAAATCGCGCCGGTCGCCACCTCCCAGCGGGCCTTTTCCAGCCGGTTTTTGTTGCGATCCATCTCGGCATAAAACCGCGCGAAGGTCAGGCCCATAGTGGTCGGTTCCGCATGAATGCCATGTGACCGCCCGATCCGCACATCCATCTTATGCTCCAGCGCGCGCGTCTTGAGCGCCGCCAAGAGCCGATCCATATCGGCCAACAGAATATCCGCCGCACGCACCAGTTGGATGTTGAACGTGGTGTCGAGCACATCCGACGAGGTCATGCCCTGATGCACGAACCGCGCCTCATCATTGCCGATGATCTCGGCCAGATGGGTGAGAAACGCGATGACATCATGCTTGGTGACCGCCTCGATCTCATCGATCCGGGCCACGTCGAACTCCACATCTTTGGCCTTCCAGACCGCATCCGCGTTTTCCTGCGGGATCACGCCAAGCTTGGCCTGTGCATCGCAGGCATGGGCCTCGATCTCATACCAGATGCGGAACTTGGTGGCGGGGTCCCAAATGGCGGTCATCTCGGGGCGGGCGTAACGGGGGATCATGGGCAGGCCTTGCTTTTCGGGGGCATTCGGCGCTCTCATATGGCGGTGAGGCGCAAGGAACAAGGCACGAGGAGGTCGCAGGAGGATGCGGAGCGTTTTGGCACTGGCGGCGTTGCTCGTTCCGGGTGTCGCTTTGGCTGACGATTGGGTCCGGCTTGATGATGCCGGGATCACCGAGATTCTGACCACTCACGACCTGATCTACGAAAACGACGCTTTCCAGCGCTTCCTGCCCTCCGGTCGCACGCTTTACCGCTATGGCGAGACCTCTTGGGGCTATTGGCGTGCCGAGGAGGGCCGCTATTGCAGCCAATGGCCGCCTGGCGACGAATGGGATTGCTATGATGTCGAGTATGACGGCGCCACCGCGCTCCGCTTCATCGACGATTGGGGCAATGTCTCATCCGGGGTGTTTGACGAGTGATTTCTCTGGCCGCGCTTGAGGGCGTCTGGCGGCTCGAGCGCCAGATCGAGGATCGCCGGGCGAAGCTGACCGGGCACCTGACCGGCGAAGCGCATTGGGTGCCGGACGGAGACGGGCTTTTGCAGATCGAAACCGGCCTGCTCCACTATGGCGATGCCCCCCCGATGCAGGCCGAGCGGCGCTATCTTTGGCGCGATGGGACCCATGGGCTTGAGGTGTTCTTCGAGGACGGCCGCCCATTCCATAAGGTCGATCCGACAACGCCCGAAGCCGACCATTTCTGCGCACCGGACAGCTACCGCGTGCGCTATGACTTTGCCGACTCGCCGAGATGGTCCAGCCGCTGGCAGGTGACCGGCCCGCGCAAGGACGCGGTGATTTTCAGTCGATATAGTCGATAGGTTCTCAGTTTCTCTGGTGATGAACGACCAGAATGAATGTCATGATCTGTTGTTGATGAGATATAGAGCTGTCGCGAGCTACTCTCGAGGTTTCCATATGAATATATGCCCAAAGAGACCATATATGGCGATGTTATCTGCATGTGATCCAATCTCTATCTCTAGAGAATGTTGATCGACGAAGAGACCGCATCGGGAAAAGGTGATGGCGTCGGCGCCTGGGTCATCAACTCTCGGGCGAGGGGCATAATCGTGTCTTTCGCACTCATCATAAGCTGAGCTAAGGCGGCGATCTATCTCAGCCCAATATGGAGATGCCCTATCGCTCAGGGAAGAAATAACTGGTCGGCGCGGCGGCGAGTCAAAATAATGGGAAACCAGTGAAATACTGCAGCCAAGCTGCAAATCCTCTATGGTCAGTCGGTTTTCGGTAGATTCAAAATGAATCGTATAACGAGAGTTCTCAAACGAAAGATCGCCAATCACAAGAGTTCCAAATTCAAAGAGATCCGGCCTTTCCAAAGGCGATGTGCATTGAATATCACCATCAATCTCCAGCCCATCTTGTATCTGAACCCTAGGAGCTTGAGGTTCGAAGCTGCATGATACCAGCACAAAAATCATCAATACCGAAAGAACAAACCTCATATGACCACGCTCCTCAAACCCCAGCATCCATAACGATTTAACAGTCTCTCAAAGGGCTTCTCTGTTTGAACAGGCCGTAGGTTCTTTGATTATCTACGATCTCGACTGACGGTGTTTCGTGACACCCGGCGATCACCGAACCGTCGGACGGCTCGAAAAGATTCACATCGCTCAGTTTCGTCGCAACAATCTCCTCAATACTGTTTGAATTATGGCCGGAACCCCAACCAACACATTGATTTTGATCAAACCGCCCGAGGAGATCGGATATCAGACAGAACCGTCGCCAAGCCTACAGATCCCCGTCGCTTTGGGTGCTCTTAAGCAAACACCCACGCCCGGGTCTGGTTGATCGCGCTATTCGCCCGCTGCCACCCAAGCCGTGTGTTAGAGAAATCCGCCATCGCTCGTATTAATGGTGCCGCCGATTGGCTCGGCGGCCATCGGTTTCTTCGAATGCTCTCTGCTCCCACCCATTTCTCGAGGAATTTCCAACGCCGTTAGGCATGTCATCGCCAGCACCGCAGATATACGGTGCAGTTTGGTATCTCGGTCGCGCTCGTTTGAACGACATCAGCCTCGAGAGCGCGGCCCGTTTCCTTGCCGCGCCCTCTCTTCAATCAAACATCGACGCCTGCTTGATCAGCACATGAACCAAAAGACGTCCATCTCGGCGACATCTGTGATCCCGTCCAGTGTCAGCGCGTTGCCATCACCGAAATCGACAACCGCATTGCCATCGACCACTTCGGCGGCATCGGAGAAGGCTGCTTCGAAAGCGATGCCAAAATTGACAAGGAACGCATCAAGGACCAGGACATCTTCGCCAAGGGCAAAGTCGGTGATCCTGTCATTGCCACCGATGAAATGGAAGACATCTTCACCTAATCCGCCGGTCATGATGTCGTCACCGGCACCTCCGACGAGATAATCCATCCCCTCGCCGCCGTCCAAAGCATCGTTGCCCTCACCCCCGATCAGAGCGTCGTCCCCCTGCTCGCCCGTCAATGCGTCGTCACCTGCCTCGCCATCAAGATAGTCGTGACCGTCCGACCCCGTGACCGTGTCATTGCCAGCATCTGCGAAGACCATCGCCCAATCGCCTTCGGCCGTGATCTCATCATCGCCGGTTGTCCCAAATTGCACATCTGTGTCGTCGCAACCGACCATATCTGGCTCTGGTGTCGGGGTGGGTGTGGGATCTGGCTGTGGCTCGGGCTCTGGCGTTGGGGCCAGATCGGGGGTCGGCTCTGGGGTCGGGTCTGGTGCAGGGGCCGGATCTGGCTCAGGTGTTGGCACGGGCTCTGGCGCGGCATCGGGTTCGACGGACCCAGAGGTATCGCCATCGGTCCGCGCAAAGTTCTGTGTCACAACAACAGAGTCGAAGCCCTCCATGTCGCCACGTTCGATGCCAATCCCGATCTCGGTGAAGTCGGGGTTGAGAATGTTTGCGCGATGCGCGGGGCTTTCCATCAATCCTTGGTGAAGTTGGATCACATCATCCGCAATCCCATCTGCGCCACGTTCGGACTGCCAGGCGATGTTCTCGCCAGACGCCCACGAGCCTTCAAACGGATAGTTTGCGGCCTGCATACGATCCGTGGCGGATGATCCCCCCTGTCCGGTATGGGAGAATGTGTCGGTGTTGATCATCCAGGTGCTGTGATCCTCACTGGACTGGTTGAGGAGAGTGTTCAGTTTCAACGGGTTCAGACCGGCATTGGCCCTCTCCACATTGATCAGATCAAGCATCTGTCGTTCAGTTTCGCTCGCAAGTGACATAGGTCTGCCTTTCATTGCCTAGGGTTGGAAGGCCAACCAACAGCGCCGACCGGTACAAGCGCAATCACCGGCAAAACCGCGCCTGCAAACCAGCCAGCAACTGCCAAAAACGGCGCGAGGCCATCGCAGGACTTCGCTGAGAATTTTTCTGCTGGGACTATGCGGAATGCCGCCGAGCGGCCCGCATTGGCGCTACTCTTTCAGGCCGCAAGGGGTGGCACTCTGGCTCAATTCGTTTGGACCTATAGCTGTCAGCGTCGGCGCTGGCACTACTGCCACGCAACGCCCGTATCTCCTGGAACTGAAATGGGTCGCTGATTTCGGCGGGCACCATCATGCGCACCCCTGAGACCTTCCGGTCCGCAGATGTCATCCAGTGGCGGCACCGCCACCTGACCCCTTCATCAACCGATCCGCCTTTTTGCGCACCAAGACGCTGCGCAGATCATGCATCGCAAGCAAGAGCCGGTCTGTCACATCCTCTAGGTCCTCATCCGAGGCTCGGCTTTGCGCCCAATGCGTCGTCAGATTCAGATAATCGACTGCCCGGTGGATATCGTCGATGTCACGATCCGCTAGGACCGCTCGGCGCTCCTCCATCCACTCGGCAATCACGGTTTGCTCTTCGTCGGTCAGAACGTGCTCGCCATGGGGCTTCACATTGCCGTTGCGGATATTCACCACGGCAATCTCCTGCATCTCGATCCGGCGTTGGCGGTTCTCGGTATCGACCCGAAACACCGCCGCGCCGTTTTCGCGGATGCGGAAATAATACTCTGGTAGCTCTGACATCGCCTGCACCCTGCCCGTTTTCGCCAAACTATGGAGCGGCGCGAGCGGTGTCAAAGGCCGATGAGGTTCAACGGTCCGGTTTCCGGGCCACCACAAAGCGGCTGATTCCACCGGTCGGATGGGTGTCGGTCTCGACCAGTTCGAACCCAGCCCCTGCGATCACATGCTCCACATCTGCCCCCGACAGGAAGGCGACAAACGGCGCCTTACCGATAGCTTGCATCGCCCAGATCACCGGGCGCAGATACCATTTCCCACGCAAGCACACGGTTTTGGAGATGAAATACCCGCCGGGTTTCAGTTGCGCATAGGCCTGCGTCACGCCAGCGTTCATGTCCTCCAGCAGATGCAACAGATTGTAGGCCAAAACCGCATCATAGGGTGGTGTGCCAATTGTGTCTGCATCCGCCTCGGCTTGGACCACGTCGAGATTTTTCAGACCCGCGTTCCAGACCTTCTCGCGGCCGATACCGACCATCTCAGCCGAGATATCGCTGGCGGTGTACTGAGCGACCAAAGGCGCCAGAAGGATCGCGGTCGACGACGTACCGGCGCCAATCTCCAACACATGATCGCCCTCACGCAGATAGCTGCGGGTCCGCGCCATCGTGTGCTCATAGGCTTCCATATTTTTGATCGGGGATTTCGCATAGCGCGCGGCGGTACGGTCCCAAAATGTCATACTGTCCATGATGTGCTCCTTTTGGCGCCACCTACCCAGGTTCCCATTCAAAAGAAATTGCATATTTTTGTACTTATTATATGCATTTTTGCATGGATTGGCGATCAATCTCCTTCGACTGGAACCAGGTCCGGGCGTTTCTGGCCACGGTCGAAGAAGGCTCGCTGTCCGCCGCAGCCCGCGTTTTGGGTCAGGCGCAACCAACTCTTGGCCGCCAAGTCACCGCGTTGGAAGAGACGCTTGGTGTGACCCTTTTTGATCGGGTCGGCAAAAGCTTGGTCCTCACACCCTCCGGTGTCGATCTTCTCGACCATGTGCGCGATATGGGCGAGGCCGCGACCCGGATATCTCTTGCCGCCGCCGGACAGTCGCAAGAGATCGCGGGCGACGTGCGGATCTCGGCCGCCGACTCCACCGCGGCCTATATCCTGCCCGACATTCTCGCGGACCTGCGCGCGCAAGCGCCCGCGATCCGCATAGAAATCAGTGTCTCCAATGAAATCAGCGACCTGCGTCGTCGAGAGGCCGATATCGCGATCCGTCATGTCCCCCCAAAGGAGCCCGATCTGGTGGCGCGTAAATTACCGGGCAGCATGGGTCATCTATATGCTGCGCCGTCTTATCTGGCGCGTTATGGCCGCCCGCAGACCGTCGATGATCTGATCGATCACGTCTTTATCGGGGTCGACCAGACCGACCGCATGATTGAGGTCTTGCGCCAACACGGGTTGAACCTCAGCCACGCCAATTTCCCCCTTCTCTCCTCGAACACCGTCGCGATTTGGGAAATGGTCCGAAAGGGCCTCGGGATCGGGATCATGTCCGAGCAGATTGCAAGCAGAACCGAGTCTGTCGAAAAGATCGACCCGCCGGGATTTCTGCCAATCCCAGTGCCCGTCTGGCTCACCACGCACCAAGAGCTGCATACCAGCCGCCGCATTCGCCTTGTCTTTGATTTCCTGGTGGAGAGACTTTCGGCCTAACCACATGCGGTGGACATGGTTGCGTGTCGACGCCTCGCACCCCGAGTGTCATGAGGCGGAAGCGCAAATCGGCTGCTGCAGCCCCAAAAGACCTGATACCATCCAAGATGGCACCCGATTCCTCGCGCCGTGGCGCCCGGCATATCTTGAGAAAGGGAGACCTCACGCCATGTATCGCGCCTTGCTATTGGCAGTCGCAGTCTGCCTGCCGGGTCAGGCTCTCGCCGTCGGTCCCGATGATAGCCCGCCAACCCCGACCGAAACGACGATGACCTGCGATGAAGGGTTTATCTGGGATGGTGTGATCGGTCGCTGCGTGGTGATCCGCGAAAGCCGGTTGGGCGATGAGGCTCTTTACGAGGCGGCCCGCGAGTTGGCCTATGCCGCGCGCTATGGCGATGCCATCGCCGCGCTAAACCAAATATCGAACCAAGACGATAGCCATGTGCTGACCATGCTCGGGTTTACCCACCGCCAAGCCGGGCGTGTAGCGCTTGGGCTGGCCTATTATGACCGGGCCCTCGACGCCGACCCGGATAACCTTTTGGCGCGATCATATCTTGGCCAGGCGCATGTGCTGGCCGAGCGTTACAATCTGGCGCGGCAAGAACTAGACCAGATTCGCAATCGAAATGGCGCCGGCACATGGGCAGAAACCACGCTGATCCAAGCCATCGCCACCGGCCAAACCACAGATTACTAGGGAAATTCTCTATAAATCTGGCCGATTTCTACGCCGCTGCAGAAACCTACGCTTAACCCTGAAACGGGATGCTGCATCATAGGTGGGACAATGGGGTAATGGGGCAATGCAATGCTGCGGGATGCCGATTTGATAGATGACCCGGTCGCCGAAGGGGTCGGCGGGCGGTTGAGAGTGCGAAAGTTGAGCTCCGGACAAAAGGCGGCCGTGATCGTTCGGCTGCTTCTGTCCGAAGATGTGGCATTGGCGTTGGACCGGTTGACCCCGCAACAACAAGAACGCCTCGCGCGATATATGGCCACGCTCAGCCATATCGATCGCGTGACATTGGCCAGTGTCGTGCAGGAGTTCACATCCGCGCTCGACAATCTCGCGCTCACATTTCCGGACGGTCTGCCGGACGCGCTCGCTTTGTTGGAGCCATATCTCTCCTCCAACGCCCGCGACGGCTTGCTGGCCGAGGCAAATGCCAATGTTCCGGCTGATCCGTGGACCCAACTCGCGGAACTGGATGATGAGGAGCTCACACCGCTCATCGCCCAAGAAAGTGCCGAAGTGTGCTCAATCTTGCTTTCAAAGCTCGACGTCGCGCGCGCCGCGACCCTGCTTGGCAAGATGCCCGAGGATCGGGCCGAAGTGATCGCCCATGCGGTCTCGCTCACCGGCACAGTCTCCCCCGAAATGGTGGACCGGATCGGCGCAACCTTACTTACCCAGCTTGAAAACAAACCCAAGGCCGCCTTTAACGACAGCGCTGTCGACCGGATCGGCGCAATCCTGAATGCCGCTTCAGGCTCGATCCGCGACGCCATCATGGACGGGCTTGAAACGCGCGATGCCAGCTTTGCCGAAGCCGTTCGCAAGGCGATCTTTACCTTTGATCATATTCCAAAGCGCCTGAAACCGACGGATGTGCCCAAGGTTTTGCGCCAGATCGACCCGGAAAGAACCGTCGTCGCCTTCGCTTCGGGCATGGTGGAATCCCCCATCGCCGTCGAGTTCCTGTTCGAAAACATGTCAAAACGGATGGCCGAACAACTGCGCGAAGAGGCCGAAACATTCGGCACGCCCCGGCTTAGAGAGGGCGAGGCGGCGATGGCCGAAATTGTCACTGCGATCCGCGAATTGCAGGAGGCCGGTACGATCACATTGATCCCGCAGGACGAGGAAGAGGAGTAGCCGCCGCCCGTCTCGCGCCCTATCTTGGATCGGGCAACGGAAAGGCAGCGCATGGTCCTCACCTTCACCGATCGTGGCATCTACTGCCCGGCTGGCGATTTCTATATCGACCCCTGGCGACCGGTGGAGCGCGCCTTGATCACCCATGGCCATGCCGATCATGCGCGCGCCGGTCACCAAGCCTATCTCGCGACCGAGAGCGCGGCCCCGGTTCTGCGCCACCGGTTGGGTGATATTCCCTTAAAAACAATCACCTATGGCGAGACCCGCGAGATCGGCGGCGCAACCGTCAGCTTTCACCCCGCCGGCCATGTCCCGGGCTCAGCCCAGATCCGTGTCGAGGTGGCGGGCGAGGTTTGGGTCGCGTCGGGTGATTACAAAACCATTGATGACGGGCTGTCGGAACCGTTCGAGCCCGTCCGCTGCCACACATTCATCACTGAAAGCACTTTTGGACTGCCGATCTATAGCTGGCCCGACCAAGCCAGCTTGGCGCAAGAAATCAACGCCTGGTGGGCGGAAAATGTCGCCGCCGGGCGCGCCTCGATCTTGGGATGCTATTCCCTTGGCAAGGCGCAGCGGGTCTTGCGCCTGCTGGACCCGGCCATCGGCCCGATCCTGACCCACGGCGCGATCGAGGCGACCAATCAGGTGATCCGCGCCCAGGGCCTGTCTCTGCCGGAGACGACCAATGTCACCCCCGATCTCGATGCCAAAGCCTTTCCCGGCGCGATGGTTATCGCCCCGCCCTCAGCACTCGGCTCGGCCTGGATGCGCCGCTTTGGGGCGGCTTCGACCAGCTTTGCCTCAGGCTGGATGCGGCTTCGCGGTGTGCGCCGCCGCCGCGCCGCCGACAGGGGTTTTGTGATCTCGGATCACGCCGATTGGAGCGGGCTGAACGCCGCCGTTGAAGCCACTGGTGCAGAACGGGTTTTTGTCACCCACGGCTATACCGCTCAGTTCTCTCGTTGGCTGACCGAACAAGGCTATGACGCGGGCATTGTTGAGACCGATTACGGCGGCGAAACGCTTGATGACCCACAGGATGCGGAGGTCACGGAATGATCCGACAAATTGGCCTCGCCTTAACCCTGATGGTCATAGCGGCCCCCGCGCTCGCACAAGAGTTCTGCTTCTGCCTGCGCTGCACCATCGGCACCCATCGCAGCTTCTCCCCGGAGACCGAGGCGATGTCGCCCACCGTGCCCCGCGGCCTCTGCACCGTGTCTGAACGCATCTTCCCCGGCGCGGCCGACCCGCAGCCTGGCGACGTGATCCTCTACACCCATCAAACCCAGGGCCGGATCGAGATGGCGCGTGTCGTCGCCCTGCCAGGTCAAACCGTTCAGATGATCGGCGGCCTTCTCCATATCGACGCCACGCCAGTGACGATAGCCCCCCTCCCGCCATTCACCATCCAGCGCCGAGCGGACGCCACCGGTGCCTTGCCCACCTGCCCTGCCGAGACACCTGACACCGCTCCAACATGTGACATCCCGCAAAACCTGGAAACGCTGCCCAACGGTGCCAGCTATCCGATTCTGAACCTGACCGAGGGGCATCGCTTCGATGATACACCCCTGTTCACCGTCCCAGAGGATCACGTCTTCACCCTTGGCGATCATCGCGACCTTGCGCGCGACAGTCGGGTCAGCCTCTCGCGCGGCGGGCCCGGCTTCATCGGTCTACATCTGATCCTCGGCACGTTGGAGACCCCCGTGCCCTATCAGACGGCGCCCGAATGAACCGTTTCGCCGCCCTTTTCACCGCGCTGGACCAAACCACCAAAACCAGCGTCAAAACCGCGGCCCTCGCCGCCTATTTCCGCGCCGCGCCCGATGATGACAAACTCTGGACCATCGCGCTCCTGTCTGGCCGCCGACCACGCCGAACCGTGACCACAACCAAACTCCGCGAATGGGCCGCAGAAGTGGCCGGCATCCCGCTATGGCTGTTCGAGGAGTGTTACCCTGTCGTGGGCGATCTCAGCGAGACCATCGCGCTGGTGCTGCCACCCGCGACGCAGACCAGCGACCATACACTCACCCATTGGATCACCACCCTCCGCAGCCTCGACAAGGCGGAGGAAGAGGAGAAAAAGGCCGCGATCACAGCGGCTTGGGATCAGCTGCCACCAACAGAGCGCTTTGTGTTCAACAAACTGATCACCGGCGGCTGGCGCATGGGGGTGAGCCAGAAACTGATGACGCGGGCGCTGGCGCAAGCCACGGGTATGGATGAACCTGATCTGACCCACCGGCTGATGGGCAATTGGACGCCCGAGACCACCAGCTATCACGCCTTGATCGAGACGCCGGACCCGAGCGCCGATCTCTCCCGCCCCTACCCGTTCTACCTGGCCTATCAACTGGACGGCGTCCCCGAAGCCCTCGGCCCGGTCAGCGATTGGCTGGCCGAGCGGAAATGGGACGGTATTCGCGGCCAGTTCATCTTGCGCGAAGGGCAGCATTTCCTGTGGTCGCGCGGCGAAGAGTTGATGACCGATCGCTTTCCGGAATTGGCGCAACTAAAGGACTTCCTGCCAGATGGCACGGTGATCGATGCAGAGGTCTTGGCCTTCGCCGATGAAAAACCGCTGCCCTTTGCCCGGTTGCAACCCCGGATTGGTCGCAAAACCGTGCCGAAAAAACTGCTGGCCGAGGCCCCGGTGATCCTGATGGCCTATGACCTCTTGGAAAAAGACGGTGCCGATATCCGCGCGCAGCCCTTGGCGGATCGTCGCGCCGCGCTGGAGGCGATCATCGCCGATCTGCCGCCTGGGTCACCGCTACGCCTCTCTGCGGCTGTGCCGGCAACCGACTGGCCCGATCTGACCGCCGCGCGCGAGATCAGCCGCGAGGTCGGCGCCGAGGGTCTGATGCTGAAGCGCCTCTCTGCCCCCTATCTTTCGGGCCGCAAGAAAGGCGATTGGTGGAAATGGAAAGTCGATCCGCTGACCATCGATGCGGTGATGATCTATGCCCAGGCCGGGTCGGGCCGCCGCGCAACGCTTTACACCGATTTCACCTTCGCGGTCTGGAAAGACAATGATCTGGTGCCTTTCACCAAGGCTTATTCCGGCCTAACCGACGCCGAGTTTCGTGAAATCACCGCTTGGGTGCGGAAAAACACCCTGGAACGGTTCGGCCCGGTCCGCGCGGTCACCCCGCAACATGTGTTCGAGATCGCGTTTGAGGGCATTCAGGCCAGCCCCCGGCACAAATCCGGCGTCGCGCTCCGCTTCCCCCGCATGGCCCGCTGGCGCAAGGATAAGCCCGTGCAAGAGGCCAATACCTTCGAGGACCTGCAAGAGATGTTGCGGCTCTACGGCTAGCGCCTCAACCCCCAAGCCGAGATCGGCAAAGACACGCTGGCAACCGCACGCCTTGCCTGAAACCCCAAAAACTATGCTACACTGAAGCCCCGAGGGACCTTCTCAACACCAAAACAGGAGGAGAGACCAATGAAGATGAACGAAATCATCGCTTATGCCCGCTCACTCTATCGCGCCCATGGCGACAGAGCGGAAGCCGAGGCGGCGCAGCGGGTTCTGGTCGAGGAAGCCGCCGGTCGCGCAGACCAGGCCGAAACCTGGCGCCGCATTCGCCGCGCGATTCATGAGGCCAGAGGACCCCGCGCCACCTAACCGGCCAAGGCAGCGCGGATTCTGTCCGCATGCGCCGCGATCACCGCGTGGTCGCCCATCTTGCCAGGCGGGCGCAGCGACACGCCCGCATGGCGGGGCAAGATATGGAAATGTAGGTGGAACACCTCCTGCCCGCCGGCCGCCTCATTGAACTGCTGCAGGGTCACGCCCTCGGCCTCAAACGCCGTCATGACCGCATGGCTGATCTTCTGAACCGTCGCCATGCAGGCCGCCAATTGCTCCGGCGTGGCATCAAGGATATTCCGCGCCGCGCTGCGCGGGATCACCAGCACATGCCCATCTGCGCGCGGCATGATATCCATCAAAGCAACGGTGTCGTCATCCTCATAGACCCGCTCGGATGGCAGATCGCCGCTGAGGATTTTCGCAAAAACATTGTCTGGATCATAGGTCATTCACGCAGCCCTCGATGTTCAAGCCTCGGCCCAATCCGACCGTTTGGCTCAGACATAGCCCAACGATAGAGCTTAGGCCACATCCGCGACCGAAACCGGGCGACGCCCCGCCGCCCAAGCCGCCGCCGCCGCGCCAAACGCCTCGAACAAGGGGCGCGAGACCGGGTCTTCGGCGGCGCGATATTCCGGATGCCACTGCACCGACAGTGTGAAACCCGGCGCATCGGCCACATAGATCGCCTCTGGCGTGCCATCATCGGCATGGCCATCAATGATCACCCGAGAGCCGGCCGTCTTGATCCCCTGCCCATGCAGCGTGTTGGTCATCACCTCACGCGCGCCCATCAAGCGATGGAACGGGCCACCTTCCGTAAAGGTCACTTTGTGGCGGATCTCGAATTTCTCATCCAGCGTCCCGTCGGGTGGCATCCGATGGTTCATCCGCCCCGGCAAATCCCGGATCTCTGGGTAAAGCGTGCCGCCCAAGGCCACATTGACCTCCTGGAACCCGCGACAGACGCCCAAAATCGGCTGTCCGCGCGCGACACAAGCCCGGATCAGCGGCAAGGCCACCGCATCCCGCGCCCTGTCGAACGCACCATGGGCCTCGGTCTCCGCCTCGCCATATTCCTCTGGGTGCACATTAGGCCGCCCGCCGGTGAACAGGAACCCGTCACAGGTCTCCATCAACTCCTCGGTCGAGACAAAGCGCGGATCGGCCGGGATCAACATCGGCATGCCGCAGGAGACCTCGGCAATCGCGGCGGAGTTCATCGTCCCACCCGCATGGGTCGGATATTCATCATTGATCAGGTGATGATTGCCGATGATGCCAATCACTGGGCGGGCCATGGTACCTCCGTCGCGCGTTGGCCTTCTATATAAGCCATCGACGCGTGAGGAAACCCACAGCCCTCGCAGATTCCGCTGTGCATCTGCGCACCTGCCCGCAAATTGGGCACTTACGGCAGCCGTGCGGTGACTTCGATCTCGATTTTCATCCGCGCGTCCTGAAGGCCCGCAATGATCATCGTCGCCGCTGGCCGCGCCGCCCCCAGCCAAGCGCGGGTGACTGGCCAACAGGCCTCCCAATCACTGCCATCGGGCAAGATGTAATTGACCCGCACCACATCCGCCATTGAGGCACCGGCCTCCGTTAACGCCTTGTCGATATTGCGGAAACACTGTTCGGCCTGCACCGCAACATCGTCACTGATCTCCATCGTGGCATAATCAAAGCCTGTGGTTCCGGCGACGAAGACCCACCCGTCACAGACAACCGCCCGCGAATAGCCGATCTCCGCCTCAAATGCCGACCCTGAGGAGATCCGCCGCTTCACGCAGCACCCTCAAGACCCGCCGCCGCAATGCCCGCCAGCGCCGCTTCTGCGTCATTGTCCGAGGTGTCACCTGTCACGCCAACGGCACCAATCACCGCGCCCGCGCCGTCTTTCACCAAAACACCGCCCGGCACCGGGATCATCTTGCCGCCCAACGCGCCATTGGCCGCCGCGATGAAATAGGCTTGTTCCTCGGCCCGCGCCATCTGCGCCGAGCCCGGCATCCCCAACATCACCGCGCCATAAGCCTTGCCGCGCGCAATCTCAAACCGTCCCGGGCTCGCACCATCTTCGCGCTCAAACGCCAACACATGACCGCCCGCATCCAGCACCGCCACCGACAAGGGCTTCAACCCCATCGCACGGCCCTTCTCCAACGTACCGCGCACCATCGCCCGCGCCTGGTCCAGTGAAATCATCATCTCATCTCCTTCAAGGTCGTCTCAGACGCCCTTGCTTCTCTGCTTTACAAATATCCCCGCCGGAGGCAGCCGGTCAAAGACCGGCCAGCGCCTGCCAAGGGCTCCCGAATGGGGGCACGCGGCAGGCGCTCCCCCGCTCAGGCCGCCTTCTTCTGCAACCGCCGCGCATGCAGCACCGGCTCGGTATAACCGCTCGGCTGGACCCGGCCCTTGAAGACCAAATCACACGCCGCGGCAAACGCCACGCCATCGAACCCCGGCGCCATCGACTCATAGAGCGCATCACCGGCATTCTGACGGTCAACCACCTCCGCCATCTTGCGCATGCCCGCCATCACCTGCTCTTCGGACACAACCCCATGATGCAGCCAATTCGACAGGGCTTGCGAGCTGATCCGGCAAGTCGCGCGATCCTCCATCAGACCCACATCATGAATATCCGGCACTTTCGAACAGCCAACGCCCTGATCCACCCAGCGCACCACATAGCCCAGAATACCCTGAGCGTTGTTTTCGATCTCCTGGGCAATCTCATCAGCACTCAAGTTCCGCCCATCCATCACCGGAATGGTCAAGAGATCGCTCAAACTGCCCCGCGCACCGCCAGATTTAATCTGATCCTGCACCGCAAACACGTCCACCTGATGATAATGCGTCGCGTGCAAGGTCGCCGCCGTCGGGCTCGGCACCCAAGCGCAGTTGGCGCCGGCTTTCGGGTGGCCAGCCTTCTGTTCCAGCATCGCCGCCATCAAATCGGGCATCGCCCACATGCCTTTGCCGATCTGGGCCTTGCCCTGCAACCCGCAGGCCAGCCCGATATCGACATTCCGGTCCTCATAGGAACTGATCCAAGCCGTTGATTTCATGTCACCCTTCGGCAACATCGGTCCGGCTTCCATCGAGCTGTGAATCTCATCGCCCGTCCGGTCCAGGAACCCGGTATTGATGAAGGCCACCCGGTGTTTCGCCGCCCGGATACACTCCTTCAGGTTCGACGAGGTGCGCCGCTCTTCATCCATGATCCCGAGCTTCACTGTATGCTGCGGCAGGCCCAAAGCCGCCTCCACGCGGGTGAAAATCTCATCGGCAAAGGCCACTTCCTCCGGCCCATGCATCTTCGGCTTAACCACATAAACCGACCCTTTGACCGAGTTCCGTGCGCCCTCGGTCTTCTGCAGGTCATGGCGCGCGATCAGCGTGGTGATCATCGCATCCATCAGCCCTTCGAACACCTCATGGCCATCGCCATCCAAGATCGCCGGATTGGTCATCAAATGCCCGACATTCCGGATCAGCATCAGCGACCGGCCTTTGAGCGTGACCGTCTCGCCCGCCTTCACGCAGGTGCGATCTGCATTCAACGCCCGGGTGAAGCTTTTGCCGCCCTTTGCAACGGTTTCGGTCAGATCGCCCCGCATCAGCCCGAGCCAGTTACGATAGGCCACAACTTTGTCGGCGGCGTCGACGCAAGCCACCGAGTCCTCGCAATCCATAATCGTCGACAGCGCCGCCTCCAACAGCACGTCATTGACCCCCGCCGGATCGACTTTCCCGATCGCGCCATTCCGGTCGATCTGCACCGCGATATGGAGCCCATTATGACGCAGCACCAGCTCGGTCAGCGTTCCATCCTCGGCGTGATTGGCGCCGACGAACTGCGCCGGGTCGGCCAGCGCCGGGGTCATGGCATCGCCCGCAACCACATAGCCCGTCACATCCGCATGGCTGCCATCGGCCAAGGGCGCGGCCTGATCCAGGAAGCCTTTCGCCCAGGTGATCACGCGATCCCCCCGCGCCGGGTCATAGCCACCGGCCTGGGGCAGATCCCCCATCGCATCGGTGCCATAAAGCGCATCGTAAAGGCTGCCCCACCGCGCATTGGCAGCGTTCAGCGCATAACGCGCATTGGTGATCGGAACGACCAATTGCGGCCCGGCGATCTCGGCGATCTCCGGATCGGTATTGCCAGTCTCGATGGCAAACTCCGCCCCCTCGGGCACCAGATACCCGATCTCGCGCAGAAACGCCTCATAAGCCGCCGCATTATGACCCTGCCCGCGCCGCTCACGGTGCCAGGCATCGAGTTGCTCTTGCAAGGTCTCACGGGTCTCAAGAAGGGAGCGGTTTTTCGGCGTTCCCCAAGCCAAAAGCCCGGCGAAGCCGTCCCAAAACGCCTCTGGCGCAACACCTGTCCCCGGCAGCGCCTCGGCCTCCAGGAAATCCACCAATTCAGCCGCAATCTGCAGCCCAGCGCGTTCAACCCGCTCGGTCATGCTCTCCCCTCTCTTCGCAATGCATCTCGGTTTCCGCGCACTTAGCGCGAAACCCAGCCAGAGGCAAGAAAACCGGTCAACTCCTTTTACCAATACGAGAAAACATCGCCAATATACGGCGCTGGACGCCGCCCCGGCGCTGGCCTACCGTCCGTCGAAACCGCTCAAACAAGGACGTCCCGTGACCGACGCTGCCCCGCAACCGATCCATCTTTCCGACTATCGCCCGCCCAATCATCTGGTCGATGAAGTGGCGTTGACCTTTCGTCTCGATCCCAAGGCGACACGCGTGCGGGCCCGGATCGCCTTTCGCACGAACCCAGACGGCGTTGATGGGGCTGACCTGACCCTTGATGGCGAGGATCTGAAAGTGATCTCGGTGACCATCGACGGAACGCCGCTCGATGCCACCCAGTATGTTCAAACCAAAACTGGCCTAACCGTGCCTGCCGCCCATTTGCCCGGCCCGGCCTTCATCTGGGAGGCCGAGGTGGAAATTGCGCCCGAGGCGAATACCGCGCTCGAAGGGCTCTATATGTCCAACGGGATGTATTGCACGCAATGCGAGGCCGAGGGCTTCCGCAAAATCACCTATTACCCGGATCGGCCCGACGTCATGGCGCCCTTCACCGTCACAATTGAAAGCGATCTCCCGATCATGTTGTCCAATGGCAACCCGGGTGATGCGGATTTTTCGAAAAATCCGGCTGGAAACCGCGCGGTTTCCAGCACCACGTGGCACGACCCTTGGCCCAAACCCGCCTATCTCTTCGCCCTGGTCGCGGGTGATCTGATCGCTGTCTCGGACACATTCACCACGATGGAGGGCCGCGACGTCGCGCTCAACATCTGGGTCCGGCGTGGCGATGAAGACCGCTGCGATTACGCGATGGACGCGCTGAAACGGTCGATGATCTGGGATGAAAAGGTCTATGGCCGCGCTTATGACTTAGACATTTTCAACATCGTTGCCGTCGATGACTTCAATATGGGCGCGATGGAGAACAAAGGCTTAAACATATTTAACTCCAAATATGTTCTGGCCTCACCCGAAACCGCCACGGATCGCGACTTCGACTTCATCGAACGGATCATCGCGCATGAATATTTCCACAACTGGACCGGCAACCGGATCACCTGCCGAGATTGGTTTCAACTTTGCCTGAAAGAAGGCCTCACCGTCTTCCGCGACCAACAATTCACCGCCGATATGCGCTCAGCTCCCGTGAAGCGGATCGAAGACGTCTTGACGCTGCGCGCGCGGCAATTCCGCGAAGATGCTGGACCCCTGGCCCATAATGTCCGCCCGGAAAGCTATATCGAAATCAACAACTTCTACACCGCGACCGTTTATGAGAAAGGCGCGGAGGTGATCCGCATGCTGCGCCTCCTCGTCGGGGCGGAGGCCTATGATGCCGCGCTGAACCTCTATTTTGAGCGGCATGACGGCCAAGCCTGCACCATCGAGGATTGGCTCAAGGTGTTCCAAGACGCCACGGGCCGCGATCTCGGCCAGTTCAAACGCTGGTACACCCAAGCGGGCACGCCCCGCGTCCATGTCAGCGACCGATTTAAAGACGGCACCTATACGCTCCACCTTCGGCAGAAGGTGGCGCCCACGCCGGACCAACCGGAGAAGGCTCCGGCGGTGATCCCGGTTGCATTTGGCCTTTTGGCGCCCGATGGCACGGAAACACACTCGACCCAGGTGATCGAACTGGCCGAAGCGGAGGCCGAGATTGTGATCGACGGGCTCGGCGCCTGCCCCATCCCGTCGATCCTGCGGGGGTTCTCCGCGCCGGTGATTTTGGATCATCAGCCAAGTTTCGAGGATCGCGCGCTGCTTTTGGCGTTCGACACCGACCCGTTCAACCGGTGGGAGGCCGGGCGCAGCCTGGCGCGCGAGACGCTTTTGGGCATGTTGGCCGACGGTGCAAGGCCACAGCCGGTCTTCCTGGATGGGTTGGCGCGCGTGGCCAGCGATGACAGCCTCGATCCCGATTTCCGGGCATTGGCTTTGGCCCTTCCCTCAGAGGATGACCTTGCGCAAGGCGCTGTCGATGCCGGGATCGTGCCAGACCCGCTGGCGATCCACAGCACGCGCAAGACCCTGCGCCAGGCGATTGGGTCGCATCTACAGCCAGTGCTCGATACCCTTTACGCCGAAATGGACCCCGGCCCCAGCTACAGCCCCGAGGCCAGCCAAGCGGGCAAACGCGCGCTCCGCAACACGGCCCTGGCGCTCACCGCGCATCTGGATGGCGGGGCGCGCGCAAAGGCCCATTACGATGCGGCCAGCAACATGACCGATCAACTGGCCGGGTTCGCCAGCCTATTGGAGCTTGGCCACGCCGAGATTGCCACGCGGTTCCATGATCAATGGCAGGATGACCGGCTGGTGATGGACAAATGGTTCACCCTGCAAGTGAGCCTCGCCGCGCCGGATCAGGCCGTGGCCATCGCCGAAACCCTCACCGCGCATCCGCTTTTTGACTGGAAGAACCCCAACCGGTTCCGCGCTTTGGTCAGTGGTCTGGCCGCCGGCAACCCGGCGGGGTTCCATGACCCCTCCGGCGCGGGCTATGCCTTCCTGGCCGACTGGCTCATCCGGCTCGATCACCTCAACCCGCAAACCGCCGCGCGGATGTCCACCGCCTTTGAGACTTGGCGCCGCTATGACGCCGATCGGCAGGCCCTGATCCAGGGCCAACTCGCGCGGATCGCCGACACTGAAGGCCTCAGCCCCGATCTCTCGGAAATGGTCGCACGGATGCGCGGCTAGCGGATCACCTGGGTCACTAGCCACAGCCCAGAGATCAGCACCGGCTGGTGGACCAGGTACAAGATCAGCGAATGCCGCCCCGGCCACGCCAAGAGCCGGGCGGTGTGCCCCGGCACATGCGGGCGCGGCATCCACCCGGAAAGATCGACAAACCGCGTCAGCGCCAGGCCCGCCAGAAACGGCGCCAGCCACGGAAACACCGGCTCATAGTCAATTGTCGGCGGCCAACTCGTGCCCAGCCCGGTCCAATAGAACCAGGGCGCATTGAACATCTCGAACCGCGCATATTGCGGCAGGAAAAACACGCCCATTGCCACCGCTAGAGTGACCAAAACCGGCAGCCGCAGAAACGCCAACCCGATCACACTGCACAGCGCGATGGAATGCAAAATGCCAAAGAAAACAAAACTCTGCGGCATAACCACATAGGTCGCCACAGAGATCAATGCCGCCGCGCCGCCAACCATCGCAATCCGCCGCCAGAACGCAGGCCAGCGGATGCCGCGCCCATGCGCCAACCATAGGCTTACCCCCGCCAGGAACAGAAAGCTGCCCGCAACCAGCTTGGCAAACAGCGCCCAGCCACCGGTGACGGCCGTTTCTGGCGGCACATAGCCGAACAGCGCCAGATCGAAGATGAAATGATAGATCACCATGCCGGCGAGCGCCGCCGTGCGGGCCAAATCCAAGGCCACGATCCGGCCTGGAACGCTGATTTCTGATTGTGCTCTCATCTCATCTCGCTCTTGCGCGCCCTACCCTAGCGGCCCGTCAACGATCCGCCACCCTATATCCGCTGATCGCCGCTCACGGGGCTCTATCGTCATGGCCGCGTCATACAAAGGGTGTTTTTGCGCCTTATGACCATCGCGGCTCGCACCGATCCTTTGATTGCCGAACGGGCACCCTGGTTGTTCTCCGACAGGCCCGGGACGCGGCACGTGCGCGCGTTGCTGAACATGCTTTTGGCCTACAATCGTACCTTGGATTTGGGCGAGACACTTAGCCCCTTGCCGATGCCAGAGATCATGGCTCGTTTGGCCGGTCTGATCGCGCAAGATGTCACAGTTCGGGGCCTCGCCCATATCCCGACGGAGGGGCCCGCTCTGATCGTCGCGAACCACCCGACCGGGATTGCCGATGGGATTATCCTGCACCATCTCATCGCCCGGCGCCGCAATGACAGCTTCATCATGGCAAATGCGGATATCCTGCGCGTCTTACCACAGATGGCCGATCTCATCCTCCCGGTGGAATGGCGTACTGAGAAACGGTGCTATGCCAAAACCCGCGCGACGATGCACGGGCTGCATCGCGCGCTGGACGCGGGGCGGATCGGTGTGATCTTCCCATCGGGGCGGCTCGCCAAACGCCACGGTCTGCGGCTAGAGGAGCGCCCGTGGATGGGTTCGGCGGCAATGATCGCCCGGAGATTCGAGCTTCCGGTGATCCCGGTTCATATCTGCGCCCGCAACTCCGCCCTGTTTTACGCCTTCGATGCGCTGCACCCCAGCTTGCGCGACATCACGCTCTTTTATGAAACGCTGAATAAGGCCCGCCAACCGTTCCGCATCAATATAGGCGCGGCCATCGCGCCCAGTGCCTTACCTGCCGATGGCCCATCTGCGATCGAAATGCTGCGCGCCCGAACCCTGGCGTTGGGCGGACGCGAGCGGACTCACGGGTTTTCTCTGCTGCGGGCCAGCCGCCCATCTTTGGCCAAGGTTGGGCCTAAGCTTTCCCCAGACACGCCACATTGCAGGCTCAATACTTTCTTATGCAACGGCCATGACCAGTGACTTTGAATATCGTGCCCGTCCGGGCAATCTTGCCTTGAGTGCCACGGCCTTTGGAGTCCTGGTATTATTGACCGCTTTTCTATGGCAGTCCGTGCCGGGATTGGTGCTGTTGTTGCTGATCCCCGCGCTTTGCGTCTGCTTCTGGCAAATCGTTGTAACCCCGGTTTATGGGCTGCATTTATCCCCCGAGTGTTGGCATATTTTTGAAGGTCCGCGCGACCGCAGCCTGCCCGCGCGATCGATCGCGCATCTGCGTGTCTATGACGGGGATGGCCCGACGCGATGCACCATCGTGATGACCGATGGGACCGAGGTGAAGCTGCATCACATGGCTGTGCCCGACCCGACCGTGTTGATCCGTGAAGCCACCAATCGCGGGGTCCCCGTGCGCGAGGGTTAACCCGCTTCTGCAAGACCCGCGAAAGGTTCAGGTCGCGGCACCGGCAAAACCGGCTCTGGCACCAGCCCGACCGGTCGGATTTGCGGCCGTGTGGGTGGACGGCAATAATCTTGCTGACGCACCCAATTCCGCATCTCTTCGCGCTTCCGCCGCGAATGAAATGGCCCCCAATCGGCAGCTACACCGCGCATCCCTTCTGAGACCACCCCGTCGCGCGGCACAGTGATGGCCATGATCCGAATGCCGCACCGCAGATTGGCTGCGCCATCCAGCAGCGCCTGGCCCGACCGCACCTCGCAATTGCGCCAGCGCGCCGTGCCGGGCGCGATCTGCACCAGGCCGAACCAGCGCCCGCCGCCGCCGACCGCTCGCGGCCGATGGGTGCTTTCATGAAACGCCAGCGTCGACGTAAGCCCGGCCCAAAAGGCCGCGCGCTGCGCCCGATCCGCCGCTTCATAGGCCGGGCACCAAGCCTCGATATCTTCGGGCACCACATCCATAAGACCGGCGCCATGCCCTCTGAGCGCGCCCATGACGGCAAGACTCCATCGTGCACCACGCGGGTGGCCATCCCACATCATATCGGGCATCGCCCATTCCGGTCGCGATAGCGGCCGCAGGCTCACCCGCGGCGCTTGGGTCTCGGGCTCGATCGGTTCAAGAAACTCGGATTGCGGCGTCAAAGTCATCGCACCAACCGTCACAGTTGGCCCGGCCTGAGCCGCCGCCATCCCTGGCAACAAGCCGAAAACAAGAACATAGCAAGTGTCGCGTAAGCGCATAACCTGGCCCCCTCCAGATAACACGGACCTCAGGGTGACGATGCGTTAACCATTGCGCAAGCCCGTGAGTTGCCCGATTCGGGAAACAATCCACAGGGCTGTGGATTACTCCTGGCAGTAGCTTTGCTGCGACACCCAAGCGCGCATTTCCTCGCGCTTGTTGCGCATGACCATCGGACCCCAATCCGCGGCGACACCACCGCCGCCAGCGGAGATCACACCGTCGCGCGGCACGGTCGTCGACCAGATGCGCAGGGCACATTGCAAATTGGCCTCGCCATCTTGCAGCGCAGTTCCACTGCCCGCGCCGCAGCCATAGCCGCGCGCGGTCGCCGGCGCGATCTGAACCAGGCCAAACCAACGGCCCCCACCGCCCACCGCTTCAGGCCGCCACGTGCTTTCATGCTTGGCCAAAGCGGACAAAAGTCCAGTCCAAAACGCCGCGCGCTCCTGCACGCTGGCCTCTGGGTAAGCGGGGCACCAGGATTGGATGTCGCCCGGTACGGTTTCTGTCAAAACAGCCGCGTCTGTGGCCAGCATTTGCAGCGACGCATCGGTCCACAATCGTCCCTCCGGTCGGAAGTCCCACCGCATCGGGGGCGGCATATCGGTTGTTGAAACATCCGGCGTGGCCGACACGCAGCCCGACAGGCCGAAACAGGCCAGCAAAACCATGGCAAAGACACGCATTAGATTGGACCTCAAACGGAAACAATGAGCAGGCCAACTAATCTGCCCGGTCGGGCGGAGTGGCACAAGGGGCTGCGCAGATTTGGGCCGATATCCGCCGGGATAAGGGCAGAACGCGCTCGGTTCCGCCGGTCGGCTCTGGCACATCTCACCCTTAATTATGGACCAGACCAGCGGACCTCATTTGTCTTGATCATCGACTGTCCGAAAACTCTAGACTGACCCTTGCAAATGACCAACAACCGTCGGCGCGTGGCGCTCAAAGACCTGACCGTGATCTATCGCCGCGAGGCCAACACATCCAACCGCCCCTTGCCCGTCTCGCCCGGCTCGCTTAAACCCGCTCCGACCGATGCGGAGGCCCCCATGCTCGACCTGACCTACGAGACCCCGAAACCCAAAGTGATCCCCGGCGCCAAGCAGGACTGGGAACTGGTGATTGGGATGGAAGTGCATGCCCAGGTCTCGTCGAACGCCAAGCTCTTCTCCGGCGCGTCCACAACTTTCGGCGCGGAGCCCAACTCCAACGTCGCCTTCGTCGACGCGGGCATGCCGGGCATGCTGCCAGTGATCAATGAATTCTGCGTCGAACAGGCCGTCCGCACCGGTCTGGGCTTGAAGGCCGAGATTCACCTGCGTTCCGCCTTCGACCGGAAGAACTATTTCTACCCCGACCTGCCCCAGGGCTATCAGATCAGCCAGCTTTACCACCCGATAGTCGGCGAAGGCGAAGTGCTGGTCGAGATGGGCGACGGCACCGCGCGCCTCGTGCGCATCGAACGCATCCACCTGGAGCAAGACGCGGGCAAATCGATCCACGACATGGACCCCGCCATGTCCTTCGTCGATCTCAACCGCACCGGTGTGGCCCTGATGGAGATCGTCTCCCGCCCCGATCTCCGAGGCCCCGAAGAGGCCGCGGCTTACGTCACCAAACTGCGCCAGATCCTGCGCTATCTCGGCACCTGCGACGGCAATATGCAGAACGGCAACCTGCGCGCCGACGTCAACGTCTCCGTCTGCCCGCCCGGCCAGTACGAGAAATATCAAGCGACCCAGGATTTCAGCCATCTGGGCACGCGCTGCGAGATTAAGAACATGAACTCCCTGCGGTTCATACAGCAAGCCATTGATTTCGAGGCCAAACGCCAGATCGGCATTCTGGAAGCAGGCGGCGAGATCGATCAGGAAACGCGCCTCTATGACCCCGACAAAGGCGAAACCCGTTCCATGCGCTCCAAGGAAGAGGCGCATGATTACCGCTATTTCCCCTGCCCCGACCTCCTGCCGCTGGAGATCGAACAGGCCTGGGTCGAAGGTATCGCCGATACGCTGCCCGAATTGCCCGATGCAAAGAAGGCCCGCTTCATCGGCGATTTCGGCCTATCGGATTATGACGCTTCGGTGCTTACCGCCGATACGGACTCAGCGGCCTATTTCGAAGCCGTCGCCTCGGAAACCGATGGCAAACTCGCCGCCAACTGGGTGATCAACGAACTCTTCGGGCGCCTGAAGAAAGAAGACCACGACATCACGGAAACGCCGGTCACGCCCACCCAGCTCTCAGGCATCATCAAACTAATCCAGTCCGGCGATATCTCCGGCAAAATCGCCAAGGACCTTTTCGAGATCGTCTATACCGAAGGCGGCGACCCGGCAGAGATCGTCGAGGCGCGCGGCATGAAGCAGGTCACCGACACCGGTGCCATCGAGGCCGCCGTGGATGAGATCATCGCCGCCAACCCCGACCAGGTTGAGAAGGCGAAACAGAACCCGAAACTCGCGGGCTGGTTCGTCGGCCAGGTGATGAAAGCGACGGGTGGCAAGGCCAACCCGAAGGCCGTGAATGAGATCGTGTCCGGCAAGCTTGGACTTTGAAAGCTTGGCCAAGCAGGACGCGAGCGCTCGTGCACGTTGCTAACTGGTCAATTTGAGGCCAGCCCAAAACTGATTTGAGGGCATTATGATCCGATATGAATACAAAGTGGTTCCTGCGCCAGATAAAAGCTTGAAGACCAAGGGGATAAAGGCCAATGCCGACCGGTTCGCGCATACCCTTGAAACCCTGATGAACGAGGTCGGCGCAGATGGGTGGGAGTATGTCCGCGCCGACACCCTGCCCGTGACCGAGCGCGCGGGCCTGACCAGCAGTCAGACCGTCTATCGCAATGTCCTGGTTTTCCGTAAACCCCTTGAGGACGAAGTCGCTGAGCCCGCGCCGGAACCGGTGCTGATCGAAGCGCAGCCCGAGCCGGAGCCAACCGATCTTATAGAAGAAGACAGCGCCCCAAACCTCGACACGCGTGAGGCCGTCGAGGAAGAGACCGTCACGACCGACAGGGGCTAGCTGCGGATATCCAGCGACAGTGCGTGAATCTCTGCCATGAGCTCCTTGCCCAAGGCGTCATGCACCGCGCGGTGTTTCGCGATCCGGCTCAGACCTTTGAAGGCATCGCTTTGAATAGCCACATTAAAATGGCTCTCTCCGCCTTCCTGATACCCGGCATGACCGCGATGGCTTTCGCTGTCATCAACCACTTCAAGCAGGACAGGATCAAACGCCTCGCTCAGCCGTGACTGGATTTTCTCGGTTCGCGTCATTATTTTCGCCTGCTCCCTCTTCACCTCACCGACCAAAACTCTAAACTGGCTGCTCCGAGTCGAAAAGGCACTTCCGATGACCGACAAAGACCCGTTCAATTTCGACCTCCGCGTCTCGACCGACAAAAAGAAACGTCGGGGCGGCCGTCGGGGTATGTCTGGCGCGTTTGAGACGTCGCAGCGGGTTTGCGAACATCCGGGCTGTGAAGAACCGGGGCAATATCGCGCGCCGAAATCGCCCGATGTGTTGGACGATTTCTTGTGGTTCTGCCGGGAACATGTGCGGGAATACAATCTGAAGTGGAACTTCTTTGACGGCACGACCGAGGCCGAGATGGAAGCGCAGCTTGACCGGGATCGCGTGTGGGATCGGCCCACAAAGCCGTTCAAGCAATCGGCCGAAGAACGGGCATGGGCGCGGCTTGGTATCGATGATGCGCATCAGGTTCTGGGCGGCAACGCGACGCAAAACCGCGGCAAATCGATCACCGGGACACGAAAGCTTCCGCCGACGGAGCGTCGGGCCCTCGATATTCTTGAGGCCAAGGACCATTGGGCCAAGGCGGAGATCCGCAAGAGCTACAAAGCCCTGATCAAAATCTTGCACCCCGATATGAATGGCGGTGATCGGACCGACGAAGACCGGTTGCAAGAGGTCGTCTGGGCCTGGGACCAGATCAAAGAAAGCCGGAATTTCAAAGACTAACGGCACGTCGCGCTCGCTGTATCTTTGCTTCATACCCCTCGCCGGAGACGTCGACCGTTGCTGCAAGACATGACCATGCAATGAGCGCGAAACACGTCAAAACACTTATCTTAGGAGCAGGCGCTGCCGGGCTTTTATGCGCGACATATGCAGGCCCGGACACATTGGTTATCGATCACGCCAAGGCGCCAGGCGAGAAGATCCGCATCTCGGGTGGCGGCCGGTGTAACTTCACAAATATGGGCTGCGCGGCAGAGAATTTTCTGTCGGAGAACCCACATTTCGCCAAGTCAGCGCTGAGCCGGTATACGCAATGGGATTTCCTTGATCTCGTTGGGCGGCACCAAATCCCTTGGCATGAGAAAACCCTGGGGCAGCTCTTCTGCGACCGATCGGCCAAGGACATCATCCAGATGCTCCTGGCGGAAATGCAGCCTGCCGAGCTTTGGCTGCAGACCTCTGTGGGCGAGGTCGCCCATGACGGGATCGCGTTTCGGGTGTCGTTGGTCCGGGACGGTAGGCCGATCACCGTGACCGCAGAAAATCTCGTGATTGCCACCGGCGGCAAATCGATCCCGAAAATGGGGGCCAGCAGTCTTGGGTACCAAATCGCCGAGCAATTCGGCCACCGGCTGACGGAAACCCGCCCGGCCCTGGTGCCGCTCACCTTCAATGACCCAGCCAAGACGGAGTTCGCGGCGCTCTCCGGCACGGCGGTCAACACCCGGATTAGCTGCAACGGCACCGCTTTCGAGGAGGCGATGCTCTTCACGCATCGCGGGCTATCCGGCCCGGCGATCCTGCAAATCTCGTCCTACTGGCGCGAGGGCGACAGGCTATCGGTCCATCTTTTGCCGGACCAGGACCTATTTGCCCATCTGCGGGCGCGCCGCGCGACGGCGGGCGGCAAAGCAATTGGCACCTGTTTGGCCGAACTGCTGCCGCAGAAACTGGCGCGGCATCTGACAACGGAGTGGGGTCTCGGTGGCAATCTGGCCGATATGTCGGACACCGCCCTGCAGACCCTCGCAAAGGCCTTAACCCAATGGGACCTGACGCCGACTTCGTCGGAAGGATATCGCACGGCTGAGGTGACCCTTGGCGGCGTCGCAACGGATCAGGTCAGCTCCAAAACCATGGAATCCTCTCGCATCCCTGGCCTTTACCTTATCGGTGAAGTGATGGACGTGACCGGTTGGCTTGGGGGGTACAACTTCCAATGGGCATGGTCATCCGGCGTCGCGGCGGGGCGTGCGATCACCGCCAAGCAGTAGCCGTTTTCCGGCCAAACCTCTTGCGAGGTCCAGGGCTCACCCGCGCCAAAACGCAGCAGTGAACAACACAAAAACCGCCATCAGCTCCAGACGCCCAATCAGCATCGCGGCGGAGAGAACCCATTTCGCGGTGTCATTCAGCTCGGCAAAGGTGCCTGCCGGGCCGATCACCGGGCCAAGACCCGGGCCGATATTGCCCAGCGCAGTGGCCGCACCAGAGATCGCAGTAATGAAATCAAGCCCGGTCAACCCAAGCAGAATCGCCACCACGCCCAATGTCACAAAGAACAGGACGAAAAACGCCATGACCGAATTCAGGACATCTTCGGCCACCGGGCGCCCCTGATATCGCGGCTCAAAAACACCATGCGGCGCATAGAGCCGCCGCACCTGGGTCGAGATGGACGTCATCAGCAACTGATAACGGAAGACTTTGATCGAGCAGGAGGTCGAGCCCGCACAACCACCGATCAAGCCAGCGAAGAAGAACAGCACGACAGCAAAGGCGCCCCATTGCATATAATCCGCGCTGGCATATCCCGTGCCTGTCACGATGGAGACTGTGTTGAAAAGGGCTTTGCGCAGGGCAATCTCCTGCGCCTGCCCTTCGCCCATCACAAGCCATGTGCCCATAACGGCGGTGAGGATGGCCACCGTGGCAAAAAACGCCCGAATCTGACTGTCTTGCCAGAATGGGCGGGCCGATCCAGCGATCAATTGCACATAGCGCACGAAGGGGAGCGCCGCGAGCAGCATAAAGATGACCGCCGCATATTCGACGCCCGGCGCGACATCGGCAAAGGATGTGTCCGAATTGGCAAATCCGCCGGTGGCCACCGTCGTCATCGCATGAACGATGGCGTCGAAGACCCCCATGCCCAGAACGGAATATGCCCCCGCGCAGGCCAGGGTGAGCGCGATATAGATGACCGAAATCCGACTGGCGATCTCCGTTGCACGAGGTAGGATCTTCCCAAAGGTATCAAAGCCTTCCGAGCGGAAGATTTGCATCCCGCCGACACGAAGCTCAGGCAGAAACACCATCGCAACAACGATGATCCCGATACCGCCAAACCATTGCAGAAGACCGCGCCAGAGCAAAAGACCCTCGGGCAAAGCGTCCAACCCGGTGAACACGGTCGAGCCGGTCGTCGTTAACCCCGACATCGCCTCAAAAAACGCATCGACATATTGTGCTTCCGTGGCCCCGAAGACGAAAGGTAGCGCGCCAAAAATCGGCAAGACCAGCCAGACACCAGTGGTCAGCACAAAGGTCTGCTGCAAGCTCAAGCCCTTGGTCACCGCATTGGCGCAGGCCAGCGTTAGCAATCCGCCGATCACCATGGTCACCAACGCGCTTTCCGCGAAGATCAACCAGTGACCATTTTGCAGATAAAGGTCCACCACCATGGGCAGCAACATCGTTGCGCCCAGCACCGACACCAAAAGTCCCAGAACGTAGCCGACAGGGCGCAGGTCAAACATGAGGCCGAGCGTTGGCGCGCCGACGCTGGCCTGTCAAGCAGGACCAGAGGCGATGCAACCGCAGCGTGAAAACATGGCACCATTCCCGCTATTCCTATTGAGTTGATAGGGCAAGCAAGCTAGCCTGCCGCTAAGTCAGTATATTTTTGTTCTTTTTTTGGCGGGATGTCCGCCCGCAACTCATCATAGCCGGCAGATATCTGTGCTGCCTTTCGCCATTGGGAGTGTATTATGAGCGATAAAGACGACAAGAAACCATCCCTTTCCGATAGCGATATTATCACCTCCGTCAGCCGACGCGGCATGATGCGTGGTGCTGGAACTGCGGCGCTTGGCGCGACGATCGTTGGTGTCAGCGCAGGAACTGCCGAGGCGGGCACGGATAACGATAATGGCGCGATCACTGATCCTGGCGGTCGTGGCCGCGGCTACTGCCGCGCCTATGGTTCTGGCGTGACAGACCAAGACAATGGCACCTGGCGCGATCCGGGCGGCAATGGCCGCGGCGATGGCCGTCAACAGCGTGCAGGCTATACTGATCGCGACAACGGCTCCTGGACCGATCCGGGCGGCGCGGGCCGTGGCAACCCGCGCAACGCCGCCAGCGGCATCACTGATGCGGACGGCGGCAATTGCTCTGATCCGGGCGGCAACGGCCGCGGGTGAGCGACGACAGAGGCACATCTGCGGTCGCACCCGACCCGTCCCTTTTTGTGTTCTGACGAGGGACGGCGACCCGGTTGGCCTCAGCTTCGGCAGCAATAGCCAGAGGTGGGACTATGAAAGACGGCAAAGAAGACAAAACTCCCAAGCTGACCAGCTTGGACGATGATCAGATTGAAACACGGCGCGGCCTCAGCAGACGCCGCATCCTGCAGGGGTTTGGCATCGGTTCGGTCGGCCTTGGGTTGAGCGGCTGTGTCGTTGTGCCAGCCACGATTGGCACCGGCGTTACAGATCGAGATAATGGCCCGATCACTGATCCGGGCGGCGTCGGACGCGGAGGATTGCGCTCCTCCAGAACCGGGCTGACCGATGCCGACAACGGCCCGATCACCGATCCGGGCGGGTTTGGTCGCGGCGGCGGCAATGGCAGCTTCACCCCGATCCGATCGGGCATCACCGATGCGGATAACGGACCAATCACCGATCCGGTGGGCAATGGCCGCGGTGGGCGGCGCAGCTTCCGTACCGGGATCACCGATAGGGATAATGGCCCCATCACCGATCCGGTCGGGTTTGGCCGCGGCAGCTAACCACCGCGCACCGCTAAGCATGTATTTTTTGGCGCTCCCGGCCCAGGGCGCGCCACTCAGGACGTCGAGCATCGAATAACCCGGCGTATCGGCACGGGTGGTGTTGGTTTGGAACAGCTGCGCGGCTGTGTCTGTTGAGCCATCGAAGAACGCATCCGACAGGGCGTCTAGCCCAAGATGCGCCAAGTAACGCCCTAACATATCCGGGTCGAACCCCGCCTCCGGCTGCTCTGCCGCTTCGAAACGAAGAGGCGTCCCGCGCTCGGCAAAATGCCACACGCCCTCCTCTTTCCAGGCCCGAAGACTCCGCCGGAACCCTGTGTCATCCCCGCCAAGTTGTTTCGGCGCATAAATCTCCAACACGGTTTCAGGCGCAGTGAATTGCCCGGACTTGCGGCAAATTCTATACGCCCGAACGCGCAGCTTGCGCGCCAGCGAGCGCATCGTCATCGCTGGTGCGGAGCCATCAAACCCGTTCTGAAAAAATGCCGTGCGATTGCCAGCGCAAGGCACCAAAATCCTGCGGTCTAGCCGCTTGTTGAGCGGGAACAACGCCTCCAAAGCCGCGCCGAGCCCTCCCGGAACATCCTGGCGTGTCGCGGGTTTGCCGGTCAGCGACCACCAGCTCATATAGGCAGCGGTCACGTCGTTGATCGGCGCGTCGATGACCCCGAAATCCTGGGTGATCGGCCAATACTGATCCAAATAGTTCGGCACATGCGTCATCCGTGCAGCCTAGCACGGACACGCCTATCCGCCAGCGGCTTTAACCGACATGAAAGAGCGTTGCGAACAGCTTTGGGTCCAGACTATCGGCTGCGAAGCTGTCCCCTTCGGTCAAAACGCTCACCGCATCATGGCTGTGCAGGCTTTCTTGATGGCTGGCCACCACACGGAAATCCTTGATCCGCGCATCCGCTTGGAATTGCTCAGCAAAGAGCCGCGCAGCGTCTTCAACAAAGATTGGATTGGCCGCGTTCAACTCGGCAAAGGCCTGCTCATCTTCACGCTTGACCATCACCTGAGTTTCGGTCGGCACGGCGGCGCGGGCCATATCGATGATGTCTTCGAACCACAGGCAATTCTCGGCGCAGTTCACCTCCACCGACAGCCGCGCAACAGAGCGCTGCGAATGTGGTGTGGCGAGTTGGTTCCGGGTCATCCGCGCATGTTCGGCAAGTTCGAGAGAACAGGGACACGTCGAAGAATAGACATAGTCCAAATGGACGATCTTCTTGCGTACGCCGGCCTTCTCAACCAGTTCCAAGGCGATATCGTAATATTGATAACCTGCCAGGCCGGAGCGCAGGCTTTCGACCTTCATTGGAAAGCTCAGGCGCATTTGAATGCGCGCGTCGAAGCTTTCCAAATCGGCTTTGTAATCATCAAGCGCGGCCTCGATCACCTCAAAACTGAAGGTGCGCTCCGCATGGGCATAGAAGGACCGCATGATGCGGCTCATATTGATGCCCTTCTTCTCCGCCTCCAGGCTCACCGTGCCGGTGACAGAGGTTTCGAGGGTCAGGTCGCCATTATCCCGCGTGTGATACCGAAGCGGCAGGCGGAAATTCGAAATCCCCACATGCTGGATTTGCCGGTTCGCCCCTTTGATGAGCGAGGCCGGGCCGTTCTGAAGATCCGGCAGTGACGCTTTATAAGCGGCATCCACTTTGAAATCGGCCGGATAGTCGCGCGCAAAATCGGTATAGCCCTCGGATGTCAGAAGCTCTGCCGCCGCAGGATGCAGCGCCGCCACTTCTTCCTTCCCCGCGGTCTCGGCCCAGGCTTTCAACACGCGAAGCGCGTCAGCGGCCTCCTCGCGGCTTGGTCCATCCGAGGTCGGTGTGACAAAGACATTCATTTGAGGCCCCTTTGCGCCCTGCTCCGGCCTCAGCATATGGGCCAAATGCAGAATTATTCAAATACTTGATCTCAAGAAAGGATACGCAGGCCGGGGCAGGCCGGATCATCGCGCCGCGAAAAAACTCTCTCGGGGCGCGGGTTTAGCCGCGATATCGCGTCACAAAGGAGTGCAGCATCTTTTCCGGCACCGTTACATCCTCAGCCCGGCACGCGACCTTCAATGCCTCGGCCTCATCCGGCGCGAAATAGCCCCGGTCTTTGTAAATCTCGATCCGCGTGGCGAAGCTTTCGCCATTGGCTTCGGGGTGGAATTGGGTGGCATAGACATTTTGACCCGCCCGGATCATCTGAAACGGGCATGGGCCAGAGCTGGCCAGATGCACCGCGCCGGGCGGAAGGGCTTGCACGGCCTCTTTGTGACCAACGAAGGCTTTGAACGAACGTGGCAAATCCGTCATGAGCGGGTCGCTCACCCCATCCACGGTCAGGGCGCAGTCCACCGCGCCAATCGGCTCACCATAGCGCGCTTTGCTGACCTCGCCGCCCAGATGTTTGGCCAAGATGCCTAGGCCATAGCAGCAGCCCATAAACGGCATGTCGCGGGCCGTGATCTCGGGCATGAGCGATAGGATATCGGCCTCGATCCGCGCTTCCAGCGGGTCTTTTTCCTCGGGCGCGTCGCTAACGCAGCCCGGGCCGCCGCCGACAATCACGCCGCTGTACTCCTCAAGCTGCATCGCCGGGAGTGTCTGCTGATCCAGCCGGACGCGCCGGGTCTCCGCTTCGGCCATCCCACCACGCGCCAGCAGCGCGTGATATTCTTCATCCGCAGCCTCGTCTTCAGGGCGGAGTTGGATGACCAGAAACGGTTTCATACACGCTCCATGGCTTGGGTGAGATCGTCGAGCAAGTCTTGCACATCTTCCAACCCGACGCTCAGACGCAAAACCCCATCGCTGATCCCAAGGGCGGCGCGTTGCTCTTCCGTCAGCCGTTGATGGGTGGTCGTGGCGGGATGGGTGATGATCGATTTGGCATCGCCCAGATTGTTGGAAATGGTCACGATTTCCAGCGCATTCAGCAACCGGAACGCCGCCTCGCGCCCGCCTTCAACCTCCAGAGCAAGGACGGTGCCGCCCTGCTCCATCTGCCGACTGGCCAGCGCATGTTGCGGATGGCTGGCAAGCCCGGGGTAGAGCACCCGTTTCAAGCCCGGCATGCCTTCGAGGCCTGTTGCAAGGGCCAAGGCGCTCGCGGCCTGCGCCCGGCACCGGAGATCCACGGTTTCAAGCGATTTCAGCATCACCCAGGCGTTGAACGGCGACATCGAGCCGCCGGTATGTTTCAGATAGGGTTCCGCCGTTTTGCGGATGAACTCTCGACTGCCGCAGATCACACCGCCCAGAACCCGGCCCTGCCCGTCGATATGTTTGGTCGCGGAATAAACGACCACATCGGCGCCGAGACCCACAGTGTCTTGGAACACCGGCGTGGCAAAGACATTATCGACAATCACCAAAGCCCCGACCGCATGGGCGATTTCGGCCACGGCAGCGATGTCGATCACTTCCAAAACCGGGTTCGAGATCGCCTCGAAAAACACCGCTTTCGTATCGGGCCGGACGGCTTCTTTCCACTGATCCAGATCTGTGCCGTCAACGAAGGTCACCTCGACGCCATAACGCGCCAGCACCTCCTCTAGGATGTAAAGACAGGAGCCGAACAGCGCCCGTGCGCTGACCACGTGATCGCCCGCCTTCAGCATCGAGGTGAGCGCGCCGTTGACCGCCGCCATGCCGCTGGCCGTCGCAAAGGCGTCTTCGGTGCCTTCCAGCGCGGCGATCCGCTCTTCGAACATCCTAACCGTCGGGTTGCCATAGCGGGCATAGATGAATTCATCCTCGCCCGCCTCGATAAACCGCGCCTCGGCTTGTTCGGCGGTGTCGTAAACGAAGCCTTGGGTCAGGAACAGCGCCTCGCTAACCTCGCCATATTGGCTGCGCCGGGTGCCGGCATGCACGGCGCGGGTTCGGGGGTTCCAACGGCGCCCTGTGGTGTCTTTCATTGTCTCATCTCCATGCGCGTCCGGGCATAAAAAGACCCCGGACCTGGGGTGGCCGGGGCGCGCATCTCATCAAAAGCACCTTCGACCTCTTTAGCGGGATGTTTTACGTGGCCCGCAATCCGGTAAACAAATCGCCACGACAGCTGGATTAGGCCGCGCCAACAGTTTGGTCAAGCCGCAATCCACGGGCTGTCATCTTGGCTTCATGGGCGCGTCACGCATCTGTCGCTCCGATGTCACCTAAATGTTGCGGACAGGCTTTATCCACACCCCAAACCTTGTGGGGGTCGTGCCATGCCCGTTCTCGCTTTGAATGCTCAGGATGCCCAGATAGACTCGCCGGATGCGCTCCAGTCCACCTTGGCAGATCGGGCTACGAACGAGACTGTCACCCTCATGGTGCATGGCTATCGGTTCTGTCCGTTCAGCGCCCGGGACAATCCGCATCATCATATTCTGTCGCTGACACCCCAGGCCAGGTGTTGGAAGGCTGTGAGTTGGCCACGACATTTGCATCTCAATCGGCCCGGCGCGGGGCTGGGCATCGCTTTCGGCTGGCCGGCGCGGGGGCGTCTGGCGGAAGTCGCAGCTCATGCGTTTGTGGCCGGAGACGCCCTGGCCGAGGCCATTCGCATCATCCGGGATGTCCGGCCCGACCTGAAAATCAACCTGATGGCTCATTCCCTCGGCGCGCGGGTTGCTCTGGCGGCATTGGCGGCATCGGCACCCGGCGCCGTCCGGCAAATGGTCCTGCTCTCAGGCGCGGAGTATCGCAGCATTGCCGCCGCCGCCATCGCGGGCAAAGGCGCGCGGATTTTGAATGTCACCAGCGGCGAAAACGCAATGTTTGATGCCTTATTTCGCGCCTTGATCCGCGCCCCAAGCTGGACCGATCGACCTTTGGCTGCGGGGCTTGATCGGCCCACGCCGCGCTGGATTGATCTGGCGATCGATGCAGCCGAGCATCGCGCCGTGCTGACCCAGTTGGGCTTTGCCACCCGTTCGCCCAGCACCCGGATCTGCCATTGGTCGGGGTATCTCCGGCCTGGCCTGTTCCCCCTCTATCGCGGGCTATTCGACCCCGCCCAAGATGGGCTGTTCGATCGACTTGGCGACGCCCTGCCGTCCCGCAAAGCACGGTACCGGCCACAGCTCTATGGACTTGCCAATCCCTGGCGCGGCACGGCCCGACCCTAGGCTCTTGTTCCGTCAGACATTCTGGTTGATGCTGCCGCGCGCGCAGCAAAGGACAAGTCCATGACAGCCCCAATTGATCTCTATTTCTGGCCCACGCCAAATGGCTGGAAAGTCGCTATCGCCCTGGAGGAGATGGACCTGCCCTATAAGCTGAACCTCATCGACATTGGCGCGGGCGATCAATTTGCGCCGGAGTTCCTCAAAATCTCGCCGAACAATCGTATGCCCGCGATTGTGGACCCAGATGGCCCCGACGGTGCGCCAATCTCGATCTTCGAGTCGGGCGCAATCCTGCAATACCTGGCCCGCAAGACGGGCCGGTTCGGCGGCCCGACCGAACGCGACAGGATCACCGTCGATCAATGGCTGATGTGGCAGATGGGCGGCGTCGGGCCGATGGCGGGCCAGGCGCATCATTTTCTGAAATACGCGCCCAATATGGAGCCGCCGAACGACCTGCCTTATGCAAAAGACCGATATCGCGGCGAAACGGGGCGCCTCTATCGTGTCCTGAACACACAACTGGCTGATAATGAATTTGTCGCAGGCGATTTCTACTCCATCGCGGATATGGCGATTTGGCCTTGGGCCAGCCTATGGGAAGGTCAGCAACAAACGCTAGACGACAAACCACACATGGCGCGATGGCTCGACATGATGGCCGCGCGTCCCGGCGTGCAACGTGGGCGGGCGCTTGCCGCAGAGAAGCGCGGCGAGACCCATGACAAGGCCGCGCAAGACAGGCTTTTCAAACAGAAGTGACGGGGAAAATGCGCGCGCCACTCCCCACCGATAAGCGCCCAAACCCAAGCCCTGTTGAGGTTACCACGCGGCAGTGCGGCGTTTGCGGTCACAGGATCACCGGTCATGTCTAGTTTTTGTCATGCGAAATGCCTATTCTGTTGATCGAAAGGGGTCTTTTATGAGCCTAGAGACCATACGCGGCGTGGCCTTTGCGGCCTTGTTGATCATCATCGTGATGTCCGTCTTTGGCGGGTTTGGAGGGCTGTAGATGGCCAAGCGTTACGGTGGAGAGTTCAGCCCACAGGGCGAGAGCAGCCGCGAGAGCGTGACTGCGCCGCCTGCGCGCCCGCTTGAGGCGAGCTTCAAAGGCCGCGCGCCTGCACGGCATGGCGCTAAGATCAATCTGCTGTTTATCGCGCCGCTTGGCGTGTTTCTCACCGCGTTCTTTCAACCGACTGTTGCGATGGTCACCGATCTGGCGGGCGGCGCCATTTTGCTTTTGGCAGCGTGGTTGCTGCGCGACGGCATTCGGGCAGAAGATGCCTATAACGAGCGGAAAGTTGCACGGCGTCCCGCGATCCCCCGGAAAGTCTTCGCCAGCATTCTGACGGCCGTTGGCGTCGGGCTCTTGGTGTTCGGCGGGCAATGGAACCCCGCCTCGGCCTTGATCGCGGCCGTAGTCGCCGGCGCGCTCCACTTGTTCATTTTCCAGCCCGACCCGATGAAAGACAAAGGGCTCGAAGGGGTCGATCAATTCCAGACCAACCGGGTCGCCCGCAAGATCGAAGAGGCCGAGACCGTTCTGGAAGCAATGAAGGATGCCATCCATCGCGCCCGGGACAGACAGTTGGAGGCCCGCGTCGATGGGTTTCAGGCCACCGTGCGCGAGATGTTTCGCACCGTCGAAGACGACCCGCGCGATTTGACCGGGGCCCGCAAATATCTCGGCGTCTATTTGCAAGGCGCCCGCGATGCGACGGTGAAGTTTGCCGATATCTATGGCCGCGGGCGCGACCCGCAGGTGCGTGCCGATTACGTGACTTTGTTAGACGATTTGGAAACCAATTTTTCCGCCCGCACTCAGAGGATGCTGCTGGATGATCGCAGCGATCTGGATGTGGAAATTGAGGTCCTCAGGGACCGCCTGAACCGCGACAATCTAATTCATGAGCGAGGACAGACGCATGAGTGACACCATCCGGCAGCAAGCCGAAGCGGCGGCCAAAATGGTCGATGAAATCAACGCGACCGTATTGCCCGAACCCTCAACCGAGTTGGTGCCTCTGGCCGAGGCCGAACCACCGACCGCCGAAGAGATCCGCACCCGGATGGCCGAGATCGACATAAGCGACACGAACTCCATCGTGAGTTTTGGCTCCAACGCGCAGGCCGAGTTGCAAACGATCTCTCAGGCCATGTTGCAAGGCGTCAAGAACAAAGACGTTGGCCCGGCGGGCAACAGCCTGCGCGATATTGTGGGCACGATCCGGGGCTTCTCGGTCGATGAGTTGGATCCAAACCGCAAGCAGAGCTGGTGGGAGCGGCTTTTTGGTAAGGCCAAGCCAATCCATGATTTCATGGCGAAGTACGAGGATGTGCAGGGCCAGATCGACAAGATCACGGATGAGTTGCTCGCCCATGAGCACACACTGATGAAAGACATCAAATCACTCGATCAGCTCTATGACAAAACGCTCGCCTTCTATGACGAATTGGCCCTCTACATCACCGCGGGTGAGGAAAAGCTGAAGGTTCTGGATGAGGAAGAGATTCCCGCCAAAGAGGCCGAAGTTCAGGCCGCGCCTGAGAACGATCAGGTGATGAAGGCGCAGGAGTTGCGCGATCTACGCGCCGCCCGCGATGATCTGGAACGCCGGGTGCATGACCTGAAACTGACCCGTCAGGTAACGATGCAATCCCTGCCCTCGATCCGGCTGGTGCAGGAGAATGACAAGTCCCTGGTGACCAAGATCAACTCGACACTCGTCAACACCGTGCCGCTTTGGGAAACCCAATTGGCGCAAGCCGTGACGATCCAGCGCTCGACAGAGGCCGCCAAAGCGGTGCGCGAGGCCAATGATCTGACCAATGAGCTTCTGACGTCCAATGCCGCGAACCTGCGCGAGAGCAATCGCATGGTGCGCGAAGAGATGGAGCGTGGCGTCTTCGACATCGAAGCGGTGAAACAGGCCAATGCCGAATTGATCGCGACGATCGAGGAAAGCCTCGCCATCGCCGATGAAGGCAAAGCGCGCCGCGCCGCCGCCGAGGTCGAAATGGAGAAGATGGAGAGCGAACTGCGCGATACGCTTGCCGCCGCCAGCGCGCGGGGCGATGGCACCGGCAGCAATGTGGGCGGTGCCGTAAACCCGGCGGGCTAAGAGCCCAACGACAGGCATAGGAACGGGGCATGGCGATAGGTAAGGGCCGAATCTGGACCGGGATGGTTGCAGCGCTAGCTTTGGCGGGGTGCGACCTCTTGGACCCGGGCGAGCCGCCTCAGCGCCCCGTTCCGCGCGACGTGTCCGAGACAGCCGAAATCCCCGAGCCCTCGCCCGAGAGCCAGTCTTTCGCGCGCTACTATGCCAGCGTGCAGCAACGGCTGGTTTCCGACGGTCTTTTGCGCACCGACGGTGGCGGACCCGACACACCAATTACCACCCGCAATCTGGTGGCGAATTTCGAGCGCATCGCCCTTTTTGACGAATATACGCTTACCAATGGGCGCTTCATACAGCAGCAAACGCCGTCGCAACTGCGCCGTTGGCAGGGGCCTGTTCGTTTGCAAGCGCATTTCGGCGCCTCGGTCCCCGAAGCCACGCGCGACCGAGATCGGTCGATCTTGGGCACCTATGCCACACGGCTGGCGCGGGTCACCGGGCATCCGATCCGCCAAGTGTCAACTGGCGGCAATTTCCACGTCCTCTATCTCAATCGCGATGAGCAACGCGCCGCTGGCCCTATACTCCGACAGATTCTGCCCAGCATCGGTGAGGAGACCGTGAATGAGATCACCAGCCTGCCGCGCTTCACCTTCTGCTCGGTCTATGCCTTCTCGCAAGCGGGCGACAATCCGACCTATGTGACGGCCATCGCGATCATCCGCACCGAACATCCCGACCTTCTGCGCCGATCCTGCGTACATGAAGAGGTTGCCCAAGGTCTGGGCCTGCCCAATGACAGCCCGGTCGCACGGCCCTCAATCTTCAATGACGATGAAGAATTTGCGCTGTTGACCCGGCATGACGAATTGCTGCTCGAAATGCTCTATGACGACCGTCTGCGCCCCGGCATGTTGCCAGCCGAAGCCCGCCCTATTCTGCGGACCCTGGCCGATGAGCTACTTGGCGGGCCGAGTTGAGCCGCCTAAATTGATTTCAAAGGAGACCGCTTATGCCGATTTTCGATTTTCTCTCCGGCCAGTTCATCGACGTCATCGAATGGACCGATGATACCCGCGACACGATGGTCTATCGCTTTGAGCGCCACGGCCATGAGATCAAGTACGGCGCCAAGCTGACCGTGCGCGAAGGTCAGATGGCGGTCTTCATTCATGAGGGCCAACTGGCAGATGTGTTCACGCCCGGGCTCTACATGCTTGAGACGAACAATATGCCGATTATGACCTCGCTTCAGCACTGGGATCACGGCTTCAAATCGCCCTTCAAATCCGAGATCTATTTCGTCTCGACCAACCGTTTCACGGATCTGAAATGGGGGACGAAAAATCCGATCATGCTGCGCGACCCGGAATTTGGGCCGACCCGCATCCGCGCCTTTGGCACCTACACGGTCAAGGTCAAAGATGCCGCGCGCTTCATGACCGAGATTGTCGGCACAGATGGCGAGTTCACAAAGGATGAAGTCACCTTCCAAATCCGCAACATCATCGTGCAGCAGTTCAGTCAGACGGTCGCGGGTTCCGGCATCCCCGTGCTCGATATGGCGGCCAATACCGGCGAGTTCGGGGGCCTCATCGCGCAGAAGATTTCCGAGACGATCGATCAATACGGGCTGACCCTGCCCGAGCTGTATATCGAGAACATCTCGCTGCCTCCGGCTGTGGAGGAAGCCCTCGACAAACGCACATCCATGGGCGTGGTCGGTGATCTGAACAAATATCAGCAGTTCCAGACCGCAGAAGCGATGCGCGCGGCGGCAGAAAACCCAAGCGGCGGCGGCGGCATGGGCGCCGGGCTCGGCATGGGAATGGGCATGGCCATGGCCAATCAGATGGCCCAATCCGGCCCTTGGGGCGCACAGCCGCAACCCCAGGCCGCGCCTGCCGCGCCACCTCCGCCACCCGTGGAACATGTCTGGCACATCGCCGAGAACGGCGCGACCAAAGGCCCGTTTTCCAAAGCCGCCCTTGGCCGTATGGCGCAGGAGGGCGGCCTGACCCGCGAAACGCTGGTCTGGACCCAAGGGCAAGACGGCTGGATGAAAGCCGACGATGTGCAGGAACTGGCACAACTCTTCACCGTGCTGCCGCCACCGCCTCCGCCACCGCCGCCCGCGGGCTAATCGACCCCGGGGGCCCGCAGTCCGCCCCGAACTTTAGGAAACCACCACACCCGCCCGAGGCACGACCCCATGGCAGACGGCCCGCCCCCCGCCCCGCCGACCGAGGAACATCGGTTTCCCTGCGACAATTGCGGCGCCGACTTCCGCTTTGACCCGGAAGCCGGGCGGCTTGTCTGCGACCATTGCGGCAATGAGCAAGAGATCGAGGGGCCGGGCGGCCCCTGGGGCAATGGCGCGATCCGCGAGTTGGATTTCCGCGACGCGATAGAGAACCAGCTTCCGGCGCAGGAGATGGAGGAGACCCGGGTTCTGCAATGCCCCAATTGCGGTGCGCAGGTCGAGTTCAGCGCCGATATCCACGCCAAAGAGTGCCCGTTTTGCGCGACACCCGTCGTCACCGATACCGGGACGCATCGGCATATCAAACCCAAAGGTGTCATCCCGTTCAAACTGGACGAAGAGGCCGCGCGCGATGCCATGACCACATGGCTGGGCAAGCTTTGGTTCGCGCCAAATGGGCTTAAGGAATATGCCCGTAAGGGCCGCAAGCTTGACGGCATCTACAGTCCTTATTGGACCTTCGATGCCGACACGAACACGCGTTATTCCGGCCGACGCGGCACCTATTATTATGTCTCGGTGCCCGATGGCAAAGGCGGCACCAGACGCGAGCGTCGGGTCCGTTGGCGCCCGGTTTCGGGCCGCGTCAGCCGGTTTTTCGACGATGTGCTGGTCCTTGCCTCGCGCAGCTTGCCGAAACGCTACACCGACCGTTTGGCGCCTTGGAACCTGTCCGAGCTCGATGCCTATGCGCCTGAATTCCTGGCCGGATTTCGGGCCGAGGGGTACACGGTCGACCTGCAAGAGGGCAAAGACGAAGCCAAAGAGATCATGGAGCAGACGATCCGCCAGGATATCCGCCGCGATATTGGCGGCGATCTGCAACAGATCACTCAGATGCACGCGCAGCTGAGTCGCGTGACCTTCAAACACATCCTCCTGCCGGTTTGGCTTGCTGCCTACAAATACCGGGAGAAGAGTTATCGCTTCGTGGTCAATGGACAGACCGGCAAAGTGCAGGGCGAGCGCCCCTATTCCGCTTGGAAAATCGCCTTTGCCGTGCTGATCGCCCTGATCCTCATCGCGGGCGGGGCGTATCTCTACAGAGTCTATGGCGAAGGGAGCAGCGGGCAGCTTTTGCCCGCTGGCGGTCTCAGTATCGAGACGAAGTAAGCGGTGGCGCCTTAGCCACGCTTGATCGTGACTTTTTGCGTGCCCTCATCAGGGACCGGCGCGATCTTCTGCACTGTAATGGTCAGAACACCATCCTTAAGATCGGCTGAAACGCCGCCCGAATCCGCATCGGGCGGCAGGCGAAAGCTCCGCGAAAACGCCCCGTATTCCCGTTCGCTGAAATACCAGGTCTCGCCCTTCTCTTCGCGCTGCGATTTCTTCTCGCCTTTCACGGTGATGACGCCATCAGCGACCGAGAGGTCTATGTCACTGTCATCGACCCCTGGCAGTTCCATGACGATCTTGTAGGCATCGCCATTGGTCGCGGCCTCGGATGCAGGCGCAAACCAATCCGCTACTCGCGCGCCCATTGTGCGAAAAGGATCATAAAGTGAGGGCCAAAAACCTGTGGTATGAGATTTCTCGACCATGATCGCCTCCTCAGTTCGGTCAAACTCTCTGTACGCGAAAGTCATAGGCGTTCTGTCTTGCCCCCTCATTGACGTGCGTCAAATCAGGCTGGCCCGGGCGGTCACTTGCCGTTAGGCAATACGGCAGAGCTTTGAAGGAGCCCTGCGATGATCCTGTGTTGTGGCGAAGCGCTGATCGACATGTTGCCGCGCAAAACCGAGGACGGAGAGGCGAGCTTCGCCCCCTACCCTGGCGGCGCGGTGTTCAATACCGCCGTGGCGCTGGCGCGGTTGGGCGTGGGAACCGGGCTTTTTACCGGGTTATCTCGCGATCTTTTTGGCGCGCGGCTGGAGGCCGTCTTACAACTCAACGGCGTGGAAAGCGGGCTTGCCGCTCGATCGGATCGGCTCACAACTCTTGCCTTCGTCACGCTGACCGACGGCCAAGCCGAATACGCGTTTTACGATGAGAACACCGCCGGGCGGATGCTCAGCACCAGCGATTTGCCCGATGATCTGAGCGGCATCGACGCGCTGTTTTTCGGCGGGATCAGCCTTGCGGTGGAACCTTGCGCCGAGGCGTATGAGGCGCTTTGCTTGCGGGACCCGAACGCCCGGCTGATCATGATCGACCCCAATATCCGCCCCGATTTCATCGCCGATGCTGATCGCTATCGCGCGCGCCTGGCGCGGATGATCGCGGTGGCGGATATCGTGAAGCTGTCCGACGAAGATCTGCATTGGCTGGAAGGCGCGGGTGAGATCAGCGATCTGGCGCAAGGCCTGTTGGCCAAAGGGCCGAAACTGGTGCTGATCACCGAAGGCAGAGCCGGGGTCACGGCCCATTCGGCCAAGGGTCAGGTCCATGTGCCCGCTGAGCCGGTCGAAGTTGTCGATACGGTCGGCGCAGGTGACACGTTTAATGCGGGGTTCCTTGCGGGTCTGTCCGATGCGGGCTGTCTGACAAAATCCGCACTGGCGACTGGATTGGATGACGCGGTTCTGACCGCCGCCCTCACCCTCGGCGTGAAAGCCGCCGCTGTCACGGTGTCGCGCGCAGGGGCGAACCCACCGATGCGGGCGGACCTGTCATGAGGGCGCTGATCCAACGCGTCGCCGAGGCCAGTGTCAAAGTCGATGGTAACCTGATCGGCCAGACCGGTCCCGGCTTGCTGATCCTGGTCTGCGCGATGCAGGGCGATGGCGAGACCGAGGCCGAAACCCTCGCGTCGAAAATCTCCAAACTCCGGATTTTCAAGGACGACGCGGGCAAGATGAACCGCAGCCTGATCGACACCGGCGGCAGTGCGCTTGTGGTCAGCCAGTTCACGCTGGCCGCCGACACCTCGCGCGGCAACCGCCCCGGTTTCTCAAGCGCGGCTTCGCCCGTTGACGGCGAACGGCTCTATCTGCATTTCGCCGCGGCCTTGCGAGGGTTGGGCCTCTCCGTCGAAACCGGCGCATTCGGCGCCGATATGGCCGTGAGCCTGGTCAATGACGGGCCGGTCACGATTTGGCTCGACACGGGTCAATCTGCCTAATTATTGGGCGAAATTGGCGGAATCTCTTGGAAAAACAGGGCAAAAGCCCGCCAATGATGCAAATAGTTGCAGTCCGAGATTCAGCCGATAGGCTGTATATCCATGACGGAAGGGCCTGTTTTCTTCGATGAAATGAGCGGCGGCGCAGACGCCGCACGTGCGCCTTACCAGCCATATGAAGCCTGGTTTCAAAACGAAGACCTGCGCGAGTTACGCAAGAAATCCATCGAGGCCGAACGGTTTTTCCGCCGCACCGGCATCACCTTCAATGTTTATGGCCAGGACGAGGCCGATGAGCGCCTGATCCCTTTCGACATTGTGCCCCGGATCATCTCGGGCCGCGAATGGGCGCGCCTGACTAAGGGCATTGAGCAGAGGGTCCGCGCGATCAACGCCTTCCTCTATGACATCTATCACCGGCAGGAGATCTTGCGCGCGGGCCGTGTGCCGAAAGAACTGATCGCGCGCAACGACGCTTTCCTGCCGCAGATGATCGGCGTCGCCCCGCCCGGCAACATCTACACCCATATCGTTGGGGTCGATCTCGTGCGCACTGGCGAGGATGAGTTCTATGTCCTCGAAGACAACGCCCGCACACCCTCCGGCGTCTCCTACATGCTGGAGAACCGCGAGACGATGCTGCAGATGTTCCCGGAGCTGTTCAGCCGGATCAAAGTCCGCGAGGTGCAGGACTACCCTGTGCAGTTGCGCCGATCACTGGCCGCCTGCGCGCCACCAGCCGCCGCCGGTGGCTGTACCGTCGCCGTTCTGACCCCTGGTATCCACAACTCAGCCTATTTCGAACATGCGTTCTTGGCCGATCATATGGGTGTGGAGCTGGTCGAAGGCAGCGATCTGCGTGTCATCGATGGCCGGATCGCGATGCGCACAACCCAGGGCTATAAGCCGATTGATGTCCTCTATCGCCGGGTCGATGACGATTTCCTCGATCCGCTGAACTTTAACCCGGAGTCGATGCTGGGCGTGCCCGGCATCATGGATGTCTATCGCGCGGGTGGGGTCACGATTGCCAATGCGCCCGGCACCGGGATTGCCGATGACAAAGCGATCTACAGCTATATGCCTGATATCGTGGAGTTCTATACCGGCGAGAAAGCGATCTTGCAGAACGTGCCGACGCATCGCTGCTCGGAACCTGACGCGCTCGCCTATGTGCTCGACCATCTCAGCGAGTTGGTCGTGAAAGAGGTCCATGGCTCGGGTGGCTATGGCATGTTGGTGGGTCCCGCCGCCTCGAAGAAGGAACTCGCGGCGTTCCGCACCAAGCTCGAAGCGAAACCGGGCAACTATATCGCGCAGCCCACGCTTGCGCTCTCCACCGTGCCTATCTTGACGCAGAAGGGCCTCGCGCCGCGGCATGTGGATCTGCGGCCCTTCGTTCTGGTTGCCCCCGATCGGATCAATATCACGCCCGGCGGGCTGACGCGGGTGGCGCTCAAGAAAGGCTCTTTGGTGGTCAACTCGTCGCAAGGCGGCGGCACCAAAGACACCTGGGTCTTGGAGGAATAGGCCGATGCTGGGCAAAACCGCAGGGGGCCTGTTTTGGATGTTCCGCTATCTGGAGCGTTCGGAAAACACCGCGCGGTTGCTTGAGGCCGGATTTCGTATCGCGCTCACCCGACCGGACGGGGCCGATGATGAATGGGCCAGCATATTGCAAACCGCCGGGGTGACAGATCTCTATGGTAGCCGTCATGACGGGATCGATGCGGCCCGAGTGATCGATTTTCTGCTGCGCGACACCGCCAACCCCTCTTCGGTTCTCTCCGCGATTTCCGCCGCACGGCAGAATGCAAGGCTGGTCCGCACCGCGATCACCCGCGAGGTCTGGGAGGCGGTGAATGACACTTACATGACCTTGAAGCAGACGCTCTCCCGGCCCGTCGCGCCCCGAAACCTGCCTGCGATACTCGGCATGGTTCGGCAGCATTCGGCCCTGGTCCGCGGCGCGATGCATGGCACGATGCTCCGCAATGATGTGTTTGATTTCTGCCGGATCGGCACGTTCCTGGAACGCGCCGACAACACCGCGCGCATTCTGGACGTCAAATACTATGTGCTCTTGCCCTCGATCAGTCAGATCGGCTCCAGCCTGGACAACGTGCAGTGGGAGACGATCTTGCGCTCGGTCGCCGGGCAACGGGCTTATCGTTGGATCAGCGGCGGGGAGTCGAGCCCAATCGGGATCGCGAATTTCCTGATTTTCGACGGGCGGATGCCGCGCAGCCTGCGCTTCACGGTTGGCAAATTGACCAACAATCTGAGCTACCTTGAGCGAGAATATGGTGACCGGCATCTCTGCCAGGATTTGGCCGATCAGTTGGCGGCGCAGCTGACGACAACCACGATTGAGCAGGTGTTTGATGACGGCTTGCATGAGTTCATTATCGAATTCCTGCGCGATCTGGGGCAATTGGGCGCCCAGATCGACCGCGATTATCGGTTTTTGGGATAGCGGATATGCGGCTCACCATCCTTCACACCACGACCTATCATTTTGATCATCCGGTGCCTTACGGGCTGCAACAGTTGCGGTTGATCCCGAAGAGCCGCGCCGGGCAGCAGGTGATGAGCTGGGAAATGGAGATCGAAGGCGGTCGGGCGCAGACCGAATTCAACGATCATCATCTGAACCGGGTGTCCTTGATTTCCTTCGATCCAGATGCAACCTCGATCGTTGTACATTGCCGCGGCGAGGTAGAAACCGCCGATGAGGGCGGTGTGATCGGCAAACATGGCGGTTTCGCGCCGCTTTGGCTGTTCCAACAATCGACCGAGCTGACCCGCGCCGGTGCCCATGTGCGCCGCTTGGCTAAGGGGTTGAAAGACGAATACGAGGAGGACATCCCCAGGCTCCATGCCCTCTCGGCCCGCGTTCTGGATGCGGTGCCGTATGAGATTGGCCCGACCCATGCCGCGACCAGCGCCGAGGAAGCGATCGAGCATGGCGGGGGCGTGTGCCAGGATCACGCCCATATCTTCATCGCCGCCGCCCGTGCCCTGGGATATCCGGCGCGCTACGTCTCGGGGTATCTGATGATGGATGACCGCGTGCATCAAGACGCCAGCCACGCTTGGGCCGAGGTGCATGTGCCAATCTTGGGCTGGGTCGGATTTGACATCTCCAACGGCATTTCACCTGATCCGCGCTATGTGCGGGTTGCGACAGGGCTTGATTACACTGAGGCGGCCCCGATCTCGGGTCTGCGCTTCGGCACGGCTGGCGAAGCGATGATGGTCGATATACAAGTACAGCAGCAGTGATGGCGCGGGCAGGCGCGCAAGCGTAAGGGACGAACAGGCATGACCTATTGCGTGGGCCTCAGGTTGAACCGCGGGCTTGTGATGATGTCGGACACACGGACCAATGCCGGTGTCGATAATATCAGCGTTTTCAAGAAGATGTTTCTTTGGGAAACCGAGGGGGAACGGTCGATCACATTGATGACGGCGGGCAACCTCGCGACCACCCAGGCCGTGGTCAGCCTGTTGAACGAGCGCGCAAAGCCAGCCGAGGAGCGCGGACAACCCTCGATTTTGGAAGCGCCCTCGATGTTTCAAGTGGCGCGTTTGGTGGGTGAGACCCTGCGCGAGGTGATTGTGGATCAGGCTGGCGAGGGCGGCCCCGCGAGCGAGAGCACCTTTGGCGCCTCGATGATTTTGGGCGGACAGGTGAAGGGCGGCGATCCGCGGCTTTTCATGATCTATCCGGAAGGAAATTTTGTTGAGGCCAGCAGCGATACGCCATTTTTCCAGATCGGCGAGACCAAATATGGCAGGCCGATCCTGGTCCGGGCCTATGACTCAGAGATGAGTTTTGAAGAGGCGGTGAAGCTTTTGATGGTGAGTTTCGATTCGACCATCAAAGCGAACCTCTCGGTCGGGTTGCCGCTCGATATGCATCTTTATGAGGCCGATACGTTCCGGCATGGGCGGCAAGGACGGATCGAGCGCGACGATGCATATTTCGAGATGATCTCATCTCGGTGGGGCGCCGCCTTGCGGGAGGCGTTTCAGAGCCTGCCGTCTTATTCAATGGAGTGAGAGCGGCGGCGACTCGGCTCAGGCCCCCTAGCGGGAGCCATCGCCGCGCCGCGTTGCCACGGCCATCTGGTGATGCTCGTCTGACGTAACGAGGCCAGGACGATCATTGAGATTTCGGATGCCTCCAGTGGGGATATTTTTAAAGCAGAGAAGGGAGGCGTGTCAGCCGTCTGTGACGTCGTGGCCATAGAGCCATTCGAATTGGTTCGACGCCATTTGAGGTGCAAAACGACTGGCCAGACGCAGAGCCGTATGCGCGGCAGTGCGGTAGGGGCCGGGCCGCAGGTGATAGTTCTCGGCATTCTTTGAAGCCGCATCGACAATCCGCGCGCACCGGGGGCGGCGTGTGGCGGCGTAGCGGGCGAAGCCGGTCGAGAGATCATCCTCTTTGGCCAAGCTGTCCGCCAATACCCACGCGTCCTCAAGCGCCATGTTCGCGCCCTGCGCCAGGAAGGGCAGCGTCGGATGGGCCGCATCGCCGAGGAGTGCGGCATGGTCATTGTGCCAGGTTTTGGCCAGCGGATGACGGAAGAGCCCCCAGAGGAAGACATCATCGGCCCGCGCCAACATCTCGCGAATCTCGGGCGCGAAATCTCGGAACGCGCGGTGGAGATTGGCCGGGTCATCTCGATGGTTCCAGCCTTCCTCTGCCCATCCATCTCGTTCTTCGACGGCCACAACATTCATCTCCGCGCCATGGCGGAGCGGATAGCGCACCAGGTGACGCCCGGGGCCCATAAAGACCTGCGCTTCGGCTGGTGTGTCCGGCGCATCCATCGGGATCGTGCACCGCCACGCCACCTGCCCGGTGAAAAACGGCTGAGTCTTGGGATTGAGCGCGGCGCGGGTCGGCGAATGCAGCCCGTCAGCGGCAATCAGACAGGTCACAATCTCGGTTTCACCTGTGGCGAAATGGAGTTCCATGCCACCTGGGGCCTCGGTCACCGCCGCTATCGCGCGGCCCAGTTCGACGTTGACGCCTGCCGAGACAGCGGCTTGGCGCAGCATCTCAATCAAATCGGCGCGGTGCATAAGGTGATAGGGCCGGTCGGGACGCGAGAGTGGCAGGTGAAACACCTCGGCACCGCGGCGGAAATCCCGCAACCGCACCGCTTGCGCCAGGGGCGCCGCTTGTAACAGCGCCTCGCCTAGACCAAGCGCTTTTAAAACAACCGCTCCGTTGGGGCTGATCTGGAGGCCCGCGCCAACTTCGGTGATCCGGTCGCTCTGTTCCAGCACGCGGACCTGTGCACCACGTTGGGCAAGCGCTGTGGCCACGGCCAACCCTGCGATCCCTGCGCCCAGAACCGTGATCTCGCGTCCGATCAGCATAATGCCTCCAAAAAAGAAAGGGCAGCGCCTGTGCAGCCCTGCCCTCTCATTAGATTTATCCGTTCATGTCCGCGCGCGGTTAGTCGTCGCGGTGGACCTTCTCACGCCGCTCGTGACGTTCTTGCGCCTCGAGGCTCATCGTCGCGATCGGGCGGGCATCCAGCCGTTTCAGCGAGATCGGCTCGCCCGTGTCTTCGCAATAACCGTATTCGCCTTCTTCGATCCGGCGCAGCGCCGAATCGATCTTGGCGATCAACTTGCGTTGGCGGTCACGTGTCCGCAACTCAAGCGCCCGGTCGGTTTCTTCCGACGCCCGGTCGGCGACATCCGGAATATTGCGCGTGCCGTCTTGCAGGCCCGCAACCGTATCCCGGCTTCCGGCCAGGAGGTCTTCTTTCCAGGAAATCAGCTTGCGGCGGAAATACTCCACCTGGCGCTCGTTCATAAACGGTTCGTCCTCTGCGGGACGATAATCTTCAGGCAGAAAGACTTCGACTTTCATGTCACTCCCCTTGTCGGGGCCGGATTGCTCAATCATGTCTTGTGTCGCGCCCATCCGGCTACTCCCCGGGGTCCGATTATCGGAATGTCTCTTGCTTGTCACGCACCTAATGTGCCGCTATGGCGAAAGAAAGGCTGACGTCGGTCAGAAACGCGTGAAGCGCCATTTTTTTGAGGGGGTTGCATGAAATTTAGCGGCACAAAAGACTATGTGGCGACCGAAGATTTGACCGTTGCGGTCAATGCCGCCGTGACATTGGAACGCCCGCTTCTGGTCAAAGGCGAACCCGGCACCGGCAAGACCGAACTGGCGCGGCAAGTGGCTGGCGCCTTGGGCCTGCCAATCATCGAATGGCATATCAAGTCGACAACGCGGGCGCAGCAGGGCCTTTACGAATATGACGCCGTTAGCCGGCTGCGCGACAGCCAGTTGGGCGATGAGCGGGTCAATGATGTGGCCAATTACATCAAGCGCGGGAAGCTCTGGCAGGCCTTCGCCGCCGAGGAACGGGTGGTCTTGTTGATCGACGAGATCGATAAGGCGGATATCGAGTTCCCGAACGATCTTCTACAAGAACTCGACCGTATGGAGTTCTTTGTCTATGAAACCGGCGAGACGGTGACAGCCCGCCAGCGACCCATCGTCATCATCACCTCGAACAACGAAAAAGAACTGCCGGACGCGTTTTTGCGCCGCTGTTTCTTCCACTACATCCGATTCCCCGAGATGGAGGTGATGAAACAGATTGTCGAGGTGCATCATCCGGGCATCAAGCAGGCGCTTCTGACCACGGCTCTGACGCAGTTCTATGAGATCCGCGACCAACAGGGGTTGAAGAAGAAACCCTCAACATCTGAGGTTCTCGACTGGCTGAAACTGCTGTTGGCCGAAGACCTGGATCCGGAAGACTTGCGCCGCGACGGGGCCAATGCGTTGCCGAAACTACATGGCGCGCTCCTCAAAAACGAACAAGACGTCGCCCTGTTTGAACGACTGGCCTTCATGGCGCGCGGACAGCGCTAGTGCTGCAAACCCTTGCAGACCCGATTCTACCAGTTTTTCTGGCGCTGGTGACGGGATATGCTCTGCGCAAAGGTGGCGTGATGGAGGCCGCCCATGCCGCTGCGATCAACAAGTTCGCCTTCTATCTGGCGGTGCCTGCGCTAATCGTCTCGGTCGTCGGCAAGGCACCCATCGGAGACTTTGAATGGGCGGCTGTCGGCGTCTATTTTGTGGTGCAGATGATGCTCTATCTGGGCACATTTGCCCTACTGAAAATCGTCCTCCGCCTGCCGACGGCTGAAGCGCTTTTGCTCGGCATGGCGGCCAGCTTCGTCAACCATGTCTTCTTTGTTTTACCGATTGCCGAACGCTTGGTTGGCCCGGATGCTGGCGTGCCGATGGCCGGGTTGGTCATGCTGGATGCGGGCGTGATCTTTCCGGCCACCGTTCTGGCCACGGCCCTTCTGACAGCCAAGGGTGAGACCAGATCCGGCATGGCGGGCCTGATCCTGAAGAACCCATTTGTCTATGCCTCGCCCATCGGCATCGCCTTGGGCCTGTTGGGCGAGGCGGCCCCATCGGGCATTATGACCTTCGCGGAGTTTGCCGGGGCATCGGCGGCGCCCGTGTTGCTCTTTACCCTTGGGGTCACGCTTGCGGGCTCCTCCCTCGCCCGCATCGGTCCCGAGGTTTGGATCGTGACAACGGTGAAACTGTTGGTGCATCCGGCCTTGGTTGGGGGCCTCCTGTCCCTGGTGACGGTCAGCCAACTCACGACCGACATCACGCTTTTGGTGGCTGCCGGCCCCTGCGGCGCGATGCCGTTCGTGATCGCCACGCAATACGGCGTTCGCACCGAGGCGATTGCGAAGGCGGTTCTGATCTCGACCGTGCTTTCGATCCTGTCGCTTGCAGTTTTAACCGCTTAGGAAACAATCCGTTTTTGGCAACCGACCAAATTTGTGCCACATTTGAACCATAGCTCAACACCTCCACCACGGACCGAATGGGACAGTTTTCCAGTGACATCTGACATTTCCATTCGCCCGCTTTCATCAGATGACAAGGCGGTCTGGGTTAACCTGTGGCGGGACTATCTGGCGTTCTACGACACCACCCTCCCATCGGAGATTTATGACCTGACGTTCGCGCGCTACACCGATACCACCCGACAAGACATGCGCGCCTGGCTCGGTTGGGACACAACAATGGCGGTCGGTCTGGTTCACGCAATCGCGCATCCCCATGGCTGGAAGGCCGAGCCCGTCACCTATCTGCAAGACCTCTTCACCACGCCCGCGGCGCGCGGCAAAGGCGTGGCGCGGGCGTTGATCGAAACCGTCTATGCCGATGCGGATGCCGCGGGGCGCCCATCGGTCTACTGGCTTACACAGATCGGCAACACACCGGCCCGCGCGCTCTATGATCGCGTCGCGACCCCGACGGATTTTATGAAATATCAAAGGACCAATTAGTGTTTCGATTGTCTCTTCTCGCTGCTTGCGTCGCGCTTTGCGGTTGTGTGCCTGCGGCGGTCTCTGACTTGCCCGAACGTCGCGATGCCACACTGCCGACCGCGCTGCCACCGATGGCGCAATTCTCGCTCCGCGCGGCGGCGGCTCCGAGACGGTCGAATATCGAGATTGCTCGCGATTTTCTGGAGCTCAGCTTCGAGATGGAAAGCGGCCGGCACATCGACCGGATTAGCCGGTTCGAAGGCCCAATTACGGTGGCCGTCGCCCCGGGGGCACCCACCTCGCTTGGCCCAGATCTCGACCGGCTTTTGGCGCGCCTGCGCCGCGAGGCCGATATCAACATCTCCCGAGTGCAACGCGGCACAGGGCCCGCGTCGATCACGATCGAAACCCTGCCGCGTGCCCAGATGCAGCGGATCGTGCCACAAGCCGCCTGTTTCGTGGTGCCCCGGGTATCAAGCTGGCAAGAATTCCGCCGCGCCCGCACGTCGCGCGATCTGGATTGGACAACGCTTGCAACCCGCGAGCAGGTGGCGGTGTTCATCCCCTCTGACGTTTCCCCGCAAGAGATACGCGACTGCCTACATGAAGAAGTGAGCCAAGCGATCGGCCCGCTCAACGACCTCTATCGCCTGTCCGATAGCATCTTCAACGATGACAATTTCAACGCGGTCTTGACCGGGTTCGATATGCTGGTCCTCCGCGCTTATTACGATGACAGCTTACGGTCGGGGATGACCCGCGCCGAGGTGGCCAATCGCCTGCCCGGCCTGCTGTCGCGCCTGAACCCGCGCGGCAATCGCAGCGCGGGCCCCGCCGCACCACGCAGCCCGGATGCCTGGATCAACGCCATCGAAACCGCCCTTGGCACTGGAACCAGCGGCCCGCGCCGACTATTCGCCGCGCAGCAAGCGGTAGCTTTGGCACAGTCCGCCGGGCTCCACGACGGTCGCCTGGCGTTTTCCTATTTCGCTTTGGGCCGCCTGACGCTGGCCCGGGATCCAGACCTGTCCCTCACCTCTTTTTTGAATGCTGGGCGTCTCTATCGCGAGATTGACCCAAATGGCATCCAGTTAGCGCATGTGGATATGCAACTGGCGGCATTCGCTCTCTCCTCTGGCCGGATCGACCAAACGCTCGCCTTGACCGGGGGTGCGATGCCCGCCGCCACACGGGCCGAAAACGCCAGTCTCTTGGCCACGCTGTTGATGATCCGCGCCGAAGCATTGGATGCGGCCGGGCGCGCGTCAGAGGCCCGTGCGGTTCGGCTCGACAGTCTTGCCTGGGGCCGTTATGGCTTCGGCCGGACCGAGGCCGTGCAGGCCCGGCTAACCGAGGTGGCCGGGCTCAGCCCGCCAGCCTGATCGGGAGCGGAAGGGGGCGACTATGTTGAATTTTATCGGCTTGGCGGTTGGGGCAGCCCTCGGGTTCTGGACCGCGCGGCGCCGCGGCGGCAACCGGTTGGATATGCTCCATTATGCGGCGATCTATGGGTTGATTGGCTTCATCATCGGTGCCTTCGCAATGCTTGTGATCCCCGCCCCTGCGTGACAGGCTGGCGCCTATGTTCCTGCCGTTTTTTGAAACCCTGCGCATGGCGCGCATCCCAGTCTCCCTGCGGGAGTATCTTGGGTTTCTGGAAGGTGTTTCCGCCGGTTTGGTGACCTATGATGTGGACGGGTTTTACTACCTCGCCCGCGCCGCGATGGTGAAAGACGAACGTCACCTGGATCGGTTCGACCGCGCCTTTGCCCATGCCTTTGGCGGGCTGGAGCAGATCACCCCCGAACAGGTTCTGGAAGCCACGGAAATCCCGCAAGACTGGTTGGAGAAACTGGCCGAGAAGCACCTGACGGAGGAAGAACGCGCCGAGATTGAAGCGCTTGGCGGATTCGACAAGCTTATGGAAACGCTCCGTGAGCGGTTGAAGGAGCAAGAGGGTCGGCACCAAGGCGGCAATAAATGGATCGGCACCGCAGGCACCTCGCCGTTCGGTGCTTATGGCTACAACCCTGAGGGCGTGCGCATCGGACAGCACGAGTCGCGCCATCGCCGCGCCGTCAAGGTCTGGGACAAGCGCGACTTCAAAAACCTCGACGGCGATGTGGAGCTTGGCACCCGCAACATCAAAGTTGCGCTCAAACGCCTCCGCCAATGGGCCCGCGACGGCGCGGCGGATGAGTTGGACCTTGATGGCACCATTCGCGCCACGGCCGAGCATGGCTATCTCGATGTACAAACTCGGCCCGAACGGCGCAATGCGGTGAAGGTGCTGCTGTTCCTCGATATCGGCGGCTCAATGGATGACCATGTGCAGATCGTCGAAGAGTTGTTCTCGGCTGCGAAGTCCGAGTTCAAACATCTCGAACACTATTACTTCCACAATTGCCTCTATGAAGGCGTCTGGCGCGACAACCGCCGCCGCTGGACCGAACAAACGCCGACTTTCGATGTGCTCAACACCTACGGCTCTGATTACAAATGCATTTTCGTGGGTGATGCGGCGATGTCGCCCTATGAGATCGCCTTTGCCGGGGGGGCGAATGAGCATTGGAATGCCGAAGCAGGCCAGGTCTGGCTGGAACGCGCTTGCGCGCAATGGCCCGATCACCTCTGGATCAACCCGACCCCTGAGAAGCACTGGCGCTATACCCAATCGACGCAGATGATCGGCGAGATTTTCCAAGGCCGCATGGTGCCGATGACGTTGGAAGGGCTCGACCGAGGCATGCGCGAATTGAGCCGGTAATCGGTCGTAACGGCTCCCGCCCCGTCAAACCCAGCCCGGGATATAGTTTCATCCGCAAATAAGCGGGAGAATTTCCATGCGTGCCACCTTGCCCTTACATGGTGCAAAAGGCCTCGGCCAATCACGACGATACGATGTTCGACGCCGCCGACACTGTTTGACGCCCTGCCTGATCTGCGCCTGACCGGCCCGGCCAGATTCGGCGGCTGGGCTTTCCGGGGGCCGCTATCCGTGCCCGTGGCCTGGGCCGCGTAGGCGGTCCCAAAACGGGGCGGAGTAGACCAGTTTCGCTTTGCGTTTGAAGCAAAAATCGCAGGCCTCGCAACCCTGCGCCAAGGTGCCCGAGCGGCTGATCGATACGGGCCTGTCGGACGCATTCACGATCTCCATCCATTGTGCATCCCAGGCACAGAGGATCGGCGTCAGATCGCTGCGCCCGGCATCCCAGAAATAGTCCACAAACACGCATTCTGTGACCATCAAAGTCGCATGATCCGGGCCATTCTCCTGATGAACCGTCAACCCGCTTCCCCAAGCCATCCGCGCTCGTTCGGCCAGTTTGTTGCCCGCTTTCGCGTGGCCAACCGGGTCCGGCGTGACCCAAAGCCAAAGCCGCATCGACCAGCGCGCCAGGTTTTGACCGGATTTCAGAAATGCGACCCCGGCCCGGTCCCGCGCGTCGCGACGGCTTAGTCCCGCCTCTTCTAACAATTCTGTCGCCGCATGTAGCCCGGTGGCCAATGCATGAGTCAGTTCGGTCTGCCCATCTTCGGCCACCAAATGCCGCCGAGCAGCCAAATGCCTCGCACGCGCAGTCAAATCTTCGTCGGATATGTGCGGGTCACCACCGCGATTCAAAGCGCTCAAAAACCCGCGCCGCCACAATCGTACAATCATCTTTCCCATGTCTTTTCTCCCACTCGCGTCTCAAATCTCTCCGCCCGTCATGGCTTACACGGTGCCATCGGGCCTTTCCGTCGCGGGCTGAAATCGGGCCCGCAGCAACTCGTCAAACAACAAATAAATCCGTCTTCTCTCATCGATCGAAATATCTGGGTTTAGCAGAACGATCCCGCTGAAGGCGCCATAGTCCAGGAGCGACAGGTCGCGCGCGGTCTCTTCATCAACACCGAAACGCGATTTGTAGACCTCGGCGACAAAGGCAAGCCGCGCCGTTTCGGTCTCCGCCAGCAAGGCCGCAATTCGGTCATCTCGCTTCGCCAACTCACGAATGTTAAGCTCCAAATGAATGTCGATTTCCAAAGCTTCTTCAATCAGCGCGGCAAGCTGTGTGTCGGTGAGCGTCGCCGGGTTGAACTGCTCCACGAAGATATCGGTGTAGAGCACCCGCCACTGCTTGGCCAAGGCTATGAGGAAGCTGCTAAGATCCTCAAAATGATGATAGAAAGAGCCTTTAGTGACCCCCGCCTCGGCACAGATCCGATCAACACGCAGGGCATCGGGCCCATCGGCGCTCAAGAGCTTCAACCCAAGATCAAGCCAATCTTCCCGGTAGAAGCGTTTGCGCGACCCGGTCATAAGAGCAGCCCCCAAAGACCCAGCCCCGCAACCGGCACAAACAACCAGCCTTGAGGCAAACGCGCATAGCCCGCGCCAATCCCAAGCGGCAGGAGGATACCGATTGCCGCGAAGCCCGCCGCCAGGGCCACACCTGCCATCGCCAAACCGGCGGCACCGCTTGCGCCGAGGCCGGCGGCCAGGAACAATCCTGCCATGATCGCCAAGGTGATCGAGACCAGATGCCAACAGAGATAGGCCGTGTCTCGCACCATCGCGGGCAGGTCACGGCTCTGGCGCAATGGACCAGCCACCTGCGCCCCACCCATGAACAGATGTACCACCGTCCAAAGGGCTGAAAGCGCTGCGGCCGCAAGGAAGAGGGTGCTGGACATGGGTGACCTCGACTCAAATGTTACGGCGATATACATACCATACCGAACGGTATGTCAACCGCCTATTGCCGCCCTCCTCCAAAGGCCCCATATCCCCTATATGCTGAAGTTCACCCCGATCCTTTTGGCCATTCTCTACGCGCTTGCGATGTATCAGTTTTCGGCCTGGCGGACGCGGCGGGAACTGGATCAACGCTCCAGCGAGTTGGCCGATGCCCGGTTGCGCGGTTTGACCGATCAAATGGCACGCGCCCTTGGGATCGAGCGGATCAAGGTCCACCTGTATGAAATCGATCCCGTGAACGGATTGGCCGCGCCCGATGGGCGGATTTTCCTCACGCGCGGGTTCTACAACAAATACCGGTTGGGCGAGGTCAGCGCCGAAGAGATTGCGAGCGTCATCGCCCATGAATTGGGCCATGTGGCGCTTGGCCATACGCGCCGCCGGATGATCGATTTCTCCGGGCAAAACGCCGTCCGAGTAGCCCTCGCCACGGTTCTGGGTCGCCTCATACCGGGCGTCGGCGTTTGGATCGCCAATATGCTGGCCTCGCTTCTGATGGCCCGGCTCAGCCGACAGGATGAATACGAAGCTGACGCCTATGCCTCGGCACTTTTGGTGAAAGCGGGCATCGGGACCGGCCCGCAAAAGACACTGTTTGCCAAGCTCGAAGGGCTAACCGGCATGGGTGGGCGGGGTATGCCCGCCTGGCTTATGAGCCATCCCAAGACGCAGGACCGGATCGCAGCGATCGAGGCGCTCGAGGCCCGTTGGGCCCGAGAGTTGCCAAGCGAGTAACCCGATGCCGATGCCCACCACCTATCGCCACGCGACCAAGGATTGGCAAGCCTTCTTGGCCGATGCGAAAGATCAGATGGGGCTGATCTCGGACAACTCGACCTATACGGCCATCGACGCGGTGTTTCAGGTGTTCCGCCGCCGATTGACCGTGGCCCAAGCGCTAGAATTCGCGGATTTGTTGCCCGCCGTCGCCCATGCGCTGTTTCTCGCCCGCTACGACAGTGCGGCGGTGCCCCTGCCCTTCGCGGATCGCGCCACGATGACCGCGGAGGCAAAATCGGTGCGCCCGCATCACAACCTGACCCCCGACAACGCCATCGCGGCGGTTGCCTATGCGCTCCACCGCCACACAAACCCGATCGACCTTGCCCGGGTCTTGGCAGCAATCGGTCCGGAGGCCGAAGCGTTCTGGCACGTGGATGTGGCCGATCCGTCGGAGTTGGCGCGGCAGATCACCTAAGTCGAAAGCGCTTTTCCCAATCGGGGCAGCCGCGCCCGCTTCATCAGCTTTCGCAAATCAAGCCTCTCGCCCGAGAGCCTTTCTGCCTGGCCATGCACCCGATTAATCACTTCGGCGATGATATCTGGTTGCTCCTGCCAAAGCCGATAGAGCAAGGCATCGGGATGGATGGCTTGCAAATCATGACCGTGCAGCTCCCGCGCCGGAAAATCCTTGAGATTGAAGGTCAAAATTGCCTCAGCGCAGCCCGCAATCGCCGTTTCCAGCACATGGATGTCATGCGCATCGGGAAGCCAGAGTTGCGCCTCCAAATCGGGCTGCGGCGCGATCTCGGCTTCGGGCCATGCGCTCCGCAGAACAGCGATCTCACCTCGCGCAATGACGTCATCTGCCGTGTTTCGCCGCGCTGCAGCGCGCGCCCATTCCTCCAAGATCCGCGCCGACCAAAGCGGCTGGATCAGCCCGGCCTCCGCCACGCCAATCAGGATCTCGCGCAGAACCGTTGGATAGAGCACGCAGGCGTCGAGGCACAGCCTCATGGCATCAACCGAAACGCCAGCGCTTTGAGATACCCTGTCTCGCTCAGATCAGGATGTTGCGGATGATCCGGCCCCGCAAAACCGGTATAGATCAATCTCGGCACCCGGCCCGCGCGCCCGATCCCGCGCAAACAGGCCGCACGGAACTTGGGCAGCTCCGCGGCGTGAGAACAGGAGCACAGGATCAAGACGCCGCCCGGCGCGACCAGAGGCGCCGCGAGGCGCGCCACACGTTCATAAGCGCGAAGCCCCTTTTCAAGCGCCGGTTTCGACGGTGCAAAGGCGGGCGGGTCGGCAACAACCAGATCGAACTGCGCGCCCTCCCCTGAGAGCGCCTCCATCACGTCAAAGGCATCTCCCGCGCGAGTCTGGAACCGCGCTTCGGCCCCAATTGCTGCTGCGCCGGCCTGGGCCAGGCTCAACGCGGGTGCCGACGCGTCCACGGCCATCGCCTCGCTTGCGCCGCCTGCCAGTGCGGCCAAACCGAACCCGCCGACATGGGAAAATACATCCAAAACCCGCGCATCGCGGGCCAAAGAGGCCGCAAATGCGTGGTTCGGGCGTTGGTCGTAAAACAGGCCGGTTTTCTGGCCACCGATCACATCGGCCAGATAAGTCGCCCCGTTCATTGAGACCTGTATCGGGGCCTCAGGGGCCGCCCCCCGCAACACCGTCATCTCTTCCGGCAGGCCTTCGGCCGCGCGCGCGCGACCGCTGCCGTTTTTGATCAGCGTGGTGCAGCCGGTCAGGTCGAGCAAGACATCGGCAAACACCTCCAACCGCTCTTCCAGCCAGATCGCATTCGGTTGCATCACCAGCGTGTCGCCAAACCGATCCACGATCAGCCCCGGCACGCCATCGCCCTCGGCATGGATCAACCGGTAAAATGGCGCTTCAAAGAGCTGGTTGCGTAATGCCAGAGAGGCGCGCACGCGGCCCCTGATCCACGTCTCGTCTATGACCGCGTCGGGATCGCGATCCAGCATCCGAAAGGCGATTTTGCCGCCGGTCGTGGCCACGCCCATCCCAAGTGGCCGCCGCTCTGCATCTTCAAGTACCGCCAAAGCCCCGGCCGTCAATCCGCGCGAGCGACGATCCAACACCAGCTCATCGGCCCAGGCCCAGGGAAAGCCATGGCGCAAACGGCGCGCGTCGGCTTTCGGTTTCAATCTCAGGGCGGGTAATGTGGAAAGGGGCGCTGTCATGCGCCCCCTCTATCTTGCCTTATCGATGGCGAAAAGGGATCAGTTGGTCAAACTGGCCATGACAGGTGCGGGTGCAAAGGTTTCTGATACCCAGGTCTGCAACCGCGCCTGAATACGATCCCGTTGAAAAATGCCTTGTCGTTCTGCGGCGATGGCTTCGGACCCGCCAAACGCGCGGAAGGTCAAATCCACATGCTCCGGACCGTGCAAGAGCGCGCCGGTTTCCGCATGGCGCACGGTCAGATCGAACTCGACCTCATGTTCGCCACCAAAGGTATAACGCGTGCGTTCGGTCAGAGCGTGGAACCGTGTCACCACAAGCTGAACCTGCACCGGCACCTCGCCTTGCAAGCCGGAAAAGGCAGCTTCAAGCGGCGGCGTCATCACATTGGCGACCTGCTGGTGACGATCGCCAATCGGATCCTCGCGCCAGACGATATCTGCACGGGGTTTGATCGAGTTGGCCTCAGAGACCGTAAGCGCACCGGGCACATCCACCCGCAACGCCGAAACCTGCCAATTCTGCGCCTGAATCGCCAAAGCCGATGGCGCGGCTTGTCCAGCGGGCGAGAAATCGAGCGGCGCGGCGCGGCTCACGGGATCCGGTGTGGCACATGCCGATACGGCTAGGCCAAAACCCAGAATGATGAAGGGAATCAATCGTTTCATGCTCTTCCTCCTACCCATTTTCCTGGGTTTCGGTGGGACTCTAAGAGCAGAAATAGCCCCCAAAAGGGGCCGGATTGGGATACCGATGGTGCGTTGACTGGGCGTTTTGGTGATGAAACCCTGTTCTAAATACGGCGAAAATCGGCGTAACTGACGGGCATCAGCCTGCTTCAACCGTCATTTTTTGTTGACCCAACCCGTCGATTTCCAGCGTGATCTCATCACCTGGGGCAAGAAACACCGGTGGTGTCATGCCCGCGCCCACACCTGGCGGCGTGCCCGTGGCGATGATGTCACCAGGCTGCAATGTGAAGAAATCGCTGAGATATGAGATGAGTTTTGGGACGCCGAAAATCATCTGCTCGGTCGACCCATCTTGCCGCGTCTCACCATTGACCCGAAGTCGGAGGCCCAGTTTCTGTGGGTCGCCCACCTCGTCCGGCGTCACTAACCAAGGCCCGATCGGCGCAAAACTGTCGCAGCTCTTACCTTTGGTCCACTGTCCGGCGCGATGTTTCTGAAAGTCACGCTCTGAGACATCATTGACCGCCACATACCCCGCGACGTGATTGAGAGCCTCCGCTTCGGTCACATGTTTTGCAGGTTTGCCGATGACCACGCCCAATTCCACCTCCCAATCGGTTTTCACCGACCCGCGCGGGATATAGATTGTATCATTCGGCCCAGTGATGGCCGAAGTCGCCTTCATGAAGATCAGAGGTTCAGGCGGCGGCGTGGCCCCAGTCTCCGCCGCGTGATCGGCATAGTTCAATCCGATACAGATGATTTTACCCGTGCCGGTGAGTGGTGGCCCAAGTCGTGGCGCGCCGGGCACAAGTGGGCCGTCGGCGGTGAGGTCGGGCAATCGGGTCAACACGTCGCCGCTCAAATCTGCGACTTGTCCCGAAAGATCCCTAACTTGGCCCGCTGCGTCCAACACCCCGGGCTTCTCCATCCCCGGTGCCCCATATCTTACAAATCGCATCGCGCGTCCTCTTCTAGTCGATCTTCCGAATACCAGCGACCTCGGTTCTGGCGCCGGACAACATCCAAGCGTGTTCCGAGGCAATGAAAAACGCGCTGAACCCATATTGGCGGAGCGCCGCTGCCTTCTCGGCATTTGGCGTGAAGGTCATATACGCTTTGCCAGCCGATTTCGCTGCGTCTCCAACCGCCGCCATGGCGGCCATCAATTCCGGGCTGTCTTGGTTCATTTTGCCATACGCCACGCTCAGGTCGGCCGGCCCGAGGAAAAGCGCATCTATCCCATCGGTCTTGGCAATCGCGTGGGCCTGATCCACCGCCTCGGGGTCTTCGATTTGTGCGATCACGACCGTTTCCTTGGCGCTTTGCGCCAGCAATTCTGGCATCGCGCGGGTGGCAAACCCCGCCCATCGGGTCGAGCCCGCATAGCCGCGCCCGCCATGGCCAAACCGGGCGGCCTTGGCGATCCGCGACGCATCTTCGCCATTCATGACATGAGGCACGACGATGCCCGTGGCACCGGCGTCCAAGGCCTGCAAAATATGTTCCGGCGCAGCGGACGGCACCCGCACCAAGACCGGAAACCCGGCAGCCCGCGCCACGGCGAGGCAATTGTTGAGCGTTAGACGATCGAAAGGCGCGTGTTCGGCATCGATACAAACAAAATCGAGGCCCGAGAGCATCAGAACCTCCATCACATCGACTGCGGGCGTTTTCATGAAGGTTCCGGCCATAACCTGACCCGATGCGATCTTCGATTTGAACGTTGTGCTTGCCATGCCCCTGCCTCAGGTGATCCTGCTTTCCTCCTGGGCAACCTGACCGGATCGGGATCGGAATGCAATTGCGGGGATTTAGTCCGCTTCATCACTCTCCGACTCCACGACATCGGGCAGTGGCACGCTTGGCGGGGCTGCCTCGGGCGGGCGTGGCGTCACCGGCGGCTCATTGACAGGTTGCGCCTTCGGCACAGGTGCGGGTCCGGTCGTCATCAACATCGCGCGGCGCCCATATTGCTGCCCCAACCTCCCACGAAATATCGTTTGCCCGGCCGTGTCTTCTAGGCCAACCTTGGTTAAAGCCGCCGGATCAAACCCAATCAGATCACCAGGGGCCAGTGCTTCCAGTTCTGCAAAACTCCGGCGTACTCGGGTCAAGATGACGCCAACTGGCACCTCTGCCTGCCCAACAGCCCGACGAAAGGCGGCCTGCCACGCCGGGTCTGGGTCGACCGATGCCGCCGCTTCCGATGTCATCGCTCCGTCGGCAGCAGCCGGCACGGCAAGAAGCAAGGACCCGGATTTTGCGCCTTCCCCCAGGGCCACGTCGACCCCAAACCGGTGATATCCGACATCAGGCATCAAAAGCGGCAATTGACGCCGATCCGAGAGCACTCCACCGAAACTCAAGCGCCGGGGCCAATCAACGCCCGAAACCCCGTCCAGTTCAGCTGCAAAGGCCGAAAGAAACAGTTCGACGAAATCCCGGGTCAGTGCGATATCGATTTTGGTCACGGGGCGGCCCGGCCCCTGCACCCGATCTACCCGACCGGTCGTTTGAACCTCAATCAGCGCATCAACCAAAGGCTGCTGCAGCAGGCACAAGCCGCGCCCATTCTGCGGCGCATCCAAGCCAATCAACAAGCCTCCATCGGGAAGCTCGGTTAGCAAATCGCCCAATGGGAGGCCCCAGTTCACCTCTTCCCTTTTCGGCTCGGGCGACAGCCCTGGAAACGGTGCGCCAGCCCGACGAACCGCACGCTGAAACGCCCGCTTTGCCCGGGTTCCGCGATCCGGCGCGGGCGTCGCATGCGCCCGCCTTGTCATCCGTTGTATCGCCGAGAGATTGGCGGGTTCCGCCATATCGAGCCTTCCCGTTTACAGTGTGGCAGCCGTTCAGACCTTATGCGCCCGGCAAGGTTAAAAATCTCTCAACCGCCACCCATCATGCAGCCCTAAGGGCACGCCCCGGCAGACGCACTCGGAAACATGCTCCGGACTGGCCTGGTAAGAACACCAGGCCGCCGCCCAAACGGGCCATGATCTCGCGGCTGATCGCCAGCCCTAACCCCGCGCCCGGGGCCTCCCGCGCCGTATCGGCCCGTGCGAATTTTTCAAATATAAGAGCGTGTTGGCGCGCCGGGATGCCCGAGCCGTTATCGGCAAACTCAACCTCGGCTCGGCCCGGTAACTGCTTGAGTGTGATCCGAAGCTCCGGGGCCTCTGCATCGCAATATTTCTGAGCGTTCGAGATCAGATTGATGAAGACCTGCGCCAGACGGTCCGCATCCGTCCAAAGCGGCAAATCTTCCTGGTCTTGCTGTCGAATGATCTTCAATCGCGCGCCGTGTTCCAGTGCACTGGTCGCGTCGACCGCGCGATCCAACACATTGCTGAGCGTTGTCTCCCCTTCGTTCAGCGTCACCCGCCCGTCTTCGAGCACACTCAAGTCCAACAGATCATCCAGCAAGCGAGTCAGTCTGAGGCTCTCGTCGTGAATGATCCGGCTAAAGCGCGCGCGCCCCGCGCTATCCAAGCCATCGCTTTGCATCAAGATTTCCGAAAACGCCCGGATCGATGTCATCGGTGTGCGCAACTCATGGCTGATCTGGCTGAGAAACGCGTCTTTTTGAACCGACAACTCGGTGAGTTTCTCATTTGCCTCACGAAGCCTTGCAGCCGTCTGCGCCAGTTCGGCGGACTTCGCCTCAAGCTGGCTAGAATACTCCATCATCTGCGCTGTTTCATCGGCCACCGCCAAGAGATCCCGAACCGAGACGCTGGCGCCACCGGTGATCTGCCCGACCATGGCATTTGCAGTGGCCGCCCCGACGGACCCGGCCAACTCCCGCTCCAAGTGCTCCAAGAAATCCGGCGTCGGCTCTGGCAATTGCGCCTCCCGCCCTTGCCCGGCCGCCGCATCCCGAAAGAGCCGCGCGGCGCGCCCTGCCCCCAATATCCGCTGCGCCATGATCAGCAGATCATCCGCCGTACCGGCGCTGCCCTTCCAGGCCAGAGGGGTCTGCGAATGCTCATACACATTGACGAATTGCGCCCCCATGAGCCGCTCCATCGGACTCGGGAAGGTGAAGAGCGAGACCAGGACAAACGCGAAGGTGTTCACCCCAAGCGACAGGATCATCGCGGTCAAAAGCGGGTCGGCGCCATCAAGGCCCAAAGGGGTTGCCGGGCGGAGCCAGGCAATGCCAAAAGGCCCGTTCTCCAACACGCCCTGCATCAACCCGGCGGTTGCCGCATTGGGGACCAAAAGCACCCAACCCCAGATCAAGAAGCCCAGTCCAATCCCCGCCGCAGCCCCGGGTCGCGTCGCGCCTCGCCAAAAAATCCCGCCCAAAAGCGCGGGTAAGACCTGCGCCACCCCGAGAAACGCGATCAAGCCGATCGAGGCCAGCGCATCATCGCCGCCGGAGAGCCTGTAGTAGAGCAGGCCAAGCGTCAAAACGCCTGCGATGCTCAACCGCCGCGCCATCAGGGCCACGCGGCGCATGTCCCCCGACATCGGGTTTTCGCCTTTCGTGGCCCGCATCCAAAGCGGCACGATGATGTGGTTCGACACCATCGTGCTCAGCGCCAGCGCGGCAATGATCACCATTGAAGTTGCGGCCGAAAACCCACCCAGAAAGGCAAAAAGCGCAAGCCCACCCTGCCCCAGTTCCAGTGGAAGGGTCAGCATGAACAGATCGGGGTTCGCGCCCGCGGGCATCATCTGCAACCCAACCACCGCAATCGGGATCACGAAGAGGCTCATAAGCAGCAGATAGAGCGGGAAGGCCCAGCTCGCCGTCGCCAGATGCCGCTCATCGGCATTTTCCACGACCAGGACCTGAAACATGCGCGGCAGGCATAAGATGGCTGCGCCGCTGAGCACGGTCAGCCCGACCCAACGCGCGCCGTTGGAGGTCCATTTCGCGATCGGACTATCTTCGACCCGCGCCAGAATATCCGCTGGCCCATCGGCCAAGCCCCAGACAACGAAAGCGCCAACCGCGATCAGCGCAAAAAGCTTCACAATCGCTTCCAATGCGATCGCTGAGACGAGCCCGGGATGACGCTCATTCACATCGAGCGACCGGGTTCCAAAGATGATTGTGAACAGCGCCAGACCACCGGCGACCCAGATCGCAGTGCTCTCGGCATCCGGCTGTCCCAATGCTCCCGGTCGGACGAAAACCGAGAAAGAAAGCGTCACCGATTGCAACTGAAGCGCGATATAGGGCGTCGTGCCGATCACCGCCAGGACCGTGACCAGCGCCGCCAGACCGCCGGATTTGCCATAGCGGCTTGAGATCATATCGGCGATCGAGGTGATCCGCTGCGCCCGCCCGATCCGTACCATCTTCCGCAGCAGCCAAAACCAGCCGATAAAGACCAGCGTCGGCCCCAGATAGATCGTCATGAATTCGAGGCCGGACCGCACCGCCGAGCCGACCGCACCGTAGAAGGTCCACGCGGTGGTATAGATCGACAGGCTCAGCGTGTAGACCAAAGGCGAACTCAGCCATCTCGCCTTGCCCAAAGAGGCCCGTCTTTCCGCCCAGAACGCGACCCAAAAGAGCCCCGCCACGTAGACAATGCAAACCGCAACCAAGCCATTGAAGGACAACATGTTAGCTACCGTCCGGCTGGTCCGGGCCGCGCGGGGTGATCCGGTTCAGCGCCGCGGCCAAACCGGCGGCCACCCCAATCAAAATCAGCCAAACCACCAGGAAATAGACAAGCCAACGGGCGGTGCCGCCACCGACACCAGAATCGGTGGTGAGAATAAAGACCGGCCCGAAAAACATCAGCGCCCCCAAGACCGGCAGCAACTTGGCCGCATCTTGCAGTCGGTTCCGCCGATAGGTTCGGCGCTCCAAAAACACGCGCTGCTTAAGAGCCTTGCGCGACTCTGGCGCAGTCCCATTGGGTTTGTCGCGGCTCACGACGCGATCCCTTGACCACTGACCTCGTCGGCACCGTCTTTCCCAGCCACATGACGTAAGGTGTCCAGCATTTCAGAATTGGAGAACGGTTTTGTCAGATAGGCGTTCGCGCCAAGTGCCAAGGCCATATCGCGATCCTTGGCCTGCCCCTTCGCGGTCAACATCAGAACCGGCAGATGTTCGGTTTCGGCACCGCTTCGCAACTCGCGCAGAATGTCCAAGCCCGACCGGCCGGGCAGCATAACATCCAGCACCACCACATCCGGTTCGACCCGCATCACCGCGTCCAGCGCGGTTGCGCCATTGCCATGGCCATGCACCTCCCATCCGTCACGCGACAGGATAAAGCTGATGGCTTCCAGAATGTTGGCCTCATCCTCGACCAATAAGACTCGCGTGCCCAAACCACTCTCCTCCACTGGTCAGGCGCTCCCAACTCTCACACTGCCCGATTTCGGTGCAATGTCAAACGCCTCCGCCCCATGACCTCAACTCACCAAACTGGCCGCTCGCCGCGCACCACATTCGGCACGCGGGCAGACAGCGCAGCCAGGGCCAACCGGTTGTGCATCCCTGTACTGCTCATCGTCCAAGGGCTTGAGCAACATCGTCGCCCGCATCACCGGCTCTGTGCCAAAGCCCACCGGCGCAATCGGCTGGCAAATCGCCCAGGCTTGAAACTGCGCCCCGTTGGGCAAGTCCAAAATGGCGGTCTCCGGCACCATCGGACGGCTCAGCGCGTGATAGAGCGGCCAGAGCGGACAGCCCGCCCCAAAGCGCGGGATTGAAAAGGCATTGATCCGGCGGCGGAAGAGCAATGCCCCCGCCGCATCGCATACCGCCAGGCCGAGCGCTGGCGCGCCGCTGCTGCGCGGCAGCGTCGCCAAGCGCCGTAGGACAAGCGCCACATCCCCCCCTGCCTTTGGCAAAAGCGGCTCAGGCGCGAATTCGGCCGCAATGGCAGCTTCTAAGAATGGTTTGATCGGCAGACGCACGGCGTCTTCGGCGTAGCCTTGCAAGAGTTGGTTGGCCAAGACTCGCGTGGCCTCATCCTCCATCCCGGGCGCGTCTGCCAAAAGCGTGGGGATCGCCGCCACCCCTCCGGCCTCAATTGTCGGAAAATGATGATCAGCCGCATCAAACAGCGCCTCGACCGTTTCTTGCGGCGTCGATGGCGTGCCTTTCCGGCGGCCTTGGTCTTCAAAATGCGCCAACATAGCTGTCGCCCGGGTCGAAAGCCGCTCCGCCTCTTCATGCAGGTTGCGGTGAAACCGTGTGCGCCATTGCGGCTCAATGTCCGGCTCACGGACAAGAATGTCGGCCGTGGACCGGATCGCCGCAACGGTGGAGAGCACTTCATGCATCGCCTCGGCCAGAACCGGATCATGGCTCAACCGGTCATGCAGACCATCGACTAGCCCCTCTAACCCGGCAATCCGCTTATGCTGCGCCGCGATCAAGCCGGTCCAACCCGGAAACCGGCCCGCAATCTCGTCAATCCGATCCGTCTCAGGCGTTGGGCCAAAGCTGGTCGCCGTTTCCGCAGCCGCCCCCTGTAGCGCATCGAACAGTGTTGCATCGGCCCCTTCGCTCAACGCGGCGGGCTCAACCTCAAGCCGTTTTGCCAAATCGATCAAGAGCTTCCCGCCGATCCGGCGCCGATTATGCTCGATCAGATTGAGATAGCTTGCCGAAATGCCCACCGCCTCGGCCAATGCGGTCTGCTTCAAACCCATGACCGTGCGCCGCTCCCGAATGCGGCTCCCGGTGAGGGTGTGGCGGCGGTGCGAACTGGGCGGTTTCGTCATCGGGGCCTGCTACGATCCTGCGAAGGTGTCAAAACCTTTACAGACCGAGGCGTCAAACTCAACGCCCCTCGTCGTCGCAGAGGCCGCCTCTCTCAAAAGGTACTCTTTGAGCAGTCGATGACTCTCAGAGGGTGCCGCCACTGAGGACCCATTCGCGCCGACACCGCGCGCCCCTTTGGAAGCGCGGTGTCTCAATCTGTGCAGGGTCAGCCGCGCCGTTCGGCCAGCATCAACTGCGTGCGCTTCAACTCGCGCAGCACGCGGTCGGCCTGGATCTGCGGCATGAGGCTCAATTTCATCTGCAGCGCCATCAAAATCAGCACCGTACTGGGCAGGCCCCATTTCAACGCCAGGAGCATGTCACCTGCGGCAAAGAACTGCACCGCGCAATACGCACCAATCACAAACAGCGCGACTTGCACAATCATCACCACCCAAGTGACCCAGCCCAATTTGCCCCGGAACTGCGCCCGGCCCAGTTGGAACCAGCCTTGTTCCTCGGTCGCTTCCAAAATGGCGCGATCTTCCGTTCTCAGCGCCTCTTCGATCAGTTGGTCAAGCTTACTCATCCTCTTCTCCTTTCAACGCCTCTTTCAGTTTCGCCCGCGCATGGACCAGCCGCGATTTAACCGTGCCCACAGGGATATCGAGTGCGATGGCCACCTCGGCCACACTCATGTCTTCGAGATAGAACAGCGCTACCGTGGCCGCGTGATCCGATGGCAACGCCGCAATCGCCGCCCGTATGGCACGGGCATCCGCGGCTTCTGGGCCAGCCTCAGAAACCTCAGCGGCCATCTCTACTGCGGCCTCTCGCATCAAATCGCGCGCGGCGATCTGGGTCTTGATCTGTCGAGCCACCCGCCGCGTGACGATCCGCGTTGCCCAGGCCGGAAAGGCCACAGGTTCACGCAGCTTCGGCAGGCCGCGTAAGATTTCGACCCAGGCCTCCTGAACCACATCCCGCGCAAGCTCCCGGTCGCCCAAGAGCCGGGTTGCATGGGCCAAGAGTCGAGGTCCGCGCAACTCTGCGATCTCCGCCAGCGCGGCCCGGTCTCCGGCTTGGGCCTGCGTCACAAGCATCTCTTCAAAAATCCGGCCTGCCTGTCTCATCTGCCTTATCTTTCCGTCTTGCAGGGATAAGGTGCCTCGAAACCGGAAATCGGTTCACCAGAAAATCCACTTTCAACGAAGAAGGGCCGCCCCTCGCATGGGACGGCCCTCTGTCGCCAAGATGTAACGACGCTTACTCGCTCAGCGCTTGGTCGGTAATCACATGGGTCCAGGCCCCTTCGGGCGCGGCGGTAATGACTGGGTCAGAGCCTCCGGCAAGAAGCGTGGCGACGGTCCGCTCATAAGCAGCCTCGTCCAGCGCCCCATTGGAGCCCGCAGTCAGCAAAGCCACCTCGCCCATCATCCGGGTCTGGTGCTCTTCGGTCTGCGCGCCGGTCTCGTCATAATCGAGCACGATCAGCGCCGCCTCATCCGGGTTTGCTTCGGCCCATTTCCAGCCTTCCATCGAGGCCCGGACAAACCGCACCATCCGGTCGACGAATTCTGGGTCTTCCAGGTTCTCTTCCAGAACCCACATCCCGTCTTCCAGCGTCGCGACGCCCTGATCCTCATATTTGAACGTGATCAGATCATCTGGGCTCACGCCCGCATCGATCACCTGCCAATACTCGTTATAGGTCATGGTCGAGATGCAATCGGCCTGACGCTGCAAGAGCGGATCAACGTTGAAACCCTGCTGCAGCACCGTCACGCCGTCCTCGCCACCTTCGGTCGAGATGCCCAACTGGCTCATCCAGCTCAGGAACGGGTATTCATTGCCGAAGAACCACACGCCGATGGTCCGACCGGCCAGGTCAGCAGGCTCTTCAATACCCGCATCGGCCCAACAGGTCAGCATCAGCCCCGAGGACGCGAAGGGCTGCGCGATGTTCACCACCGGCAGACCACGCTCCCGCGCAGCAAGTGCCGAGGGCATCCAGTTCAGCATCACATCAGCGCCACCGCCGGCGAGCACCTGCGGTGGTGCGATGTCAGGGCCGCCGGGCTGGATCGTCACATCGAGCCCTTCATCGTCGTAATAGCCATTCTCGAGCGCCACATAATAGCCCGCGAATTGCGCCTGCGTGACCCATTGCAGTTGCAGCGTCACCTCGTCAGCCGCCGCGGCGCCCGTGGCCAGGCCGAGCGCCAGCGCGGATGTCATCAGTTTTTTCATTGTTTTCCCTCCAAGTTGGTTCGTTGTTATCTCTGTTGGTGCGTTTCTTATCACTCTTTACCGTTGCGACGGATGCCAGAAGGTCAGCCTCTTCTCCGCCAGGGCCATCAACCCATAAAACCCCGTCCCGGCCAATGCGGCCACGGTGATCGATGACCAGACCATATCCATGGCCAGCCGCCCCACCTCGATTTTTATCCGAAAGCCCATGCCAACAGTGGGTGAGCCAAAAAATTCCGCCACAATCGCCCCGATCAGCGCAAGGGTTGTGCAGATTTTCAACCCGTTGAAGATGAAGGGCATGGCCGCTGGCAGCCGCAGCTTGAAAAGCGTCTGCCAATAACTTGCCGCATAGGTCCGCATCAGGTCGCGCTGCATCACCTCGCTGGCCTTCAAGCCCTGCACCGTGTTCACCAGCATTGGGAAGAACACCATCACGACGACCACAGCGGCCTTCGATTGCCAGCCGAACCCGTACCACATCACCAGGATCGGCGCGGTGCCGACAATCGGCAGCGCCGCGATGAAATTGCCCACCGGCAAGAGGCCGCGTTGCAGGAAATTCGACCGATCCACGGCCAAGGCCACGGCGAAGGCCGCCGCGCAGCCCATCACATATCCCGACATCGCGCCCTTCACGATGGTCTGGATGAAATCGGCCCAAAGCACATCGGTTGAAGAAATCAGCCGCACCCAGATCGCCGAGGGTGCGGGCAAAATAACAGGCGAAATCTCATAAAGACGAACGGCCATCTCCCAAAGCACAAGCAAGGTCACGCCAAAGAGTACCGGCACCAGAAACCGTCCAACCGCCCCGCGCCCATCGGCAGAAAGCCAGATGTTCATCCCCCAAGCGAGAAGCCAAACCGCGAGGATCAGCCCCAGACCCTGGTCCGTCATTAAGCCGACAAACACCACCAATGCCGCAACAACGGGCCCGATCAAGGGGTTGCGCATAATCCCCGTCATCGCGCCATCCCCATCCGCTTCAAGGTCAACCGCTCAATCAAACCCAGCCCGCCAACCAGCACCGCCGCGCAGATCGCCGCCATGAAAAGCGCCGACCAGATTTGGATCGTCTGCCCATAGTAGCTCCCGGTCAGCAGCCGCGCGCCGAGCCCAAACCGAGCGCCTGTCGGCAGCTCCGCGACAATCGCCCCGACCAGCGCCGCCGCGATGGCGACCTTCAACGAGGTGAACAGAAACGGCGCTGAGGCGGGCAGACGCAGTTTCCAGAAGGTCGCAGCGTGACTGGCCGAATAGGTTTTCAGCAGGTCCAAATCCATCGGGCCGGGGCTGCGTAGCCCTTTCACCATGCCAACCACCACAGGGAAGAAACTCAGATAAGCCGAGATCAGGGACTTCGGCAGCAGCCCCTCTACCCCGATGGAATTGAGCACCACAATCACCATCGGCGCGATGGCCAAGATCGGGATGGTCTGCGATGCAATCGCCCAGGGCATCACCGACATATCCATGGCACGGTTATGGACGATGCCAACCGCCAGAAGAATGCCCAGCCCAGTGCCGAAGAGAAAGCCGAGCAGGGTCGGCGCAAGGGTCTGATACGCATGGAAGAACAGCGAGCGCGGATTGCCGCGCAACTCGCCCCGCCGCTCGCGGAACATCGCCTCCCCCGCCGTTGTATTCCAAAGCTCTGCAAAGACCTGATGCGGGGTCGGCAATACCGGCCGTTCTTGGTTCATCGCATCGGCGATCACCTCGCCTGCGCTGAGTTCCACCCCAGCGCGTTCTGCCTGATCCAGGGTCCAGGCCCGGTTCATGCCGACGCTGGCGGCATACCAAAACGCGACGATACAGGCGACCACGACCAATACCGGCATCACGTGATGCACAGCCCCGGCGACGCTTCGGCCAAGAAGGCTCCGGCCGGTTGAAGCGTGTCTGGCTTGGGCGACGTCAGTCATTGGCGCGCCACTCCATCTTCACCTCGCGTACGGTCTCCGGCGGCTCGGGTATAAACCGCTCCACCTCCGTAAAGCCTTCGCGGATATAGAATTTCTGCGCCCGGAGATTGGGTTCATGGGTGGTCAGCCAAAGATAATCCTGCCCCTCTTTCACCCGATCCATAAGCGCCTTTCCAACGCCGCGCCCACCATGGCGGCAAAACAATGCGCCGACGCGTTTCTTTTCGGGATCATAGGACAGATACGCCTCCACCGGATCACCCGCGACCCAAATCTCGCGGGTCGGCAACGCGTCGCGGATCATCCCCTCGATGGCCTCGGGCGGATAATCGCGCGGCAACCAATCTGTGTCGTCAATCCACCAGTTGGCCACCGCCGCGCAGGCCGGGACATCGCCGATCTCGGCGCGCCGTATGGAGATGGCCTCAGTCGTCATAAGCATGCCCCGCGCGCAACCCCTCGCGCACCCGATGGGCAATGGCCAGAAACTCTGGCGTGTCGCGAATATCGAGCGGGCGCTCCTTCGGCAAATCGCTCTCGATCACGTCTGTGATCCGCCCGGGCCGGGGCGACATCACAACGATCTTGGTGCTAAGATAGACCGCTTCGGGGATCGAGTGGGTCACGAAACCAATCGTCTTCTCCGTCCGCGCCCAAAGGTCGAGCAGCTGCTCATTCAAATGGTCGCGGACGATTTCATCCAACGCCCCAAAAGGCTCGTCCATCAACAGCAGATCAGCATCAAAGGCCAGCGCCCGCGCGATACTCGCCCGTTGCTGCATGCCGCCGGATAGTTGCCAGGGGTACTTCTTGCCAAACCCTTCGAGATCGACCAATTGCAGAACGTTCTTTACACGTTCCGCTTGTTCCGAGGCACTGAACCCCATGATCTCCAGCGGCAGCTTGATGTTCTTTTCAATCGTCCGCCACGGATAAAGCCCCGCGGCCTGAAACACATAGCCATAAGCCCTCTGGCGCCGCGCCTCATCGGGGCTCATCCCGTTCACAGTGATCTCGCCGCCCGTTGGGTGCTCCAGCGCGGCCACGACTCTCAGAAACGTGGTCTTACCGCAGCCAGACGGCCCGATGAAGCTGACAAATTCACCTTTGTTGATCGTCAGATTGACGTCTTTTAACGCCTGGACCGGGCCGTCATTGGTTTGGAAGGTGAGATCAAGGCTTTTCGCTTCAATCACGGGGGATTGCGTCTGGGTACTCACCATCCGATGTGCTGCCTCGCCCGCCATCACACCCCGCTCGGAATGTTCATTGGATTACGCTCGATCTTCCGCGGCGTGTTCAGCGATTTCCATTTGCTGAGCGCCTTGGACGCACTGGCATATGGTGAGCGTTTCACAAATCGGCCGCGCCCCGGCTGCGGCTGTGAGTTCTGACCATAAGCCCAGATCACATCGCCCCGGGAGAGCGTGTAGCGGGGCTGCGCCGTCACCTCCATGCCCTCGAAAACATTGTAATCAATGATGGATTTCTGGGTGCTCACATGCACGGTCTTGGAAATCGTCGGATCCCAAACCACGACATCGGCATCCGCGCCAGGCACCAAAGCGCCCTTCATCGGGTAGATGTTCAGGATTTTCGCGATGTTGGAGGAGGTCACCGCCACAAACTCCTCAGGTGTCAGACGGCCAGTCTCAACCCCTCGCGTCCAGAGCATCGCCATGCGTTCCTCAAGCCCGCCGGTTCCGTTCGGGATCGTCGTGAAATTGTCCAACCCCATCCGCTTTTGCTCATCAGTGAACGCCGCATGATCCGTCGCCACAACCTGCAAAGAGCCCGCTGACAAACCCGCCCAAAGCGAGTCTTGGTGGTCCTTTGACCGGAAAGGCGGCGACATCACGCGCCGCGCCGCATATTGCCAGTCTTTGTTGAAATATTCCGTCTCATCCAAGGTCAGATGCTGGATCAACGGCTCGCCATAAACCCGCATGCCCTTTTGCCGGGCCCGCCGGATCGCCTCATGCGCCTGCTCGCAGCTAACATGCACGATATAGAGCGGCGTGCCTGCGGCATCCGCGATCATAATCGCCCGGTTCGCGGCCTCCCCTTCGACCTCAGGCGGGCGAGAATAAGCGTGCCCCTCGGGGCCTGTCACACCTTCGGCCAGGTATTTGTTCTGCAACTCCTGGACGATATCGCCGTTTTCCGCGTGGACCAGCGGCAACGCTCCTAGCTCAGCACAGCGCTTGAAGGAGGCATACATCTCGTCATCCTCCACCATCAACGCGCCCTTATAGGCCATGAAATGCTTGAACGTGTTCACGCCGCGCTCTTTAACAACGGCCTCCATCTCATTGAAAATGCTTTCATTCCAATCGGTGATGGCCATGTGGTACGAGATGTCGGTGCATATCTGATCTTTCGACTTCCGATCCCACTCATCAAGCGCGGTGAGCAAGCTGCCATCCTCACCGGGCAGGCAGAAATCGACCAACATCGTCGTCCCTCCAGCCGCCGCCGCAAAGGTACCGGACTCGAAGGTTTCCGCCGCCGTGGTGCCCATAAACGGCATTTCCAGATGGGTGTGCGGATCGATACCGCCGGGGATGACATGAGCGCCCTCTGCGTCGATCACCTCGTCGCCGGTGAGGTTCTCACCAATCTCAGCGATCTTCTCGCCTTCGATCAGCACATCGGCTTTGAACTGACGGTCGGCGGTGACAATTGTGCCGCCCTTGATCACTTTGCTCATGTCATCTCTCCCCTTTCGGTCAACTCGGCGCTTGCGTGCAGATGCCCCGACCTTCGGTCGTCAAGAGCGGGATATAGGTGTCTTCGACGGGTCCGCTGTGCAGATACCAATAGCAATTGTCGTCCTGCAGAACGACATTCCGCAGATCCTGGCCCGGCGGCAAAAGCGCCAGCGTTTCCTCGGAAAACTCAACCGACGGGGCGTTGGGGTCGGCGGGCGGGGCCGGCTCGCAGGCCGCCAATGCCAAGACGCCACCTAAAATCAAGAATTTCTTCAAAGTCATCACTCCACAATCTGAGCTGTTTCGACGACAGCATGGAACAAGACATTCGCCCCCGCTGCGGCCCAATCCGGGCTGATCTCTTCTGCCTCGTTATGGCTCAGCCCGTCAACGCAGGGGCACATCACCATCGCAGTTGGTGCGACCCGGTTGATCCAGCAAGCGTCATGGCCCGCGCCCGAAATCAGATCGCGGTGGGAGTAGCCCAGGCGTCCCGCCGCGCTTCGCACGGCAGTTACGCAGGCCTCGTCAAACCTTACAGGATCGAACCCCCCAACCTTCTCAAACGCCACTTCCAGGCCCATTTCCTTGCAGATTTCAGATGCACCGGCTTGAAGGCGGCTTTCCATATCTTCGATCACCGCAAGCTCGGGCGACCGGAAATCAATGGTGAAGACGACCTTGCCGGGGATCACATTGCGTGAGTTGGGATACACATCGATATGCCCCGCCGCCCCAACCGCATGCGGTGCATGGGACCAAGCAATCTCATCCACCAGATCCAGAACCCGCGCCATGCCGAGACCAGCATTCTTGCGCATTGGCATGGGAGTCGAACCGGTATGGCTGTCTTTGCCGGTGATCGTTACTTGCGTCCAACTCAGGCCCTGGCCATGAGTCACAACGCCGATCTCTTTGCCTTCGGCCTCCAGGATCGGCCCCTGCTCGATATGCAACTCAAAGAAGGCATGCATCTTGCGCGCGCCCACCTCTTCGTCGCCTTTCCAACCGATCCGCTCCAACTCGGCGCCGAATTTTTTGCCCTCCGCATCTTCGCGGTCATAGGCCCATTCCTGGGTATGAATGCCCGCGAATACGCCGGAGGAGAGCATCGCCGGGGCATAGCGCGTCCCCTCCTCATTGGTGAAATTCGTCACCACAATCGGATGCTTGGTTTTGATGCCGAGATCGTTGAGCGAGCGGATGATCTCTAGCCCTCCGAGCACCCCCAACACGCCGTCATATTTTCCGCCCGTCGGCTGCGTGTCGAGATGCGAGCCCACATAGACCGGTAGCGCATCAGGGTCTGTTCCCGCGCGCCGGGCGAACATATTGCCCATCTGGTCCAGCCCCATCTCGCATCCGGCCGCTTCGCACCAGCTTTGGAACAAGGCGCGGCCTTCGCCGTCTTCATCTGTCAGAGTCTGACGGTTGTTGCCGCCCGCCACACCCGGCCCGATTTTGGCCATCTCCATTAACGAGTCCCACAGGCGCTCGCCATTGATCTTCAGGTTTTCGCCAGGTGCCGACATCGATTTCTCCCAAGTATTTCTTTTGGCTCGGCCGCAGTCTCAATCCAGAGCCATCAGCACATCTCTGAGCGTTCCAAACAGTTGATCAATCTGCGGTTTCTCGATGATCAGGGGCGGCGACATCGCGATGATGTCTCCGGTGGTGCGGATCAACACACCCTTCTCATAACAATCAAGGAAGGCCTGGAAGGCGCGTTTTGTGGGCTCCCCCGCAATCGGCTCCAGTTCCACCGCTCCGATCAGGCCCATGTTTCGAATGTCGATCACATGCGGGCAATCGCGCAAGGAGTGCAGCCCATCCTCCCAATAACCTGCCAAATCAGAGGCCCGCTCAAAGAGACCGTCTTCACGATAGGTTTCCAGCGTCGCCAGACCGGCGGCGGCCGCCATCGGATTGCCGGAATAGGTATAGCCATGGAACAGCTCGATCAGATGCTCCGGTCCGGTCATGAAGGCATCATGGATTTGCTTTGTTGCCAGCACCGCCCCCATCGGGATCACCCCATTGGTCAGGCCTTTGGCGCAGGTGATCATATCCGGCATCACCCCGAAATGCTCGGCCCCAAAGCTTGAGCCGAGCCGCCCGAACCCGGTGATCACCTCATCGAAGATCAACAAGATGCCGTGCTGCGTGCAAATCTCGCGGAGCCGCTCCAGATAGCCCTTGGGCGGCATCAAAACGCCGGTGGAGCCCGCCATCGGCTCCACAATCACCGCCGCGATGGTCTCGGGCCCATGCAAGGCAACGATCCGTTCCAAATCTTCGGCCAGATAGGCGCCATGTTCCGGCTGGCCGCGTGTGAACGCGTTCTGATCCGGCAAATGCGTATGTGGCAAATGATCGACGCCCGTCATCAGGGTGCCGAAGAACTTGCGGTTGTTGACGATCCCGCCGACCGAGATGCCGCCGAAATTCACCCCGTGATAGCCGCGCTCTCGCCCGATTAGCCGGGTCCGTGTCCCCTGCCCAATCGCCCGCTGATAAGCGATGGCGATTTTTAGGGCGGTTTCGACGCTTTCGGAGCCGGAATTGGTGAAAAACACATGCTCCATCGGCTCGGGCGCCATATCGCGCAACCTGGTCGCCAGCTCAAAGGCTTTCGGGTGGCCCATTTGGAAGGCCGGGGCGTAATCCAACTCCGCCGCCTGCGCCTGGATCGCCTCGACGATCTTTGGCCGCTTGTGGCCCGCATTGCAGCACCAGAGCCCGGCCGTGCCGTCCAGCACCTGTCGCCCGTCGCCCGTGGTGTAATGCATGCCTTCAGCGGCGACAAACATGCGTGGGGTCTGTTTGAACTGTCGGTTCGCGGTGAATGGCATCCAAAACGCTGAGAGGTCGTTCGGATTGGAACGGTCGAGTGCCATGGGGCCCACCTTATCTGGCAGCGCCGGTGCGCCACCGGGCGGCTGGAGTTAATGTTTTGACCATCTGGTCAATATCACGCTAGCAGAGGCGCATGGTCAGTCAAGAAATTGAACGCCTGAATCTGCCCAATCGCAAGGCAAATGATGGCCAAACGGGCGGAGATGACGCTCGTTTGGGCGCATCTTGCATGGCACTTGCCCCGCATGGGGGCGGAATGGCAGAGTGATGGTATGAATATTCAACCGCCGCGCACCCGTATTCAGCGCAAGAATACTGAAGCCATTTTGAACGCCGCGCTGGAGGTGTTCTCGCAACATGGGTTCCGCGGCGCGACACTGGATCAGATCGCGACCGAGGCGGGACTGTCGAAACCCAATCTGCTCTACTATTTTCCCTCGAAAGAAGCGATCCACGTCACGCTGCTGAGCCAGTTGATGGATACCTGGCTCGACCCGCTCCGCGAGATGGACCCAGAGGGCGACCCGGTGGAAGAACTGCTTGGCTACGTCCGCCGCAAACTGCAAATGAGCCGGGATATGCCGCGCGAGTCACGTCTCTTCGCCAATGAGATCGTGCAAGGCGCCCCGCGGATGCAAGAGGCTTTGGCCACCGATCTGAAAGAGTTGGTGGACGAAAAAGTGGCGCTTTTGAACCGCTGGATGGAGGCCGGCCAAATTGCCCGGGTTCATCCGCATCATCTGATTTTCTCGATCTGGTCGCTGACGCAGCATTATGCTGATTTCGATGTTCAGGTCCGGACACTGATGGGCGACGACGATCCGTTCGACGCCGCCCCCGCGTTTCTCGAAACGCTTTATCGACGGTTGCTCACCCCCTGATCAGGCGGCGGCACTTTCCGGCGCGGCATGCACCGCACGAAACGCAATCGACAGCCGGTTCCAAGTGTTGATCATGGTGATGACCGTGGTCAGTTTCACAATCTCGTCGCCGGGGAACTCCCATTGGGTGTCGGCGAAAAGCGCGTCATCCGGTCCGTTATCCCCCAAACGGGTCAGCGCCTCGGCCCAGGCCAGGGCTGCACGCTCCCGCGGGGAAAATAGAAAGCTGTCGTGCCATGCGGAGGTCAGATAGAGCCGCTGCTCCGTCTCCCCATCGGACCGGGCTTCACGGCTGTGCATATCGACACAGAAGGCACAGCCATTGATCTGCGACACCCGCAGTTTGACCAGATGCAGCAGACTCCTTTCAAGCCCAGAGGCCTCGATCTGTGTATTCAGGGCCAGATGCCCGTTCATCAGCTCCGGGGCCGCTGCCCAGTATTCGATGCGCGGTTCCATATCGTGTCTCCTTTCGGTTGAGAGGTTAGGTGGATTGTGGTCGGCGATGCAGGTCGAGAAAGGCGCAGCCGCGCTGCATCACCCGCGGGTCTGCGGTGCTGACGTGGTCCTCGATGATCGAGGCGAGCGTCGTTTCGGCCAATGCAGCCCGATAGGCCCGTTCGGCGCGGAGCATGGCCAGTTTGATCCCGCAAGGGCTGGAAAACACCTCCTCCGGCAAGGGGTTAGGCCCCCGTTTGCGGATTTCCTGGCATTGGAATGCGAAACCGGGGCCTTCGACAGCCAGAACGATATCCAAGAGCGTGATTGCGTTTGGCGTCTTGGCCAATCGGTAGCCGCCATTGCGACCGGGTATGGAGTGCACCAACCCCGCGCCGACCATGGCGTTGAGATGTTTCACCAAATAGCTGGGGGACAGCCCGTGAAACTCCGCCAGAGCGGCGCCGGGCATGACCGCGCCATCTTCCAGGGCCGCAAGCGCTGTGGCGCAGTGAATGGCGGCCTCAACACCGTCTCCAAGCTTCATGATCGTCACCTTCTGATTCGTAGATATATTTTATCCAGGATAAACTTTATCCTCAAATAGAATCTAAAAAAGGCCCCAAACGTTCGCCTGGGGCCTCAAACTGACTTACTCGGCGGCGCAAGCCCCTGGGTTGTTGGGGTGCGTCGTCCAGTTGGCGTATTCCTTTTCCACCACTTTGCCGGTGCGGGTGTCGGTCACGCCAGGCTCCAACTCGACCATGGTGATGCAATCCTCCACCGGGCAGACATTGACGCAGAGATTGCAGGCCACGCATTCCGCATCAATCACCTCGAACACCCGATCCTCCGACATCGAAATCGCCTGATGCGAGGTATCTTCGCAGGCGGCGTAACACCGACCACATTTGATGCAGGCATCCTGATTGATCTTCGCTTTGGCCACGTAGTTGAGGTTGAGATATTGCCAGTCGGTGACATTCGGCACCGCGCGTCCCACCACCTCGTCGATGGATGTGTAGCCCTGCTCATCCATCCACTGGCTGAGACCCGACTTCATCTCTTCGACGATCTTGAAGCCATAGGTCATGGCGGCCGTGCAGACCTGCACAGTCCCCGCGCCAAGCGCCAGGAACTCCGCCGCGTCGCGCCAAGTGGTCACGCCGCCGATACCGGAGATCGGCAGACCGGCTGTTTCGGGGTCTCGGGCAATCTCCGCCACCATGTTGAGCGCAATCGGCTTCACCGCCGGGCCACAATAGCCGCCATGGGAGCCTTTGCCGTCAATCGAGGGCTCCGGGCTCATCGTGTCGAGATTGACCGACGTGATCGACGAGATCGTATTGATCAGGCTGACCGCATCGGCCCCGCCGGCCTTGGCCGCGCGCGCCGGATAGCGGATATCGGTGATATTCGGCGTTAGCTTCACGATCACCGGCATCCGCGTATTCGCCTTGCACCAGCGCGCCACCATTTCGATATATTCCGGCACTTGGCCCACGGCGGAGCCCATGCCGCGCTCGCTCATCCCATGCGGGCAACCGAAATTCAGCTCGATCCCGTCTGCGCCAGTATCTTCGACCAGCGGCAGGATGCGTTTCCACGAGGCCTCCTCGCAGGGGACCATCAAGGACACGATCATCGCCCGGTCGGGCCAGGCGCGTTTGACCGCCTTGATCTCCTGCAGGTTGGTCTCGAGCGGGCGATCCGTGATCAACTCGATATTGTTAAGGCCCAAAAGCCTCCGGTCGGCGCCATAGATCGCGCCATAACGCGGGCCGTTGACGTTCACCACATGGGGGTCTTCGCCAAGCGTCTTCCAGACCACGCCACCCCACCCGGCCTCAAAGGCGCGGACGACATTATACTCCTTGTCGGTCGGCGGCGCCGAAGCCAGCCAGAAGGGATTTGGGGATTTTATGCCTAAGAAATTCGTTGATAGATCAGCCATTTATCCGTTCTCTCCCATCAATGCGATGTGAATATCCTCGGCTGCATCGCGCCCTTCAGCGACGGCGGTCACCGTCAAGTCTTCGCCGCCGGAGGCACAATCGCCACCGGCCCACACGCCCGCCAAGCTGGTCTGCCCGGCGCCGGTCACCGCGATTTTGCCGCCATCCAGAGTCAGACCATCGGGTGTGCCCTCCAAGGTCTGACCAATCGCTTTCAGAACTTGATCTGCAGGAACTTCAAAAGTCTCGCCCGTGCCGACCAGGCTTTGGCCCTCGGCACGCGTATACTCCGCCTTCACAGCTGTGACAGAGCCATTGCCTAGAACGGCGACTGGCATCGCGTTGAAGACGATCCGCACGCCTTTCGAGGCCGCGAGATCTTGCTCGTAACGGCTCGCAGGCATCGCGTCACGGTCGCGGCGATAGAGGATCGTCACACTCTCCGCGCCCAGAAGCTTCGATTGCACCGCGGCATCAATCGCGGTCATCCCGCCACCGATCACCACCACATTGCGACCAATTGGAAGCGAGGCGACATCGCCCGCTTGCCGCAGATCGGAGATAAACCCGACCGCATCGAGAACGCCGGCTTTGTCCTCACCATCGGCTCTGAGCGCATTCACGCCAGCCAATCCCATACCGAGGAACACGGCATCGAACTCGGCCCTCAGACTGTCGAGCGTCATATCGACGCCAAGCGCCTTGCCGGTCTCCAAGGTGATCCCGCCGATCTTCATCAGCCAGTCGACTTCCGCCTCGGCAAAACCGTCCACGGTCTTATAGGCCGCGATCCCATATTCATTGAGGCCGCCGCCCTTGGGTCGCGCATCATAGATCGTCACCTCATGGCCATGCATCGCCAACCGATGCGCGCAGGCCAGGCCCGCCGGCCCCGCCCCCACCACCGCGACGGATTTGCCGGTCGGCGCGGCGCGGGTGAAGGGATGGACGCCCGCCTCCATCACGGTGTCGGTCGCATAGCGCTGTAATTGTCCGATCAGAACCGGCTTGCCCTCGGCCAACTCCCGCACACAAGCCTCTTCGCAGAGCGTCTCCGTCGGGCAGACACGAGCGCACATCCCACCCAGAATGTTCTGGTCAAAGATCGTCTTGGCCGCCGCCTCTGGCGTGCCGGTCGCGATCTGCCGGATGAAGAGCGGAATGTCGATCTCCGTCGGACAGGCCGTGATACACGGCGCATCATGGCAGAAATAACATCGATCGGCGGCCACAAGAGCCTCGTGCCCGTCCAGGGGCGCATGCAGATCGGCGAAATTCGCCTCATACTCGGCGTCATCTAGCCGACCCGGGGCGATACCGGGGGTAAAGGGGCTGTTCGTCATGGGGCGTTTTCCCTCCCTGATCGAATGGCTGCTGTCCAACAAACGCTGGCACGGATCCGTTTTTTGATCAAATGGTAAATTCTCTGTCAGGCCTTTTTTGCTGATAAATGCCCGCAGACCGCCGGATTTGCGCGTTTCCTGGGCACTCGTTGCAGCCCGATAAAGGGGGACGTTCCGAGCGCTTTTCCCGTCGCAAGCGCTTTTCTCCCCGCCACGGCTCATGTAAAGAGCGGCAAAGCCAGGGATAAGGGCGAGGAGCGAAATGACCAAAAACACCCGTGACGGAGACGTGGCCTTTATCAAGGCTCTGGCCGAGTTGCTGAATGAAAACGACCTGACCGAGTTGCAGGTCAAACGCGACTATGGCGAGGCCGACAGCCTGAATGTCCGCGTATCCCGTCAAAAACAGGTGGTTCAAGCGGTCACTGCCGCAGCGCCTGTTGCCGCCCCTGTTCCGCAGGCCGCAGCCCCCGCCGCCCCGGCGGATGCAGCTGCCCCGGCCCCTGCCACCGACCCTGCGCAAGACCCGAACGCCGTCACCTCACCGATGGTCGGGACCGCCTATCTTCAGCCGGAACCCGGCACACCGGCATTTGTCTCGGTCGGCGACAAAGTGGCCGAAGGCCAGACACTCATGATCGTTGAAGCGATGAAGACCATGAACCAGATCCCGTCCCCCAAAAGCGGGACGGTCAAACGTATCCTGGTCGAAGACGGCGCGCCGGTGGAGTTTGGTGCACCGTTGATGATCATCGAATAAGGCGGCGGGCGCATGTTCTCCAAAATTCTCATCGCCAATCGCGGCGAGATCGCACTGCGTGTCATCCGCGCCGCGCGTGAGATGGGTGTGGGCACCGTCGCGGTGCATTCGACCGCAGATAGTGACGCGATGCATGTGCGTATGGCCGATGAGGCGATTTGCATCGGCCCACCACCGGGCACGCAGAGCTATCTATCCGTGCCGGCGATCATCTCGGCCTGTGAGATCACCGGGGCTGAGGCGATCCACCCGGGCTATGGCTTCCTGAGTGAGAACGCGAATTTCGTGCAGATCGTCGAAGATCACGGCATCAAATTCATCGGCCCCTCGGCGGAGCATATCCGAATGATGGGCGATAAGATCACCGCCAAAGACACGATGAAGGCCTTGGGCGTCCCTTGCGTGCCGGGCTCCGACGGCGGCGTGCCTGATCTGGACGCAGCCCGTGCGGTGGCGGAAGAAACCGGTTATCCGCTGATCATCAAGGCGACCGCCGGCGGTGGCGGCAAGGGCATGAAGCTCGCCCGCTCATCAGATGAATTGGAAAACGCGTTCCGTACCGCACGCAGCGAAGGCAAGGCCAATTTCGGCAATGACGAGGTCTATATCGAGAAATACCTCGGCGCGCCGCGTCATATCGAGGTTCAGGTGTTCGGCGATGGGCGCGGCAATGCGGTTCATCTGGGCGAGCGCGATTGCTCACTACAACGGCGGCACCAGAAGGTGTTTGAAGAGGCCCCCGGGCCCGCGATCACGCCCGAGATTCGCGCCGAGATTGGCGCCACCTGCGCCAAGGCCGTGGCCGAGATCGGCTATGAGGGCGCGGGCACGATCGAGTTCCTCTATGAGAATGGCGAGTTCTATTTCATCGAGATGAACACACGTCTTCAGGTCGAGCATCCGGTGACTGAGGCGATTTTCGGCGTCGATCTGGTGCGCGAGCAGATCCGCGTCGCAGCGGGCGAGCCGATGTCCTTCGCGCAAGAGGATCTGACCGTGAATGGCCACGCCATCGAGGTGCGGATCAATGCCGAAAAGCTGCCGAACTTCACCCCCTGCCCTGGAAAAATCACGCAATATCACGCGCCTGGCGGTTTGGGGGTGCGAATGGATAGTGCGCTTTATGACGGCTACGCGATTCCGCCCTATTACGACAGCCTGATTGCCAAGTTGATCGTCCATGGTCGTGACCGGCCCGAAGCCCTCGCACGGCTGAGCCGCGCCCTGGGAGAGTTGATCGTCGACGGTGTAGACACGACGGTTCCGCTCTTTCTTGCGCTTGTCGAAGAAGGAGCCGTGCAAACCGGCGAATACAATATCCACTGGCTTGAGAAGTGGTTGGAAACCAACTTGGGTTAGGCGGCGATCAAGTCGCGAACATCTGCTGCGGAGCCCATACCTCGATTTTCTGCAGCATCTACCAATGTCTGCGATGGGCGATTGGCAGGTCATCGTTGCGATGACCTGCCCTGTCGCTAGCCGCAGCAACTTGCAGTGTTCCCTTGCGGCACTTCTGGAACAGGCTCCGAAAAGTCAGCGCCACGGCCAAGGAACGTGCGGTCGGCGAGATAGAAGTCCGAGAACGTCTCTTGGAAGTCGTCCGCGACAGACTTTGCATAAAGGCCGGTATCGGCCAGCGCAGACTGCCAAGCTCGGATTTTGGGATAGTCGGCAAGGAAGTCGTAGCCGGAATGTTCTCGGACGATCTGAGCTCGGTGGAGTAGCGGGAGCCAGGCAATATCCACGTTCCCGAGAATGTCACCATTAAAGAAAGGGCCTTTGCCAAGTTGCTTTTCGGCTTTTTCGAACGCCTTGGTCAGTTTGGCTTCGCGTTCCGCTAGGACAGTTTGGTCCTTACTCTGCATCGTACTGCATTGAACGAGGTAATGCTTGGAGGCCTGATAACTCCATGCGCGATCTTTCGCACGTTGCACTGGAGTGACTTCGGGCACTAACGGCGGCGTGACTTCCTCGATGTATTCGACGATTGCGTCACTCTCGAAGAGAGCATCACCGTCATCAGTAATCAGCATCGGCACCTGCCCGGTGGGTGACATGTCCAGAAACCATTGCGGTTTGTCGCTGAGATCGATGAACTCAATGTCATAGGGAACTCCCTTGGCTTCCAGCAATGCGGTCACGCGCTGAACGAAGGGGCAGATTTTGAAGCTCACAATTTTGATCATCGGTTTGTCCTTTCAATGTCGATGTCTACAAGTGAGACGGGCGACATCAGGAAAAGACGAAACATCGTCGGATTATTCTTTGAGAAGAGGACCTGAGCGGTCAGCAGCGATCGCAACCTGTCGATTTTCTGCTGTAGTCCATGATTGAGCCATCGGACGCGAAAGCGATATCACAGCACTGATCGAAGAGTTGACGTAGCTGTCTTCGGCTGGCTTGAACTCGAGATTTAAGAGTCGAGTAGCTGATCCCGGCTTTCTCGGCATATTCCTTTTGCGAGATGCCCTGCAGCTCTACAGCACGAAGCAAATCGGCCGCCTCGCTCGGTAGCGCGTCCAAGAACGGCGCGACGCATCCTTCGAAGGCGTGTTCCCGTGCTTCGACTGGTTCACTATATCAAAGATCACCGGCCTTAATCGAAGCCTCAGGACCTCTCCGACGATGGTGATCCATCATTGCATTTTGAGCGATCTGAAACAGCCAAGGCTTGATCTTTTCTTCTGATTGCAGCGTATGAAGATTCTGAAACGTCTTGGTAAGAGCATCCTGTAGAACATCATCAACATCTGATGGATCTCGCATACGTGATAGGAGAAAGGCGCGAAGAGACGACTGATACTCTGCGATGACGTCATTCGCGTTCATGGGCCTTCAAACCTTCTCCGAGCTCCTTGGCGGTGTTTATCTCTAGAATGCAACGAGGTTGGCAAGTCTTGCGCTGAAAATGTTCTACACCCGGCGTCCGGCACGAGCCCAGTGTACCAGATGCTGCACGCCGCACGAACGACTGCTATGCAGTAGCTTTGCTTGTGGGTTGCGCGCTTAGGAAGAGCGCCAGCACACCTGCGCCAACAGCGAGCCAGACTGAACCGGTCCAAACAAGATCGTAGGTCTGTGTCGCGGTAAACAGATAGCCACCGGCAAATGCACCCATGGCACCGCCAATCGCGTGCCCAGCTGAGATCATACCCATCGCGAGACCCATCATCTTGATGCCAACATGGCTGGCCACCAGGCTGGCCGTGACAGGAACGGTCGAATAATCGACCGCCCCGAACAGAACTGCGAACAGGAAAAGCATTTCGATGGATGTGCCTGGAAGGCTGCCGAGCAGAATGAATGTCAACGCACGCAGCATATAGATTGAGGCCAGAAGCATTGGACGATTGACCCGATCCGTCAGCCAGCCCGCAGCGATCATGCCAATCAAGTTTACCAGTGACAGAAGGCCGTAGGCAGTTGCACTTGGGATCGGAGGAAAGCCACAGAATGCAGCAAACGGGAGTAAATGAGTCTCGATCACCCCAGTTGTCGTGAACCCACAGATCAGAAAGCTCCAAAACAGCAAATGGAATGCTGGTTGTCGAACGATCACGGCAAGGTCTTGACGCATTGAGGAGGACGGGGCCTCGGCATCGGTTCTCTCATCCAGCGGGGTATCTGCCCGCATACTCATACGGATACAGGGAATGAGGGCGAGGCTGGCGAGAGACAAAGCACCAAAACTCCACCGCCAACTTGCAAATGCCAGTAATGCCGCAATCAGCGGCACAATGAGGAACTGCCCGCCTGTCGCGCCAGATGTGCCGATGCCGGTCGCCAGGCCCTGATTTTCGGAAAAACTACGGGTGACGGCTGTGGCCACAACATGCGTGGCGACAATCCCAAAACCAATCGCGCTGAACCCCGCGAAGCCGATGACAAACATCAGCTTGCTATTCATCAACGCGACGATGGCGCATCCAACCCCAAGAAGCCCCATGCCAAGGTTGAGCGTGAACTGCGTTCCGCGCCTGTCCACGAGCCGCCCGGCAAAGGGGGCAACAACGGCCATGACGACCAGAGCGGCGGCCCCCACACTTGAGATATAGCTGCTGGTCCAACCAAACTCCGTTTGCCAGACTGGCATGATGAGCCCAAGTGCAGCGCGGCTGGAAAAGGCCAGCGATAGCGCCAGAAAACCAAACGCAACAACGGTCCAGTTTTGGCGTGACGAATGGGTGCGTGTATCTGACATGAAGCGTCTCCTTGATGTCCAGATGCCATCAAGCCCGCGCTTTGACGAACGATATGCTGGTCACATGACTTTAGGTGATCTAAAGTTAAATATGGCCATCCGTATCCAAGACCTCTATACATTTCATGTTGTTGCCCGAACTGGCGCGATGCAGGACGCGGCGCATGAACTTGGTGTCACGCCCGGTGCCATCAGCCAGCGTATCCGGGAGGTCGAAGAGCGTCACGGTTTGCGTCTGTTTGACCGCAGCAAGCATGGGATCACACTGACAGCAGCAGGGCTGGCACTGCAATCCGATGTGGGGGCTGCGTTCTCCAAGATTGAAGCTGCCCACGAAGAGCATTTCTCAACCTATCTTAACACGGTGCGGATCAGCGCATCGGCAACCTTCGCGCAATCTATGCTGGTCTCTAGCGTCGGTCGGTTCTCAGAAAAGTATCCCACGATCAGGGTTTCAGTTGAAACGGCGGATCGACTGGTCGATCTCAAATCCGAACCGATTGACCTTGCCATTCGCCATGGTCTCGGCAGGTATCCCGGCCTTCGTGCCGAATGGCTTTGTGCGCCCGAGCTCGTCTTGGTCTCAAGTCCCGCCTTGCTGGAAGAGCATGGCCCACTTGCACAACCTGCAGATTGTTTACGTTACAATCTGCTGCCCGATGCAACTGGCAAAGATTGGTCGATCTGGTTTGAAGCCCAAGACGTTGATGCCACAACCGCACGCTATGGTCCGCAATATGGAGATGACTTTCTAACCGTCAAAGCAGTGACCGAAGGCCAAGGTTTGGCCTTACTCAATGATCTTTATGTCAAGGAAGGCTTGGCTTCGGGTGCGCTGGTACGTGCTTTGGAGACCGTGTGGCCAACCAAATTTGCTTACTACGCCGTGGCACTTCCGGAGGCATTCGAAAAGCCATCTGTGCGATCTTTCGTGACTTGGCTGAAAGACGAAATGAGCTGATCTGAAACTGCAGAAACAGACATTGACGCAGCCACAGCGAGGGTCAGAAAAGTCCGCAAAACCGCCTCTCGGCAACCTGGAACAGTCCACCATCTTTGTAAAAAACATCCGGGTTTTTTTTCACGTTGTTGCCCTATTATCCCACCAATGCCCCATGAACGGCGACCAACTCTCCGCCCGGCCCTGAGGGCCGATTTCAAGGACAATCATGAAAAGAGTATTCAAGATAGCAACGCTCGCACTCAGCCTCTTCTTTGCCGGGGTGCTCGGCTACGGCGCTTTTGGATTTTGGGATGCTGTTCGTCAGTCGGATGAATACGCAACGCGCGCGAATGCTCTGATTGCAGATGGACGGGGACCGGCGGACTTGGGAGCCGAACGCCTGCGACAGCTCATTTTGGTTCAGGACCCTGGCTATCTGGAACATGGCGGCATTGATCTTTCCACAGGAGGGGCCGGTTTGACGACCATTTCCCAATCCGTTTCCAAACGACTGGGATTTGAGGAATTTCGCCCGGGCATTGGCAAAATACGCCAGACCGGTTTCGCTTTCGGTCTGGAGAGCCGTCTTAGCAAAGAGCAAATCCTTGCACTCTGGCTCGATACCGTCGAGATGGGGCGCGGTCCCGATGGGTGGATGACGGGCCTCTTCCATTCCAGTCAAAGCATCTATGGTCGGCCTCCCTCGGAGCTTTCCGATCAGGAATATCATCGTCTTTTGGCTGTCCTTATTGCGCCAGGCCAATATCGATTGCTTGAAGAAGATGAAGCGCTCGCGGATCGCGCGTCACGGATCGCGCGGCTTGTATCAGGGGATTGCCGCCCCGACGGCCAGAGAGATGTCTGGCTGGACGGTTGCGCTTAGGGCCTGCACGCCCTGGAAGACGCACCGGACTAGGTTTTCATCAGCATGAGAGTTGGCGTTTTCCGTTCAAGGACCAACGGCAAATCCGTCTTGCAAAGCGGACCTTCGGCGGCCGAAAACACCCGGCCGATCTTTAGGAAAAACATGCGAGATTTTTTCGCGGCATCGCCTTATCATCCCATCAATGCCCCATGATGTGCGACCAACCCGCCGCCCGGCCCTAACGGCCGATCTTCTGCTCCGCGCTTATGCGGCGGGTATTTTTCCGATGTCTGAGGGGCGCAACGACCCCAATCTCTTCTGGGTCGATCCGCAGCGTCGGGGCATCCTGCCGCTTGATGGGTTCCACATGTCGCGCAGCTTGGCGCGGCGGATTAAGGCGGAACCGTTTGATATCCGGGTGAACAGCGATTTTGACGCCACCGTAGAGGGGTGCGCCGATCGGGAAGAGACGTGGATCAACGCCGAAATTTTCGCTCTCTATCAACAACTTCACGCCGCAGGTTACGCCCATTCCCTCGAAGTCTGGGATGGGACGGAATTGGTTGGCGGTGTCTATGGCGTCACGTTGGGTGCCGCGTTTTTCGGCGAAAGCATGTTCTCGCGCAGGCCAGATGCGTCGAAAATCGCGCTGGCCTATCTGGTCAGCCGCTTGCGCTATGGCGGGTTCCAACTGTTCGATACGCAGTTCGTGACCGACCATCTGATCCGGATGGGTGCGGTAGAGATACCGCGCGCCGACTATCACAAACGTTTGGAACGCGCCTTGGGGTGGGCGGCTGATTTTCTAGCGCAACCGATGCCAGTTCCAGTTCAAGACGTGTTGCACCTGAGAACCCAAACATCATAGCGCGGGTGCTCAAGCGCGACGAGCGCGGGGCTGGACGCGACCATCCAGCCGTCAAACAACTCTGTGCCTTCCAAATCCAACACCTGGACATGGGCGAAGGCGTCCGATGATGGATTGTCGATCGGATAGCGGCATTCGAACATCCGGATCGCAATCCGGCCAAAGACCACAGCCTGCCCGTTGGAAAGCTCAATATCCGTTGGCCGACCCAAGGTCTTGTCGAGCGCGCGCAAGATCGCACCATCGGCCGGGGCAACATTTGGCGCCGAAACAGATGTCGACGCGTTCAGATTGGGCCGTTGTTCCAACCGCACGCCATCGCCAAGGTCCTGCAGAAAGGTCCCCAGATCATCATTCTGCTGCGCACCGGTCGTCAGCGGCCACAGCGCGAGTGTCAACGCGATCAGGGCAAGCCTCATTGGGAACCGGTCCCATCGCCGCCGACATACCGCAAGAGAAGCGTGATCAGGCTGACCGAGCTTTGCGTGTCGATGATCTCCCCACCCTCTTCCAATGCGAAGGGCGACCCGCCCGGCACAATCTCAACAAAGGCCCCGCCCAACAGGCCTTCGGAGGCAATCGAGATTGCACTATCGTCAGGGATCTCGATGCTATCGAGCACCGTGAAGGTGGTGTCGGCGCGATATGTCGTCTCATTAAGGGACAGGTCGGTGACCGACCCGACGCGGACACCCGCAAGACGGACATCGGTGCCAACGCCAATCCCCTCAACCGAGCGGAACGATGCGGTCAGTTCATAGCTCCCGGTATCGCGCTCAAACCCCGTGGCCTGCACGGCATAGACGAAAAATCCGACCGCTGCGGCCAGGACAACGCCGCCCACGGCGATCTCGGTGGTGGTGTTTTCAGACATCGGACGCTCCCTGCCCTAAGCCATCAGCTTATTCCGGGCTCCAAGCCTCATAGTCCCGCCGCTCTTCTGGTTCGGCCCGGCGAAGCGATCCTGCGGGGGCATAAGCTTCGGCGGTTCCCGTCAGGTTTGGCAGATGCGGCTTTTCCCAGGGCTTATGCACCACGGGCCGGTCTGTCGGCGGCTCATCCCAGGTATGATGAAGCCACCCATGCCATTCCGGGCTCACCCGGCTGGCCTCGGCCTCGCCATTGAAAATCACCCAACGGCGGCTGCCATCCTTGGTCTGGTAGAAGATATTGCCGGCCTCGTCTTCGCCAACCTTCTGCCCTTTGCGCCATGTCAGAAGCTGTGTGCCGATGGTTTGGCCATGCCACCATGTCACAAGACGTTTCAGGAAAGTGAGCATCGGGGCCTCCGGATCAGGCAAAAGCACGTTGCATCGGTAATGCCGTAACCGACGGCGGAGGTCTAGGGGCAAAGGCGCACGCCGATGTCGCGGGCGCCCCGACGCCGATTGCCATCTGGCGATACTCATAATCATGAGCGTCGAGGCAAAGCGTTCAAAACACTGGTTCTCAGCGAGACGGTTTTCCTACACAGACCAAGCATCGACAAACCCTCGTCCTCCCCGGCCAATCCGACAAGCGCACATGTTCTTTATGAATGTGATGACGTTGTCGCATTGTCCGGCTTGCCCTAAAGCTGTCGCCAACCACTGCTTTCCAGGGAGGAACACTCATGACTGACGGACCCAGCTACGGTTTCGACACACTGCAAATTCACGCCGGCGCGCGGCCCGACCCGGCCACAGGCGCACGGCAGACTCCGATTTATCAGACCACGGCCTATGTGTTCCGTGACGCCGATCACGCCGCCGCACTCTTCAACCTGCAAGAGGTCGGCTATATTTATTCCCGCCTGACCAACCCGACCGTCGCCGTTCTGCAAGAACGCCTGGCGACGCTGGAAGGTGGCGTCGGCGCGGTCTGCTGCTCCTCGGGCCATGCGGCGCAGATTATGGCGCTGTTCCCACTGATGGAGCCGGGCCGGAACGTCGTTGTATCAACCCGACTTTATGGCGGTTCTGTCACGCAGTTCAGTCAGACCATCCGGCGGTTCGGCTGGTCCGCGACCTTCGTGGATTTCGACGATTTGGACGCGGTGCGCGCGGCGATTGATGAGAACACCCGCGCGGTCTTCTGCGAGAGCATCGCCAATCCCGGCGGATACATCACCGATCTGCGCGCGATCGCGGATATCGCCGATGCGGCGGGTCTTCCGCTCATCGTCGATAACACCTCGGCCACGCCTTATCTCTGCCGCCCGATTGAACAAGGCGCGACGCTGGTCGTACATTCGACCACAAAATACCTGACCGGCAATGGCACCGTCACCGGCGGCTGCGTTATCGACTCGGGCAATTTCGATTGGTCCGCATCGGACAAATTCCCGTCGCTCAGCGCGCCGGAGCCTGCCTATCACGGGCTAAAGTTCCACGAGACCTTTGGGCCCCTCGCCTTCACCTTCCATGGTATTGCCATCGGATTGCGCGATCTCGGTATGACGATGAACCCGCAAGCCGCACATTACACGTTGATGGGCACCGAGACGCTCAGCCTGCGTATGGAGCGCCATGTGGAAAACGCGGTGAAAATCGCGAAATGGTTGGAGGCAGACCCACGCGTCGATTTCGTGACCTATGCCGGGCTTGAAAGCTCCCCCTATTACAGCCGGATTGAGAAGGTCTGCCCGAAAGGCGCTGGTGCGCTTTTCACCTTCGCAGTGAAAGGCGGTTATGAGGCCTGTGTGAAACTCGTCGACAGTTTGGAGATCTTCTCCCATGTGGCCAATCTGGGCGACACACGCTCGCTGATCATCCATTCGGCCTCGACCACGCACCGGCAGCTTACGCCGGAGCAGCAGGAGGCCGCAGGCGCGGCACCGAATGTGGTGCGGGTCTCCATCGGGATCGAGAATGCCGAGGACCTGATCGCCGATCTGGATCAGGCCCTGGCAAAAGCGACAAGCTAACTACCCGCCGATTTCATAGATAATGGTCACCGTCGCCGAGACGGTGACCTCGCCCTCGGCAATTGGCACGGCATCGCGGGCCAACATGCCAAATTCCGCCCTGCCCGCCGGGCTCATCCCGCCGGTGCTATCCTCAATGCGGTGGATACCGACAATCTCCACCTCTGCGGCCTCGGCCAGCAACGCAGCGCGCGCCTGTGCATCGGCCACGGCCGCCAAGCGGGCCTCTTCAGTCACTGGGTCGGGATCGCTGAGCCCAAAGGACAATCCGCGCATCGTATTCGCGCCTTGCGCGGTTACAGCATCCAGCACATCACCCAGTTTCTCCAAATCGCGGACGCGGACGGACAGTTCATTGGTCGCGATAAACCCGGTGATCTGACGATCTCCGCCCTGCGAGATGTTTGACGTATGGTCAGACCAGATCGGATGGATTGAAAGCTGCGAAGTTTGAATGTCCCGCGCCTCGATCCCGGCAGTGCCTAGCGTGTCCAAAACCGCGGTCAGATCAGCGCTGTTGGCCGCCAGCGCCGCGCCAGCCGTTTCCGCTTCGGTCACGACGCCAAGCCGTAGGGTCGCCATATCTGGCGTCACGGCGATCTCGCCCTGGCCATGAATCGTCATCGTCGCGATCTCTTCCGCCGAAGCGACCGCTGCGCCGCCTAGGAAAACCGCCATACTCAGAACAAGATATTTCATCTTTGGAATGCCTCTTTTGTCATATCGAAATCCACCCTAGGATGATCTTCGCCGGTCCGCATCCGAGATGTGTTGCGTTGTGGTTTCCACAAGCGATTTCCTGCTATAAAGATCGGCGTTAGGGAGGAGCCGCTGCCCGGTGGCTCCGTGGATTGAGGTCACCCGTGACTGTCGAGTTTGCGCTGTTTCTGTCGCCGGAAGGCATAGCCTTGGCCCATCGCCAGGAGGCGGGCCATTGGGCGCTTATCGGAGATACGGGGTTGGATGTGCCCGATCTGGGCGGCGCGCTTGCCGAATTGCAGGCCCTGGGCGAAGCCCGTGGCGGGACAGATTTTCCGACACTCTTGATCCTACCAGACGATCAGATCCTTTACACTGAGCTGGATGGTCTTGGCGGGTCTGCCAGCATCCCTGGCAGGTTGGAAGGTCTGACCCCTTATGAGGTGGCCGATCTGGCCTATGACTGGCGGGATCTGGGCGGCGGACGCGCCGTCTTGGCCATCGTCGCCCGCGAAACATTGGATGAGGCGGAGGGGTTTGCCCGCGAGCACGGGTTTAACGGTGTTGGCTTTGCCGCATCGCCGCCGGTCGAAAAGTTCCCCGGCGTGCCATTGTTTCAATTGGCCGATGATGCCAAAGGGCTGGACCTGCCGGATACCGGCTTGGCGATTGGTCCAGATACCTGGACACCGCCCGCACCCGAACCGGACCCAGTGCCAGAACCCGAGATCGTGCTGGAACCGGAGGTGTTGTCACCAGTTCTGCCGGAACTGGAACACTCCGCAGAAGATATGTCGGATTCAGCCGATCCGCAGGAGCCATATCAGGAAGATGACCCATCGCCCGCGGCAACCGACGCCGATGTAGGGACGGAACCTGAACCATCAGACGATGCGGACAGCGATACGCTCGCGCCGGTGATGAAATCCCGCGCTCCGCGCCGATCCCAGCAAGAGCCCCCGCTACAGATGCCAAGCGGTTTCGGTGCCAGACGCGGCAAGGCCCCTGCACCCGATGCCGAGCCGGGCCGCTTGGTTGGTACAAGACCAAGCCGCATCGGATTGACCAACGTTCCGCAAGAAGCGGAACAAGCGCAATCCGCCGCCGAGCCCGGAGACGACACGCCGCCGACGCCCAGCACTGGCCTGACCGCAGAGCCGGTCGAGCCACAATCAACCGACACGCCCACCGGCATTTCAGCACCCACGCGGTCTCCCACCGCTTACGCCAGCAGCGTGCCTGGCCGCCGCCTATCACCGGCAGCGGACACGCGAATGGGCAACCTGTCACCCGACTCCGCCGCAACCGATCAGAGAGAAGATGCAGCGCCCATCGCCGCTCTCACCGCCGGAGCTGGCCGAACGAAACCGGCAGACACCGATCCCGCAGCGGGAGACCCATCGATAATAGGGGGGCTTCTGGCCCGGCGCGCACCATCTGGCACAGGCCCATCCTTCCGCACAGGGCTTGTTTTGACACTGGTTCTGCTGCTGATCTTGGCCCTGATCGCCGTATGGTCGGCGTTGTTTTTGCCCGACAGCACGGTGGCCAGGTTGTTGGGTCGCACCACGCCCGATGTAGAGATTGCTACATCACCCGAGCATTCGGCCCCATCGGCTACCGTCAGCGCCCCGGCATCGGTGGACCGGAACGACACGTTGGCGCGGCTCGACCCAGAGGCTGACGCGCTGCCGGACCCCGTTGAACCCACCGCCGCGCCGGACCTCAATGACGTCGATACCCAGGCCGACCTGCCAGATATCGACGCCGATATCGATCTCGGCCCGACGCCAGTCGATCCAGAGACGTTGCTGCCGTCCGCCGAAGAAACAGAGGCGCTCTACGCCTCGACCGGGATCTGGCAGCGCCCACCAGAGCAGCCGATTTTCGTTGATCCCGGCCTGGAAGATGAGATCTACATGGCCGCCATCGACCCGGTTGTCGTGACCCATGATGCGCTTGCCATTCCGGCCCCGGACGTGATCCCTGAGGTCACACGGAGCTATGCCTCGCCCGCCCCGTTCGGCACCAGTTTTGCACTCGGCCCCAATGGTCTGGTCATACCAACACCAGAGGGCGCGACGACGGCGGATGGCGTGCGGATCTTTGCCGGCACACCGTCGATCCAACCGGTCCCCCGCGCGGGCGGGCCCGGCCCAACGTCGGCGGAGGGCGAAGCGACACAGCCTGATCTTGATGTGAATGCGACCCTTTTGGCCGCCTTTCAACCCACGCCCCGTCCTGGCGATCTTGCCGAACGGCGCGAACGCCAACGTCTCGGCGGATTCACGATCAGCGAACTGTCCAGCCGACGCCCAACAGAGCGGCCGCCATCGGTGCAGCAATTGGCGCTTGCCGCCCGCACGCTCGCAACCGAGACGACACCGGAAGCCTCAAGCGGCACACCAGGCGCGACCTTTGACGCCAATGCTCTGACGGGGCGCAACACCACGGATGATGCGCAGATCATTCAAGCCAGCGGCTTGGCTGTCGCCTCCTCTCGCATGCCCGCGATCCGTCCCGGCGATATCGGGGAGATCGTCGCACGGGCCACCCGCAGCACTGCAAGCAGCGGCGCCAGCACGGCGGCCGTTCAACAAGCCAGCGCGCCGGCAACCGTGCAACCATCTATCCCCTCAACGGCCACGGTTACCCGAGCCGCCACGGATCGGAATGCGATCAACCTCCGCAATGTCAATCTAATCGGCGTCTCTGGCACGCCATCGAACCGCCGCGCGTTGGTGCGTTTGCCTTCGGGTCGGTTTGTGCGGGTTGGCGTTGGCGATCGGGTCGATGGCGGCCGGGTGGCTGCGATTGGCGAAGACAGTCTGCAATATGTGAAAAACGGTCGGAACATCACTTTGGACATTCCGGGCTGACTCAGCCGCTACAAAAGCACCAAGACCGCCAGTCCGAGAAACGCGAAAAAGCCGACCACATCAGTCACGGTGGTTACAAACGCCCCCGATGCAAGCGCCGGATCAACGCCGAACCGATCAAGCGTGACGGGCACCAGAATACCCGCCAGCCCCGCGACCAAGAGGTTGATCACCATAGCCAAGGCAATCACGCCACCAAGCGCCATCGAGCCGAACCAGATCAGCCCGACCGCCCCCATCACGACCGCGAAAATCAATCCGTTGATCAGACCGACACCAGCCTCCCGCACGATCACCCGCATCAAGTTGGAGCGCGTCAAATCCTTGGTCGCAATGGCGCGGACGGCGACCGTCAGGCTTTGTGTCCCCGCATTCCCGCCCATCGAAGCGACGATCGGCATCAGCACGGCCAGCGCCACCAATTGTGCAATCGCCGCCTCAAACTGCGCAATCACCAGAGACGCCAGGATCGCCGTGATGAGGTTCACCGCAAGCCAGGGGAACCGCCGCCGGGTTGTATCGATGATCCGGTCGCTGAGCCTGCCCTCGCCCACGCCCGCCAGGCGCAGGATATCCTCTTCGGCCTCGGCATCCAGAACCGCCATCGCATCATCAATTGTGATGGCGCCCACCAAACGGCCATCATCATCGACAACCGGGGCCGAAATCAGATGGTACTGGTTGAAGGCGTAAGCGACCTCTTCCTCGGGTTGGGTCGCCGGAATGACCCGAAAACTGTCTTCAGTGATCTCGGTCAGCTCCGTCGTGCGCGGCGTGGACAACATCCGACCAAGCGTCACATAGCCGGTGGGTTTCATCCGCGGATCGACCAGGATCACATGATAGAATTGCTCCGGCAAATCGGCTTTGTGATGCCTTAGATGATCGATCATCTCGCCGACGGTCCAATGCTCAGGCGCGCGCACCACCTCGCGCTGCATCAAACGGCCAGCAGAGTCTTCCGGGAAGCTCAGCGCCTCTTCAACGGCGGCCCGGTCGGCGTCGTCCAGCGCGCCGAGGATGGCCTCTTGCTGGTGATCTTCGAGATCCTCAACAAGATCGACCACATCGTCACTGTCGAGGTCCCTGACAGCCTCGGCCAGCACATGATCGGGCAGGAAGGAGATCACCTCCTCGCGGAGGTTTTCGTCCAGTTCAGAGAGAACGTCGCCGTCGACGCCAGCGGACCACAGGTGCAAGAGCGCCTCACGCTCGGCGCCGGAAATCTGCTCCAAAAGGTCCGCGATATCCGCCGGGTGGAGCGGCTCCATCAACGCGTCGATAGCGGCCAAATCCTCCGCCAGTACCGCGCGGCGCACCTGCCCGCGCAGCGATTCATCCAGCGCGTAGCTGTCTTTTTCCTCTAGCAGGATGTCATCCGCCTCGTCCGCCATGCCCGACCTCACCTGACATCTTTCGCTTTTGGCCTAACATAGGCCACGCCTCATCGCTATGACAGGCGCGGGGAAAACTGCAACCATAAGGTGCGCGAGATGTCCGACATACTCCTTCTGGGCCAAACCCTTCGCTTCACCGGCGACCCGTTTGCCGAGGGCACAGAGACGGCCGAACACACGCGTCATGGCGCGGTATTGCTCCGCGATGGCCTGATTGCTGAGGTCGGCACCGCTGACAGCTTGCGCGCGGCGTATCCGGCGGCGGCAGTCGTCGATCATGGTGATGCGCTGATCTTGCCGGGCTTCATCGACGCCCATGCCCATTATCCGCAGACCGCGATCATCGCCTCGTGGGGTCTGCGCCTGATCGACTGGCTGAACCGCTATACCTTCCCCGAAGAAATGCGCTTTGGCGACCCGGCCTATGCCGCCGATGTCGCCGCGCGGTATTTCGACCTAACGCTCGCGGCGGGCACCACGACGGTCGCCAGCTATTGCACTATCCATGCCGAGAGCGTCGATGCGCTTTTCGGCGAAGCCCAAGCCCGGGGCGTGCGGGCGCTTGCGGGAAAGACCTGCATGGACCGGAACGCGCCGGAGGGGCTCCGCGACACGGCGCAGTCGGCCTATGACGACAGCAAAGCCCTGTTGGAGCGGTGGCATGGGCAGGACCGGCTCAGCTATGTGATCACGCCGCGGTTTTCGCCAACCTCGACGCCGGAGCAACTCTCGGCCCTGGGCGCGCTCTGGGCCGAGCACCCAGAGTGCTTGATGCAGACCCATTTGAGCGAGCAAACCGATGAGATTGCATGGGCCAAATCGCTCTTTCCTGACGCGCGCGATTATCTCGACACCTATGAGCAGCACGGGCTTCTTGGCCCCGGCGCGCTTTTTGGGCATGCGATCCATTTGGAGCCGCGCGAGATTGACCGCTTGGCAGAGGTTGGCGTAGCGCTGATCCACTGCCCCACCTCGAACACGTTCATCGGCTCAGGACTCTTTGATATGGCGCTCACCGCGCGGCTGCGGGTCGGTCTGGCGACGGATACCGGCGGCGGCTCGTCCTTCTCCATGCTGCGCACCATGGCGGCAGCCTATGAAGTGGCCCAGTTGCGCGGCCAAGCCTTGCACCCAAGTCAGCTTCTCTGGCTGGCGACGCAAGGCTCGGCCAAGGCGCTTGGGTTGGAACATCAGATCGGAACTCTCGCGCCAGGCATGGAGGCCGATCTGATCGTGCTGGACCTCGCCTCAACGCCCGCCATTGCGCAACGAGCGGCCCGCGCCGATGATATTTGGGAGGCGGTGTTCCCGACGATCATGATGGGCGATGACCGCGCAATTGCGCAGACCTATATCGCCGGGAAGCCGGTCAAAGCCTGACGCGGTTCAGTTCCAGCAACTCACCAAGACTGTCATATTCGCACCAAGCCGGGCCAAGGCTTCACGGCCCAGCGCTTGCCCGCCCGGGGCCATAGCGGGCGTGATCCCTGCCTCAGCCAGAACCGTGTTCAGCTGATCTCCGCGCAGCGCAAAACTGACCCCCTCGGGCAGCGCCCGGCCCGAGCCATCGCCCGGCAAAACCATGCCAAGCACGGCGCCAGTTGCGTCCAGAACCGGACCGCCCGCCTCACTCTCCGCTGCTGAGATGTCCAGCCGCTGAATGGTATCTTCGCCATTTAAACCGCTCAGATCCGCCAAGGTCCCGAAGGTTAGCGAGGCGGTGCTGAGCGCGCCGTTGAACGGGAAACCCGCCACGGCAATGTCAGAGCGAAGCCGCGCCGGTGCAGGCGCGAAGGTCGCATAGGACATCGGTGCAAGCTGGCTTCGCGGTCGCAAAACCGCGAGGCCCAGATCATCATTGCGATAGGTCAGTTCAACCTCATGCACATCATCGATCAAAAGCCGTGTGCACTGGCCGATCACCTCGGTCGTGGTCAAAACCGCGCCCTCTGCACTGATATAGAAACCAGAGCGGCTGATATCCGGGCGGCGCACCTCCAGGCCCGAGACGAGATCGATGCCCTGTTCCGTGGTCGGATCGGTCGCCCCAGGGTCCAGCGCCCCGTCGAGGAAGGTCAGGCTCTGCTCCATCATCGGCAAAACGCGCGCCATCTGCGCGTCGCGTTCCGGTGTCCAGATCAGAGAGAACCCTTTCACTTGGCCGTCTTGCAGCCGCGCCACGGTGTGCGACCGCAGACTGGCGCTTTGGCCGGTCAGAACGAAGCTGTCATTCCGCCGCTCGCGCTCGCCTTCCAACGGCACAACCTCTAGCGTCTGCATGATTTCATAAAGCCCCGCGAGCGTTGCGCGGTTGCCGGTTTGCGAGATCAGCAAGACTTGGACACCGGAGTTGTCGCGGCTGGCGAAATGCACAAACGGGTATTCATACCGGTCAAATTGGATCATCGCCATCGGCAGGTTGATCTCGATCCCGGCGCGCTCATCGCGCACCGGTTCCATCCCAAGCGCCGCCAACTCACCAGCATAAGCGTCTAGCAATTGCGCCCGTTGGCGCGTGGTCAAGATGCCGGTCGGCTCAAACCCATTTGCCGTTTGCCAGTCGGTCATGGCGCGACGGGTGCCGGGACCAAACGCCCCATCGATGCCCGAATTGTAGAACCCAAACCACTGCATCGCGATCTGTAATGCTTCACGTGCGGGGCGATCCAGCGCGCGTTCGGACTGCCGCGCCTCGGACACGGTTTCATCCAAAGGGGCCGCCGGCACGATCGGCGCCGCTGGCTCAGCCGTGACGACCGGCGCGGTTGGCGTCGCCGGCGTTACGGGCTGCGCCGTCAGGGTATTTGCGCCTATGGGCCAGAATTGCTGCCGGTAGATGGTGCCCAATTCGATATAACTGTCGCGTGGGATCAATCCCTGAGCCTGGAGGGCGCGCAACTGTTGATTGGCATCTGCCGGGCCGAAGGGCCCAAGCGCGACCGCATACCAACCGGAGGCCAGGCGGTAGCCGTTCACATTGTCGATCAGCCGCGAATAGGCCCGCACCCGGCTCTCGGCGGTGGCCAGATCGGGATGCGCCTCGATCTGAACCCAAACGCGTTCCTGTGCCGCCGCACCACCGGCGGAAAATGCCGCCACACATAAAGCAATCCCAATCGCAAGACAGACCTGCGTAAAACCGCGTTTCATCAAAATAGACCCCGTATCGTCGGTTATCCGGGCCATAATGCCCGTTTCTTATCGGCGGCAAACTACCAAAGCCCACAGGATTCGCACTCGAAATATGCGCGGCGCGGCAATTGACCCTCGCGGGGGGCACACGTATGGAAGCGCGAGCCTGTTCAACCCCGGAATCCTGCCATGTCTGCGCTTGTCCACCCGAAGAGTTTTCAGGAGATCATCCTGAGGCTGCAAAGCTATTGGGCCGAAAAGGGCTGCGCGATCATGCAGCCCTATGACATGGAGGTCGGCGCGGGCACGTTTCACCCGGCCACGACGCTCCGCAGCCTTGGATCAAACGCCTGGGCCGCAGCCTATGTGCAGCCGTCGCGGCGGCCGACCGATGGGCGCTATGGCGAGAACCCGAACCGGTTACAGCATTATTATCAGTATCAAGTGCTGATCAAACCCTCGCCGCCCGATCTGCAGGCGCTCTATCTCGGCTCCCTTGAGGCGATCGGGATCGATATGGCGCTGCATGACATCCGCTTTGTCGAGGATGACTGGGAAAGTCCAACACTGGGCGCCTGGGGCCTTGGTTGGGAGGTCTGGTGCGACGGGATGGAAGTGAGCCAGTTCACCTATTTCCAACAGGTCGGCGGTCATGATTGCAAACCGGTTTCGGGCGAGCTGACCTATGGGTTGGAACGCTTGGCGATGTATGTGTTGGGCATCGATCATGTGATGGATATGCCGTTCAACGACCCTGCCGCACCGATCCCGCTCAGCTATGGCGACGTGTTCCGCCAGACGGAGCAAGAATACAGCCGTTGGAACTTCGACGTCGCCAACACCGATGTCCTCCTGAAGCAGTTCGAAGAGGCAGAAGACGCGTGCCAAGCCATTCTCGCCGAAGAACATCACGACCCGAAAACCGGCAAACGGATCGTCATGGCGCACCCCGCCTATGACCAGTGCATCAAGGCCAGCCATATCTTTAACCTGCTTGATGCACGCGGCGTGATCAGCGTAACCGAGCGACAAGCCTATATTGGGCGCGTCCGGGCGCTGGCCAAACAATGCGCCGACGCGTTTGTCATGACTGAGGCGGGCGGTTGGGCGGCATGACGTCGGTGCAGTTGAAAGACATGATTGAGCAAGACTTGATCCCTCGGGGTTGGGTCGAGCGAGGTTTTGCAGCCTTCAGCGGGTTGCCCAACCCAATTGGTTGGATGATGTATCGCAAGCTCAAACGGCGAATGGCAAATCGGGCCTCCGCTCGCTTTGATAGCGTCGTGGCAAACCTGGGTCCTGACGATGTGGTTATCGACCTGGGCGCGAATGTTGGAGACATTACGGACGTGCTCGCCAAACATGGCGCGAGCGTCTATGCCTTTGAACCAGAGCCGTCCACTTATGCGGCCCTGTCAGAGAAAATGGCGGGTCGACCGAATGTCACTGTTATCAATAGCGCAGTATCTGATTTCGACGGTCACACCAGCCTCGTCCTTCCAGCATCCTTCCGCGACAACCCGCGCAGCGCATCAAAAGCCGCATCAATCGTCCATGAGCGCTACAAATCGGATCAGGCTTGTGAGGTCGAGGTGAAGGTCACGGATTTCGCGCGGTTTCTTGCAGAGCTGGGATCCAAGGTCACATTGATCAAGGTGGATATCGAGGGCGCCGAATGGCCCGTGCTGAAGGCCTTGAGAGACGCAGATTTGATGGACAAATTCGACATGATGTTCGTTGAAACCCATGAGCGGTTCGATGTGTCGACCGTTCCCTCGGTCAAACAACATCAAGCCTGGGCGGCGGGTTTGACGCGCCCCTACATCAACTTGTTTTGGAAATGACACCGTGAGCGGAAAAATCATGGCCTCCCTCATCGTTCTTTCAACGGCAATCTTTGGTGCCGCACTGTGGTGGTTCCAAACCCGCGCCTATTACGAGCCGGTTTTGGCGGATGCGCCTGCGGCCGAGATTCGGTTAACAGGGTTTTCCGGCGTGGTAGAGCCGCTTTTGATCGAGGATTTCGAGGGGATTGATGCCGAAAGCTCGCCGCTTCGGTTTCGCGCCTGTTTCACGACACCGATCAGCTTGGCGACTCTGACGGAGAGCTTTGAGCCCTACGAAGATGCCGCGCCGCTCGTGGCACCCGGTTGGTTCGACTGTTTCGATGCGGCTGAAATCGGGGCGGCGTTGGAAAACGGCTCTGCCCTCGCCTTTTTGGGTGAGGCCAACACCCCTTACGGAATTGACCAGATTGTGGCGGTGACAGGCGACGGGCGTGGCTACGCCTGGCCGCAGATCAACGCCTGTGGCGAGGCCGCCTTTGCCGGTGACCCGCTGCCCCCGGGCTGCCCGCCCGCGCCTGAGAGGACTGAGACTGATGCCTGACCTGTTGTTGGAGCTGTTTTCCGAAGAAATCCCCGCCCGGATGCAACGCCGCGCGGCGGAAGACTTGAAAAAGCTGGTGACTGATGGCTTGGTCGAGGCTGGCCTGACCTATGCCAGCGCTGGCGCGTTTTCGACGCCGCGGCGATTGGCGCTGACCATCGAAGGGCTGCTTGACGCCTCCCCCACCCTTCAGGAGATCCGGCGCGGCCCCCGGGCCGATGCGCCCGAAAAGGCGTTGGACGGGTTCTTACGCTCCACTGGAACCAGCAAAGAGCAGCTTGAACTGCGGGAAGAGAAGAAGGGCAGTTTCTACTTCGCCACAATCGAAAAGCCGGGGCGCCCAGCGGCAGAGATCATTGCCGAGGTCATCCCGCACGTCATCCGCAATTTCCCTTGGCCGAAATCCATGCGGTGGGGCAGCGGGCCGCTCAGATGGGTCCGCCCCCTGCATTCGATCCTCTGCGTCTTAAGCGCTGAAGACGGGTCCGAAACCGTGGCGTTCGACGTCGACGGCATCGCTTCGGGCAACACCACCGAAGGCCATCGCTTTATGGCGCCGGGGGCATTCTCGGTGAACGGCTTTGCCGATTATGAAGCGAAGCTGAAACAGGCCAAGGTAATCCTCTCGGCCGAGGAACGCGCCGAGCATATCTGGCACGACGCGACCAATATGGCTTTTGCAGCCGGGTTGGAAGTGGTCGAGGACCCCGGGCTTCTGGCCGAGGTCGCGGGGCTGGTGGAATGGCCCGTCGTGCTGATGGGGCAAATCGGCGCGGATTTCCTCGATCTGCCGCCTGAGGTGCTGCAGACCTCGATGAAGGAACATCAGAAATTCTTCTCTGTCCGGAACCCGAAGACCGGGCGGATCGAGCGGTTTATCACGGTCGCGAACCGGGAAACGGCGGATCAGGGCAAGACGATCCTGGCAGGTAATGAGAAGGTTCTGGCGGCCCGGCTTTCGGACGCGAAATTCTTCTGGGAGAACGATTTGCGCGTCGCGCGCGCAGGCATGCAGCCCTGGCTCGATCAGCTTGGCAATGTCACCTTCCATGCCGAACTTGGCACGCAAGCCGCCCGGATCGACCGGATCGCCGCCCTGGCGCGAGAAATCGCCCCGGTGGTTGGGGCCGAGGCGGATCAGGCCGAACAAGCTGCGCGCATCGCCAAGGCCGATTTAAGCACCGCAATGGTCTATGAGTTCCCGGAGCTTCAAGGGCTTATGGGCCGGTATTATGCCGAGGCTGCGGGCTTCTCCGCTGAGATCGCCGCCGTGGCCGAAGATCACTACGCCCCTCTTGGACCCTCCGACGCTCTGCCTGAGGCACCGCTTTCGGTTGCTGTCGCGCTGGCCGATAAGATCGACACGCTCACCGGATTCTGGGTGATCGACGAAAAACCCACAGGCTCAAAAGATCCGTTCGCGCTCCGCCGTGCGGCATTGGGCATCATTCGGATCGTGCTCGGCGGGGATCGCCGGATCAATCTGGACCGGTTCATCGACAGCCAGATCCTGAAACATAAAATCGCGATCAACCGCGGCGGCGCCAAGGAAGCCGAAATCGCAGCGCTGGAAGATGTTCTGCAAGCGATCGCTGCTCATGGCGTGTTTGGCGCGGCCTTCGAAGCGGTCATGAATGTCATCCGCGCCAATGGCAAAGACGAGCCTAAGACCGGCGAGGGTTCGCTCCTGCGCACCGTTGGTGATCTGGTACCCGATATCTCGACGGACCTCCTGGCATTCTTCCATGACCGGCTGAAAGTGCATCTCCGCGACGAAGGCATCCGCCACGATGTCATCGACGCGTGCTTGGCGATGCCTGGCCATGACGATCTGACCCTCATCGTGATGCGCGCCCGCGCCCTCGCCGCGTTCTTGGAGAGCGACGAGGGTGGCAATCTGTTGCAAGGCTACAAACGCGCCGCCAATATCTTGAGTCAAGCCGAGGCGGCCGATGGCGTCGAGTACCGCTATGGCGCCGATGTAAAATATGCCGAAATGGATGAAGAACGCGCCCTTTTTGCCGCTTTGGACCAAGCTGAACAGGCCATCGCGCCCGCGCTAGACGCCGAAGATTTCGCAACAGCCATGACCGAAATGGCACATCTCAGAGGGCCGATTGACGGCTTCTTTGACGCGGTTCAGGTGAATACCGAGAACCAAGTCTTGCGCCGTAACAGGCTGAATTTGCTGCACCAAATCGTCGAAATCTGCACCCAAGTGGCCGATCTGTCGCATATCGAAGGGTAGCGGCATCACGTTCCGAGATAGGTTGGGGCACAAATCCTTATCGGCCCTTAATCAGCTGTTCGCGATGAAAAGCTAGACAGGTCGCATGCGGGTTGTATCTTATGCTGCACCTGCAAAGGACGTGCCCACCTTATGTTGACGACCCCAGATTTCACCGAGATCACGCCGACGGCGGATATCAAAGCCACACGTCATGGCAGCCGGGCGAAATGCCTGCAGCGGCTGGTGCGGCTTGATTTGCCGGTGCCGTTGTCGGTAGCGTTGCCCTTTGACACGGTGCGGTCGATTGCCAAAGGCAAGCTTCCGAACATGCAGGCCTTGATGGGTGTCTTTGGCGATGGCGCGTTGGTTTCGGTGCGGTCGTCCAGCCAGGCGGCCGATTGGGGCGGGCCGGGCACGGTGTTGAATATCGGGATGAATGATGCGGTGGCGGCCCGTCTGGCCGAGACCCATGGCCAAGATGCCGCCGACGCGCTTTATCTGAGTTTTATCAAAGCCTACGCCGTCGACGTTTTGCGGCTGGATGAAGACATCTTCGACGAACCGATCACCCCGCGCTTGGCCAAATCCTATTTCGAAGACGAGACCGAAGAGCCGTTCCCGCAAGATCCAGGCGTGCAACTCACCGAAGTGTTGCGCTCCATGGCGCGGGCTTGGGAAGGCACGACCGCGCGGCTTCTGCGGCAGGCGCAAGGCGCGCCCGCGGATGCTGGTTTGGGGCTCGTAGTGCAGCAGATGGCGCTTGGAATTGGTCAGGGCATCAGCGGCTCAGGTGTGATGCAGTTTGTTTCGGCGCAGACCGGCAAGCCGCAAGTGACGGGACGCTATCTGCCGCAAGGCCAAGGCCGCGCAGCGCTTGATGAGCAAAATGCGCAGTTTGTTGAAAGCGATGCGCGGGGCCCAGCTCTGGAAGATGCTTGCCCCAAGCCAGTGGCGGCCCTCAGGGAAGCTGGCGCATTGATCCGCACGCGGTTGCGCGAAGAGTTGCAGATTGAGTTTACCCTGATGAATGGCGAACTGTTCATCCTGGATGCAGTCCGCTGCCCGCGCTCCGGTCAGGCGGAGGTCGCGATTGCGGTGGCGCTGGCCGAAGATGGGGTGATCTCAAAAAGTGAGGCGATGCTGCGCATCCCGCCATTCACCTTGAACCAACTCTTGCACCGCCAAGTGAACCCAGAGGCGCCGCGCGATGTGTTGACCCGGGGCATTGCCGCCGCGCCTGGAGCGGCGACCGGCAAGATCGTCTTCACCTCCGAGGCCGCGCAAGCCGCCGCCGCGCAAGGCGACGCCTGTATCTTGGTACGGCGCGATACCTCCCCTGAGGATATTCGTGGCATGCATGCGGCCCAAGCGATCCTGACAGAGCGCGGCGGGATGACCAGCCACGCGGCGGTGATCGCGCGCGGGCTCGGCTTACCCTGTGTCTCGGGCGCCACGCGGCTGCAGCTGAACAGCCGCAAGAAGACCCTGACCGTACCCGGGCGGAAAGTTTTCCACGAGGGCGATGTTATCACCGTTGATGGCTCATCCGGCGAGGTTCTGGCGGGGACCGCCGAGATGATCGAACCCGCGCTTGGCGGCGCCTTTGCAACGCTGATGAAATGGGCCGATGAGGCCCGCGATATCGGGATCCGCGCCAATGCCGACACACGCGAGGATGCCGAGGCTGCGCAACGCTTTGGCGTCGATGGAATCGGCCTTTGCCGCACGGAACATATGTTCTTCGATCCGATCCGCCTGACCGTCATGCGCGAGATGATCTTTGCCGAAGAGCCGGGCGACCGGACCGCCGCGCTCGATCGGCTTTTACCGATGCAGCGCAAGGACTTCACCGAGCTTTTTAAACTCATGCAAGGGCAGCCGGTTTGCATCCGTCTGTTCGACCCGCCATTGCACGAGTTCCTTCCGACCGAGCGCGACGGCATCCGGGCGATGGCCGAAGCGATGGATATGTCCGTCAGCCGGGTCGCATCGCGGATTGAAAGCATGCAGGAGTTCAACCCGATGTTGGGCATGCGCGGCGTCCGTTTGGGGATCACAGTGCCTGAAATCTACGACATGCAGGCGCGCGCGATCTTTGAGGCCACCATTGCCGCGAGCGACGGCGACGCACCTGTGGTGCCCGAGATCATGATCCCGCTGGTCAGCGCCCGCCGCGAGGTGGAGCTGGTTAAAGCCCGGGTCGATGCGGTTGCCGCGGCAGTGCGTGCCGAGACAGGTGTCGCATTCGACTATCGGCTTGGGGTCATGGTCGAGACGCCCCGCGCAGCGCTTCGGGCGGGTGAGATCGCGGAAAGCTCCGCCTTTTTATCTTTTGGTACCAACGATTTGACCCAAATGACCTATGGGCTCAGCCGTGACGACGCAGGCCGGTTCATGTCGGCCTATGTCCACCAAGGTGTGTTCCCGGAGGATCCGTTCCAACGGCTCGATACTGACGGCGTGGGCGAACTGCTCTTGCTGGGCGCCGAACGGGGGCGCGCCGCACGGCCGGAGCTGGTCTTATCGCTCTGCGGCGAGCATGGCGGACACCCTGACTCGATTGCCTTCTCGCGGACCGCCGGGTTCGACTATGTGTCCTGTTCACCATTCCGTGTGCCGGTCGCCAAGCTTGCGGCGGCACAATTATCGGTCCAGGACAAAGAATTGCCCTAATTAACGCGTAGTTATGAGGCGAGGCTAATGATTCCCTAAAGGGAACGGCGCTACCTATTGGGGGGCGCATACAGGACACTCACAAAACTGAGGGTCGGGTTTACGATTTTGGGTCCTACCTCTATGAGGCGGGGCTGAATTTGCTGGAAGCTATGCAGGTGGGGCACTGGAGCCCCCGAAAGTGGATCGATGGTGGGAAAACAGGCAATTGCCGCAGCAGCGGCGGGCGTTATGCTGTGGGCCGGGGCCGCAATGGCCGATGTGACGGCAAGCTCTTCAACCGACCCAACCGCAGGGATCAACATTCGGCTCTCCTCTCTGATGGGCGAAGAACATGCGGCCCTGGGTGCCGTAAGCGCAGATCGTCTGCGCCGGATTGGCACGCCCTTCACTGCGCGCGATTATGGCGTGCGGAATGGCCAGGGCGCGATTTATGACGCCGCGACGCTTGATGCGATGCCGCGCGCCCGGGGTGGCCGCGATCTGCAATGCCTCACCGAGGCGCTCTATTTCGAAGCCCGTGGCGAAAGCATCCGTGGCCAATACGCGGTGGCTGAAGTGATCCTCAACCGGGTCGACAATGCCAATTACCCCAATTCGGTTTGTGCCGTGGTCAACCAAGGGACGGGTCAGCGCTATGCCTGTCAGTTCACCTATACCTGCGATGGCCGCCCCGAACGGGTGACCGAGACCACAGTGCATCGCCGCTTGGGCCAAATCGCCCGGATCATGTTGGATGGTGGCCCGCGCAACCTGACGCAAGGCGCCACGCATTATCATACCACGGCGGTTAATCCTCGTTGGGCCCGCGTCTATCCTCGCACCGCACGGATCGGCACCCATATCTTCTATCGTCAGGCCTACTGATCTGGTCGTTTTGACGCGCTTTGCCGCCGTCTTTGGGGCGGGCCATGACGCTCTCGCTTTGTTAGATTGGCCCATGCTGCAGCCGGAGCGTGATCATGACTGACGAAACCCGCCTCGCCTTTGCCCACCCCTCGGAGCGCGCCAAAGCGACCGCCCCCGAGGGTCCGCTCGACCGGATTAGTCTCAGCGATCATGAGCGCGAGGTGGAAATCGGCGCGTTCCAGGCCGAACGCGGCACCACGCAGCGTGTCCGCTTCAATGTGGTGGTCGAGGTGCGCTCAGAGGCCGATCCGGACGCTGACGATGTGGACCGGATCCTGTCCTATGACACGATTGTCGAAGCAATTGATATCGAACTGGCCGCCGAACGGCTGAACCTGCTGGAGACCCTCGCCGCGCGCATCGCAGAGCGCATCCTGGCGCACCCGTTGGCCGCGCGCTGTTTTGTGCGGATCGAGAAGCTTGACCGGGGGCCCTTTGCCCTAGGTGTCGAAATTGTTCGCAGCGCGCCGGAGAAACCGAAGTTGCGCCTTCTGGCCGAGGAGATGCCGCACCCGCTGATCGTGTTTCTCTCAAATGGCGCAATATCCCGGGCCGATCTGGCGGCACTTTTGGATCGTTTAGAAAGCAGTGGCGCGCCGGTGATCCTGTGCGTCGGTGCCGCCGACCTGCCCCGCCCCCAGGCAGCGCATGGCATGCCACAACGGCGGATCGAACTTCTGGCGATTGAACAAAACGCTTGGGTTCTCGCCGCGCGCGATGATCGCTGTGTCGTTGTCGATAGCCGAACTGAGCTCGACTGGGCGATGAAGCAGGGACAGATCAGCGTCTGGGCCCCGTCGAAACTGGTCTTGGATGCTGTCGACGGCCCCGCCACCCATATCCTGGATGGCGAAAGCTTGGCGCTCTGGCTCGCCGAAAGCTTTGAAGCCGAACGACTGGTGCTTCTGGGAGGTGATATGCCCGAAGATGGCGCCTTGCCGGTACAAAGCTGGCCCGCTGAGGCGCTACCGGAGCTTTAGGCGCAACTCGGTCATCGGGGCGCCGCTCACCATATGTTCGGCGGCATGGATGAACCCGGCCTTCTCCAAGACCCTGGTCGAGGCCGTATTGGCGGGGCGGACAAGGCCATAGACCTCCTGGGCCTTCAGGGACAGCGCGGCATAATCCAGCGCGCCACGAACAAACTCGCTAGCCAGCCCCTGCCCCCATAGATCTGGCAGAAGATGATAGCTAAGATTAAGCCCGCGATATTGGAACTTCAGGCTGAGCCCCCCCAGACCGACCGTCCGACCGGCATGGACCAAGGCCCATCTGCCAAAGCCATGTTGTTTCCAATGGGCCAAATCCTCACCGAGGCGCGTGGCACTGCGCGCGGCATCAAACGGCGTCGGATCCGGGCGATACGCCACCAGTTCCTGCCGCGAAAACAGATCCGCATAGAACGGCGCATCCGACGCCTCAACCGGGCGACAGGTCAAGCGCGCGGTGCGAAAGATCGGGTCCAGTTCGGTGGTGCGCAGAGCAACAGTCATACGATATTCTGCCCATGGGCCAGCGGCGGGGGCAACCTGTTTGCGCCAGCGCTGCGCCGCGGCAAGCAAAGCTTTGCCACTTGCGATACGGCCGTCGCGGGTCTACGCCCGGCATTATGACGCGCTATTTTAGACCGATTCCGCTGACCGACCCGGCACGTATCCCGGGGGCTAGAGGCCTCGCCGGAGGCTGGTGCCATTTCACGCAGGTGGAGGTGTTGTCTCGTGATGACGCATCTCGAGTCGTGCCGATAGAGGCCGTGCCACCGGAGGTCATGGCCCGGCTGACAGGGCCCCGTGCAGCCATCAACGGACTGTCTCTGGACCAGCCGCGGATCATGGGGATTTTGAACCTCACCCCCGATAGCTTTTCCGATGGCGGCCGGTTCAACGCGCCGGATGCGGCACTGCAGCGCGTTCGGGAGATGTTGGATAATGGAACCGACATGCTCGATATTGGCGGCGAATCGACCCGCCCCGGCGCGGCGGAAGTCTCTGTCGAAGAGGAGATCGCGCGGACTATCCCCGTGATCGACGCCATTCGCACCAGCGGGTTGCAGGTTCCGATCAGCATCGACACTCGGAAGGCCCCGGTTGCAAAGGCCGCTCTGGCTGCGGGTGCGCAGGTTGTGAACGATATATCGGGGCTGCAGTTTGACGCCGATTTGGCGCGGGTCGCGGCGGATGCCAACGCGCCAATGATCCTGATGCACTCCCAAGGCCTGCCCGAGACGATGCAAGACGATCCGCGTTATGATCACGTCCTTCTCGATGTGTATGACGCGCTGGAAGCCGCCATCCAACAAGCCGAAGCTGCAGGCATGCTGCGGGACCAGATCATGGTCGATCCCGGTATCGGATTCGGCAAACGCGACCCGCACAACCTGGCGCTTCTCAGCCGGGTCAGCCTGTTTCATGCCTTGGGGTGCCCGATCCTCTTGGGCGTGTCCCGCAAAGGCATGATTGGTCGTTTGGCAGGGGTCGAGCCACCCGAAGCGCGCGGCCCCGCCTCGGCGGCAGTTGGCCTATGGGCGATCAGCCAGGGGATACAGATGCTGCGCGTTCATGATATAGAGGTGCACAGGCAAATGATTTCGCTGTGGTCAGCCGCAAGCGGAACGGGCAGTGAAGGAGAGACCGGGGCATGACGCGCAAGCTGTTTGGCACCGATGGGGTGCGAGGCCGGGCCAATGAGTTCCCAATGACCGCCGAGTTGGCGCTGCGCTTGGGCGCGGCGGCGGGGCGGTATTTCCGCACCGATGGCAGCCGGGCGCACCGGGTGGTGATCGGCAAAGACACGCGGCTCTCGGGCTATATGATCGAGACGGCATTGACGGCGGGGTTCACCTCGACCGGGATGAATGTGCTGTTGCTCGGTCCGGTGCCGACGCCGGCTGTCGGGCTTCTGACACCCTCGATGCGCGCGGATGTCGGGGTGATGATTTCCGCGTCGCACAATCCGGCGACCGATAATGGCATTAAGCTCTTTGGCCCCGATGGGTTCAAACTGAGCGATGAGGCCGAGGCCGAGATCGAAGCGCTTGTCGCCTCGGATATTCAACCGGCGCAAGCGCAGAATATTGGCCGCGCCAAACGGATTGATGATGGCCGGTTCCGCTATGTCGAGCGGGTGAAAAGCACGTTTCCAGCAGGGTTGCGGCTTGACGGGCTGAAAGTGGTCGTGGATTGCGCCAATGGCGCGGCTTACCGGGCGGCGCCCGAGGTGCTGTGGGAGCTTGGCGCCGAGGTGATCGCAATCGGCGTGAACCCGGACGGGTTCAACATCAACGATGGGGTTGGGTCCACCGCGCCGCAGACGGCGATGGCGAAAATCAAAGAGACCGGAGCCGATCTGGGGATTTGTCTTGATGGTGACGCCGATCGCGTGATGCTGATCGATGAAACGGGCACGCTGGCCGATGGCGATCAGATCATGGCGCTTTTCGCCAATCGGTGGGCCGCCGAAGGCCGCCTGAAGGGCCAAACTTTGGCTGCGACGGTGATGTCCAATCTGGGGTTGGAGCGGTTCCTTGCCGAGCGCTCGATCGACCTGCATCGCACCCCCGTGGGCGACCGCTATGTGGTCGAGGCGATGCGAACCCATGGGCTGAACCTGGGCGGAGAACAATCCGGCCATATCGTGATGACGGATTATGCAACGACGGGCGATGGATTGATTGCCGGTCTGCAATTCTTGGCTGAGATGGTGCGCACCGGCCAGCCCGCCAGCACCCTGGCGCAGAGCTTCGAGACGGTGCCGCAACTCTTGAAAAACGTGCGGTATGGCGCCGGGCAAGTGCCTTTGGACACGCCTTCCGTCCAAGCCGCCATCGCCGCTGGTGAGGCCAAGCTCAATGGCCACGGGCGGCTCTTGATACGGAAATCCGGCACGGAGCCTCTAATCCGGGTGATGGCCGAGGCGGAAGATGAAGCGCTTATGGTGTCGGTGGTCGATGAGATCGTCGGAGCCGTCGAAGCAGCGATCTGACCCGCGCATCTTCTCCGTGGCAACGCGGACCAAGGATGGCCCCACGGGGCCTGACGCGGCCCGCCGCCCCGGTCGATCAGCCGTCAGGCTGGGCGAAACACCAAGGACACGCCATTCAAACAATGCCGCAGCCCCGTGGGTTGCGGCCCATCGCCGAAAATATGCCCCAGATGCGAGCCACAGCGGCGGCAATGGCATTCGGTCCGCACCCGCAGCAATCGACGGTCCTCCATTGTCCCGATCGCATTCGGCAGCACATCCCAGAAACTCGGCCAACCCGTCCCGCTGTCGTATTTGTGGCGCGAGTGATAGAGGCGTAAATCGCAGCCCCGGCAGTGGAACCGGCCCCGGCGATGCTCGTCGTCGAGCGGGCTTGACCCGGCGCGCTCGGTGCCGCCCTGGCGCATTACCCGATACTGCAAATCGGTCAACATCGCGCGCCATTCTGCATCGGTGCGTTCCACTTCGAACGGCCCCGGCGCGATGGCCGCCCATGACGGCAGTCCCAAAAATACCGACGCTGAGACGGCAGCGCCCAGAAATACTCGTCGATCCATATCGCGTCTCCCAATTGGAACCACGACCACTCTAGCACAGGATACCAAGCGCCAAGTCACGATGCGGTGAGAAACCGCGCCGCAAAGCACCGGCCTGCCCTTGCAGCCCCTTGGAAATTGTTGCACCACATCCCAGTCGAACCGGACGTAAGAAAACAGATAGGGCGGATGCGCGATGAGCAGTGATCAAAAACCCACCGAAGAGATTTCCGTCCGCGAAACCTTTGGCATCGACAGCGATATGAAAGTCAAAGCCTTCGCCGATGCCACCGACCGTGTGCCCGCGCTGGACACGACCTATAAATTCGACCCCGACACGACTTTGGCCATCCTGGCGGGCTTCAGCCATAATCGCCGGGTGATGATCCAGGGCTATCACGGCACCGGCAAATCGACCCATATCGAACAGGTCGCCGCGCGCCTGAACTGGCCCGCCGTGCGTGTCAATCTCGACAGCCACATCTCCCGGATCGACCTGATCGGCAAGGATGCGATCAAGCTCCGGGACGGCAAACAGGTCACCGAGTTTCACGAAGGCATCCTGCCCTGGGCGCTTCGCAACCCCGTCGCCATCGTCTTCGACGAATATGATGCGGGCCGCGCCGATGTGATGTTCGTCATCCAGAGGGTGCTGGAGCATGACGGCAAGCTGACGCTGCTCGACCAGAACGAAATCATCACACCGCACCCGTCCTTCCGCCTCTTTGCGACCGCGAACACGGTCGGCTTGGGCGACACAACGGGCCTTTATCACGGCGTGCAACAGATCAACCAAGCGCAGATGGACCGTTGGTCCCTCGTCGCGACCTTGAATTACCTGTCGCATGACGCCGAAACCGCCATCGTTCTGGCGAAAAACCCGCTCTACAATACGGAGCATGGCCGCAAGCAGATTGCCCAGATGGTTACCGTCGCCGATCTGACCCGGACCGCGTTCATGAATGGTGAGCTTTCGACGGTGATGTCGCCACGGACCGTGATCAACTGGGCCGAAAACGCCGCGATCTTCCGCAATATCGGCTACGCGTTCCGCCTGACCTTCCTCAACAAATGTGATGAGTTGGAACGCCAGACTGTGGCGGAATTCTATCAGCGCTGCTTTGACGAGGAACTGCCGGAAAGTGCCGTCTCGATGAGCATGGGATAATCCCATCAGGACCTGAGACGGCCTGCCGCACTCGCAGGACGCTCAAACGATACCTCGGACTATCCTGGGCAAAAATCCGCTCAACGAAGAGCGCTTGACCCTACGTTAACTTTTTGCGTTGGGAAGCGTGATATCCGGACTCTATCGAAGCGCATATTTAGTTCTGCCTTTTCTTCCAATGGAGGGCGAATATGCTGCGCCATGAATCCTATCCAAATTATATTGTCGCCGATGCGGGAGTGGTCTCAATCCTTGATTGCGATACATTATCTCTCGCAACCGGAGCCAGCCAATCTCAACAAGATGCGCTCAACGCAATTCGACGCATAGATCCTGCCGTCAGACATAAGGTCGATTTACACGCCGGTGCGGATCCATTCTTTCCGGTCGCCGTCGACACACCGTCCGATGATGATATCCGACTCAGAGCACGGCAGTCTTCATTCGCGCCCTTCATTCTGGGGCAACGATCATATCTCAACCGCTTAACAATAAATATCGCGAACAGTTGCAATCTTTGGTGTTCTTATTGCTATGCCGATCACGGGCATTATCATGATACAAAACACCTGATGAAGCCGGATCGCGCCCTGCGGATCTTTGAGCAAACATCCAGGCTCTATGACGGTATCGGCAATATCCATTTCTTCGGCGGCGAGCCGCTATTGAATCCCAAGACCATCGATGCCGTCTGCATCGCGGCGAAGGCCCGTTTCCCAGATATCGGCTTCGCAGTCACTACAAACGGGACGCTCGCAACGCCGGAAATCCTCGATGTCCTCTCTCGACACGGCATCGCGCTCACAATCAGTATCGATGGCCCGGCCCCGGTCCATGATGCACAGCGCCCGACTGTCTCGGGCGACGGCAGCCACGCAAAGATTTGCCAATCAGTCGAGCTGTTTACCCAACGCGGCATCGAATGGAGCATTGAGTGCACCTTCAATAAGGCGCATCTGGAGGCCGACGTCTCGGTGTCTGACCTGCTCCGGTATTTCGACGCCGAGTTTAACGAACCCGTGCCGCATATTGCCTGGTCCTATGTGCCGCTCAAGGACCTCGTCGCCGATGACGGCTACACCAAAAACGGCGTCTTCCGTGACGATCTGGAAGAGCAGCAGCAAAGCTTCATCTCAGTTGATCAACTGATCACTCAGTTCCGAGATGCCGCCCGGCTTTCGATGCAAAACATTGCGGCCGGCAGCGGTGGCGTTCTTTCCTTTGTTCAGGATACACTGACCTCATTGCAACTGCGCCGCAAATCTGACGCCTATTGCCCCGCTTTTTCCAGCCAAATCTCTATTGGCTCGAATGGCGATATCTATCCATGTTTCATGTTCTTTGGCGACCCAAGAATGTGCATCGGCAATATCGACCGGGCCAATATTGATGTTCCACGGGCACAGGAAATTTGGAGGAAATACAGTAGGGAATTCTCTGATAGTGCAACCGGCACGCAGCGTTGGTTTCGAAACCTTGGATTTGGCTGTATTGCTGGAGATTACATTTCAACAGGTACATTTTCGAATAGACTTTATTACGACATACAAGAAGCAATTGTCGAAGAAGTTCTTCTCGGCATTGCTCAATTCGAGGCAACCCGAATGGCGAAAACCGATTCCGGCAGCTTAAAAGCAACCTAATAGAGGAAATCGATATGCCACATGAGAAGATAGCTCGCGCGATTATCCGCGAGGTTCCCGTGATGTCCATTGGCGAATTGCTCAAAGGGCTAGACGACCCCACCACGCCCCTGGCCGCCGGCAATGGCTGCGGCAATGGGTGCGGTGGGAATTGCCGGGCCCCGGTCGGGCTCTCGTTTGACCAGTTCGGACATGCCGAGATCTCGGAAGATGAACTGCTCAAGGCCTCGAAGGACGCCGCCGGTCTGCGCGACGCATTGAAAGCACAGATCGCCAGCAGCTTCTAACGGCGGTCCGGCACCGGCGGCAGGGACTGCCTCCTTCGAGCGACTCGAGCGCTTCGATGGCCGAAGGTTTACGCCCGGATGAGACTGATCCGGAACGTGCTAGGCAGAACAAATCGCCATTTTGCGATACTTCCCTGTCGCCGGGCTCAAACCCCGTCATCCGAAGCGGGTGACATGGAACCGCTGCGCGCCCCCAGCAGCACCAGCCAAAATCTTGAACATCACCAATCCTGATTTGACGAACAGACCTTCGCATTGATGAAATGCACCGACCTTAACAGGAGCATGTTCAATGCATATCGGCTTGATAGGCGGCATCGGCCCTGCCGCGACACTTGTCTATTACGAACGGCTCGCGGCGCGAATGCGCACCCTGGACAGCCGGTTGGAGCTCACCATCGTCCAAGCGGACGTCCACGACCTGATCCGGAACAACAACGCCGATCAACGCCACGCCCAGGCGGAGATTTACCTCGACCTTCTCAACCGTCTCAAAGCGGCAGGTGCCGATTGCGCGGCCATCACCTCTCTTGGTGGGCATTTCTGTTATGCCGAGACCGAGAAAATCTCTCCCTTGCCTTTGATCAGCGCCATCACCCCGCTAGACGAGGCCTTCGCAAGTGAGGGCCTGGAGACCGTCGGCCTGCTCGGCACGGAGGTTGTCATGCGCACCGGCCTTTACGGTCAGATGGCCAAAACCCGCACCGTCGCACCCGCATGTGACTTGGTGGAGCTCGGCAAAGTTTATCAAGATGTCGCGGTATCCGGCATTTGCACCGAGGCACAGCGCGCACGGTTCTTTGAGGAAGGTCGCCGGATGATCGACGATCAAGGCGCCGAGGCGATCGTTATGGCTGGCACCGATCTTGGCCTTGCATTTGACGGCTACGACCCCGGTTACCGCATCATCGATGCGCTCGACATACATGTAGATTTGCTCGCCCGCTTGGCTGCCGATCACCTGACGCTTGGGCAGATCACCTGATTGACCGCAAGCCAAGGACATGGAACATGTTTTTCCATGTTAGACCCGAGCCAAATCACCGCCGCCGCGACGCGCATTGCCCCACATATTCGCCACACGCCCATGATCGGCATCGAACCCGGGGCGCTTGGCCTGGAGTATCCAATTCAGGTCAAGCTGGAACACACGCAGGTCACCGGCTCCTTCAAGGTGCGCGGCGCGTTCAACAACCTGCTCAGCCGTGAGGTGCCTGAGGCCGGTGTGGTTGCAGCATCAGGCGGCAATCACGGCGCGGCAGTGGCTTATGCCGCCACGAAACTTGGCCACAAATCGAAAATCTTCGTCCCAAAAGCGATTGCTAAGGAGGAAAAACTCCGCCGCATGCGCGCCTTCGGCGGCGAGGTGATCCTAACCGACGGATCCGTCGCGGATTGCATGACACAATATGCCGACCACGCGGCCGAAACCGGTGCGCTTGCGGTTCATCCCTATGACACGGCCCCAACGCTTGCCGGCCAAGGCACTGTCGCCAAAGAAATCGAAGAGCAACTGGACGGTCTCGACACGATCATGGTTGCCGTCGGCGGCGGCGGTTTGATTGGCGGTATCGCGGCCTGGTTTGGCGAGCGTGTGAATGTCGTATCGGTCGAGACGGAGGGGACAAATACGCTCGCTCGGTCTCAGAAAGAGGGTCCGAATATCGACGTCTCCGCCTCGGGCATATCGGCGGGCTCATTGGGCGGTCCGGCGCTCGGTGCCCTGCCCTATGAGATTGTCATGGAGCGGGTCAAAGACACGATCGTGTTGCCCGATGCCGAGGTCTACACCGCCGCACGCCGCCTCTGGGAAGCGACGCGCCTGATCGGAGAACCCGGAGCCGCAACCGCGCTGGCTGCATTGACCTCTGGCGCCTACACGCCTGCACCTGACGAGCGTGTCGCGGTGCTTCTGTGTGGCGGCAATGCGGAGGTGGATTGGTTCACCGGCTAGCCACGCCGCCATTGCCTGATCAAGACAAATTGCATATCTGCGGGAATTCGTGATTTTGCCGATGTTTGAAGCTTTGCTACCCTTCTGATCAGGCCCCGCAATGGGTCCAATCCTGCCGCAACGAGCAGGTGTCACGACTGGAAAGGGTAATACGATGCGCGCAAGACGCCTTTGCGCCGCCATTGGTTTGGCGGCATCACTACCCCTATCAACAACCGCCGCGCCGATTCATTGGCCCGCTGATGGAACGGGAGAGGCCGGTGTTGCCTTTCACTGCGCCGCGGTCATGACGGCCTTCGGTCAAGCTTATGAATTCGCGACCGAATTGACCGGCTCCGAGAATGCCCCGCGGTTCCAAACGCCCACAAGATTGGTTGATCTTGCAGGCGGCCCGGACCGATTGGGTGAGATCGCCGAGGCCGCAAGCGCTTGGCGCGACAATTGGGAAAGTCTGGGGCGAACCAGTTTCTATCCCCGGCTGACCGAATCCGGCACGCCTTACCTGGCCGATGATGGGCTTGAACTGCAAAGCGCGGTGAGCCGCTGCGCCGCGCATTTCGAACTCTAGGCACCGATACCGCGCGCCTTGAAAAGACCTCTTGCCTTGCAACAGGTCGCTCTCCAAGTTGCGCCCATGGCACCGATCCGTTTGTTCCTCGCCGCCCTTTTTCTGCCCTTGCCAGTTTGGGCGGACGGCCTTTCGGCGCCGGAGGCCGCGCTGTTGCCGCGCATTATCGATCACGAATGTTTCGACATTCGCAGCGATCTGAATGGCTGCGAATCCGTGATCTTAATGACCTCAGAGATAGATCCAGATGCCGCGGATCTCGTCATCTACCCCGACAGGCGAACCGATGACGCTACCGGCCCGTTGCTGCTGGCGCGTGCCGTAGCCTTCAATGGCAGCATGTGGGGCATGTCGCCCTCTCTTGCGCAGGCCGATAACGGCTCGTTGTTGGTGCATTCTGAGCAATCCGGTATCGGCCGCGCGCCCTGGTTCCAAACGCTGACCATCGCCTGGCGTGACAATGCGTTTGTTGTCGCAGGGTTCAGCTACTCAACCTATGACCGGCTCACTGCCCGCGATTTCCACTGCGATATCAACATCCTCACTGGTGACTACACCCATGAGCTCAAAATTCCGGAGCCCGAAGGTGACGGCGACCACGATGAGGTCATCGCCGATCAAGGCCGCGGTCCCGGCGGGCATATTCCGCTCACAGATTGGGATGTCTTCGGCCCTTTGCCCGCCCCGTGCAATGCCGCGATCAACCGGTTCTACGCCGAATAGCGGACATCAAGCGGCATCCCAGTGACCGCGCCGTAGCGCCCCGCGCATGGCAACCGACCAACGGCGCCACAGATCCGCGGCAGCATGGCCGGGTGAGGCCTCCCGAAGGGCGGGCCGAGTCGGCCATTCTCCCCCCGCCGCATCTTGCCACCGCCCGCGATCTGGCCCATCTTCGCGCCCATGAGCAAGCCACCCGCCGACAACCCCACCGAACCGTTCAAAAAGGCCCTGGCCGAGGCCACGCGCGTCCTGGCCGATGACCCAGAATTGTCGGTGAGCTATTCCGTCGACCCCCCCGGTGCGACCAATGATAGCGTGCGCCTGCCGCAGATCAGCCGGCGGATGACGCGGGACGAGATTCTGCTCGCCCGCGGCACCGCGGACGCCCTGGCGCTGCGCCACAAATACCACAACCAGGCCACCGCCAACCGCTATGCGCCGCAGGGGCAGATGGCCCGCGATCTGATGGAGGCGATGGAAACCGCGCGCTGCGAGGCGATTGGCGCCCGCGAGATGCCCGGCACGGCCACCAATATCGACGCAAAAATCGGCTCTGAGGCCCGCCGCAAAGGCTATGGCGAAATCCGTCAGGCTTCCGAGGCGCCGCTTGCGACGGCCGCCGGGTATCTGATCCGCCATTTGGCCACGGGCCGCGATCTTCCGCCGGAAGCGGCCAATGTGATGGAACTCTGGCGCGGTTTCATCGAAGATCGCTGCGCAGAGACGCTCGACAATCTCGATGGCACCCTCGCCGATCAACAGGCCTTTGCCCGGCTCGCCCGGCAACTGATTGATGATCTCGGCTATGGCGACCAACTCGGCGACGACCCTGACGAGACCGACCCGGAAGGCGAAGACGAAGCCAGTTCCGAAGAGGAAGAGCAGCCCGATTCCACCGGCGACGCGGATGATGACGACGAGCAAGACAGTGAAGCCGCGCCAGAGCGCAGCCAAGAAGAGCAGCAGGACGCGTCTCAAGCCCAGGTCGAAATGGACGACACTGGCGAGATGGAAGAGGCCGAAGAGCAGGAACTGCCCGATGGAGAGGCCCCGCTCGAGCCGCCTCCACCCGCGCCGCACTCCGAGGCCGACCCGGATTACACCGTCTTCTCAACCGAGTATGATGAGGAAATCGCCGCCGAAGACCTTGCCGAGCCGCAGGAGCTGGAACGCCTCCGCGCCTATCTCGACCAGCAGCTTGAACCGCTGAAAGGCGCGGTCAGCCGTTTGGCCAACAAACTTCAGCGCCGCTTGCAGGCGCAACAGAACCGGTCTTGGGAGTTCGACCTCGAGGAAGGCACGCTAGACGCTGGCCGTCTGGCCCGCGTTGTCGCCAACCCCACCACGCCGCTCAGCTTCAAGATCGAGAAAGATACGGAGTTTCGCGATACGGTGGTGACGCTCCTGCTCGACAATTCCGGCTCGATGCGAGGCCGCCCGATTTCAATCGCGGCGATCTGCGCCGATGTTCTGTCCCGCACGCTGGAGCGCTGCGGCGTGAAGGTCGAAATCCTGGGCTTCACCACCCGCGCTTGGAAAGGGGGCCGCGCCCGCGAAGACTGGCTTGCCGCCGGACGCGCACAGCAACCGGGCCGTCTGAACGATCTCAGGCACATCATCTATAAGAAGGCCGATGCGCCGATGCGCCGGACCCGGGACAATTTGGGCCTGATGATGAAAGAGGGCCTGCTGAAAGAAAACATCGATGGCGAGGCGCTGGAGTGGGCGCATCGGCGGATGATTGGGCGGCCCGAGGCCCGGAAAATCCTGATGGTGATCTCGGATGGCGCGCCTGTCGACGATTCAACACTGTCCGTTAATCCCGCGAATTACCTGGAAAAACACCTCCGCGATGTGATCGCCATGGTGGAGAAACGCCGTGCGGTAGAACTCCTTGCCATCGGCATCGGTCACGATGTGACGCGGTATTATGACCGCGCCGTGACCATCACCGATGTCGAGCAATTGGCCGGTGCGATGACGGAACAACTCGCCAGCCTCTTCGACGCCGACCCCCGGGCCCGGGCCCGCGTCATGGGGATGAAGCGGGCCAGCTGATGTTTCAAAGTTTCACCGCCACCACCCGGCCCGAACAGGGCCCACCCCGCCTCGCCGCGCTTCGCGCAGAAATGCTGGAAGCCGAGGTTGATGGATTTCTGGTCCCACGCGCCGATGCGCATCAAGGTGAGTATGTCGCCGCACGGGACGAACGCCTGCCTTGGCTGACAGGCTTCACCGGGTCCGCCGGGTTTTGCGCGGTACTGCCGGAGATCGCTGGCATTTTTGTCGATGGCCGCTACCGGCTGCAGGTCAAAACCCAAACGGATACGGATCACTTCACGCCGGTCGATTGGCCCGAAACCAAGCTCGAAGACTGGCTGATCGCCGAGCTGCCGGGCGGCGGGACCATCGGCTATGATCCTTGGCTGCACACAACCGCCGAGATCACGCGGCTTGAGAAAGCCCTAGCACTGCATCAGATCACACTGCGCCCGATAGACAACCTGATCGATGCCATCTGGGCGGATCAACCCGACCGTCCCGATGGCGCGGCCCTGGCCTATTCGGCGGAACTCGCGGGAAAGACATCTGGCGAGAAACGCGCCGAGATTGCCGCGCTCCTGCAAGAGGCTGGTGAGGCCGCTGCCGTTCTGACCCTGCCGGATTCCATTGCTTGGCTGCTGAATATCCGTGGCGCGGATTTGGTGCATCTGCCCGTTGTCCAGGCGTTCGCCGTGATTGATACGGCCGGGCATGTGACCCTCTTCTCTGAACCCACCAAATTAGCCGGTCTGGGTCCCGACCCCGACATCACACTCCGCGACTGGTCCGATTTCGAGGCTGATCTGGCGACTCTGTCCAGCCCGGTGCGTGTTGACCCAGCTACGGCGCCACATCAGGTGCGCCTGGTGTTGGACGCAGCTAGCATTGAAGTCTCGGACGGTGCCGACCCCTGTCTCTTACCAAAGGCGCGCAAAACCGCCGCCGAGATAGCCGCGACAACACAGGCGCATTTGCGCGATGGCGCGGCGATGGCGCGGTTTTTGCATTGGTTCGACGAGACGGCCCCGGACGGCGGATTGACAGAAATCGACTGTGCCAAAGCGCTGGAAGGCTTCCGGGCCGACACCGGCGCCCTCAAAGACATCAGCTTTGACACAATCTCCGGCGCCGGCCCGAATGGTGCGATTGTGCATTACCGGGTCACCGAAGAGACAAACGCGCCACTCCTGCCCGGTCAGCTTTTCCTGATCGATAGCGGCGCACAATACGAAGACGGGACCACTGACATCACCCGGACCTTGCCGGTGGGTGAGGTCGGCCTCGAAGAGCGCACAGCCTTCACTCAGGTCTTGCGCGGCATGATCGCGATCCATCTGGCGCGGTTTCCAAAGGGTCTCACCGGCCGCGATCTTGACGCTTTGGCCCGTGCGCCGCTTTGGGCGGCCGGACGCGACTATGATCACGGCACCGGCCATGGCGTCGGCGTCTATCTCAGCGTGCATGAAGGCCCGCAACGCCTCTCACGCGCCTCCGATGTCGCGCTGCAACCCGGCATGATCCTCTCCAATGAGCCAGGATACTACCGCGAGGGGGCCTTTGGCATTCGGATCGAGAACCTGGTGGTGGTGACCGAGGCGGAGACGCCGCAGGGCGGCGATGCACATCGTGAGATGTTCTGCTTCAACACCCTAACCTATGTACCGATTGACCGCCGCCTGATCGACCGAGATCAGCTTTCGCCTCTGGAACTCGGCTGGCTCAACACCTATCATAAGGAAGTGGCCCGCCGGATCAGCCCGCTTCTTGAGGGACCGGTGGTCGAGTGGCTGGCGCGCGCGACAGCGCCCCTCTGACACATTACCGTTACAGGCCCAGGGCACATCCTGCCCGACAAGGGTCTTTTCACAGACAAAAAGACTGGCAAGGGGAGGCAGGTCATGGCTGAGCATATTACAATTCGCAACGCGCCCGGAAAATGGGTGGTGCGCGCCGATGGCGCCGTGATTGGCGAGACGGACCGCGCGTTGGAGCTTACCGAGGGCAGCTATGCGCCGGTGATTTACTTCCCGCGCGACGATATCGGTATGGCGTTTCTGGAACAGACAGCGAAGAGCAGTCATTGCCCACATAAAGGCGATGCAACCTACTTCACCATCTCGACCACGGGCGAAGAACTGACGAACGCGGCTTGGAGCTATGAGGCGCCGAAGGCTGGCGTCGAACAGATCCAAGATCATCTTGCGTTCTTCACAGATCGGGTCGCCATCGAACAGCTCTGACGGGGCGCGCGCCAGTTAGCTGTGCTCTTCGGCCGCCGTCGCGGCCAGAGCACGGTTATACGCTTTCAAGGCGTCGACATGGAACAAAGCGCCCGTGAGCCTGGGTGAGGTGTCGCCCGGCGTCAGGCGCACCACAGGAATGAAATCCAGCGCCGTCCGCTCGAAGATCGGCAAGGCCCGCTCCAATGTCGCGTTTTCATCTGTGAAAATGCCCTGCTCCATCAATGTGTTGAGAGCATCCTCAGATGCGGCATTGTCATGATCCATCGGGCGCATCACTTTGCTCACACGGAACATCGACAAGAGATAGGCCTGCGGTCCGGCGGCCAAATGGATGTTGCGCCGCTCCAGTTGGGTCAGGAAGAAAGATCGGTCGACCAATCGCGACGACAACGCCGTCGACATCGAGACGGCCACCATCACCGCCAAGCCGGTCTGCCAATCGCCCGTCAACTCAAAGACGATAAGGGTCGTCGATATGGGTGCCCCCAAAACCGCGGCGGCCACAGCCCCCATGCCGGCCAGCGCGTAAAGCGTCTCGGACCCTGACACAGTGGGCAGAAGTCCGGTTGCGATGATGCCGAAGGCCAAACCGGCCAGCGCACCGACCATCAGCGATGGCGAGAACACGCCACCTCCCATCCGCCCGCCCACCGTGATGGCCACGGCGGCGGTCTTGATCATCGCAAAGACGATCGCCTCATGCAGAAGCAACTCGCCGGTCAACGCGGCGGATGTCGTCTCATAGCCGACGCCGATAATGTGGGGGAACCAAATCGCGATGGCACCCAGCAATAGCCCCGCCACAGCCGGGCGAAGCCAACGCGGAATATTCGCCAAACGTTGAACCAAGCTCGCCATATCCTCGGCCCAAAAAATCGACCGCATGAAGGCCACCGCGATCAGGCCGCAAATCAGCCCCAAGATCAGAAAAGCCGGCAATTCCACATAAAATTGCAAGGCCCCATCACGGCCCAAACTGAACTCCGTCACGTTCCCAAATTCGAGCCGGTTGATCACTGTACCCGCGGCGGAGGCGATAACAATCGGCGCGAAGGCATGCACAGCGAAATGGCGCAGCACCACTTCTAACGCAAATATCGCGCCCGCGATCGGCGCGTTGAACGACGCACTTACCGCCGCCGCCACAGCGCATCCCAAGAGGTCGCGTCCAGTGATCCCGTTGGCTTTGATCCAATTGGAGACTTGGCTGGAAATCACAGCGGCCAAATGCACCACTGGCCCCTCCCGCCCCGACGACCCGCCCGAACCAAGCGTAATCAACGAGGCCAGCGCCGACGCAATCCCGGCGCGGGTTTCGACCCGGCCATCGGCCAAGGCCGCGCCCTCGATCACATCCGCGACGGATCGCACCCGCGCATCCGGCGTGAACCAGTGTAAAATGAGCCCCACAGCCAATCCGCCCAGAGCCGGGATCACCAGAATCCAATACCACGGCAAGCTTTCGGCGAAGCTATGCAGCATCCGCACATCTTCGACACCGTAAAGCTGTTCCTGAAGCGCATTGATCCCCATGCGGAAGAACAGCGCGGCAAAGCCCGCGGCGATCCCAATGGCCAGGGCGATGAACCAAAACTGAACCTGGCTCGGCCCCTTCTGGCGCAACACTTGCCAACCACCACGACAGGTCTCGGAAAACCTGCCGAGCTGATCTTTGACAATCGGGCCTATGCCTTTGAACAAGGGGGAGATCCCCATCTGATAACCCATGTCGGATATGCACGCCTGCGGCGGGGTCGATCATGTCACCACGAGCGGGCGGCGTGCACCCAAAGGCTTGAGCGCAGGCCTATCTCGGTTCTAAATCAGGATGTTGTGCCTGGAAACCCCACGAAATGGATAGGTTCATGCCCGCCCTGCCCCAAACACCGGAAGATATCCCCAACGCCTTTGCCGCCGCTTGGATGGCTCGCGATGCTAAGGTGCTCGCCGCCTTTTTTGCCGAGGACGCGGACTTCGTAAATGTGGTGGGAATCTGGTGGGAGGATCGAATGGCCATCGAAAAGGCCCATGACTATGGGTTGCGAACGTTCTTTTCCAAATCCCGCCTCGCAATCGGCCGGGTTAAAACGCGTCGTGTCACGGCGGATGTCGCAATAGTCCACGCCAGAATGCGTCTCACCGGCCAGCGCGCGCCAGACGGTTCCGAAGCAGCAGGACGCAGCACGATCCTGTCATTCGCCGCCCATCACACAGATCGCGGCTGGCAGGTCGTCTCGGCGCAGAACACCGACATCGTGCCCGGCGTCGAAACGCAGCTCAACACCGGCGGGCACCTTACGCCTGCGGATTACCGCAATCCGTAAACTTTCTCTGCTTCTCAAATATCCCCGCCGGAGGCCTCCATCCGCGCCACACAGCAGATGCCCTATGCCCCACACCCAGGTCGACAGAAAGCACCAATCAGAAAAAAGCGTGGCCCGGAACGGGCCTCAACCGGATCACTCAGATCCCGTCTGAAGCAAAGCCTTCGCGGCGTCGCGCGCAGCGTCGGTCACGATGTCACCCGCCAACATCCGCGCAACCTCATCCACGCGCGCATCTTCGCTCAATGGGCTCACATCCGACGTAGTCACCCCATCGGCCACAGCTTTGGCCACGCGCCAATGATGGGCACCGCGCGCAGCAACTTGCGGTGAATGGGTCACAACCAATACCTGCCCACCCTCGGCAAGGGCTGCCAAGCGTTTGCCTACAGCATCCGCTGTCGCGCCCCCCACGCCACGGTCGATCTCGTCAAAGATCATTGTGACGCCTTCCGCTTCCCGGGTCAGGCAGACCTTCAAGGCCAAGAGAAACCGCGACAGTTCCCCGCCGGAAGCAATTTTGTTCAACGGTCCCGCAGGCGCACCGGGATTGGTGGCCACCACAAAGGCGACGGTGTCGATCCCGTCTGGCCCCGGCGCAGCGTCGGACAACGCCGTCGAAAACACCGCGCGCTCCATTTTCAGCGGCGCCAGTTCGCCAGCCATATCTGCGTCCAGCCGCTTGGCGGCTGCTGCCCGCGCCGTTGAGAGCGCCTGCGCGGCTTTGTCATACGCGGCCTCCGCCGCGGCCAATGCCGCCAGCAGCACATCGATCTGTCCGGCCCCGCCATCCAACGCCGCCAGACGGCCCCGCAAGTCATCGGCGAACCCGCTCAGATCGTCGGGCGGCACCCCATGTTTGCGTGCGAGGCCTCGTAACGCGAAAAGCCGCTCTTCTGTTTCTTCTAACTCGCCCGGGTTGAAGGCCAGGGCCGCCGCAAACCGCTCCACACCAGCTTGCGCCTCGCCCAAATCGACCAATGCCCTCTCAATCGCTTCGATGGGTGCCTCCAAACCGCCCTCCGCCCGGTCGGATAGACCGTCGAGCCAACGGACCGCATCGCCCATCGCGCCTTCGGCCCCGTCCAGACCCAGAGCCGACAACGCCTTGCTCAGATCCTCGCGCATCCGTTCCGCCCCCTGCATCAGGCGGCGGCGGGTATCCAGCTCCGCCTCCTCTCCCGGGATCGGGTCTAGCGCATCCAATTCGCCAACCGAATGCCGCAGGAAGTCTTCTTCGGCTTGCATATCTGCAAGCGCGGCCTCGGCCGCGGCCAGATCCTTGGCCGCGACAGATCGGGCGCGCCAGAGGCGCGCAACCTCATCGCGCATGGCGTCCAACCCGCCAAATGCATCCAGCATGGCCCGATGCTGGCGCGGGTCCAGCAGCCCACGATCATCTTGCTGACCATGCAACTCGACCAACGTCTCGCTAAGCGCGCGCAACACCTCGCCCGACGCGCGGCGATCATTGACCCAGGCGGTCTTGCGCCCCTCTGGCGTATTGACCCGGCGCAAGATCACCTCTGCGCCGCCGGGCAACCCCGCCTCTTCCAAAATCCGATGTGCTGGATGGTCAGGTGCCAGATCGAAGACCGCCACGACCTCGCCTTGCGCGGCGCCCGCGCGCACCAAATCGGCCCGACCACGCCACCCCAGGACAAAACCCAAACTATCGAGCAGAATGGATTTCCCGGCTCCGGTCTCACCAGTCAACACATTCAAGCCCGGCTGAAACGCGAGGTCCAACCGATCGATTATTAACATTTCGCGAATATCGAGACCGCGCAGCATCAGCTCTCATCCCGCCGGGTGGGGCATGGCCCCAATCCTATAGCCAATCGCCCCGTACCGTTTGCCGCCAGATGTCGCGCAGCCAGCCTTCGCCCGACGCCTCGGGGCTGAGTTCTTGACCGGTGAGCAGACGGAAACTGTCATCATAGAAGGGCGACGATTGGAAGTTATAACCCAGGATCGCCGCCGCCGTTTGGGCCTCGTCCGTCAATCCGAGCGATAGGTAGGCTTCGGCCAAACGGTGGAGCGCTTCGGGCGTGTGGCTCGTGGTCTGGAACTCCTCAACCACAACACGGAAACGGTTGATCGCCGCCGTGTAGTGGCCCCGGCGCAGGTAATAGCGACCGATTTCCATCTCTTTGCCGGCCAGATGGTCGAAGGCGAGGTCGAATTTCAAAATCGCCGATGTGGCATAAGGGCTATCGGGATAGCGTTCGATCACGACACGCAGAGCCTGCAAGGCTTGAAATGTGAGGCCCTGATCCCGGCCCACTTGATCAATCTGATCGTAATAGCTCAGCGCCAAGAGATATTGGGCGTAAGCCGCTTCCTCATCGGCGGGATAGAAATCGATATAGCGTTGCGCCGCAATGCGCGCGTTCTCATAATCCTCATCTGCGTGATACGCGAAGGCGGCCATAATCAGCGCGCGCTGCGCCCATTCAGAATAAGGATGTAGGCGTTCAACCTCAGTGAAAAGCTGCGCCGCCTCATCGGGATTGTCTTGTTCCAGTTCGAACTCGGCGCGCTGGAAAATCTCTTCGGCCCCCAACTCTTCCAAGGGAACCTCATTGGAGCGGTTACCAAACAAGCCGCCGCCGCCGAATAAGCCGCCACCCTCTCTGCCGCCACCACAGGCCGCTAAGGTCAGAATCAAAGCCATCGCAACACCGAATCTCAAGCGTGTTCCGATCATGCTTCGCCCGCGTGACATTGCCTGCAACCCCGTCCACCGTCTTCGGCAGGCTTGATCGCCTGCCCTGTCTGACCATGGTCCTAGCACATTAAATCTGAGGGCAAAATGCCTGAATGCAGCCCATCGGCGCTTCAAGCAACGTGGGCGAGATCGGCGGCATTCACCCCGACACCCGGAAGCCGGGCCACTTGCGCCGATGTGCATTCCACCAGGCGGTACGCCGAAGGCGTTGCGAAAAGAGCCCTGAGAAGCTGGTTGGTCAACATGTGACCGGCCCGTTCCCCTTCATAATGACCCAAAATCGGCGCGCCCGCCAAAGCCAGATCGCCAAGTGCGTCCAACATTTTATGACGGACCGCTTCGTCCGCGTGCCGCAACCCGCCCGGACTGGTGACCTCATCACCATCAAACACCACCGCGTTTTCGCCCGGAACACCGCCCAAGGCCAAGCCGCTGGCTTGCATCGCGTCCACATCCGACTGACGACAGAACGTACGACTGTCGCAAAGCTCGCGCACAAACCGCCCATTGGCCAGATTGGCGGTCCGTGTCTGGCGACCAATTGCGGCGTCGGTGAAATCGATGGTGAAACTCATCGTGAGCCCATCCGCTGGTGTGAGAGTCGCGACCGCGTCACCGTCGCGCACGCTTACCGGCTGCAATATCTCGATCGCGTGGATCGGCGTGCCCTGCCGCTGAAGACCGCGCGCCAGGAACCCTCGCACGAATTTCGCAGCCGACCCGTCAAGGATCGGCACTTCCGGCCCGTCAATCTCGACCAACGCATTGTGAATACCACAGCCCGCAAATGCCGCCATCAGATGTTCAACCGTCGAGACCTCGACACCCACATCGTTCCGCAGCTTCGTGCAAAGTCGGCTCTCTGGCACCAGGTCAAACCGGGCCGGGATCAAATTGTCTCGATCTTGGATGTCGCTGCGCTTAAACCAAATCCCGAAATGCGCGGCCGCCGGGCGCACGGTCATCCGTACCGGATGCCCGGTGTGCAAGCCGGAGCCTGCGAAGCTGATAGGGGAACGAAGGGTCGCCTGCACGAAGTCACCGTTTGCGCGTTTGAGTTACGATCTGCTCATAGGTCTCGATCCACAGTAGATCGGTTCAATCTGCTCCCTATCGGTCCGGCCAGATAGAGACAATTCAACCTTTATGTCGGCTTGCAACAATGCCCGTGAGGCTCGGCGAGATTCTGCCACCTAGGCAGGGAACATAGGGTAAAGAGTTGTTTTAAAAATAAAAAAGGCCAGCGCGATGCTGGCCTCTTCTTGTCTGTTGTGATGACTTAGTTGGCCTGGCGACGCAGGAATGCCGGGATTTCGATCCGTTCCTGTTCCGGGTCCACCTGGGTCTCTTCCGGCGCCGGGCGACTTGCCACGGGCGGTTGGCGGCGCTCAATCGGCGTCGGTTGGTCCTCGCCATGGCCAGTCATCCGATTGATCAGAGAGTTGATGCCAAAGCGCGGTTTGCCAGCGCTTTCGGCGTCCGCAGCAGCCTGGGCCACGGGTGCATCCTTGTTGATCGCGGCACGGAGGCGCGCCAAAGCCTCAGGCGACGGCGTACTGGCTGAGGCCGGACGTGGCGCTACAAACTCTGCCTCAGGCTCTGCCGCAGCGGCGGGAGCTTGCGCCGCCGGAGCGGCGTATGTGGCCACCTCAGGCTGCGGTTGATAGGCAGGAGCTGGCACATCGTCCTCCGCGACCTCGACAGCCGGTTCCAGCTCAGCAAACAGGCTTGGTTCTGGCTGCGCGGCATCGGCGGCGATCTGCGGCTCAACGACGTCTTCCTCCACGTCGGCCTGGGGGGCAGCAACCGGCTCACGCAGGCTGCGGCGGGTGGCGACGGGAATGTCTTGATGAATCTCGCTGGCATCGATGCCGGTGGCGACAACGCTAACCCGCATTTTGCCTTCCATCGACGTGTCCAGGGTCGACCCAACGATGATATTCGCCTCGGGGTCCACCTCTTCGCGGATACGGTTGGCCGCTTCGTCCAACTCGAACAAGGTCAGGTCATAACCACCTGTAATATTGATCAAAACGCCGCGCGCACCGCGCAAGCTGATCTCATCGAGAAGCGGGTTGGCAATCGCCTTCTCGGCGGCTTGAACCGCGCGGCTTTCGCCATCGGCCTCGCCGGTGCCCATCATCGCTTTGCCCATCTCGTTCATCACCGCGCGGACATCTGCGAAGTCGAGATTGATCAGGCCTGGGCGTACCATCAGGTCGGTAACGCCCTTGACGCCCTGATAAAGCACATCATCGGCCATCGCGAAGGCTTCGGTGAAGGTGGTTTTTTCGTTGGCGAGGCGGAACAGGTTTTGGTTCGGGATGATGATCAGCGTATCGACAACTTTTTGAAGCTGCTCAATGCCCTCATCGGCCTGACGCATCCGCTTCGCGCCTTCGAATTGGAAGGGCTTGGTGACAACGCCCACGGTCAAAACACCAAGTTCGCGTGCGGCCTGCGCAATGATCGGTGCCGCGCCGGTGCCGGTGCCGCCGCCCATACCCGCGGTGATAAACGCCATATGCGCGCCCGCCAGGTGGTCGACGATATCTTCGATGCTTTCCTCTGCAGCGCTCGCACCAACAGCGGGCCGGGCACCTGCCCCAAGGCCTTCGGTGACGCGCGCGCCCATTTGAATGCGCGCCGTGGCGGTCGACTGGGCCAGCGCTTGCGCGTCGGTATTGGCGACGACGAACTCACACCCGTCCAGCGATTGGTCGATCATGTTATTGACCGCGTTGCCGCCAGCGCCCCCCACGCCAAAGACTGTGATGCGAGGTTTCAAATCCGGCTGATCATCCGGCAAGGTGAGATTCAATGTCATAAGCTCTGTCCGCCTGTTTCATGGATAAGGGCCCCGGTCTTGTGCCGTTCGGCCATGTGCTGCCTCATTTTCATGCGAGATTACCTGTTTCGTTGACCTCCGTCACGTGAAAACTGGCAAAAAACCACGAAATATGGTGGAAATGTGGCAGAGATCGGCGGTATTTCGCCCGATCCGCTGTATCTTGCGGTCACCAGTTGTCTCGGAACCATTTTACCGCCCGTTTCAGCGACCGCGCCGGGTACCGATCAGCCGGCACTTCGAAGTCCCACCACTCGTCTTGCGGATAGGCCGCAAAGAGCGACAGCCCGACACAAGCAGAGAATGCCGGACCACATGCCGACTGCGGCAGGCCCTGCACCCGGAGAGGCCGCCCAAGCCGCACTTGGTTGCCCAAGATCTTCGACGCCAACGCATCCAGCCCCGGCACTTGGCTCGCCCCACCGGTCAGCACGATCCGCTGACTCGGCAAATGGTCGAAGCCCGCCGCATCGAGCCGCGCCCGCGCCTCTTCCAGAATTTCCTCGACCCGTGGCCGCATCACCCCGATCAGCTCGGCCCGGCTTATTGCGCGGCGGTCATGGTGCCAATCGCCGGTATCGGCCTCCAACTCGATCATCTCGCGATCGTCCATGCCGGTCGCCACCACGCCACCGAAGCGGGTTTTCAGACGTTCGGCATCGTTGATCGGGATCTGCAGCGCTTGCGAGATGTCCGAACTGACATGATCGCCGCCCATTCGCACGGTATCCGCAAAAATCATGTGTTTCTTGATGAAGATCGAAATACTCGTCGATCCGCCACCCATATCGACACAGGCTGCGCCGAGCTCCTGTTCATCCTCAACCAAGCTCGAAATGCCCGCCACGTAAGGCGACGACGCCACACCAGCCAGTTCCAAGTCACAGCGTTTGACGCAATAGAGCATATGTTCGATCGCATGCGCATCGATGGTCAGCAGATGCATATCCGTCGAAAGCCGGTTGCCGACATGGCCACGCGGGTCACTCAAGCCCGTGCGATGGTCGAGCGCGAAATTCACCGGCTGCGCGTGCAGAACCTCGCGGCCTTCGCCAAAGTCTGGCACATCGCAGGCGGCCAAGACCCTTGCCACGTCACATTCGGTCACGGTGCCGGTCTGCAAGCTGACCTCACCAGTCAATCCGTAGGACCGTGGTCGCGCGCCTGCAAAGCTGACGATCACATGATCCACCCGGGTGGCGGCCATCTTCTGCGCGCCCTGCACGGCGGTCCGGATCGCACGCTCAGTTTCCTGCATCGTGTCGATTTCGCCGAATTTCACGCCGCGAGACCGCGTCGTCGCGGCCCCAATCACTCGGAAGGAACTCTGCCCCGCCATCGCGCCCACGCCATCAGCGGGCCGAAACTCATCGGAACTGTCAAAGCGCAGCACCAGACAGGCGATCTTGTGGCTGCCGATATCCAAAATGGCCATCACGCCTCGGCGCATCGCTTCCTGGCGTTTGGCGCGCATGGCCCGCTGTGACTGGTACAGCATACTCATCCGTTCCCATCTCCGATCTCAATGCCCCGCATCCGGCGCAATTCCGTCAGCGCATGGGGGCTCAGTTGTAAACTGGGGCGCGCAGGGTTGCGCATATCGATCCTGACCACATCGCGGCCAAGCACATCTTGGGCATCATCGAGCGCCAGCACGCGATCGAGCGCGGTCTGGGCGTCTTCCGCGGGTAGCAAAATGCGCCGCCCGTCTCTCAACACCACGTCCCAGCGGCGCTCTCCCATCCGCACCAGCCCATGCAGCCGCTCACCCAAGGGCGCGGCGGCCTCGATCAGCGCCAGCGCCTCTTCAACCGCCAAATCGGCGCCCTCCCCCGCAATCATTGGGAGCGGTGCGATCAATTCCCGTTCGGCAACGCTGGCCACATAATTGCCCTCGGCATCAAGCAGGACAGGCTCAACGCGGGTTTGCCAGATTATAACCGGCTGACGCTCTTCGATGGTTACCGCCAAGTATCCGCCGGATTGGATGCGCAATTCGGCGCGGTCTACGGCGGGCACCTCTTCGAGCGTGGTGCGCATCGCATCCAAGTCCAGATCGAAAGACGAGACTGGCAAATCCAGCGCCAAGACCCCCCTGAGCTCTTCGGCCAATTGCGGGCTGGCCCCGTCGATATTCATCAGGTTCACGCGAAACTCGGGCCGGTTCTCGATCTCGCGCCGCACCTCCGACACTTGATCCGTCACCGCACGCCAATTGGCCGGTTCTGACATATACCATCCCACGGCCATAATCACCGCAAACGCAGGCAGACCGACCCGGAGAAAAGAGCGGAAAATCGGCGTCAGCCAGAGCCGCTGGAACCGATAAGACCAGATCGACGGCGCGGGATCGCGCGGCGGTAGAACCGGGCCACGGCGGGCGATCAGCGGTCGCATGATGCATCCTCCACGATCCAGGCACAAAACTGCCCGAAACTCATGCCGCAGACCTGCGCCTGCTCGGGGCTGAGCGAGGTCGGGGTCATGCCCGGCTGCGTATTGGTCTCCAAGATGATCAACCCATCCAGACCGCGCGCCTCATCCCACCGGAAATCAGTCCGCGACACACCACGGCATCCCAAGGCATCATGCGCCGTCACTGCCATGTCCATGCATGCATCAAAGATCTGACTCGGGATATTGGCGGGCACCTCATGGCGCGACCCACCAGGTGCGTATTTGGCGTGATAGTCATACCAGCCATCGGTGATAATATCAGTGACGGTCAGCGCCTTGTCGCCCATCACGGTCGTGGTGAGTTCGCGACCCGGCGCATAGGTTTCCACCATCACCTCTGGCGGCATGATGTCTTCAAGCTGCGGCGGGCCGTTGGCGGCCTCTTGCACAATATAGACGCCGACCGAGGAGCCTTCGTTGTTCGGCTTCACCACGTAAGGCGGGGTCATCACATGGTCGGCCATGACGTCGGCTTTGGGGGCCAAGAGGCTTTCAACCACGGGCAAACCATGGGTCCGAAACACGGTCTTGCTGCGCTGTTTATCCATCGCAAGCGCCGAGGCCAGCACGCCGGAATGGGTGTAGGGAATGCGCAGCCACTCGAGAAGGCCTTGGACGCAGCCATCCTCACCCCACCGGCCATGAAGGGCATTAAAGACAACATCGGGTTTGAGATCGCCCAAGCGCGCAGGCAGATCGGTGCCCGCATCGAGCTCCGTCACCTGATATCCCTCACCCCGCAGCGCGTCGGCGCATTCACGCCCAGTGGACAGAGACACCTCGCGTTCCGCCGAGGGGCCACCCATCAAAACCGCAACTGTGGGGCGTGCTCTGCTCGAACGCACCGCCACGATCTGCCTCATATACCGCCGGGCTTATTTGACGCCCGTTTGGTGTTGTTTTCCGCCGGTTAGTCCGACGGTTTGTCGCCCGCAGGTTCCCCCACGCGCATAATTTCCCACTCTAGCTCTATTCCACTGTGTTGGAAAACCTTTTTTCGGACCTCCTCGCCCAATCCTTCCAGATCGGCTGCGGTGGCGGTACCGGTGTTGATCATGAAATTGGAGTGTTTCGGGCTCATCTGCGCCCCACCCCGGGTCGCCCCGCGCATGCCCGCCTGGTCAATCACCTTCCAGGCCTTGAGATCATGGATGTCGTCGGCGCGCCCAGTGGAGCTGAACCCCGCGGGATTACGGAAGGTCGACCCGGCGCTGCGGTCTTTCGTGGGCTGGGTCGCGTCGCGTTTGGCGAGTTGATCCTCCATGCGGGCTTCTAGCGAGGCGGGATCACCCGGTTCGGCACGGAACGTAACGGAGGTGATCACCGCGCCCTCGGGAATGTCGGTCTGACGGTAGGCGAAATGGATATCATCGGGTCCAAGTGTCACCCGGCTGCCATCTCTGAGGATGGCTGTCGCCTCGACAAAATGATCCGCGACATAGGAGCCATAACAACCTGCATTCATCTTCAGCGCACCCCCAATCGAGCCCGGAATGGTGCGCAAGAAGGTCAGATCCAGCCCAGCCTTCGCCGCCTTCCGCGCCACATGAGCGTCGAGCGCAGCGGCCCCCGCCGTAACGCTGGTCTCTCCCGTCTCAATCCCGTTGAAGCCGCGCCCAAGCCGGATCACCACAGCGCGAAGGCCCCCGTCGCGGACGATCAGGTTGGACCCCACGCCCATCGGAAAAACCGGAAGCGCCGGATCGAGCGCCCTTAGAAAAGTCGCAAGATCGTCTTCATCGGCAGGTTGGAAGAACACATCTGCCGGGCCACCCACACGAAGCCATGTGAGATCGGCAAGAGGGCGCGCCAGGGTCAAATGGCCACGAGTTTGGGGAAGTTTTGTCAATCGGGCGCATCCTGTTCCAAACGCCGCCCTGCGACAGGCGAACCGATGCGGCCATCGATAAACGCGCCAACAGTGACGAGCAAGGCGCTATGAACTCGATACGCTGCTGCCAAAGCATCCTAAAGGTGACTTCATTGTCTTGTCAGGCGGTTCGACAGCGAAAGGGCGTACCTATTGGCTGCCGCTAACCCGGCGCAACCAGCGACCCAAATAGATCAGCGGCCAACGCAAGATCGACGCCCCCGCCAACAACAGCCCCAAGCCCCACCACGGCCCAAGTTGCCAGGTCACATAGCCCAGAAGGGGGATACCGGTCGCGATCAGTATCCAAGCCGCCGGCCAATGATACCGCTGCGGCCCAAGCCCGATCAGACAGGCGATCAGCGCCCAAAGGCATGCCAATGTCAGCGACAAAGGCATCAAGTTTCCCCTTTCAAGCGATCCAATGCGCGGCGGGCGAAATAGATTAGGGGGCGGCGGAACATCGACAGTACGGCGAACACCACCAGCAGAACCAAAAGCGGGCCATGTTGCAAAGCCACATAAACGGCCAGCGGAACGGACAGGATCAGTAGCGTAATGCCCGGAAGATACTGATGCCGCATCGGCAACATCGCCACGATGGCGGCGGCCAGCACCCACAAACAGGCCAAGGTCAAGGATACGCTCATATGGCCGCTCCCGATCTCTGGCTGGGCAGGACCACTTCGCCACACGCCAAGACCCGCACCATAGCTCTGAGCAGATCAACGGAATGGAAGCCCGGCCCGATCATAACGGTTAACGCTTCGATAACCGGTCGGGCAAACCATGGGCCCAAGCGGAAATCGTGCCCGCGCCGAGGCAGACCACCATATCGCCAGCGCGGGCTTGCTCGCGCACAAGGCGCTCAAGGTCATCCTCATGATGTAACGCGCGCGCATGGCGGTGGCCATGGCGGATTAATCCGGCCACCAAATCATCCCGGCTCGCGCCCTCGATCGGCTCTTCGCCTGCCGCAAATACCTCGGCAATTGCCACCACATCCGCCTCGTTGAAACAGGCGCAGAACTCTTCGAAAAGCGACGAAAGGCGGCTGTAGCGGTGCGGTTGATGCACCGCGATCACCCGCCCCTCGCAGGCTTGGCGCGCCGCTTTCAACACGGCGGCAATCTCCACCGGGTGATGGCCATAGTCGTCAATGATGGTCACCCCATCCACCTCGCCAACTTTGGTGAAGCGGCGGTTGACACCTTTGAACGCGGCCAGGGCATCGCGGATTTCGCTTTGTTTCATACCCAGATGCCGCGCGACGGCCACCGCGGCCAGGGCATTTGAGACGTTGTGATCACCCGGCATCGGCAGGGTACACCCCTCGATCACATGCCCTTCGGCCTGGAGCGCGATGTCGAACTGCGCTGCGCCTTTGGCATAGGTCAGATTGACCGCCCGCACGTCGGCCTGCGCATTGAACCCAAAGGTCAGGACCCGGCGATCGGTGATCTTTCCAACAAGCGTTTGCACATCCGGATCATCGGTGCAGCAGACCGCCAAGCCATAAAACGGAATGTTGGAGACGAAATCGAGAAAGCCCTGATGCAAGGCCTCTTCGGTGCCCCAATGCTCCATATGTTCGGGGTCGATATTGGTGACAATCGCGATGGTCGCGGGCAGCCGGTTGAAGGTGCCGTCGCTCTCATCGGCCTCGACCACCATCCATTCGCCCTGCCCCATCCGCGCGTTGGACCCATAGGCGTGGATGATCCCGCCATTGATCACCGTCGGATCGACACCACCAGCGTCAAGAAGTGTCGCAACCATGGTTGTGGTTGTGGTCTTTCCATGTGTGCCCGCGACGGCGATGTTGGATTTGATCCGCATCAGCTCGGCCAGCATCTCCGCCCGGCGGACAACCGGCAGGCCCATCGCGCGGGCCGCGTCGAGTTCGGCATTGCCCGGCTTGATCGCGCTGGAGATCACCACGACCTCGGCCTCTTCCAAGTTCTCCGCCTTCTGGCCGATGAAGATTTTCGCGCCCAACCCGCCCAAACGCTCCGTGATCTTCGAGGCTTTCAGATCCGAGCCCTGGACCTCATACCCGTGGTTCAGCAGAACCTCTGCAATACCCGACATCCCGATCCCGCCGATGCCCACGAAATGGATCGGTCCCAATTGGGTGGGAAGTTTGGTGGCGGCGTTCATGACTGACCTTTCTTTGCCAATTCTTCGACCAGAACCGCCAGCCTCTCGGTGGCGTCGGGAAGCCCGGTGCTAAGCGCGGCAAGCGACATCTGCAAGGCGGCATTTGGCTGGTTCAGAATGGCGGTGATGTGCTGGGCCAGGCTCTCCGGTGTAAACTGACTCTCGGGCATCAAAATCGCGGCATTGGCCTCAACCAAAGCTCGAGCATTGGCCGTCTGATGATCCGCGGCGGCCGCGGCGAAGGGCACCAGAATAGACGGGCGTCCGATGATCGAAATATCGGCCACCGAGGACGCGCCCGAGCGGCTGATGACCAGTTGCGCTTCGGAAAGCCGACGTGGGATATCGCGGAAAAATGGCTCGACCTCGGCATCGACCCCCATCTCGGCATAGGCCTGGGCCACACGCACCTGATCCTCCGGGCGCGCCTGTTGCGCCACACGGATATTGGCGCGAAACGGCTCAGGCAGAGCGGCAATCGCTTCCGGCACCACATCGGAGAGAATGCGCGCGCCCTGGCTTCCACCAATCACGACAACCGACATTGGATAGTCGCCCGGCGCGATATAGGCAGCCCCGGCGCGTTCCAACACCGCTGCGCGCACCGGATTGCCGGTGTGAACCGCGTTGGTGCCGTCGGGCAATTCGGTTGGCCAAGTCCCGCAAGCCACAACATCCACGCGTTTGGCGAAGACCTGATTGACCCGGCCCAAAACGCCATTTTGTTCGTGCAACATGCGCGGCCGCCCAGTGAGCAAAGCCGCCCCCATCGCCGGGATCGACGGATACCCACCGAACCCGACCACGACCGCGGGCTTCTCCCGCGCCATTCGCGCGGTCGCCGAGAGAATGCCCCCCAAAATCCGAAACGGAGTCACCAGCTTCGCCAAAAGCCCGCCCCTTGCGAATGTCGCCGACGAGACCTGTCGCACCTCCACCACATGTGGGAACCCACCGGTATAGCGCGCACCGCGCGCATCGGTCGACAACGTCACTTTCCACCCTCGGCGTAGCATCGCCTCGGCTAGAGCTTGCGCCGGGAACATGTGACCGCCGGTGCCGCCAGCCGCGATGATCAGATGTGGAGCGGTTGCAGTCATAGGCCTACCGATGCCGCGACAGAAGAATATCGCCGATTTCGCCTTGAGGACGGGTTCGGGTCAGGGCTAGAAGCATACCGATGGCAATACCCGTGGCGATCAGGCTGGATCCACCATAGCTCACAAAGGGCAAGGTCATGCCTTTGGCCGGCAGAAGCCGTACCGCGACCCCCATATTGATGATCGCTTGCAGGGCCAGAAGGCTCACCAGCCCGGCACCGGCGAGACGGATGAACGGATCCCGCTCCTTCATCAACCGGAAGAACCCACGCAGCGCGATGGCTCCAAAGAGGGCGATGATCACCAGAACCAGAACCAGCCCATATTCCTCCGCCGCCACGGCGATGATGAAATCCGTATGCGCATCCGGCAGGGTCCATTTCACGGCCCCCTCGCCCAGCCCCGCGCCGAAAAAGCCGCCTTCTCGGATTGCGTTCGTAGCATAGGCAAGCTGCGTGTTGGGGTCGAGCTCTGCCGAAAGGAACCCATCGATCCGACGCGCGAAATGTTCCGAGTTGGAGTAGGCCACCGTTCCGGCCACGGCCACCGCAGCCCCCACCAAACCCAAAAGCAGCATCGGCGCACCGGCCACAAAATAGATCACACACCAGGCAAACAGCACCAGCGCCGCTTGCCCGAAATCGGGCTGCATCGCCAAGAAGCCAACAATTGTCAGCGTCACAACCAGCGAGACCAGCTTGCCCGGCGGGCCGCCGACCTCTTGGCTGGCCGCCACCATCCAGGCGACGAAAATCACATAGACGGGTTTGAGGAATTCAGACGGCTGCACGCTGGCGAAACCAAGCGAATACCAGCGCACCGCGCCTTGCCCGTAATCCGTGCCAAAGGCCGGCAAGAGCGCCAAGGCCCCAAACGCCGCGAAAAACCCAAGAACTGCGAGGCGGCGGATTTGGATCGGCGTCAGCATGGACACCATCACCATCACCGTCAGAGCCAAGCCGCCAAAGGCCGCTTGCCGCAAAACATAGTGAAACGGATCATGGCCATTTCTCTCTGCCAAAGGTGGCGACGCCGCCAAGCCCAAGAGCAGACCAATGGCGAAAAGGGCCAAAATGCACCCAATGGTGACCCGGTCCACTGTCCGCCACCAGCGCGGCAGAATCGCCTCGCCCGATTGCACGATCACCGTGCCATGCGCCATTTCCGTCATGGGATACCGCCCGATACTGCCTCATTGTGCCCGGTTTTCCGGGTCTGCGCGGCAGCTTAGCGCGAAATCGTGCCCGGGGCCAGCAAAACAACAGCCATGGGCGGGGAGTGGCCGATCTCAGCTTGGCGGTTGCCAGAGCTCAATCTTGCGACCATCAGGGTCTAGAATCCAGCCGAATTGCCCGTATTCGAGATTTTCGCGCGGCTGCAACTCTTCCACACCCTCGGCTTTCGCGCGGGCCAGCATTCCGTCGAGATCATCAACCATCAAGTTCAGCATGAACGGCAGTGTCGACGGTTTGAAATAGTCGCTATCCGCCGCAAATGGCGCAAAAATCGTCCGCGCCCCTTCGGGAAACTGCTTTGCGCTCTCGCGATGCCCGAAATCGAACCCGCCATAATCGTTCGGCACCATCCCCAAGACACGCGCATACCAAGATTTCGTCGCATCCGGGTCCGCGCAATGCAAAAACACGCCGCCCACACCGATCACATCCGCCATATCGACCTCCCTGCCGAAAGATTTCTGAAACGGGTTTCAGGCAGAGACTAACACGGATTGTAAAACGACCCTATCCGGCCAGATGACGGGAGACGTGATCCATAAAATCCTGACCGCGCTGTTCGAAGTTGTCGTACTGGTCAAAACTCGCCGCGGCAGGGGCGAGCAAGACTGTCTCGCCCGGCGCGGCCTCTGCCGCAGCCCGATCCACCGCCGTCGCCATATCGGTGCAAATCTCATGAGGCACATCGCCCAGTTGCAAGGCAAAACCCTGCGCCTCGCGCCCTATGACATACGCCTTCACAACGGTTCCAAGCGCCGATTTCAGACCGTCCAGCCCGCCCTCTTTCTCCAACCCGCCGCAAATCCAGCGGATGCTTGGAAAGGCCGCAAGTGCCTTGGCCGCCGCATCCACATTGGTGGCTTTGCTGTCATTCACAAAAACAACGCCGTCTTTCTCACCGACAATCTGGCTCCGATGCGGTAGCCCGGCAAAGCTATGGAACGCGGCTTCGATAGCCTTCGGTGCGACGCCGAGCGCGCGCAAAGCGCCATAGGCACAGCACGCGTTCTGATGGTTATGCGCCCCTGGCAACCCCCGAATGCCGCGCAAATCGATGGAGGCCACCTGCCGCCCCTTTCGGGTTTCGCTGAGCCAGCCTTTGCGGGCCACGATATCCCATCCGGGACCAGACAGTTTCTGCGCCCCCGACACGCGGATCAAGCGCCCATCAGCCGGGCTTTCGACCAGTTGATTGGCCATATACTGGCCTTCGCGCTCATCCACACCGATCACCGCGCGATCCGGCCCGCCTTCGGCAAAAAGCCGACGTTTGGCGGCGAAATACCCGCCCATGCCGCCATGGCGATCCAAGTGATCGGGCGAGAGATTGGTGAACACCGCCACATCCGGGGTCAAGGCACGGGCCAGGTCGATTTGATAGCTCGACAACTCCAGCACGATCACCTCGCCATCGATGGGTGGTTCGATATCCAAGACACCCACGCCGATATTGCCCGCCAGTTGCGCCGGAATGTCGGCCTCTTCCAAGCAGTGGTGGATCAGCGCCGAGGTGGTCGATTTCCCGTTCGAGCCGGTGACTGCGATCACCCGGGGCGGGGTTGGGTGATCCATCCAGTCGCCGGAACCGAGAGAGCGGAAAAACAGCCCCACATCATTGTCGACCGGCACGCCCGCCGCCCAAGCCGCCGAAATGGCCGGGTGTGGGGCCGGATACAAATGAGGGATGCCCGGCGAAACGATCATCGTGGCCACCCCTTCCAAAGCGCCTGGCTTCGATGGGTCACGAAGCGAAAACCCCTCCGACTCGGCCAGATCGCGCGCGGCCGCGCCGTCATCCCAAACCAACGGCTCCGCGCGCCCCGCGCGCAAGGCCCGCGCGGCGGCCAAGCCAGACCGGCCCAACCCCAACACAGCCACTGTCGCGCCTTCAAACCCTTGAACCGGGATCATATCTGCCCCACCCCCAGCTTATTCTGATCTCTCGTCGTCGCGCCGAAGGCTGCCTTGCCGTTGCACATTCTACAAGCCCCAGAGATCGGATCACCCCGCCGACCACAAGCGCCAGTCAAATATTGCGTGGCCCGGAACGAGCCTCCTTTGGATTGCAGGCGCTTACCATGCAATTGGCGTCCGACGGCGGAAAAACCCGCCCGTCGGGCCATCTTCGGGCAATGTCGCCAGCCATATGGCGGTATCGGCGCCCTCTTCCGCGCTCAAACTCGCGCCCGCGCCGCCCATCCGGGTCCGCACCCATCCCGGGCACATCGCATTGATTTTCACACCTGTGGGCAAATCCCGCACCATTGCGAACGTGAGCGCATTCAGCGCCGCCTTCGCGACCCCATAGGCGCCCGGCCCGCCGAGACCTTCGTCAAAACTGCCCCAACCAGAGGAGATATTGACGATCCGCCCCCAGTTTTGCGCCCGCATATGTGGCGTACAGATCCGGATCATCTCATAGGGCGCGTGGAACATCACGTCGACAGAGGTATGAAACCCCTCCGGGTCGTCCATCATATTGGTCTCGATCAAGACACCGGCGTTGTTCACCAACACATCGACACCGCCGATCCCGGCCAAAACGGCGGCAAATGTGCTCGGGTCTTGCAGGTCCAGATGCACCGCCTCAACCCCAATCTCGCCCGCCACGGCTTGCCCTGCCGTCAGATCACGCACGCCAATCACCACGCGATACTCTTGATCCCGTAAGCCCACAGCAATCGCCCGCCCGATCCCGCGATTGCCGCCAGTCACCAAAGCGGTGGGGGTCGCCGGGCACGTCATCAGCGCAGCTTCAGGGTGGCCAGGCCGATCAACGCGAGGATCAGCGAGATGATCCAGAACCGGATCACCACCTGCGGCTCGGCCCAGCCCTTCTTCTCGAAATGGTGGTGGATCGGGGCCATCAAAAACACCCGTTTGCCGGTGGATCGGAAGTAGATCACCTGCACGATGACGGAGAGCGCCTCTGCCACAAACAACCCGCCGACAATCGCCAAAACAATCTCATGTTTGGTGGCCACCGCAATCGCGCCAAGCGCGCCGCCCAAAGCCAACGACCCGGTATCGCCCATGAAGACCGCCGCCGGGGGAGCGTTATACCAGAGGAACCCCAGGCCGCCACCGATTAGACCGGCCGTGAAGATCAACAACTCACCGGTACCTGGCACGTAATGCACATCGAGATAATCGGTGAAATCGACCCGGCCCACCGCATAGGCGATCACACCCAACGTGCCCGCCGCAATCATCACCGGCATAATCGCCAGCCCGTCCAACCCATCGGTCAGGTTCACCGAATTGGCGCTGCCCACAATCACGATCATCGCGAAGGGCACGAAGAGAAAGCCCAGATTGACCAACACATCCTTGAAGACCGGCACCGCCAGTTGAAACGCCAAACCATCAGGGTGGAGTTGCGTCGCGACATAGCCCGCGACGCCTGCGATCACCAAACCAATGCCAAAACGGATACGCCCCGGCACACCCTTGGTGTTGTTCCGGCTGACCTTCGCCCAATCATCGGCAAATCCGACCAGCCCGAAGGCCACGGTAACCAGCAAAACCAGCCAGACATAGGGGTTGTCGAGCCGCGCCCAGAGCAAGGTTGAGAGTGTCAAAGCGGCCAAAATCAGCAGTCCGCCCATGGTCGGCGTGCCGGATTTGGTCGCGATATGATGCGCCGGGCCATCCTCGCGGATCGGCTGCCCATTGGCGTATTTCCGACGCAACGCATTGATCAGCGGGCGCCCAAAGATGAACCCGAAAATCAGCGCCGTGAAAAAGGCCGCCCCGGCCCGAAAGGTGATATATCGGAAAAGATTGAAAAAATCGCCGCCGTCAGACAGCTCGCTTAGCCAAAACAACATATAGCGGTTTCCTTACGCTTTATCCGCAATCGCTTGCCCCAGTTTCCGTAGCGCGTCAACCGCGAGGGAGAGTTTCGTGCCCTTGGAACTTTTGATCAGCACGATATCGCCCGGCTGCAAAAGCCCCGGCAGGATATGCGCCATCTCTTGCGCCGTCTCGACATGCGGTCCGCGTTTGTCCGCGGGCAAGACCGCATCGAGGGCGGCCATCAATGGCCCGGTGGTGCAGACCAGATCAACCGCCGCCATGGAGGGCAAATCGGCCAGAGCCGCGTGCATCGCAGGCGCGTCTGGACCGAGTTCCAACATATCGCCCAAAACCGCGACCCTGCGCCCGCGCCCCTCTGGCGTGGCGACCGCCAAGACCTCCAAGCTGGCTTCCATCGCGGCGGGGCTGGCGTTGAACGCATCGTCGATCATCTCGACCGCGCGATCTTCGGCCAGATCCAACACGATCCGCTCGCGCTTGCCACGCCCGATCACCGCCTCCCAAGCGCCAAGCGCTAAGGCGGCACGGGTGACATCCGCGCCCACGGCGTCAACTGCCGCCAAGGCTGCAAGGGCATTGAGCGCCAGGTGCCGCCCCGGCGCGGTGAGTTTGAACAAGATCGGGGTGTCGTGCAGATCAGCTTGAACAACTGTTGCCGCGTCACTCAACGTGACCGTCTCCAAACGGACCGGCAGCCCCTCCCTCTCCCCGAAATGGACCAAGCGCGCAGCGGCGTCCTGCGTCGCGGATTCCAGAATTGGCGTGGTTTCCAAATCGGCATTGATCAAGGCCACACCGCCGGGCTCCAACCCCTCAAAAATGCTGGCCTTCTCCCGGGCGATGCCCTCGATGACGCCAAAAGCTTCCAGATGCACCGCCGCCACTGTGGTCACCATGGCCACATGCGGCCGGGCCATCCGGCTCAAAGGGGCAATCTCACCCGGCGCGTTCATCCCTATCTCGATCACCGCGAATTCGGTATCCGCTGGCATCCGCGCCAGCGTCAGCGGCACACCCCATTGGTTGTTGTAACTCGCTTCGGCCACGTGGGTGCGCCCTTGCGGCTCCAACGCCATGCGCAGCATGTCTTTCGTTGTGGTTTTCCCGACGGACCCGGTGATTGCGATCACCTGACCGTTCATCCGTCCCCGACCGGCCCGGCCCAGATCGGCCAGCGCCTCCAAAACATCCGGCACGATCAGAAGTGGCGCATCCTGGGCGACATCTGCGGGCCGATGGCTGACCAATGCCGCTGCCGCCCCGATTTCCAGCGCTTGGGCCACAAAGTCATGCCCATCCCGGATATCCGTCAGCGCCACGAACAAATCGCCGGGTGCAAGCATCCGCGTATCAATCGACACACCGCTCGCGGCCCAATCCCTGGTGACCTGTCCGCCCGTCGCGGCGGCGGCGTCGGCGGCAGTCCACAGCACGGTCATATCGCCCCCTCCAGCGCGGCCACGGCCACGCTCGCCTGTTCCACATCGTCAAACGGATACACCACATCGCCAATGGTCTGGCCGGTTTCATGCCCCTTGCCCGCGATCAACAACGCGTCGCCGGGTTGCAGCGCATCGACGCCGCGCAAAATCGCCTCGGCCCTGTCCCCCACATTGATCGCGTCGGGACAGCCTTCCATCACGGCAGCGCGGATCACGGCGGGGTCTTCGCTGCGCGGATTATCATCGGTGACAAAGAGCATATCCGCATTCTCCGCCGCCGCTTTACCCATCAAGGGGCGTTTGCCCCGGTCGCGATCTCCGCCCGCCCCAAAGACCACGATCAACCGGCCCAGCACATGCGGACGCAGCGCCTTGAGGGCGGTTTCGAGTGAATCCGGGGTATGAGAATAATCGACGAAAACGGGTGCACCAAAGCTGCGTCTCGCGGCCAGCTGCATCCGCCCCCGCACGCCTTCAAGCTGCGGTAGCACTGCAAAGACGGCTTGGGCCTCGGCCCCGCCTGCAATCGCCAGCCCGGCGGCGGTCAGCACATTCATCGCCTGGAACCCGCCGATCAAATCCAGCCGGGTCTGATAGTTCTGCCCCTGCCAGCGGAACAGCACATCTTGCCCCGCCTCATCCAACCGCCGTCCGGTGATTTTCAGCCGCGCGTCCTCGGCATATTGCCCAATGGTGATCGCCTCGATCTCCCGCTCGGCGCAGGCTTTGACCACATCCGCACCTCTTGGGTCGTCCAGATTGACCACAGCCGTGGCCTCTTCAGGCAAAAGCTCGGTGAAAAGCCGCAGCTTGGCTTGGAAATAGATCTCCATCGTGCCGTGATAATCCAGATGATCCTGGGTCAGATTGGTGAAGGCAGCGGCGGCCAAGCGCACGGCGTCCATCCGATGCTGATCGAGTCCATGCGAGGACGCTTCCATCGCCACATGCGTCACCCCCGCCTCGCCCATTTCGGCCAAGACTTTCTGCAAGGTCAGCGCATCTGGGGTTGTATGAATGCCCGGCGCGGCAAACGCCCCTTCGATGCCGGTTGTGCCGATATTGACGGCATCATGGTCCAAAGCGGCCCAAATCTGCCGGGTAAAGCTGGCGACCGAGGTTTTGCCGTTGGTCCCGGTCACCGCCACGATCGTTTCGGGCTGCGCCCCAAACCAGAGGGCGGCGGCATGAGCCAGCGCCGCGCGCGGCTCCTCAACCACAATCAGCGCGACATCGCCCAGATGATCCGCCGCAATCTCAGCGCCTGCCCGATCGGTCAGAACCGCCGCGGCCTGCATCCGCACGGCATATTGGATGAACTCCGCACCATGAACTTGAGTACCGGGCAAAGCCGCGAAAAGATGCCCCGGTTTGACCTCGCGGCTATCGAGGCTCACGCCCGTGACAGTCACATCCGCGCCCCTGGTGGGGGTTAGTCCAAGCGCCGATAGCGGTTTTGCCCTTGGCGCCATGGCCGATTCCCCCGAACTCTATTCTGAGGCGCTGGATAGCTGAAAGCCGTCCTGAGGTTCAATCTCTGGTCTCAATCCCAAAAGCGGCGCGACCCGGCGGATCACTTCGGCGGCAACGGGCACGGCCGTCCAACCGGCTGTCCGCCGCGCCTCGCCCAAAGCCACGATCTCCGGCTCATCTAGGGTCACGATCAGCACATAACGTGGGTCATGGGCCGGGAAAACGCTGGCAAACGTGGACAGAACCCGATCCTCATAATAGCCACCATTCGGGCGAGGCTTATCCGCCGATCCGGTTTTGCCGCCAACCGCATAGCCCTCGACATCGCCGAAACTGGCCGTGCCCTCGGTCACCACGTCGCGCAACATGCTGCGGATCTGCTCTGAGACCTCTTCGGACACGATCCGTTCGCCATTCTGCGGCCCGTCTTGGAGCAACAATGTCGGTCGGATCAACGTGCCACCGTTGGTGATTGATGCATAAGCTGCGGCGAGGTGGATCGGCGACGTGGAAAGGCCATGACCATAGGAGACGGTCATCGTCGTCAACTCGCCCCATCGCTGCGGCAGAAGCGGGCGGCCTGAAGGCGCCTCGATCATCTCGACCAAGGTTGGTTGGAAGAAGCCGAGCTGTTCTAAGAAACGTTGCTGCCGCTCCGCGCCCAGCATCTGCGCTATACGCGCGGTGCCGATATTCGAGGAATGGATCATCACTTCGGTGACCGAGAGGCGCGAGCCATAATTGCGGAAATCCGAGATCGAGAACCCGGCCATACGAAGCGGCCCGGCGGTATCGATGATCGTCTCCGGATTGACCATCCCCTCGTTCAGCGCCTGCGCGACGGTGAACATCTTGAAGACGGAGCCAAGCTCATAGACACCTTGCAGCGCGCGGTTGAACAGCGGGCTGTCGGCCTGTTCGCCTTCGGTCAGCGGTGCCGGGCGGGCATTTGGGTCGAAATCGGGCAACGACGCCATGGCGCGGATTTCGCCCGTATGCACATCCATCAACACGGCGGACGCGCCACGCGCGTTCATAATCACCATGCCGCCGGCCAGCACCTGTTCGACAGCAGCCTGCACTGTCAGGTCAATGGAGAGCTCCAACGGTGCGCCGTCACGCGCCGGATCGCGCAGCGCGTCGTCAAACCGCGCCTCAACTCCGGCGACGCCAATCACTTCCGCCGCGTTCACCGCCTCTTCCCCAAAACCTGCGCCACCCAAGATATGCGCGGCGACAGAGCCATTGGGATAGAGCCGCATCTCGCGTGGGCCGAAGAGCAACCCCGGCTCACCCAGATCATGCACCAATTGCTCCTGTTCCGGTGAGATATACCGGCGCAGCCAAATGAAGCGGCTGTCCGAGGTGAAGCGACGCAAAAGCGTTTCCTCATCCAGATCAGGGAAAATCTGAGCCAACCCACGCGCCGCTGTGGCAGGGTCGATGATCTCATGCGGATGCGCATAGAGCGAATTCGTCACCAGATTGGTCGCCAAGACCCGGCCTTGCCGGTCCACGATATCGGCCCGAGTGTTCAAGATCGCCGAACCAGACGTCGCAATGCGCGGCTCTTCCGGCTCACTCGCGGCAAGCGTCGACATGCGCAGGCCAACGGTGATGAAGGCCGCGAAGAAACACATCGCCAGGAGTAAGAGCCGCGTTTCCGCCCGCTGCCGCATCTTATCGCGCATCGCCTCATGACGCAGACGTAGGTTCTCGCGTTCAATCGCGTCCGGGTTCTCCCCATGTTCACGCGCACGGAGGATGCGGGTCAGAGGGCGCAACGGCGTGCGGAGCGTCATGGCAGCATCTCCGGGCTTGAGGCGCTATCGATCAGCGCCTCGTCGATCAATTGGTCAAGCAGGGTTGGATACACGACCTGATGCACATCGCCGAAATGCTCCGGCGTCATCGGCATCAAGCCGAGGCGCTCGAAGTTCAGATCCGCCAATTCGCGCAACCGGTCGGGGCGATTGAGATAGGCCCATTCGGCGCGCAGAACCGACAGGCGCTCACGTTCGACACCAATCTGCCGCTGCAACTGCTCGACCTCGCGGATCGAATGCTGGGTCAGGATGTTTTGGTGATACGCCCAATAGCCGAGCCCGATCACCGCCAATGCCGCCAGTAAACTCGCAAATCCCCGCATCTTACATCCCCTCCGCCAATTGCGGCAGGCCCAGGGTCTCGCGGCTGACCGGGGCCGCGGGGGCATCGGTGCGCTTAGCTACGCGCAGCTTTGCCGAGCGCGCCCTTGGGTTTGCGTCCAGTTCTTCGGAGTCCGGGGCGATCGCCCGGCGTGGGGTCAGTTCAAAACCTGGGGTCCGCGCGGCTTCTTCCGGCGCATAGCGCGACCCGCCACCGCCACTGCTGGCACGATCTTGCAAGAACCGCTTCACGATCCGGTCTTCGATCGAGTGAAAGCTCACAACCGCCAATTGACCACCCGGTTTGAGCGCGCGCTCGGCGGCTTGCAGGCCTTCGGCCAATTGACCCAATTCATCATTCACCGCGATCCGGATCGCCTGGAAACTCCGGGTCGCCGGATGGCTCTGTCCGGGCTTGGCACGCGGCAGGTTTTTCTCAACGATGGCAGCAAGTTCTGCCGTCCGCGTGATCCGGCGTTCCGCGCGGGCCGCGACAACCGACCGGGCAATCCGACGCGCCGCCCGCTCTTCACCATAATGATAGAGAATGTCGGCCAAAAGCGCCTCAGGGGCCTCATTCACCAGGTCTTCGGCCGAAAGCCCCGCCTGCCCCATCCGCATGTCCAGCGGCCCATCATTGCGGAACGAAAACCCGCGCTCGGCTTGATCAAGCTGCATTGAGGAGACGCCCAGATCCAACACGACCCCGTCCAGCTCTGGATACCCAGCCGTCCGCGCATGTTCATCCAAATCGCCAAACTCGCCCGCGACCAACACCAAGCGATCTCCGAAAGTGCTGGCCCAATCGCTGGCCATCTCAAATGCTGAAGGGTCGCGATCCACGCCAATCACGGTTTCGGCCCCCGCTTCAAGCAAGCCACGGGCGTAACCACCAGCGCCGAAGGTTCCATCCAGCCAAACGCCGCCCACCGGCGCGACCGCGTGCAGAAGCGGCGCCAACAAAACAGGAATATGCGGAGACGCGGGCAGGCGGTTGGGCCGCTCGGCCATGATCACGCACCTCCGTCATCCGGGCGCCCTGTCCCGGCCTTTCCCGCAAGCGAAAGCGGATCGAAGAACTCATTGCCCTGCCCCAGTGCCGCCAACATGGTCTCGATATCCTCCTCCGCGGCGGCGCCATCTTCGGGGTTGAGGATATGGAATTTGTCGCCCTTGCCCTGGAACAACGCCTCAGGGCCAAGCGCGATTTTGTCCCGCGCCGCAGGCGGCAAGACCAGACGACCCGTGTCATCCACGCTCGTCTCGTCACATTTTGAGTAATAGAGATGCTCAAGCGCCGCGCGCAGCGGCGTGCCGCGCTGCTCCGCCTGGATCAGCGCGTCGATCTCATCGAACGCGTCACCTGACAGACATTCAAGAAACTTGGCGCTTGGATTGCCATAAGCAATGTAAAGACGCGGCGCGCCACCGGGTGCGTAATGCTTGTCGGAGTTTTGCAGGACGCGACGAAACTTGACCGGGATCGAGACCCGGCCCTTTCCATCGACTTTGTTCAGGCTTTCACCCTGAAACCTGCGTTCCACTGTCCCGCGTCCTTTTTCAACGCCTCACCTTCGCCGTCCGAAACGGACAACGGCGGATCGAGCAAGCTGCCACTGCCCAATCCGCCGCCCTCGTCCCATTTCTGGGTGTCCGACTGCGCAGGCCACCTGGGGGGATGTCTGCTCGCTTGCGCGCCGGATCTCTTTGTTCAGCATGTGAGAGTGCCTGTATAAAACCTGCCGTTTTTTATTTTTGATCCAGACCTCGTTGGGTCCGGTACGTTCTCAACTGCTGTGCAAGATTTGTGACACGGAAGTTTTTCCCAATCAATCCCTTTTTATGGGAAATTTCTCCATTCACTGGACTCAACAACCTAATAGACACAACAGATGGCGGCCCAAATGCCCCCCCACAACCCCATAGGTTGTACCCATGAAGCGCAGGGAGCCTACATATAGGCGCGGCTACTCATCACCCGATTATGGGAAAAAACCCCAGCCTGACGGCATGTTTTGGCGATTTTTGGATGGATTGAGGCCTCGAAAGCCCGAATCACCCCTTCGACCTCACGGAAAACGGTGTCGATCCGCTGTTTTGCGCGGCTTGCCAAATCACCGTGGCAACGCGGCGGGCCGAGGGGGCCCTTTCGGGGGCGCGAGGCGCGCCGCCGCCTGTCTTAGGCCATCCCGCCAGCCACCAATCGCGCCGCAAGCGCGCCATATGCATCCGCCATTGCCCCATCTCCCACGGCGATCGGCACACCACTGTCTCCCGCGATCCGTGTTTCGAGGGAGATCGGCAAAGCGCCCAAGAACGGCAATCCCATCTGCTTGGCGGCAGCCTCGACTCCACCTTGACCAAAAATATGCGCTTCATGTCCGCACTTGGGGCAGGCATAGGTCGACATGTTTTCAATCAGGCCCAAAACCGGGGTCTCCAACATCTCAAACATATTGAGCGCCTTGCGCGCATCCAAAAGCGCCACGTCCTGCGGCGTGGAAACCACAATCGCCCCGGTCAGCTTGGCGCGCTGACACAAGGTCATCGCCACATCGCCCGTGCCAGGCGGCAGGTCGACCAAGAGCACGTCGAGCGTGCCCCATTCCACCTGCCCGAGCATCTGCTGTAGCGCGCCCATCAACATCGCCCCGCGCCACGCCACGGCTTTCTCTTCCGGCAACAGAAAGCCGAGCGACATGCATGTGACGCCATGGTTGCGCAGCGGAATGATTGTCTTGCCATCAGGAGAGAGGGGGCGCTGGTTCACGCCCATCATCCGCGGCTGCGACGGGCCGTAAAAATCGGCATCCAACAGGCCAACTTTACGGCCCTGTTTCGCCAAGGCCACCGCAAGGTTTGAAGTGACGGTGGATTTCCCCACGCCTCCCTTGCCGGACCCGATTGCGATGATGCGGGCCACGCCTTCGGGGTTCATCGGCTCGGTCTGAGGCTTCGGATGCTGACCAATTGTGAGATTAGGCGGATCTGCTGCCGGCTCGGCAGCGCGCGCTGGCCCCTTCGCCGCCGGACCATGCGCGGTCAACGCCACGGTCGCTGTGCGCACTCCCGGCAATTTCATGATCAATTGCTCGGCCGCCAGACGCACAGGCTCCATTTTCGGTGCCTGATCTAGGCTCTCTACCTCAATGACAAAACTCACATGGTTGCCCTGGACCTGGATCGCTCGCACCAAATCCCGGCTCACCAAATCGCCGCCATCCGGCAAAGTCAGCGCAGCGAGCGCCTTAACTACAGTTTGCTTCGTTACAGTCATCGGGCGTCAGCCTCGGCTTTCGGCGGGAATTGGTCAGGTTTGTCCACCACATAGGGCAGTTTTCATCGCCGCGCACCCCATAGGACAAGAAGGATCTGGCACAATCCGCCCGCAACACCCGCCATCACCAAAGCCAAACCGATGCCAACCCACTCCGCCAAGCCGCCAATGGCAAAAGCCCCAAGCGCCACGGTGCCGAACCCCACGACAGTCCAAAGGCTCATCACCCGGCCGCGCAGGTCATCGGGCAAGTCGGTCTGGATCGCCGATTGCAGGCTCACCCCCGACCAGGTGGCGCAGAACCCCGCCAAGGCTGTCGCCGCCAGCGCGACGGGCCAGATCGGCGCAAGCCCCATGGCGATCACCGCGCCCTGCCCGGCCAGCCCGACGACATACACCGCTGGTGGAATACGTGCGCCAACGGCCCCCAAACCCAAAGCCTTCGCGATCGCGGCCAGCAACGCGCCAGCGCCCGCCGCCGCCGTCAGCAACCCCAAGCCCTCCGCACCGCGTTGAAATGCGCCGTCGGCCAAGACCGGCAACACCTCCAGCGCGCCGCGCACCTGTGTCGCAAAGATCAAGGTCAACAGAAACGCCATGCGGATCAGTCGCGTGTCGCGGGCATAGTGCAGCCCATCGAGCAATTCGCGAAAGAAGGCGCGCGGCGGGCGTGGCGGCAAGCTTCGCGGCGTCAATTGCGTCAGAACAACCAACATCGGCAGATAGAAGACCACCGCCACCCAAAGCGCCACCGGCGCACCGAATTGCGCGATGATGAACCCCGCTCCGGCCGGAGCGACCAGTCTCGCAATGTTGAAATTGAGCGCCGTGGCCGACACCACATGCTGCACCAAATCAGGCGGCACCAAGCGCGGCCCGAGCGACATCCGCACCGGGTGATGCGCCGAACTGACCAACCCGATCGCCAGAGCCGCCACAGCCAAACCTGGCGCGCCAATCCACGGTAAAGACAACGCCAAAGCCGTAATGCAGACTACCTGAGCGGTATTTGTGACGACGGAAGCCCGCCGAATATCGACCCGATCCGCGATGACCCCGAAAAGCGGGCCAGTCAACAAAGTCGGCAACAAGCTGAGCCCTGCAACCAGCCCCACAAACGCAGCAGAGCCGGTCCGTTCCCACGCCAACCAAGACAGCGTCACCCGTTGGACCCAAATCGCCTGAACCGCGAAAAACACACCTAAGAAAAACAGCCGGAACTGCCTGTTCGAAAAAGCAGCGCCTTTCATCGGCATTGCTCAAAAAAGCTGCAAAACAAGGGCGGTTGATATGCAATTTCTGCATGGCAGCAATGAAAGGAGGGGGGATTGTGCATCCGCAGCATGGGGCTATCTTCTATCCGCAAGAGGCAGAACGCCCCGATATCCAAAGCGCTTCGGAAATGGGTCCGATACCGCGCGACAGACTCTGATTGAGGTACAACCAATGGCCTATGTAGCGGGCTCTCGTTCATCTTTTCTTTCTTTCGGCGACCGGCTCGCCGAGATCAAGAGCCAGTTTGCAGACGCGCTTGCCGCGCGCCGGCTCTACAACCGGACCGTGTCCGAGTTGCAAAGCTGCACCGATCGCGAACTGAACGATCTTGGCATCTCGCGCTCGATGATCAAATCCATCGCGCTTGAAGCCGCCTACGGCAAGGCTCCGCGCTAAGCCGATACGACCGAATTCGCGCGGCCCTCTCCTCCCTTCGGGCCCGCGACTACAGGCGATATCATCCCCTCCTCCCGTTTGGATGATGTTGCGACCCAGAGCCCACCCTCTCCTCCTCCCTTTGAGGTTGGGCTCATCCACGGCGGTTCCGACCTCCTCCCTGGGGCCGCCGTTCGTTTCCGGGCCAATTGGCCCAACATATCGGTCCCCTCTCCTCCTCCCTTTGAGGTGGACTGAGATCTGGCGGTGGCACCTTCTCCTCCCTTTAGGTGTCACCGCCTCTTTTTTTCATATGCATGATCAACCTGCTCTACCTTGCGGTCCTCTATGGATCCGTTATTATATGCCATATAATTAAACAGGAGAGACCGATGACAACCGGCCATGTCTTCATTGCAACCTCGCTTGACGGGTTCGTCGCACGGCCTGATCACAGTCTCGATTGGCTCATGGCGCGTGATGATGGTGACGAGGATCAGGGCTATGAGGCCTTCATCGCCGAGATGGATGGCTTGATCATGGGCCGCGCGTCTTACGAAACCGTGCTCGGGTTTGGTGACTGGCCCTACGCGAAGCCTGTTGTCGTTCTCAGCCGTAGCCTGACCCAAGCTGACCTGCCCGAGGCTCTTCGCGGCAAGGTCACAATCAGTAACGCATCCCCGGAGCAAGCGATGGCGGATCGGGCTGAGCAAGGCTGGCGCAAAGCCTATGTGGATGGCGGGCAAGTCGTGCAGTCCTTCCTGCGCGCTGGCTTGATTGCGGAGCTCACGATCACCACGATCCCGGTTTTGATCGGAGAAGGGCGGCCCCTCTTTGGACCGCTCGACCGCGATATCGAGTTGGAGCTTTGCGAAAGCCGTGCCTTTGCCTGCGGTTACGTTCAAACCCGCTACAAGGTTCGGCCATGAGCCGCCGCCGAGGGCGCCCGTCAAGCACCACCGTAACGCTATCGAAACCCCGTATTCTGGAGGCCGCGAAAGCGGTTCTGCACGAAAGCGGGGCCGATGCCGTCACCTTCCGCGCCATCGCGGATCGGTTGCAAGTCACGCCCATGGCGATCGCCCATCACACTGGCCCAAGAGCGGATTTGATGGCGGATTTAGTGACCGAGATTTACCGCTCCCTAGATGCACCGCTCACCGCCGGTCCACCCAAAGACCAACTCCGTGAACTGCTCCTCCGCCATGCCAGATGCGTGCAAGAAGTCCCGTCTCTCGCGCTCTACATCTTCGCCACACCCACGCTGTTTTCAGGGCGGTTTGAGAAGATGTTCGAGCAGCTTTGCGACCTTGCGGCGCAGATGGGTCTCGCTGACCCAGATCGGATGTCCCAAGTGCTGATCGACTACACTCATGGGGCCGTCCTAGCCGCGGCGCACGCACCGGCAGACCTGACCGAGACGGCTTGGGCTGAGTTAGGGCTTGGGTTGGACTGGCTCTTGGCCAGAGAGACCGCAAGCTAAGCGCGTTCGTCCTTCGGTGACCCCATCACCACATAGGTCGTGATCGTCGCAACTTGCGGCAGCGCGCCCAGAACATCGGTATGAAAGGTCTTGTAGCTGCTCAAATCTGCCGCCTCGACCCGCAACAGATATTCCACGCTGCCGGTGATGTTATGACACTCCCGCACCTCCGGCGCTCGGGCAACCGCCCGCTCAAACGCCTCCTGTGCGCGCTTGGAATGCTCCGACAGCCCCACGGCCATATAGGCTGTAAAGCCGATGCCCATTTTCACCGGGTCCAAAACCGCGCGATAGCCCGTGATGACGCCAGCGGTTTCGAGCGCCGCAACCCTCCGCAGACAAGCCGACGGGCTGAGCGTCACCCGCTCAGCCAGATCCAGATTGCTGATCCGCCCATCCCGGGACAGTTCACGCAATATCTGGCGGTCTTTTCCATCCATCCTCGTCATTTGTTGCAAGATTATCCATTGAACACGTCACTTTGCAATTTCATTGCGCCTGATGCCGCCTAACGTTGCGCATATGACACTTGACCTCATCACCGCGCTTGCGCTTTTCGCCTTCGTCAGCTCGATCACGCCGGGACCGAACAACTTGATGCTGATGGCGTCCGGCGCCAATTTCGGGATGCGCCGAACCATTCCGCATATGTTGGGCGTGGCGCTTGGCTTTGTGATCATGGCCGTGGCAATCGGTGCCGGTCTGATCCAGATCTTTGATGCCTATCCGGTGATCTATACGATCCTGAAAGTCGTCAGTGTCGGCTATCTGCTTTATCTGGCGTGGAAAATAGGCTCAGCCGTCCCGATTTTACCGGAGGTGCAGGCCGCCGGCACGCCGCTGACCTTCCTGCAGGCCGCCGGGTTCCAATGGGTTAACCCAAAGGCGTTGAGCATGGCCTTGACGGCCATCACCGTCTACACGCCGCCTGGGCGCGGCTTCGACGATCTGCTGGTCATGGCGGTGGTCTTTGGCGTGATTAACCTGCCCTCGGTTGGGTCTTGGGCTTGGTTGGGTCTACAAATGCGCCGCTTGTTGACCAACCCGGCACGGCTCCGGGCCTTCAACATCTTGATGGCCCTGCTTTTGGTGGCCTCGCTCTACCCAATTTTGACGGCATAGAACGCAGGCTGAGGCTAACCGAAGCATGCGAAACGGTGCTTACAAGATGCTAGGCACCATAGAGGCCGCCGGACGACCGATAGATCGCTGCCTAAGGCTCCGCCCGCAGATCGCGTTTCGCATCCGCCAAGAGGCCCAAAGAGGGTCCGGAAATCGGGCGCCGGGTCTTTCTATTGAGATCAACGACTTCACATTCCGGGTTGCAAGCCCGCGCGACAGACAAGATCGCGTGGCTTTGCCCCTCCAACTGGCCGGGCCTGAGACAAAGCCGGTCATATGTTTCGGCAATCAGCATCAGCCGCGCCTGCCCCGGGCTTTGCGCCACATCGCAGCTGTTATGGGCCATGCCATAGCGTGCAACCCACGCCCGGGCGCGGACAGGATCGGGTTCCAAAACCAGTGTTTTCATGCGGCAGCCTCCCCGGTTCGGGTCATCCCTCCGTCGGCAAGCACGTGCTCCCCCGCCGTTTGTCCCTAAAACGGCACGTCTCCGGCGCTATCTGCGGCGACCAAGAACCGGCCCACCACATGTTTCACGCCCGCCTTGTCGAAAACGACTTCGACCTTATCCCCTTCTACCGCATTCACGCGGCCATAACCGAATTTTTGGTGGAACACCCGGTCGTCCAGCAAAAACGCGCTGATCGCTTCGGCATCGATGGTCATGTTGCGGCTTTCCCGCGGCTGGCTCATGCCGCGTTGGCCCTGATTGGCCTGGAGCCGCCGCCAGCCGGGCGAGTTATAAACATTCGCCTCCGCCGCTTTCTGGTGCAGGTCCGAGCCGCGCATCATCCCCGCCGTCGGCGACGCACTGCCCGACATGCCCGTGCCGTGGCCGTAAAGCCCAGGCGGGGTCAGCACCTCCACATGCTCTTCGGGCAATTCATCGATGAAACGCGAGGCCATTTGGCTTTGCCATTGGCCATAGACCCGGCGATTGCCCGCGAAAGAGATCGTGCAGACCTCTTCGGCCCGGGTGATGCCGACATAGGCGAGCCGACGTTCTTCCTCGAGTCCCTTCATCCCCTCCTCATCCATCGAGCGCTGACTGGGGAACAGCCCATCCTCCCAGCCCGGCAAGAACACAGCGGGGAACTCGAGCCCTTTGGCTGCGTGCAGCGTCATCAACGTGACTTTCGGCTCTCCATCCTCGGTCTCGTTATCCATGATCAGACTGACATGTTCGAGGAACCCTTGCAGGTTTTCAAAGCCTTCCAGGGCCTTGATCAATTCCTTCAGGTTCTCCAACCGTCCCGGCGCTTCGGGCGTTTTGTCGTTTTGCCAATGGCCGGTATAGCCGCTCTCATCGAGGATGATCTCCGCCAGTTCGATATGGCTGGGGGCGGCCCCCGCCGGGCGCTCCACCTCGATCAGGTCACTCTCCGGCGCAGAGGCCACTCTCGACCCAAGCAGCATCATGCGCCAGCGATCGATCCCCTCGATCAACCGGGCCAGTTCCTTGGCACCCTTGCCACCGATGCCTTTCTCGGCCAGCAAAATCCGCGCGCCTTCCACCAGGCTGACGCCGTTTTGCCGGGCCGTGATCTGGATATTCTGCTGCGCTTTGTCACCAAGGCCCCGTTTCGGCGTGTTCACGATCCGCTCAAAGGCCAGATCGTCCTCGGGGCTGACCACCACGCGGAAATAGGCCATCGCATCGCGGATCTCCATCCGCTCATAAAACCGCGGGCCACCGATGACCCGATAGGGCAGACCGATGGTCAGAAACCGATCCTCGAAGGCGCGCATCTGATGGCTGGCGCGGACCAAAATCGCCATGCCGTCCGGGCTGATCGGGTCCATGCCGCGCGTGCCCTTCTCCATCGCCTCGATCTCATCGCCAACCCAACGGGCCTCCTCGTCGCCATCCCAATGGCCGATCAGGCGGATTTTCTCGCCATCCTCGCCATCGGTCCAAAGCGTCTTGCCAAGCCGCCCTTTGTTGCCCGCAATCACGCCCGAGGCCGCCGCCAGGATATGCCCAGTCGAGCGGTAATTCTGCTCCAGGCGCACGACCTTCGCGCCTGGGAAATCCTTTTCAAACCTCAGGATATTGCCCACTTCGGCCCCGCGCCAACCATAGATCGACTGGTCATCATCGCCGACGCAGCAGATATTCTGATGCCCCTGCGCAAGAAGCCGCAGCCAGAGATATTGCGCGACATTGGTATCTTGGTATTCGTCCACCAGGATATAGCGGAACCAGCGCTGATACTGCGCCAGAAGATCCTCATTCTCCTGGAAAATCGTCACCATATGCAGGAGCAGATCGCCAAAATCGGTCGCATTCAGCGTCTTCAGTCGCGCTTGATAGGCCGCGTAAAGCTCGACACCGCGTTTGTTATAAGCCCCCGCCTCTCCAGCGGGCACTTTCTCCGGAGTCCAGGCGCGGTTCTTCCACCCGTCGATGATCCCGGCCAGCATCCGCGCAGGCCAACGTTTTTCATCAATCCCTTCGGCCAGGATCAACTGCTTCATCAGCCGGACCTGATCATCCGTATCCAGGATGGTAAAATTCGACTTCAACCCAACCAGTTCGGCATGACGCCGCAGCAGTTTCACGCAGATCGCGTGGAAGGTGCCGAGCCACGGCATGCCCTCAACCGCCTCGCCCATCAACCCGCCGATCCGGTGCTTCATCTCGCGCGCGGCTTTGTTGGTGAAGGTCACCGCCAGGATTTCATTCGGTCGCGCCGTGCCGGTGGCCAGCAAATGTGCGATCCGCGCCGTCAGCGCCCGGGTTTTTCCGGTGCCCGCGCCGGCAAGCATCAAGACCGGGCCGTCCAGCGCCTCGACCGCCTCGCGTTGCGCCGGGTTCAGCCCGTCCATGTAAGGCATGGGCCGCGCGGCCATGGCGCGGCGCGACAGGGAGGCCGCCTCGAAAGCGTCCGTCTCGTCAAATGTGTCGTCAAATCTGCTCATGCGCGCAGCATATATAGGGTTGCTGCGTCTGGGAAGGCATGTTCTTAGATTGTTCTGCCTGCAGGATTTGTGGATCAACCCGCGCCGAGGCGGAAGACCTTCGAGCCATAAAACGGTGGTCATGACACATCTGAGCCGTTGATTTTTCTGGACAAGCGCGCGGCGGCGGGTTTGCTGGGCCTCATGAGCTTGGAGCAGCAATATCCCGCCCTCAGCGATCTGAAAGCCCGTGCCCGGCGGCGTATTCCGCATTTTGTCTGGGAATATCTCGATAGCGCCACGGGCGCCGAAACCGTCACGTCCCGCAATCGGACCGCATTCGATCAGGTGCTTTTGCAACCGTCGATCCTGCACGGTGAGATCGCGCCCGATCTCTCGACCCGGTTTCTGGGCCGTGACTATCCGGCCCCTTTCGGCATTGCGCCTTTGGGGATGTCGGGCCTGATCTGGCCCGGGGCGGAGCGCATCTTGGCGCGCCATGGTGCAGCCGCAGGCGTGCCCTATTGCCTGTCGACCGTCGCGACTCAAACCCCGGATGATTTGGCCGATGTGATTGGCAACCAAGGCTGGTTTCAGATGTATCCGCCACGTGATCCTGCGATCCGGACCGATATGCTGCGCCGCGCCAAGGATGCCGGGTTTCACACATTGGTCTTGACCGTCGATGTCCCCGCCCCCTCGCGCCGCGAGCGGCAAACCCGCGGCGGCCTGGTCCAACCGCCACGGCTCACGCCGCGCTTGGCGTTGCAGGTGGCGCGCTGCCCTGCCTGGGCGGGCCAAATCCTGCGAAGCGGCATGCCCCGCATGCGGCTGATGGACAGCTATGCGCCGAAAAACACGGGCACTTTGCCCTCGACGGCCCATGTTGGTTACCTGCTCAGAACCTCACCGGATTGGGCCTATCTTGCTGAGTTGCGTGCCGCCTGGGACGGCCCGTTGATCGTCAAAGGCGTGTTGCAGGCCGAAGATGCGGCACGATTAGGCGGCGAGGGGGTTGATGCCATCTGGGTCTCCAACCACGCGGGACGGCAGTTTGATGCTGCACCTGCAACGATCGACGCATTGCCCGCCATTCGCGCCGCGACAGCTCTGCCGATCCTGTTCGATAGTGGGGTCGAGGGCGGCCTCGACATTCTGCGCGCGCTGGCGCTTGGGGCGGATTTCGTGATGATGGGGCGGCCCTGGCATTACGCGCTCGGCGCCTTGGGAGCGGACGGGCCAACCCACCTCCACGACCTTCTTGTGAAAGATATGATTGCCAATATGGCGCAGATCGGGGCGGCGCGTTTGGCCGATCTGCCGGAGCGGTTGGTGCCCCGCCAGTAAGCCTGAAGTCTTACAGGCTTGTCATGATTCGTGACGCAGCGTCACAGCTTGCGGTTGCAGCCGTCACATCTCCGTCATAGACATGCTGCAACTGCGAAAAGGAGGCCCGTGTCCGATGCCTGAATTCCAGAAAATCCTCATTGCCAATCGCGGCGAGATTGCCATCCGCGTCATGCGCGCCGCCAATGAGTTGGGCAAACGCACGGTCGCGGTTTATGCCGAAGAAGACAAGCTGAGTTTACACCGTTTCAAGGCCGATGAGGCCTATAAGATCGGTGAGGGCCTGGGACCGGTCGCGGCCTATCTGTCGATTGAGGAGATCATCCGGGTCGCCAAGATGTGCGGCGCCGATGCGATCCATCCTGGCTATGGCCTTCTCTCCGAAAACCCCGATTTCGTCGATGCCTGCACCAAGGCCGGAATCACCTTTATCGGCCCGAAGGCGGAAACCATGCGCGCCCTGGGCGACAAAGCCAGCGCCCGCCGCGTGGCAATTGAGGCCGGTGTGCCGGTCATCCCTGCCACCGAGGTCCTAGGCGACGATATGGAGGCGATCCGCGCCGAAGCGGCGGAGATCGGCTATCCGCTGATGCTGAAAGCCTCCTGGGGCGGCGGCGGGCGGGGGATGCGCCCAATCATGGGCCCCGATGAGTTGGAAGAGAAGGTCCGCGAGGGGCGGCGCGAGGCCGAAGCCGCCTTTGGCAATGGCGAAGGCTATCTAGAGAAGATGATCCTCCGCGCGCGTCATGTGGAAGTGCAGATTCTCGGCGACAGCCATGGCGCGATCTATCATCTGTATGAGCGCGATTGCTCCGTCCAGCGCCGCAATCAGAAAGTCGTGGAACGCGCGCCCGCGCCCTACCTGTCGGAGACACAGCGCGAAGAGATTTGCCTGCTCGGCAAGCGGATCTGCGAACATGTGAACTACGAGTGTGCCGGCACGGTCGAGTTCCTGATGGATATGGAGTCCGGCGCGTTCTACTTCATCGAGGTCAATCCACGAGTTCAGGTTGAACACACTGTCACCGAAGAAGTCACCGGTATCGACATCGTCCGGGCGCAGATCCTGATCGCCGAGGGCAAAAGCCTGGTCGAAGCCACCGGCACCGCCTCACAATATGATGTGAAGCTTGATGGCCACGCGATCCAGTGCCGGGTCACAACCGAGGATCCGACCAACAATTTCATCCCCGATTATGGCCGGATCACCGCCTATCGCGGGGCCACCGGCATGGGCATCCGGTTGGATGGTGGCACCGCTTATTCGGGGGCGGTGATCACCCGCTATTACGATTCGCTTCTGGAGAAGGTGACGGCTTGGGCCCCCACACCCGAGGCGGCAATTGCGCGGATGGACCGGGCACTCCGCGAGTTCCGCATCCGGGGTGTTTCGACCAATATCGCTTTTGTCGAGAACCTGCTGAAGCATCCAACTTTCCTGAATTATCAATATCATACGAAGTTCATCGACGAGACGCCGGAGCTGTTCGATTTCGCACCACGCCGCGACCGCGCGACGAAAATCCTGCGCTATATCGCAGATATCACCGTCAACGGGCATCCTGAGACCGCCGGTCGCCCCCTACCCGTCTCGGATATCAAACTGCCCCGCGCCCCCGCGCAAAAGGCCGATATCCTGCCGGGCACCCGCGATTTGCTGGATAAGAAAGGCCCGCAAGCCGTCGCCGATTGGATGGCGGCGCAAAAACATCTGCTGATCACCGACACCACAATGCGCGACGGGCACCAATCGCTTTTGGCGACGCGGATGCGCTCAATCGATATGATCAATGTGGCGCCCGCCTATGCCGCCAATCTGCCCGGGCTGTTCAGCGTCGAATGCTGGGGCGGTGCGACCTTCGACGTGGCCTATCGCTTCTTGCAGGAATGCCCGTGGCAACGTCTGCGCGACATCCGGCGCGCAATGCCCAATGTGATGACGCAAATGCTGCTGCGCGCCTCCAACGGGGTTGGCTACACCAACTATCCCGACAATGTGGTGCAAAGCTTCGTGGCCCAAGCCGCCACATCTGGCGTCGATGTGTTCCGTGTCTTTGACTCGCTCAACTGGGTCGAAAACATGCGCGTTGCGATGGATGCGGTGATCGAGGCGAATAAGGTCTGCGAAGGCACGATTTGCTACACCGGTGACATCCTCGACCCGGCGCGCGCCAAATATGACCTGAAATACTATGTGGAGATGGGCAAATCTCTGCGTGATGCGGGCGCCCATGTTCTGGGCCTGAAAGACATGGCGGGGCTTCTGAAACCGGCCTCCGCGACGCTCCTGATCAAGGCGCTGAAAGAAGAGGTCGGCCTGCCGATCCATTTCCACACCCATGACACGGCAGGCATCGCCTGCGCCACGATCCTGGCAGCGTCCGAGGCAGGCGTTGATGCGGTCGACTGCGCCATGGACGCCCTCTCGGGCAATACCAGCCAGGCGACGCTTGGCACTGTGGTTGAGGCGCTGAAACACACGCCGCGCGACACCAGGCTCGACATCAAATCCGTGCGCGAGATCAGCGACTACTGGGAAGCGGTGCGCGGCCATTACGCGGCCTTTGAAAGCGGCATGCAGGCCCCAGCTTCCGAGGTGTATCTGCATGAGATGCCCGGCGGTCAGTTCACCAACCTCAAGGCGCAGGCGCGGAGCCTGGGGCTGGAAGAACGCTGGCATGAGGTCGCTCAGATGTATGCCGATGTGAACCAGATGTTTGGTGATATCGTGAAAGTCACGCCGTCCTCCAAGGTTGTGGGCGACATGGCGCTGATGATGGTCAGCCAGGGCCTGACCCGCGATCAGGTCGAGGATCCGACAACTGATGTTGCCTTCCCCGACAGCGTGATCGACATGATGCGCGGCAATCTAGGCCAGCCGCCGGGTGGCTTCCCGCCGGGTATTTTGAAGAAGGTCCTGAAAGACGAAGCGCCGGTACTGGATCGTCCGGGCAAGCATCTCAAACCGGTCGATTTGGAGAAGGCGCGGAGCGACCTCTCCGCCGAGCTGGGCCTGGAGATCGATGACGAAGACCTGAACGGATATCTGATGTATCCCAAGGTTTTCACCGATTACATGACCCGCCACGCGGAATACGGGCCAGTCCGGACGCTGCCGACACGCACCTTCTTCTACGGCATGGACTCGGGCGAAGAGATCGAAGCCGAGATCGACCCCGGCGTCACCTTGGTGATCCGGATGCAAGCCGTGGGTGAAACCAATGACGAGGGTGAAGCCAAAGTGTTCTTTGAGCTGAACGGCCAACCCCGTACCATCCGCGTCCCCAACCGAAAGATCGCAGCCAGCACCGCTAAACGTCCGAAAGCTGAGTTGGGCAACCCAAACCATATCGGCGCACCGATGCCGGGCGTCGTGGCCAGCGTCGCCGTGCAGCCAGGCGCCAAGGTGAAAGAGGGCGATCTGCTTCTGACCATTGAGGCGATGAAAATGGAAACCGGCATCCATGCCGACCGCGACGCAACAGTCAAAGCGGTGCATGTCACGCCAGGCGGTCAGATCGATGCCAAAGATTTGTTGGTGGAATTGGGATGAGGTGCTTCCGCGCCATCACTCTGCCGCTCTTGATGTCTCTGGCTTTGGTCACGCCACTGGCCGCCCAGGTCAAAGGCGGCGGCGGCGGGGGCGACGAAACAACCGTGTTTGAAGAGCATGATCCGGTGATGAATGCCGCTATCGCCGAGGCCCAGGCAGGTCTGCCACGCTTCTTGGCCGAGGTGCTGAACGCGGATGGCGAAAGCCAAGGGCGCGGCACAGTCAAGGTCGCGTTTCAAACCTTCCCGGTCGATCATGGCGATGAGATCATCTGGGTCCGCGACATCTCACAGCGCGCAGGTGGTCAATTCACCGGCTTTCTCAACAATGCCCCGGTCAATCTGGGTGATTGGCGAGAGGGCAGCCAGGTGCAGTTCTCCTATGAGATGATCCAGGATTGGAGCCTCACCTCGCCCGCCGGTCGACTTTGGGGCAATTACACCACACGGGTTATCGCCGATTTGCCGGGCAATGGTTATCTCTGGGATTATCTTGAGCCAGCGCCTTTGCCGCCAGGCTGGTGATGGCCACCAGGCGAGGATGAAAACTGCGCCCAGGATGCATTTTTTCTCTTGCAGCCCCGGCCCGGTCAAAATAGATACCACCTCCACAGAGCGGGCGTAGCTCAGGGGTAGAGCATAACCTTGCCAAGGTTAGGGTCGTGAGTTCGAATCTCATCGCCCGCTCCAATCAAAAGGCCCGGGGATTTTCCCCGGGTTTTTTGTTGTTTGGCGATCAGCGTTAACCCCATGGCCATCTACGGCCAAACTTGGCTATACCCATCGGAAGGATTGGCCCTACCCGGTCTATAGCTCTTCTGCTTGATCCAATAAAACCTCGCGATTTGCGGCCAATCAAGCCTTGGGAGAGAACACGATGAAAATGACAACCGAAGAAGCCTTTGTGAAGGTCCTGCAGCGCCACGGGATCGAACATGCGTTTGGGATCATCGGCTCTGCCATGATGCCGATCTCCGATCTGTTCCCAAAGGCCCGCATCACGTTCTGGGACTGCGCCCATGAGGGCAGCGCGGGGATGATGGCCGATGGCTACACCCGCGCCACTGGCAAGATGTCGATGATGATCGCGCAGAACGGACCCGGCATCACCAATTTCGTCACCGCCGTGAAAACCGCCTATTGGAACCACACGCCGCTTTTGTTGGTCACCCCTCAAGCCGCGAACAAAACAATCGGCCAAGGCGGGTTCCAAGAGGTCGAGCAGATGAAACTGTTCGAAGATATGGTGGCCTATCAGGAAGAGGTGCGTGATCCGAGCCGCGTCGTCGAGGTGCTGACCCGGGTGATTGCGCAAGCCAAGCGCCTCTCGGCCCCGGCGCAGATCAACATTCCGCGCGATTTCTGGACCCAGGTCGTGGATATCGAGATCGCCGACCCGATCGAGTTTGAACGCTCTCCGGGCGGAGAAAACTCTGTCGCGGATGCCGCGAAACTGCTGTCCGAGGCGCAAAACCCGGTGATCCTGAACGGCGCGGGCGTGGTCCTCTCCGAAGGCGGGATCGACGCCTCCAAGGCGCTGGCGGAGCGGCTCGATGCGCCGGTTTGCGTCGGCTATCAGCACAATGACGCCTTCCCCGGCAACCACCCGCTTTTTGCCGGCCCGCTTGGCTATAACGGCTCAAAAGCCGGGATGGAGTTGATCAAGGGGGCCGATGTCGTGCTCTGCCTCGGCACCCGGTTGAACCCGTTCTCGACTCTGCCGGGCTATGGGATGGAATACTGGCCGACAGACGCGAAAATCATCCAGGTCGACATCAATCCGGATCGGATTGGGCTGACCAAGAAGGTCACGGTCGGCATCGTCGGCGATGCGGCGAAGGTCGCGAAGGGCATTCTCGCCAACTTGAGCGACAGCGCGGGCGACACAGGCCGCGACGAGCGAAAAGCACGGATCGCGCAGACCAAATCAACCTGGGCGCAGCAGCTCAGCTCGATGGATCACGAAGACGACGATCCAGGCACCACCTGGAACGAACGGGCCCGGTCCGCGAAACCGGATTGGATGTCGCCCCGCATGGCTTGGCGCGCGATCCAGCAGGCCCTGCCGCGTGAGGCGATTATCTCGTCCGACATCGGCAACAATTGCGCCATCGGCAACGCGTATCCTTCCTTTGATCAGGGTCGCAAATATCTGGCACCAGGCCTCTTTGGCCCCTGCGGGTATGGCTTGCCCGCAATTGTCGGCGCCAAGATTGGCTGCCCCGATGTACCGGTCGTCGGGTTCGCAGGCGATGGCGCGTTTGGCATCGCAGTGAATGAACTGACGGCGATTGGCCGGGGCGAATGGCCCGGGATCACTCAAATCGTGTTCCGCAATTACCAATGGGGCGCGGAGAAGCGGAACTCGACCCTCTGGTTTGATGACAACTTCGTCGGCACCGAGTTGGATGATGACGTGAGCTATGCCGGAATCGCGCAGGCATGTGGCCTGAAAGGCGTCGTGGCTCGGACAATGGACGAGCTCACCGCCGCGCTGAACCAGGCGCTGAAGGATCAAGCCGCAGGCAAGACCACCCTGATTGAGGCGATGATCAATCAGGAACTGGGTGAGCCCTTCCGCCGCGATGCGATGAAGAAGCCGGTCGAAGTGGCGGGCATTTCACCTGATGACATGATCCCCCAGGCCGGCGCATGACCGCATCGGTCCTGACCGATCTACATGCCCGCGCGGCCGTTGCGGGGAAGCGTATCGTGCTCAGCGAAGGTAACGACCCCCGGGTCGTTGCCGCGGCTTTGGCCGCACGGGATGCTGGCTTGGCGCAGGTCTCGCTTGTCGGCGGCCCAGATGTGGTCGCCGAGATTGCACGACAAGGTGGCTCGGCTGACGGGATTACCATCTATGATCCGCTACACTCCGATCTGACGCCGGGCTTGGCCGACCTGCTTGTGGGCCTGCGCGGCCATAAGGGTATGACCCCGGAAAGGGCGGCGGAGCAGGTTCTGGACCGTTTGGTCTTTGCCGCGCTTCTGGTGCGCGCTGGCCATGCGGATGGCACAGTGGGCGGCGCCGTTGCGACGACCTCTGATACTGTCCGAACCGCGCTTCAGATCATCGGGAAGGCCGAGGGCGCGGCGCTCGTTTCGTCCTTCTTCTTGATGGTTTTGCCAGAGGCCCACGCTTCAGACCGGGATGCGATGATCTTCTCCGATTGTGGGCTGGTCATTGACCCATCCGCCGAAGAGCTCGCGGCCATTGCGGCCCAGGCTGCCGGGTCTTGGAGTGCTCTGACGGGGCGGGAGGCCAAAGTCGCCATGCTGTCCTTCTCGACAAAAGGCAGCGCCCGCCATGAGAGAGTCGACAAGACGACAGAGGCGCTCGCCATACTGCGCGCGGCCCATCCCGAACTTGATGCCGACGGCGAATTTCAGTTCGACGCCGCGTTTGTGCCTGAGATCGGTGCCAAGAAAGCCCCCGGGTCGACGAGCGCGGGCCAGGCCAATGTGATGATCTTTCCCAATCTGGACGCTGGCAATATCGGCTACAAGATTGCCCAGCGTGTGGGCGGGGCGAAGGCCATCGGCCCCGTTCTGCAGGGCTTGGCGCGACCGGCCAATGACCTGAGCCGGGGCTGCGTGGCCGAAGACATCGTCGACATCATCGCCGTGACTGCGGCGCAGGCCATCGCACTGGACGGCTAACGCCTCTGCCCGATCATAAGAACGGCCCCGAGGTTTTGCCTCGGGGCCTTTTTATTAGGCTGCTCGACTGTGGAGATCGGGTTTCCGATGCTCCGCCCGTTCGCGTCTGGAAAGCCCCCACTGGCGGCTTTCCAGACCAGCGCTCACCCCTTCCCGCGCCAGGGGATCAAGATGCGCTCAAGCCAGCGCATGAACATCTCGATCCCAAAGCCGATGACACCGATGATGATGATACCAAGCACCACCACTTCGGTTTGCAGAAAGTTCTTCGCGATCAGGATCATCGAGCCGAGGCCCTGATCCGCCGCCACCAGTTCCGCAGCCACCAACGTGCCCCAACAGACGCCCATCGCCGTCCGCAACCCGGTGAAAATCTCGGGCAGAGCATTGGGCAGGATCACATGGCGCAAGACCTGCATCTTCGACGCCCCAAGCGAATACGCGGCGTGAACCTTAGAAATCCGAACCGAGCCGACACCGGAGCGCGCGGCGATGATCATGATGAAGAGCGCCGCGAGGAACAGCAGGAAGACCTTTGCCGTCTCATCGATGCCCAACCACAAGATCACCAGCGGGATCAGCGCCAGAGGCGGGATCGGGCGCATGAACTCGACAATTGGGTCCAACAGCCCGCGCCAGAAAGAGCTGAGCCCCATGGCAAAGCCTAGCGGAATGCCGACCAACGCACCGAAGAACACGCCCAGCAGCACCCGATAGACCGAGGTCCAGACATGCTCCCAAAGCGCCACGTTGCGGTAGCCATCGGCGATGAGTGAGAAGAACCGGTCGATCACGCCCGGGCGCGCCCGTTCGGGGTTGGGCCAGGGATAAAGATCGCCCTCGATCGGCGGCCAGAAAATCGGATCGATGAGACCGATCACGGTGGCAAGCGTCCACCCCCCGAAGAGCACGACTAGGGTTATGATCGACCAGAACCGCCCGGAATTCACCGCCGAGGCATCGCCGAATTTCACGGTCTTTTGCCGGGTGAAGCTGTTATCGGCCAAGCCAAGCCAGATCATCATCTGACTGGGGGAGCTTTGCGGCTCACCAGTGGGCGGGGTCTGATCTGTTTCAGAGCTTTGATCGGTCATCACGCATGCCCCCCGGCCATAATGTCTTCTTCCATGCTCCAGATCATGTTCAAGATCTCCTCGCGGTTCTCCACGAATTCATGGCCCGCCTTGATCTCGCGCGCATCGCCCTCGACGCCCTGATCGGCAAAGGGCAGATCATAGACTTTGTGAATCCGCCCCGGACGTGGGGCCAGAACCACCAGCCGTTCGCCGAGAAACAACGCCTCTTCCACCGAATGGGTGATCAGAATGATCGTCTTCCCGGTCTCTTTCCAAAGCTTTAGGACCAAGCCTTGCATCTTTTCGCGGGTCAGGGCGTCCAATGCGCCAAGCGGCTCATCCATCAAGATCACGTCTGGATCATTGACCAAGCACCGCGCTAGGGCGACCCGCTGCTGCATACCGCCAGAAAGCTGATAGACCGGTTTCGGCCCAAAATCCTTGAGCCCGACCACGTCCAGCATATGCTGCACATGGTCCTTGGCCTCGGCGTTGTAGACACCCCGCATTTTCGGCCCGAAGGAAACGTTTTCCTCCACCGTCATCCATTCAAACAAGGCGCCCTGCTGAAACACCATGCCGCGTTCGGCATCGGGGCCAAGCACCTTGTGGTCATTCAACAAAACCTGCCCGTTGGTCGGCGCAAGAAAGCCCGCGACGATGTTGAGAAGGGTTGTCTTGCCACAGCCCGATGGGCCGAGGATGCTCATCAATTCGCCTGAGTTCAGTTCAAGCGAGACATCTTTCAGCGCCTGGATGTGCCCGCCATCGGGCAAATCGAACCGCATAGAAATGTTCTGGATGGATAATTGTGACATGGCTACTCCCTCGCCAAAAACGAGCGGCCGAATGGCCCCGGCCGCTCGTCTCTTTGGGTTAGTTGACGAAGTTTGCGTTGACCGTCGAAGAGTAGTCATCCAGCGCCACGTCAAGCTGCCCCTGCTCGACAAAGAAATCCGCCACTTCTTTCATGAAGGCCTGCACCGTTCCGCCGAGCCAAGCCTCCGATGCCTGATCGGCGCTGGAGGGGAAGGAGAACATGCCCAGCATGTTTTCAGTTGCGGCGAGATCCATACCGGCGGCACCCGCGATGGTTTCCACATACGCGCTCGGGTCGGCGGCATAGGCCAGGTTGGCCTCGTCCGTCACATCCATAAACGCTTGCAGCAGATCGGGATGCTCAGCCGCGAAATCCGAGGTGACCGAGACGACATCGAAGACGCGGATACCGATGGCTTCCTGCTCCGCCGCCGTCATCAACGGCTCGCCATACTCCATCATCCGCTGCAGAGCGCCGCCAAAGGCGCAGCCGACGGCCACATCGCCACGAGCAAGAGCCACCGCAGCATCAGCGCCGTTCATCTGCACGAAATTCACGTCATCCGCATTCACACCCAGATGGTCGAGCATCCGCAGCAGTTTGTAGTGGGTCACGTTGCCGATCGGCGTCGCGATGGTCTCTCCAACAAGTGCTTCCGCAGCGTTTTCTTGGGTCACACCTGCATCCATATGCACGACGCAGTTATCGGCCTCGGCATAGCTCACGGCGACGCCGACAAGCTCAAGCGGCAACCCGTTGGACACGGCGACAACAAACGGCACCAAGCCTTGCGAGAACGCGATATCCACGTCACCCGAGGCCATCGCCTGGGTCATTTCATTGCCGTTGCCGAATGCGCGCCATTCCACATCGACGCCCATACGCTCCTGGTAGGTCTCTTCGACTTGCGCCACCTGGTTCGCGGTGGGCCATTCGAGGAAATACGCTACTGTAACCGTCTCTGCCGACACCGCGCTTGCTGTGAATGCAAGTGCTGCGGCGCCTGCCATCATTTTAAAGCCAGACATATTTGTTAACTCTCCATGTTGGTGGCCGTATATTATTTTGGACTCTCGGCCATTGGATAAGAGGCTTGTCTCCGCAAGCCGCGCCTGACAGGCTCATACGGAACCTGCCCTTGCTATATATCCAAATCGCACGGGTTATAGGTCCAGGTGATCCAGCGTCCTGGCCTTATTCTTTTCCATAGCTGGAGGTATACGTGCTCGGGGCGCGGCGCGAGTTTCACCAAATCACACAGGAGGATGCCATGGCTTACGACTCGAGCACAAACTCGCTTGAAGCGCACTGGATGCCGTTCACGGACAACCGTGGTTTCAAAGAAGATCCGCGCCTGATCGTGCGCGCCGAAGGGGTGCATCTTTATGATCACCATGGCGGCCAGTTGATCGACGGCTCGAGCGGTCTGTTCTGCTCTCCGGCGGGCCATTGCCATCCGAAAATCATCGAAGCCGTGCATCAGCAGATGAAGGATTACACCTATGTGATGCCGTTCCAGGCCGGGCACCCCGCCAGTTTCGCGCTGGCCGAGAAGGTCTCGCGCCTGACGCCCGAGCCGATGAACCATGTTTTCTTTGTGAATTCCGGGTCAGAGGCCGTGGATACCGCGATGAAAATCATCATGGCCTATCATCATGCCCGTGGCGACATGCGGACCCGTTTTGTCAGCCGGGAGCGCGCTTATCACGGGGTGAATATCGGCGGTGTCTCCCTCTCGGGCATGGTAAAGAACCGCGACATTTTTCATGCCACCGTGCCTGGCGTGGTGATGATGCGTCACACCTGGAGCGAAGATGAGCTGTTCATCCCGGGTGGGCAGCCGCAAAACAACGGCGTCGAACTGGCCAATGACTTGGAGCGCATCTGCGCCACCTATGGCCCCGGCAATATCGCCGCCGTCTTTGTCGAGCCGGTCGCTGGCTCTACCGGCACCTTGCCGCCGCCCGTAGGCTATTTGGAACGGCTCCGCGAAATCTGCGATCAGCACGGCATTTTGTTGGTGTTTGATGAGGTGATCACCGGCTTTGGCCGGCTCGGCACCAATTTCGCGGCACAAAAATATGGCGTTGAGCCCGATATCATGACCATGGCGAAGGCGCTGACCAACGGCTCGATCCCGATGGGGGCCGTTGCCGTGAAGGACGAGATTTATGACACCGTGGTCGGCAGCAGCCCGCGCGGCCTGACCGAGTTCTTCCACGGCTACACCTATTCCGGTCATCCCGCCGCCTGTGCCGCAGGTATCGCGATGATGGACATCCTGGAAGAGGAAGACCTGATCCAGCGCGCCGCCGATCTGGCGCCCTATTTCGAAGAGGTACTCTTTGCCGGGTTGAAGGGCCACGAGATGGTCAAGGATATCCGCGTCGCTGGCCTTATGGCCAGTGTCGAGGTCTTCCCCAATGGCGGCCCCGGCATGCGCGGCACCGCGCTTCAGAAAGAGATGTTCTGGGAAGGGCTCAGCGTCAAATTCACCGGCGACAACGCGGTTCTCGCGCCGCAATTCATCGCCGAGCGCGCCCATGTCGACGAGATCGTCGATAAGTTCCGAAAAACCCTCGATAAAACCACGGCTTAATCATATGGCAGATTTCCCCTCTACCGCACGCGTCGTCATCATTGGTGGCGGCGCGGTCGGCTGTTCGACGCTTTACCATCTGACGCAGGCCGGTTGGTCCGATGTGGTTCTTCTCGAAAAATCCGAACTGACGGCGGGCTCGACCTGGCACGCCGCTGGTAATTGCCCAACCTTCGCGGGCAACTGGACCATCATGGCGATCCAAGCCTATTCGATCGACCTCTTCTCGAGACTCGGCGACGAGGTCGGATATCCGATCAACTATCACCAGACCGGTGCCGTACGGATCGCCCATACCGACGAACGGATGCGCGAATTCGCGCATGTGGCCGACATGGCGCGCAGCCAGGGCCGCGTGATGGAGATGATGGATTTCAACGATCTGCGCGAGAAAATCCCGCAGATGGAGCATCATGACCTGAAAGGCGGGCTTTGGGATCCGCTGGATGGCGATATCGACCCCTCGCAACTGACCCAGGCCTATGCCACCGGCGCGCGGAAAGGCGGCGCGACGATCATTCGCGGCTGCCCCGTCACCGGCATTGACCGGCAGGGCGATGAATGGGTCGTGAAATCCGAAAAGGGTGAGATCCGCTGCGAGATCGTGGTGAACGCCGCGGGCTATTACAGCCAGGATATTGCGGCGCATTTCCTGCCCTTTGGCGGTCGGGTGATCCCGCAAGTGGTGATGGCGCACCAATATCTCGTCACCGAAGAAATCCCCGAATTGGTTGACGCGCCGGTGATGCCTATGCTGCGCGACCCCGACAGTTCTTACTATCTCCGGCAGGAGAAACACGGGCTGCTGCTTGGCCCCTATGAAAACGGCGGGCGCATTCATTGGCAATCGGCCGATGACCCACGCCCCGATGATTTCAGCTTCCAGCTTTACCCGGATGATCTGGAGCGGATCGAGAGCTATATCGAGGATGCCTGCGAACGCGTGCCCCTTCTGGGGTCGGTCGGTTTGCAGCGCGTGATCAATGGCCCGATCCCCTATGCGCCGGACGGCTTGCCACTGATCGGGCCGATGCCGGGCGTGCCAAATGCGTTCGAGGCAACCGCCTTCACCTTTGGCATTGTGCAATCGGGCGGCGCTGGCAAGCTGCTGGCGGACTGGATTGTCGAAGGCGAGCCGGAATGGGATGGCTGGTCCGTCGATCCGCGCCGTTTCACGGGGTATGCCGATCAGGACTACGCCAACGCCAAGGGCAAGGAGATTTACGACCACGAATACGCGATGGGCTTCCCGCACTACAACTGGCCTGAGGGACGGAACAAACGGCTTTCCGCGATCCAGCCGAAACTGGCTGATACGGGTGCCGTATTCAGCGCATTTTCGGGCTGGGAGCGCCCGGTCTGGTTTGCGGAACCGGGCGACAACACCGACCCGGAAGATTGCGCGACTTGGGACCGCGAAGGCCCTTGGTACAAGGCCGTTGCGCGCGAGGTGGCACATGTCACCGAAAAGGCAGGCCTCCTCGATCTGACCGGCCTCACGCATTATCACCTGACGGGTGCGGGCGCGGCGGAATGGCTGGAAGGTCAAATCCTTGGCAAAGCGCCAAAGGTCGGGCGGACGAAACTTGGCTATTTCGCAACGAGCAAGGGCCGGTTTGCCGCAGAGATGACGATCACCCGGCGCGGCGAGGAGGATTTCCTCCTGATGACCGCGGCGGTGGCCGAATGGAAGGATTTCGAGCTTCTGAAATCCACCCTGCCCGCCGGGCTGACACTGACCAATACAACCGATGACACGGTGGTCATGCTGGTCACCGGCCCCAATGCGCGCAAAGTTCTGGAGGGCGCGATCGAGGCTGATCTCGAGAAAAGCTGGCTCAGCCATCAGACGGCGCAAGTAAATGGCCAGCCCTTCGACCTCCTGCGGCTCTCCTTTGTGGGTGAGCTTGGTTGGGAGTTGCATATGCCGAAAGAGATCGCAGCCGAAGCTTTCGACACGATTATGGCGGCGGGTGCGGCCCATGGCCTGAAACCCTTCGGCATGTATGCGATGGAATCGATGCGGATCGAGAAGGGGTACATGCATTGGGGCAATGACCTGAACGCCGATTACACACTGGCCGAACTTGGCGCGCCCCTTGCGGGCGAAGCCGATCGCCGGATGGTCTCGATGCTGGTCGAGCCGGGCGAACGCGACGCGCCAGGGCTGAGCTCGATCTGGCAAAACGGCGCCCGGGTCGGCCTCGTTAGTTCCGCCGCCTATGGCCACCGGACTGGCCAGGCCATCGCGCTTGGCATGGTGGATCGCGGCATTGAGGGCGAGGTGGAAATCGATGTCTTTGGTGAGCGGTTGAAAGCGGTCATCCAACCGTCGATGACCCTCTATGACCCGACAAATGAACGGATCAAAGCATGAGCCAAATTCCCTCCCATGCCCGTGTCGTCATCGTTGGTGGCGGTGTCGCCGGCTGCTCGGTCGCCTATCATTTGACCAAGCTCGGTTGGACCGATGTGGTGCTTTTGGAGCGCAAGCGCCTGACCTCGGGCACCACATGGCACGCGGCCGGCCTGATCGCGCAGTTGCGCGCCTCAAAAAACATGACGCGACTCGCGAAATACAGCCAAGAACTCTATTCCGAGTTAGAGGCCGAGACCGGGATTGCGACGGGGTTCCGCCGCTGCGGCTCGATCACCATGGCGCTGACCGAGGCGCGGCGCGAAGAGGTGCTGCGCCAAGCCTCGATGGCGCGCGCCTTTGGTGTCGAGGTGGAGGAGATCACCGATACAGAGGTGAAATCCCGCTATCCGCATGTCAGCACCGATGGAATGACGGCAGCAGTCTATCTGCCGCTGGATGGCCAAGGCGATCCGGCGAATATCGCCATGGCGATGGCGAAAGGGGCCCGGCGACGCGGCGCGAAGGTGATCGAGAATGTCAAAGTCACCGGTGTGAGCCAAGAGGGCGGTCGGGTCACGGGCGTGTCCTGGGATCAGGGCGGCGAGACAGGCACGATCACTTGCGATCACGTCGTCAATTGCGCCGGCATGTGGGCTCGCGATTTTGGTGCCATGGCAGGTGTGAATGTGCCGCTTCAGGCCTGCGAGCATTTCTATATCGTCACCGAAAACATTCCCAATCTGACGCAGCTTCCGGTGCTGCGCGTCCCGGACGAATGCGCCTATTACAAAGAAGACGCGGGCAAGATCCTGCTTGGCGCGTTTGAACCGGTGGCCAAACCCTGGGGTCCGATCCCAGAGGATTTCGAATTCGACCAACTGCCCGAGGATTTCGACCATTTCGAGCCAATCCTTGAACAGGCCATCGAACGGGTGCCGATGCTGGCGGAGGCGGGCATTCATACCTTCTTCAATGGTCCGGAAAGCTTCACGCCCGATGACGCGTATCACTTGGGCCCTGCCCCCAATCTTGACGGCTATTGGGTTGCGGCAGGCTTCAACTCCATCGGCATTCAATCCGCTGGTGGCGCTGGCATGGCGCTGGCGCATTGGATGGACACGGGCCTTGCGCCGTTCGATATCGGCGATGTCGATATCCAGCGCGCGCAGCCGTTCCAACGCAACAAACGCTACCTCAAGACCCGCGCCAGCGAGACGCTTGGCCTGCTCTATGCGGATCATTTCCCCTATCGCCAGAAGGCCACCGCGCGGGGCATTCGTCGCTCGCCGCTGCACGAACATCTGAAAGCCCAAGGCGCCGTCTTTGGGGAATTTGCCGGATGGGAGCGCGCCAATTGGTTCGCCAATCCCGGTCAAGCGCCGGAATACGACTATTCCTGGGGCCGCCAGAACTGGTTCGACAATCAGCGCGCAGAGCATGAAGCGGTCCGCGAAGGGGTTGGGCTTTACGACATGTCGTCCTTTGGCAAAATCCGGGTCGAAGGCCGGGATGCAGAAGCGTTCCTGAATTTTGTGGCAGGCGGCGACATGTCTGTGCCGGTCGGTCGGATCGTCTATAGCCAGCTTCTGAACGCAAATGCCGGGATCGAGGCCGATGTCACCATCACCCGGCTCAGCGAGACCGCCTATCTCATTGTGACCCCGGCTGCGACACTCATCCGTGATCTGGCTTGGCTGCATCGCCACAAAGGCAACCACAGTGTCGTCCTCACCGATATGACCGCCGCCGAAGCGGTGATCTGCGTCATGGGGCCAAAATCCCGCGATGTGATGCGCGCGGTCAGCCCGGCCGATTGGTCGGGCAATGCCTTTCCCTTTGGCTGGGCCCGCGAGATCGAGATCGGCATGGGCCTCGCTCGTGCCCATCGCGTGACCTATGTGGGAGAGCTTGGGTGGGAGCTTTATGTCTCCACGGATCAGGCCGCGCATGTATTCGAGACCTTGCTTGAGGCCGGGGCCGCGCATGGGATGAAACTTTGCGGCCTGCATATGATGGACAGTTGCCGGATCGAAAAGGGCTTCCGCCATTTCGGCCATGACATCACCGGCGAGGATCATGTGCTCGAGGCGGGCCTCGGCTTCGCGGTGAAAACGGCCAAGCCGGATTTCATCGGCAGGGACGCGGTGCTCAGACGCAAGGATGAGGGGCTGCAAAGCCGCCTTCTGCAATTCCAACTGACTGAGCCAGAACCGCTTCTGTTCCATGCGGAGCCGATCCTGCGGGACGGCGAGATCGTTGGCTATATCACCTCGGGCAATTACGGCCACACGCTTGGGGCCTCAATCGGGATGGGCTACGTCCCCTGCCCCGGCGAAGCGGCGGCGGATGTGCTGGCCTCAAGCTATGAGATCGAAGTCGCAGGCGACCGGATTGCCGCCACACCCAGCCTGAAACCGCTCTACGACCCGAAAAGCGAGCGGGTGAAGGCTTAGCGTTCGGCCAGTTGCGCCCGGATTGCGGCGGCGATGATCTGAACGCCATCCGGAATACGCGCGGTGGGGATTGTTGAGAACCCCACCCGAATGGTGTTTCTGGGCGGCGCGTCGGACGCATAAAACGCTGATCCCGGCTCGATCAGCACATTTTTCTCGCGAAGATCGACGGCCAGCCGGTCGGCATCCAGCCGCTCCGGCCCGGTCAGCCATAAAGACGCGCCGCCAAAGGTTGTCGTCGCATCAGAGGTCAGCAGCCCCTCGGCCTGCAACGCGCTCCGCAGAATTGAGTGACGCCGCTCCATCCGCGCCCGCATCCGCCGCGAATGGGCATTGTAATGCCCGGCGGAGAGGAAATAGGCCACCGTGCGTTGGGTCAGCCCCGGCGGATGGCGCACCACCATGGTCCTCAGAGCGCGGGCATGCTGCACAAACGGCTCTGGCGCCGCCAGATAGCCCAGGCGGAGCCCCGGAAAGACCGATTTCGAGAAGCTGCCGATATAGATCACCCGGGCGCGCTCATCGAGGGATTTGAGCGCTGGCAAGCTTGGGCTTTGATAGCTCATTTCATAATCGTAATCGTCCTCGACAACGATGAAATCATCCGCTTCGGCCCGCTCCAAAAGCGCCTTGCGCCGCGCCATCGACATCGTGGCGCCGGTTGGCGCCTGATGGCTGGGCGTGACGAAAACCACGCTTGTGCCGGGCGGGATCTGATCAACGATCAACCCTTCCTCATCGACCGGCACAGGCGCAATCTTCACCCCCATCGCAGTCAGCAGGTTGCGCAGTTCTGGATAGCCCGGCTCCTCCATCACCATCGTGCCGTCTGGGTCTTGTACCCGCAACACACGAGCCGCGAGCCAAAGGGCGTTCTGCGCGCCGGTCGTGACCAAAACTTCGGACATTTCGGCCGCCACACCCCGGCCTGAGATGCTGCGTTTGACGATTTGCTCCAACAGCATCGGGTCATCGCGGTCTGCCGCATCATCCGCCACCCGCTCGAAATAACGCTTGCCCAGCGCCTGACGGACGCAGTCGCGCCAGTCATCCACGGGGAAGTGTCGCAAATCCGGCTCACCAAAGATGAACGGGTATTGGAAGCGCCGCCAGTCTTCGGTCTTGGCCTGATTGCCCAGCGCCGCTGGCGGAGGCCCCAAGCGCGCCTGCCAATCCAACCGCTGATCCGAGCCCGGTGTCGCCGCCCCGACCGTGTCGCGCCGATTGGGGGCGTCATCTGCCACGAAAAACCCACTGCGCGCATGCGGCACGACATAGCCAGACGCAACCAGGGCGTCGTAAGCCAGACTGACCGTGATCCGCGAGATACCCAGATGGCGCGCCAATGCGCGGGTGGCAGGCAAACGATCGCCGGGGGAGAACCGGCCATCCCATATGGCCCGCGTGATCGTCTCTTTCAGTCGGGTTTGCAGCCCCACCGAATGATCCTCGGACAAAAAGATATGATGTTCCGAGATAACGGCCACAGATACCCTTTCCAGCACTTAGGACTGGCTAAGAACATGCTCTGTCAGAAGAAAAACCGCAAGACATCGGCACGGCAGTCGTCTTTTGCCGATCACGTCGAGTAATCGTCGATCAATGGGCTCGGTTTTGCCAGTTTCCGCAGGTCGTCCAAATCGGTGATCCTGACCTTTTGGCCATCGATTTCGACGCCATAGGGTCTCAGCGCTTTAATCGCGCGTGAGAGGTTTTCTGATGTCATGCCGAGAAACGAGGCCAGCCGGCGCTTCTCCAGGTTCAGATCATATTCAAGCGCGTGGCCATTGGTTTCATGACCCCGGATCAAGAAATTCGCCAGCCGTTCAATCGAGCTGCGTAGTTTGAGGTTCTTGGTGTTCTTGATCACCGAGCGATAGCATTGCGCCAGCTCTGTCACCACGGCGCGGGCAAACTCGCTATCTGTCTCAAACACATCCCGGACATCCATGGATGGGATCAACACAACCCGGCTCTTCTCCATCGTCCGCGCAGACATCAGATAGGGCGCGTCCTTGATTGTGGCCGCCAAGATAAAGGTTGATATCGGGCGCACCGTAGCCATTGTCGTGTTCCGTCGGTTCCAACTCGCGAAGAGCTCGACACTGCCAGAGATCACGACATGCAGAAAATCCGACCGGTCACCCTCAGTGATGAGCTCCACCTGCGGTGGAAAGGTCTGCACATAGGCACCGCGAAACAGCGCGTCGAAGCTTTCCTGTGCCATATCTTCAAACAGTGGCAGGGCCCGAATCTCGGGCAGGTCGTGAATGGGCATCAAGGGCTCGCAAGACAGTGATTGACGATTGTCGTCTGACTACTTGATAAATATCAATCAATCGATACGCAATTCTTGAGTGGGAACTTGACCCCAGTTTTCGCTCGACACAACAGTTTTCGGTAATCCATTTATTTTAAAAGAAAAATCCCGGTTTTTGATCCGGATCAAGTCGGAACGCCGAGTTTAGGCGCCTCCTTGGGCAAGCACCCGCATCGCAAAGCGGGAAGGGACAGACCTAGGAGGACACAGATGGATGTCATGATCGCCTACGACCATTCGCGCAACGCGCGGATCACACTTGAGGTCGTCAAGGAAATGTTCGCATCCGCCAAGCCCAGCATTACGCTGATCTCGGTAATCGAAGATGTCGGCAGCGCCACGGCGGGTGCCGATGACATGTTTAATGAGCAATTTGCGGATCAGAAGGCCGGCGTTGAAGCCGCCGCAGCTGAGCTGACTGCGGCGGGGTTTTCAGCCCAGGTGCTGATGGCCGAGGGGGACGCCCGCAAGATGATCTTGCGCGCGGCCGATGAGCGCCGCCCAGACCTCTTGGTCATGGCGCGCCACAGCCACAAGCCCGACGGCAATTTCATCACCCGCCGTCTCGACGCGCTGGTGGAAGAGTTCGACCACATGACCTTTGGGTCGGTTTCGGCCTTTCTCGCCCGCCGGGCGCAATGCCCGCTCCTGATTATTCCGACCGGTGCGGATTGATCCCCAACACACAGTGAAACGCCAGCCACTCTTTAAGCCCGACCGAGGTTAGAAATGAAAGTCTCAGACGTCTTCCGGTTTAAAAACCGGGAAATTCGGGCGCTCCACCTCACTTGGATCGCCTTCTTCATCACCTTCTATGTATGGTTCAACATGGCGCCGCTGGCGTCGTCCATTTTGCGGTCCGCCGATTGGTTGACCCGGGACGACCTGCGGCTCTTTGCGATTGCCAACGTGGCCCTGACGATCCCGGCGCGGATCGTTGTCGGTATGGCGCTCGACAAATGGGGGCCCCGGCGAGTTTTCTCCGTCTTGATGGTCTCAATGGCCATTCCGACGCTGTTCTTCGCCTTCGGCGATACCCGTGAACAACTCTTCTTCGCCCGTTTGGTGATGTCCTCGGTCGGGGCCTCCTTCGTGGTCGGCATTCACATGACCGCCCTGTGGTTCAAACCGCGCGACATCGGCTTTGCCGAAGGCTTCTATGCCGGTTGGGGGAACTTCGGGTCCGCCGCTGCGGCTCTGACCATCCCGACGGTGGCCTTGTCGGTCTATGGCGGCGACGATGGCTGGCGCTATGCGATTGCCACCTCCGGCATCATCATGGCGGCTTACGGCGTTTTCTACTGGTTCGCCATTACCGATGGTCCGACCAAAGACACCCATAAGAAACCTCGCAAAGCTGCGGCTTTGGAGGTCTCCACCTATCGCGACCTTGGTCTGTTGATCCTCTTCACCATCCCCCTGATCGGGATTCTGTCGATCCTTGTCTGGCGGGTGCAGAACCTCGGCTATATCGACACGATGACGGCCAGCTTCTGTTATGCCGCAATCGTCGTGGTGGTGATCTACCAGGTCTGGCAAGTGCTGCGCGTCAACCTTCCGATCCTGCGCAAAGGTGTGCCGGAGGATGACCGCTATCCGTTTAGTTCGGTGGCGGCGCTCAACACGACCTATTTCGCCAACTTTGGCGCGGAACTGGCCGTGGTCTCGATGTTGCCACTGTTCTTCCAGGAAACCTGGGGGCTGACCCCGGTGACCGCCGGTATCATCGCGTCGTCCTTCGCCTTCGTGAACCTTTTCGCCCGACCGATGGGCGGCCTGGTCTCCGACCGGATGGGCAACCGTCGCTTCGTGATGCTGGCCTATATGCTGGGGATCGCCATCGGCTTTGCGCTCATGGGTCTGCTCGACAGCACCTGGCCGTTGATCATCGCGATTGCCATCACCATCGGCTGCTCGTTCTTCGTGCAAGGAGCCGAGGGAGCGACCTTCGGGATCATCCCATCGATCAAGCGCCGCGTCACCGGCCAGATCGCGGGTATGGCAGGGGCCTACGGCAATGTCGGCGCGGTCTTCTACCTCTTCATCTTCATGTATGTCACGCCGTCGCAGTTCTTCTTCATCATCTCGGCTGGTGCCGCGATCAGCTGGTTGGCTTGCTACTTCCTGCTGAAAGAGCCCGAAGGCGGGTTTGGCGATGAATATGTGATCTCGTCGGTCGACCAAGCCATCGCTGACGAAGCCCGTGTCCGCCAAGAAACCGAAGCCGATCTGGCCACGATCTTTGCCGGCAGCGAACGGGTTGGATTGGCCGATCGCGGCACCGGTCTGACCGTCACGGCGCGGTTCAAGGACATGGATGACCTCCGCGAAGCCCTGGCCAAGCTCTCACCCGCTGGCGGCACGCCACAAACCCAAAAGTAACGCGATCTGCGGCCCGGTCACTCCGGGCCGCAGGTTGACCCTCCACGCAAAAGCACAAGTCCAAGGAGACACACGTGGGACAAGACCTTAGAAACTACACCCCGGATGACGAGGCCTATTGGGCCTCCACCGGCAAGGCGATTGCGAACCGCAATCTCTGGATTTCCATTCCATCGCTGCTCTGCGGCTTTGCGGTCTGGCTTTATTGGGGGATCATCACCGTTCAGATGATCAACCTAGGCTATCCGTTTGAAAACTCGCAGCTCTTCACACTGACCGCGATTGCGGGCTTGTCAGGCGCCACCCTGCGTATCCCGGCCACGTTCTTTATCCGCATCGCGGGCGGGCGAAATACAATCTTCTTTACGACCGCGCTTCTGATGATCCCGGCCATCGGCACAGGCATCGCATTGCAAAACCCCGATACGCCGCTCTGGCAGTATCAGATCCTGGCGCTTCTGTCGGGGATCGGCGGCGGTAACTTCGCGGCCTCGATGTCCAACATCTCGTTCTTCTTCCCCAAGAAGATCCAAGGTTACTCGCTTGGCATGAACGCCGGTTTGGGCAATTTCGGTGTGACCACGATGCAGATCGTGATCCCGCTGGTGATGACCTTCGGCCTCTTCGGTGGCGCGTCGCAAACGCTGGTCAACACGTCTGGCACACTGATCGGGCGCATCCCCGCAGGCACCGAGACCTATATCCAAAACGCCGGTCTGGTCTGGCTTCTGGCGCTCATCCCGCTGGCCTTCCTGGGTTGGTTCGGCATGAACAACATCCGCGACGAGCATGTCAGCCCCAACATCCCGAACCCAATCGGCGCGTTTAGCATCATTGGCTTCATGTATGGCATCGGCCTGGCTTGTGCGGGCTTTGGCCTCTGGCTGATGTTGCCAGCCGCTGTTGGTGGCTCCGGCTTCATGATCTCGAAATGGTTCGTCCTGCCGATCGTCATCGTTCTGACCGTGGCCGCGCTCCGGATGATCCCCGGCCAAGTCGGCCAAAACCTGTCGCGCCAGTATAAAATCTTCGGCAACAAGCACACTTGGGCGATGACCATCATCTATGTGATGACCTTCGGCTCCTTCATCGGCTACTCCGCCGCGATGGGCCTGACGATCAAGGTGGTCTTCGGCTTCCAACACATCATGGTTGATGGCGTCATGACCCACGATGTGGCGAACCCGAACGGGCCGTCTGCCCTGATGTTCGCTTGGATGGGGCCGTTTATCGGCGCGCTGATCCGCCCCTTGGGCGGCGTCTGGGCCGATCGGGCTGGTGGCGCGAAAGTGACCCAGATCATCTCTGTTGTGATGGTCGGCTGTGCACTCGCCCTCGCCTACATCCTGCAGCAGGCCTATGCCTCGGCCACGCCTGAGACGTATTTCGTGCCCTTCCTGCTGATCTTCCTGTTGCTCTTCGCGGCAACCGGTATCGGCAACGGCTCGACCTTCCGCACGATCGCGGTTGCGTTCAACAAAGAACAGGCTGGGCCCGTTCTTGGCTGGACCAGCGCCGTGGCGGCCTATGGCGCCTTCCTCATCCCGCAAATCTTCGGGGAACAGATGGGCGCTGGTACACCGCAATACGCGCTCTATGGCTTTGCCGTCTTCTACACGGTCTGCATCGCCATCAACTGGTGGTTCTACCTGCGCCCCAATGCGTACATCAAGAACCCGTAAACCCTGATCTCCCCCGCCCGGAGATCCCCTTCGGGCGGGGCCGCGTAACCCCTAGGGAGCAAGAGATATGAGCCACCTGCTCGACAGACTGAACTTCCTCCAGTCCAAAGAACTGGACCAGTTCTCCAATGGCCACGGGCAAGTGACCCGCGAAAACCGCGATTGGGAAGACACCTACCGGAACCGTTGGCGGCATGATAAAGTTGTCCGCTCGACCCATGGCGTGAACTGCACCGGGTCCTGTTCCTGGAAGATTTATGTGAAATCCGGGATCGTCACCTGGGAAACCCAGCAAACCGATTACCCCCGCACGCGGCATGACTTGCCGAACCACGAACCGCGTGGCTGTGCCCGGGGCGCCTCTTATAGCTGGTATCTTTATTCCGCGAACCGGGTGAAGAACCCGCTGGTGCGCGGGCGGCTGATGAAGGTCTGGCGCAAAATGCGCGAGACGCTCAGCCCGATCGAGGCTTGGACCAAGCTGCAATCCGATCCGATCCTGCGTGCGTCTTACGTGGAGACTCGTGGCAAAGGCGGGTTTGTCCGCGCCACCTGGGATGAGGCCACTGAGATCACGGCTGCGGCCAACGCGTATACGGTCAAAACCTATGGCCCCGACCGCGTCTTCGGCTTCTCGCCGATCCCGGCGATGTCGATGATTTCTTATGCCGCCGGCTCGCGTTATCTGTCGCTTCTGGGCGGCGTCTGCATGAGCTTCTATGACTGGTATTGCGACCTGCCGCCGGCCTCGCCGATGACCTGGGGCGAGCAGACCGACGTGCCCGAAAGCGCCGATTGGTACAATGCGGGCTATCTTCTGGTTTGGGGCTCAAACGTGCCGCAAACCCGGACGCCAGATGCGCATTTCTACACCGAGGCACGCTATCGCGGCACCAAATCCGCCGTCATCTGCCCGGACTATTCCGAGGCGTCCAAATTCGGCGATGTCTGGCTCAACGTAAAGCAAGGCACCGACGCAGCGCTGGCCATGGCCTTTGGCCACGTGATCCTGCGTGAATTCCACCTGGACCGTCAGGCCGAGTATTTCGAGGAATACACCCGGAAATACTCCGACTTCCCGATGCTGGTGAAGCTCGAAGAGAAAGACGGGCGTCTAATCCCCGGCCGTTTCCTCCGCGCCGATGATCTCGATGGAAAACTGGGGGAAGACAACAACCCCGAATGGAAAACCGTGGCGTTTGACGGCGCATCGGGTGGGTTGGTCGCGCCGAATGGCTCGATTGGCTATCGGTGGGGCGAAGACGGCGAATGGAACCTCGAAGAGCGCGCTGGTGAGGCTGAGACCGATCTAAAAATGTCGCTGATCCTCGACGATGATCATGACGATGTTTTGGGCGTCGACTTCCCCTATTTCGGCGCTGCGGCGACCGAGCAATTCACCACTGGCGACACGCGCCCCGACGTCTTGACCCGGCATATTCCGGTCAAGGTGGTCAACACCGCCGAAGGTGAGATCAAAGTCGCCACGGTTTTCGACCTGTTCTGCGCCAATTATGGCCTCGACCGGGGCCTGGGCGGTGATTGGGTCGCCTCCGACTATGCCGATGACGTGCCGGGCACCCCCACCTGGGCCGAGAAGATCACCGGCGTTTCCGCCGACAAAATCATCCATGTGGCCCGGGAGTTCGCGCAGAACGCCGAGAAAACCCAAGGCAAATCGATGGTCATCATCGGTGCGGCGATGAACCACTGGTACCACATGGATATGAACTATCGCGGCGTCATCAACATGTTGGTGATGTGTGGCTGCGTGGGGCAATCCGGCGGTGGTTGGGCCCACTATGTGGGTCAGGAGAAGCTCCGCCCGCAGACCGGCTGGCTGCCCTTGGCCTTTGCGCTCGACTGGGGTCGTCCGCCCCGGCACATGAACTCCACCTCCGCTTGGTATGCCCATACGGATCAGTGGCGTTATGAGCAGCTGACCTCGGACGAGATCCTCTCGCCCACCGCGCCAGAAGGCGACTGGGACGCAACGATGATCGACTACAACATCCGAGCGGAACGGATGGGCTGGTTGCCCTCGGCCCCACAGCTCAAGACCAACCCGCTGGAGGTGGTGAAGGCCGCCAAAGCCGCAGGTCAGGAGCCCAAGGATTACATCGCTGCGCAGCTCACCTCCGGCGATCTGGAAATGTCCTGCGAAGACCCGGATGCGCCAGAGAACTGGCCGCGCAACCTCTTTGTCTGGCGCTCGAACCTTCTGGGCTCCTCCGGCAAGGGCCATGAGTACTTCCTCAAACACCTGCTTGGCACCGATCATGGCGTTCTGGGCAAGGATCTGGGCGAGGAAGGCAAGCAATTGCCGAAAGAAGCCAAATGGTACGACGATGCCCCACGCGGCAAACTCGACCTTCTGGTCACCATCGACTTCCGGATGAGCACCACGGCGGTTTACTCCGACATCGTGCTGCCCACTGCGTCTTGGTACGAGAAAAACGATCTCAACACCTCGGACATGCACCCGTTCATCCACCCGCTTCAGGCGGCCGTGGACCCGGCCTATGAGTCCAAATCGGATTGGGAGATTTTCAAGGCCATTGCCAAGAAGTTCCAAGAGGTTGCGCCGGAGGTGCTCGGCAAGGAGACCGATGTGGTGGCCCTGCCGATCTTGCACGATACCCCAGCTGAGATCGCGCAAGACCAGGTCAAAGATTGGAAGAAAGGCGAATGTGACCTGATCCCCGGCAAAACCGCGCCGAACTATGTGCCGGTGGAGCGGGACTATACGGCGATCTATGACCGCTTCGTGGCCCTTGGCCCGCTTATGGACAAGCTTGGCAATGGCGGCAAAGGCATCACCTGGAACACAGAACATGAGGTGCAGCATCTGCGCGATCTGAACGGTGTCTGGGAAGATGGCCCCGCGAAAGGCTGCGCCAAGATCGTCACCGATATCGACGCCTCGGAAGTGGTGTTGATGCTGGCGCCGGAAACCAATGGCGAGGTCTCGGTCAAAGCCTGGGATGCGCTTTCCAAAGCGACGGGCCGCGATCACACCCATCTGGCCAAGCCGAAAGAGGATGAGAAAATCCGGTTCCGCGATATCGCGGCACAACCGCGGAAGATCATCTCTTCGCCGACTTGGTCGGGGCTTGAAAGCGAAAAGGTTTGCTACAACGCAGGCTATACCAATGTCCACGAATTGATCCCCTGGCGCACACTCACGGGACGCCAACAGCTGTACCAGGATCACTTGTGGATGCGGGCCTTCGGCGAAGGCTTGATGTCCTACCGCCCGCCGGTGGATCTCAAGACCATTACCGATGACATTCACACCGATAAGGACAATCCGCATCTGGTGCTGAACTTCATCACCCCGCACCAGAAATGGGGCATCCATTCCACCTATACCGACAACCTGTTGATGCTGACGCTCAACCGGGGCGGTCCGGTGGTCTGGATCAGCGAGAATGACGCCAAAAGCGTCGGGATCGCTGATAATGACTGGGTGGAGGCCTATAATGCCAACGGGGCGCTCACGGCTCGCGCGGTTGTCTCTCAGCGGATGAAAGATGGCACCATCTTCATGTATCACGCGCAGGAGAAAATCGTGAACACGCCGGGCTCCGAGAAGACCGGCAACCGGGGCGGCATCCACAACTCCGTCACCCGGGCCACGCTGAAACCCACCCATATGATCGGCGGCTACGCCCATCAGGCCTATGGCTTCAACTACTACGGAACCGTCGGCGCAAACCGGGATGAGTTCATCGTTCTCAGAAAAATGCGAAAGGTCGATTGGCTCGACCAAGAGGCAACCAAATCGGAGGCAGCCCAATGAGAGTGCGCGCACAAATCGGCATGGTTCTGAACCTGGACAAATGCATTGGCTGTCACACTTGTTCAGTCACCTGCAAAAACGTCTGGACCAGCCGCGAAGGTGTTGAATACGCCTGGTTCAACAATGTGGAGACCAAACCGGGCACCGGCTATCCCACGGATTGGGAAAACCAAGAGCGCTGGAATGGCGGCTGGACGCGCACCCGAGGGGGCAAGCTCCAGCCGAAACAGGGGGCCAAGTGGCGGATCCTGTCGAATATCTTCGGCAACCCCGATCTGCCCGAGATCGACGATTACTATGAGCCGTTCGATTTTGACTATGACCACCTGAAATCGGCGCCCGAGATGAAGGCGTTCCCGACGGCGCGCCCGTTCTCAAAACTTACCGGCGAGCGGATCGAGAAGATCGAGAAAGGCCCGAACTGGGAGGAAATCCTGGGCGGCGAATTCGCGAAACGGTCGCAGGATTACAACTTCGAGGGTGTCCAGAAGGAGATCTACGGGGAATACGAGAACACCTTCATGATGTATCTCCCCCGTCTCTGCGAGCATTGCCTGAACCCGACCTGTGCCGCCTCCTGCCCGTCCGGCGCGATCTATAAGCGTGAGGAAGACGGTATCGTCCTGATCGACCAGGAAAAATGCCGGGGCTGGCGGATGTGCGTCTCGGGCTGCCCTTACAAGAAGGTCTATTACAACTGGGAAAGCGGCAAATCCGAGAAATGCACCTTGTGCTATCCCCGGATCGAAAGCGGCAACCCGACGGTCTGTTCTGAGACTTGCGTGGGGCGCATCCGGTATCTCGGCGTGATGCTTTACGATGCCGACAAGATCGAAGAGGCGGCCAATCAGGCCAACACAACCGATCTGTACGATGCGCAATTGGGTGTCTTCCTCGACCCCAATGATCCCGGCGTGATCGAAGCCGCGCGGGCCGATGGCATCCCCGAGGATTGGCTGAAATCGGCGCAGGAAAGCCCGATTTGGAAAATGGCAATGGAGTGGAAAGTCGCCTTCCCGCTGCATCCGGAATATCGGACCCTGCCAATGGTCTGGTACATCCCGCCGCTCTCCCCGATCCAAAACGCCGCCGAGGCCGGTGCGATTGGCGTCGATGGCGCGATGCCAGATGTCCGGTCTTTGCGCATCCCGCTGAAATACCTGGCGAATATGCTGACGGCAGGTGATGAGGCGCCGGTGGCTCAGGCGCTGGAACGGATGCTGGCGATGCGCGCCTATATGCGGTCGAAAACCGTGGATGGCGTGATCGACGAGGGCATTGCCGCGCGGGCGGGTCTCTCCGGTCGGGTGATCGAGGACATGTACAAAATCATGGCCCTTGCCGATTACGAAGACCGGTTTGTGATCCCGACCACGCACCGGGAACAGGTCGAAGATGCTTATGATCTGCGCGGCGGCTGCGGCTTTACCGATACCAATGGCTGCTCACCCGGCATCAACAAAGGCTCGCTCTTCGGCGGGTCCAAGAAACCCCTAAAAATGCCGGAGGCGATGTAATGGACCGCACCTTAAAAGCCCTTTCGCTCATCCTCAGCTATCCGACCCGGGAGCTGCAGGAGGCGATGCCGGAAATCGGAGGCGTCTTGGCCTCCGATACAAGGCTTACCGCGGCGGCCCGCAGGGCATTGCGCCCGCTGGTCGAGGATATTGCCCAAAGCGATATCTATGACCTGGAAGAGCGCTTCGTGATGCTCTTCGATCGCTCGCGCACCCTCTCGCTCAACCTGTTTGAGCATGTCCATGGCGAAAGCCGGGACCGGGGCGGTGCCATGGTCAGCCTGATGGAGACCTATCGCGAGGCTGGGTTTGAACCCATGACCTCGGAACTGCCCGATCACTTGCCGGTTTTGCTCGAATTCCTGTCCACGCGTCCCTTCGTCGAGGTACAGGATACTTTGGCGGACGCGGCCCATATATTCCAAGCTTTGGCTGACCGGCTCGACCGGCGCGAAAGCCCGTATGGTGCCGTGTTCGCCGCTCTTTTACAGCTTTCCGGTCACAAAGCGGACGCCGCTGCCGTGGCCGAATTGCTGGAAGAGCCCGAGACAGACCCCAATGATTTGGAGGCGCTGGACCAGGTTTGGGAGGAAAGCGAGGTCGTGTTTGGCCCCGATCCCAATGCCGGCTGCCCACAAGTGCGCGAGATGCTCTCGCGCATGGAGACCCCCGTACCCACCGCTCCGCAACACGCGGCCGAATAGGGAGAAAGAGACATGTTTTCGAACTTCAGCCTCGACTTCATCATCTTTGGAGTCATGCCCTATGTCGCACTGACCGTGCTGCTGGTGGGCACCATCGCGCGTTATGAACGCGACCCCTACACCTGGAAATCCAGTTCTTCGCAATTGCTGCGGCGTAAGCAGCTGATCCTGGGCTCCGTCCTCTTCCATGTGGGTATTCTGACGGTGTTTTTCGGCCACCTCTTGGGGCTGTTCACGCCGGTCTGGGTGCTGGATGCCTTGGGCATACCCTACGCCTTGAAACAGTGGCTGGCGGTTGTTGTTGGCGGCATTGCGGGGATTGTCGCGCTGATCGGGGCGACCATGCTGATGCATCGCCGCCTGACCGATCCGCGTATTCGGGCCACCTCCAGCTTTGCTGATATCGGCATTCTGGGCCTGATCTGGCTGCAACTTCTGATCGGGTTGCTGACGATCACGCAGACGATGCAGCATATGGATGGTGCCGAAATGGTCCGCTTCATGACCTGGTCACAAAGCGTGGTGACCTGGAACCTGAACGCCTGGCTCATGGTTGTGGATGTGCATTGGCTCTACAAGATCCACATCTTCCTAGGCCTGTTGATCACCATGCTCTTCCCGTTCACCCGGTTGGTGCACATGATCTCGGCCCCGATCCGCTATCTTTGGCGGCCCGGCTATCAGGTGGTGCGCTCGCGCCGTCAAACCTCCTTGCCGGCACGGTCGGCCAAACCTCAGACGCCAGCGGAGTAAGGCCCGATGAGCACTGCCCTTTTTCCCGATCTAATCGTCAACGGTCAGCTGGTGCCCCAAGCCCAGATCGCCGCCGAGGCGCAAAACCACGCCGCGCCGAAAGGCAAGCCCGGCATCGCCTGGCGAAAAGCGGCGCAGGCCGTGGCGATCCGCACGCTTCTGCTGCAAGAGGCGGCGCGGCAAGGCCTGACACCCGCGCCGGAAGAGATTGGGCCGGGGCAGTTTGAAACCGAAGAGGAGGCCCTGATCCGGGGCCTTCTCGACACCGCCGTCGTGGCGGACATCCCCGACGAAGCTGACATCAAAGCCGAATGGGAGAAGGACCCGGATCGATTCAAGACACCGCCGCTTTGGGAAGTGTCCCATATCCTCGTCGCCTGCGACCCGCGCGACGAAGAGATGTGCGAGATTGCCCAGAAACGGGCGGCCGGTCTGATTGAGCTGGCCCTTGAGACCCCGACAAGCTTTGCCAAGCTGGCCCGCAACAACAGCGATTGCGGCTCAAAGGCAAATGGCGGGGCGTTGGGTCAACTTGGCCCGGGCGACACCGTGCCGGAGTTTGAGGCCGCTCTGCGCGGTATGGATGAGGGCGAGATCACGCCCGAGCCTGTTCTGACCCGCCATGGCTATCACATCATCCGCATGGATGCGCTTGGAACGCGAAAAACCCTACCCTATGACACCGTGCGACCAAAAATCTCTGAGGCGATGGAGAAAGCCGCCTGGACCCGTGCGGCGGAAGCTTATGTGAATGACTTGGTGGCAGGGGCAGAAATCACTGGTGCCAACATGGTGCCGATCTGAGCCTGCCAACCGGATGACGGCCATGCTATCTTCAGCCCCACCCCGGCCGCCGCGAGACACAGGCTTTGACGCCGAAGGGTTGGCGACGCTCCATGCTTTTGGCAATCTGTAAGAACGAGGATTGATATGAACATCGCATACACCATAGCACCCGGACGCGGCGATACAGATCTGCTTTTGGCGGGCGTCGCCGCCCGTCTGGCCGCCTGCGGCGTGAAGGCCGCAGGCACGGTGCAGATCAATACCGATCGTGAAACCTGCCATGCCTGCGACATGGATGTCCGCGTTCTGCCCGATGGCCCGGTGATCCGCATCTCGCAAGACCTCGGCAAAGCCTCGCGCGGCTGTCGTCTAGACCCAGAGGCCTTGGAACAAGCCGTGGCGCAGGTTCAGACCAATCTCGGCGCAGGCGTCGACCTTCTGATGGTCAACAAATTCGGAAAACATGAGGCCGAAGGGCGCGGGTTTCGCCCGGTGATCGCCGAAGCCCTGGAACTGGGATTGCCGGTTTTGGTCGGGTTAAACACGTTGAACCAAGCCGCGTTTATGGAGTTTACCGCCGATCTCGGTGAGGCCTTGCCGCCTGAGGAAGCCGCACTTGTGGACTGGGTCAAAGCGCATTTGGCGGCAGAGGCTGCCTGAGCGGCCTCTTGTTCATTCTGCAACCCTGACCGATTGCGCGTTTTGCGCCCCTAGGCAGCGGGCTCGCCCACGCCTATAACGCGCCGGAGATCAGAACCGGAGGCGCCCCAATGCGCAGCGCAGAGATCAGCCGCAAGACGGCAGAAACCGATATCCGTGTCGAGATTAATCTCGACGGCACGGGGGTTTATGACAATCAGACCGGCGTGGGCTTTTTTGACCATATGCTGGATCAACTGGCGCGCCATTCGCTGATCGATATGAAAATCCGCTGCGCGGGTGATCTGCATATCGATGATCACCACAGCGTTGAAGATGTGGGCATCGCCCTTGGCCAGGCGCTGACGGCCGCGCTAGGCGACAAACGTGGCATCCGGCGCTATGGTGCCTGTCTTTTGCCGATGGATGACGCTTTGGTACGCGCCGCGCTTGATCTGAGCGGGCGGCCCTATCTGGTTTGGCATGTGGAGATGCCCACCGCGAAGATTGGCGCCTTTGATACCGAGCTGGTGCGCGAGTTTTTCCAGGCGTTTTCGACCCATGGCGGCATCACACTGCATGTGGACCAAATCCACGGGATCAATAGCCACCACATCGCCGAGGCGGCATTCAAAGCGGTCGCGCGGGCGCTGCGCGAGGCGGTTGAAACCGACCCGCGCAAGGCCGATGCCGTGCCGTCGACCAAGGGCAGTCTCTGAGCATATGACCACCGTTTTAATCGACTATGACAGCGGCAATCTGCATTCCGCAGAGAAGGCGTTTCAACGCATGGCGCGCGAGGGCGGCTATGAGCCGGTGATCGTGACCGACCGGCCCGAGGATGTGGCGCGTGCCAGCCGCGTTGTGCTGCCCGGTGACGGGGCGTTTCCGGCCTGCCGGCGTGGCCTGCAAGCGATAGACGGGCTGGAAGAGGCCATTGTTGAAGCTGTCGAGGCGCGCGGCGTGCCATTCCTCGGCATCTGTGTGGGCATGCAGATGCTCGCCTCGTGGGGGCGGGAATATGAGGATGTGGCGGGGTTTGGTTGGGTTCCGGGCGAGGTGGTCCGCATTACGCCTTCAGAGCCGCGGATGAAAGTGCCGCATATGGGCTGGAACGATCTGGTGATCGATCAGGTCCATCCGGTCTTGGCCGGGTTGGAAACCGGCAATCACGCCTATTTCGTGCATTCCTATCATATGCAGGTGGCCGAACCGGGCGACCTCTTGGCGCATGTGGACTATGGCGGGCCGGTGACAGCAATTGTCGGTCGGGACAATGTGGTTGGCACACAGTTCCATCCGGAAAAGAGCCAGCACGCGGGGCTACGGCTGATTTCAAACTTTCTGGGTTGGGCCCCTTAGGGCTTGCGCCGGTCCGTATCGGACCGACGCGGTGGCGCGGTGCGGCTCAGGCCCCTTTGGGGCCATCGCCACACCGCATTGCCATGAACTTGATGCAACCGCTCAGTTGACCCGCTGCCAGCGTCCGCCTTCGCGGCACACGGCTCCACCCATAACGCAGCCCGAGACGACCAGTTGATCGCCAGAGAGCTGCAAGCGCGAGCGATAGGTGCGGTCACGATCCGGCGAATAGAGCCGCCCGCGATATTCGCCACCGCCCTCGGGCATGGTGTCCCAGATGATTTGACGTCCGACATTCTCCGAGGTCATCGTCGCACCCGAGGCATCAAAGGCCTCGATCAGCGTCCCGCAGAGCGCCGCGCCGCATTGTTGCACCTGGATGATCCCAGTATTGCCATTGTCGTCCGGTGCCGTCCGCCAATTGCCGATAAGATCGTCCGCGCTCGCCATGCCAGTCATCGCGAGGCTGGCGGCAGCCGCCAAAATGAGATGTTTCATGATCGTCTCCTCCCACAGATTGGCCAGATGGTGAGGCATGGGCGGCCCCTCTGGCAAGCCTGACGTTGGGGTCACTTAGGTCTCTGGCTTGGCAATCGGTCGCGGCTGCGTCAAAAGGGCGGCGCTGAATACACCTGGAAAGCCCGCGCCATGATCCTTTATCCCGCCATCGACCTCAAAGACGGCCAGGCCGTGCGCCTCCTGAAAGGCGATATGCAGAAGACCACCGTTTTCAACGACGATCCCGCCGCTCAGGCCCGGGCGTTTCAGGATGCAGGTTGCGCCTGGCTGCATTTGGTCGATCTGAACGGCGCATTTGAAGGCCAGCCGGTCAATGGCGCGGCGGTCGAAGCGATCTTGGCCAAGACGGACGTCCCCGCGCAGCTTGGTGGCGGCATTCGCGATATGGCAACGATCGAGATGTGGCTGAGCCGGGGCATCGCGCGGGTGATCTTGGGCACGGTTGCGGTCGAAGACCCCGATCTGGTGCGCGCGGCGGCCCGCGCCTTCCCCGGCCAAGTGGCCGTCGGCCTGGATGCGCGCGACGGGCGGGTGGCGACCCGGGGCTGGGCCGAAGAAACCGATATGATGGTCACCGATCTGGCCAAGAGCTTCGAAGATGCGGGTGTGGCCGCGATCATCTATACCGATATCAACCGCGACGGCGCGATGCAGGGGCCGAACGTGGCCGCAACCGCCGATCTCGCGCGGGTCACGTCCATCCCGGTGATCGCGTCGGGCGGCGTCTCGTCTCTCGCCGATCTGATCGCTCTGCGCGACACGGGCGTGATCGCGGGCGCGATCTCGGGTCGGGCGCTTTACGATGGCGCGCTGGATCTGGCCGACGCCCTGGCGCAGCTGGCCTGACCTCACACCCCTTGCCAAAAAATGCCGTCGCTCTCGGGTTATTCGGGCGGTTCCATAGTCATGCCGCATTCAGTGTCCAGAGTGACTCTTTGAGAACTCCGGCAACTTGGCCCATAGCGCCCGCCGGATGAGCTGGGGGACGGCACATGGCCATTGGCGAAGCGGGCAAACTTTCGGCAAACACCTCTTTCGAGGGTGAGCCGATCGCGGTGACATTCACCGAGCCGCTGACCGACCCCGTCGTGGTCCTGACCGGGACCAATTTTGGGGGAAACAAGTTCTCGATCCGTGTGTTGGACATCCAAACCAATGCGGACGGCGACGCCACCGGGTTCACCTTCACCATCGATGAATGGGAAAATCATGACGGTCGGCATCCGCGGGTTGAAGATTTCAACTGGCTAGCTGTCGAATCCGGCGTCCATACCTTGCCCGACGGTCGGGTGATTGAAGCAGGGCATAGCAGCGCCGACAGCAATGGCGAGACGGTAAGCTTGTCGGGCACCTTCGCCACCCCACCTGTGGTCGTGACAACAGTCGCCTCGAATGATGGCACATCCTACACCGACAGCGACCCGTCGAACATTACCTCAAGCGGCTTTACCCTGACCGTGGAAGAGGCCGAGAGCCAAGATGGCGTTCACGGCCTTGAAGATGTTGGCTGGATCGCCATTCAACCCGGCGGCGATGGTAGCGCCGGAACCGCCTTGAACAGCGATACGGTGGACAGCTCGTGGGACGAAACCAGTTTGGGCGCAACCTTCACCGACGGCGTGGTGCTGGCCGAGACGCAAACCCGCGACGACACCGACCCGGGCAATGTCATCTTGCGCAACCAAGATGGCGACTCGGTCGATATTCGGTTTGAAGAAGACACTTCCGTCGATAGCGATGGCGGCCACGCGGCCGAGGGTGTTGGCATCGTCACCTTTGAAGACGGGCTGATCCTCTGCTTCACCGCGGGCACGAAAATCGCAACGCCTCATGGTGACCGATTGGTAGAAGATCTGCGCCCGGGTGATCCCGTGCTCACCCGTGACAGCGGTGTTCAACTTCTTCGTTGGACATGTGCCCAACCTGTCGATGCCGATCTTCTGGCGGAAGAGCCGAGCCTCGCGCCGGTCCGGATTCCGAAGGACAGCTTTGGCACTGGCCTTCCCGCGATTGACACATGGGTATCGCCACAGCACCGGCTTCTGACAGGTGGCCCCGAGGCGGAGTTGCTATTTGGCGCGCGCGAGGTATTGGTTCCGGCCAAGGGCCTCTTTGCCGCTGATCCCCTGCCCCGGCTCACCTGCTATATCCATCTGTTGTTTGACCACCATGAGATCATCCTTGCCAATGATCTGCCGATGGAGAGCTTTCATCCCGGCGATATGATCGAAAGCACCCTGACGGGCGCCGCGCGGGAAGAGCTCTTCGCCCTCGCCCCCGATCTGCGCACTGCGCCGAATGCATGGGGCCCAACCGCGCGGCTCGCATTGCGGCCACGCGAGGCGGCCCTCTTGGCCGCCTAAGGCTTTTCTCCGGCGCTGAGCTCGGTTAGACCGCACCTATGTTGAAAACCCGGATCATTCCCTGCCTCGACGTCGCCGATGGGCGCGTGGTCAAAGGTGTTAACTTCGTTGATCTCGTGGATGCGGGCGACCCGGTGGAAAGCGCCCGTGCCTATGACGCCGCGGGCGCAGATGAGCTCTGTTTTCTCGACATCCATGCAACCCACGAAAATCGCGGGACGATGTATGATCTGGCCACCCGCACGGCGGAGCAATGCTTCATGCCTTTGACAATCGGCGGCGGCGTCCGCACGGTCGAAGACGTGCGCGCCTTACTCTTGGCCGGTGCCGATAAGGTCAGCTTCAACTCCGCCGCTGTGGCCGACCCTGATGTGGTGGCGCGGGCGGCAGACAAGTTTGGCTCGCAATGTATCGTGGTCGCGATTGACGCCAAAACCACGGCCCCCGGCACATGGGAAATCTTCACCCATGGCGGGCGCAAACCCACCGGCATCGACGCGGTGGCATTCGCCAAGACCGTCGCGGAGAAAGGGGCCGGTGAGATCCTCCTGACCTCGATGGATCGTGACGGCACCCGGGCAGGCTTTAATCTTCCCCTCACACGCGCCATCGCAGATGCGGTACCGATCCCAGTCATTGCCTCGGGCGGCGTCGGGACATTGGATCATTTGGTCGAAGGCGTCACCGAGGGCCATGCCAGCGCGGTTTTGGCCGCATCGATCTTCCATTTTGGCGATTACACAATTGGCGAGGCCAAAGCGCATATGGCCGCCGCCGGAATTCCGATGAGGATGTCATGACCGTTCTGGACCGTTTGGGCGCCGTCATCGCAGCCCGCAAAACCGCCGACCCCGACAGCTCTTGGACCGCGCAATTGCTTTCCCGTGGCCCGGAAGCCTGTGCCCAGAAATTCGGGGAAGAAGCCGTCGAGGCGATTGTCGAGGCCGTGCGCGGTGACCGCGACGCTTTGGCCAGCGAAGGCGCCGATGTGCTCTATCATTTCCTGGTCATGCTGGCGGCGCGGGACCTGACGCTAGAGGATGTTCTGGCCGAACTAGAGCAGCGGGAAACTCGGTCTGGCATTGAAGAAAAGGCCAGCCGCTGACCCTTTGTCCGCCTTTCCGAAAACGACCGACGTCTCAAGCGCCCTAGCCACAACCGCTATAGTTTCGAGCTGATCACCCCGGTCGCGAACCCACCCATCCGAAGCTCTCCGAAAAGCCGTTGATACTCGATTTTCGGGCAGCGGTTCTGGATCACCTGGACACCCGCCGCCTCGGCCTTGGCCGCCGCCTCGGCATGGGTCACGCCAATCTGCATCCAGATGGTTTTCGGCAGCGGATTCATTGCCAACGCTCCATCAACAATCTCTGGCACCGCTTCCGGGCGACGGAAAATGTCCACAACATCCAACGGCGTGGTGATCTCCGCCAAATCGGCCACGACCGTCGCGCCGAACAGGGTCTTGCCCACTTGGACCGGGTTCACCGGGATCACCTCATACCCTTTCAGGTCCAGATACCGCGCCACATAATGGCTGGGCCGGATCGGGTTGGGCGACACGCCAACACAGGCAAACACCCGACTTTCCTTGAGGATTTTGCGCAGCAGATCATCGGAAGGGTTCTCGGTCATGCCGCCGACTTAGCACAGCAAAAAAGCGCCCGCAGCGAAAAAGCAGCGGGCGCAAGTCACGGAACGAGGGACAGTGATGGACGGGCGGTGTTCCGAACCGCCGCGTCATACGTTGTATTTAGGCAACGGGCTGCGACTTTAAAGGCAATCGCACGACTTTGTGATAATTGGCCTAGCCAAGTATCCCCGGCCAATTCGCCTCGCCCGCCGCGATCACATCGGGCAAGCCCGCCAACCACAACTCCCGCGCACGCAGGCTCGCATTGAGGTACAAGCGGCCTTCATAGACCGACCATGCCTCCGGGACCGTCGGCGCGAGATAGCCAAGCGACGCGGCATAGGCGCAGTAGCCACCAAAGGCCGGCGCGTAGCGTTCGGGGTCGGAGACAAACATGTCGCGATTGGCGGCGGAAGCAAACTGCCAGCGCGCGCCCATCCAGTCATGGGTGAATTCCGCACTGCCGGGCACCGGGCCATTTTCGGCGAAATAAGCAACCGCATCGCTGCCATTGATGGCGAAACCACCGTCGGCATAGACAGGCGGCTCTGCGGCAAAGGCAGCGGGCGCAAGGGTTATCAACGGCGCGGCGGCGAATAGGCCAAGCGTGGTGCGGCGGGTCAGCATAATGAAACTCTCCGTGTGGGTGTGTCGCCCCAATATGCTGACGCGAAACCGTGCGTGACATCCCCCCTGACGCAAGCGTGAAGCCGCGTGTGCGCCGCTGAGGACCTAGTCGAAAATGTCCTCGACCAGATCAAACGCCTCTTCGAAAGCCTTCTTCCACATGGGCTTGCGCCGCTTCTGCTTGCGCTTGGCATGATGGCGCGGCGGGCCATGAACGTAGTCGACATAAGGCGACGGCTGCGGCCTGCTCCGCTTGACCTCATGGCTGTCGCTCTTTTTCAAAGCCTTCATCTCATGGATCGGCGCACCGCAGGAGGCGCAGGCCAGCTCATGCCCATCCCGCGCAGTGAGTTTCAGCAAGGTCCGGGACCCGCAATAACAACAGGTGCCGATTTTCGTTCCTTTGGGCATCAGCGATTATCCTTTCGACACCGCATATAGGGAGACTGCCGCCGCATTTGAAACATTGAGCGAGCCAAAATCGCCCGCCGCCGGAATCCGCACCAGATGATCGCAGAGCTCCCGGGTCCGTTCGCGCAGACCTGGCCCCTCGGCGCCCAGCACAAGCGCCACGGGCTTGCCAGCATGCTCAGCCGCCGCCGCACCGATCTCGGCTGTGCCCTCACCGTCGAGACCAAACAGGACATAGCCGAGCTTCTTCAGCTCCAGCATCGTGTCGCCAAGGTTTTTGACCCGAATATAAGGCTGACGCTCCAGCGCGCCCGAGGCGGTCTTGGCCAGCGCCCCAGTCTCTGGCGCCGAATAGCGCGACGGGGCAATCACAGCGCGCGCGCCGAACACCTCGGCCGAGCGCAGAATCGCGCCCACATTATGCGGATCCGTCACCCGGTCGAGCAGCAACAAGAGCGGCGCCCCCGCGCCAGAGACTGCGATCTCGGCCAAAGGCTCCCAATCCAGCTGCTTCACCTCAAGCGCGGCCCCTTGATGGACCGAACCGGGATCAAGCGGCACCGGGAACTTGCGCGGATCAGCCATCTCAGGCTCAACGCCCCCCGTCGCGATCGCCTCGGCGAGCTTATCGGCCGCGTTCTTGGTGACCACCAGCCGCAATTTCTGCCGCGCCGGGTTCATCAACGCATCCCGCACCGCATGCAGCCCGAAAAGCCATATGGTCTCTGCCGCTGCGGCGCGCTTCGCCTGCTCTTTTTCGATCACCCAGGTAGGTTTCTTGGCCATGGTGGCACCTCCAGCGCGGACCTTGCGTCGTGCCCGACGGGAGTGCAAGCTAAAGCCTCTCCGTAGATCAAGGGCAAAGCTATGATCTCTCTTGCACTTCTGAAGATCCCGGTCACCGACCTGAGCCGCGCGCGGGCATTTTACACAACGTTGTTTGAGACCGAACCCGTGTTTCACAGCACGGAATATGGCTGGACCCAATTCATGCTCGGGAAACTGCCTGTTGCCCTCTACACGCCCGGCGCAGGCGGTGGCGCAGGTGTCCCCGGCCACGACTTGGATTTCCAACTGACGAGCCCCGATCTTGAGGCGTTGAAGGCGCAAATCCTGCCACATGCGCCCGATGCCGCAATTCATAAAAACGCCGATGGCAGCCAATCACTTGAGTTTCGCGACCCCGATGGCAACGGGTTGAAGATAATGGCGCGAGTTGACCCTTGACGCCCCCCGCCGCGCCCGATATTTCGCGATCCGTTGGGCGACAGGCCGCAAGGTGTGGCAGGGGACTGTAACTCCCTCGCGGAGACGCACGCCTGGTTCGATTCCAGGGTCGCCCACCATTCTACTCTAAGCCAATAACTTAGGCTGCATAGACCGTGGGTGAGCGGCAATTGTGGGACACATCATGCGCCTCGCAGCCTATCTGGGCACTTTTCGGCACGGCATTTTCGACTTCCGCTCCCCAGTTCCAGCGGCATATCACCCAAACGGAAAGCGAACCCAAATCAAAGTATCTTTTCGGCACTCGCAGCCCGTGTGACGCAGCGGATTTCTCACGGCTGCTGGCCGTCGCCGGATATTCCGCCCTATCGCATCAAAAGTTCCGACGTATACGTTACGAAGAAATGAGAGAACACATGCGGGATCACTTCGGAGAATTACTCTGAGAGTTCCGCGAACGAAGCACCGTAGAGGGAGGCACAAGCCAAGACCTCTATACCCAGAAGGCCTCCCAGGGGCTCGCTGAGGGGGACGCTGGCGGTCGGGCCACATGACCTATCCTGATGGCGAAAGTGGGACTTCTGCGTTCGTTCTGCTAAGCCCGTGGGATCACGCCGGAGCCCGGAGGGCGTGAGCGGGATTTGCTGCTTGGTGAGTTGCACACGGGCTATCGAGAGTATCTTGGCAGGGCTGTAGAGCACAAAGCGGGGTTCGACGCTCTCCCGTTGGATGAAGTCGCAAGCCAAGCATTGGGCGAAGCACAAACTGTAAGTTGATGCGCCTGTCTTCCATGAGCGTGGCGATGGTCGAGACCTTCCGGGACAGCCTGTCCAGCTTGCTCACCAAGAGCGCGGACCCGGTCTTGCGGCACATACCCGACGCGACGGTGAGTTCTGGCCTGTCGTTATCCATACCGCTGAGTACGTCCGTGAATGTAGCCGCGGCCCCTAGAGGCTCAGTGTTGACCTGACCTAGGTATACAGGTCGATCAACTGCTTGCGTGCGGCGCGCCGGCGCGATCCGCCGGAAGTGTCATTGGCCGTCTCGCTCGCGCCCATCGTCAAGGCCGAGGCCAGTGCCTCGCTGGGATTGAACCCGAAGGTGGATCGGAACAGCCGGGTGAAATGGGCCTGATCGTGAAAACACCAGTGTTTGGAGATGCGCCCAATCGCACCGCGTTCGGGTGGTGACACCGATAGATCCTCCAATGCGCGCTCAAGACGCATGCGCGTCACCGCGCGACGCAGGCCGCCGTCTTCCGAAAACATGCGATACAAGACCGGCCGGGACACCCCCACAGCCCGACAGATCGCGTCTGCATTAAGCTCGGGCTCACGGAGATGCTGCTCGATATACCGGCGGACTGCGACCTCCCGGGCGCGAACCGACGCTCGGAACACAGTCTCATCGCGCAGATCGCGCGTAATCAGCCCCTTCATCAGGCCAACAAACCCATCTGCCAAAGTGAGGGCATCGTTGACCGACCCCGGTGGGACGATATCGAGAAGCATTTCAAGGTTGCTCCGAATGACCCGTCCCACTGCCGAGTCGACCGGCAATTGCAAAAGCGCGGCATGTTTCGATGGGTCATACCCAAGCGCCGCATAAGGAAAGGTCAGACTGACAAAATCGGCATCGTGTTCGCTGGCCTGATAGTCCTGATGAAAATCAAATAGCGTCAGACGGCCGGGTTCCATCTTGAATGAGACACCACCCATCGCCCCCCGCGTCACGCCGGCCAGATGGATCCGAAGTACCAAGAGGTCTTCCCGCTCCAGCTTCAGGTTCTTCTGAGTGCGCCGGATGCCGGAGTTCGTCACCCGATAATGGCCGAGGACAGTTTGACCGATGCGATAAGCCTCGGCGCTCGCGTCAAACTCCTGATGTGCCAGGTTGTGCAAACTCACATCGAACAGGCCGGAGAAATGCGCGCGCCATACATCCATCTTCTCTTGTTGAGACAAGCCCTCAAGATCGAGCTTTGTATGGGGCAGGCTGTAGTTGGCCTCCGGCACTTCACGCGCGCGATTGGCCGGCGCGGGCGTGGAGATCGGCGCAGCCACGACCACCGGCCTCGTTGGCAGGTCGCACTCGGCGCCTCGGCTGTCTAACTGCGGTTTGGGCATGTATTTGACCGTCGAACCCAGAACAATGATGTCGTGTCGCGGGCAATCGCGACCTAGCACGATGCGATGCCTTCCCCCGCAACTTCGATATCTGACTGAACGATCGCCGACGCTTCGGATACCGCGTCCAGGAATATTGAGACGGGCATCCAAGTGAGCTCTGCCATCTCACGCATTCGTGATCTGAGCGTCCATTTTTTGAGGTGCCGCGGCTGGGTGCGCGCCGCGGCCTCGGGGCGTGATTGCAAACGCGGGAACCAGCAACCGACGACAGGCCCAGACCCGACGATTTTGGCGAAAGACCTCTGCTTCAATGCTGACCGTGGTACGCATGCACTGCCGGTGGCCGTCACGAAATCGCCTCAATTCGAGCCTTCTTCGAGACGCCCATCCAAAGACGGAACCGGCGGGCGGCCCTAACCTTCCTACTGAGATCAGCACAGCATTCGTCACCTGGGCCGTGCCCTGGCTGTGATGGGAACCTTTGGATGGGACCGACACGATGACACAAATGACTGCACCCGTCCTTGTCGAGCAGATCGATTCCGCAGAGAGATCGACCAACCCAACTGCCGCGGCACCGGCAGCGCTATTGGTGCTTGAGGCGATTGCGACATTGGGGCCAATTACAGTCGCCCAGATGGTTCGTGCCCTGTCCCTTCCCGAAGACGAAATCTGGCAGGTGATAAGTGCGCTTGAGAGACGTGACTGGGTCTCGGCACGCATCAGCGATCATGCCTTCGAGATCAGCCCGAAGATTGACACGTTTTTCGCCCGCGCCCATGTGGCCCTTCCGGAGGCAGATGAGGCGCGACAGATTCTTGAACCGGTGGCGGCCAGTCAACGCATGCTGGCAACAGTCGGGGCGTTCAGTGCAAAAGGCGAGTTCTGCGCAATGGATGCAACCGGCTCCCAAACGGATCTTGGGCAGCCCCGGTCGCTTGCCTTCGATCATCTCGCATTGGCCGCGCAATCCGTGTTAACGCCAAGCGCCCTCAATCGGCATCTGACAGCGTTTCAGGAGAAGTTCGCGACGCCTGAGGACTTGGCGATGATCAAGTCCGGCGGGCATGCGGCCAACCTCGCCCGGCTGCAGTTGGATGGCCTTGTTTGGTCCGCGACCAAAGACGGGTTCGCTGTTCCTTTACGTTTCGCCTTCGGCGCGGTTGGCGCCGTCGAGTTTGCCGCCTGCCCAGAGTTGGGCACGCAGGCGTTCTTCTTTCAGGAGTTCGCTCGGCGTCTAAAGATAACCTACTTGCCTGGCCGCTATGGGATCGAAGCAAGGGGGTTGTCCGATCTTCTGAAACTGTCCCTCGCATTCGACGACTTCATCTATGACCAACGGGAGGCATGACGATGACACGCGCAAGCGGACCCCCGCGAGATTTCCGGCTCGGATACAGCCCCAATTGTCGGCTTTTCCATGATACGCTGTTGTCGCGGATGGCGCGCAACCAGCTTTTCGACAGCCGCACCGGCGGAATGGCCGGTGATACCCCGATTTATAGCAAGCGCGGTGTTGTGCAGGTCAAAGACCTTGAGCCGGGCGACTTCGTGCTGGACCAGAAACACGGCGGTTTTGTACGGGTTGTTGACATTGTGCATGAGACGAGCGGGCAGGACAGAGGCGGCATCGCGGTCGAGGTGCCCAGTTCCGCGCTATTCTCACATCGCAGCATTACCCTGCATCCCGCGCAACCGATCTTGCTCAACACCTTGCCCGCAGCCAAGCGTATCTTTGGCACCGACCAAGTCATGCTGCCGGCCCTCTGGGCCAGTCCGTTTCTGGGTGCGCGATTACGGCCCGCCGCGCTGAGCGGGCTGTACAGACCGATCACGGAACGTGCCATGCTGATCTGGACGGTGGAGCGGCCAATCCCCTGTCTCGGCCCCGATCAACGGTGGGCCGATTTGCAGCCGCAACACACGGTTTCAGATGTCGAGCTGCGCAAATGGCTGTTCCTGTACAGCTTTCGCGTGGAACACTTCTTTAAGCACCTACCACCCGGCCAACGGCACTTCCCCGTCGGTTTGGCCGCAACGCATCCGTTGGATGACGCCAAAGAGAGTGGCTCAGCCATCGGCTAGGGGGGATGCTAGGTCCCCAGCCCTGTTGGTCACTCCAGTGCTCTGCTCTGTCTTACGACTCGCCAAAGCAGAGCGACCAACAGGGTCGAAGAAACCGCGCCCTGATCGTTGTTCTCCGGTTGCTTGGCGGTCGCAATCGGATCAGCGGCGCGGCTTCTTCGCATAACCTGGTGACCAGGGCGCGGATCAGTTGATGACCGTGCCCGGCACGTTGGGGCGCAAGGCTGCGGCCCCAACCCGATCGCTCTCCCATCCCATCTGGCAAGAGGCTTTCGGGCACCGTGCTCGGCAGACGCTGAGATGCTCCCATGACGTCAGATAGGTGTGCTGCGGCACGAATCGTCAGAATCATTGCTTAGGTGAGAGATTGTTTCGCGGATCCACACTGGGCTTGCCGCGACAGATGGACCGTTTCCGTTTCCTGAACCAGCGCCACAGTTCCGCCGCAAAATGGCCTGCGGTGCAAGAGTCTTCGAGACGCCGGTCCAAAGAACCCACAGGCCCGCCCCGCTAGCCTGATCCCGCAAACATCACGCAATTGCCTCCGATCCGACGCTGGATCTGGCCCCGGCTGACGGAGCCACACCAGCCCCGGGGGCAGGACCGTGAGCAAGGGACTGGACCGCATCATGCCAACCACCACCAAAGCGATATCGGCTGCGGCCGCAGTGCCATCCGCTCAGCGCCATTCCGGCCCTCTGCGGTTGTTCTGCGTTGCCAGCAACCCGACGCGGCACTCCCGCATCCCCCCCCTATCTGCAGAAGGATAACTCGACGATGACAACCGCTGAAAAAACCACCGCCGCCCCCGCAGCCGGGGTGACGTCCGAAATCACGATCACTTTGTCCAAAGAGGTGCTGGGCAAGCTCAGCACGCAGGTGGCGTTCAAGACGGCCGCCGATGTGCGCGCGTTGGTTGCCGACGCCATCAACACCTACGTCCAGATCGGCAATTTGCGCGCCAGCGACGTCGGGATTTTCGCCAAGCAAGGCGAAGACGGAGACCTTGTTCGGCTGCGCTTCCCCTTTGATCCCGCGCCGGACGCATTGATCGCCCCCACAGATGAAACGCCCGGCGCGTAAATCGACAGAAGCAAGGATCACATCATGGCCATCAAATCGTATACGTTTATTGGCGGATTAGGCGGCGAAAACGCTGGGTTTTCGGTATCCTCCGCAGGGGACGTCGATGGCGACGGGTTTGACGATATTCTCGTTGGGGGCGGCGGTTCCGCGCCCGTCGGTTTCAACACGTTCGCAACCCTTGGCTATCTGCTGACAGCCAAGGACCTTGAGGCCATCGATGCCGCTGATGGATCCGCTGACGGCGTGATTGATCTGGCCAATGTCGACAACCAAAGCAGTTCTTTTACCTTTGCCACGTTTAACGGATCGGCCAGTGGGAGTTTCACCATGTCGTCGGCAGGCGATGTGGATGGCGACGGGCTGGATGACCTGTTGATCGGCGATCCCGACAATAGGCTCAGTGGTGAAACCTTCCTGCTGACCGCCGCTGATCTGGCAAGCGCGGACGCCGCTGATGGGTTTTCGAACGGCGTGATCACTCTGGCCAATGTCGGAGCGCAAGCCGGTTCGTACCGTTTCATCGGCAACACCTCCAGTGGCGATCTAGGGCTATCTGTCTCATCTGCTGGGGACGTGGACGGTGACGGCCTGGATGATTTGCTCATCGGCGAGCCGAACGGCGGCAATCTTGCCTTGCGCGAAGGCGCGGTACATTTGATGACGGCCGATGATCTGGCCGCAGCCGATGCGGCGGATGGGTTTATCGACGGGATAATCCAGGTCGACAATATTTCCGCTCAACCCGGATCTTACAGCTTTACCGGCGAGAGCTTGAATTACGAGGCCGGGTCTGCGGTGACATCGCTGGGTGATATCGATGGCGACGGGCTTGATGACTTGGCCATTGGATCAGAAAACGCGGATGATGGCGGGCTCAGGTCAGGATCGATCTATATCGTAGCTTCCTCAAATCTTGCCGCGGCGGATGGCGCGGATGGGGCAACCGACGGAGAAGTCGATCTTGGAAATGTTGCGGCTCAAAGCAATTCTTACGAGATTCAGGGCGCTGGACCCAGCCAAAACACTGGCAATTCGATCGCCAATGTCGGCGATGTGGACGGGGACGGTCTCAACGATCTTTTGATCGGTGCGTTTCTTTTGGACGAAAACGGGAACAATGCCGGTGGTGCCTATCTGTTGAGCACTGCGGATCTCGCCGCAGCGGATGCAGCAGACGGTGCCGCAGACGGCGTCATCGACCTGGCAAACGTAGCTGGCCTGGGGTCGTCCTATCAGTTTATCGGGTCAGAAGCCGGGGAGCTGGCCGGATTTTCAGTAAGTGCCGCAGGCGATGTTGATGGCGATGGGCGCGGCGATTTGCTGATCGGGTCGAACAGCGGCGTCAGCTATCTTGTGGCGATCACTGATCTGGCCGCGGCTGATGCAGCAGATGGGTCGGTTGACGGCATCATCCAACTCGCAAATGTGAGTGACCAGGACAACTCCTACGAGTTCGAGGAGGGAACCGGGATCGGCAATGCTGGTTTCTCGGTCTCCTCTGCGGGCGACGTGGATGGCGACGGGCTTGATGACCTGGTGATCGGAGCGCCAGATGGTGGCGGGGGCGGCGGATACATCATCAACGCCACCGATCTGGCCGCCGCAGATGATGACGGCACAGGCGAGGACGGCATTATCAATCTGGGTGCCTTGTTCTTTGACGGTGTGGTCGAGGGCACCTCGGGCAACGATCTGATTGATGGCGACTACCTGGGCGATCCTGAATTGGACCTGGTCGACAACAACGACAACCCGTTGGGCAACAATGACGATGTGATCCGGGCCGGGGCTGGCAATGACACGATTGTCGCCAGCTACGGCGATGACGATATCGATGGCGGCGCCGGGCGCGACACCTATGTCAGTGCCGATCTTGGCACGAGCTACACGTTCCTTGGTCAGGGCTTTCTGGCAAACTCCGGCACTAGGGCGTCGATGATCGGTGACATCGACGGCGACGGGCTGGCAGACTTTGCAATCGAGTCGGACAATATCTTTGCGACGCTCCCGGACACACGTGAGGTCTTCATTGTTTCTGGCGCCGATCTGGAAGCAGCCGATGCGGCGGACGGCACTGTCGATGGCGTGATCAATCTCGAGAATGTGGATGAGCAGGCGAACTCCTACCAGATCATCGGTGGCCCGGACCAGTTCAACCCGGTCCAGGACATCTCTGCCGCCGGGGATGTGGATGGCGATGGGTTGGGCGATTTCCTGATCGGAATTACCCCCCTAACGGGGGGCGGTGGGGCCTCGAGCTATCTGGTGACCGGTGCTGGCCTGTCGGCGGCGGACGCAGCGGATGGCTCTGTCGATGGGGTGATTGCATTTGACAATATTGCCAGCCAGGCAGGCTCCTACGCGTTCGTTTCAGCTACAGGGGACGCTCTTGGAACCGCGGTCGGGACGGTCGGTGATTTCGACGGCGACGGATTGGACGACCTGATCCTTGGCGCCCCTTTGGCCGACGGGGCGGCGGATGCCGGTGGTTTCGATGCCGACGGTGATAATTACCTGCTTTCCGCCGCTGACCTGCAAGCGGCTGATGCCGCGGACGGTGTGGTCGATGGTGTGATCAATACCGCCAATATCGGCGCACAGGCCAACTCCTTCGTGATCCAGTCTGGTGGCGCCGCCGGCGCCAGTGCCGGCTACTCCCTATCGTCGGCGGGCGATGTCGATGGCGACGGTCTCGATGACTTCCTGGTTGTGGGTCCGGATGGTGGCCCCTCCATTGGCGATGCGGCGTTCCTGATATCCGCGGCGGAGTTGAGTGAAATCGACGCCTGGGATGGCAGCCAGGACAGCGTTCTGAACCTATCCGAATACTTTGACACGTTCTTCGGGGGCGCTGGCGGACCGGGTTCGAACTCATACCAGTTCACACCAGATGATGTGACGAGCAATGGACGCGGTTTCGGGCTGCAATTGGCCGGGGGGGCAGATCTGGACGGCGATGGCATCACTGACATCGTGATCGGCGAACCCGAAAACCCCAGCCCAGTGGCGGGCGATCCGGGATCGGTCTATTTCGTGAGTGGCACAGATCTGGCTGCGGCGGATGCGGTCGATGGGTTCGTTGATGGCGCAATCCAACTCAACCAGGTGCATACGCTTGCCAACTCCTATGAGTTCCGGGGCGAAAACGCAGGCGCCAATGCTGGCATAAACCTGTCGATCGTGGAGGATACCGACGGCGATGGTCTCAGCGATCTGCTGATTGGCGCCTCCGGCGGCTTTGGTGGAACGGGGACCGTTTACCTTGTCAGCAGCGAAGATTTTGCTGCAGCTGACGCTGCGGACGGGACTGTGGATGGGATTGTCGATCTGGGCAATGTCCATGATCAGTCCAACTCGTACCAGTTTGTCGGACTGCGAGGAAATGCGGTTTCAGGTGGCGATGATGTGGACGGCGACGGGATCGCCGATTTTCTCATCGGCTCGTCCGCAACAACGACAGGTGTTAACTCGTTCGAGGGCGGGGCAACCTACCTCATCTCAGGCAATGATCTTGCCGCCTTGGACGCGCTCGATGGCAATACCGATGGCATCATCAATGTCGGTCTTGTCACGCGGATCGACGACACAGTTACTGTTGATGTGAATGATGACGGCGACGGGACGGTGACAGGCACCTATGTTACCGGCACCGATACCATCACCTCGGTGGAGAACTACGTCGCAGGCGAAAACCCCGATGAGACTGACACGATCACCATTACCGATACCGGATCCGGGTATCTCACATCTGACATCTCTGGGCTCGACAACAACGCAACGGGCACGTTTACGCCCAACAACGGCGATCCGGTGGTCAGCTTCGCGCCTGGGTCCGGGACCGAGTTCAGCGATGTGCTTCAGGCGATCGAAAATGGCCCCTATGTCAGCGGCGGCACCTTCCAGATCACAGGTGGCGATGAAGACGGCCAGGTTGGCAACATCTCGTTCGAGAATTTCGAGACGATCAATTTCAACATCGTTTGCTTCGCTCGCGGAACGATGATCACGACGAAGACCGGGTTTGTCCCGATTGAGGATCTCGCGGTCGGCGCCGAGGTCATGACATTGGACAATGGATATCGCCCGATCCGCTGGATTGGGTCGCACAAACTCGATGCGATCAGTCTGAGGCACAAGCCGAAGCTCAAACCGGTCCGTATCCGCCAAGGCGCGCTTGGGCACGGCCTACCATACTCGGATTTGTGGGTCTCTCCGCAACACCGGGTGTTGATCCGCTCGGCAGTCGCGCAACGCATGTTTGGCCAATCCGAAGTGCTGATCGCGGCCAACAAGCTTCTTGATGTTTATGGATTTGAGATCGATCACGACGCGCAAGATATGGAGTATTTTCACATGCTGTTCGATCAGCACGAGATCGTCTTTTCGAACGGTGCTCCGACCGAAAGCTTGTTCACAGGGCCTGAGGCGCTGAAATCCGTTGCGCCTGAGGCCCGGGCGGAGATTCAATCCCTCTTCCCTGAACTCCTTGAGCCTGATTTCGTCCCGGTTCCCGCCCGGCTGATCCCCGAGAAGGGACGGCGGATGCGGCGCTTGGCCGAACGCCATCAAGCCAATGAGAGGCCATTGCTGGCGATGTAACGGCTTTTTGGCACGTGCCGCTATATTTTGTGGTATGGTCACGCATAGGCGCTAGAACTGCAAGCCAACAACGCTGTCCATGGAGCCCCTGGAGGGTCGGGTCTGCTCCGGCTCTAAGGGGGTCATCCTTGGAGCCAGGCAGTGTCGGGGGCGCGGTGTACTGCAGGGCGACGGAAACCGATCGAGCGGCCGGACAAGACCAAAAGCGAGACAAAGATTTAGGGAAACTCGGACTCTTGAATGTGCATCTTCACCACTTTTCGGTCAGGCGGCGAGATGAGCCGCCGGTTATCGAGACTGCGCGATCGGCATGGCGATGATGCCGGATAGCGCACCGCAGATCCCGTCGGTCTCGTTCGATACTTCGGCTTATGCGCCCGAGCATCGGATTGACGCGTGGTGTCGCTTCAATGCCGGGCTTTTCGAGCTGAGGAAACACGAGATCCCCGAGCACGGCTTCGCGGCCAGCGCCCAGTCCTACCGCGTTGGTCAGGCTGTCCTCGGACGTTACAGCGTTACAGGCAACATCGTCCGGCGCGCAGAGAACCGGTTGAAGGTCGAACGCGAGGATCTCTTCGTCTTGCGGCTGCACCGGGCCGGCTACACCAAAGGCGTAATGAGCGATGCGAGCTTCACAATGCAATCGGATCGCTTCACATTGTTCGATTTCCACCAAGATCTAAACGCCGAGACCGAGAACGTCGATTACATCAGCGTGACGATGCCCTATGCAGCCATCGGTTATGACCCGTCGCGGCACTCCAAGCTGCTCCAACTGCCCTATGCCTCGCCGGTGGGGCGGGTTCTGCGGAGCAATCTAGAGATGATGTTGGAGCTCGCGCCGACCCTCACGCAAAGTGAGGCGGCTGTCTTGGCTGACGGGTTCTCGGGTCTGCTCAAAGGGATCATTACCAGAGACCTGAGGGACGAGTCGGTCTTCCAAAAGTCTCAACAGTCTCTCGAAGTCGCCGCGCGGCGGTTTGTCGAGTCCAACCTGCGGGAACCATCTTTGGATGCCGGAACCATTTGCCGGTCGGTTGGCGTGTCTAGGCCAACGCTTTACCGCATGTTCGCAGACGACGGCGGGGTCGGTCGTGCAATCACAAAGCAGAGACTTGAACGTGCTTTTGAGGATCTGGCCGCATCTGAACCCGCGCGCGGCGCAATCGCGCGAATTGCCCGGTATTGGGCATTCAGCGACCCGGCATATTTTTCGCGGCTGTTCCGTGACACGTTTGGCGTCACGCCAAGCGAGGCCATTGGCTCTTCGATCGGATCACTGAAACCATCGCCATTGGGCCGACGGCACCATTCGCGCGCAAGCGAACGACCATCCTGGTCATTGGTCGATCTTTACAACATGGGTGGCACAGCATCGGTCTCTTAGATGCGACGGGTTTCGTGGTTCCCGCCGCGGGCGTTTTTCTCAGCACCGCGGCACGAACGCTGCCGCCCTGCGCGTGCGGATCATTGTCGGCTCAGGGCGACAAGTTCCAGAACAGATTTGTTTCGCTGACAAGATTTGCACCGAACTGCAAAGTCGCGCGAATGGTTGTTCCGTTCGCATCATAAAGAAGCTAAGGGTTTCGGTCTCCAGCAATCCAGACTTGAGAGGAGCCGATAATAAGCGCCCTGGAAAAGGGCCACAGATCCGGCTCGAACGAACCATAAGGGTTTAGAGATTATGGATTCACTGGCTCTATTTGGTATAGTAATCTCAAAACTACAACGGGAGTGGCAAAGGGTCACGAGAAATAAGCTGACGCTCTGACCACGGCAAGCGCAGCGCAGTGCTTGGAGCGCTTCGCGATCTACACCATCTGTTAACACTTCAATTGGCATAAGCCTTCATAGCAAGAACTCTGATGCGCCAAGATTCGACAACGAAACAGATTGCAGCACGATTGTATTCCCTGAGAGGTCGTCAATGATGACGTCTGAGCCCACTTGGCTCAAGTGATTGGCTGTAAGGTCAGCAAAGTCTACAATTGCAGTCACACCGGTGAGATCAATGACGTCGCCGCTCGCGAAGTCCGAGACGATGTCGCCGCCATCCCCGTCTACGAAGACAAAGGTGTCATCTCCCTCGCCACCGACCAGCACATCGGCGCCATTGCCGCCATTGAGCGTGTCGTTGCCTTCATAGCCATAGATATGGTCTGCGAAGCCCCAGCCTGTGAGGGTTTCGCTGGCGGCGGTACCTTCGATCATGGTCTGGGCGACGGTGTCTTAAGTATCTCCAGGCTGACGCCATCGGCGAACTCCCCTGCTATCGCAGACTATCAGATCGGCCTTCGTGCTTAACGGGCATCCGCCGCGGCGCATACACACGAGCGCTCGCGGCCAGTTGAGACAAGCGGCCGCGAGCAAGCTTTAAGCGATGCTTAGAACGAGACGTTCAGACCAAGCCGCAAACCGTGATCAGCGAAGTTGTCTGCCAAGCGGCCAGAGTAGCTGACGTTGAAAGTCGAGCTGCCCGACAACGCGATGTCCAGCCCGGCCTCAATCATCAACTCGTTGCGCGCGACCGGCATGCCTTGAACGTCGAACGCGTTCCCGAGGAGCGAGGCACTCTGCAACGGGTCTGTATCACCAAATGCATGGCGCCAGCCCAACATCCCGGTTGCGACCGTATTGACCCCCAGGCCGTCAAGCGGTGTTACACCACGGAGGCCAAGCGTCGCGAAGGTGGTGTTGGTCGAAACACCTGAAACGGTCAACGCACTCGTGCTGCCTGTTTCGGTGAAATCATCGCTGTCGTATGCGACATGGGTTAGACCAAAGAATGGCTCAAGCGCGTAGCGACCCACCTGATGCATGTAGCTGGCTTCGGCAAAGATCGAATAGCTGCGCGCATCATATTCGCCCAACGCGATATCCGTCCCGACGGTCGACAGGCTGCGCATCGTCTCAACATCATACTCGCTCATCAGAACACCACCGCTCCACTGCAGGCCCGGGCGGTTCTCGTCCGTGCTGAAATAGAGGCCGAAGGTGGTGCCATCCGCATCCGAACTGGCACCGGCATCATTGCGGATAGACGAGTTTGAATAGCCTGCCAAGATCCCAACCTGTAACCCGTTGGACATTTGGTAGTCGTATCCAAGGGCAAAGCCGCCAGAGTCACGACGGGTTCCGACGGTGTTGCCATCCCCATCGAAATCCGACCAAGACCCGAACCCTTCCATCCAGACACCTTCAGCGCCCGAGGTCCCGGCGGGGTCCGCACTCATGTTATTGCGGCTGACAAACCTGTTGCTTGGGGTGTTCCGCTGCTCTCGCAGCCGGTGCAAAAGCGTTTCTTGCATCACGACGACATCTTGCACAACCGCCGAGGCGCGAGAGCCATGGATCTCTCCGGCCAGTTGCTCATAGGCCTGACGGGCCGAGCTTGGCGACATCGTCAGAACCGTCTGTATCAGCGGATCATTCTCATCCAATCCCGACAGCACGCTGCTCAAACTACGTTGATTGGAGGTAAGCGCAATATCTTCTAAGCCGATGTCATTGCGCGACAGATCCATCCAGACTTCGGTGCCCGTGTAACTTAACTCTGGTGTCATGAAGGCCAGTTCTGACGTCACGCCATCAAACTCTCCTTGAACACCACCCTCCGCTAGAGCGATCCGGTATCTGGATAGCAGATTGAAGTCGGCAGTGCTTTCCTGGTGGCGCACGGTGCCGCCATCCACGGTAAGCGTGCCGGTAACCGACAGAAAGTCGCTGCCAGTTGGATCCGCATCGACCAGATAGAAAGAGCCAGCGTCAAAGCTGGCATCGCCTTGAACCGTCAGCGTGCCGACCGGGGCCAGATTGCCGCCCGTCGCCACATCAAGGCTAGACACCGTGCCGCTGCCGCCAAAGGTCCCGCCATTGAGAACATTAAGCGTACCACCCAGAGCCCCCTCGCGGAGCAGCAGGCTGCCGCCTTCGACGTTGGTCGTGCCGGCAAAGCCGCTGCTGTCAGCGGTCAGCGTCGTCTCGCCCGACAGATGCGAGATGGTCCCAATGCCCGTGAAATACGGGGCGAACTGATAACCTTCGGTATTGTGGTTAAACACCAGCTCCGCAGTCCCTGGGCCGAAGCGCACTTCATCAACAGCGACAATACCAGCGCCGACGGCTGCAGCGCCCCGCGCAGCCCCGATATTCACTGTCCCGGTCGAGCCCGCATTTTCGGCGATACGAAGGGTCGTGGTGCCAGCCCCTTCCGCCGCCTCCAAGGTCGCCCCATCTGACAGCGTCGCAACGCCCTCCCCGTTAAAGCCGACTCTCATGGTTGTCTCGACCGCAATACGGCTTTCAGCGCCGGATGCCTCCAGATCGCCGCTGCTGCCCGCAAACCAGCCGAGCATCACTTGGTTCGCTTGCAGACGGCCGCCGTCGGTGACTGAAGCGGTGCCAGAAGCGGGCGTAGTGGTGTGGTTGCCCAGGACGAACACTTCCCCAACCGTCAGAGCACTGCCAGCGCCGTCGATTGTCACTGTTGCAGTTGCGTCGTCGTTACGCGTGCCGACGACCATCCGTGCCGCCGCGTCCACGGTCCCACCGTCGCGGATGTTGAGCGTGCCGGACCCGTCCCTTAATGCCAGGTTCAAAGTGCCCGTGGTCACTGTGAAGTTCGAACCGGCACCGCTGACTTCCATTGTCGCCGGGCCGTCTTGACCGATTGTCGCCCCACCGGCCGTGACCCGCGCACCATTTGTCACGGAAACGGTCGAGCCTTCGGTCGCACCTGCCACCAAAGCGCCCAATGTGGCGGTCGTGCCAACACCATCGAAAGACAGAGTGCTGTCTTGGCTTCCCTCAGGGCCGCCCATATTGACGAAACCATCCACCACCAAATCGGCACCGTCAGAAAAACTGGCGGTTCCGGAGCCATAGAACCCAACTTCCAGCGAATTGGTTGTGAGAAGACTGTCGTTTCCCGTTACATTCAGGGTGCCCGATTGCTCGAATAACCGGTTGTTGGGATTAGCGTTGATGATGTTGACGCCGATGGTTGTGCTATTGAGGGTCAACTGGGCCCCATTTCGAATGGTCAGTTCAGCGCCCGCAAGCGACCCCAGAAACACGACGTCTACCGCGCGCGGATCGCCGCCGTCCAGAACGGGCTGATTGTCAACCGGCTGAGGTTGGTTCGGACTTCCAGAAACCAACAAATCGCGCGAGATGGTGACCCGATCTGTCTCTCCTGGAACACCGTCACTCCAGTTGGCGGCGTTGTTCCAGTCGGAATCCTCCGCGCCGGTCCAGACGGTCTGGGCCTGCGCGGCATCGGCCACAAAACTGGCCACGACTGCCGAAATGACCAAGCTGGCGATATTTATACGAGATTGACTGGCCGATGAGGCTGGCGAATTAATCACAAAGACTACTCCCTTTAAGTCTGTTTTCTGAAGTTTTCGAGATTTGTTTGACTTCTTCCTCGCCACCCAAAGGCTGGCGAGATCACGTAACGGTGTGTCTGATTGTCCCTGTTCCACTCACGTACTGCGATGGGCAGAGGGCGCGATTGATGGCGACGCGCGGCCACCAAATCTGCGGGCAAGACGCCCGGGTCCATTGGTGTATAGATTGGCATTGGTGTGCGGTTCGGTCGGGTCAACGCGCGCAGCCGCCCAGGGGCAAACAAGCGCCAAGATCGCTGCTTCGGTAAAGTAGGTTCCCCGCACGATCACCAGATACCGCGCGCCCATCCGGCGACTGCGTCCGGTTCTTGACACTCGTCGCGACGGTCGTTGCAACCAACACCGCCCGCATCGGCGCTCTGCGCATCCTCGCACCCCTTCACCACTGATCTTTGCGCCGTCATGAGCAAGATATTGCCGATTAGTTGCACATGAAAATGACAACCTCATGTCCGATGCCGATCACCCAAGAGCTGTTGCCCCAGCGCAACTAATTGCTGCACCAGCAAAAAAAACGAACGCTTGTTCATCAATTGTTAAGGCCGCCGAGAATCATCCCATGAGCGCGGGATGTCGTGATTGACGGGGATGGTGATGGCCGTTCAACCGGCCAGGCTCCACCGGCGGGCAAGACACCAGAGAGGATCGCGCCAAATCACACCTATAGTGCCGACCCAATCAGGCTTATCTTGAGCGGTTCGGCGCGACAGTACGCGTGGCACATCCCATGCTAGACGACGCGCCAATTGAGCCTGCGTTTGGTAAGGCAATTCGGATGCCTCGGGTCCAGACGCGCCGAGATGCCTATGGCATTGGGCCGGGTAAAACGGGTTGGAGCAACGGCAATCAGCTAAAGGACCGTCCGCTCACAGCAAGCCGACACGCCACAAAGAAAAACGCGGGCCGTGGCCCGCGTCTTGATGTGGTGCAATCGAGTGCTTGTTAACGGCTCGACCACGAATTCTGAATGTGGAAATACTGTAACCGATCTCGCGATGCGGTCCAAGCAAAAAAATCCTCAATCTGAAACTACGCTTCTGTCAGCACTCAACCTACCACTTATACCCCGGCAAACGGCGCCACACTTGTCATTGCGTGTCGGTCGACGGTGGCTTTGAAGTGCTACGCGCATTCTTGCGGCCTTGGGCGTCGCAAAGGACAAGCATCACCACTCTCCAACCGAATATCTATTAAATCCAATGGCCCACGCTCTGATTTGATTGCCAAAGCCACTCATTTTTATGACTAATGTGTTGTGGTAATTGGTTTGGAGCATTCTCTATGCACACGCGTCTCGGCCTCGATATCGGCACCAACTCCATCGGCTGGTGGCTCTATGAAACGGATGGCGACCGGATCATCTCCGTTCTCGATGGCGGTGTCCGCATCTTCTCCGACGGGCGCGACCCGAAATCGGGGGCGTCCTTGGCCGTGGATCGGCGCGCGGCCCGCTCCATGCGCCGCCGCCGCGACCGGTACTTGCGACGGCGCAGCGCGTTGATGCGCAAGCTGGCGGAGGCCGGCTTGATGCCGAAGCACCCCGCCGAGGCAAAGGCACTTGAGTCCCTCGACCCCTACGCGCTGCGGGCACAAGGGCTGGACGAAGCGCTTCCATTGCACCATCTGGGCCGGGCGCTATTCCATCTCAACCAAAGGCGCGGCTTCAAATCGAACCGCAAGACCGACCGAGGCGACAACGAGTCCGGCAAGATCAAGGACGCGACCGCGCGGCTGGATCAGGCGATGATGACCAAAGGCGCGCGGAGCTATGGCGAGCTCCTGCACATGCGCCGTGCCGCCGCGCCCGATCCGCGGCAGACGCCCTCGGTCCGCACCCGGCTGACCGTCGCGCGCCGCGGCCATGCCGAGAAGGAAGAGGCTGGGTATGATTTCTATCCTGATCGGCGGCATCTGGAGGAGGAATTTCACAAGCTTTGGGATGCGCAGGGCGCGTTTCACCCTGAAACCTTGACCGATGATCTTAAAGACGCACTCTTTGAGATCATCTTCTACCAGCGCCCGCTGAAAGCGCCGGCCATCGGCCTGTGTCTCTTCGCTGGCATGGGCGATGTGCCGGACGGCGAGCGCCGCCTGCCCAAAGCGCATCCGCTGACCCAGAGGCGCACGCTGTATGAGACGGTCAACAACCTGCGGGTCACCTCGGATGGGCGGGAGCGGCGCCCGCTCACCCTGGAAGAACGCGATCAGGTGATCGGGCTTTTGGACACGAAGAAGTCCACCAAAACCTTGACCTCTATGGCGATGAAACTCCCGGCTTTGGCCAAAGCGCTAAAGCTGCCGCCCGGGGCCCGCTTCACCCTGGAAACGGCCAATCGCGATGCCATCGCCTGCGACCCGGTGCGCGCCAGCCTGAGCCATCCAGACCGGTTTGGACCAAACTGGTCAAAGCTCGATCCCGATCAGCAATGGGAGATCGTGCGCAGCATCCAAGCAGTGGAAAGCGACGCCGAACACAGCGCTTTGGTGGATTGGCTTTGCGAAGCGCACGGGCTCAACCGGGACCATGCGGAGGCCACGGCACATGCACCACTGCCCGAGGGCTACGGGCGGCTTGGGGAAACCGCGACCCGGATGATCCTGTCCGTCCTGGAGAACGACAAGGATGAAGACGGCTATCCGCTGACCTATGCCGAGGCCGCAACGCGATGCTTCGGGCACCATTCCGACATGCGCACCGGCGAGGTTCTGGACGCCCTGCCCTACTACGGTGAGACTCTGGAGCGCCATGTGATCCCCGGCACTGGCGACCGGCATGATGACGACATCACCCGCTTTGGCCGCATCACCAACCCGACGGTGCATATTGGCCTGAACCAGTTGCGGCGATTGGTGAACGGTATCATCACCGTTCATGGCAAGCCGGATCAGATCGTGGTGGAACTGGCCCGCGAGCTGAAGATGTCGGAGAAGCAGAAAACCGAGGTCAACAAGAAGAACCGCGACAACCGCGCGGCGGCAGAGAAACGCAGCGAGAAGCTGGCCGAGCTTGGTCAAGCCGACACCGGCGCGAACCGGATGGTCCTGCGCCTCTGGGAGGATCTGGGGCATGATGTGATGACACGCAACTGCCCGTATACTGGGCAGCGGATCAGTGCGGGGATGCTGTTTGACGGCGCCTGCGACGTCGACCACATCCTGCCCTATTCCCGGACGCTCGACGACAGTTTCGCGAACCGCACGCTTTGTCTGCGTGAAGCCAACCGGGAAAAGCGCAACCAGACGCCATGGGAAGCCTGGGGCGAAACGGATCAATGGCACGCGATTGAAGCCAATCTGAAAAACCTGCCCGACAATAAGCGTTGGCGCTTCGCCCCAGATGCGATGGAACGCTTCGAAGGGGAAAACGATTTCCTCGACCGGGCGCTGGTCGACACGCAATACCTGTCGCGCATCGCCAAGACCTATCTGGAGGCGCTCTACACCAAAGGTGGACATGTCTGGGTTGTGCCCGGGCGCTTGACCGAGATGCTGCGCCGGCATTGGGGGCTGAACTCCCTGCTGCCCGACCACAACAAAGGCGCGGGCAAGGCCAAGAACCGAACCGACCACCGTCACCATGCCATCGACGCCGCCGTGATCGCGGCCACCGACCGCGGCCTGATCAACCGGATCAGCAAGGCCGCCGGACGGGAGGAAGCGGATGGGAAAAGTGCCGAAGACATCGCCCGAGACACACCGGAACCCTGGGAGCATTTCCGGTCGGACATCCGCACGCAGTTGGACAAGATCACCGTCAGCCACCGTGCCGATCACGGTCGCATCGACCCGCAGGCCCGCAAACAGGGCCGCGACAGCACCACCGGGCGGCTCCACAATGACACGGCCTATGGCATCGTCGATGACCAAAGCGTGGTCAGCCGTGTGCCGCTCCTTGCCCTGAAACCAGGCGATATCGAAGTGACATCGCGGGGCAAGAACATCCGTGACCCGTTCCTGCAAAAGCACTTGGCCCGGGTGACGCGCGGCAAGACGGCACCGAAGGAGATCGAGGCCGCTTTAGTGCAGTTTGCATCTGCTGAGACACTGCCCGATGGGAAAGACAACCCCTATCGTGGCCTCCGCCATGTGCGTCTGATCGAGAGCCTCCAAGCCTCGGCCCGGGTCGTGCCGCCAAGCCAGCCCTTCAAAGCCTATAAAGGCGACAGCAACCACTGCTTCGAGATTTGGCGGATGCCGGATGGCAAGCCGAAAGCCCAGGTCATCACCACGTTTGAGGCCCATGGCGCGGATCCGCGCAAACCCCATCCGGCGGCAAAACGACTTCTGCGGTTGTTTAAACGCGACATGGTGGCGATGGAGACAGACGGTCGCACGGCGACCTACTATGTGCAGAAATTCAGCCAGGCTGGCACCCTTTGCCTTGCACCACAAACTGAATCCAACGCGGATGCCCGAGACCGCGACAGCGCCGATGACTTCAAACTGATCAGGACCAGCGCAAGTTCAATGGTAAAGGCGGGGATTCGGCGGGTCTTTGTCGACGAAATGGGCCGACTGCGCGATCCGGGACCGGCAGGTTAGCGGCCAGATTCGCCCGAATCGGCAAAATATGCCATGCTTCCAAGCTGTTGGGAGTGTGACCAGTGGATCAGATTATCGATATCGCCGTCGATGGGCGGCACCTGTCGCGCGATCGCGGCTTCCTGAAAGTCTCTGAAAATGGCCAGGAGATTGGCCGCACTCCGCTTGATCAGATCGCTGGCGTTATCGTGCACGCCCATGGCACGACCTGGTCCACATCGCTCCTGACAGAACTGGCCGATCGCGGCGCGCCAGTAGTCTTGTGCGGGTCCAATCATGCGCCGCGCTCTGTCCTGATGCCGCTGGAAGGCCACCATGCGCAGGGCGGTCGCCTGCGCGCGCAATGGCAGGCCAAAGCGACGCTCATGAAACAGGCTTGGAAGCAGATCGTGGCCTCCAAAATCGCGATGCAAGCCGCTGCCCTTGAGGCGGTGGGTCAGTCCCCCGCGCCCCTGCGGATGATGATCCGCAAAGTCACCTCGGGCGACAAAACCAATATCGAAGCGCAGGCCGCCCGCCACTACTGGCCACGAATGATGGGCGATGACTTCCGGCGCGACACCAACGCGCCAGACGTCAATGCGCTCCTGAATTACGGCTATACCGTCCTGCGCGCGACCACCGCCCGCGCCGTCGTTGCCGCCGGGTTGCACCCTTCCATTGGGTTGCATCATTCCAATCGCGGCAACGCGTTTGCGCTGGCCGATGATCTGATGGAGCCCTTCCGCCCTCTGGTCGATTGCGCCGCGCGCCGTCTGGCCACACAAAACGGCGCGAAGGTCGACACAGCAGCCAAGCAAGCACTGGCCCGATTGATCGCCATTGATCTGCCTCTCGATGACGCGATGAGTCCGGTTTCTATCGCCGTGATCAAACTCGCCACCTCGCTTGGGCAAAGCTTCGAGACCGGCAAGCTCTCTCTCGCCCTGCCGCGACCGCCCGATACCCTGACGCTCGCGGGGTTGGGTGCATGACCTTTCAGCCCGCCATTCTTTCAGGATACCGCCTCATGTGGATACTTGTGATGTTCGACCTGCCCACCGACACCAAGCCGCAGCGCAAAGCGGCCACGGATTTCCGCAACTTCCTGCTCGACGGGGGCTTCGAGCGGAGCCAGTTTTCGGTCTATGCCCGGTTTGTGAATGGCAAGGAGGCGTTTCAGACCCGGGTGACCCGTATCGAACGGAACCTCCCTGCGATGGGCGACATTCAGATCCTCAATTTCACGGATCGTCAGTATCGAGATATCATTCATTTCTCAGATCAAGGGCGACGCGCGGCGCGCAAGAATCCAGAGCAATTGGTGATGTTTTGAAGATAATTGAGCGGATTTGCGTAACAACAAACCGTGTATCCTCTTGTAAAAACAAGAAGATACACGGCGATCGAGTTTAGCCATTCAGAATTCGAGGTCCAGCCGCAACACGGCTGGAGGCCAGAAGATTGGCCAGAGTAGTTTAGCCATTCAGAATTCGAGGTCCAGCCGCAACTCGCCCGGATAGGGGCGCAGCTTGTTATGGAGTTTAGCCATTCAGAATTCGAGGTCCAGCCGCAACTCCTGGCCGGACATCCGGTTGAAGAGATCGGAGTTTAGCCATTCAGAATTCGAGGTCCAGCCGCAACGCGTCGAAGCCGCCCTTGCCAAAAGGCGCGAGTTTAGCCATTCAGAATTCGAGGTCCAGCCGCAACCGTTGCCTGCATCCCCTCGCATGGCCCAGCAACCGGACGCACAGACTCGGATGCCGAACAGCTAGTCGACATCCCGTCTCTCGCCCCTTCGGCCCACCGCCATCGTCGCCGATCTACGGCCCGGCTTAGCCCCGGGATGGGAATCGCTTGACAACTTTGCGGCACGCGAACCAAAGTAAAATTGGTTCGGACCAAATCCACTTTGGTCCCGGTTCTGGAGAAAGCCGTGCGCGATACAGCTCAGATCATGCAAGACAACGCGTCGCTCGCTCGCGCCAAGATTCGCGAGTTGATCCGTCGTGGCGCGGTCGAGAAAGACGGAAAACTTCCGACAGAACGGGAGCTATCTGGGCGCTTCAATGTCAGCCGCCGGGCCGTGCGCCGGGCACTAGATGCGTTGGAGGTCGAAGGGCTGGTTTGGCGACGTCAGGGCAAGGGTACGTTCATCGGCGAGCCACCAAACCCCAACGATCATTTGATCGCCGCGCTCGCGCCCGATATCGACCCCATCGGGGTGATGGAGGCGCGCCTGGCAGTCGAGCCTGAACTGGCCGCGCTTTGCGCCCGCCGGGCGACCGCCGAGGATGTCGCGCGGATGCGTGACTTGGCTGACCGAGCATCGCAGGTGACCGATTCCGATGCTGCCGAGCTCTGGGACGGCGCGCTGCACCGTTTTATCGCCCGCGTCGCCGATAACCCGATCTTGCACGCCGCATTTGGCCTGATCAATGACGTGCGAAGCGACGCCCGCTGGCAGACCGAGCGCCAGATGGCCCGCTCGACCAAGCTCGTCATGGAATACGATGCGCAGCACCTGGACATCATCGCCGCGATCGACGCCCGCGACGAAGATGCGGCGCGCAACGCGATGCGCGCCCATCTCAACGCGCTCAAGACCAACTTGGAATCCGCCCGCCAGAAAGGGCCATCATGACCGCCACACCTGCACCTCTTTTGGAGGTTGCCCATCTGTCGATCCGGTTGGGACGTTTGCCACAGAACATCGTCGATGATGTCTCTTTCACGCTGAATGCTGGTGAAACCTTGTGCCTTGTGGGGGAGAGCGGCTGCGGCAAGAGTCTGACCGCTCTGGCGCTGATGGGGCTCTTGCAATCTCCGCCTCTGGCGATTGCTGGCGGGACCGCGCGATTTGAGGGGGAAGACCTGCTGACGATGCCGCCCACGCGCCTGCGCGAGACCCGCGGCGGCCGGATGGCGATGATTTTTCAAGAACCGATGACCTCGCTAAACCCAGCGATCAAAATCGGGGAGCAAATCGCGGAGTCCGTCCGGCGGCACAAACGTGTCTCCCCCGCCGCCGCGCGGGAGCGCGCTTTGGAAATGCTGCGCCGGGTGCGCATCCCGGCCCCGGAAAAACGGCTTGATGAGTTTCCGCATCAGCTCTCTGGCGGTATGCGCCAACGGGCGATGATCGCCATGGCGCTGGCCAATGACCCGCAACTCTTGATCGCGGATGAACCCACCACGGCGCTGGACGTGACGATTCAGGCGCAGATTCTCGAGCTTATGCGCGACCTGCAATCGGAAACGGGTGCCGCGATGATCATGATCACCCATGACCTGGGCGTTGTGGCAGAGATGGCCGATAAGGTCGCCGTGATGTATGGCGGTCGCATTGTCGAGGCGGGCACGACCGAGGCGGTCTTCACCGATCCGCAGCACCCTTACACAATCGGCTTGATGAGCTCGATGCCCTCCCTTGGGGATCGTCATGACCGGCTTGTCACCGTGCCAGGTTTGGTGCCGCAACCAGCCGAGATGCCCTCAGGCTGCCGGTTTGTCACACGATGCCCCTTTGCCGCGCCGATCTGTGCCGATGTGCCGCCGTTGCAAAGCTGCGGCGAAGATCACGCCGTCGCCTGCGCCCGCGCCCCGCTGGAAACCCTGGCCGCCGCAGAAATGCAGGAGACAGGAACATGAGCACGGCCCTGTCCGCGCGAAACCTGCGCAAGGAATTTGTTACCGCCCGCCCGCTTTTCGGCGCTCCGACGGTGGTTCGCGCCGTCGATGGCGTGTCGCTCGACATCGAGGCAGGGGAGACTTTCGCGATCGTCGGGGAAAGTGGCTGCGGCAAGTCCACCTTGGCCCGGCTGCTCTTGCGGTTGATCGATCCGACCGATGGCGAGGTCTGGTTCAATGGCGAGGACTTGGCCCATATCGATACCGCCCGAATGCGGGCCCTGCGAAAGGACCTGCAGTTCATTTTCCAGGATCCGTTTTCGTCGCTGAACCCGCGGATGACCGTCGGCGCGCTGATCGCCGAACCGATGGAAGCCCATGACATCGGCACCGCCGAAAGCCGCCGTGACCGGGTGGCCGAACTTCTGACCCGCGTTGGTCTCCCCACGGCCGCCGCAGATCGGTTTCCGCATGAGTTCTCCGGCGGCCAGCGGCAGCGGATCGGCATCGCGCGGGCCTTGGCCACAAGACCGACCGTGTTGATCGGGGATGAGCCGGTCTCGGCGCTTGATGTTTCGATCCAGGCCCAGGTGATCAACCTGTTGGAAGATTTGAAAGACGAGTTGGGCCTGACCCTTGTGGTGATCGCGCACGATCTGGCCGTGATCCGGCACATGGCGGATCGGGTGGCGGTGATGTATCTCGGGGAAGTGGTCGAATGCGGCCCGGCCGATGCGCTGTATGAGCAGCCACGTCATCCTTATACCGAGACGCTGCTGGCCGCGATCCCAATCGCCGAATATGGCGCGCGCCGGGCCAGGATCGCGGTTGAAGGTGATCCACCCAACCCCATCGCGCCGCCGCCTGGCTGCCGGTTCCACACGCGCTGCCCCTATGCCACCGATCTGTGCAAAACCGAGCGGCCGACGCTGAGCGCCCTGCCCGATGGCCGCCAAGTCGCCTGCCACCACGCCCAAGATTTGACGCTTGAGGGCTTGACCAGCATCGAACCCGCCCGGAGCGCCGCCGCCGCAGAGCGCTTCGCCCTTTACGCACGCGGATCAAGCGCATCGGCCACCGAAAATCCGAATAACGACTCGTAAGTGAGCACCCAAATCCGAACAGATGGAGGAATTCCAGAATGATACGAACGAAACATATCGCCCTTGCGCTGGCCTTTGGGGTCGCGGCAACGGCCCTTCAAGCGCAGGATTTGCGCATCGGCTTGCAAGAGGACCCCGACGTCCTTGACCCGGACCAATCGCGCACATTCGTGGGGCGGATCGTCTATGCCTCAATGTGCGACAAGCTGGTCGATATCACCCCGGGCCTTGAGATCATCCCGCAACTGGCCACTGGTTGGGAATGGTCCGACGATGGCCTGCAACTGACCATGACCCTCCGCGAGGGCGTCGTCTTCCACGATGGCACGGCGTTTAACGCCGAGGCGGTCGCAGCCAATATCGACCGCAGCCAGAACCTGCCGGAGAGCCGCCGGAAGTCGGAACTGGGCTCGATCACCGGGGTTGAGGTGGTCGATGACTACACGATTACCTTCACGCTCGGCGCGCCGGACGCGACCCTCTTGGCCCAATTCGCCGACCGCGCGGGCATGATGCTGTCGCCCACGGCCTTTGAAGCGGCGGGAACCGATTTCGGCCTCAATCCGGTGTGCTCCGGCCCGTTCAGCTTCGTTGAGCGGATTCAGCAAGACCGCATCGTGCTTGATCGGTTCGCTGATTACTGGAACGCCGATGCGATCAACGTCGACAGCGTGACCTTCCTCCCGATGCCCGACACCACCGTGCGTCTGGCCAACCTGCGCGCTGGCGATCTGGATATGTTGGAGCGTCTTGCGGCCACCGATGTGGCCTCGGTTCAGGCCGACGATAGCCTGACGATGGAACAGGCCGTGTCGCTTGGTTACCAGGGGATTACGATCAATGTGGCCAATGGGGCGGGTGCCGACAATCCGCTTGGGCAAGACGAACGCATTCGCCAAGCGTTGTCGCTTTCGATCGACCGCAACGTGATCAACCAGGTCGTGTTTGAAGGTGCCTTTGCCCCTGGAAACCAGCCCTTCCCGCCAACCTCGCCCTGGTACAATGACGCCTACCCTGTGCCTGAGCGTGATGTGGAGGCCGCGCGCGCGCTTCTGGCCGAAGCCGGATTTGCCGATGGGATCGACATCACCGTTCAGGTGCCGAACAACCCTGTCCAACTGCAGATGATGCAGGTGGTTCAGGCCATGGCTTCGGAAGCCGGGATCAATATCGAGTTGCAGGCCAAGGAGTTCGCCACCCTGCTCGCCGATCAATCCGCCGGTGACTATCAGGCAAGCCAGGTTGGCTGGTCTGGCCGGGTCGACCCCGATGGCAACATCCACCAGTTCATGACCACCGATGGCGGCATCAACGACAGCGCCTATTCCAACCCAGAGGTTGACCGATTGCTGAACGAGGCGCGGACCTCGACCGACACCGATGTGCGCTTAGCCAGCTACAATGCCGCGCGGGATATTCTGATCGAGGATACGCCGATCATCTATCTTTACCACGTGACCTGGATCTGGGCGCTGGATGATGCGGTGCAGGGGTTCGTGCCCTACCCCGACGGGATGATCCGCCTGGAAGGTGTCACCCTGGCCGAATAATCGGCTGATCTAAACTGGCTCCGCGCGACACCCCTCGTCGCGCGGGCCACCCCCACGCCGCCTTCACCCCTGGGAGAGCGCAATGCTGGCCTTCATCGGACGCCGTATCCTCATCGCGATCCCGACGATCATCCTGATCTCGGTTTTCGTCTTCACCTTGCAGCATCTGCTACCCGGCGATCCGATCCTGGTTTTGGCGGGAGAAGAGCGAGACCCCGAAGTCATCGAGTTCCTACGGGAGAAGTACCGCCTAAATGACCCGATCCCGATCCAGTATCTGGCCTGGGTCGGCAATGCGCTTCAAGGCGACCTAGGCATTTCGCTCAGGACAAATCAGCCGGTTCTGGAACTGATCGGTGAGAAGCTTCCGGTCACCTTACAATTGGCCACGATGGCGCTGATCATTGCCATGGTGATCGGCATCCCGGCGGGTGTCCTCTCGGCCTATAAGAAAGGCACCTGGATCGACTGGGTCGCCAATGTCGTTGCCCTTTCGGGCCTCTCAGTGCCGAATTTCTGGCTGGGGATCATGATGATCCTTCTGGTCTCGGTGCAGCTTGGCTGGCTGCCCGCCTCGGGCTATCAGCCTTTTGCTGATGACCCGCTCCAATCGATCAAGACCATGCTGATGCCCGCTTTCGTTCTGGGAACGGCGATTGCCGCAACGCTGATGCGGCACACCCGCTCAGCGATGCTGAGCGTGCTGAAATCCGATTATATCCGCACCGCGCGCGCCAAAGGCCTGGCGGAGCGCGTGGTGTTGGTGAAACACGCCCTCCGCAATGCGCTTGTGCCAATTGTCACGGTCACAACCTTGATTTTTGGAGAGCTTCTGGCCGGCGCCGTGTTGACCGAGCAGATCTTCACGATCCCCGGCTTTGGCAAGCTCGTCGTCGATGCGGTCTTTAACCGTGACTACGCGGTGGTGCAGGGCATCGTGCTGTGTACCGGGATCGCGTTCATCTTCATGAACCTGCTGGCCGATGTGGCCCAACGCATTCTCAACCCACGTATGAGGGACAAATGAGCGCTCTGACCGATTCACAGACGCCCGCAGGGACGCTCCCCAAAAGGCGGAGCCGCTTCTGGGCCAAGATGCGCAAAAACCCCGCGGCGCTTCTGGGCGGCGCGCTGGTCCTGTTTTTTGTCATTGTGGCGGTAATGGCTCCGCTGATGCCGATCGTCGACCCAACCGCGACGGACTGGCTGGCCGTGCGGCAAGCGCCGTCGGCCGCGCATCCTTTCGGCACCGATGAGATTGGCCGCGATGTTCTCTCCCGCATGATCTGGGGCGCGCAGGCATCGCTTCTGGCCGGGGTGGTCTCGGTCGCGATCGCGGTGTGCCTCGGCGTGCCGCTTGGTGTTGCCGCCGGTTACATGGGCGGCTGGACCGATGCGGTGATCAGCCGGGTGACCGAGGCGCTTCTGGCCGCACCCTTCCTGATCCTAGCGATTGCGCTGGCGGCCTTCTTGGGCCCCAATCTGACCAATGCGATGATCGCCATCGGTGTGTCTGCCATGCCGATTTTCATCCGTCTGTCCCGGGCGCAAACCATGTCGGTGATGACCGAAGACTATGTGGAAAGCGCCCGCGCCGTGGGCCTGAAACCCCTTGTTCTGGTGCGCCGCTACATCCTGCCGAATATCTTCCCGCCCCTGCTAGTGCAGGCCACACTCACCATCGCAACCGCGATCATTGCTGAGGCCTCCCTGTCTTTCCTTGGGCTGGGGCAACAGCCGCCCGCGCCGTCTTGGGGCTCTATGCTGAACGTGGCGAAAAACTTCCTGGAACAAGCGCCCTGGATGGCGCTTTACCCCGGCGCGGCGATCTTCCTGGTCGTGCTGGGGTTCAACCTGCTCGGCGACGGTCTGCGCGATGCGCTTGACCCGCGTGATCACTAATGGCTCGACTATGAAAGGCGTGTTCCCAAAATGACGTTTACGACCCGTCCCGAAATCACTGGCACCTTTGGGGTTGCCACGTCGACCCATTGGATCGCCTCCGCCATTGGCATGAAAATCCTCGAAAGCGGCGGCAACGCCTTCGATGCGGCGGCGGCCATGGGCTTTGCCCTCACCGTTGTGGAACCACATCTGAACGGGCCGTTGGGCGATATGCCACTGATGATCCGCACCGCCGGGGCCGAGGCGCCGCAAATGATCTGCGGACAGGGCACCGCCCCCGCGAAGGCCACGATAGCACATTACAAAAGCGAGGGGCTAACGCTGATCCCCGGCTCGGGACTTCTGGCCACGGTCGTGCCCGGTGCGTTCGGGGCTTGGATGCTGATGCTGCGCGATCACGGCAAACTGTCGCTGCGCGAGGTTTTGGAACCCGCGATCCACTACGCCCGGCGTGGCCATCCGGTTCTGCCCCGCGTTGCCCATACCATCGCCGGATTGGCCACGTTCTTCGAGGAGGAATGGCCGACGTCGCACGCGACCTGGCTGCCGGGTGGGTCCGCCCCCAAGCCGGGCGAATTGTTCCGCAATCCCGACCTGGCCGACACGTGGGACCGCCTGCTGGGAGAGGCTGAGGCGGTTGACGGTCGGGAAGCGCAGATCGAAGCGGCGACAGACGCATTCTACAAAGGCTTCATCGCCGAGGCGATCGATGATTATCTGCAAACCGCCAGCGTGATGGATGCCGCAGGCGGTCGCCGCAAAGGCGTGTTGGCCGGCCAAGACATGGCCGATTGGCAAGCCACCTACGAAGACCCGCTCAGCGTTGACTATCACGGTTGGAAAGTCTGGAAAGGCGGCACTTGGACCCAAGGCCCGACGCTGCTGCAATCTTTGATGACTCTGTCTGGCCTCGACATCGCCGCGATGGATCTGAATGGCGCAGAGTTCGTTCATACCGTCACCGAGGCGATGAAACTAAGCTTCGCAGATCGCGAGGCCTATTACGGCGACCCGCTCCATACCGACATCCCGGTGGAAACCCTGCTTTCGGCGGAGTATGCGGCCACACGACGCGCGCAGATCGGTGCAACGGCGTCTTTGGACCAACGCCCCGGCCAGATTGCAGGTCATGAGGCCTGGGCAGAGGCCGCTATCGACAGGGCTGGGCGCGATATGGCCGCAGGCCCGGGCATCGGCGCTGGTGAACCAACCATGGCGCATTTGACCGAGCGGCGCGGCGACACGGTGCATATCGATGTGATCGACCAATGGGGCAACATGGTTTCGGCCACGCCGTCGGGCGGCTGGCTGCAGTCATCGCCGGTGGTTCCGGGCTTGGGTATGCCACTCAATTCGCGCGCGCAGATGTTCTGGCTGGACGAAGGCCTACCAACGTCGCTGGCGCCCGGCCGGCGACCGCGCACGACCCTCTCGCCCTCGATGGCGGCGCGGACGGATGGCTCACTAGATCTGACCTTCGGCACGCCCGGCGGCGACCAACAGGATCAATGGCAGCTGATCTATTTCCTGCGCCTGGTCCATGGCGGCCTGAACCTGCAAGAAGGGATCGACGCGCCGCTGTTCCATACCGGGCATCTCCAATCCTCCTTCTATCCGCGTGGCGTGCGGCCGGGTCACCTGATGGTGGAGCCGGCCTTTGACGAGGCGGTGATCGCCGATCTGCGTCGCCGGGGCCATGATATCGAACTGGCCGAGCCTTGGACCGTGGGTCGCCTGACCGCCGCCTCGCGTGATCGGGACGGGCTGCTCAAAGCCGCCGCCACCCCGCGCCTCATGCAAGCCTACGCCGCCGGGCGTTGAGACAGGAGAACCGAGCATGACCTATTCCATCGCCGCCCGGGATGCCGAAACCGGCCAATACGGCGTCGCCGTGGCCAGCCGGTTCTTCGCCGTCGGTGCGCTGGTGCCGCATCTGCGAGGCGGCAAATGCGCCGTGGCCACGCAAGCCTTCGTGAGCCCGATCTGGGGCATCGAAGCCGCGGATCGCATGGCCAAGGGCGAAGCGGCCGCCGATGTCATGGCCGATTTGGTCGCGCGCGACGGTGGCCAAGCGATCCGCCAAATCCACATGATCGATGCGCAGGGCCAAACCGCTGCCCATACCGGCTCGGATTGCGTTGAGTGGTGCGGGCATATCGCCGGTAATGGCGTGTCGGTGGCGGGTAATATGTTGGCCGGACCTGCCGTGATCGCGGACAGTTTGGCGGCGTATGAGGCGCATCTGCACATGCCGCTCCCTGAACGTCTGATGACCGCGATGGAGGCGGGCCAAGCCGCAGGCGGCGACAAGCGCGGCACCCAATCCGCCGCTCTCGTCGTGCACCGGACCGAAGATTACCCATGGCTATCGCTGCGGGCTGATGACCACCCTGATCCGCTCGAAGAGATCCGGCGCCTCTATGATGTGGCCCATGAGCGCTTCGTCCATGTGGCCGATGCCATGCCGACGCGAGACAATTTCTCGGGCACAACCGACCGAACTGGGATCGATGCCGCGATCATGGCCTCCGACGAGAAACGCCGTGCCGAAGGGCGCGCCAGCCGCTCATTCGCGACAGAGTTGCTAGCCTGATTGCCCAGGCCGCAACCTGCGTTTGGCCGAGGGCTTCGGCGTCTCTACGGCGGCAACGGGAACCGGCGGCCCTTCACCAAGTGGTGCCTTGGGCCTTCGGGCGGCTGTATCACCTCAATCCGGCGCCTCGAAATCCAAGCGATCCGGACGATAGTTGAAGAGTTCCAGCCGGGCGGGCTTGTCCTTTCCCAATCTAATTGATGTTAGACTGGCCGGCGCGACGGGGATGATCCGGGCGGGATTGAGGTTCAAAAACCGTTGCAGCACTGCGCGGATGACACCGCCATGACACACCACAAGTAGGTTCCGGCAAGGAGTCACAGCGGCCTCGTCAATCACCGCCGTGACCCGGTTTGAGAAGGCCGTCCAACTTTCGCCACCCGGCGGAGATCCATTGCCCGCGCGCCAGTCGAGATAGGCCTGCTCGTCCTCAGCTTCGATTTCCGGGATCCCGCGCCCGGTCCAGTCGCCTACATCGATCTCCCTGAGCCGGTCGGTGAATGTCACATCCGGCGCACCGATCCGCGCCGCGGTTTCACGCACCCGTTTGAGATCGGAGGAGATGGCCCGGCACGGCCCGATATGCGCGATCACCGGTCTCAAGGCATCGGCCTGCTGACGGCCAAGCGCGGTCAACGCAATATCCGCCTGTCCCTGCAGCCGATGATCGGCGTTCCATTCCGATTGGCCATGACGAACAAGAAGTACACGCATCAGCGGATCCTTTCGCCGTCAGGGCCAAACCAGCTATCGGGTTCGGGCGGCAGTTGGAACTGTACGATATCGCCAATGCGCGCCGTGGGTGCCTGATCGACGATCGCGGTCAGACGAAGACCTCCTCCCAAGCCCGTCACCATGGTGCGCCCGGCAATTGCACTCATCTCAACCAGCTCCATCGGGAGCGTTGTCGCGGTTTCCTCGGCAGCCATACCCATCGCTTCGGCCCGGTACATCGCCATGCAGTCATCCGCTGGCGGCTGAACCGGCATATGCCGTCCGCCGACCTTGTAGCCGGTGCCGTTCTTCACCACCGGCACCATATTGTTGGGCGGCGTGCCCACGAAAGTGGCCACAAAGGCCGTCTCCGGGTGGTCGATCAGATCGGCCGGTGTGCCGAATTGCTGGACTCGACCATGGTTCATCACGGCGACATGGCTGGCCATCGTCATCGCCTCGATCTGGTCATGGGTGACATAAACGGTCGTGGCGCCCGTGGCGCGGTGTAGCCGCATCAGCTCGGTCCGCATCTCGACCCGGAGCTTGGCGTCAAGGTTCGAGAGCGGTTCGTCGAAGAGCAACACCGAGGGTTTCGGGGCGATGGTTCGGGCGATGGCCACGCGCTGCTGCTGTCCGCCGGAAATCTCATTGGGATACCGGTCGGCGAGTGGGCCGATGTCGAGGAGCGCCAACACTTCTTCGACGCGGGCGGCGCGCTCAGATTTCGCCATCCCGGCGACTTTCAACGGCCAGTCCACATTGCCGCGCACCGACATGTGCGGCCAGAGCGCGTAGGACTGGAACACCAGCCCGGAGTGGCGTTTGGCCGGGTCGACCGACCAGTTTTTGTCGCCATCCGACACCACATGACCGTCAAACACGATCTGCCCCGCGCTTGGCAACTCCAGCCCCGCCAGCATCCGCAGAAGCGTGGTCTTGCCGCAGCCAGAGGGCCCGAGCAGGACCAGAAAAGCGCCATCGGGGACAGAAATCGAGACGTCTTTGACGGCCTCGAAGCTTCCGAATTTCTTATAGAGGTTTTTGATCTCAAGCATCGCTCAGACCTTCAGTTTTGCAGCCAGGGCTGGGATTTGGTTTGCAGCCGCTGCGCGATAAGCGTTGCGGCGATCGAAATGGCCAGGATCACCACGGTGATCGCATTGGCGAATTGGGTGAACCCTTCCGAAGCGTAGCGATAGGCCACGACCGAGAGGACCGGCATCGTCGGTGTGAAGAGCAGCACCACGAGTGACAGATCGCGGATGATTTTCACGAAGATCAGGATACCGCCTGCGGCCAACCCGCGGATTGCCAAGGGCACGGTAATCGCCGCCAACCGGCGGAGAAACCCCGCGCCGGTGATCCGAGCGCTTTCCTCCAACTCACCGCCCACCTGTTGGATCACGGCACGGCCTGTTTGCACCGAAAACGGGAGGAGATAGGCGGTGCCGGCGATCACCAGCAGCGCGAAGGTGCCGTAGAGCGCGGGCAGCGGGCCGATCGGCGCGCCAAGATAGGCGATATAGGCCGCGCCGAAGGCAATGCCGGGCACCAGAAGTGGCAGGAAACTGATCTGAGTGATCGCCGCCGACATCCAGCCCTCGCGGTAACGCGCGGCGGTGTAGGAGGCCAGAAGCCCGACCGCCATGCCGGTGAAGGCCACCGCCAGGCCAAGGCTCAGCGTGACCCACAGCGCCCGCAAGATATCCGAGTTATGGACGATACCTGCAGTGCCCTGCGCGAAGTCTGGGCGGCTCTCCCCCAGCCAGAAATGCAACGTCCAGTTCGAGAACAGGTCCGACGAGGATTGCGCGAAGCTGGACGCGGTTAGCACAATCACCGGCACCACGGTCGAGGCCATCAGGAGGGTCATCGCCACGGCGAAAAGCGGCCAGCGCGCGCCGCGCAGATCGAAGCGCTTGGCACGTCCGCCCTTGCCGGTAATCGTCGCGTAGGAGCGGCGGCCCGAGACGATCCTGTTGCCCGCCCAGAGGAAGGCACCCGAGATCAAAACCAGCATGATGCCGATGACATAGCCCCGGCTTACTTGCCCGACCTCGATCATCCCGAAAAGACGGGTGGAGAGGGTCTGCATCCTTACCGGCAGGCCCAGAAGCGCCGGTGTGGCGAAGTTCGAGACGGCCCCTGCAAAACAAAGCGATCCGGCGGCGACCAACGCGGGCGTCGTAACGGGCAGGATGATCCCCATCAGAATGCGCCGCCCTTTGGCACCGGCGATCTGCGCCGCCTCGACCAGATCGGAATTCACCGTGGCCAGCGCCGCGGCGATGATCGTAAAGGCAAGGGAGAAGTAATGCAGTGTCAGCACGATCAGGGTCGGCACCATGCCCCAGGCCAGCCAGTCCGGCACATCCAGGCCGGAGCCTTGCAGAAACCCGACCTGCCCCCCCACACGGTCATTCCGAAACAGCGTGCCCCAGGCGAGCGCCGCGGCAAAGCTCGGGATCATGAAGGGCAGGGTCGCCATCACCCCGATCAGTTTGCGGTAAGGCACGTTGGTCATCACCACCAGCCAAGCCAGAAACCCGCCAATCAAGACACAGAAACTGGCCACGACAACGCCAATGATCAGCGTATTGGTCAGCGGCTTGTAAAACAGGTTTTCGCTCAGCCGTCCGGTCAGAACATCGGCCCAGGCGCGCAGGTTTTCAGGCTCCAGGGTGAACAAGACAGTCCGGAGCAGCGGCAGCACAATCAGCGCGATCAGAAGGGCGAGAACGACCGTCTTCAACACGGTGCCCTGTTTGAACAAGACACGCCGTCCTCGACCGTTCATGGCGACATCGGCCATCTCAGGTAGTCCTTCGTTTGATGACAGGAAGAGTAAGGTGGGGGCGGGCATCTCACAACGCCCACCCCTGCGCGGGAGAGGCCCGTTATTGCAGGGTCAAGACCAGATCCCCGATTTCGGCGCGGATCGTGGCGGTTTCCGCCGGATTGATGCGCCATGCGGTGAAATCTTCCAGAGGCACAGCATCGGGATGCGGCGGGATATCGGTCCGCGTCACATAATCGCCCGCCACATAGAAGGGGGCGAGGCCAGGGCCGCCGGTTTCACTTTCGTCGCCCATCAGGAAGTCGATGACCAAACGCGCAGCGGCCGGGTTGTTCGGCTCGGTTGCGAGCGCGACGACTGCAGGGAAGATGATACCGGGCGCCGGGCTCACATCATTGGCCACTTGTAGCGCCCACCCCTCATCTTCATTGTCGCGACGGTCGGAATAGGAGGTGAAGCCCACCGGTGGGTTCTCCTGCCCAAGCGCGCCGACTGCGGCATTTACATCATCGGTAGAACCGACAAGGATCAGGTCATTGGCGAAGAGGTCCATGATGAACTGCTCGCCCGCGTTGGCCGCGCCATCCAGTTCGATTGCCATCCCGAATTGCGCCTCATAGGCCTCGGCCATCTGGTCGGATTGCAGCACGATCTCCGTCATCAAGTCGAGATAATCGCCCCGTTGCAGCGGATCGACCATGATGACGCGTCCGCGCCACTCATCGGTTGTCAGTTCCCAAAGGTTCGACACCGGCGCGCCGTTGGGGTTCGCTTCTTCATTATACATCAAGACCTTGGTCGAGAGGCGTTGCGCGAGAAGCGGGGTTTGGAATTCCGCCGGAACCCGGTCGGCCACGCGCGGCGGCACATAAGGCGCGATAATCCCGGCCTCCAGAAGCGCGGTCAGCACCACAGGCGTGTCCGAGATATAGATGACATCGGCATTGGTGACACCGGCTTGCGCCTCAGCGGTCAGACGCGCGATTTGTTCAGTCGACGAGATGTCGAACCCTTGCAAATCGACGTTCGGATAGGCCTCTTCAAAGGCCATCTCGACCCGCCCAATTCGGCTGGTGAAGGAATAGACGATCACCTTGCCTTCCGCCTCTGCCATGGGCAGCAACTCGTCCGCCGTCATCTCGTTCAGATGGCCATCGGCGAATGCGACCGTCGCCGTAGACAAAGCGATAGCGATCGCGCCGAGGCGCGTTTTCATCAGAACCTTCATGATCTTCTCCCTTGGGTTCGTCCTTGGTTATTCGAACCGCTCGATGAGTTGCCCCAGATGTTCGAGTTTCTTGAGTGACTCTTCTCTTTCCGTATGCCCCGCCGCGATGACAATGGCATTACATACGGTCATCGGCACGGTGAGTGTTTGAAACGCGTCCGGATCGCCCGAGCGCGGCGCGGCCAGCAGATGATCGGGCGCGGGCGACAGCAAAGCACCGGAGGTGCCTGAGATGACGATTGTCTGCGCCCCTGCATCGCGGGCCGTCTCGAGCAGCGCCGCATAAGCGCGCGGCGCGCGGCGAAATGCAAAGGTCAAGACGGCGTCTCCAGCGCGCAGGCCCAAAGCTTGTTCGGCCAAACCGCGCGGATCGGCCGCCAGCTTATGAACATCCTTGCCGAAGCGCCGAAATCGTTTGATCATCAACAGCGACAAGACTTCGGCATTGCCATAACCATAGACGAAGATCCGACCGGCCCGCATCAGAACCTCCGCCACTTCAGCGATTTGATCGGCGGTAATGAAGTCTTCGATCCGTTCGAGCGCTTGGGCCTCATCCGCGGCGAGCTTGCCCAAAACCGTATCAGAATTGCCCTCGGCAATCGTTTTTTCAAAACGGGTTGCGGTGTCTCGGGTGGCTATAAACTCGTCTCGCAACGCATCGCGGAAAGCGGCGTAGCTGTCATAGCCAAGCTTGCGCGCCAGGCGCGAGGCCGTCGCCTCATGCACGCCCACGGCCTTGGCCAACTCATTCGCTGTTCCAAGGGCCGCGGTGGTTGGGCTGTCGATGACAGATTGCACCAATCGCCGTTCATTTGGCGTGAGATTGGTGGCCTCACCGGAAATCTTCTCGAGAAGAGACATGATATTCGAATCCCCTTTGCGCAACTAAACTTGCACAGGTAACTTATAATTGCAAGTTAACTTGCAATCACTGCGGTAGATATTGGTTTCCACGACGCCTCTGACCGAAGACAGAGGTCGTTAGACATACGGAGATTTGCGTGTTAATTATAGGTTTCACGCGCTAGGTTGGGCCCCGGCGCGCGCCGCCCAGGCAAGCCAGACTAGCGCAGATGGCGGCCGCCATTTCGCTTAACTAGACACGAAATGCACTGTCACGCGTCAAACCCGAGCCCTCAATGGGTTCCGAAAGAGCCGTTGACCAAACACACTTCCAGTTCGGCCAGAGTGTCACCGGGGATCGCCCGGCAACAAGCAACGATTGCTCTCGCCCGACGACACGTCCAAGCCTATTGCGCTCCGGCACCGCTTTTGACCAGCTTCAACAGCGCCACCAACATGGCCTGGCCAACCGTGGCCCCCTGCCCGACGCCGACAAAGGCGTCATTGTCCCGCGACGACGATTCCCGCAGCGAACAGCGCCAGTGCCCATCGGGCTCCAACGCCTTGCCATGAAGCGAGATCGTCCAGCCCGGCAAACAGGTATCGACCAGATGTAGCGCCCCATCGGTGACGGATAGCCCGTCGAAATCCAGCGCCGCAGTACTTGGAAACCGATCCGCGATCTTGGCACTGACCGCACCAAGTACGGCGACATCCAAACCGTCTGTCGCTTCTACCTGAGCCAAGAGCGTGTTGATCTGGTCCTCTGTCATGGCGTCGAGTCCTTGCGTTTTTGTCATCATCGGTCGGCATCTCCCGACACCAGCCAAACTAACCACAGTTCCCACAACCAGAAATTGATTCACCTCAAATCGCGACGCCGCGCATCCGGCCATACTGCGCCAGGAATGGCCGCAAACACGCCGAGGAGGGCGACATGCAATCTGACATCAAAACAGTGATCTGGTTCGAGACGTTGTCGCGGGGCGATGTGGCCCTTGTGGGTGGCAAAAACAGCTCACTGGGCGAGATGGTGCAGCAATTGGGCGCGAAAGGCATCCAGGTTCCGCCGGGTTTCGCCACCACATCGGATGCGTTTCGCGGCTTCATCGAGGCCAATGGGCTGAACGGTTTCATTGCGGAGACGATGGAAGATCTGGCCGCGCATAAGATCACGTTGCAAGACGCCGGATCGTCGATTCGCGCCGCGATTGTGAAGGGCGATTGGCCCGAGGCGAGCCGCAAAGCGATTCTCGACGCGTATGCCGAACTCTCCGCGCGCGCCGGGGTCACCGACATGCCCGTCGCCGTCCGCTCCAGCGCCACGGCGGAAGACTTGCCCGATGCCAGCTTCGCCGGGCAGCAAGAAACCTTCCTCAATGTCCGCGGCGAGACCGCGCTCTTGGCCGCCTGTTCCCGCTGCTACGCCTCGCTCTTCACCGATCGCGCCATTACTTATCGCACCCTCAAAGGCTTCGATCATAACCAGGTCGCGCTCTCCATCGGTGTGCAGCGTATGGTGCGATCCGATATCGGCGGCTCAGGTGTGATGTTCTCCATCGATACCGAGACCGGGTTTGACAAAGTGGTCTTAATCAATGCGGCCTGGGGCCTTGGCGAAAACGTCGTTCAGGGCGCCGTCAACCCCGATGAATACATGGTCTACAAACCACTTTTGGATCAGCCCGACCTTGTGCCCATTGTCGAGAAAGCCTTGGGCGCAAAAGAGAAAAAGATGATCTATGCTGGACGCGCCGGCGGCGACATCAAAAACGTGCCGACCTCGAAAGTCGAACGCGCATCCTTTGTGCTGAGCGACGCTGAGATTCTTGAGCTTGGCCGCCAAGCCGCAACCATCGAAGAGCATTACGGCCAGCCAATGGATATGGAATGGGCCAAGGATGGCGAGACGGGCGAGCTTTTCATCGTCCAAGCCCGCCCCGAAACCGTGCAATCCCGGGCCGATACCGGGGCGGTCAAATCCTACACCGTGAAAGAGGCGGGTGAGGTCATCCTGACCGGCTTGAGCGTCGGCGCGGCGGTCGCGACGGGGCGCATCTGCCTGATCGAACATGCCGCTGATATCGACCGTTTTGTCGATGGCGCGATCTTGGTGACTTCCACCACCGATCCCGATTGGGTGCCAATCATGAAACGCGCCGCAGCGATCATCACCGACCATGGCGGCCGCACCTCCCACGCCGCGATTGTCAGCCGCGAGTTGGGCCTGCCGGCCATCGTCGGCACCGGCAACGCGACCCAGGTGCTACACGATGAGCAAGAGGTGACGGTCGATTGCGCCAGCGGCGATACCGGGATGATCCACGCCGGCATCGCGGAATATGAGGTGGAGGAGCTGCGCCTCGACCATGTTCCCGAGACCAAGACTCGGATCATGCTGAACCTCGCCAACCCATCGGCTGCGTTCCGTTGGTGGCGCCTGCCGGCCGAAGGGGTTGGCCTCGCGCGGATGGAATTCGTCGTGAACAATGCCGTGCAGGTCCACCCGATGGCTTTGGTGAACTATGACAGCTTGCCGGAGAATGAGGTCAAAGAGCAGATCGCCGATCTCACCCTTGGCTATGATCATAAACCGGATTTCTTCGTCGAAACCTTGGCCCGGGGCCTCTCGCGGATCTGTTCGGTGGTCTATCCGAAACCGGTCATCATCCGGATGAGCGATTTCAAGACCAATGAATATGCCGAATTGCTCGGCGGCCATGATTTCGAGCCGTCGGAAGAAAACCCGATGATCGGCTTCCGCGGCGCGTCCCGCTATTACTCGCCGCGCTATCGCGACGGGTTTGCGCTGGAATGCAAAGCGATCAAGATGCTGCGCGAGACGATGGGTTTCGACAATGCCATCGTGATGATCCCGTTCTGCCGCACCCCCGGCGAGGCCGACAAAGTATTGGAGGTTATGGCCGAAAACGGCTTGGCACGGGGCGAAAACGGTTTGCAGGTCTATGTGATGGGCGAAATCCCGTCGAATGTGATCCGGGCCGAAGAGTTTGCCGAGCGGTTCGTCGGGTTCTCCATCGGGTCCAACGACTTGACGCAGTTGACCCTCGGGATCGATCGCGACGGCGAAGAGCTGGCCGACCTTTTCCGCGAGGATGACCCTGCGGTGCTGTGGATGATCGAAACCCTGATCACCCGCGCCCATGCCGTGGGCGCGAAAGTCGGGCTCTGCGGCCAGGCGCCTTCGAATGACCCGGCCTTTGCCCGACGTCTGGTCGAGGCGGGGATCGACACGATCTCCGTCACGCCCGACAGCTTCCTGGCCGTCAAAACCCACGTGGCGGCCGCCGAGGGCTAAACTGGTCGCGTTCCACCGATCCGCGCTTGGATTGATACGCGCGGATCGGCTAGACTGCGCCCGACCAATCGGGCCAGCGAGCAGATATGCCCTCAGATCAGACCTTTAACGTCTTCGTCGTCGGCCAGGCCGGTCGGCTGCAATACGAAGCCGCGCTCTTCGCGGCCTCGTTCCGGCATTTCAACCCAGATTTTCCCGGCAAGCTTTTCATCGCTGAGCCACAGCCGGGTGGCGCATGGCCAAATGACCCACGGATCAATGACGAGGCGGTCCGCCAACTCCTAGACCGGTTGGGGGCCGAAATCCTCCCCTTCGAGGCGCAGCATTTCGGCCAATCCTACCCCTATGGCAACAAGATCGAAGCGCTCAGCGCCCTGCCGAAAGACGAACCGTTCGTCTTTTTCGATACCGATACGCTGATCACTGGCGATCTCACCGAGATTCCCGTCGATTTTTCCAAACCCTCCGCCTCGCTCCGCCGCGAAGGCACTTGGCCGCAACTGGAACTCTACGGACCCGGCTATACCGCCACGTGGAAATCGCTCTATGACAAGTTCGGGCTCGATTTCGAAAGCTCGCTCGACCTCGGCCATCCCGATGAATACTGGCAGCGCTATCTCTATTTCAATGCGGGCCTTTTCTACTACAAATGCCCACACGTGTTTGGCGAGAAGTTTCTCGATTACGCCCTGGCGATCCGGGACGAGCGACCGGAGGAGTTGGTCTGCCAGTCGCTCGATCCCTGGCTTGATCAGGTCGCGCTGCCACTGGTGATCCATGCACTCGGCGGCGGGCGCGACGCACTCGACCCCGGCTGGCTCGATGGGTCCCACAGCTGCCACTACCGGGTTCTGCCGCTGCTATATGCACGCGAGGCCCAATCGGTGATTGATGTCTTGGAAGAGGTCACGGCGCCGAACTGGATCAAAAAGGTTCTGAAAGCCTATGAGCCGATGAAGCGGATGATCTATCAATCCAAAGGCCAGAAGGCCCGCGCGCTCTTCGATCAAGAGAACCTGCCGCGCAAAGAGCAAGCCATCCGCAATGCGCTCAAACGCGAGAAGCTCTGGCTCCGCTGATGCCACCTGCGCGCCGGAGATATGCGCCGCAGGCATCCAACGGCAAATCTCTTCGCAACGCTTCAGGCTCGGGTTCACCGCCCCACAAACCCCAAAAAAGAAAGCCCCGGCGCATGCGCCGGGACCGTTGGATTACGGAAAGAACTGTGGAGATCACCCGGCGCTGGCCGGCTCCTCTTTCGAGCGTTCGATATAGATCATCAGCGGCTGTGCATCCGAGGTCACGGCCTCTTCATTCACCACAACCTCTTCGACGCCTTCGAGACCGGGCAGATCGAACATAGTATCCAGAAGGATATCCTCCATGATCGACCGCAGACCCCGCGCGCCGGTTTTCCGCTCAATCGCGCGCTTCGCAATCGCGCCCAGCGCGTCATCGGTGAACTTCAGCTTCGCATCTTCCAACTCGAAAAGCCGCTGATATTGTTTGACCAAAGCGTTTTTCGGCTCGGTCAGGATCGTCACCAGCGCGCTTTCATCCAGGTCTTCCAGAGTCGCGATCACCGGCAGACGGCCAACGAATTCCGGGATCAACCCGAATTTCAGCAGATCCTCAGGCTCAAGCTCTTTGAAATGCTCGCCAACGCTCTTCTCGCTCTCATCGCGCACATCGGCACCAAAGCCCATGGCGGAGCCCTTGCCCCGCTGCGCGATGATCTTGTCGAGACCCGCGAAGGCACCGCCGCAGATGAAGAGGATATTCGTTGTATCCACTTGCAGGAATTCCTGCTGCGGATGCTTGCGGCCACCTTGTGGCGGCACGGAGGCAACCGTGCCTTCCATGATTTTCAGAAGCGCCTGCTGCACCCCCTCGCCCGAGACATCACGGGTGATCGACGGGTTGTCCGATTTGCGGGTGATCTTATCGACCTCGTCGATATAAACGATCCCGCGCTGCGCCCGGTCCACGTTGTATTCCGACGCCTGCAACAGCTTCAGGATGATGTTCTCGACATCCTCGCCGACATACCCGGCCTCGGTCAGCGTGGTCGCATCGGCCATGGTAAACGGCACATCGAGAATCCGAGCCAGCGTCTGCGCCAAGAGCGTCTTGCCGCAGCCGGTTGGGCCAATCAGCAGGATATTTGACTTCGCCAATTCGATATCGGTTTTGCCTGCGTGGTTCAGGCGTTTGTAATGATTGTGCACCGCCACCGACAGAACCCGTTTCGCATGGGCCTGGCCGATCACGTAATCGTCTAGCACCTCGCAAATCTCTTTCGGGCTCGGCACGCCATCGGTGGATTTCAGACCCGCCGACTTCGTCTCTTCGCGGATGATGTCCATACAAAGCTCGACGCATTCATCGCAGATGAACACCGTCGGCCCCGCAATCAGCTTGCGGACCTCATGCTGGCTTTTGCCGCAGAACGAGCAATAAAGCGTGTTCTTTGAGTCGCTGCCGGATGAATTTGCCATATCGTCTACCTCAACGGGTTGCGTCCGGAGGCCCGCCCAGAGCCAGAATGGCCCATATCTGGGATGCCGTTCGCGGCAGCCTAGAACAGGCCAAACCCGGCCACAACGCCAAAATGTGTGCGGCGGGGCCAACCCCGCCGCATTGTGATCGTCTAGCTATCGTCGCCATCCGCCACGCGGTTTTCGACGATTTCGTCAATATGGCCCCAATCCTTGGCCTCTTCCGGCGACATGAAATTGTCGCGCTCCAGGGCTTTTTCCACCTCTTTCAAGGTGTTGCCCGTGTGTTTGACATAGATACCATAGAGCTGCTCTTTGACCTTCTGTGTCTCAGCGGCGTGGATCATAATGTCCGTCGCCTGGCCCTGATAGCCGCCCGAGGGTTGGTGCACCATGATCCGCGCATTGGGCAGCGAGAAGCGCATGCCCGCCTCCCCGGCGACCGACAGGACCGAGCCCATCGAGCCCGCTTGGCCAACAACCAGGGTCGAAACCTTCGGTTTGATGTATTGCATCGTGTCGTAAATCGACAGGCCTGAGGTCACCACGCCCCCAGGCGAATTGATATACATCGAGATTTCTTTCGTCGGGTTCTCGGCTTCGAGGTGCAAAAGCTGCGCCACGACCAGTTGGCTCATCCCGTCATGGATTGGGCCATTGACGAAAATGATCCGCTCTTTCAGGAGCCGCGAAAAGATATCATAGGCGCGTTCGCCGCGGCTGGTCTGTTCGACCACCATCGGCACGAGATTGTTCTGAAGATAATCAACGGGGTCTTGCATCGGGTCCTGCCTGTCTGATCTCGGAAGAGTCTTATGAACTTACGGTTAAGAGAGTCTTAGTTGTGGGTCACCGGGGCTTCAAGGGGCGGCGATCCGCCGAGATATCCCCGATTGACAGAATCGTAAGTAGATACTTACGGTAAGCCATGGCGAACGCAAGACCCACTCCAGAAGAAGCCATCGCCGCGCTCGGCGACCCGACCCGCCGCGCGATCGTTGAGCAGCTGCGTCACGGCGCGCTCCCGGTGGGCGAACTGGCCCAAGGCTTAACCGTCAGCCGCCCGGCAGTGTCGCAGCATCTCAAAATTCTCAGCGATGTCGGCTTGTTGGAGGTCACGCCTCGCGGCACCCGCCGGGTCTATGCGCTTGCACCGGATGGCGTCGCAGCCCTGCGCCGCTATCTCGACGGGCTTTGGGATGACGCTCTATCTGCATTCGCAGCCGAGGCCGAAACCCGTGCCTCTAGCCCCAACACGGAGACCGATTCATGACCGATCCAATCGAAAAAACCGTCACCGTTCCTCTGCCGCCTCATGAGGCTTTTGATCTTTTCACCAAAGATATCGCCAAATGGTGGCCGCTCGACAGCCATTTTCTCTCTGCGTCCCACGGGGAGACCGCCGCCAATGTCACAGTTGACCCCCGCGAAGGCGGCCAAATCATTGAAACCCAGCCAGATGGCGAGACCGCCCCTTGGGCGACAGTGACCGAATGGCGCCCCGGGGCGCGTCTATCGCTCGACTGGTATGTCGGGCGCGACCCGTCCGAAGCGACCCAGATCACCGTCACCTTCACGCCAGAAGGCCCGGGCACGCGGGTCGATCTGACCCATGGCGGCTTTGCAGTCTTGGTCAGCGCCGCCACCGAGACGATGGCGGGCTATCAGACCGGTTGGGATCATGTCTTGGGCAGTTGCTATCGCGGCGCCTGCACCAAACGCGCGGCCTAACCGCAGGTCGCAAAGCTTTCGACCGATGCCCCGCTTAGGCGGGGCGCAGGCCCAACATCTCGCGCGCCTCGGTCACGCTCGCCACAGGGCGCTCATAACGGTCGCAAATCTCCACAACCCGGCGCACCAATGCCGCGTTTGACGGTGCTAAGGTCTCGCGGTTCAGCCGAACATTGTCTTCCAGACCCGTCCGCGCATGCCCGCCCGCGGCCACCGACCATTCATTCACCTCGATCTGATGTGGGCCAATGCCTGCTGCGCACCATTCGCTCTCGGGCAAAAGCCGCTCCATGGTTTTGACGTAGTAGTCAAACACATCCCGATCGGCGGGCATCGCGTTTTTCACGCCCATGACGAACTGCACATAAGCCGGCGCGGCCAAGCGCCCGTCGCGCTGCATCTTGGCGGCCTGATGAATATGGCTCAGATCAAAGGCTTCGATCTCGGGCTTGATGTCATAGGTCAACATCTCGCCCGCCAACCAGTCAACCAAATCCGGCGGGTTCTCATAGACCCGTGTGGGGAAGTTGTTCGACCCGACAGAAAGAGACGCCATATCGGGCCTCAAGGGCAACATGCCACCCCGCGCCTTGCCTGCGCCAGACCGCCCACCGGTGGAAAACTGGATGATCATCCCCGGGCAATGCTGCTCCACCGCGTCTTTCAGCGCGGCGAATTTCTCCGGGTCCGAGCTTGGGGTTTCGTCGGCGTTGCGCACATGGGCATGTACAATCGCAGCGCCCGCCTCAAAGGCTTCATGGGTGCTTTCAACTTGCTCAGAAATGCTGATCGGGACGGCTGGATTGGCGGCTTTGGTCGGGACTGAGCCGGTTATGGCGACGCAGATAATACAAGGTTTAGACATCGGTTCTCCTTCGCGCGCCAACCTGCCGCCAATACCCGGCGACTGCAAGCGAGAGCATTTGTGCCCGCCGCGTGATCGGCGTAGACCAAGGGCACGGACGCGAAAAGGACCGCTTGCATGACCGACCCCGTTGCCACGCTTCTCGACCTGCTCGATATCGAACCACTGGAGCTGAACCTCTATCGCGGTAAGGGCTCGGGCGGTGAAACCTCTAAGCGGATTTTTGGCGGTCAGGTTGTGGGGCAGGCCCTCTCGGCGGCCTATCACACGGTCGAGGGGCGGAGCTGCCATTCGCTGCACGCCTATTTCATGCGCCCGGGCGATCCGTCTCGCCCGGTGATCTATGAGGTCGACCGTGCCCGCGATGGCGGCAGTTTCACCACCCGCCGGGTCATCGCGATTCAGAACGGCAAGCAAATCCTCAACATGGCCGCGTCGTTTCACGTCGACGAACCGGGACTTCACCACCAGCACGATATGCCCACAGCGACCGACCCCGAGACGCTCCCCACCCGCGCCGAGGCCAAGGCGAAAATGGCCGCCCGCGCGCCGGAGGCTCGCCGCGCCGACATCTTGCGCCCCTCGCCGATCGAACTCCGGCCCACGGATGACTATGATCCGCTGACCCCAAACCCTTCGCCCGACGGCCATTCGGTGTGGTTCCGGCTGACCCGCCCGGTGCCCGACGCGCCCGCCTGGATGCAGCATTGCCTGCTGACCTATGCCAGCGACCTCCATCTGATGGGCACCGGCCTGCGCCCCCATGGGAAAAGCATCTTTACCGGCGAAATGATGATCGCCAGCCTCGATCATGCGATCTGGTTTCACGCGCCGGTCGATTTCGGCAACTGGCATCTCTATGTGATGGACAGCCCCTGGACCGGCGCCGGGCGTGGCGTCAATCGCGGCTTGATCTATGCCGCCGATGGCACGCTTGTCGCCTCGACCGCGCAAGAGGGTCTGATGCGCCCGGTCACTCCGGGCTAAAACCTACGCAACGGAAATCGCGCATTTTCCAAACGCCCCGCTATTCTCTGCCCCGTGGCGTGGAGGATGCCGCCCCAAAATCGACCCGGAGGAGGACAGATGGATTTGACCTATTCGCCTGAGGAACAGGCATTTGAGGCCGAGGTGCGCGAGTTTCTGCGCGATCACCTTCCCGAAGATCTTTCCACCAAGGTCCGCACCCACCGCGAATTGGCCAAAGACGATATGGATCGCTGGCACGCGATCTTGAACGCCAAAGGCTGGCTCGCCGCCACTTGGCCGGTCGACCATGGCGGCACCGGCTGGTCTCCGGTAGAGCAGCATATTTTCGAGGAAGAATGCTGCCGCGCGCACGCGCCCCGCATCGTGCCCTTCGGACTGAAAATGCTCGGACCCGTCCTCCTGAAGTTCGGCAGCAAGGCGCAGCAGGAAGAATATCTCCCCCGCATCCTCGATGGTACCGATTGGTGGTGCCAGGGCTATTCCGAACCCGGCGCGGGCAGCGATCTCGCCTCATTGAAAACCCGGGCTGTGCGGGACGGCGGTGACTACATCATCAATGGTCAGAAAACCTGGACCACGCTCGGCCAACACGCCAATCGCATCTTCTGTCTGGTCCGGACCTCGACCGAAGGCAAACCGCAAGAGGGGATCAGTTTCATCCTGGTCGATCTCGACACACCCGGGATCGAGATGCGCCCAATCCGCCTGATCGAGGGTGGCCATGAGGTCAATGAAGTCTTCTTCACCGATGTCCGCGTGCCAGCCGGCAACCTGGTGGGCGAAGAAAACATGGGCTGGACCATCGCCAAATATCTGCTTCTGCATGAGCGGACCAATATCGCGGGCGTCGGCTACTCCCTACAAGCGCTCGAAGAGCTGAAATCCCTCGCGACGCAGATCAAACGCGGCGGCAAACCCCTGATCGAAAACCCGTTATTCGCCGCGAAATTGGCGGAGGTGGAGATTGATCTCGAAGCGATGAAGCTCACCAATCTGCGCATGCTCTCCGAGGCGCAGAAAAAGGGCGCGCCGGGCCCGGAAACCTCGATGCTGAAGATCAAAGGCACCGTGATCCGGCAGGCGATCAACGATCTGGCCCGCCGCGCGCTTGGGCCGGCTGCCGCGCCCTTCCCCTCCGAAGCGCTGGAGGGCAACGCGGCGCTGGTGCCCGAGGATCACGCGGCCAATGCGGCAAGCTATTTCAACAACCGGAAAATCTCGATTTATGGCGGTTCGAACGAGATTCAGAAGAATATCTTGACCAAGGGGATCCTGGGCTGATGGATTTCGAGATTTCCGAAGACCGCCGGATGTTGGCCGACAGCCTGGGCCGGTTCCTCACCGATCAATACGGCATCGAACATCGCAACACGGTCGCCTATGAGGCGCCGTTCCACGACCCGGCGAAATGGACCGATCTGGCAGAACTGGGTGTGCTCTATGCACTGGCACCCGAGGATCAGGGTGGCTTTGGCGGCACCGGGTTCGATATTGTGACGGTGTTCGAACAGCTCGGGCGCGCGCTCTGCCCCGAGCCGGTTTTACCGCAACTTCTGGCCGCACGGCTGCTGATCGCGGCAGGTGCGGATCTCGAGCCGCTCCTGTCGGGCGCGACGCGCTACGCGGTGGCTCTAGGAGAAATCGACGCGCCTTATGCGCTCGATCAGATCACGACGGAGGCAAAGAAAACAGGCGGCAACTGGCATATTTCTGGGCGAAAATCCGTAGTTTACGGGCTCGGCGCTGCGGATGCGCTGCTCGTTGCGGCGCGTCATAACGGTGGACTCGGCCTGTTCCAGCTCACCCCGCCCGAGGCAGATGTGACCGCGTATGGCATGATCGATGGCGGTGGTGCCGGCGAAGTCTTCTTGGACAACGCGCCGGCAGCCTTGCTGTTCGATGAGGCCGACGCCGCGCTGCAAGACGCGCTTGATTGGGGGGCATTGGCGCTTTCGGCCGAGGCGGTCGGGGCCATGGATGCGGCCAACGCGATGCTGATCGACTATCTGAAAACCCGTAAACAATTCGGTCGCCCCATCGGCACGTTTCAGGCCCTGCAACATCGCACCGTCGAACTTGGCATCGAAATTGAACAGGCGCGGTCGATCACTACGCTTGCAGCCTCCCGGATGGGCACGGATCAGCAATCCCGCACGGTCTCGATGGCGAAAAACCTGATCGGCCGCGCGGCGAAACTGGTCGCCGAAGAGTCGATCCAGATGCAAGGCGGCATCGCGATGACCTGGGAGTATCCGGCCTCGCACTATGCCAAACGGCTGATCATGATCGACCACCAATTGGGTGATACGGAGTTCCACCTGGAACGGGTCATGGCCGACCTGCACACCGCATCTTAACTAAGAGTTAAGGATAACCCGCCCCTTCTCTGCTTCGGAAATATCCCGGGGGTGTGGGGGCTGGCCCCCACCATGCACTCGACCACACATAGATAGGTTACAAAACTCCGCAATATCGCAGATCTTTGTAACCTATTCCCCCGCCGCCTTGAGCCCGCCGCGGGCGAATTCCGGCACATAAGCACCAAGCTTCAACCCGCGTTTCGGGTCCGACGCATTGCCGTCCAACGCCCGCTTTTTCACCCCCTGCAAAATCGCGCCCATGCGGAAGAAACTGAAGGCCAGATAGAAGCCGAAATCCGGAATGCCCGACAGGCCCATCCGCGCGCAATAGGTCGCGATAAAGGCCTGATCCGAGGGCAACCCCTCGGCGGCCCGATCCACCCCGGCCAAGCCGCGCCCCTCGCGCCCGGGCGGCATCTGCCACTGCATGATGACGGCGGCCAGATCGGCGAAGGGATGGCCGATCGTCGACAGCTCCCAATCCAAAACCGCAAGGATGTCAGAGCTGCCCGGGGCGAAGAGCAGATTGTCGATCCGATAATCGCCATGCACCAGACAGCTCAACCCGTCATCTGCGGGGCAAGCCGCGCCGAGCCAAGCGATCAGCCGGTCCATCTCGGGGATCGTCTCGGTCTCAGAGGCGCGGTATTGCTTGGTCCAACGGTCGATCTGGCGCTGATAATAAGCCCCATGCGGCCCGTAATCGCTCAAGCCCGCAGCCTCAAGATCGACGGAATGAATTGCGGCCAGGACCCGGCCCATTTCGTCGAAAATCGCGGCCCTGTCCGAAATCGGCACATCGGGCAAACGCGGGTCATCGAAGTTTCGGCCGTCAACATAGTCCATCACGTAAAAGGCCGAGCCGATCACCGCATCGTCTTCGCACAGCGCCAACATCCGTGCGACGGGCACATCGGAGTCCGCAAGCGCCTGTTGCACGCGGAACTCCCGATCCACCGCATGGGCGGATTTCAGAAGCTTTCCCAGAGGCTTACGCCTCAGAACATAACGTCCCGACACGGCATCCAATAGATAGGTTGGGTTCGATTGCCCGCCTTCGATCTGTTGCGCCCGGAGCGGCCCGTCAAACCCCGCGACATGGGCCGCCATCCAACCCGCAACCTGATCCAAATCCAGATCTGTCATCGCGCTTGATTGCTGTATTTCTTCAACTCGGCGCGCGCCACCTGCCGCCGGTGCACCGCATCTGGCCCGTCGGCCAGGCGCAGCGTCCGGATCCGGGTCCACATCGCGGCCAGCGGAACATCTTGCGAAATCCCGGTCGCGCCATGCATCTGTACGGCTTCATCCACGACTTGCAGCGCCATCAGCGGGGCCACCACCTTGATCTTGGAAATCCAGGGCTGCGCCGCGCGGACACCTTCATGATCCATGATCCAGGCGGTTTTCAGGCAAAGCAGCCGCGCCATTTCGATCTCCATCCGCGCATTGGCGATGATGTCATGGTTCGCGCCCAGTTGCGCCAGCGGCTTGCCAAAGGCCTCGCGGGTGAGCGCCCGGCGACACATCAACTCCAACGCATATTCCGCCTGGCCTATCGCACGCATACAATGGTGGATGCGGCCCGGCCCAAGACGGCCCTGCGCCACTTCGAAGCCCCGGCCCTCGCCCAAAACCACATCCGTCGCCGGCACCCGCACATTGGTGAAGCGGATATGCATATGGCCGTGCGGCGCGTCATCGGTGTGATAGACATGCATCGGCCGCAGCACCTCGATCCCGTCCGCATCGGACGGCACCAGCATCATCGTGTGGCGCGCGTGTTTCTCGCCTGCCGGATCGGTGCAGGTCATGACGATGTAAAGAGCGCACCGCGGATCACCGGCGCCAGAGGCCCAGTATTTCTCGCCATTCAGGACGTAATCATCGCCATCGCGGACAGCGGAGAGGCTGATCTGCGTCGCGTCCGAGGAGGCCACATCCGGCTCAGTCATCAGATAGGCCGACCGGATCACACCATCGAGCAAGGGCGGCAGCCAGCGGGCTTTCTGCGCCTCGGTGCCATAACGCTCCAAGACTTCCATATTCCCGGTGTCCGGCGCATTGCAGTTGAAGATTTCGGCGGCAATCCCAACCTTGCCCATCTCTTCGGCCAGATAGGCATATTCGACCGTGCTGAGGCCAAAGCCCTTCTCGCTATCGGTCAGCCAGAAATTCCAGAGTCCCCGCTCTTTCGCCTTGGCCTTCAGGTTTGAGAGAATTTCCAACTGCCGCGCCGTATGCTGAAATCGGTCGCCCGAGGGGTGTTTGCCAACCTCGGCTTCATATTCCGCATCCAGCGGGGCGATCTCTTCCATCACCATCTGACGGACTTGCGCCACCAGCGGGCGAACGCGGTCACTCATGCCAAGGTCCATCAGTCTCTCCCCTTCGCGTAATCCATCACGGAGACCAGGGCCGCATCATATTCCCGGGCCAGGCGATCCACCAAATCGCTGGCGGGGCCCACCGCTTTGACCGTGCCGATCCCCTGCCCCGAGCCCCAGATCTCTTTCCAGGCTTTCGGTTTCGACGAGCCGGATTTGAAACTCATCGACGAGGCATCGGCGCCGGGGAGATTGTCTGGGTCCATGCCCGCCTTGGCGATCGACGGTTTCAGATAGTTGCCGGAGACCCCGGTGAAGAGCGAGGAGGTGACAATATCTTCGGCGCCACCAGCGACGATCATCTGTTTGTAATCGGGGACGGCATTCGCCTCTTCCGTCGCGATGAAGGGGGAGCCGATATAGCCCAGATCAGCGCCCGCGACTTGCGCGGCCAGGATCGCGTGACCGGTGGCGATGGAGCCCGACAGAAGCAAGGGTCCGTCGAACCATGCCCGGATTTCTTCGATCAGAGCGAAAGGATTCTGCGGCCCGGCATGGCCACCCGCCCCGGCGGAAACGGCAATCAGCCCATCGGCACCTTTGTCGATCGCTTTCTTGGCGAAGGTGTTGTTGATGATGTCATGGAGCGCGATGCCGCCACAGCTATGCGCCGCCTCGTTCACCTCCACCCGCGCGCCGAGCGAGGTGATCCAGATCGGCACCTTCCAACGGGCGCAAATCTCCAAATCGCGCTCCAGCCGGGTATTGGAGCGATGCACGATCTGATTGACCGCGAAGGGTGCAGCCGGACGGTCGGGATTGGCCTGATTATGCGCGTCCAACGCTTCGGTGATCTGTTTCAGCCAAGCCTCCAGCATCGGTGGCTCGCCCTGGGCCTCGCGGGCATTCAGCGCCGGAAAGCTGCCGATGATGCCAGAGGTGCACTGGGCGATAACAAGATCAGGCACCGAGACGATGAAAAGCGGCGCGGCGACGGCGGGAATGCGCAGGCCTTGCAGCGCTTTGGGCAGATGGTTGTCAGAGCGCATGAAGCGCCTGTGATGAATGCAACATTATGATCCTCCCTCAGTTGTCAGGACGGTAGAGGGGGTATCGTGCCTCGGCAAGCGGGCGCGCTCCTGCGGGACGTCACGTCAGATCATTGCCCGCGTATGGGTGGGTCAGCCAAGGCTCTTGGCATAAGTCGTAAAGTCGGCGATCTCGTCAGGCTGCGGCTGCCGCCCGGTGAAGACATAGAGATACATCGGCACCAGTTTCAGGCGGTCCTCGACCGGCTCTTTCAGATCGGCGTCGTTATAGCCGATCTGCATATAATAAAGCGTGCGGGCCCGAGTCAGGGCCTCAAGCGGCGGGTAATCATAGCGTGCGAACATCTGGGTCAGCGCGTCGAGACGTTTCGCGTCGGAGCGGTCCAAGACTCGCCGCACCGCGCCAGATCGGCGGGCCCAATCACGCACGGCGAAATCAAACGCGACATCAAAGAGCTGCGGGTTCACCACGGCGCGAAAGACGTTGCAAACCGCGCCCGTGACGGTTTTGGCATCGGCGCCAGCCAGATCGACCAGGGCGGCGGTGTTGGTATCTTCCCAGTGCTTCAGAAGGGCATCCAACAGATCCTGCCGCGAGCTGAAATACCAATAAAAACTGGACCGGGAGACGCCGAGACGATCCCCCAGGGCCAGCACTTTCACTTGTTCCACCCCGTCGGAGACCAGCACATCCAAGGCGACGTTGAGCCAATCCTCACGGGTCACTTTCACATTGCCGACCAGCGGTTCTTTGGCGGGGTCATTGCGGTGCAAGGGGCGCGAGCGTGGCATGGCTTAGCTTTCGGGCGGCGCGCCACCAGCGGCGCTTTGGATACGAATATACTCATTTAGCGCCGCAACCCGGTCTGGGTCCATCGGGGGCGGGGTGAAACTCGCGAGCTTTTCTTGCCAAATGCCGGTGGCCCGGTGGTTGGCGTCGATCTCACCGCGCTCGGTCCAGGTGCCGAAATTCGACCAGTCGGCCACCAGCGGTTCGTAGAATTCGGTCTGATAGCGCTCCATCGTTTGACCGGCAGCAAAGAAATGCCCACCGGGCTGTACCTCGGCCAGCGCGTCGAGACCGATCTCCGCGTCGCCCGCCTGGGTCTCGGCGCACATCTCGGCCACCATTTGCAGGACTTCCAGATCCGTGATCAGTTTCTCATAAGACACGGTCAGCCCGCCCTCGAGCCAACCCGCCGAATGGATCACCACGGTGGCGCCCGCCAGAAGACAGCCCCAGATGCCGAACTGTGTCTCATTCGCCGCCTGCGCGTCGTTGATATTGGCCGCCGAACCGCTGGCGCAGCGCCAGGGCAGCCCCACCAGCCGGGCGAGTTGCCCCGCCGCCAGCGAAGCTTTGACATGTTCCGGTGTGCCGAAAGCGGGCGCGCCGGATTTCATATCCACATTCGAGGTGAAGGTGCCGTAGCAGACTGGCGCGCCGGGTTTGACGAGTTGCGTAAGCGTGATTGCCGCCAGCGCCTCCGCATGGCTGAGCGTCATGGCACCCGCCACAGTGATCGGCGCCATCGCGCCCATCAGCGTGAACGGCGTCACGATCGAGACCTGACCCGCACGTGCGAAATCGATCAACCCCTGGGCCATTGGGATGTCGAGCGTGCGCGGCGAATTGGTGTTGATGATCGTGTAACAATGCGGCGCGGCGTGGAAGTCCGCATCCGACAGGCCCCGGAAATCGCGCAACATTTCAAAGCTTTGCGCGACCTGCGGGCTGCCACGGGAGAAGACAAACGGCAGCTTGTCGGTCAGCGTGAGCTGCGCCTCCATCGTTGTATAGTGGCGCAGATGCGTGGGCGCGTCTTGCGGCTCGATCAGCGGCGGGACCATGTGGAGCACGTCGAAAACCTGGGTCAGGATCGTCAGCTCGCGGTAGTCCTGGATGGTGCCAGGGCGGCGGCCACGGACCAGATCGGTGGCATGCGGCGCACCCGCCCCGGGTTGGAAGATGAGATTGCCCAATTCCAGGGTCAGATCACGGTCGGGGTGACCGGCCTTTACCGGGATCGATTTTGGCGCTGTGGCCAAAGCGGCCTCGATCATCTCGCGCCCGAGAAACACCATCTCCTCGGTCTCATCGACGGTCGCGCCCCCGGCTTTGAACTGCGCCCGCGCCTCGGGCAGAAGGACTTTCACGCCGAGGCGCTGCAAGACATCGAGCGCGGCCTCATGGATCGCATGAATGCGATCTTCGGAGAACACGGTCATTTGCGGGAAAGGGTTCTTCAGATGGCGATAGTCGGTTTTGCGTTTGGGTGGGGCCGCCGCAGCCCCATCCCGCCCCCGTCTGCGCCGTGTGCCCCGGGTCATCCGCGCATCGCCTTGCCTTGCGGATCATAAGGCGATGGCGCGATCACCTTTGCGGCGCGTTCGACCCCGACGACATGAACGCTCAACGCCGCCCCCTCGCCCGCATGCTCCTGGTTCACCAACGCCATGGCCAGCGATTTGCCGGTGTGATGGCCGAAGCCGCCAGAGGTCACGAAACCCACCTTCTCGCCCTCAGCCCAGATCGGCTCAAACCCGCTGGCGTCGGCCCCATCGGCGTCGATTTCCAAGGTCACCTGCACCTGAGCCGGGCCGTTGCCATCGCGTTCGGCAATCGCGGCGTCGCGCCCGATGAAATCCGGTTTTTCCCAATCGATCCAACGATCCATGCCGGTCATCCCGGGAGTGTAGCCTTGGGTGAACTCGGCGTTCCAGATGCCGAAGCTTTTCTCTAGCCGGGTGGAGAGCATCGCATTGAACCCGCATTCGCGGAGCCCCTCTCCGGCACCGGCCTCAAGCAGCATCCGGCGGAGCGCCACGTGATCGCCAATGCGGCAGTTGATCTCAAACCCGAACTCCCCCGTCACCGACATACGCGCCACACGCGCCCGGATCAGCCCGATATCGGCCTCCATACAGCCCATGAAGGGCAAGCCGGAAAGATCGGTTTCGGCCACTCTCTCGATCACCGCGCGGGATTTTGGCCCGGCGAGACCAAAGCCGCAGATTTCCTCGCCCAGATCGCGCACCTGAACGCCCTCGGTCAGATGATCGTTGAACCAGCGCATATGCCAGGCACGGAGGTAATAGCTGCCCATAATCCACCAGCTGCCATCACCCCAGTTGAAGACCGTTAGGTCACCTTTGAGTTTGCCGGTTTCACTCAGCATCGGGGCCAGCCGCGCGCGGCCTGGCGCGGGCAGTTTCGAGGCCATGATCCGGTCGAGCCACGCCTCGGCATTGGGGCCGGTGACCTCGTAGCGCGAGAAGCCGGTGATATCGAGCAGGCCGACGCCTTCGCGGATCGCGCGGCATTCTTCGGCCACGATGTCATGGGCGTTGGAGCGTTTCAGCGTTGGCGTCTCTTCGAACCCTTTCGGCGCGAAATAGAGCGGTACCTCCAAGTCCCAACTCACGCCCCATTTGCAGCCGGCTTCCGTCATCGCGTCATGAGCCGGAGCCATTTTCAGCGGGCGGCCTGCGGGCAGTTGCTCGTTCGGATAAGTCATCACGAAACGGCGGGAATAGAATTGCCCGGTGGTCTCGCGAATATAGCGCCGGTTCTCCGCAAAGCCGCCATAGCGGGCGACATCCATGCCATAAACATCGGCCTCAGGCTCGCCATGGATCATCCATTCGGCCAGCGATTTGCCGACGCCACCGCCTTGCAAGAAGCCTGCCATCACGGCGCAAGCGCACCAATAGCCAGGTTTGCCGGGGACCGGGCCAACCAGCGGATTTCCATCGGGCGAGAAGGTGAAGGCGCCGTTAACCCAGGTTTTCACGCCGACCTCTTGCAGCGCTGGGTAACGTTCGAAGCCGAGGATCAGCTCCTTTTCGATCCGGTCGGTGTCTTCCTGAAACAGCTCCATGCCATAATCCCAAGGCGCGCCATCCATTGCCCAATGCTCATGGTCGATCTCATAGATCCCGAGCAAGACGCCCTTCTGATCCTGCCGGAGATAGGTGAACCCTTCGAGATCGACCGTCATCGGCACCTCGAAATCCAACTCTTCCAGGGCCGGGATCGTGTCGGAGATCAGGTAGTGGTGTTTCAAGGGCGAAACCGGCAGTTCGATCCCCGCCATGCGCCCGACCTGCTTGGCCCAAAGCCCGCCCGCATTGACCACATGCTCGCAAGTGATCGTGCCTTTGTCGGTCACCACCTGCCAACCATCAGCGGTCTGGATCAGCTCTTCGACCTTGGTGTGCTCAAAGACCGAGGCGCCGTTTTTCTTGGCCGCGCCCGCATAGGCATGCACCGTGCCGGTGGTGTCGATATACCCCTCGCGATCGGCCCACATGCCGCCCAGAAGCCCGTCGCCCGACATAATCGGATTCAGCGCCACTGCTTCTTCCGGCGTGACCAGGCGACAGTCTTCGATGCCAATGGATTGGAACACCCGATAGGCCGATTGCAGCCATTCCCAGCGGTCCGGCGTGCCCGCCATGGTCAAGCCGCCGGTCATATGAAGGCCGATATTCTGACCACTCTCCTCTTCGATTTTCGGAAGAAGATCAATGGTGTAAGCCTGAAGTGCCGCGATATTCGGGTCCGCGTTCAAGGCGTGGATGCCCCCCGCTGCGTGCCAGGAGGACCCAGCCGTCAAGACCGAGCGTTCCAGCAGGCAAACATCGGACCAGCCGAATTTGGCCAGATGGTACAGCACCGATGCGCCGACAACCCCGCCACCGATGACCACAACGCGATACTGCGATTTCATGCCGAGCCTCCCATATCCTCATGGCTTTGGGGGGAGGCTATGCGCCGATTCCGACCCTGTCTAGACACATTTGTCTAGTGCTTGCATGTCGCTTTTAGACCACCAGCTTGCGTTGATCCTCCCGCCCCATGGCGATCAGGAATGGGTTCTGGGCCTGTCGGGTCTGGAAATCCGCCTTGCTGGCGAGGCCGCGCCAATCGCAAGCGATCAGCGATTGTGCCACGGCACCGCCAAGCGTCGTGCCCGGACCGGTGACAATGAAGAGATCGGGGGCAAATTCACGGGCCGCGACCGTAACGGCACGGGTGAAATCATAAGGTTCGAAGACCTGATGCCCAAGCGTGTAATCCCAAAGCGCCGCCGGATCGGTCGCATATGGCCACCAGATGGCGCCCCGACCGTCAATGAGCGCGGCTTTGGGTTGACCAAACATCTCTGGAGACAGGAGGCCACGCCCCTGTTCTGCAACGGGGGTCTGCATCCCGGTATGAAAAGCCGCATGGTTCGGCAGGCGCAGTGGCGCCCGCGTTGCATCCTTCGGCGCAGCTGCCTCAAACGCGGAGAGGCCCGGCTCGTCACCGGCCAAGACAAGCATCCCGCCCAAATCGATCGAGAGCGCCAGAGTGTGGTTTTCTCGGGCGTTGATCTCTGCCACCAAGGCCAGCAGATCGCTCTTTCGTGCCGGATCGGGCTGCCAGGTCTCCCCCACAACGGGATAAACCAATTGCCCGCCGATTGAGGCCTCTTGCATAAAGCGGCCCATCGTATTGACGACCCGAAACCCATCTTCGGCGGAAAGCGCACCTCCGGCGGCCAGTGCGATGTACCAGCCCATGGAATTTCCGGTGACGGCGACAATCTCGATATCCTCGGCCAGGGCCTGTGCATCGGCAAAGGAAGACGCATAGATCAGCGGGGATGCGATATCGCCGCGGGTGTGCTTGGCCGTCTGGAACCGCGCGGCACCGTCAAGCTCCGTAACGGTCTCTTGCCCCTCAGCGGTGCGGATCGCATTGAAGCGCGCCAGAAGATCCGGTTTGTCGCCGTGATGACGTGCCAGATACCCAAGTTCGGCTTTGTTATAGGTGCCCCGCCCGGGGCAGATCAGCACCGCCCGCCGGGTCATTTTGCACCTCCTACGAGAGCCATTGCTGCCTCAACGATGCCGTCTGCCGAGGGCATGGTGGCGGCATAGGCCGGCCCGGTCGCGATGAAACTGTCCTCCGCCGTGAACCGGGCATAAGAGGCCACGCCCGCTTCGGCCAGCATCGCCATCAACGCCTCGGCCACACCGCCAGAGCGCCGGGTTTCATCGACGATCAGCACATGTTTGCAGCCCGAAATGGACTCTCGCACAGCAGGTTCCGGCAAGGGGGATAACCAACGCAAATCAATCACCCGCGCATCGACACCCGCCGCCGCAAGCTTTGCCTGCGCCTGATGCGAGAGATAAGTGCCATTGCCGAATGTGACGATGGCGAGGTCCGTGCCGTCGCCCTGTTGGCCGACCTCGCCCAAGGCGATCCGCTGATCCGGCGCGGGATAGGTCTGCATCCATCCGCCATCGCCGGGCTCATGCAGATCCCGCATCGGATAGAGTGCGATGGGTTCGAGGAAGACCACCAGCCGCTGCTCTTCACGCGCCAGCCGCACGGCCTCGCGCAGCATCATCGCGGCGTCGGCACCATTGGACGGGCACGCCAAGATCAACGCCGGGATATCGCGTAACACGGCGACCGAATTGTCATTGTGGAAATGGCCGCCGAAACCCTTTTGATAGCCGAGTCCGGCAATGCGAAGGACCATTGGGTTGGTGAACTGGCCCTGGCTGAAGAACGGCAATGTTGCTGCCTCGCCCCGGAGCTGATCCTCGGCATTGTGCAGATAAGCAAGGAACTGGATCTCGGGCATCGGGACAAACCCGTTCTGCGCCAAGCCAATGGCCAGACCGAGGATGGATTGCTCGTCCAACAGCGTGTCGATCATCCGGTCCGCGCCAAAACGCTGATGCAGCTTCTGTGTGACGCCGTAAACGCCGCCTTTGCGCCCCACATCCTCGCCCATCATAACGATCTCGCCATGCTCCAACATCAGATCGGTCAGCGCCCAGTTGATCAGGCGCGACATCGGTTGCGGGCTGTCCAACTGCTTGAGATCGCTGCCAAAGGCCGCCGCCCGCGCCTCTGCCGACGGGCCATTGGTCGGGCGGCAGGCGCGTTTCGGCGGGATCAGGCTCGCCATCACATCTTTCGCGGTTTTCAGACGTGGGCGGGTCGTCGCTTCGGCGGCAATGGCCTGTACCCGGGCGCAGGTCTCGTCATAAATCGCCAGAGCCGCGCTGCGATCCAGTGCCCCGGCCGCTTCCAACAAGCGGACGGAGTGCAAAAGCGGGTCATTCGCCTCCTCCGCCTCGACCTGCGATTTTGGCAGATAGGTGGTGGGCAGATCGGCCCCCGCATGGCCGTAGAGCCGCACCATGGTCAGGTGGAGCACCGCCGGTTTGCGGCGCGTGCGCACATAGTCGGCGGCCTCAGCAGCCGCGCGCGCCGTATCGTAGAGGTCCAGCCCATCGGCATGGACGTATTTCACGCCAGGGCGATGCTGTAGCGAGGCCGCGACCCAGCCTTTCGGCGTTTCCGTCGAAATCCCAATGCCATTATCCTCACAGACGAACAGAAGCGGCAGCGGCACCGATTGCACCGAGGTCCAGCCCGCCGTGTTAATCGCGCCTTGCGCCGTGGAATGGTTCAACGAGGCATCGCCAAAGGAACAAACCGAGATGGCATCCTCGGCCAGCATCCGGTGTTCGGGCGGGTGCCGCCGGGCCAAGCCCAACCCATAGGCCGCGCCGACGGCTTTCGGCAGATGGCTGGCAATGGTGGAGGTTTGCGGCGGGATCATCAGCGGCTTGGAGCCAAGCACTTTGTGCCGCCCGCCAGAGATCGGGTCTTCGGAAGAACACGCAAAGCTGAGGAGCATATCCCAAGCGATCGATTGCCCCGGCACCTGATCGGCGCGGGCGATTTGAAACGCAGCATCCCGGTAATGCAGGAAGGCGATGTCATCGGGGCGCAGCGCATGCGCGACGGCGGCCATCCCCTCATGGCCAGACGATCCAATCGTGTAAAACCCCTGCCCGGCTTTCTGCATCGCGCGGCTTGTCCGATCCAACGCCCGGCTGAGGCATTGCGCCCGAAACAGCCGCACCGCATCCGGGTTGTTAAGCGCGGCATTTGGTGCCGCCCCAGGCGGAAGGTCGCCCGCGCGGACCCGGGTTTGGAAATTCTCATGTACGATCTCGGCGCGGTCCATCCTGCTCCCCAAATGATGGTGGTGCCCGGGTTCCGGCCCGGGGTCGGCGCGAGGTTAGCGGCAGTGTCGGGGACTTAAAACTCCCTGATTGCGGAGGGCGGCACCGGGTTCCGGCAAGTTGCCGGAGCAATGTGTCAAACTGCATGTATGGGCTGGCACCGGGGAAGAATCTGAGCAAAGCTTGCCTCGAACTTTGCTGAGGACAGCCGTCATGCCGCATCCGCTTGTCACGCCCGACCAAATCACTGCCTATCAACGCGATGGCGCCGTGCTGATCAAAGGGCTCTTTGCCGATCATGTTGACACCTTGCGCAGCGGCATTGCCCGCAACATGGCAGAGCCCGGGCACTATGCTGCCGAGAACCTCAAGGAGGGCGAAGCGGGCCGGTTTTTCGATGACTATTGCAACTGGACTCGCATCCCCGAGTTTCAGGACGTGATCGCCAGCTCGCCCGCCGCTGAGGTGGCCGCCGATTTGATGGGGTCAGAGCGTGTGCAAATGTTCCACGATCATATTCTTGTAAAAGAACCGGGGACCTCGAAACCCACGCCCTGGCATCAAGACGGGCCGTATTACTTCGTCGAGGGGCGGCAGGTGGTTAGCTTCTGGTCACCGCTTGACCCAGTGCGCGAGGCGTCGTTGCGTTGCGTCGCAGGTTCGCATCTATGGGAAAAGCCGGTCTTGCCGACCCGCTGGCTGTCGGAGGAAGATTTCTATGCCGAGAGCGACGCCTATCTGCCGGTGCCGGACCCTGATGCCGAAGGCATGACGGTGTTGGAGTGGGAGATGGAGCCGGGGGATGCGGTGGCGTTTCATTACGGCTGTTTGCATGGCGCGCGCGGCAACGAGGCCGCAACCCGGCGGCGCGCCTTTTCGCTCCGCTTGTTGGGTGATGATGCGCGCTATGTAGAGCGCCCGGGGCGGACGTCGCCGCCCTTCCCCGGCCATGACATGGTGCCGGGCCAGCGGCTCCGCGAAGACTGGTTCCCGGTGATCTGGACCCGGTCGGCACAGAGCGGCTGACACGTTTCGCTCAGCGCTGCGCGGTCTGCCAATCGGGATGCATCCACGGTTCCGCATTGGAGGGCGGTAAGGGTGTCTTACCCAGGATGTGATCCGCCGCCTTCTCACCCACCATGATCGAGGGGGCATTCAGGTTTCCATTTGGAATCAATGGGAAGACAGAACTGTCAGCCAATCGCAGCCTGTCGACACCAATAACGCGCGCTTGCGGGTCCACGACCGCCATCGGATCATCGGTACGGCCCATCCGCGCCGTTCCGCAGGGGTGATAGGCGCTTTCGGCATGCTCGCGGATGAAACCGTCCAACTCGTCATCCGATTGCAGCGCATCGCCTGGTTGGATCTCATGCTTCACATAGGGTTTGAACGCGTCTTGCGCGAAAATCTCCCGGGTCAGGCGGATGCAGCGGCGGAAATCCTCCCAATCCTGCGCGGTCGACATGTAGTTGAAGAGAATTTTGGGTGGGTCCTTTGGGTCGGCCGACGCCAAAGTGACGGCACCGCGTGACGGGCTGCGCATTGGGCCGACATGGGCTTGGAACCCGTGGCCTTCGGCGGCTGTCTTGCCATCATAGCGCACCGCAAGCGGCAGGAAATGAAACTGAATATCGGGATAATCGATGCCCGCACGACTACGGATGAAGCCGGTGGATTCAAATTGGTTCGACGCGCCCAGACCGGTTTTGGTGAAGAGCCACTGCGCCCCGATCACCGCTTTCGAGATCAGGTTCCAATGCTTGTAAAGTGTCACCGGCTGACTTGCCGCCATCTGGATATAAAGTTCCAGGTGGTCTTGCAGGTTCTGCCCCACGCCCGCACGGTCTGCGACAACCGGAATGCCATGCTCAATCAGATGCGCAGCCGGGCCGATCCCGGAGAGCATCAACAGCTTCGGTGAGTTGATTGAGGAGGCGGCGAGAATCACCTCGCGGCGCGCTTTGATCACGTCGGTCCCGCTGCCGCGCGTCACTTCGACCCCGACGGCGCGGCCTTGTTCGATCACCACACGTCGAACCTCTGCACGCAACAAATCGCAGTTTTCCCGCTTTAGCGCGGGCCGCAGATACGCATTGGCCGCCGACCAACGCCGCCCGCGCCAAACAGTTTGCTCAAACGGGCCAAAGCCTTCCTGTTGATGGCCGTTATAGTCATCCGTCTTGGGATAGCCTGCCTGCTGCCCGGCTTCGACAAAGGCGTGATAAAGCGGGTTCTTTCGCGGACCACGGGTCACATGCAGCGGACCCGTTGTGCCGCGCCAATGCATGTCGCCGCCCCAAGGGCCCGGATGCCAATGCTCCAGCCGTTTGTAATAGGGCAGCACATCGGCATAGCTCCAGCCATCCGCGCCCATCTCGGCCCAGGTGTCGAAATCGCGCGCATGGCCGCGCACATAGATCATGCCGTTGATCGAGCTTGATCCACCGACGACTCTGCCGCGCGGCGTGGCGAGGCGACGACCGCCCAGATGCGGCTCCGGCTCGGATTGGAAGCCCCAATCATAGCGCCGCATATTCATCGGATAGCTGAGCGCAGCGGGCATCTGAATGAACGGGCCGATATCGGTGCCGCCAGCCTCTACAATCAAGACCGAAGCGCCGCTCTCCGACAAACGATAGGCCATTGCACAGCCAGCCGAACCGGCGCCGACGATCACAAAATCTGCTTCCATGTCAGAGCCTTAGAAAGGAGCCTCTACAGCGTTCATCGCGATGTAGACGGTCCGGGTTTGGGAGTAGTGGTTGAGTGCTTCGCGGGAGTTTTCGCGACCGACGCCGGAGGCTTTGACGCCGCCAAAAGGCGCTTCGACGGGCGCGAGATTGTAGCAGTTCACATAACAGGTGCCGGCCTCGAAACTTTGCACCACCCGGTGTGCGCGGGTGATGTCTTGGGTGAAGACACCCGCGGCCAGGCCAAATTCGGTGTCATTGGCGCGCGCGATCACGTCCTCTTCGGTCTCGAAATCGAGGACACTCAGCACCGGGCCGAAGATTTCCTCTTTCGCGATGGTCATCTTATCGGTGACGTCGGCAAAGACCGTGGGGGCGAGGAAGAACCCGTCGCGGTCGAGGCGTGTGCCACCAGTGACCAAATGTGCGCCTTCCTCAAGACCCTTGGCGATATAGCCCGCAACAATCTTCATCTGCGCCTCTGACACCATTGGGCCGAAGCTTGTTTTCTCATCCAGCGGGTCGCCGATCACGGCATCGGCAAGCCGTTCACTCAGCCGGGCAAGAAACGCCTCTTTGATACCGCTTTGCACGAAGACTCGGGTGCCGTTGGAACAGACCTGACCCGAGGAATAGAAATTCGCCATGATCGCGCCAGACACGGCGTTTTCCAAATCGGCATCGTCAAAGATCACCAGAGGGGATTTGCCGCCGAGTTCCATGGTGACATGCTTCATCCCCGCCGCAGCGGCAGCATAGACCTTCTTGCCCGTTGGCGCCGAGCCGGTGAGCGAGACCTTGGCCACGCGCGGATCGGTGGAGAGCGCCGCGCCAACCGTGCCATAACCTTGGATCACGTTGATCAGCCCCGGGGGCGCACCGGCTTCGGTGAGGATTTCAGCAACTTTCAGGGCACAAAGCGGCGTCGTCTCCGACGGTTTGAACACCATCGCATTGCCGCAGGCGAGCGCCGGGGCGGTTTTCCAGCAGATGATCTGCGTCGGGTAATTCCATGCACCGAGCCCCGCACAGACGCCAAGCGGCTCGCGGATCGTATAGGCGAAATCGCCGCCAGGCAGCGAGATATGTTCCCCGGTCATCGTGGCCGCATGGGCCGCGAAGTATTCGAGGGCATCGGCACCGGAGGTCGCATCGGCCACCAGTGTTTCCTGCAACGGTTTGCCGGTGTCGTAGGTTTCCAACACGCTCAGCTCACGATTGCGGTCACGCATGATTTCCGACGCCCCGCGCAAGATGCGGGACCGATCCGCGCCGCTGGTCTTGGCCCAAACCCTCTGCGCCGCCTTTGCCGCCTCCAGCGCCTGATCAATGATCGCAGGCGTGGCAGCATGGAGCGTGCAGAGCACCTCTCCCGTGGCCGGATAGACCACCGGAATCGGGTCACCAGCGCTGTCTTCAACATAGGTACCATTGACAAAATGGCTGGCTTTGGGGGGCGTGAATGTCATTACAATCCTCATTCGGCGCGCCGCTCGCGCGCATCACATTCAAGGTCGGTCCGTTGCAAAAAGCGGCCAAATCGGCACGCCTTCGCATCTCTCTTTCGTGGTCTTAGGGCAGCGATCCGTCCGGCACGCGCACGGTCAGCTCCAGCTCGATCTTGAGGTCCGCGCCCGCTAGGGCGGCCACGCCGACGCCGGTGATGCAGGGCTCTGCTCCATCCAGAAACTCCAACAGCGGCGGAAACGCCTCGGCCAGCGGGTCATCATTCAAATCGGTCATGAAACAGCGCAGCATGACGATATCCTGGGGTGTCGCCCCCAGGGCATCGAGGGCGGCTTGCGCATTGGCCGCCGCAAGACGGGTCTGCTCGGCCAGGCTGTCAGGTGCAGGGGTGCCATCGGGCGTCCAAGCAACCTGACCTGAGACATAGGCCATCCGGCCCGGCTCAACGATCGAGATCTGCGAATATCCCATATCCCGAGAATTCGGCATGGTCGGCGGGTTAAGCCTGATGATGGGCTGTGTCATGATCCGGTCCTCATCCTTTGATGTCAGCCGCGACGGGCCGTCATTCGCCGCGCGGGAAGCGCTGGCTTTCTTCGAGTGTGTTCAAATCCATATGGTTGCGCATGAAGCGCTCGCTGGCCTGTTGCAGGGGCTGAAAATCCCAGGGGTAATAGCCGCCCTTGCGGAGCGCCTCATAGACCACCCAACGACGGGCCTGGCTTTCGCGCACCTGCGCGTCGAAGGCCTCCAGGTCCCAGCGCGCCTCGGATTTGGCGCGGAGCGTCGTGACGGTGCCCTGATGGTCCGGGTGATCGGCCAGATTGGTCAGCTCCTGCGGGTCAGCCTCCAGATCGAAGAGCTGATCGGGATCGAGCGCGCAGCGGGTGTACTTCCACTTGCCATACCGCAGGCAGACCAGCGGCGCGTAGGAGGCCTCGGCGGCATATTCCATCGCCACAGGTGTGTCGCGCGTGCCGCCTTGGCCCAGCGGTACGAGACTTTCGCCCGTGGTCCATGGGGCCACCTCATCCATCGACACACCCGCGAGATCGCAAAGGGTCGGGCAGATATCGATGTTCGAGACCGGATCAGTGACAAGGCCCGGTGCCATATCCGGCGCGGAGATCATGATCGGAACGCGGGCAGACCCCTCATAGAAGCACATTTTGAACCAGAGCCCGCGCTCGCCCAGCATATCGCCGTGATCCGAGACGAAAAGGATGATCGCCTCTTGCCGTGTCGCCTCTAGCGCCTCCATCACCTCGCCGATCTTGTCGTCGAGATAAGAAATATTGGCGAAATAGGCACGGCGGGACCGGCGGATATCATCTTCGCGGATGTCGAAACTGCGCCAGTCATTGGCGTCGAAGATGCGCTGCGCGTGGGGGTCATGGTCTTCATATGCCATCGCCGGGACCTCGGGCAGCAGATGGTCGCAATCCTCATAAAGGTCCCAATATTTCTTGCGCGCCACGTAAGGGTCGTGCGGGTGGGTGAAGCTGACCGTCAGGCACCAGGGGCGGTCGTCCTTGCCGCGCGCGAGATCATAGACCTTCTGCCGCGCCTGAAACGCGACCTCATCGTCATATTCCATCTGGTTGGAAATCTCGGCCACGCCTGCGCCCGTCACCGAGCCCATATTGTGATACCACCAGTCGATCCGCTCGCCCGGCTTGCGGTAGTCCGGCGTCCAACCGAAATCGGCAGGGTAGATATCGGTGGTCAGCCGTTCCTCGAACCCATGCAACTGATCGGGACCGACGAAATGCATCTTGCCCGAGAGGCAAGTTTGGTATCCCGCCCGGCGCAGGTGATGGGCATAGGTGGGGATATCGGAGGCGAACTCGGCGGCGTTGTCATAGACGCGGGACCGGGACGGCAGAAGGCCGGACATGAAACTGGCGCGGCCTGGGGCGCAGAGCGGGCTGGCCGTGTAGCTATTGGCAAAGCGCGTTGATCGGGCGGCGAGTTTCTTCAGGTTCGGGGCGTGGAGCCAATCGGCCGGACCATCGGGAAAGAAGGTGCCGTTCAACTGATCGACCATGAATATCAGGATATTGGGCTGGGTCATGTGTCAACCTCCGCCGCGAGGGCGGTGTCGAGATAATCGAGCAGGAGTGCAATCGCGTCCTCCGCGCGCAGCTGCTCGGCATTCAGAGCCTGGCGGATATAAAGCCCGTCGATCATCGCCGCGATGCCGCGGGTCAGCTTCATCGCCTGGGCGCGTGAGAGTTTGCGCAGATCATGATGCAGATTGCTGCGCAGACGCGCATGATAGAGGCGCAAAAGACGCGCTGCCTCGTCAGACCGCTGCGCTTGGACGTAGAAATTGAGCCAGGCCGCGACCACTTCGGGCCGGAAATGGCTGGGTGAGAAACTGGCGCGGATCACCGCCTCGATCCGCGCGCGTGGGGTTTTCGCCATTGCCAAAGCGCCACGTATTTCGGCCCCATAAAGTGTCAACACATGCCGCATGGCCGCGGCGAACATCTGTTCCTTGCCGCCAAAATAATGATGCGCCAGCGCGCTCGACATGCCCGCGCGCTTTGCAATCTGCGCCACGGTGATGTCTAACGTCCCTACACGGCCGATCTCGATGATCGTTGCCTCGACCAAAGCAGATCGACGGAGAGGTTCCATACCGATTTTGGGCACAATCTTCTCCGTTGACAGGATGCAGATTAAGATTCGTTAATGTTGACTGACGAGTCAATCAAAAAACAGGGAGTAGCACAATGCTAAAACTGACGACAACCTCCGCCATCGCCTTGGTGATGAGCGCGGGCCTCGTGGCCGCCGAATGCGAGACAATCACCTTCTCGGATGTGGGCTGGACCGACATCACCGCGACGACCGCGGCGACCACCTATGTGCTGGATGCGCTTGGTTATGAAACGGATATTCAGGTGCTGTCCGTGCCGGTGACCTATACCGCTCTGGCTTCAGGCGATATCGACATCTTCCTGGGCAACTGGATGCCAACCATGGAGGCCGATATCGCCCCATACCGCGAGGCGGGCACGGTCGACACCGTCCGCGCAAACCTGGAAGGCGCGAAATACACGCTGGCGACAAACGCCGCCGGAGCGGCCCTGGGCATCACCAGTTTCGATACGATCGCCGCCAATCTCGACGCGTTGGACGGTGAGATTTACGGCATCGAGCCGGGCAATGACGGCAACCGCCTGATCCTCGACATGATCGAAGCCAACGCGTTCGGGTTAGAAGAGTTCGACGTGGTGGAAAGCTCCGAAGCTGGGATGCTGGCGCAAGTGGCGCGCGCCTCGGACCGCGATGAGCCCGTCGTGTTTCTTGGCTGGGAACCGCACCCGATGAACGCGAATTTTGACCTGACATATCTTGAAGGCGGCGATGACTGGTTCGGGCCCAATCTGGGCGGCGCAACCGTCTACACCAACACCTCTGCTGGCTATGTGGATGCCTGCCCGAATGTGGGCGCGTTTCTGAACAACTTGGAATTCACGCTGGCGATGGAAAACGAGATCATGGGCGGCATCCTGAATGACGGGATGGATCCGCGCGATGCGGCCTCGGCCTGGCTGTCGGCGAACCGGGATGTATGGCCTGCTTGGCTGGATGGCGTGACCACCATGGATGGTGGCGATGCGGTCGACGCCGTGACTGCCGCGCTCGACATGTAAGCAGACATTCGGGTGGGCATGTGACAAACGCGTGCCCGCCCCGCCGGCCCCGGAATTTTGAAAATTCCGGACCGGTTTTTTCAAAAAACCGGGGGCGTGATGCTAGACTGGATAGAAGACAATAAGATCCCTGTAGGTCGGATCGCGGGCGACGCCTTCGATTGGCTGCAGGAGCACGGCGCACTGTTTTTCGACGGGCTGTCGATTTTGCTTGAGGCGATGATCGACGCGATCCTCGCGATCCTGCAAGACCCGCTCGACATCTCTTGGGCCACCGGGGCTGAACGCTATCAACCGCTGTACAACCCCGATCTGCACCCGTTTCTGATCATCGCGATTTTCACCTGGCTGGCCTGGTATATTCATCGCCGCTGGCAAGTCCCTGCCCTTATTTTCTTGGGCTTTCTCTTCATTCTGAACCAAGGTTATTGGGAAGAAACCACCGAAAGCCTAACCCTCGTGCTTTCGGCCTGTGTGGTTTGCATGGTCGTCGGCGTGCCGATTGGCATTGCCGCCGCACACAGGCCTCGTCTCTATCAATTCATGCGGCCAGTCTTGGACCTCATGCAAACGCTGCCGACCTTTGTCTACCTGATCCCGGCAATTGTGTTTTTCGGCATCGGCATGGTCCCCGGCCTGATCGCAACAGTGATCTTCGTTCTGCCCGCGCCGATACGGCTGACACATCTGGGCATCTCTTCAACGCCGCAGCCATTGATTGAGGCGGCGGAGGCTTTTGGCGCCACCCCGCGCCAGAAGCTTTGGAAGGTCGAGCTGCCTTACGCGCTACCGCAGATCATGGCCGGTTTGAACCAAACGATCATGCTGTCGCTCTCGATGGTGGTGATCGCGGCGCTGGTTGGGGCAGATGGCCTCGGTGTGCCTGTCGTCCGCGCCCTGAACTCCGTCAACACCTCGCTCGGCTTTGAGAGTGGGTTTATTATTGTGGTTGTGGCGATCATGCTCGACCGCATGCTGAGGGTGGAACGCAAATGAATACCGCTGTTGAATTCGACGATGTTTCCATCGTCTTCGGCGAAAAACCGGAAACCGCTCTGCCATTGATGGATGACGGCAAATCGCGTCATGACGTACAGGCTGAAACCGGCCAAGTGCTTGGCGTCCATAACTGCAAACTCGATGTGCAAGAGGGCGAAATTCTGGTCCTCATGGGCCTCTCCGGCTCGGGGAAATCGACCCTTCTGCGCGCCGTGAACGGGTTGAACCCGGTGGTCCGCGGCACGGTCCGGGTCAATGACGGCACCGAGATGATCGATGTTACGCATGCCAATCCGGCGACACTCCGACGGATGCGCCAGACGCAGATTGCCATGGTGTTTCAACAGTTTGGCCTGCTGCCTTGGCGGACAGTGCGCGAAAATGTGGGCCTGGGCCTGGAACTTGGCGGCATCTCAGCGGCGGATCGCAAGGAGCGCGTGGATCGGCAGTTGGCGCTTGTGGGTCTGACCGATTGGGCCGACCGCAAAGTCGGCGATCTCTCTGGCGGGATGCAGCAGCGCGTGGGTCTCGCCCGCGCCTTTGTCACCGACGCGCCAATCCTGCTGATGGATGAACCCTTCTCGGCGCTGGACCCGCTCATTCGCACGCGATTGCAAAATGAGTTGATCGAGCTGCAACAGACCCTCAAACGCACCATCATCTTCGTCAGCCACGATCTGGATGAAGCCTTCAAACTGGGCGATCGGATCGCGATTATGGAAGGCGGGCGGATCGTGCAATGCGGGACGCCGAAGGAAATCTATTCCGATCCGGCCGACGACTATGTGGCCGACTTTGTCGCGCATATGAACCCGCTCGGTGTGCTCTGCGCCCGCGACGTGATGGTGCCGGTTGAGGGCACTCCGACCGTGTGGGTCGGGCCGGATGAAGACATCCGCAAAGTGATGGAGATCATCGAGGGCGAGAACATGCCCGTCGGCGTGGAACTGGACGGCAAAGCCATCGGTCAGGTGACGAAAGACCGTGTCTTGGCCAAGCTTCTCGACCCGCGTCAGGCCTGATCGGCGGCGAGTAAGTCCATTACCAACCGGCCGTTGATGATCATGCAGGTCAGATCGACCTCGGGCCGGTCTGACCCAGATTTCGGATCAATCACGCAGGCGCCCGTCTTGGCCGCACCAACCCAACGCGCCGAAAACCGCTTGCCACGCCGCGATGCCGTGATGGAGAGTGCGGAGCGATATGGTCGAATACGCCGGAAGTCTGAGGGAGTCCGGACGTTTCCCCGCTGGAGGAGCCGAAGATGCCGCAACCCGAAACAATGAAGGCAATGGTGCTGACCGGTCATGGCGATCTCGACGCTTATGAGTGGCGCGAGGATTGGCCAGTTCCCGTGCCTGGACCCGGTCAGGTTCTGATCAAGGTCGCAGCCTGCGGGCTGAACAATACCGATGTGAATACGCGCTCCGGCTGGTATTCGAAGGCCGTCAGCGACGCCACAACCGGCGGCGCCTATGCGGAGCTTGCCGAGGACGACCCCTCCTGGGGCGGTGCCCCAATCACCTTTCCGCGCATTCAAGGCGCGGATGCCTGTGGCCAGATCGTGGCCGTTGGCGATGGCGTCGACGCGGCGCGCATCGGCGAACGGGTCATCACCGATAATTGGATCCGCGACCCGGAAGACCCAGAGAATAAGGACAAAGCCGGATATTTCGGGTCCGAAATGAATGGTGGCTTTGCTGAATACACGGTCATCCCATCGACCAATGCGCTTGCCGTCCAGTCAGAGTTATCCGATGCCGAGCTGGCGACGTTCAGTTGTTCCTACTCGACAGCCGAGGGGATGCTGAGCCGCGCTAAGGTGGGTGCGGAGGACACCATATTGGTTCCAGGTGCCTCGGGCGGGGTCGGCGGCGCGCTGGTGCAATTGGGCAAACGTCGGGGGGCGCGGGTGATTGCTATGGCATCTGAGGCCAAACACGCGGATATGGCCACACTGGGCCCCGACAAAATCTTGCCGCGCGCGCCGGAGAACCTCCGCGAAGCGCTTGCGGGGGAGCGTATCACTGTCGTTGCGGATGTGGTTGGCGGGGCCTATTGGCCGCATCTCATCGATATCCTGGCTCGAGGCGGGCGCTATACCTGCTCGGGTGCCATCGCCGGACCAATGGTTGAGTTGGATCTGCGCACCCTCTATTTGCGCGATCTGACCTTCACCGGCTCGACCGTGATCGACCGGGAGGTCATGCCGAACCTGATCCGCTACATCGAAGCCGGGGAGATCAAACCGGCGCTCGCCGCGACCTATCCGCTGTCAGAACTTCGCGCGGCGCAGCAGGCCTTCATCGACAAGACCCATACTGGCAACATCGTGGTGATCCCGTGATAGATCTGCCACCGGCTGTCGCCGCCGTGTTTGCCGCCACCCCCACGGCACCACGCGAGCGGATCATGGAGATGCGCGACCTGATCTTTGCGGCGGCTGAGGCGACCGAAACCGGGCCACTGACCGAAACACTGAAATGGGGCCAGCCCGCTTATCTGACCGAGGCCACCAAAGCCGGTACGACAATCCGGCTTGGTTGGTCGGAGAAGCAGCCAGAGCATTGTGCGTTTTATGTCCACTGTCAGACCGATCTCCTGGATCGCTATCGCGCGCGATTTCCAAGCGAGTTCACCTATGAGGGCGCGCGCGCTGTCCTGATCCCGACGGAGGGCCCCTATCCGCAAGCGGCACTGCAACAGGTGGCCGCGATGGCGCTGACCTATCATCGGGACAAATCCAAGGTTGCGCGGCCATAAAGGTCCCCTCGCTCACAATCAACCACTTGGCCCGCTCTTGCCGCCACCCGTCTCGTTCCGGGATCGGCGGTGTTCGTGACGTCACTTGATCTGCCGCCGCAGAGCCAAGGATGAAAGCGAGACAGGCTAGGTTGTCCGCAAGGCGCGCTCCAACTGATCTTTGAGCGCGACACGTTCACCGGGGGTTAAGAAGGCGCCAAGCTCCACCTCACGCGGGCCACCTGAAAGGGTGACGTAATTGGGCACCGGCCCGCCACGCGGGTGCAGGTTCACGCGCACCCAATAGGGGTTGGCCTCCCACTCTTTGACCCCGCGTTTCGGCTCATGACGTTCAAGGCGGATCAAATCGCGCCAAAGGACCACCTCTTCGTAAAGCTCCATGTCCCGCCAGCTGCGTTTGAGCCCCCACCAGATGGCCGCCACTGCCGCGACGATAAAAGGTAAGAGGCCCCAGAAAAGCGAGGTGCCGATGACTGCCAGAAGCGGCAACGAAATCAGCGACGCGGTGAGCCCGATGAACCAGACGAACCCATCAGGTGTTAGCGAGCGATAAGGGGTCAACACCACGCGCAGACATGGCGCGCCGTGGCCGGAATGAGAAAGGGCCCCGAATATCTCCGGGGCCCCAGTCTCTGTGGTTTCGATCAGGACCGGCATGGACCCTAATGATGCGGCTGCTTGTCCCACATCTCCCGCGTCGGCAGCTCCTCGAAGGTGTGCTCCGGCGGTGGGTTCGGCAGGGTCCATTCCAGCGTATCCGCATGTTCGCCCCAATAGGCCTTCTCTTCGACCTTGCGACCAAAGCGCAGCGTGTAGAACACGATGCCGATGAAGAGCAGGAAGGAGGCAAAGGATAGGAACGCGCCCCAGGACGAGATCCAGTTCCAGTAAGCGAAGGCTTCCGGGTAGTCGATATAGCGGCGCGGCATACCCTGACGACCCAGGAAATGCTGCGGGAAGAAGGTGATGTTCGCGCCGATGAAGAAGAGCCAGAAATGCAGCTTACCAGCCCATTCCGGATATTGCCGACCGCTCATCTTGCCGATCCAATAATAGACCGCCGCGAAGATGCCGAAGACCGCACCCAAGCTCATCACATAGTGGAAATGGGCCACTACATAGTAGGTGTCGTGATACGCCCGGTCCACGCCTGCCTGGCTGAGCACGATGCCGGTCACACCGCCAAAGGTGAACAAGAAGATGAAACCAATGGCGAAGAGCATCGGGGTTTTGAAGCTGATCGAGCCCTGCCACATGGTGGCAATCCAGGAGAAGATCTTGATCCCCGTGGGCACCGCGATCACCATCGTGGCGACCATGAAATAGGCCTGCTGCGTCAGCGTCATGCCGACGGTGTACATATGGTGCGCCCAGACCACGAAGCCCAAGCCCCCGATTGCCACAAGCGCATAGACCATCGGCAAATAGCCAAAGATCGGCTTTTTCGAGAAGGTCGCCACCACATGGGAGATTACGCCAAAGGCGGGCAGAACAACAATGTAGACCTCAGGATGGCCGAAGAACCAGAAGATGTGCTGGAACAAAACCGGGTCACCGCCGCCAGCCACATCGAAGAAGGTGGTGCCGAAATTCCGGTCAGTCAGCAGCATGGTGATCGCGCCCGCCAGAACCGGCAGCGCCAAGAGCAGCAGCCATGCAGTGACAAAGATCGACCAGGCAAACAGCGGCACCTTATGCAGCGTCATGCCTGGCGCGCGCATGTTCAGGAACGTGGTGATGAAGTTGATCGCCCCCAGGATCGAGCTGGCGCCCGAGACGTGGATGGCGAAGATCGCAAAGTCGACGCCCGGCCCGGCAGAGTACTGGCTTGACGACAGCGGCGGATAAAAGGTCCAGCCCGGACCAGCCGTACCATTGTTTACCCCACCGTCAATAAACACAGCGCAGAAAGCCAGCGCGGTCCCGGCGACATACATCCAGTAGCTCAGGTTGTTCAAACGCGGGAACGCCATATCCGGCGCGCCAATCATCAGCGGCATGAAATAGTTTCCAAACCCGCCGAACAGCGCCGGAATCACCACAAAGAACATCATCAAGACGCCGTGGCCCGTGATCATCACGTTCCACAAATGGCCATCTGGCGTACATTCCGCCTCTGCAGCGGCGCTCAGGAAACGCGCGCCTTCGGCGCACATATATTGCACACCCGGCTCCATCAGCTCCAACCGCATATAGACGGTGAAGGCGACCGAGATCAGCCCCACCAAACCTGCGGTGAAGAGATAAAGGATGCCGATATCCTTGTGATTGGTGGACATGAACCACCGGGTGAAGAACCCCGGCCGCTCGTGATCATGCCCGGAAATGGCGGCGTCTGCCATAGCGCACTCCTGTTCAACTAATGCGTTTCGGCAAAGGGTCTGGCCGCATTGCCCGCGTTCCTAGCCTTCGTTCTAGTGCTGTGCCCGGGGTGGTGCAATGCGGAAGGGCCGGTTCAAGTGGGAAAAATTGCCTCAGCCGAGGCGGGATCACCCCCAAATGGCCAGCAAGATTGCCATGGCTCCAGCAATTGGTAGAAGCGCGACCAAGGCCCAAAGCCCGTCACGGGTCGTTATCGCCAACCCCATCAGGCAGATAGCCGTCGCCAAAAGGGAGGACGAAAATGGCACCAATTCCAGAAACGGCATCGCAAGGCCGCAAAGCGCGGCGGCCAGATGAAGCACGCTGAGAAACGGTTGCTGCGTGAGCAGCGTGAGCCGCCGCCCGCTATGCCCATCGAGCCAGAGGGCCGTGCCACGCAGTCGTGCCATGCCCGATTTGAGCCGCGATGTGGCGATACTCCGGCGACACAACCAACGCGGCAGCCAGAGATGCCGCCGCTGTGCCAGCATTTGCATTGCAACCAGAAAAATCATTGTGCCGCAGATGGTTGGCAGTATCGGTATCCCACTCAACGGAGAAACCACGATCACCGCCGGGATCAACAGAGCCGGGAGAAATCCGGCGCCGCCAAACGCGGACAACATATCGCCGATGCTGACCCGTTCTGTTTCACAGAGCGCCAGAACATCGTCGACGATCTCGGTCAGCCCGGTCGGGTTGGGCGGCAATGTGCCAATTGAATTTTCGGTCGAAGTCATCCTGCGCGATACATCCCTGATGCAGCGCGCATCCTATCTGTGATCATCCGACGCTGCCAGCCTGCCCTAGCGCGCGTCCGACACCCAAGCCGTCTGCAAAACTGGCGTGACATTTTGCGATACTTGCGGTGTCGTGAGGTCGAGCATCAAGCCTGAAATCGCGATCCCGAGAATCGCGCATAAACCAGATATCGCCCCGATCATCACGGCAACCTCAAGCCAGTCATCGCGCTTGGTCGGATCACCTGTATCTTGGCGTGGGACCACCCCGTAATGCATCATCCGTCATCCTCTGTGTCATCCCCAGATGGCAGAATAGGAACATTTCGTGAACAACATATTGCCAGATATGGCGAGAACGGAAGAGCCTTGATAAGGATTTCACCAAAATTGAGCAGTCACTTGCCGAAGATCGGCGGAAATGTGCGCTTTAGCGCGTCGTCCACGTCTTCGAGTGTCACCGGCAGCCCCAAATCCACCAGGCTCGTCACCCCGTGTTCGGCAATGCCACACGGCACGATCCCCTCAAAATGACCAAGATCCGGCTCTACGTTTATTGAGATTCCGTGGAAACTGACCCATTTGCGGATCCGCAACCCAACGGCGGCGATTTTATCCTCGCGCGGGCTGCCATCGGGCATTGGTGGCTTTTCCGGCCGGGTTACCCAAACGCCAACCCGGCCCGCGCGGCGTTCGCCTTTGACGTTGAATTCCGCCAGTGTCGCGATCACCCAATCCTCTATCTGATGCACGAATCTGCGGACATCTCGACCGTGCGCGTTGAGGTCGAGCATGACATAGGCGACCCTTTGGCCAGGCCCGTGATAGGTGTACTGCCCGCCGCGGCGGGTCTCGTAGACCGGAAACCGGTCGGGCGTGAGAAGATCGGCGGGCTTGGCCGATGTGCCCGCGGTGTAGAGCGGCGGATGTTCCAGTAGCCAAACCGCCTCATCCGCATCACCCCCTGCGATCCGCGCGACGCGCGCCTCCATCTCGGCCAGCGCGGTCTCGTAGGGCACAAGCCCGTGAGATGTTAACCATTCCACCATCGTTTAGCGCGGCAAAAGTCTGGCCGATTTGGCATCGGCGAGGCGAGATCGGCTTACGGGGATGTCGCCCCCGTGGCTCATCGTCAGGATCGCCCGATCCCCCTCCCGCCGTGCAGATCGAACGGCATCGAGCGCGACCCAATGAGATCGATGGACTTGCAGGCCCGCCGTCGCGCCCACCTCACGGATCGCATCCGTTAGCCGCATCAACACCATCTCTTCCCCTTTCGTCGTTCTCACCCGGACATAATGATCCTCGACCGAAAGCGCCACCAGAGGGCCCCGCTTCTCAAGTGGCAGCCGATCAAGGAGTGGCGCGGGCGGCGCCTCATCATCGGGTGGAACAGACCGTGTTTGACGGTCGGCGACATCGAAAACAAACGTGATGATCATGGAGATCGCCACAACCGTCGCCACAAAACGCGGAAGGTCGCCCGGATCCGGCAGAAAGGAAAAGACGGCGTAATTGAGCGCCACAACGAAGACGCTCACACCGAGGCCGATGACCAACCCGATCCAGATGACCGCCCCGCGCGTCGGCAAAACGGGTTTCAGGACGGCGCTTGCCCAATATCCGATCACATAACTTGCCGCGACCAAGACCGCCCAATACCCAAAGCGCGGCACAAGACCGAGCACGCGATCCGTCCCAAACGGCCCGATAAGCGCGAGAATTGCGCTTAGGCCAGCCAGCGTCACGACCACCGCCGGTTGACCCATATGAAGCCCCCATCTGCGAAGCGCGGATTGCGGATCATTGGTGGTCACGCGGCTCTCCCGTTTTTGGCGCATCCAGAATTGAGATGGGTGGCCTCTCACATTGTGGTGCCATGGCAAACCCGTCTTGCCAAGAAGGTCCCCCTAAGATGACATTAGAGCCTATCCTATCGGCCCCCGCCGCCGTGCAACTTCATATGATGGCTGCGGTTATGTCGATCCTCCTCGGCCCGTTTGCGATCTATCGGCGGCGGCGGGACCGAGTGCACAGGATGATTGGTTATGCCTGGATCATCTCGATGGTCCTGCTTGCAGGCTCCGGCCTCGCGATCCCGGCTGTTGTTCTTCCGCTCTTGGGACCCTTTGGTCCAATACATGTTTTGTCAATCGCCATGCTCTATTGGCTTTGGGAGGGATATCGTCACATCCGCGCCGGTCGGGTGACCGCCCATGAGGCATCCATGCGAGCCCTGTTCTGGAACAGTTTGGGGATTGCCGGTGCGTTCACCTTTCTGCCCGGGCGGAGACTCAACACGGCTTTCTTCGCGGACGCGCCGGAGCGGGGCTATGCCGTGATTGCGGTATTGCTGTGCTTGGGGCTGGCCCGGATGATCCGTCAAAACCGACTCAGGGATGCTTCGTGATGGCGGCGCTTGGGCTGCAAGACCAATCTCGTCTGGATCTTGGACAAATTTCCTCTTTTCTTTCCAGGACGACCTGCGTAAACGTGCGCGCACTTCTGATCACGTGCGGTCGTGGCGGAATTGGTAGACGCGCAGCGTTGAGGTCGCTGTGGGGTAACTCCCGTGGAAGTTCGAGTCTTCTCGACCGCACCATTTAACCTTCTCTGCCGCGCAGATTTGGCGTCCTGAGATGGATCGACAACCAGGAGTCATTCGGTTGATCTGAAACGTTTCGATACTGCGGCTTGTGGCCTTGCGCTTTCGGGACCCGTTTCCGAAAGCCGTCTTACCGATCTCACTGATGCAGCCCATACCTCGATAGTATCCAGATCGCCTTATGCAGCCCATTGGGGTTGATTGAGAATCGCAATGCCGTCCGGCAGGCAATTGATCTGTCGCATATCGGTGGACGGCCTTGTGGCCATAATGCGGCGCATCTGCGTGCTTCTCTCTCAGGTCATTTCATGTCCGATTCTATACCATTGCCCGAACACGGGCTGACATCCGCAGCCGTCGCCGAAGCCAGAGACCGCTACGGCTGGAACGAACTGCCAAAGGCCAAACGGATTCCTTGGATCTTGGTTTTGCTCCGCCAGTTCACCGGACCTTTGGTATTGATCTTGATTGCGGCCGCAGCCATCGCTTCGGTCTTGGGCGAAGTCGTGGATGCCATCGCCATCGGTCTGGTCGTCTTGCTCAACGGTATCTTGGGCTTTGTGCAGGAATGGCGCGCCGAAAACGCGCTGGACGCGTTGCGTTCGATGCTGACCCCAACCGCTTTGGTTCTACGCGATGGGGAGGAGCATGTGATCCCAGCCAGGGAGATTGTGCCGGGCGATTTGGTCATCGTTGCCTCGGGCGACAGTGTTCCCGCCGACCTGACGCTGATCTCGGCAACGGAACTGCACGTCGATGAAAGTGTTGTGACGGGCGAGTCCGTCGCGGTTAGCAAGCGTGTCGACGGGGACTCCGACGCAGGCCGCCTTCTGATGGGAACCGGCGTGACCGCAGGGCGTGGCGAGGGGATTGTCTCGGCCATCGGCGCGGCGACCAGTTTTGGCTCGATTGCCGAAATGACCCAATCCGTTGGTCAGAAACAGACGCATCTGCAACGCAAACTGGGGCATTTGGCTCGACAACTCGGCATTGCCGCCCTGCTGATTGCAGCGGCGATTGTGGCGCTTGGGACATACGTTGGGCGGCCGCTGTTCGAGATGTTCATGACCGGCCTCTCGCTCGCCGTCGCGATGGTGCCTGAAGGCCTGCCTGCCGTCGTTACGATTACGCTGGCGCTCGGCGCATCCGTGATGGCGCGGAAACGGGCGCTCGCGCGGCGGCTGCAGGCGATTGAGACCCTGGGCGCGGCCTCCGTGATTTGCACTGACAAAACCGGGACACTGACCGAAAACAAGATGACAGCAACCCAGGTCTGGACCTTGGATGCGACGTATCACGTCACCGGAACGGGTTATGACCCCGCCGGCCATATCGCGCGCGATGGGCAGCGGGTCCGGGCCGTCGATGACCCGGTGCTGGCGCTGCTGCTTGAAACTGGGTTGACCTGCACCCATGCGCGATTGCGGCGGAGCGGCGGCGATTGGACGATGATCGGGACGCCAACCGAAGGCGCCTTGGTCACTTTGGCGTATAAAGGCTGGGCACCGGCACCAGCTGAACTGACTGCGGAGCGCCCGTTTTCGAGCGAACGTAAGCGGATGAGTGTGGTCGGCCCATCGGCCGATGGGCATCGGCTGTATATGAAAGGGGCGCCTGAGGCCGTTTTGGCCTGCGCGACAACCCTGCAAACGGCGGATGGCCCCATCCCTTTGACGGAGAACCTGCGGGATCAGGTGTTGGAGACACATCGCATGATGGCCGCGCACGGGCTGCGCGTCATCGCCCTGGCGTGGCGTGAAGCTGACAAGGATGACCTGGAAGAGGAAAGGTTGACCTATATCGGGCATGTTGGCCTGATCGACCCGCCCCGGCCCGAGGTGAAAGACGCCGTAACGCAAGCGAAACAGGCGGGCATTCGCGTGATCATGATCACCGGCGACAGCCCGGTAACCGCTGGTGCGATTGCCGCGCAGCTTGGGATGGGAGAGCCGCGCTGCATCCAAGGTTCTGAACTCGACAATCTCTCAGATGAGGCTTTGGATCGGCTTCTGGCCGAAGACGTGATTTTCGCGCGGACGCTACCCGCTCATAAGATGCGGATCGTGGCAACGCTTCAGGGTCAGGGGCAGATCGTTGCGATGACCGGCGATGGCGTGAACGACGCCCCTGCCCTCAAGCGCGCCGATATTGGCGTGGCGATGGGCATTCGCGGCACGGATGCGTCGAAGGATGCCGCCGATCTGGTCCTGCTCGACGACAATTTCGCCACTATTGTTGGGGCCATCGCCGAAGGGCGGCGGCAATTCGACAATGTGCGCAAATTCGTGCGCTATCTCTTGTCCTCAAACGCCGGTGAGGTTTTGGCGATCTCGGTCAATCTGTTGCTCGGCGGGCCGCTGATCTTTCTGGCGACGCAGATCCTCTGGATGAACCTTGTCACCGACGGGGTCACCGCCGTGGCCCTTGGGTTGGAAAAGGGCGAAAAGCAGCAAATGGCGCGCCCGCCCCGCCGCCGGGACGAGCCGATTTTGGGCGGACATGGCTTTGCCCTAATCCTGCTCTTCGGCACCTATACGGCCACGGCCAGCCTGTGGCTGTTCTATAGTTTGATGCCGCTTGGCGTTGATCTGGCACGTACGGCGGCGTTCACGGGCATGGTCGTCTTTGAAAAGATGAGCGTCTTTGCTTTCCGGTCCCTCACGCAGCCCTGTTCGCGGATCGGCTGGTTCAGCAATCCGTTCCTGATGCTGGCCCTTGTTGTCACCCTATCCTTACAGGTCTTGGCGGTCTATTGGCCGCCGCTGCAGACGCTTTTGCGCACGGTGCCGTTGGAGTTCGAACATTGGGCGATGATCGCCGCCTTGGCGCTGCCGCTGATCCTGGTGCCGGAAGGCGTGAAATTCCTGGCCACGCGCCGGGCTATTCCGGGGAATGTGACATGACCCTTTCTCGCGCGATGGTCCTGACGGCGCCCGGTCAACCTTTGCAGATGGTCGCCCGCCCCTGCCCCGAACCAACTGCCGGCGAGGTCTTGATCAAGGTCGAAGCCTGCGGTGTGTGCCGGACTGATCTGCATGTGATCGATGGCGAGTTGCCGTCACCGACATTGCCTCTGGTGCCTGGGCACGAGGTTGTGGGCCGGGTGGCGGCCCTTGGCCCTGATGCGCCGGGAGATCTGGCGTTGGGCACCCGGGTTGGCATTCCCTGGCTGGCCTGGACCTGCGGCAGGTGCCGCTATTGCCGCGCGAGGCAGGAAAACCTCTGCGATCAGGCGCGGTTCACCGGCTACACCGCCAATGGTGGCTATGCCGAGCATTGCGTGGCGGATGGTCTCTATGTGCTGCCCTTGCCGGCGGAGGCCGATCCGGTCGCGCTGGCGCCGCTGCTCTGCGCTGGTCTAATTGGTTATCGCACGCTGTCCTTCGCGGGCGATGCGAAGCGGATCGGCATTTACGGCTTTGGCGCGGCGGCCCATATCATCTGCCAAATTGCCCGCCATCGAGGGTGCAAGATTTATGCCTTTGTCCGGCCCGGAGACGAGGCGGCAGCGGATTTCGCGCGCAGCCTTGGGGCGGTTTGGGCTGGCCCCTCGACCGCGCCGCCGCCTGAGGAACTGGACGCGGCCCTGATCTTCGCACCCATCGGTGACCTGATTCCGGCGGCGCTGAAAGCGGTCCGCAAGGGCGGGCGGGTGGTCTCAGGCGGCATCCATATGAGCGACATCCCAAGCTTTCCCTATCGCGATCTCTGGGAGGAACGGTCACTCTATTCTGTGGCCAATCTCACCCGGCAGGACGGGCTCGACTTCTTCCCGCTCGCCGAAGCGGCAGGCGTCAAGACCGAGACAACACCCTACCCGTTGGAAGACGCCAACCGCGCATTGGACGACCTGCGCACGGGACGGTTGCAGGGGGCGGCCGTGTTGGTGCCCTAGGCGGTGGCATGCAGCAGCGTCGTGACCTCGGCATCGCTTAATTGATCGAAACGTTGGTAATGGGCCCCGATCGCATAGAAGGGCTCCGGCGTCACGAGGCAGATCAGGTGATCGACCTCCTGTTCAAACTGCCGCAAGGTTGATGCCGGAGCCACGGGCACGGCCAAGACCAGCGGCCCCGGGTTTTGCGCCTTCAGCCCCCGAAGCGCGGCGCGAACGGTCGCCCCCGTCGCAATCCCGTCGTCAACCACGATCACCGGGCGTCCGGACAGGGCGACCCGGTCCCGCCCTTTCAGATACCGGTGCCGCCTGCGCGCGATCTCGATCAGGGCGTCCGCCTTCAACGCCTCGATTTGGCCGTCGGTCAACCGGCTCCGCGCGCGGATATCTTCATTGAGAACAAGCTGAGGCGGGTCACCATCGACAACCGCCCCAAGCGCCAGTTCGGGATGGGACGGCAGCCCAAGCTTGCGTGCGAAGAGTAAATCCAAGGGCGCACCGAGCCTTTGTGCGACTTCGGCGGCCACCGGAACCCCGCCGCGCGGTAACGCCAAGACTACCGGATCGACCAAGGCCGGCTCGACCGCCATCAACTCGGTGAGTTTGGTGGCCAGCAACCGCCCGGCGTCGGCGCGGTCTTTGAAGGTGGGGCCTATCCTCATCGACCTCCCTCTATTCCTTGATATAGGGCTTGCCGTCCGCCGCCGGGGCGCGAGCGCGGCCAATCAGCCCCGCAACCACGATGATCGTCGCGATATAGGGTGCCATGGCCAGGAACTCCGACGGGATCGGCGTGTTCAGCAGCGCCAGTTTCTGCTGCAACGAGTCGGTGAAGCCAAAGACCAGCGCCGCCATCAGCGCGCCGACCGGGTGCCAGCGCCCGAAAATCATCGCCGCCAGCGCGATAAAGCCGCGCCCGCCGGTCATGTTCTCATCAAACCGCCCGACCGAGCCAAGCGTGAACCAAGCTCCACCAAAACCGGCGATCATGCCGCCGATCGTGACATGCACATAACGCGTCCAGTAGACGTCAATGCCAAGCGTGTCGGCGGCGCGGGGGTGTTCGCCGACGGCCCGCGCCCTCAGCCCATTTCTTGTGTGAAACAGGTAGTAGGTTGAGACCGCCACCATGATCAGCGCGCCGTAGACGAAGATATTCTGGTGAAACAGCATCGGGCCGATCACCGGGATATCACCGAGAACGGGGATCTTGATCGCACGGAAAACCGGCGCGTTGTTCAGGTGTCGCATCTCGGCAAAGACCTGGCTTGAGACATAGCTGGTGAGGCCCAGTACAAAGAGGTTGATCACCACGCCCGCGATGATCTGATCCATCCGGTAGGTCACGACCAACGCGGCGAGGATGAAGCCGAAGAGGCCGCCGATCACCACGGCAGACAAAAGCCCGCCCCATCCGCCTAGAACCGAGCCCATCAAGGCACCGGTGAAGGCGCCTGCCAGCAGCATGCCCTCGACCGCGATATTCACCACCGCGACCCGTTCACAAAACACCGCCGCCAGCGCGCCGAGCGCAATCGGCATGGCGCGCACAACGGTGGCTTGCAACATACCAGTCAGTGAAAAGGCGTTCCCAGCGGTGGCCCAGAGCAGGAAAGCGATCACCAGCAATATGAGCCCTACGCCCAGAGACAGGGTGGTCCACCGCCCTCCACCACGCAGGAACAGCCGGGCGCCGAGGAAGGCCGTCAAAACGGCGGCGACATAGATGAAGGGGCGCGCCGGGACGACCAGATCGCCGATCACCCAGGTATCCCGCACCCGCGACAGGCGGAAGGTCGCGTCGCCCGCCGCGTCACCGAAGGCCACCACAATAAACAGCGCCAGCGCGATCATCACCCCGCCTGTGATCTGCGCCCGGCGCGTCTCTGCCCGATCGACAATGGGGGCGGCCGCCCGACGGTCGGGGATCGCGGTCATGACGCGCCTCCGCTATCGCCGCGCCGGAAGCCCCAGGGGAATATCGCTCGGACCAGGAGCGGCGCCGCGATGAAAACGATGATCAGCGCCTGAATGATGCCAATGAGGTCGATGCTGACGCCCGCATCCACCTGCATCTGCCGTCCCCCGGCCTCCAAAGCCCCAAACAAAAGCCGGGCAAAGAGCACGCCAACCGGATGCGAACGGCCTAGAAGCGCCACGGCAATGGCGTCGAACCCGATCCCGGCAGAAAACCCGGGGCTGGCGCGACCCAACACACCCAGGACCTGATTGGCCCCGGCCAGGCCAGCCAGCGCGCCGGCGGTGGCCATGGCCAGCACGATCACCAGGCCGGCCCGCATGCCCGCATAACGCGCCGCCGAGGGGCTGGCCCCACTGGCGCGAAACTCGAAGCCAAGTTTGCTGCGGAACAACAGCCAATAGACAAAGGCGACAGCCAGTAAGGTCACGAAAATCCCGGCATGAACCCGCAGATTGGGGTCGATCCAGTCCAGAAGTCGGGGCAGCTCCGCACTTGGCGGCACCGATTGGGAGACTGGATCGGACCGTCCGGGGCGCTGCACCCAGGGCAGGCGCAGCATGTAATCCACCACCCGGAAGGCGATCATGTTCAGCATGATTGTCGATATGACCTCATTGGCACCGGTTGTGGCACGCAAAACCCCGGCGATAGAGGCATAGGCCGCCCCTGCGACCCCACCCGCGATGAGGCAGAGCGGCAGCAGGATCGCGAAAGGCAGCCCCGGAAAGCTGAACCCGCAGATCACCGCCGCCATGCCGCCAATCAGGATTTGACCCTCCGCCCCGATATTGAACAACCCGGCCCGGAACCCCAGTGCCAGCCCCAGGCCCGCCAAGATCAGCGGGGCGGCGGCCGTTAGCGTTTCAGAAAGCGCATTGAGCGACCCGACCGAACCTTGCAAAAGCGCCACATAGGAGCGCCCAATCGTTGCCAGATCGACATTGGCCGCCAACATGGTCAGCGCCCCAAGGATCAGCGCCACCAAAATGGCAAAAAGCGGGACAACCACCAGATCTTCAAACGCCACCCGCCCGGGCGCGGCGCGTTCCAGAAGCTTTCGCGTGGCTGTGTTGATCGCGTCCTGCGTGCTCATGCCGCAACTCCCGCCATGGCCAGGCCGACGTCGGATTTCTTGGGCGGGCCGGTGCTGGCATCGAACTCGGCAACGATACGGCCTTTGAACATCACCAGAACCCGGTCCGAGAGCGACAGAATTTCATCGAGTTCCGAGGACATCAGCAATATCCCATCCCCCTCCGCCCGCGCGGCCATCAGGCGTGCGTGGATGTATTCGATGGACCCCACATCCAGCCCCCGGGTTGGCTGCGCCGCGACGACGAATTTCGTGTCCCGCGCCAGTTCGCGCGCCACGATAAGCTTCTGCTGATTGCCGCCGGAGAGATGCCCGGCCTCGGCAAAGACCGAGGGGGTGCGAACGTCAAACTCAAGCACCGCCTTGGCCGACCAGTCTTGGGCGGCTGCCCAGTTCACCTGCGGCCCGCTTGAGAAGCGATCATCGTAATAGGCATCCAGCACCATGTTCTCGGCCACGGTAAAGCCGGGGATCAGCCCGACATGCTGCCGGTCCTCAGGGATATGCGCGATCCCCATACGGTGCCGGGCGCGGACGCTGACATCGGTGATGTCCTCGCCCAGGAACCGGATCGCGCCCTGCGCTGGGGCGCGCAACCCGGTGATCGCCTCGATTAGCGCCGATTGGCCATTGCCCTGCACTCCGGCCAGACCGACCACCTCGCCGCTGCGGATCGTGAGGCTTACATCGTCGACCGCCCGGTCGCCATTGTCGCGCAACACGGTCAGGCGGTCGATCTCAAGTAAGCTTTCGCCAGGATCGAAGGCGCTCTTATCGACCTCGAATTGCACGGGACGGCCCACCATCATCTCGGCCAGATCGGCCTTGCTGAGCTGTTTCGGATCGCCCTCACCGATGATCCGCCCACCACGCAGCACACTGATCCGATCCGAGATGTCGAGGATTTCGTTGAGTTTGTGAGTGATGAAGACAATCGCCTTGCCGCTGTCACGAAGCGATTTCACGATCTCGAAGAAATCGCGCACTTCCTGCGGTGTCAGAACGGCGGTGGGTTCGTCGAGGATCAGCACATCGGCCGAGCGGAAGAGAACCTTGATGATCTCCACCCGTTGCTGCACCCCGACTGGGAGCGTTTCGACCAGGGCATCGGGGTCAACCGTCAGGCCATATTCGGCACTGATCTCGCGCACCTTGGCGCTGGCCGTCTTGAGGTCCAGATGATCGAACCGCCCGGTCGGTTCGACACCCAGCACAACATTCTCGGCAACGGAAAAGACGGGGACCAGCATGAAATGCTGATGCACCATGCCAATCCCCGCGGCGATGGCATCCCGGGGACCGTCGAACACAGACGGTGTGCCATCAATGATAATCTGACCGTCGTCGGGCCGGTAGAGGCCACAGAGGACGTTCATGAGGGTGGATTTGCCCGCACCGTTTTCCCCCAGAAGACCCAAAACCTCGCCAGCCCGGATGGTCAGGTTGACGTCTTCATTGGCCACAACCGACCCGAAACGCTTGGTGATGCCGCGCAGCTCGACGTCCATATCCTGTCTCCGCGCCGCTCAGATCAGTTGCTACCGACGACAATGCTGCCGCCAATGATCCCGGCACGGATTTCGACCAGCTCCGTCATCAGACTTTCCGGCACTTCGGAGGCCAAGTCATGAAACGGCGCCAGATCGACACCGCCATTTTCCAGCGTTCCGACAATGACCCCACCCTCGAATGCGCCGCTTTGGACCCGTTCGATCACCTGATAGACGGTGGCGTCCATGCGTTTGACGATCGAGGTCAGGTAGACATGGCCGCGTTCGGGGTCGGTCTCGTAGAGATCGGCATCGACGCCGATGATCATCAACTCCTCCACACCCAGTTCATTGGCCAGTGCCGCGGACCCGAGCCCCACCGGGCCCGCCACTGGCAACACGATATCGGCCCCCTCGTCATAGAGGTTCTGCGCGAAGGCACGGCCATCATCGAGGGAGTCGAAATTGTTGGTGAAAAGCCCCTGGCGCGTTTCTGGGGACCAGCCGAGAACGGTCACATCGGTCCCGTGACGGGCGTTGTAATGCGCAACACCATAGGCAAAGCCATCCATGAAGATCGTCACCGGTGGAATGTTGATGCCGCCAAAGGTGCCCACAATACCTGTCTCGGTCATACCGGCCGCCAGATAGCCCGCGAGGAAGGCGGCTTCATCGGTGGCATAGACTTGTCCCAACACATTGGGCAGCGGTGGGTCATAGGCGAAGTCGACGATGGAAAAGACCTGGTCGGGATTGGCCGCCGCGGCGGTTTGTGTTGCATCACCCAGCAGGAACCCGATAGTAAAGATCACGTCGCAGGCGCCACCCAGGAGCGAGTTGATATTGGCCTCATAATCGGTTTCGGCCTGCGACTCGAGGAACCGGCCCTGGATACCAAGCTGCTCCTCTGCATCCAGCACGCCTTGCCATGCCGTCTGGTTGAAACTGTTATCGTCGATCCCACCCGTGTCGGTCACCTGACAGGCCGTGAAGGCGGTCGCCGGGGCCGCAAGGCCAATGGCCAGGGCCATCGCGAGCCCGGTCAATCCTTGGTATCGTGTCATGATGTATCCTCTCCAGTTTTGTGCGAGATCACCGACCGCCAAGCTTGTGAGACTGGGCCGCCAGTGCCTCACTCGGGCGCGGCAGTGCCAACTTGACCAATGCTCACGACATCTCCCGCCGCCCAGACGGCCTGATCCGCCAGCGCCAAGATATGATGTTTGGGACGCACAGCCGGATATGCCGCTCACCTAGGTAAAGTATGGGCCCGGGTCAGAGCGGATCATTAATCCAGGTTAATCCCGCTGCCCCCATAATGACGCATGTCGAACGCCTCCCAGATCAATGGGATACCCGCAGATGAAATAGTTGACGGTATCGACAAAAACCGGACTCTGAGGTAATGAGACATGGTGCGGAACTTGGCTGGGTTGCTGCGTGCCGCGATAGCCCCGTTGATCCGGGGCCTTCTGTTTGGACCTGCCGCTTGCAAGAGGTCAGTCACAGAGAGGCCTCCCGCAGAAAAGGGACTTTGTCGATATGCAGTCAACATGCGGATCAGCCAAAGCGCAGACGGGCGGTGGCCATGGTCAAGGCGGTTTGATCGCAGTTTATGATGATGGCGGTCCACTCCATAATCTTAGGCGGAATGCGCGACGCGTCCGGGCTGGCCATGTGCTGGTTCAGGATGGCGATGAGTTCGACAAAGTGATCGTCGTGATCGAGGGTTGGCTTGCGACGTCGAAATCCTTCGAAGATGGCGAGCAACAAATCATCGATTTCATACTCCCGGGCGATATCCTTGACCCAGCAACCGCCGATGGTCTGACAGTCGGGGTGACATTGGAAGCGGTGACGGACGCGCTCGTCTCGATCATCCCAGCAAGCGTGTGGCAAACGATGTTGAAAACCTCGCCCACTTGGGAGGACATGGTCGGGCACCTCTGGGCGGCGACACAAGCGCGGACTTCAGAACGACTGCTACGGCTTGGAAAGGGCACGGCGCCCATGCGGATCGCATTTGCAATTCTGGAACTGTCGCTCCGGCTCCGAGCTCTTGGCCATGATACGGATATCGCCTTTCACCTGCCTCTGACGCAGAAGGCGCTTGGCGACTATACCGGCCTCTCCTCGGTCCATGTCTGCCGCACCATGCGGCGGCTGGTCCGGCATGGGGTGATCGAGACCAGCGATCACATAGACATCCGGATCGTCGATCTACAGGCTCTGTCCGAGATCGCCGGGATTGATGTCAAGCGCTTGCAACAAGAGATCACGCCAACCGCCGCTTAGCGATCTTCGACAATCTCCCCAAGGGCTTCGCCGGCCAGAAGCTCCGACACATGCTCGGCAATATCACTTATTGAAATCATGCCCACCAGCACGCCGGCGTCATCGATCACGGGCAAGCGCCGGATTTGATGATCTCCCATCAGACCGGCGATTTCTTCGATGGTCTGATGGGGGCGGCAGCAACGGACATCGGGTGTCATGACATCCCGCGCTGTCTTTGGGCTCTCGAAATCTACCGTCGCAATCAGCTTCAGAACGATATCGCGATCTGTCATAAGCCCTACAAGATCGCCATTCTTCATGACTGGGAGCGCGCCGATATCTTGATCCCGCATAAGCGCAGCCACTTGCCTGACGGGACAGTCTTGGGCGACTGTCACAACAGGCGTTGTCATGATGTCCTTAACCTTCATTTGATTCTCCTGCGCAAAACTGCACGGGCGCCGATATGGAGGTGGCGATTTATGAACCGGCGGTCATCTTGCAGCCCCTGTCCATGATCTTCGACGAAGCCGTCTCGGGTCTCTGAGGCATTCTGCGTCCCACACGATTAGGGTGCGTATCGACGCCGCAGATAGTGTCAGCACTTGCATCGGTCGCGCATTAACAGAAGATAAACGCCCGCCACACGGGCCCTATGCCCCGGCTGATCTTGGTGGCTCAGGTTCTTGCTCGTCGAAATGAAACAATCTGGTAGAGACCGGTTCGATCTCACCGGGATGGCCGTCAAGGACCGATGCACCGCTCCAGTTTGGCGTCTAGCCGAGCCGGGCTTTCACCGCAGGACCGACAGTGCCGAAATCCATCTGACCGGTGTATTTCGACTTCAATACACCCATCACTTTGCCCATATCGCGGATGCTATTGGCTCCGGTTTCGGCAATCGCGGCGTCCACGGCTTTGGCAACTTCGTCTTCGCTCAATTGACGGGGTAGGAAATCCTCGATCAACTTGATCTCGGCCAGTTCCTTCTCCGCCAGCTCCAACCGCCCGCCCTCTTCATAGGCGCGGGCGCTTTCCTGGCGTTGTTTGACCATCTTGCCCAGAATCGCGAGCACCTCGGCCTGGCTGACGCCATCGGCATTGCCTTTGGCGCGCGCGTCAATGTCCTGGTCTTTGATCGCGGCATTGATCAGACGCAGCGTCGACAGCCGGGTGGCGTCTTTCTCGCGCATGGCCTCTTTCAATCCGGTATTGATCCGCTCTCGGAGTGGCATAGTGATTTGGTCCCTGTGGCTATCCCCAAGCCATGTAAGATAAGGGATCGGAGCAGTCACAACAACACCCCTTTGACCATCTTGACCCGACGCGCCCGCCCCCATAGGTTGCCGCGAATTTGCCAGCCCTAATTGACGGAGTCGCGCCATGACCGACCATCCCACTGCCTGCCTTGTGCTTGCCGATGGCACGGTTTTTTACGGGCGTGGCTTCGGTGCCACCGGGCAAACCGTGGCCGAACTCTGCTTCAACACTGCGATGACGGGCTATCAAGAGATCATGACCGACCCGTCCTATGCGGGGCAGATCGTGACCTTCACCTTCCCCCATATCGGCAATACCGGCGTCACCGCACAGGATGATGAGACAGCCGACCCCGTGGCGGCCGGTATGGTTGTGAAATGGGATCCAACCGAACCGTCGAACTGGCGCGCCGAGGCGGAGTTAACGGCTTGGTTGGCCGCACGGGGGCGGATTTGCATCGGCGGCGTCGACACCCGCCGCCTTACGCGGGCAATCCGGCAACAAGGGGCGCCGCACGTGGCCTTGGCCCATGACCCGGACGGTCAGTTTGATCTGGAGGCCCTGGTTGCAGCGGCGCGCGGGTTCGCGGGGCTCGAAGGGCTTGATCTGGCCAAAGACGTGACCTGCGCCCAAAGCTATACGTGGGACGAGATGCGGTGGGCCTGGCCCGAGGGGTATCTGCGCCGGACCGAGCCGGGATTCAAAGTTGTCGCCGTCGATTATGGCGCAAAACGGAACATCCTCCGCTGCCTCGCCTCCGCGGGTTGCGATGTAACCGTGATGCCAGCCACCTCCACCGCCGAGGATGTTTTGGCACAGAACCCAGATGGGGTCTTCCTGTCCAACGGACCCGGCGACCCGGCGGCGACCGGCGAATATGCGGTGCCGATGATCCAAAGCGTCCTGGAAGCCGATCTTCCGGTCTTCGGAATTTGCCTGGGCCATCAGATGCTGGCCCTGGCCCTCGGCGGTCGGACGGTGAAGATGAACCACGGGCATCACGGCGCTAATCACCCAGTAAAAGACCTCGAAACTGGCAAGGTTGAGATTACCTCGATGAATCATGGCTTCACGGTCGACAGCCAAACTCTCCCCAAAGGCGTCAAAGAGACCCATGTGTCGCTGTTCGATGGCTCCAACTGCGGCATTCGCGTCGAAGACCGCCCGGTCTTCTCGGTGCAATACCACCCGGAGGCGAGTCCCGGTCCGCAAGACAGCTACTATCTGTTCGAGCGCTTCGTTGCCGCCATGCGCGCGCGCGCGACACAGCCCGCTTAGAGACTGTCTCCTCCGTCCAGTTCTTGGTTAACCGGCTGTTAACAAAACACATCGCATTGTCTGCGTATCGTTTTGTGTGCAGTGCTGGGGACGCCTGCTTTTGGATTCACCGATCTTCAAATCGGTCCGAGCTTTTTCGGGCCAGCAGGTCCTGCGCGACCCGCCAGTCCGCGTTGTCGAAAAGGGACGGCGGCGACCGCGCCCATTGGCAGAGATTCTTGTCGATCAAGGCGTTATCGACCAAGAAACTCTTTTGAAAGCGGTCGCGCTTCAGCGCCATCAAGACTTGCCAATTGGCGAAATCCTCATCGCCCATGACAAGATCACCGAGGATCAATTGGTTGCTGCGCTCTGCGCGCAATTTGGCGCCCAGACGATTAATCTCAAAGACGAACCTGCGGATCAATCACTCGTCAGTCTCCTTCCTGCAAAGACAGCCGTTACGTTGAACGCGTTGCCGTGGCGGCGCGTCGGGCAAGCATTGATTGTCGTCACCAACCGCCCTGACCGCGAAGCGAAAATCCGCGATGCTTTTGGCCCCTATCAGCCGGTGATTGTGGCCCTGGCAGACCGCGCGAGCATGCAGGCCGCCTTGACCCGCGCCTATGGGGATCAACTCGCGCGGTTGGCAGAGGCCCGTGTTCCCCTCGGCGCAAGCTGCCGAAGCTGGAACCCAAAGCGCCTAACACCCTGGCTCGCCGCCCTCGGGATCTGCCTGCCGCTCGCGGTTTGGTTGGCTCCTGTCACACTTGCGGCATTCACGTTCGGCCTGGCGCTGTTTGTGTTCGCATGCAACACGGGCTTGAAACTGGCCGCGTTGATCGCGACATTGCGCACCCCTCTGACCGAGACGGCCCAGGGAAACCAGTCAGCGACCTCCAACACAGGGCCAATCCCGCTGCGCCGCCAGCCTGTTGTCAGCATCCTCGTCCCCCTCTTGCGGGAGAAGGACATTGCCGGGCAATTGGTGACGCGGTTGTCAGAGCTCGATTATCCGCGCGAGTTGCTGGACGTGATCCTCATTTTGGAGGCCGATGACACAACCACGCATGCGGCGCTTGCGCAAACCAAGCTCCCCACATGGATGCGCGCCATCACAGTGCCCCCTGGTCAGCCGCGCACCAAGCCGCGGGCACTCAACTATGCTCTGAACTTCGCCCGCGGATCGATTGTCGGGATCTATGACGCCGAAGATCGGCCCGAGCCAGATCAGATCCGCAAAGTCGTCCAGCGCTTTTCTGAATGCCCGCCAGAAGTGGCCTGCTTGCAAGGCCGGCTGGACTATTACAACGCCAATCACAACTGGATAAGCCGTTGTTTTACCATCGAATATGCTAGCTGGTTCCGGTTGATGCTGCCTGGCGTTCAGCGGCTTGGCCTGTTTGTTCCCCTTGGCGGCACCACGCTTTTCATGCGTCGCGAGGCGCTGGAAGATGTCGGAGCCTGGGACGCGCATAATGTGACAGAAGATGCCGAGTTGGGCCTGCGATTGGTCCGCAACGGCTATCGAACGGAAATCGTGCGGACGACCACGTATGAAGAGGCGAACTCCGCGATTCTGCCCTGGATTCGACAACGCTCTCGTTGGCTGAAAGGCTATGCGATGACGTGGGTGACGCATATACGCCAACCTGTTGCGCTTTGGCGGGCGCTTGGGACGCGGGCGTTCTTGGGCTTCCAGCTTCAGATTCTCGGAACTGTTATTGGGTTCCTCGCCGCGCCGCTTTTATGGAGCTTCATGCTGGTGCCTTTCGGACTGCCCCACCCCTTGGATCCTCTGGTTTCACCACTTGGCTATGGGATCATCGGTTTTGGCTTTGTCTTCTCATTCGCATTGACGCTGACAGTTTCCTTCATCGCGTGTCGTGCGCGCCATTTGCGGCGACACCGCTTCGCGCTGCCCCTGCTGGCGCTCTACTTCCCCCTTGCTTCAGTAGCGGCGGCCGTCGCCGTGGCTGAAATGCTGCTCAGACCGTTTCACTGGGCCAAAACAGCCCATGGGAGGTTCAGTCAGACCGAAGGTCCGACGGGGGCAGAACCTGCCGTAGACACCACCCCCTAATCGCGTCGCGCCTGTTCTTTTAGCCGAACTTCGAAGGCGATCGACAGGTGATCTTTCAGAGCTTTTGCCGCCGTATCGCCATCCCGATCCGCGATGGCTTGCACGATCGCCGCATGTTCAGAGAGCGCATCTTCCCCGCGCCCTTCTGCAGCCAATGACGTCGTCGCCATCAGCGCCATAGAGCGATGCACCAGATCGAGTTGCTGCACCAGATATCTATTGTGGCTAGCCAGGTGGATTTGCTTGTGAAACCGCCGGTTCGCGCGGGCCAGGGCAGCCGGATCATCCAACAACGCATGATCGGCTTTCACCATCTCGCGCAGGACTTTGATCTCTTCTTCGGCCGCATGTTGCGCAGCCAAGCGCGCCGCCAACCCCTCAAGCTCGGTCCGCACCGCGTAAAGCTCCGCCGTCTGCGCGTGATCCAGCGAGGCCACAATCAAGCTCCGCCCATCACGCGTCAGCAGGCTTTGGGTCTCCAGCCGCTGTAGCGCTTCGCGGATCGGGGTGCGGCTGACGCCAAATCGTTCGGCCAGTTCCGATTCCACAAGGCGCGAGCCGGGCCGGTAAACACCGATATCAATCGCTTCGAGGATCAGGTCGTACGCATCTTTATGCGGGGGTTTTTTCTGCGCCATCGCCTTTGTCCTTGTGATCCAGGCGAGGCTAGGCGGGCACGCGCCGCAACACAAGCACCCCCTTGCCGCGCCCTTTGCCCTTGCCTAAACCCTCACTATGCCTGCCGAACACTTCTCTCATGTCGAAACCTGGGTCTTCGACCTTGATCACACGCTTTACCCTCCGGAAATGGCGTTGTTTGATCAGATCAATATCCGCATGACCGCATATGTCATGGAGGCGCTTGGCGTTGATCAGGTGGAGGCAAATCGGCTACGTCAGAAATACTGGCGCGAGCACGGCACGACTTTGGCGGGCTTGATGGATATTCACGGCGTCGACCCCGGGCCGTATCTCACCGAGGTGCATGAGATCGATTTCACGGTCCTCGCCCCCGACCCGGATCTCGCCGCACGGATCGCGGCCCTGCCTGGCCGTCGGATCATCTATACCAATGGCACCGCACCTTATGCCGAGCAGGTGATCGCCCATCGTGGATTGTCCGGCCTCTTTGACGCAATCTATGGCGTGGAACATGCCAATTTCCGCCCAAAGCCAGAGGTCCGCGCGTTTCAGGCCATCTTTGACGCCGACGGATTGACCCCAACCCGCGCCGCGATGTTTGAAGATGACCCCCGCAACCTGGCCGCCCCCCATGCCATGGGGTTGCGCACGGTGCATGTCGCACCAGAGCCCGATCCGGCGGACCACATCCATCATCACACCGATGATCTCACCGCATTTTTGTCGCGCTTGATCCGCTAAGCGCTTTTGTCGCGCTCACGGCTGCTGCACTGCGGCGATAAGGACCATCGCAATTCCCCTGTCACGAACCACATCTGGCGGAGCGAACAGGAGATCCAAATGACGATGACATCTGCGGCCGATACCGGCCATTTCACCCGTAAAATCACATATCGCATTCCGCTGATCGGACGGATGGCGCGCGAGATTGTGGAAGGCGATGAGGACACGCCGTTTTACGCCGTTGCCATGCTGGTGAGCCTTTGGGCGTCTGCTTTCATTATTTTTGGCTATGCTGGCTTGATCATCCCGGCGCTGATCATGGTTGCGGTTATGTTTTTAACGCTGATCCGCATCACGATGGGCTAGGACCCTGTGCGCGTTTGACGCTTCGACCCTCTGCTGAATGCGGCCTATCTCTGGGCTATGGCAGAGGTGATTGATACCGATATTCTGGTCTCCGGCGGCGGCGTCGCCGGATTGATCGCAGCTTCGGCCTTTGGCCAAGCTGGGTTTTCCGTCATATGCGTTGATCCGGCGCCGCCAATCACAGAACGCGACGCCGAGGGGTCGGACCTGCGGACCACGGCGTTCTTGCAACCTTCACAGACTTTCTTGGACAAAATCGGGCTTTGGGACCGGTTTGCGCCGTTTGCCATGCCGCTTCAGATCATGCGGATTGTGGATGCCGGCGGCGAGACCACAGAACCGCGTGTGGCGCATGACTTCAACGCCGCCGATATCTCGGATGCGCCCTTTGGGTGGAACTTGCCCAACTGGCTGCTGCGCCGCGAAATTCTGTCTTTTCTCGACGCGTTGCCCAATGTCGATTTCCGCCCCGGCACCGCAACGACACAGGTCCTGACGCGGCAAGCCGAGGCGCGCGTTGGTTTGAGCGACGACACGCAGGTGCGCGCGCGTTTGGTTGTCGCCGCTGATGGCCGCAACTCGCCGGTGCGCGAAGCGGTGGGTATCGACACAAAAACAATGCGCTATGGCCAGAAGGCGCTGGCCTTCGCGGTCACCCATCCGACCCCGCATGAGAATGTCTCTACCGAGATTCACCGCTCTGGCGGGCCATTCACGCTGGTGCCTTTGCCGGATTATGAAGGGCACCCTTCCTCCGCCGTGGTTTGGATGGAGCGCGGGCCAGAGACGAAACGGTTGATGGCCCTCGACACCGCTGATTTCGAACGCGAAATGTCGGATCGCTCGGGGCATCTGTTTGGCCCGCTGACCCTGGTTTCACGACGGACAATCTGGCCGATTATCAGCCAATATGCGGAACGGATGGAGGCGGAACGGGTCGCTTTGATCGCCGAGGCTGCGCATGTGGTACCCCCAATCGGCGCCCAAGGGCTCAATATGAGCCTTGGAGATTTGCGCGCGCTGCTCGAGCTGGCCGAGGCGCACCGAGATGACCCCGGCGCGCGCGACCTGCTGAAAAAATACAACCGGATACGCCACACGGAGGTTCTGGCCCGGGTGACGGGTGTGGATGCGCTAAACCGCGCGTCGATGGTCGAGGCGCAGGGGCTCCGCGATGCGCGGATGCATGCGCTGAACCTGTTTTATTCTGTGGCCCCAGTCCGCCGGGTGTTGATGCGGGCCGGATTGGGCACCTCTGGCCGCGCGTCCTGAGCGCGGGGGCGGATCAGGGGAAGACCTGATCCACCACTGCGCGAAGACGCGCCACCGCACCCTCCACATCGTAGAGCTTATCGAGGCCAAAGAGGCCCAACCGGAAGGTCATGAACCCCGCCGGCTCATCGACCTGCAAGGGCACACCCGCCGCGATCTGCATCCCCAAAGCGGCAAACTTACTGCCGTTTTGAATGTCGGGATCATCGGTATAGCTGACCACCACGCCCGGCGCGCCAAACCCTTCGGCGGCGACAGATTTGACGCCCTTTTCGGCCAGCAACGCGCGGACAGCGCGCCCAAGCGCCCATTGGTTCTCTTTCAGCTTTTCAAAGCCGTATTCGCGGGTTTCCAACATGGTATCGCGGAAGCCACGCAATGCATCCGTCGGCATCGTCGCGTGATAGGCATGCCCGCCACCTTCATAGGCCAACATGATCTGATGCCATTTGTTCAGATCGACGGCAAAACTGTTGGAACTGGTGCCCTCCATCCGAGCAACGGCCCGATCTGACATCATCACAACCCCGGCGGAAGGGGACGCGGACCACCCCTTCTGAGGCGCCGAGATCAGAACGTCGACACCTGTCGCCTTCATATCGACCCAGATGCAGCCCGAGGCGATGCAATCAAGCACCATCAGCGCCCCCACCTCATGGGCGGCGGCGGCCAGGGCGGTGACATACTCGTCGGGCAAGATGATCCCTGCGGAGGTTTCCACATGGGGGGCGAAAACGATATCGGGCTTTTCTGCCAGAATACGAGCCGTAACCTCTTCAATCGGGGCAGGCGCAAAGGGCGATGTGGCGGCATTTCCCGCCGCCCGCGCCTTCATCACCGTCGTCTCTCCCCCGAAACCCTTGGCATCGAGAATTTGCGACCAGCGGAAGGAGAACCATCCATTGCGGACCACCAACACCTTGGCATCTTGGGCAAATTGCCGAGCCACGGCCTCCATCGCATAGGTGCCGCCGCCGGGGATGATCGCCACAGCATCGGCGTGATAGACCTCTTTCATCATCGCGCCGATATCGGTCATCACGGTGCGAAAGGTCTGGCTCATATGATTGAGCGAGCGGTCGGTGAAAACGACCGAGTATTCCAGAAGCCCCTCCGGGTCGACGGTGTCGAGAAGTGCGGTCATTTCATCCTCCATTTGCTTACGCCAATGGGTAGCGAGGTCCGGGCAAGCTGGCAACGGACGGAATGTCACCCAAGCGGACCCGGGCGGCGCTCTTCGGAGAGGAGCACATTGGCCTCGACATTTCCAACGCCGGGCAGGGTCATGATCCGGCGGCGGAGCACACGCTCAAAATCGCTCAAATCGCGCGCGACAACACGCAGGCGGTAATCGTAAAGCCCCAAGACATGCTGCACCGTCTGCACCTCCGGGATCGCCGACACGGCGCGCTCGAAGTCTTCCAAGCTCACGCGGCCTTTCGTGGCAAGTTTCACACCCAAAAACACGGTCACACCGAAGCCCAGCTTCTCCGTGTCGAGGTCTAGGCGGCGAGTCTGCCACACGCCGGCTTCTTGCAGCCGCTTCACACGACGCCATGCGGCGGGTTGGCTGAGACCAAATCGGCGCCCGAGTTCAGAGGCTTTCAGCGTCGCATCCGCTTGCAGCGCGCGCAGGATATCACGGTCGATGGCGTCGAGATCGATCATATCGGCAGCGCCTCCGCGTCTTTGATCGTCGCCACATGCATCAGCGCTTCGATATCGGCGATATGCGGCAAGGTCAGAATGCGCGCCCGATAGATCTCCTGATAATGCGGCATGGTCCGGGCAATCACCGTTAACCGCACATCGACACGCCCCAGAAAGGTTTGAATTTCAGTGACTTCCGGCACGTCACGCGCGGCCGTGAGGAACTCATCGAAAGCGCGTGGATTGGTCTTGTCGAGCGTCACGCGGAGCGACACTTCCACCGTGAACCCAAGCGCAGGCCAGTTCAGGACCATCCGCTGACCACGCAAAACACCCTGCTCGCGCAATCGGTCGCGGCGTTTGTAGCAGGTGGCCACGGGGATGCCGGTCGCCGTACTGAGCGCAGCCATCGATTGCTCAGGATCGGCCTGGAGATGGCGGAGGAGTCGCCTGTCGCTGTCATCAAGCATAGATATCTCTCGCATTACTCCATATAGGCGAATGATTTTCTCGCATACTTAGTAAAACTTGCCAAGACTCATGCGATATCACGTCTTCTTCCCCGTATGGTCTGCGGCCAGAGAGACATGCCAACAAGGAGCATCAAGACATGCGCGTGTATTACGACCGGGATTGCGACATCAACCTGATCAAAGACAAAAAAGTGGCCATTCTGGGCTATGGCAGCCAGGGTCACGCCCATGCGCTGAACCTGCGCGACAGCGGCGCGAAAAACGTCGTTGTGGCGCTGCGCGAAGGCTCCGCCTCTGCCGCCAAAGCCGAGGGCGAAGGTCTGAAAGTCATGGGCATTGCCGAGGCCGCGGCCTGGTGTGACCTCATCATGTTCACCATGCCCGATGAATTGCAGGCCGAAACCTACAAGAAATACGTGCATGACAATCTGCGCGAAGGTGCGGCGATTGCCTTCGCGCACGGGTTGAACGTGCATTTTGGATTGATCGAGCCGAAGCCCGGCGTCGATGTGATCATGATGGCGCCGAAAGGCCCGGGCCACACCGTACGCGGCGAATATACCAAAGGCGGCGGCGTGCCGTGCCTCGTTGCGGTGCATAACGACGCCTCGGGTAAAGCTCTGGAGCTTGGCCTCAGCTATTGCTCGGCCATCGGCGGTGGCCGCTCCGGTATCATCGAGACCAATTTCCGCGAGGAATGTGAGACGGATCTCTTCGGCGAGCAAGCCGTGCTCTGCGGCGGTTTGGTCGAGCTGATCCGGATGGGCTTTGAGACCCTGGTCGAGGCCGGGTATGAGCCCGAAATGGCCTATTTCGAGTGCCTGCACGAGGTGAAGCTGATCGTCGATCTGATCTATGAAGGCGGCATCGCCAACATGAACTATTCGATCTCCAACACCGCCGAATATGGCGAATATGTCAGCGGCCCCCGCATCCTGCCCTATGATGAGACCAAAGCCCGGATGAAAGCGGTTCTGACCGATATTCAGACCGGCAAATTCGTCCGCGACTTCATGGTTGAAAACGCTGTGGGTCAGCCCTCGTTCAAAGCCACGCGTCGCCTGAACGACGAGCATCAGATCGAACAGGTCGGCGAGACCTTGCGCGGGATGATGCCTTGGATCTCCGCAGGCAAAATGGTGGACAAGGCCAAGAACTAAGGCCAAACCAGGGGCATGACCCCGGTTCAAAAACGCATCGTCAGATTGTCTGTCGCGGTGGTGGCCCTCGGCCTAATCCTCGACGGCGGTCTGACGCATTTAACGGCGCGCACCCACGGGGACGCGCCGTTTGATTTGGTGTTTGAGGGGGAGCGCTATCCGGTTTGGCGGGGTGGCGAACCTGCGCCTACGGACGCGGCCTTTGCCTTGCCCGATCCCGAAGGCTCGTTCGGCCTGACCGAACGCTACACTCTCCCTGATGGCACGGAAGTCTCCTGCCGCTTCATCACCACTCGCAGCTGGTGCGGGCAAGGATGGGCCGTGGAGTACACCACACCGTAGCGCGCACAGATTTGGTGCATTTTTGTTATCTTGTAACAAATCCACACACCCCCATCTGCCCTGTCATGACACATCTTGATATCCATACCCGTACGGGGTGGCCCTCGGATGTGGAGACTTTGCTTGCGGAGTATCCACGGGAGGCCTGGCCCGATCACCCGCATTTCGCGCAATCCATTCGCAATTGGATGGGGGCTCATTTGGGCTTTCGTCAGTTGGGAGAACTGGTCCGGCTGGACACCGAGGCCTATCTTGGCAAAGCCCGCGCACCGGAAGATTACGGCGCGCGCCTGGGCTATTTCGGCAATCTCATGGTGCGCAACTTACACGGCCACCACACCTGGGAAGACCGGTCGTTTTTCCCGGAGATTCAGGGCGTTGATGATCGGTTCGCTACTGGGCTGGAGACATTGGAAAGCGATCATGAAACCTTGGATGAGGTCTTGGAGCGGATCACCGGGCAGGCCAATCGGGTGATAAAATTGATCCAACTGGACGAGGCCCAGGCCAGGGAAGAGGCCAAAACGCTAAGGGACACCGCGGCGGAGATCGAAGGGTTTCTGGCCCGGCATCTAGAAGATGAAGAAGACCTGATCGTCCCAATCCTGCTGCATCACAAAATGCGGGGCTAGGGACCCGGAAACTGCGCCTCGAAGGCGCTTTGCCCGGCATCGGAAAACAGGACGGCGCGGCTTTTGGGGTCGCGCCGCGCCCAACCAAGCGCCTCGATCCGGGCGAAAAGGGCCCTGCCCAAAGAGCCCGCAAGATGGGAGCGGCGCTCGGACCAATCGAGACACTCTCGGCAGAGCGGCGCCCGCCTTGCGCGCAGCTCGGGCAGATCCACGCCAAAGGCCATCACAGCCTCTGCGCCTGCCGGACTCAACACGGGCCCAACCTTGGTTTCCTCCACCAGGCCCTGGGCCAAGAGACTGTCATAGAGCCGGATTCCCATAGCCCCTGCCAGATGATTGTAACACACCCGCGCATGGCGCAGCGCGTCATCGCGCGGCCCGGTGCGGGTTCGGGCGCGGGACAGACCCGCGGAAAGACCCATCAACCGCTCCAACACCTCGGCCACTTCGTCATGGGCCAGCGCAAAATACTTATGCCGTCCTCGCTTTCGGGGTTTCAGCAACCCGCCATCGGCCAATTTCGCCAGATGCGCGCTGGCCGTTTGGGCCGTTACGCCGGCCTCAACCGCCAGCTCCGACGCGGTCAGCGCCCGACCATCCATCAGCGCGGTCAGGATATTCGCACGCGCCGGATCACCGATCAACGCGGCAATGAAAGCAATATCGGGCCCTTCTTTCATAGTTCGACCATAACCGAAGCATTCGCGCAGGTCGATACGGTAGATCAGGCCGTGAGATCACAGAAAGGAACCTCGATGCTCACCTGTATCATTCGTTATCATATCGATCCGACCAAAAGGGACCAGTTCACGCAATATGCCCGCAATTGGGGCAAGGCGATCCCACGCTGCGGCGCCGACCTCATCGGGTACTTCGCGCCGCATGAAGGATCGAGCACTTTGGCCTATGGCCTCTACAATATCGATAATCTCGCCGCTTATGAGGCCTATCGCGCCCGTCTGGCCGCCGACCCCCTTGGCCAAGAGAATTATGCCTTTGCTCAGAAAGAGAAATTCCTCTTGCGTGAGGATCGGACCTGGTTGAAACGGGTGTCTGACACTGATGGAGACCGCCGATGATCGCCGTGATATTTGAGCTGTGGCCGAAAGCGGATCACCGCGACGCCTATCTGGACATCGCGGCGCGGATCAAGCCGGAGCTTGAGGCGCTGCCCGGGTTTATTTCGGTCGAGCGGTTCGAAAGCCTGACCGAGCCAGGAAAACTACTATCGCTCTCGTTTTTCGAAGATGAGCGCGCATTGGAGAGCTGGCGGAATCTACCCAATCATCGGGGGGCACAGACATCCGGTCGAGATCAGCTCTTTGCCGACTATCGGCTGCGTGTGGCGGGTGTGATTCGCGACTATGGGATGTTTGACCGAGCTCAAGCCCCCGACGACAGCGTGGCGATTCATGACACGCCCGACAATGGTCAGGGGGCATGAGCCCAACCACCTTACCCAACCCAGACCGGCCTGGCGCACTCAACTGGGCGCTCATCCTCGGCCTCGGCGTGATCTGGGGCACGGCTTTTATGGGGGTCTCAACCGCACTCGAAGGCTTTGGCGTCTGGACGGTGACGGCTGGCCGGACCGCACTGGGCGCGCTGGCCTTGATCCTAGCCGGGCCGTTGATCGGCCAAGGGTTGGGGCAGATCAAAGGCATGCGCGCGTGGGGGTATTCCATCGTGATCGGCACGGTCTCGGTCGCGCTGCCCTTTTCATTTCTCTCTTGGGGGTTGAGCCATGTGCCCTCGGCCTTTGCTGGCGTGGCAATGGGGGCGGTGCCGCTCTTGGTCTTGCCACTTGTTGCCATTTTCTCGCCCGAGGAGGGCATTGGCCCCAAACGGATCGCGGGGGTCACCTTGGGCTTCTTTGGCCTTATTTTATTGGTTGGTGACGGCGCATTCGACAGTACGGGGCGCGACGCAGAATGGCTTGGTCGGCTCGCCTGCATCGGCGCAGCAGGATGTTATGCAATCGGCTCGGTCATGACCCGGCGGGCGCCCAAAATGCCGCCGGTGAGCTTTGCGACCGCAACGCTGCTGGCCGCCGCCGTCGTGATGATGCCCGTCGCGCTAATCACCGAGGGGGTGCCGACAGATTTTCCGACCCTTCCAACCGCGGCGCTAATCTATGTCGCGCTTCTGCCCACCGGCCTTGCCGCGATCATTCGCGTGCGCGTGATCACCACGGCGGGTTCAATGTTCATGAGCCTGGTCAGCTATATGGTGCCCGTCTGGGCGGTGATTTTCGGGATCACTTTGATGGGCGAAGCCTTGCCCGCAACGCTCTTCTGGGCGCTCGGCCTGATCCTTGCGGGCATCTTGCTCAGCCAATGGCGAAGCCTATTCGGCCCCCGTTAGCAGGGCCGCGCCAGCACAAGAACCCACGTATTGCCCGCGCGCGCGAAGCCGAATTGCGAGGCGTTGGGGTTGACCATATTCGCTTGGTGGGCCGCAGAATTGGTCCAAGCGGCAATCGCACTCCGCGTATCAGTCTGCCCTTGCGCGACATTTTCCGCCGTGAAACAGGCTGTATATCCGGCCCGGTTCACACGATCGGTCAGGCTCGACCCATCGCTGCCGGTATGACTGATCCCGCCGGTCGCTGACATATCGTCGGCATGAGCCTGCGCTGCGGCCTGAAGCGCGGGGCTATGCACCAAGGGGCGCAGGATGCCTGCGCCCGCCCGTTGCACCGAGATCAAGGTATTGGCCTGCGCGATCATCCCCGTCGACGCCAACGGGACCCGTTCCGTCCCTGGCGCGGGGGCGCAGGCGGCAAGAGCTGTGACAAGAAGCAAAGCGGTGAAGCGGATCATGGCCTGTCTCATTGATTGGAACTGCGTTTGAGCGGAGTCTGCGGGAGCCGATGCCGGTCCGCAAGGGGGTGTTCCCGCGCGAAAGAATTCGGCAGGGATCGGCTGTTGCCCAAATGAACGCTACGCTCTCAGAGCAAGTCGCCAGATTTAGGCAGGAACCTCTCGCAGCAGAGCCAATGCCGCAGCATGGAGAACCGGGTTGGCCGTCGCCACAACGCGCCCGCCGGGATGGGCCGGCTCACCTTGCCAATTGGTGACCACACCACCGGCCGCTTCGATCACCGCAATCGGCGCGGCGATATCATAGCTGTGCAACCCCGCCTCAATGACCAGATCGACCTGCCCCACCGCCAGAAGCGCATAGGCGTAGCAATCCATGCCATAACGGGTCAGCCTAACCTGATCACGAACGGCCTCGAAGCCGGCCCGCTCGGCAGCTGTTCCAATCTCGGGGAATGTGGTGAAAAGCACCGCGTCGGCTAGGTCGTCCGTCTGGCGTGTCTTCAGCGGTGCAACGCCATGAGGGCCCGCCACCGCGGCATGGCCAAAACCGCCTTCGAACCGCTCTCCAATATAGGGTTGATCAATCAGCCCATAGATCGGCCCGGCCTCCGCCTGTAGGCCGATCAGGACGCCCCAGGTCGGGGTCCCCGCAATAAAACCGCGGGTGCCATCAATCGGGTCGAGCACCCAGGTTAGCCCGGATCGGCTCGGCACGTCTTCGTCTTCCTCGCCAAGGATGCCGTCTTCGGGCCGGCGCTCTGCAAGCACGGCACGCATCGCCGCCTCGGCCTGCCGATCGGCCTGCGTTACGGGATCAAATCCCGCTTCTTGTTTGTTTTCCGTCACAAGGCCAGGCGCGCGGAAATGCGGCAAGGTCGCCGCGCGGGCAGCATCAGCCAGCGCATGCGCAACAGCGCGCAGTTCGTCAACGGGCATGGAATGATTTGCGGCGGGCGGCATAGGCGACATCTCACAAGCTCTTGGGAACGTTAAGTTGCAAGAGCCGGGGTCGCATGCCGCCCAATGGGCGTCAACAGGGCTTAGGCCGCGTCAGACAAAACACGGGCCAGTTCAAACAGACGCCGACGCTGATTTTCAGGGATCGCGTAATACGACCGGACAAGCTCCAGCGCTTCCTTGTCGGCTAGGATATCTCCCGGTACCGCCGTCTCAGTCGCCTTATCTTCGGCCCCATCCAAGCCTTCGAAGAAATAGGCCACCGGCACACTCAACGCTTCGGCAATATCCCAAAGCCGAGAAGCACTGACACGGTTCATGCCGGTTTCGTATTTCTGTATCTGCTGGAACTTAATCCCCACCTTTTCGGCCAGCTGTTGCTGTGTCATGCCCACCATCCATCGGCGATGGCGCACACGTTTGCCGACATGGACATCAACAGGGTGTTTCACTGGTTTTCTCCTTACCTTACAAGACTTAGCCTCACTGCCACGGCGCAACGCGCGCCGTCATTGATGCCGCTTCACACAGGCGGCAGCCTATCGAGACCGTCTCCGAATAGCAGCTATCAGATACATATCCGCAGCCAAGTCAGCTAACGCCTACTATCGCAGGCATAGGTTAAAACTACTCTACCTAGGCGTGTTCAACAATGATGTGGATCAACTAGCTCAGATTTTCAGCCTGTCTTCGCGCTGGCTCTTTGCTGCGCCGCAGCTTAGCCTGCGACCGACCGCAAGAGAAAGGATTTCAACAGATGCGTGCCTATCGCGTAAGTGACTTTGACAGCCCCCCTGCCCTGGCTGAAATCGAGACGCTCGCGCCGGGCAAAGGCGAGGTGCTGATTGAAATCGCGGCGTGCGGTCTGAACTTCGCCGATCTGTTGATGATCAAAGGCCAATACCAGGATACGCCGCCGCCGCCCTTCACCCTTGGCATGGAGATCGCAGGCACGGTCCGCGGCTTGGGCGAGGGCGTGAGCGGTCCCGCGATTGGCACGCGGGTGGCTGTGTTTGCTGGTCAAGGTGGCTTGGCCGAGTTTGGTTGTTTTCCAGCGGCACGCTGCATCGAGATCCCGGATCAGATGCCGTTTGAAGACGCAGCCGGGTTTCTGATCGCGTATGGCACATCCCATCTGGCGTTGGACCATCGCGCACGGTTGCAGCCTGGCGAGCGGTTGTTGGTCTTGGGAGCGGCTGGCGGTGTTGGTCTCACTGCGGTCGAGATCGGTGCGCGGATGGGCGCCGAAGTTATCGCTTGCGCGCGCGGGGCGGAAAAGCTGGCGGTGGCCAAGGCCGCGGGGGCCACACATCTGATCGACAGCGAGAGCAGTGATCTCCGCGCCGAGGTGAAGGCTCTGGGCGGTGCAGATGTTGTCTATGACGCGGTCGGCGGCGATCAGTTCACTGCGGCGATGCGAGCGACCAACCCCGAGGGGCGGATCTTGACCATCGGCTTTGCCAGCGGCGAGGTGCCGAAAATTCCTGCTAATCATTTGTTGGTCAAGAATATTTCGGTGATCGGGCTCTATTGGGGTGGCTATATGGGATTTGCGCCTGAGACCTTGACTAGGAGCTTGGCGACCCTGTTCGATCTCTATCGCGACGGCGGTCTCAGACCGCATATCGGCGCCCGTTTCCCGCTCGCCGAAGCTGGGGACGCCTTGGCCTTGCTGAAAGCGCGAAAATCCACGGGGAAAGTGGTCGTGACGCCCTAATTGGCGGCCCGCCAAGACCCGTATCGGCCGCACCGCCGGTGAATTATGGCACCACCAAGGCGGGGTGCCCCTAAATCGCCTTGGCTGAAGCGAAATCCCGCCGCAGCAGCCCCCTACGGAACCTTGAAGCAATACGCCCGGCAACCGGGCATTTGGGGCAATGCGGCTGCCCTGGACAAGGTCAGGATCTCCGCGCGGCCCGACATTGGGTGGACACACCCGCTTTGAGGTGGAGCGCAGGATATGCCCGATGGCTATCTGGTCAGCTTAGGAACGAATTCCGCGCTGGATGCTGGCGACAGCATTTCCGGCGGGCTGGTCACGTTCACCACCGCCTCCACCATCGGCGCGGGTCAGTGGGAATGGTCGGGCACCTGGAGCGGTACCACGTTCACCAATGAGTTGGAACCGGGCGTCTATTACGAGGCGACCGACGGCAACGTTTATTTTGTCCCCGACTTTGGGCCGGTCGATACGCTGACCAGTTCAAGCGTCGTGTCTGCCCCCGCTTATTCCCAAGATGACGGGATCGTCGAAGGCACCGACGGCGATGACCTAATCGACGGCTCTTATGTCGACGAGGATGGCAGCCAAGTCAGCGGTGGAGCCGACAGCGTCGTGGCGGGTGACGGCGACGACACGGTGATCGCGGGCGGTGGTGCCGACACGATCTTTGGCGGCGCGGGCGACGACTCGATCGAAGGCGGCGGCGGCGCTGACGTCATTCACGGCGACAGTGGGCCGGCGGCAGCCGTCACCTCAGAAGCCCTGGTCTGGGAGAATGTGGCGGCCGATGAGGCCGATGTCTCAGCTGGCTTCACGCAATCGACGGGCGAGATCGATGTCACGCTGAGCTTCACCAATACCGGCAACAACACGCCGGAATTCGAGATCGAATCGACCGACGATATCTATGTCGGAAGCGGCGAGCCCTTCGGCAGCACGTCGAGCCTGCGGCTTTGGGGCAATGGAGATGGGCCAACCTCGACCACAACGATCGATTTCTCGACAGGCAATCCCGCCTATTCGGGCGAGGTCGAAAACGTCCAGTTCCGGATCAACGATATCGATTGGGCCTCGGGCAATCACCAAGATGAAGTGACGGTCAACGCCTTTGACGCCGATGGCAATCCGGTCACGGTGACATTGACCCCCGGCGGCGGCGATACGGTCAGCGGCAATACGATCACCGCCGAAACCGTTGGGGAATCGCCCGACGATCTGGGCGGGTCCGTCTTGGTCGAGATCGCCGGCCCGGTGTCGCAAATCGAGATCATCTATTCCAATCTCGACGATGGCACGCAGGCGATCTGGGTCAGCGACATTCATTTCGACAGTGTGCCAACACCAGACGGCAATGACACGATTGATGGCGGCGGCGGTGCCGACGATATCGATGGCGGCGGCGGCGACGACCTACTGACCGGCGGCACGGGCGATGACACGATCGCCGGTGGTGCCGGCAACGATACGATCAACATCGCAGAGGGGGACGTTGCCACAGGCGGCGACGGCGACGATCTCTTCATTCTCACCGATCTCGGTGAAGCCGGCGCGCAAGACATCACCATCACGGGCGGCGAAGGCGGCGAGATCGGTGGAGATACGCTTGATCTGAACGGGATTGCGCCGCTGAGCTCGGTCGTGATCACCAATTCCGACGACGCGTCCGGCGGGTTGAGCGGGTATGCGATCCTCAACGATGGCTCGACACTCTTTTTCAATGAGATCGAGAACATTATCTGCTTCACGCCGGGCACGCGGATCCTAACGCCCCATGGTGAGCGTGCGATCGAGACCTTGAAGGCCGGAGATTTGGTGGTCACCCGGGACGATGGCGTGCAACCGATCCGCTGGATTGGCAGCCGTATGGTGCCCGGTGTCGGCAAGTTCGCTCCGGTCCAAATTGACGCGGGTGGCGCGTTTGGGGCCAAGCGGCCGCTATTGGTCTCGCCACAGCACCGGATGTTGGTTGAGGGCTACCGCGCAGAGTTGACCTTTGGCGAAGACGAGGTGTTGGTCGCAGCAAAACACCTGATCAATGGGCGCTCCATCAAGCAGGAAGAGCGTGGTTTCGTCACCTACATCCACATGATGTTTGACCGGCACCAGATCGTTTATGCCGAGGGCGCGGCGACCGAGAGCTTCCATCTGGGCGATCAGGGGTTGGAGGCATTGAGTAACGAAGGCCGAGACGATCTCTTTCGGCAATTCCCACATCTCCGCGCCGACCCGAACGTCTACGGCGACACAGCCCGACGCTGCGCCAAGGCGCATGAAGCGCAACTGATCCTCGCTTAGACCAGGACGTCCTCTTCAACTTCGTGCGGTGTAGGTCAAACGATCATCTGTTTCCCGAACATGCCGCGCCGGCCCATTTGCTTTCGCTGTCAAACACGCCACTGACCCGGGTACGCACCTCCCCCTGGGCCGAGCGATTTACCCGTTTAAAGACCACCGGCGACCCTGATGGCACAAAGCTGGCCAAGCAGGTCTTCGAAGATATGATGGGCCCGCTGGATTAGCTTGCGCGGAAAGCCTGCCGCACTAGGTCGGTCAACGCCTGGGCGGGTTCATCGCCCGCCAACTCCGCCCGATACATGTTGATCTTGACCGACGGCAGCTCTGGCAGAGTGCCGTTATGTTGTACCCGCTCCACATAGGGCGGCTCGGTGCCTGCGATGCTGGCATGAATCGCCAGATCGGCGCTAACCGACGCCTCAACGGTACGTGTTGAATCACTTTCGACCGCCATTTCCCAACTGATCGCATGGGCATCCAGCGCCGACTGGACGGCTTTGCGGAAGATACAGTTATGCTCGAACGCGAGGCGCAGCGGGCGTTGTTTCCAAACTTGGCCATCCTGCGCCCCCACCCAGACCAAAGGGCGTTCGCGGAGTGTCTCGCCGCCCGTATCCAGATGGTCCTCGGTGGTCAGGATCACGTCGATCTCCCCCCGGTCGAACATCCGTTTCAGGCGGGACGTATAAGATGACATTAGTTGCACCTTCATCCGCGGATAAGCCGCATTGAACCGGTGCAGCACCTGCGGGATCGCGGGATAGACGATGTCATGCGGTACGCCGAGGATCAGCTCGCCCTCGTACTCCTTGGCCGTCAGACGGCCCAGAACCTCGTCATTCAACTCCAACATCCGCCGGGCATAGCCTAACATCTGCTCCCCCGCGCCGGTCAGAGACAGCCGCCGCGCGGTGCGGTCCAGAAGCGTAACACCAAGACTTTCTTCCAGTCGCTTGAGCTGCATCGACACGGCCGATTGGGTCAGGTTCAAAAAGCCACTGGCCTTGGTCACACCGCCCGCATCCGCGACAGTCACGAAGGAGCGCAGGGCCGTCATATCGAGGTTCCGAGGCATATCACATTCCTTGATGTCAAACTTCAGAAATATTCGTTTTTAAAATGCACATTCCTGCTCCATATATCAAGCATCGAAATGTCTTCCCCAAGACCCATCACAAAAACGAAAGGACTTGTCATGGCTCATACCGTTGCACATCACCGCGCCCTCCCTGCCCGCCAGGCAGGCCTGTTCCACCTGATCTCGACCGCATTCGCCGTCTGGCGTCAGCGCCGCGCACTGGCTTCGCTGGATGCCAATGCCCGCCGCGACCTTGGCCTTTCGAACGAAGAGATCTCGATTGAAACGGCCCGCCCGATTTGGGATGTGCCGCAGACTTGGCGCTACTGATAGTAAAAAACTATCCGATTCCCGGCTCGGCGTACGCCAAGATAGCTTGAAAAAGCGCCCATCCTCGCCAATATTCAACGGCAAGGATGGGCGTTTTTTTATTGCGCCCCAAACGGCCAATTAAGTGGAGGACCACATGGCAGAATTCGACACGATCCGGACCCGCGGCGCAGCCGTTAGCCAGGCCGAGATCGATCAGGGCCTGCGCGCCCATATGAACAAGGTCTACGCCACCATGTCCGGTGGTATGGCGATCACCGCTGCTGCGGCCTGGGCGATTGCCAATCTGGCCGTGACCAGCGACCCGACCGGGGCGACGGTGGCGCTGCGCGATGGCGCCTATCTGACTGGTCTGGGCGAGGTTCTGTTCACAACGCCGTTGCGTTGGGTGGTGATGTTTGCACCGCTGGCTTTCATCCTCTTCGGTTGGGGCGCTCTGATGCGTCGTGGTTCCGCCGCGGCCGTGTCGCTTGGCTTCTTCGTCTTTGCCGCCGTGATGGGCGTGTCGATGAGCTCGATCTTCCTGGTCTTCACGCCCTATTCGATCGTGCAGACCTTTTTGGTGACGGCCATCGCCTTCGCGGGGCTGAGCCTCTGGGGCTACACGACCAAGCGGGACCTCTCAGGGATGGGCACCTTCCTGATCATGGGCGTGATCGGCCTGATCGTGGCGATGGTGGTCAACATCTTCCTGCAGTCGCCCGCTATGATGTTCGCAATCTCGGCCATCGGCATCCTGATCTTCGCCGGTCTGACCGCCTTCTACACCCAGGCGATCAAAACCGAATATGTGGCCCACGCGGCCCATGGCGATCAGGAATGGCTGGACAAAGCAGCTATCGACGGCGCGCTCAGCCTCTACATCGCCTTCCTGAACATGTTCCAGTTCTTGCTGATGTTCATGGGGCAACAGGAATAGCCTGACGACAACATGTTTTTCGGAAGGGCCGGTCCATGCGACCGGCCCTTTTCTTTCGCGGCCTCAAAGCGCCCGGATCATCTGCACCGCCGGGAAGGTGATGCCGGGACGAAGCGCGATCTCGATCTCGCCTTGGACTGCAAAGCCCATAGCGGCGTAGAACGGCAGAGCCGTACGGGTGCTCTGACAACTGAGCCGGGTGACGCCTGCCGCGCGCGCCTGCTCGAATGCATGGCGCAAAATTGCCCCCGCCAAGCCCCGCCGCGTGGCCTTCGGATGTGTCACCACATGACGAATATGCCCCAAATCGCGCGGGCCAACGCCGCCTTGTGGACCTGAGTGGGTCCACCCACCCGCAGCCAGCGCCTCCCCCTCATCATCCTGCGCCATGTAGAATGTGCCCGAGCGTAGCAGCTCGGGCCGCGCCCGCGAAATGAGTGGCAGCGCCGTGACCAGGACCGAGGATGGGTAATCCGGTTTCAACAGCACCGGATAGCTCGCCGCCAAAAGCGCATCGATCGCCGGTGTATCGGCCCCTGAGGTGGGCCGGATGGTGATGTTCTGAGTCATCGCGTTGCCCCTTCTAAACAACAAAAGGGCCGCGGAGCGAATGCTGCGCGGCCTAGGTCGGTAGACTGTAAGAAGGCTTACTTGATTTTGCCTTCCTTATATTCCACGTGCTTGCGCGCAACCGGGTCGTACTTACGTACGACCATTTTCTCGGTCATGGTGCGGGCGTTTTTCTTGGTCACATAGAAGTGGCCGGTGCCTGCGGACGAGTTCAAGCGGATTTTGATCGTGGTGGGCTTCGCCATGTCACAGGCTCCTTGGAAGGTCGGGCCGGGGCGCGCGTGCAGCCTCCGGGAATCTCGGAATGAGCGCGCTTTTTATCTGCCGCGCGCCCCGTGTCAACCATCAAATGCCGGGAAGGAGCAGATGAAGGGCGATGCCGGGCAAAAGCATGAGGGCGATCACCTTGAGGAGGTCCAGCTTCCGCCAGAGCAAGAGATAACCGGCCAGGCAAGCCAACAGCAACGCGGGCCAAGAAAGCGTGGAAAGCGTCGGCGTCCAGAGCTGCAGCGGACCAAGGGGCTCGCGGCTGACCTCGGCGAAAAAGACGTTCAACGCGAACCAAAGCGAGAGGTTCAGGATCACGCCCACCACAGCAGCCGTTATGGCGCTGAGCGCGCCGGTCAATCGGGGTTGGGCCGAAATCCATTCGATATAGGGCGCGCCAGCAAAGATCCAAAGGAAACACGGCGCGAAGGTGACCCAGAGCGTAACGACAGCGGCGGCAATGCCGTAGCCCGTGCCACCCGCCTGCGCGCCCGCCAGAAAGCCAACGAACTCGGCAACCAAGATCAACGGCCCGGGCGTGGTCTCTGCCAGGCCAAGCGCGTCCATCATCTGCCCGGTGGTCAGCCAGCCGAAATCGCCGACGACTTCCTGAACCATATAGGCCAGCACGGCATAGGCCCCGCCAAAGGTCACCACCGCCAGTTTCGAGAAGAAAAGCCCGACCTGGGTGAGGACGCTTTCGGGCGCCATAAGCCACAGCACGGCCAGAGGCGTCAGCCAGATCACCGCCCAAGTGACGATGGTTTTCAGCGTTTGACCGCTCTTCACTGCGGGCACAGGCGCGACATCCGTCGCCCCTCCAGCCATGAAGAGCGCACCGATCACCGCAGCGGCCACGATGATCAATGGAAACGGGAGTTGCAGGAAGAAAATCCCGACAAAAGCCGCAGCCGCCAACCCATAAGCCAGCCGCGATGTCAGGGCCTTTTGGCTGACTTTGATCAACGCCTGGATCACGATGATGATCACCGTGGCTTTGATGCCCAGGAACATCGCTTCGACCAGCGGGACCTGGCCAAAGGCGGCATAGAGCATGGCCAAAGCGAGGATCAGAGCCGCCCCCGGCAGCACAAAGAGCATCCCCGCGATCAGCCCACCCATCGTGCCAGCGAGGCGCCAGCCGGAATAGGTGGCCAATTGCATCGCCTCGGGGCCGGGCAACAGCATGCAGAAGGACAGCGCGTTGAGGAATTGGCGTTCGGTGAGCCAGGGGCGGTCCTCGACCAGTTCCTTGTGCATCAGGGCGATCTGTGCTGCCGGGCCGCCGAAGCTGAGCAGGCCGATCCGGGCGAAGACGCGGGTGAGATAGGCAAGGTCGGGTTGCTCTTTGGCCGTGGTGTTTTCGGCAACGCTCATGCCGCACATCCTTTCGTCTCGGCGGGGCCTGTCCCCACATAAAGGGCGTCGAAGACGCAGGCCAGACGTGAGAGCCATGCCCGATCCCCATGACCTTGGCGTGACAAACCGCGGATGACCACCGCAACCGGACCGGTCTTGCTGCTCCCCTTTCGGCAAGCACCATGATATCAATCAGTTTGACCAAGAAACTGGTGCCAAGGGCCCGCGCCTCAAGCCAAGCCCTCGCGTCACATCGGTCGAACACGCTCGGCCTATGATCACGGCGGACGGAACTCGCCTCTGTCAGAGGTTCAACCTAGCGCAGAAAAACCCAAGCTGAGAGCACTCTGGTGAAGCTCCGACCCCTCCAGCCCCATGCCGCCCTCGGTCGTGACACAGCTTCGGCTGCTAGAGCGAGATTGGCACCAAAACCTCAGGGTCATGCACCGTCACACCCGGCAGCGCCGCTTTCAACTCGTCAGCGTTTTGCGCCAGGAGCGGGAAGGTCTTGTAGTGATAGGGAATGACCGTCTCGAACTTGAAGAGTTTCGAGGCCGCATATGCCGCGCGCTTCATATCCATGGTGAAATGCCCGCCCGCACAGAGAATGCCGATCTCCGGCGCGTGGAGATCCTGCAAGACGCCCATATCGGCCATCACATCAGTGTCGCCCGACACATAAACGGTGCGCCCCTCGCCCGCGATCATGTAGCCAGCCTCCCCACCAGTATACAGCGGCCCCTCATCGGTGCCGATGGAGGAGGAATGGGCCGCATTGACCATGGTCACCGCGACATCACCGATCTGCACAGTGCCGCCCTTGTTGAAACCGACCGTCTCAATCCTTTCGCTTTCGCTCCACCACGCCATGAGGTCATAAATCCCATAAACCGGGACGCCCAACTCTTTGGCGAGGACCGGTACATTGCCAGTATGATCAAGATGGCCATGGGTGATCAGAATGGCCGTTGTCCCTTGATTGGCCTCATCCCGGCGGTCCTTTGGGAACAGCGGATTGCCGTCTTCCCAGGGGTCGATCAGCAGCACTTGATCGCCAATTTCAAGCCGCACTGCGGAATGTCCAAGCCACGTGTATCTCATCGGGGGCGTCTCCTTCTGGTCTGCCTGCCAAGAAGGATGCCTCAATTGCAGCAACTGGGCAAAGCCCGATTAAGGGGCGGGCGCCACCCGGCGACGCAGGATCTTGGCCGTGATCGCTGCAGAACTGCCAGCAATAAACAAAACGAGCGTCACAAATGGCATGAACGGCAAAGCCATATGCATGAGCATGGGTGTCAAAGAGATCGAGACAAGCAACGATCCAAGCAGCGCGGCAAAAACAATGATGATGGATGTCTTGGCGGGGTGTTCCAAGGGCTTTACCTCTTTGCAGATGAGGCAAAGAGACCTCCAGACCAGGACAAAAATGAGGCGAAGTTATGGAATTAGACGACGCCATTGACGCCTATTGCGAGCGGCTTGACCCTTCGTTTTGGGCCGAACCGCTGAATGCCGTGACCAATTCCGCCTTTCTTCTGGCGGCGGTGTTTATGGCGATCCGGTTGCGAGACGCACGGCTCCCTCTGGCCTGGGGGCTGGTGGGTCTTCTTGCCGCGATCGGGATCGGATCGTTTCTGTTTCATACCTTTGCTACAGCCTGGGCTGCGCTCTCCGATGTGATCCCGATTGCGCTCTTCATCTTGGTCTATCTCTTTGCGCTCAACCGTGACGTCTGGCGCTGGCCGTTTTGGACCGCCTTTCTCGGGACGGTCGCGTTTCTGCCCTATGCGGCCCTGGTCACACCGCTTTTCAACGCTCTGCCCTTCTTTGAGGTCTCTGCCATCTATTGGTCTGTCCCCCTGGCGCTTTTGATCTATGCCGCCCTGCTCCGGTCCCGAACCCCCGAAATCGCACGTGGCATGGTCATCGGCGCGGGCATTCTGATGCTCTCACTCACAGCGCGGAGCCTCGATATGCCGCTCTGTGCCGCCCTACCCTTTGGCACACATTTCCTCTGGCATCTGCTCAATGCGGTCATGCTGGCCTGGATGATCGAGATTTACCGCCGCCATATGCTTGCGGCGCAGCAAAGGCAGGGCTAAACCCCATTCGGGTAAAGAAGACGGAGCGCCCATGTCCATCGACAAAGACACCGCCGCGAAAGTGGCGAAATTGGCCCGGATCAAGGTCGAAGAGCAGGAGCTCGACGCCTTGGCCGGAGAGTTCAACGCAATTCTTGGCTTCATCGAGCAATTGAACGAGCTGGATGTGGAAAATGTCGAGCCGATGACCTCCGTCACACCGATGCGGCTGAAACGGCGCGCAGATGTCGTCACGGATGGCGACCAGCAGGACAAGGTTTTGGCCAATGCGCCCGATGCGCGGGAAGGCTTCTTTGCGGTGCCGAAGGTGGTGGAATAATGTCTGATCTCAACACATTGACCATTGCCGCAGCACGCGATGCGCTGCGGGCGGGTGAGACCACATCGGTCGAACTGACCGAAGCCTGCCTGACGCAGATCGATACGGCTGACGGCCTTGGCGCCTTTGTCCATAAGACACCTGAGCTGGCGCTGGAGCGCGCCCGCGCGGCAGATGAGCGGATTAAAGCCGGGGACGCGCCAGATATGTGCGGTATCCCGGTGGGCATCAAAGACCTGTTCTGCACCGAGGGCGTGGCAAGCCAAGCAGGTTCGAAAATCCTCGAAGGGTTCTTGCCACAATACGAATCCACCGTCTCGGGTCAGTTGAAATCGGCGGGAGCCGTGATGTTGGGCAAGCTCAACATGGATGAGTTTGCGATGGGGTCGTCGAACGAGACATCCGTTTATGGCAATGCGGTGAACCCCTGGCGCTCCGGCAATTCTGACGCAGCACTGACCCCAGGCGGCTCGTCGGGTGGCTCGGCCAGTGCGGTCTCCGCCGATCTCTGCCTTGGCGCCACGGGCACCGACACCGGTGGTTCCATCCGCCAACCCGCAGCCTTTACCGGCATTGTCGGCCTCAAACCCACCTATGGCCGTTGTTCGCGATGGGGCATTGTCGCCTTCGCCTCCTCGCTTGATCAGGCCGGCCCGATGACCAAAACCGTACGCGACGCGGCGATCATGGGTCGCGCGATGATGGGGCATGATCCGAAAGACTCAACGTCCGCCGATCTGCCCGTGCCGGACTTCGAAGCCATGCTGACCGGCGACATCAAGGGCAAAGTTATTGGTATTCCAAAAGAATACCGGATGGATGGCATGCCAGATGAGATTGAAACGCTTTGGACCCAGGGCCGCGAGATGCTGGCCGATGCAGGCGCCGTCATCCGCGATATCTCGCTGCCCCATACGAAATATGCGCTGCCCGCTTATTACGTGGTCGCGCCGGCTGAAGCATCGTCGAATCTCGCCAGGTATGATGGGGTTCGCTTCGGGCACCGAGCACAACTCAGCCAGGGTGACGGCATCACCGAGATGTATGAAAAAACCCGCGCCGAAGGGTTTGGGCCGGAGGTCAAACGCCGGGTGATGATCGGCACCTATGTGCTCTCCGCCGGGTTCTACGATGCCTACTACAACCGCGCGCGGAAAGTGCGGGCCTTGATCAAGAAAGACTTCGAGGATGTGTTTGCCGACGGCATTGATGCGATCCTGACACCTGCCACACCATCCGCCGCGTTCGAGTTGGGCAAAGAGCATACCGACCCGGTGGAGATGTATCTCAACGACGTCTTTACCGTGACTGTAAACCTCGCGGGCCTGCCCGGAATTGCCCTGCCGACCGGGCTGGACCGGCAAGGCTTGCCGCTTGGCTTACAATTGATCGGGCGGCCTTGGGAAGAGGGTGATCTGCTCAACACCGCCTATGCACTGGAACAAGCCGCTGGTTTTGTGGCGAAACCGGCGAAATGGTGGTAAGAGCAAGCGCTCAAGAGCAAGACATGAGGTTGAGCGATGCGGAGAGTTAGCCTGGCCCTGGCCTCGGTGATGGTGGTCGCGGCTTGCGTAAGCAGCCCCCCAAATGACGTATCCGAAGGCGTCGGCTTTGGCGATTATGGCCGTTATTCCGCCGACCGCGCCGCGCGGCAAGCGCAGCTGCGCGGTGACGCCCCGCCGCAAACCGTCCTGCCCCCTACCAGCGCCACGGCGTCGACCAGCACCACGGCCAGCGCGACCGGTGCGACCGATAACGTGACCGCCCGCGCTGCTGCGGCCATCGCAGAGGCCGAAACCGGGCCTCAACTCACACAGACGCCCAGCACCCAAGTGGCCGCCAACAATCCCAATATCTCCGATGAGCAAGATTTCGGCGCGGTAAGTGCGCGCGAAAGCATCGAAAGCGACGCCGAACGGCGCGCTCGGATGCAGGAACAATTGGTCATCGTGCAGCCCACGGCGGTGCCGGATCGGCCCGGAGCCACGGGTCCCAATGTGATCGAATACGCGCTCAGCACATCTCACCCGGTCGGCGAGCAACGCTACCGGCGTTCGCCTTTCCGTCAAGGACGGCATGAGGCGAACTGCCTCGCCTACCGTTCAGACGATTTGGCGCAGGAAGCGTTTTTGTCGCTCGGCGGACCGGAGCGAGATCGCCAAGCGCTCGATCCCGATGGCGATGGCTATGCCTGTAACTGGAACCCGTCGGTCTATCGCAATGCCGCCCAGGCCGCGCGCGGGAACTGATGCGCTCGCCCAATTTCGGGGAGCGGCGCGACGGGCTAAGCCCTGCGCTTGTTGTCATCCACTACACCGCGATGAAGAGCTGTGAGGCCGCCCTCCGGGCGCTTTGCGATCCGGCGCGGGAGGTTTCGGCCCATTACCTGATTTCGGAGACGGGCGAACTGCTGTCGCTGGTCGATGAGGAGATGCGGGCCTGGCATGCAGGCGCCGGAGCATGGGCGGGCGCCGGCGATGTGAATTCCCGCTCGATCGGGATCGAACTCGCCAATACTGGCTTCGCTCCCTTCCCTGCCCCGCAGATGGATACGCTTGAGACCCTGCTGGCCGGTATCCTTACCCGCTGGAACATCCCGCCGCAAAACGTCATCGCCCATTCCGACATGACGCCCGGACGGAAAATCGACCCTGGTCCACGCTTTGACTGGCGGCGCTTGGCGTTTGGCGGGGTATCTGTCTGGCCCGAAGCCAACGCCATGCAAGAGCCGAACCCCTTGCAGTTTGCCGCCGATGCTGCGCGGTTTGGTTATCCGGAGAGCGATCTCGACCAGCTACTCCGCTCGGTTCGGCTTCGATTCAGGCCCTGGGCGAAAGGCCCGCTTGACGGAGAGGATATGGCATTGATTGCCGATCTCGCGGCCCGCTATGGCGTTGACCGCGAACGGCCAAAGGCCTAGATGAACCCCGCGCGGAGGGTTGGATGGCCGCGAGGCTTTTGTCTCGAGGAAAGTCCGGACTCCCTGAAGCAACGGTGCCGGGTAACGCCCGGGCGGAGCGATCCGACGGAAAGCGCCACAGAAAACAGACCGCCCTCGTTCGCGGGGGTAAGGGTGAAACGGTGGGGTAAGGGCCCACCGCGCTTCTGGCAACAGCGGCGGCACGGCAAGCCCCACCGGGAGCAATGCCAAATAGGGATTTCGCGGGGCCAGACCCCAGGGCCGCTTCAGCCCGAGAGGTCCGGGTTGGCAGCTAGAGCCAACGGGTAACCGTTGGCGTAGAGGAATGGTCATCTAGGGCGGCAACGCCTGGACAAAATCCGGCTTACAGACTCTCCGCGCGATTTCCACTGATCCTTATTGAGCGCCTCCGGCGCAGCGTTTTTGCCTCGCCTTCGCCCTTCGGGCACGGCTCAGGCACCAACCTCAACCGCGCCGACGGCGTTGAGCGTGTCGCAGGCTGCCATGACGCGGTGCCTCCGGCGGCCATATTTGAGAAGCAAAGAGGCAAGCGGTTCGCCTTCCCCGCTATCCGTCTGCCGGCTTCGCGCGGGAAGGCGCCCCATCTTCGCTTACGGTCATCGGCATGGCTGCCTGTACCGCAGTGGCAAAACTACAGCGATCTGGTTAACAAAGGGTAAGGTGCCATCTTTGCTTCAAAAATATGGCGGGGGAGGCGCGAAGCGCCCGGGGGCAGAGCCCCCTCATCAACTACCTATCCTCGCCGCGACCTGAAGAAGTCTCGCAGTAAGAGTTCGGCCCCATCTTCCCCGATACCGCCATAGATTTCTGGCACATGATGGGTCTGCGGATGTTCGAAAACCCGAGGCCCCTGCGCAACGCCGCCGGATTTCGGGTCCGCCGCGCCATAGTAGAGCCGTGACACCCGCGCCGCTGCAATGGCTCCGGCACACGCAGGACAGGGCTCCAACGTCACATAGAGGTCGCAGCCGGTAAGCCGTTCGGAACCAAGAGCCGCTGCGGCCGCGCGGATCGCCAGCATCTCTGCATGGGCAGTGGGATCAGACAGCTCCCGCATCCGGTTGCCTGCCCGCGCCAGCACCTCGTCACCGCGCACGATGACAGCGCCCACGGGCACCTCACCGCGTGTGGCTGCCGCGCGCGCTTCGGCCAAAGCTTCATCCATGAATGTACGAAACCCAGTCATGTGCTCTGGTCTTGCCGCTTTCCTTCGCCCTGTCAAACCGCTAGGCACCGCGCATGAGTGATGAGACCCCCAAAGGCGACCGGATCGCCAAGGTACTGGCCCGCGCGGGCGTGGCGTCCCGCCGCGAGGCGGAGCGGATGATCGAGGCTGGACGCGTGACGGTAAACGGCAAGCGGATCACCAGCCCGGCGCTGAATGTCACCGCCGAGGATTCGCTGAGCGTCGATGGCAAACCCGTGGGAGCGCCGGACCGGGCGCGGCTGTGGCTCTATCACAAGCCGCTTGGCCTGGTGACCAGCAATGCCGATGAGAAGGGCCGGAAAACGGTGTTCGATGCGCTGCCCGAGGGGTTGCCGCGGGTGATGAGCGTCGGGCGGCTCGACATCAACTCTGAAGGGTTGCTGCTCTTAACCAATGATGGCGGGTTGAAACGCAAGCTGGAGCTGCCCTCGACCGGCTGGTTGCGCAAATACCGGGTGCGCGTGAAGGGCACGCCAAAGACCGAGGATTTCGCGCCGCTCCGCAAAGGGGTGACAATTGAGGGCGAGCGGTTTCAGCCGATGGAGGTGGTGCTAGACCGACAGCAGGGCGCCAATGCCTGGCTGACGGTCGGGTTGCGCGAGGGCAAGAATCGCGAGATTCGGCGGGCAATGGGCGAAATCGGGCTGGATGTGAATCGTTTGATCCGCGTCAGCTACGGCCCGTTTCGACTCAACGACTTGAAACCCGGCGAGGTCGAAGAGATCAAACCGCGCGTTTTATCTGACCAATTGGGGGTCCCGCTACCCGAGGGCCATGCGCAGGCGAAGCCGAAACCGAAACGCCCCGGGCTGCGCAAAGCGCCAGCAAAACCAGGCGGCGCTACCCCGCGTCACCCTCGCCCGGCTCCTCGTCGGAAAGGCTGAACCGCTCAATCAGGCGCGCCTGAGTCATGAAGACCACAAAGAGGAAGGCCGGCAAGCCGAAGGTCTCGAAGGTCACCCAAAATTCGGTGCTCTGCGTCCGCCAGACGATCTCATTGGCCAACCCCATCAACGCAAAAGCGCCGGCGAGCCGTTTGGTCAGGATCATCCACCCCTCGTCGCGCATCGGCAGCAGATCCCCCATGACAAATTGCAGCCAGGATTGGCCGCGCAGAAGGCCGATCCCGAGCACCACCGCGAAGAAGCCATAGACCAGCGTGGTCTTCATCTTGAAGAACCGCTCATCGTTGAACCAGATGGTCAGCGCCCCAAACACCACGACCAAGATCGCGGTAAACACTTGAATTCGAGAAATTTTCCGAGTGAGCATCCAAAGTGCTGCGATCGAGGCCAGAAGCAGAGGCACAAACGCCGCCGTGACCAGGATGAACCCGTCATATTCCGTGCCGCCGATCTCCCAGGTCACATCCCGGAACCGCATATAAGCGACAAAGAACAGAAGCGGCGGGCCGAGCTCCAGTGCCGATTTCAGCCAGGGTTTGATGTCGCGTTCTGCCATGCCGGGTTCCTTATCCACCCATCTCAACTATCACCGCCCCCGCCGCAATCAACCCCATCAACGCCACACGGCGCGGACCAACGGTTTCGCGCAGGACGAGCCAGCCGATCAGCGCCGCGAAGACGGTCGAGGTCTCGCGGAGAACGGCGGCCTCGCCGACGTGATCGAGCCGGGTCGCCAGCATGATCGAACCGAAGCTGCCAAAGGCAACCACCCCGCCGATGAACCCGCGCAAGGCCAAGGGGCCAAAGGCGGGTGGGTTCTCCATCCGCAGATAGGCGCGACCTGCGATGATCGGGAAGAGCAACCCGTCGATGAAGAAAAACCAGGCCAAGAAGGTGAAGGGATCCGCCGCCGCGCGGATGCCATACGCATCATAGGTGGTGTAGAGCGCCACGAAGAGGCCCGTCAGGACGGCCAGCCAAAGCGCTGGCACCAATGTGTCCCGCGCGACGGTAATCGTGCGCATATTGTAGATCGCAAGCCCGTAAATCCCGGCCAGCAACACGGCGACGCCCAGCCATTGCACGCCGTTAAACGTCTCGCCAAAGAGCAACCAAGCCCCGATCACCGTGAATAGCGGGCCGGTGCCCCGCATCACCGGATAGACCACCGTGAACGCACCACGCCGATAGCTGGCCAATGCCGCCCATTTGTAAAGCGCGTGAATGACAAACGCGCCCGCAAAGATCGGCCACATATGCGGCTCCGGCCAGGGCACGAGAAAAAATGCGAAGGGGGCGGCCATAAGCCCGTAAGACGCATCAATCGCGCCACGCGCCAGAAGCGGATCATGGCGGCCCTTTTGCAGCGCGCCGAAAAAGGCGTGTAGGAACGCCGCAAGGAGCGCCAACCCCAAAGCCACCCACTCGCCGGAGGGCGTGCCTTCTAAAGAGATGATGAAATCGCCCAAAGCGCGGGATCAGCGCAGATAGCGCGCCATCCCATAGCGCTCGGTAAAGCCGAATTTCGCATAGAGATGTTCGGCGCCCGGATCCGCGATCAGGCTGATATAACAGCCCTTTGGCAGGTAGGTCTCCGCCCAATCCATGAGCGCCGCCATCACCTGCGTCCCAAGACCCTGGCGTTGATGGTCAGGATGCACCGCAATATCTGTGACCTGCGCAAAACAGCCGCCATCGCCGATCAGCCGCCCCATCGCCACAAGCTGCCCTTCGGCATCACGGAACCAGGTGCCGTGGAGCCCTTGCGCTAGCCCGATACGGGCAGCCTTTTCCGGGTATCCGCCCATCCCCGCAGCGTCGCGAAGACCAAGATATTCCGCAACCGATGCGGGCTGATCCGACAGTGCGATCATGCCTCGGCCCCGGTCAGGGCGCGCGCGAAGTCTTCCGGATCAAATGGGGCCAGATCGTCGATCTGCTCGCCCACACCAATCGCGTGGATCGGCAAGCCAAACTTATCGGCCAGCGCGACCAGAACGCCGCCCTTCGCCGTTCCGTCGAGCTTGGTCATCACCAAGCCGGTCACATCGGCCATCTTTTGGAAGGTCTCGACCTGCGAGAGGGCGTTTTGCCCGGTCGTCGCATCAAGCACCAAGAGTGTGTTATGCGGCGCGTCAGGGTCTTTTTTGCGGATGACGCGGACGATTTTAGCCAGTTCCTCCATCAGATCGGCCCGGTTCTGCAGCCGTCCGGCGGTGTCGATCATCAGAAGATCGGCGCCATCAGCCTCCGCTTTGGTCATCGCATCAAAGGCCAGCGCCGCGGGGTCCGACCCCTCGGGCGCGGTCAAAACCGGCACGCCAGCGCGTTCGCCCCAGACCTGCAATTGCTCCACGGCGGCGGCCCGAAACGTGTCGCCCGCCGCGATCACCACCTGTTTCCCGGCGGCTTTGAATTGGCTGGCCAGTTTGCCGATGGTTGTGGTCTTGCCCGACCCGTTGACACCGACCACCAAAACCACCTGAGGTTTCTTCGGATAGATCGGGAGCGGCCGCGCCACGGGCTCCATCACGCGCGCCACCTCGGCAGACAACAAGTCTTTGATATCGCTGGCCGTCATCAGCTTGCCATAGCGCCCCTCGGCCATATTCGCCGTCACACGGAGCGCGGTGTCCACGCCCATATCGGCCGAGATCAACAACTCCTCCAACTGCTCCAACATATCGTCATCCAGAGCCCGGCGCGGCGCAGCACTCCGCCCCATCAAACGCCCCAGGAGACCTGGTTTATCGACGGGTTCTTCCGCAGGTTCTGGGGTCAATTCGACGCGCAGCGGTTCTGATGGCGTTGCGGGGACCTCAGGCTCAGGCTCAGGCTCAGGCTCAGGCTCAGGCTCAGGCTCAGGCTCAGGCTCAGGCTCAGAAATCGCCGCGCTTACCGGCTCGGGCAAGACCTTTTCAATCTCCTCCGGTGTCTCTTCCGCCCCGTCCTCAATAATCGCATCCAGCCCCTCATCAATCTTCGACGAGGATTTGAACATCCGATCCTTGAGCTTCTTGAAAAACGACATCACCTAAGCCCCTTCCACCTGACCCATCCCACCTAATACGCAAGCCAAGCGCTGAAAACCCCAAGCCCGCCCCAAGCGTCGGCCTCAATACCGCCGTCACGCCAGAAACTGGCTTGAAAAGGAATGCGCGGTAGCGCGCCTTTGGATCACGTCACCAGAAATCCAACACTCAGACAGGCGACAGCGGGCCAATAGCTGGCCCAGACCAGATAGGCCAACCGTTGCTTGGCCAATGCCGGAACGCGCTCAAACAGTGACGCCGCAATCAAGGCATCCGAAATGATGAAAAGACTGGCGCCTGCAATCCACCAGAGGTCGCCACTGGCCAAAGCCATAAGCCCCATGCCCAGCAGAAGCGGCACATATATGGCAACGAGGCCGCGCGTTAGAGTCCCGCCCGACCCGAGGCCCAAAGCGACCAAAGCACCTGCAGTCAAAAGCCCAATAAGCGGCCAGGGCGGACCGCCGCCAAGGCCCAGCACCGCCCCGACATCTACGTCGAATCCGAGCACAAAACAGATCTGCGCCACCGCGAATGCCGCCACACCGGCCTGAAACGCGCGCTCTCCAGCGCGCGACAGTGCGAGATCGCCCAATGAGGCCGCCAGCAGCCCGACCACAGCCCAACTGGCCCCACCCTCCCACCAAACGGCGACCGCCAGAACCAAGACGCTGCCGGTTTTGGCAAGCGACCGCCAGATGGCCGGGGGAGAGGGCACCAGATAGAGATAGATCAGGGCAAGGAGCGCACCAAAGAAGCCAAAACCAAGGGGCAAACCGGTCTACACCTCCTCGGGGAAATGCTTCATCACCAGCCGGATTGGGTTCGGCGCCGCCTGCCCTAGACCGCAGATCGAAGCGTCGCCCATCGCCTGGCAGAGTTCTTCCAAAAGCGGCTGATCCCAGCGATCGGCCTGCATCAACTTCACCGCCTTCTCGCAGCCGACGCGGCAGGGCGTGCATTGGCCACAGCTTTCCGCCTCGAAGAAACGCAGCATGTTCAACGCCGCCGCTTTGGCACTGTCCTGATCGCTCAACACCACCACCGCCGCGGAGCCGATAAAGGTCCCGAGCGGCTGCAACGTGTCGAAATCAAGCGGCACATCGTCGATCGACGCGGGCAACAGGCCGGAAGACGGCCCACCGGGTTGATAAGCTTTGAAAACATGGCCCTTGGTCATGCCGCCTGCGGCCTCGATCACGTCCAAAATCGTTGAACCCGCCGGGAGCACGTAAACACCGGGTGCCGCGACCCGCCCCGAGACGGAATAGCTGCGCAACCCTTTGCGCCCGTTTTTCTCGGTGCTGTTCAGCACCTCTGGCCCCTCGCGGCAGACCTTCGCAACCCAATGCAGCGTTTCGACGTTATGAACCAGCGTGGGCCGCCCAAAGACGCCAACTTGCGCCACAAAGGGCGGCCGGTGGCGCGGCAAGCCGCGCTTCCCCTCAATCGACTCGATCATCGCGGATTCTTCGCCGCAGATATAAGCGCCCGCCCCGCGGCGGAGGTCGATATAGCCTTCCTCAACAAGCCCCGCGTCTTCCAGAGCTTTGATTTCGCGCCGCAAAATCTCCAACACCGCCGGATATTCGTCACGCATGTAGATGAAACTGGTTTCGGCCTCCACCGCCCAGGCCGCGATCAACATGCCTTCCAGAAACAGATGCGGCTCACGTTCCAGGTAATACCGATCTTTGAAAGTGCCGGGTTCCCCCTCGTCGCCATTCACCGCCAGATAGCGCGGGCCGTCATTGGCGCGCACAAAGCCCCATTTCCGCCCTGACGGAAAACCGGCCCCGCCCAAGCCGCGCAGGCCCGACGCCAAGACTTGCTCCTGCACCGCCTCCCAATCCCCCTCGGCGCGCAGGTGTTTCAACGCTTCATAACCGCCAGAAGCCGCATAGGCCTCATAGTCCTGATACGCGGGCACATGCGCATGGGTGTCGTCTGCTGCAATCGCCGCCTCGACCTTTGCCAGATCGGCATGATCGATATGGTTGTGGCCCAGCTCCAAAACCGGCGCGGTGTCACACCGGCCCATGCAGGGCGCATTGACCACACGGACCTCCGAGGCATCCAACCCGCCCTCAAGCGCGGCCTTTAGCGCCTCGGCCCCCGCCAATTCGCACGACAGCGAGTCGCAGACCCGGATCGTCAGTGCAGGCGGCGGGGTCTCATCCTCTTTTACCAAATCGAAATGGGCATAGAAGCTTGCCACTTCCCAGATCTCTGCCATCGGCAAGCGCATCTCTTCGCTCAAAGCGCGCATGTGCCGGGCTGAGAGATGGCCATATGCGTCCTGGATCAGATGCAAATGCTCGATCAGCAAATCCCGCCGCCGGGGCTTGTCACCCAGCAGCGTTTGAACCTCGCTCAGCGCGGCATCTTCGTATTGACGACCCTTAGGCGTTTTGCGGCCCTTGCCGCGCCCCGATTTCCAAACCCCTTTGCTGGACCCCGGTTTTTCATCCAACGCCATACCCTGGCCCTCCCAAAAGCTCTGCCTCATGTCATAGCGCGCATGGCTTGCCAAAGCGCGCCAAAACCGACATCGTTTTGCCCCAAAACGCAGGCACCCTACGCGCCCGTCGTGGAATCACTTAGCGCCAACCGTTTGGAGGCCTCATGCCAGTGATCGCCCGCTATGCCGTGGCCACGCTCACCCCCCTGATCTTCTTGATCCTAGGGGCCTTCTTCACCTTGCCTTTCGGCCTGGTCGCGCTGCTCTGGCTCACCCTCATCGCGGCGTTTTTGGATCAGGTCCTGGCCCCGCCCGCCTATGATCCGGAAAGCCACGCACCCTGGTCTGATCGCCTTTCCGCTGTGCTTGCCATTGGGCATTTGGCCCTGATCCCGCTGGTTTTGACCGCATTGGCGGGGCCGACGCTCGACTTCGGCCAGAAACTCGCACTGTTTTTTGCGACGGCCTCGTTCTTCGGCCAAGTCAGCCATCCGAACGCGCATGAGTTGATCCACCGGCACAAACGCTGGCTGAGCAGCCTCGGCGCGCTGGTCTATACCACGATGCTCTTTGGCCATCATACTTCGGCACATCGGCTCGTGCATCACCGCTATGTCGGCACCGAGGATGACCCGAACACCCCCCTTCCGTCAGAAGACTTTTGGGAGTTCGCCCCGAGAGCCTGGCGTGGCAGTTTCCTGGCCGGTCTTGAGCAAGAGATCAGCCGCCTGAACCGGCGCGGCAAATCGGAATGGCATCCTAGCAATCCCTATTGGTTCTGGGTCGGCGGCGGCCTGTTGATGCTGTTTCTGGCAATTGATCTAGCCGGGCTGCTCGGCCTGCTGGTCTTTCTGGCGCTGACCGCGCTGACCCATCTCCAGATCTTACTGAGCGACTATATTCAGCACTACGGGCTCCAACGGCTGGAATTGCCGGGTGGACGCCTGGAGCCCGTCGCGCCGCATCACAGTTGGAATGCCCCGAAAGGGTTCTCCAGCTACCTCATGCTGAATGCGCCCAGCCATTCGGAGCATCACATGCATCCCGACCGGCATTACGATCAGCTCGACACCACGGCCAAGGTTCCGACCCTGCCCTATTCCGTGCCGATCATGGCGATGCTCGCCGCTGTCCCCGCTGTCTGGCACCGGGTGATGGACAAACGCGCGATGAAAGTGATGCAAGCCGCCCAAGATCGCATCAGCCAGATGCCTGCCAAAGAGGCACGACCCGATCCTCAGACGACCCCAGCAAGCGCGCCGGTCACAGAGGAAGATGAGGTCGACGCTCTCATCGCGCGGGTGACGGCAGAACCCGGCACGTAACAAGTTAGAGCGTCACGCCCCGCCGCCCGGCCAAATCGGTGAAATACTGCCAGGCGACTCGGCCTGAGCGCGCGCCGCGTGTCGCCTGCCATTCGATGGCCTCGGCGCGTAGAGTATCGGCGTCGATCTCAACCTCGTAGGCCGCGCAATAGCCCTGAATCATTGCAAGATACTCATCCTGAGAGCACGGGTGGAAGCCCAGCCACAGACCAAAGCGATCGGAGAGCGACACTTTCTCCTCGACGGCTTCGGAGGGATTGATCGCGCTGGAGCGCTCATTCTCGATCATGTCGCGGGGCATGAGATGCCGGCGGTTCGAAGTGGCATAGAAAATCACATTCTCCGGGCGCCCCTCAATCCCACCATCCAGGACGGCTTTCAGAGATTTGTAATGCTGGTCATCATGGGAAAAGGAGAGGTCATCGCAAAACAGCAAAACCCGCACCGGGGCCACGCGCAGCAACGACAGGAGCCGCCCGATGGAGGGCAAATCTTCGCGCTGCACCTCGACCAATTTCGCGGGCAAGTTCTGTGCCAAAACCTCGGCATGTACGGCTTTGACAAGCGAGGATTTTCCCATCCCCCGTGCGCCCCAAAGCAGTGCGTTATTGGCCGGCAGACCTCGGGCGAATTGCAGGGTGTTTTCCAGAAGCGTGTCGCGCGCCCGGTCGATGCCAAGAAGCAGCGGCAAATCCACACGGTTCACCTGCACCACAGGCTCTAATCTGTCGGGATCCGCATGCCAGACAAAGGCCTCCGCCGCTGCCCAATCGGGGGTTTGAGCTGGAGCGGGGCGGAGCCGTTCCAACGCCTCCGCAATCCGCGTCAGGGTCGCATCACTCATACTTTGGCGTCTTCTTCGTCATCTTCATCGTCCAACAGCCCTTCGGCCCGGAGGCGGGCATCGCGCTGTCTCTCCACCAGACGCACCAGTTGGATGGAAATCTCATAGAGTCCGTAAACGACGACAAAGAGGATCAACTGCGTGATGACATCGGGCGGGGTGACCAAGGCGGCCAGAACGAGAATGCCCACCACGGCCCATTTCCGCACATTGCCCAACCCCTCGGCGCTGACCAAACCCGCCTTGCCCATCAGTGTCAGGAGTACCGGGAGCTGGAAACACAGGCCAAAAGCGAAGATGAACTTCAGAGCCAAATCCGTCGACTCGCGGATCGAACCCAAGAAGACCGTGCGCAATTCGGTTGTATCATCCGAGATCGCCGGTGGCTCCGCCCCGGTGATATAAGCGGTCAGAAGCGGTATCGCGTCGGCAAAACCGATGAAGAAATTCATCGCCAGCGGCGTGACGACGAAATGCGCGAAGGATGCGCCCAAAAGGAACAAAAGCGGCGAAGCAATTAGAAACGGCAAGAACGCGTTTTGCTCCGAACGGTAGAGGCCAGGTGCCACAAAGCGCCAGAGTTGATGCCCGATCACCGGAAACGCGATCGCAAAGCCGCCGATCACCGAAATCCGCACCAAGACGAAAAACTGCTCCTGCGGTGCGGTGAAGATCAGTTCCGGGCTTTGCCCACGCGCGACCAGCACGGCGATCAATGGCTGCTGGATGAAGTTCAAGAGCGGTTGCGCAACTGTAAAACAGGCCACCATCGCGATGACAAAGGCCAGAACCGATCGGATCAGCCGGGTTCTCAACTCCGCCAGATGTTCAATCAGCGGTGCCGCGCTGTCTTCGATTTGGTCTTCGCTGCTCATGCTTGGTCGGTTCCGGTCCGCGGCGCGGCGGCGTCATCAGCGATCTCGGCACTGTCCACAGGCGTGGCGCTTGGCGGAGACACCGCCGGCGGCGTATCGGTCTCAGGCATCGCGGCCAGCTTCGCGTTGCGGATCTCGTCCTCGCGCGCTTTGCGTTTGGCGTCGGCTGTCTCGCGTGCCGCTTTGTTATCCGCGGCGCGTTTCTCCGCCAAATTGCGCGTTTCACTGCCTTCGTCGAACTTCGTCGGATCGATATCGTCGAAAGCTTTGTTGACTGCGTCCAGCCCCATCTTCTTGGGGTTGGTCAGGTTGCGCATATCTTTGCTGATATCTTTCAATCCGCTGTCACCGGCTGCGTCATCCATCGCGCGGGTGAAATCCTTGGCCATGCCTCGGACCCGGCCAGTGACTTGACCGAAGGTGCGGAACATTTTGGGCAAGTCTTTGGGACCGACGACGATCAACGCCACGATCCCAACCACCAATAGCTCCATCATGCCGATATCTGGCATAGCCCTGCCCTATCCCTGGATCGCAGCCGCTTAGGCGTTGTCGCGTTCGCGGGGTTCCGGCGTCACATCGCGGGCGGTCTCGCCAGCATCTTCTGCGGCGGAGGCATTTTCGATCTCTTCAGTCGAATCTTTCACACCACGCTTGAACGCGGTGATGCCCTTGCCGACCTCGCCCATAAGCCCGGCAATCTTGCCGCGCCCGAAGAGCACAAGCACCACAACGGCGATCAAAAGCAGACCGGCAGGTCCGATATTGTTGAGCATGGGTTATCTCCCTTGGCGTCTGGCAGGCCCGTTGGGACCCGCGCCGCGCAATACATCTACGATCCATACGTAAGATCATCTGGGGCAGGATCAAAGCCCCAAAGGCAGGTTCATCAGGGGTTTTGGGCCGAATCGCGCGGCGGGGCAAGGAGATTCCCGATTGATCAGCCGTGATGCGGGAAGACAAAACACCTGTCGCGCCGCACGGTTAGCCAAAGCGCTGTCCCCGGTTTCGGTAGGAAAACCGCCGGAACCGTGGCCCGCAAAACCTCGTGATTGAAGTCCATCCGGAACTCCACAAGGCTTTCATGGCCCATAAATCGCGCCCGTTCGACCACACCGCGCGCAGGAACGCCGTCAGCAGGCGTCGGGTTCGGGCCTCGCCCGCCGCGATCGAAATCAATCTTCACATGCTGCGGCCGGAAAATGATCTCGACATCTGATCCGTCGGGAAACCCCGGGGCCAGAAACTGACCAAAGGCCGTATCGGTCAGCGCGCCTTCGACCCGCCCACGGATGATATTCACATCCGAGAAAAACGCCGCCGCCGCCTGATCGCAGGGCGCGTTGTAGATGTTGTAAGGCGCGCCCTGCTGGACGATCTTGCCATCGCGCATCAGCGCGATTTGATCGGCCATGCGCATTGCCTCTTCGGGCTCATGCGTGACGAGAAGGACGGCAGTGCCCTCCTCTTTCAGAAGCTGCAGCGTCTCGTCGCGAATGCCGTCGCGCAGACGGTTGTCGAGGCCGGAAAACGGCTCATCCATCAGCATGACGCAAGGCCGAGGGGCCAAGGCGCGCGCAAGGGCCACGCGCTGTTGCTCCCCACCTGACAGCATATGCGGGGATTTATCACCGTACCCGATCAGATCGACCCGTTCGAGCAACTCGCCAACCCGCGCGGCTTTTTCAGCTTTCGTTCCGGTCAACCCGAACGCAATATTCTGCGCCACACTCAAATGCGGAAAGAGCGCAAAATCCTGGAACATCAAGCCGATCCCACGACCTTCCGGGGGCAAATGGTTGGTGTCATCCGACATCACTTGGCCATCGACCCAGATTGTCCCGGCGGTCTGACGCTCGACACCGGCAATCACCCGAAGCGTCGTGGATTTCCCGCAGCCTGAGGGGCCGAGCAGACACATGATCTCCCCCGCCGCAACGGCAAGAGACACATCACGCACCACCGCGCGCCCATCGAAATGACACGAGATATTATCAACCTTCAGGCGGGAGGCATGTGGCACGGCAGTAAAAACCCGATCAATTCCATCGGGTTTCGCAGGTAACAGGGCGATCCTTGGGTTTCAAGCCTACCCGCCGTCGCTTGCTGTCAGATCGAACTGCACCTCGCCCAGCACGCGCCCATTGACCTGCACCCCAATCCGATGCGGGCCGGGATGCAGGGTGAAGGTGGTGGCATTGCCCTTGAACACATGGGTTTTGGTCAAGGTGAGCGGCGCGTCAGACGCAATCTTGGCTTGCTTGATCTTGAAAACCTTGAAGCTCTCCGCCCCGTTCGGTTTGTGAAACCAAAGCAGGTAGTCGACCAGAACGGGCACTGGCTCTGTTGCGGAAAGGGTCACAGTGATCGTGGCCCGATCGTCAATCGCAACCGGGTCGGGGGAGATCGTCAATGCGTCAAGCGTGACCGGTGCATCTGCACGAAAGCCCAACATCTCCATCGCGCCCGGGTGACCCTGTTTGACCAAGGTTCTAAGCGCGTGACGCGTCATCCAGGCGAGTTCTTTGGCATTCTGCCTGCCGGCTTTGTGCCAGCGCGCAAGTGTATCCAGAACGCGCTCGGCATCGATTTTGCTGATATCGTTCAGATGGTTGGCAACCGATCGCGTCACATAACGCGTGCGGTCGGCATGAAGCGTGTCGAGAAACTCCAGCGGCACCAGCGGATCAAGGGTAATGGCCTTGGCCCAAGGCAATTTCGGTCGGGTCCCCTCACTGACCAACCGACGCACGTGATAGTTGCCGTCTTCGGCCCATCGCCTCAACAGCGCGAGGGTTTCATCCGGCCAGCGGTTCAGGAACGGGCGGATATAGAATTCCATCGAAAACCGCTTGGTGGCCGCTTCAAGCAGATCAAAGGCCCGGTCCCGATGATCCTCCAACCCATGCCGCACGGCCAGAATCCCTGGGACCGCATGGATGAAACGGCCAAAATCATCATCGGTTTTACTTGGGTCCAGTTCCGCTGGCATCGCGGCTTCCAGCGCATCGGCCATCGCCGGGAAATCGCCGGGCAGCCGTGTTTCGACACAATCGGCGATCCACTCAAGCCGTTCCAGAAGCTCACGACCTTCCAACCCTGGCACCACCTCGGCCAGGAAGTCGCTGGCATCAAAGCCGGGCAACCCGGCAGCGTATTCTGCCGCCAGATCGCCCAGAGACTCCGGGTTAAACAGATGATCTTTGAGAGAAAATTTTTCTGTCATATCGTGAAATTGGTACCGCCGCCATCCAAGAGAATATTCTGCCCCACAATAAACCCGGCCTGCCCCGAGCAGAGATAGGCGCACATCTGACCAAACTCTTCCGCCGTGCCATAGCGCCGCGCCGGGATCGTCGCCGCACGTTTGGCGCGGGCTTCTTCCAACGTGATCCCCTCTGCCTTAACCACGCCGCCGTCCAGCGCATCGGCACGGTCGGTGGCATGAATGCCGGGCAGGAGATTGTTGATCGTCACACCATACTGCGCCACCTGCCGCGCCGTGCCCGCGACATAGCCGGTCAGCCCGGTGCGCGCGGCATTCGACAGGCCAAGCTGCGGGATCGGCGCTTTCACCGACTGCGAGGTGATATTGACCACCCTTCCCCACCCCCGATCAATCATCTTCGGCATCAGCGCCGTCATGAGGGCAATGGGTGCGAGCATATTGGCATCCAGCGCGGCAATGAACTCGTCGCGCCCCCAATCATGCCACATGCCCGGAGGGGGCCCGCCCGCATTGGTCACCAGGATGTCGATCTCGCCCGCCGCTTCCAGCAGCGTCGCACGCCCCTCTTCGCTCGTCACATCCGCCGCGACAGTCGTCACCGAGACGCCATGCGTGGCCCGGATCGCCTCGGCCGTGGCCTCCAACGCCTCGGCGCCCCGCGCATTCATCACCAAATCGCAGCCCGCCGCCGCCAAAGCCTCGGCACAACCGCGCCCCAAACCTTTGGACGAGGCGCAAACCAGTGCGCGTTTACCCGAAATTCCAAGATCCATGACATCCTCCAATTCTGTTGCCCAAGACCTAGCAGGCCACCTTCGCGATCACCAGTCCGGCTTGACCGGTCTGCCGCCCCTGCCTAGGCATGGGGGCCAGAGGAGACCCCATGACCCGACGCACGGCCCAATTCACCTTTACGACCTATCCCGCCCAAGACCTAACCGTCACCACCGGGGCCAATGAGAAAGACCCGATTGGTCTGATGAAGGATGTTGTGGCGGGCGATTACTATCGCTTGTCGCGCCAAGCGCACCCGGCAAATCTGGCGATCTGCGATGGAGAAAACGGGCAAGAGGTGGCCGATGGATCGGATGTCGGGTTTCCGGGCGACAGCGTCAACTTGGACCTTTGCCATACATTGATGGCGCCCGACGGATCGATGGTGGAGCTCTTGGTTCTCACCATCTGGTCTGACGCAAAAATGTCCCGCCACATTTTGCCCCTGACGCCGCTGCAGGTGGCCATCGACTACGAGTTGGTTACGTCTGAGACTGAAAGCGCGCCGCGGCGTTTTGCAGATATCGCCTGCGTCAGCTTCCTCGCGGGCACCCATCTGACGATGGCCGATGGCAGCCAAAAAATGGTGGAAGACCTAGCTCCGGGCGATCGCGTTCTGACCCGAGACAATGGCGCGCAGGAAATCCGCTGGATCGGGCAGCAGACCACGCGAGCCATCGGCGCCCTTGCCCCAATCCGTATTGCGGAGGGGACATTGAACGTCGCGCGCGACCTTCGCCTCTCGCCGCATCACCGCCTTTTTATCTGGCAACGCAATGACGAGGTCGGTACAGGTCGCGCGGAACTCATGGTGAAAGCCGGGTATTTGGTGAACGGTCAGACCGTGCTCCGCGAAGAAGGCGGCCATGTGGACAGCTATCAGATCGTCTTCGACGGCCATGAAATCATCTATGCCGAGGGGATCGCAGTCGAAAGCCTCTTGGTCACCAGCCAGACCCGAGCAGCCCTGCCCGAGGAGTTGGACATCGATCCGTCAGAGGCCGACCGCCTGAATGCCGCCGAGATCGAAGTCTCCCGCACGGTGCTTGATGGAAGCGACGACGCGGCCGAAAGACTGACCCGGGCCAGCAAGGGCCTTGCCAAAGACGATCCCTGACACGAGCCGAACCCGTATCAGACGCGGTGTTTTTTTCCTAGATTTGCTGCTTCGTTGTTTTCGCAGCAGGTCTCAATCTGTGCACTGGCAACGCCTTGCAGGCGTCTCGGACTTAGCTCCAGATTTGCTCCCAATACACTTCAAACCTGACAGAAACAGCGGGTCGTGTCGCGCGCTTTGCAATCTGCCCGACCATGATGCCGAAACCCTCCTAAGAAAGAATTTGAACCGCCGGTCCGCTTGCATCGACGCATGTTCAAGATGCGGGAGCCGTGTCTGAGATTGAACAGAACTTAACCATTTTTTGGAGAACAAGATGACCCTTTTTCCAACCACCCTTCGCGCGGTGTTAACCATTTCACTGCTGGCTTTGACCCCAGCTCCGGTCCTCGCATTGGATCTCGATGTGTATGACGGAATCGGCGGCGGCGGCGGTGGCGGCTTTGATGGCCCAGACGACGTGGCGTCACCAAATGATGATGACAGTCCAGACGATCCGCCCCAGATGGAATATGTCGGTCCAAGCGGCGGAGGCGGTGGGGGCGTAGCGAGCGCAAGCCAGCCCGATGGCGCGGGCATTAGCCAAAGAAGTGGCGGCGACCGCTGCCCCGGCGGCGTATCACGGTTCAACTGGGAAGCCGATGATGATGGGCATCCGATCCCGTCGACGATCGCCTGGTATTGCGTCTATCAGTAACGCCAGCCCGATATGGCAGCTGACCGGTTGGCTGAGATACGGCCGACCGGTTTCTCTCTCTCAAGCAAGGGGTATCAATTGCGCCGACGTGGTAAGCCGACTATATCCGCGCCCATGTTGGACAATCGCCCCACCCTGCCGCCCGAAATCGCCCGCCGCCGGACTTTTGCGATCATTTCGCACCCGGATGCGGGCAAAACCACGTTGACGGAGAAGTTCCTGCTCTATGGCGGCGCGATTCAGATGGCGGGCCAGGTGCGGGCGAAGGGCGAGGCGCGCAGAACGCGGTCCGACTTCATGCAAATGGAGAAGGACCGGGGGATTTCGGTCTCTGCCTCTGCCATGTCCTTCGATTTTGGCGAATACCGGTTCAACCTGGTGGACACCCCCGGCCACTCGGACTTTTCCGAAGACACCTATCGCACGCTGACCGCCGTGGATGCGGCAATCATGGTGATCGACGGCGCGAAAGGCGTCGAGAGCCAGACCCAGAAGCTCTTTGAAGTGTGCCGCCTTCGCGATTTGCCGATCTTGACTTTCTGCAACAAGATGGACCGGGAAAGCCGCGATACGTTTGATATTATTGATGAAATTCAGGAAAATCTCGCCATCGATGTGACGCCGGCCTCTTGGCCTATCGGGACAGGTCGGGAGTTCCTGGGGTGTTATGATCTGATCCGTGATCGGCTGGAACTGATGGATCGCGCCGATCGGAATGTGGTGGCTGAAAGCATCTCGATCGAAGGTCTCGATGACCCGAAACTTGCGGATCATATCCCAGAGGCGTTGCTGGAGAAGCTCCGCGAAGAGGTGGAGATGGCGCGCGAATTGCTGCCGCCGCTGGACCATCAAGCCTTTCTTGATGGGACGCTCACACCGATCTGGTTTGGCTCCGCAATCAACTCGTTCGGGGTCAAGGAACTGATGGACGGCATCGCAGGTTATGGGCCGCAACCGCAAGTCCAGTCTGCCGAACCGCGCCAAGTCGCGCCGGAAGAAACCAAGGTCGCGGGCTTCGTCTTCAAAGTGCAGGCCAATATGGACCCCAAGCACCGTGACCGCGTGGCCTTTCTCCGCGTGGCGTCGGGCCATTTCAAACGCGGCATGAAGCTGACCCATGTGCGGTCGAAAAAGCCGATGGCGATCTCGAACCCCGTGCTGTTTCTCGCCTCTGATCGGGAACTGGCCGAGGAGGCTTGGGCGGGCGACATCATCGGTATCCCGAACCATGGCCAGCTGCGCATCGGCGATGCACTGACCGAGGGTGAAGGCCTGCGCTTCACAGGCATCCCGTCCTTTGCGCCGGAACTGCTTCAAACCTGCCGCGCAGGCGATCCGATGAAGGCAAAACATCTCGACAAAGCGTTGATGCAATTCGCCGAGGAGGGGGCGGCGAAGATCTTCAAGCCCACCTTCGGCTCGGGCTTCATCGTCGGCGTCGTCGGGGCCTTGCAGTTCGAGGTTCTGGCCAGCCGGATCGAGCTGGAATACGGCCTTCCCGTCCGGTTCGAAGCGTCGCAATTCACGTCCGCCCGATGGGTCCACGGCCCGAAAGACAAGGTTGACGCTTTCGCCAATGCCAACAAGCAGCATATCGCGACGGATAATGATGGCGATCCAGTCTATCTAACCCGCCTGCAGTGGGACATTGATCGGGTCGAGCGGGATTATCCCGACATTACACTCAGCGCGACGAAGGAGTTGATGGTCTGACCCTGCAAAACCGCGTTCAGCCGACTGGGGAGATTGCCGCCATTCCGGCGCGCGGCCTCTTTACGGGCAATCGTGGCATTATTCATCGCCCCGATGGGACGCTCGGCACCTCCCGGTGGAGCCACAAGCACTGGCTGGTCTGCACCCTGACACACCCAAAGGGCCGCTATCATGGCCCCATGCCTGACCGGGGGTGGTCAGCCTTGTTTTTTCTGGATGAGGCCATCGCGCTGACGGCGGGCCATCGACCATGCCATTATTGCCGCCGCGATGCTTATCGGGCCTGGACGGCGGCATGGGCCCGCGCCACGGGTGCCCCGCCAGAGCGGATGGCGATGGACAGCGCCCTCCACCACGCGCGTGTGACGCGGACGCGCCAACAGGTCCGACATCAGGCCGAGTGTGACACCCTACCGGATTACAGCTTCATCTTGTGGAACGACCGCGCGCATATGGTGCATAATGACGCGCTTCGCCCTTATACGCCCGTTGGCTACGGCACGCCGGTGCCCAGGCCAAAGGGAAAGGTCACCGTCTTAACACCGGCGCCCACGGTCAATGTGCTCGCGGCGGGATATGTGCCGGTGCATCATCCGTCGGTCGAGGTTTAACGGCGAGTTAACCATCTTCCCGCATGGTCCCGACATGTTGGGTCGCAATCTTGTTTGGATCTTTCTTCTGTCGATGGCCTGCACGCCGCTCCTCGAGGGCGAGACATGGCATAGCCCCCACACGGACATCGCCGGCGCGGTCTCGCGGCAAGCGGTTGTCTCAGACGACAGACATCATGTCCTGGTCGGTCAGGTGATGATCCTGAACCGACGCGGCGAGGTGCACTATCTAGCCGAAATCGGTCAGGTCTCGGACGGCGTGCATCGTCGGCTGCGGATGGACAGCGCCTGGCGCGATGGGGATGTATTGCCGTTTCGCGGCCTCAGACGGACCGAGCGGTTTTGCATCGGCTTGAGCAATTGCCAGGGCTTCCGCACTGGCACGTTTGCCTTCAACCCCGAGACATTTGCAGAGGCGGTCGAAGACGGGTTCCGCGCCCATCTGATCGGGCCCGATGCCGTAATCGACATCTACCTCCCACCCGAATTGTTCGTGGATGCGGCGGACCGCGCTGGTGCCGAAGGGGTGATCGCCCCCCCCCTTTTGGCTATCCAACACATCGCGTCCTCCCGTGTAACCACGCCGCATCGCGGGTAAAATTTGACCTCCGCGCCCAATTGCCCTATGTCTCCGGCGGGTTTTGCGACAGGCGCGAGACCTCGCCGCAGAGCGCGAAGATATGCGCTCTATATATCACCGCCGGGCAATCCCGGCCTGACTGGACGCATATGACAAAATTTTCCGATCTCAGCCTTAGCCCCAAGGTTCTCAAAGCCATTGACGAAGCGGGCTATGAAACCCCCACCCCGATCCAGGAAGGGGCGATCCCGCCCGCGCTGGAAGGCCGCGATGTTCTGGGCATTGCCCAAACCGGAACCGGCAAAACCGCCAGTTTCACCCTCCCGATGATCACGATGCTGGCGCGTGGCCGCGCCCGCGCGCGCATGCCGCGAAGCTTGGTACTGTGCCCGACACGCGAGTTGGCTGCTCAGGTCGCGGAGAATTTCGACACCTATGCCAAACATGTCAAACTGACCAAGGCCCTGCTGATCGGCGGTGTCTCGTTCAAGGAACAAGACGTGCTGATCGACCGTGGCGTCGATGTCTTGATCGCCACGCCGGGCCGCCTGCTCGACCATTTCGAGCGTGGTAAGCTCTTGCTTACTGGCGTGCAGATCATGGTGGTCGATGAGGCCGACCGGATGCTCGACATGGGCTTCATCCCGGATATCGAGAAGATCTTCTCGCTGACCCCGTTCACCCGGCAAACGCTGTTTTTCTCTGCCACGATGGCGCCCGAGATCGAGCGCATCACAAACACTTTCCTCAGTGCCCCTGCCAAGATCGAAGTGGCCCGGCAGTCGACAACCTCGGACACAATCGAACAGGCCTTGGTCAGCTTCAAACCAACCCGCCGCGATATGGCCGCAAAACAGAAACGCAACATGTTGCGTGCCGTGATTGAGGCCGAGGGCAAGGCCTGCACCAACGCGATCATCTTCTGCAACCGCAAGGTCGATGTGGATATCGTCGCGAAGTCCTTGAAAAAACACGGGTTCAATGCGGAGCCGATCCATGGCGACCTGGATCAGTCGCAGCGGATGCGGACCTTGGATGGGTTCCGAGACGGGACGATCAAGTTCCTCGTCGCCTCCGATGTGGCCGCACGCGGGCTCGATATTCCGAATGTGAGCCATGTTCTGAACTACGATGTGCCGTCCCATGCCGAAGATTACGTCCACCGGATCGGGCGCACGGGCCGGGCTGGCCGCAAAGGCAAGACGGTGATGCTGCACGTGCCAGCGGACGACAAATATCTGGGCGCGATTGAAAGCTTGATCGGCAATCCAATCCCCCGGATCGATCCGCCAATGCAGATCGAAAGCGGGCGCAAAACAGATGAGACGGGCACAGACGACGCCCCACGCGAGCGCAAACCGCGCCGTAGCCGAAGCCGCCGTGACGACCCTCAAGACACCGCGTCGCCGAAAGCGGCAGACACTGTTCCAGAAGAGGCCGCCACAGAGGCCCCGCGCCCGGCCCGCCAACGGGGCAAGGATACGTCGGACCGGACCGACCGTAATGGGCGTTCCCGTGGTGGTCGTGACCGCAATGATCGGGGCGGCAACCAGGTGGTTGGGATGGGCGATCACATGCCCGATTTCATCTCGCTGAGCTTTGACGAACGCCGGGGTGGCCCCGCCGCCTCCGACGACGCGCCCAAAAAATCAAAGGCGGCCAAAGCCAAGACATCCGAGGCGGACGGTGCCGAGATCGCCGCAGAACCTGTGGCAGAAGAGGCTCCGAAACCCAAGCGTCGCCGGGCAAAGAAGGTGAAAGAGGCCGAAACGCCAACGGAACCGACAAACGAAGACGCCGCCTGAACGGATTGGGCGACACGGCTCCGTGTCGCCCGCACATTGCGAAGACGGTGTGCTTAGCTGGCCATTAACCGGCTCACCAGCACGCTGACTTCGGGCTTCTTGCCGATCTCACTGACGCAGACCTGCCGCACAGCGCGTTTGACCACTTCGTCGAGCTTATCATCATCGCCGACCGTCTGATCATTCAAACGCGGCAGAAGCTCGGCCAGATCATCCTCGATCATCTCAGCCAGATCAGCGCCATTTCCAACCATTTCAGGCAAGCCGCGCAGTTCGACCCAACTGTCTTCGAGAATCTGATCATCCTCATCGACGACCAGGGCCACAATGACCAAACCGTTGATCGCGATCTTCATCCGATCCCGGATCACGCCATCAAAGGCCCCCACATGGGCCGTGCCATCAAGATAGGTCTTCGTCACCTCGATATGCTCGACGACACTTGGTTGATTGCCGGAAAGCTCGACCATCGCCCCATTCGGCGCAACAATACCAAGCAAGCCTTTCTCCATCGCCACTCGTGCATGTTCGCGCAAATGCCGGAACTCGCCATGGTTGGGCAGCAATATCTGCGGCCGGACCAAATCATGCATCGCCTCCAGATCGGGCCGATTGGCATGGCCGGAGACATGGTAAAACCCGGCGCTTTCATCCACAACGCGGACACCCTTTTCGGCCAGTGCATTTTGGATATGGCCGACGGACACCTCATTGCCGGGGATGGTTTTCGAGGAGAAGAGGAACATATCCCCCTCGGCCAGTTCCATGCCGAGGTATTTGCCCCGTGATAGCGCAGCCGAGGCCGCGCGGCGCTCACCCTGGCTTCCGGTCACGATCAGCATTAGATTTTCACGGGGAATATCAGACGCTTCCTCCGGGCTGACGGTTGCGGGGAAATCCGTCAGAACGCCGCTTTCAACGCCTGCGGCCACCATCCGTTTCATCGCCCGGCCCATCAGACAAATGGAACGGCCATTGGCCTTGCCGGCATCAGCCAGCGTTTTCAGCCGCGCAATGTTGGAGGCGAAAGTCGTGGCAACCACCATACCCTTGGCACCCGCAATCAGCTTGCCAATCGGCTCCGGCAATTGGCTCTCGCTCCGGCCCGGATGGCCGGAAAAGACATTGGTGGAATCGCAAATCAGCGCCAAGACCCCATCCTGCGCGACCTGTTTCCACAACTCTTCATCAAAGGGCTCGCCCACGACCGGCTCATGGTCAATTTTGAAGTCGCCGGAATGCACAACCCGGCCCTCTGGCGTGTCGATCACCAATGCAGACGCCTCCGGGATCGAATGCGAAATCGGCGCGAATTGCACGCGAAATGGGCCAGCCTCCACCACCTCAGGATAGGCCTCGACGACCTGTACGATCTCGGGATCTTGGCCCGCATCCTCCAGTTTGCGCCGGGCGTGGATCGCGGTGAAGGCGCGGGTATAGACTGGCGCTTTCAACTGGCTCCAGAGATGCCCAACCGCGCCCACATGATCTTCATGCGCATGGGTTATGAAAATCCCATCAAGCCGGTCCGCGCGCGCCGCCAGCCAAGATACATCCGGCAGGATCAGGTCAACCCCAGGCTGCCCATCCATATCGGGGAAACTGACACCGATATCGACCAGAATGAAACGCTCTTTCCCTTCCGGTCCATAACCATAGAGATAGCAATTCATCCCGATTTCCCCCGCGCCACCGAGAGGGAGATAGATCAGCCGTGCGCGATCACTCATAAGCTGCCGTTTTCCTTGTTATGCGAATAGATGACCGTGAGGCCATGCATCGTCAGATCATCTTCGATCAGGTCAAATAACACATCACCGGTTGAGAACAACGGCGCAAGCCCGCCAGTGCCGACAATCCGCATCGGCTTGTCATATTCGCCGCGAATCCGGTCAGTGATGCCGCGCACCAGGCCCACATAGCCCCAGAAGACGCCGGATTGCATACAGGCCACGGTGTTGGTGCCAATGACCGCTTGCGGTTTGGTCACGTCCACATGCGGGAGAGCGGCGGCGGCGTGGTGCAGCGCCTCCAGACTCAGGTTCACGCCCGGCGCGATCACCCCGCCCACATAGGCGCCATCCTCGGCGACCACATCAAAGGTGGTCGCGGTGCCAAAATCGACGACGATCAGATCGCCGCCATGGCGATCATGGGCCCCGGCGGTGTTGACCAGCCGGTCCGGCCCGACCTGCGTGCCCTCATCGACGCGCGGTGCGGTCGGTAGCAAACATTCCGGTTTGCCAACCACCAGGGGCCGTGTGTCAAAATAGCGGTCGCAGAGCACGCGCAGGTTGAAAACCACACGCGGCACGGTTGATGAGATGATGCAATCGGTGATCTCCACATCCAGCTTTTGGTTCTCCATCAGGGTCGAGAACCAGACGAAATACTGATCCGCTGTGCGTTGATGCTCGGTCGAGGTGCGGAAAGTCGCGAGGAATTCGGTCCCGTTCCAAACCGAGAAAACCGTGTTTGTATTGCCGCAATCGATGCAAAGAAGCATGCGCTCGCTCCCGTCAGAAATGGATCTCCGCCGCCGGGATGGACCGGCGGCCTTTCGGCGTCTCTAGGACCAAGTTACCGTCTTCGTCCACTGTCTCGAACACGCCGGTCGTCTCGTCTTGCGCAGTTCGCGCCGTGATTGTTTCACCCAGACGCGCCGCATGGGCCAACCATTCGGTGCGGATCGGTGCAAACCCATAGGTCGTGAACTGCGCCTCATAACGCGCAAAGGCCGCGGAAAGAAAATCGAGGAAATCTTGCGGCGTGATCTTGAGCCCCGTCTCTCCAAACACACTGACTGGCGGCAGTGCGTGGGCGTCGACCTCCGCCGGTTTCGGAGCAGCGGCCAAGTTGACGCCGATCCCGATCACCAGATGTGAGACGGCAGCGCCCGCACCAAGGCTTTCCAGAAGAATTCCAGCCACTTTACCGCCGTTTAGCAGCACGTCATTGGGCCATTTCAGTGAGATCATATGCTCCGGCACACCCATCGCCAGAAATGCATCGCGAAGCGCGAGAGACGCGACAAAGGACCGAAGCGCGGCCTGCCCTGGCCCGCCGTCGGGGCGCATCACCAAGGAGGCCGAAAAGTTGCCTTTAGGTTGCACCCAGGCGCGACCGCGTCGTCCGCGCGCCGCGGTTTGTTTCAGGGCCAAAATCCATTCAGGCCCCGCCAGCGTCGGCGCAACCCGGGCGGCCTCTAGCATCGTGCTATCGGTTTCGGTCAAGACCCGACGGGCAACGCCATCGGGCCAGATGGGTGGGTTAGCGGACAAGCGTCGCGGCGGCCGCTTCGGCCAGGCCGTCCACGCCAAAAAGGTTGATCACCCCAAAGAGCATGATCGCGGCGGAGGCCATGAGACCCACCCAAGGCACCATCCCCATCTGACCGTCCAGCCCGTCTTCGTCGGCCCCAAAATACATGAAATAGACGATACGCAGATAATAGAACGCGCCGATCACCGAGGCGATCACGCCCGCGACCGCCAGCCAGACCAGGCCCGCATCGACCGCCGCCAGAAGCACCGCATATTTGCCGAAGAAACCGACCAGCGGCGGAACGCCGGCGAGGCTGAACATCAAGACCAGGATCGCCAGTGCCTTCAGCGGCTCTTTCGACGCAAAACTGTTCAGCGATGAGATCTCCGTCACATGCCGCCCATCTTTCTCCATCGACAGGATGAAGGCGAAGGTGCCGATATTCATCGTCACATAGATCGCCATATAGATCAGCATCGCGGTCACGCCTTGCTCGGTCCCCGCGGAGAGGCCCATCAGGGCAAAGCCCATATGGCTGATTGAGGAATAGGCCATCAGCCGTTTGATGTCGGTCTGCCCAATCGCGGCGATGGCGCCGAGGAACATCGAGAAGACGGCGAGGAACGCCACGATTTGTTGCCAGTCGCCCACAACGCCGCCAAAGGCGTCATGCACAACGCGCGCGAACAGCGCCATCGCGGCAACTTTCGGGGCGGTGGCGAAGAAAGCGGTGACCGGCGTCGGCGAACCTTCATAAACATCTGGCGTCCACATATGGAACGGCGCGGCAGACACTTTGAAGGCCATGCCCGCGATGAGGAAGGCCAAACCGAAGAGCAGGCCAAGCGACGCCTCACCGCCGGTTGCCGCCTCGATGATGCCGGAGAAGAGCGTGGTGCCCGCAAAGCCATACACCAGCGACGCGCCGTAGAGCAGAAGACCCGAGGAGAGAGCGCCCAGGATGAAGTATTTCAGGCCAGCTTCGGTCGAGCGCACACTGTCACGTCGCAGCGAGGCAATCACGTAAAGCGACAGCGATTGCAGTTCGAGCCCCATATAAAGCGCCATCAGATCGCCAGCGGACACCATCATCATCATGCCGACCGTCGCCAGCGTGATCAGCATCGGATATTCGAACCTCAGGAGATCAGATTTCTCCATATAGTCATGGCTAACCAAGAGTATCGCCGCGGCGGAGAGCAAAATGGTGATCTTCGCAAACCGCGCAAAGCCATCGTCAATGAACATACCACCAAAGGCAATACGCGTGCCCTCAGCAGTGACGCCAATATAGAAGGCCATCACCACGAAAAGCGCCGCCGTGGCATAGGTCAGCGTCGACGCCATACCGTCTTTCGAGGTGTAGACCGCCCCGATCAACCCCACCATGGCGTAGATGGCGAGAACGATCTCAGGGATCAGGATGGACAGATCCGTGCCGATCATGGCGTTACCTCAATGGCTCGCGATCAACGTGTCGGGCACATGGTGCTCCAACGCGAGATCGTATTGGGTCAAAAGCGCCTCCACCGAGGGGCCGATCACATCGGTCACCAGGCTCGGATAGACGCCCAAAAGCAGGGTCATGACGATAAGCGGCGCAAAAATCGCCCGCTCGCGGCCCGTCATGTCAGTGATGGATTTCAAGCTTTCCTTGATCAGATCGCCAAAGACAACCCGGCGGTAGAGCCACAGCGCATAACCCGCCGAGAGGATCACACCGGTTGCGGCCAGAACGCCGATCCAGGTGTTGACCTGGAACACGCCGATAAGCGTCAGGAACTCCCCGACGAAGCCGGAGGTGCCCGGCAGGCCGACATTGGCCATCGTGAAGAGCATGAACACCGCCGCATAAGCGGGCATCCGGGTCACCAGCCCGCCATAGGCGTCGATATCGCGCGTGTGCATCCGGTCATAGATCACGCCGACGCAGAGGAAGAGCGCACCCGAGATAAAGCCATGGCTGATCATCTGAAAGATCGCGCCATCCACACCTTGTTGGTTGGCGGCGAAAATACCCATGGTCACAAAGCCCATATGGGCGACCGAGCTATAGGCGATCAGCTTCTTCATATCCTCCTGCACCATCGCGACCAGCGAGGTGTAGATAATCGCAATCACGCTGAGCCACATGACCAGCGGCGCCATGATATCGGAGGCAACGGGGAACATCGGGATCGAGAAGCGCAGGAAGCCATAGCCGCCCATTTTCAACAGGATCGCGGCCAGAACGACCGAGCCCGCCGTGGGCGCTTGCACGTGGGCATCCGGCAGCCAGGTATGGACCGGCCACATCGGCATCTTCACCGCAAAACTGGCGAAGAACGCGATCCACATGAGCATCTGCATGCCGCCCGCGATCTGCCATCCCAGGAGCGTGATCGGTCCGGCGCTGAATTGATGCTGCAGCAGGCTCGGAATGTCGGTCGTGCCTGCATCCACATACATGCCCACCATCGCGACCAGCATGAGGACCGAGCCGAGGAAGGTGTAGAGGAAGAACTTGAAGCTGGCATAGATGCGGTTCTTGCCGCCCCAGATACCGATGATCAGGAACATCGGGATAAGGCCTGCCTCGAAGAACAGGTAGAACAGGACCAGATCAAGCGCGACGAAAACCCCGATCATCAAGGTCTCGAGGATCAAAAGCGCGATCATGTATTCCTTGACCCGATGGGTGACGTCCCAACAGGCGGCGATGACCAGCGGCATCAGGAAGGTGGTCAAGAGCACAAACAGCACACTGATCCCGTCCACACCGACCTTGTAGGTCAGGCCCAGAAGCCAATCGTACTCTTCGACCATCTGGAAGCCGGTATTCTGCGGATCGAATTCCAGCAGAACAAAAAGCGAGATCACAAAGGTAGCCGTCGTCGCCGCCAGCGCCAAGCGTTTGGCGTTGAGCTGTGCGGCCGCGTCATTGCCCCGCAGCAAAAGCGCCATGATCAGCGCGGCCACCAGCGGAAGGAAGGTTACGATGGAAAGAAGTTGGTCCATGTCTTGTCTCTTAACCCCCGACCGAGAGGGTGACCCAGGTGATCAAAAGCACGATCCCCAGCACCATCGCAAAGGCGTAATGGAAGATGTAACCGGACTGCGCCCGCCCTGCGAGCCGGGTCAGGAAAGGGATGATCCCCATCGCCAGACCGTTGATGCCCCCGTCGATCACATCACCATCGCCGCGTTTCCAGAGGAACCGGCCAAGCGCCACCGCGGGCCGCACAAAGACCGCCTCGTAAATCTCATCGAAATACCATTTGTTAAGCAGGAACCGGTAAAGGACCGGGTTCGTCTCCGCCCACCGGCGCGGCAGGCTCGGCACCGCGACATAGAACATGTAAGCGACGAACAGCCCGAGCAGCATCGCCACGGCAGGCGACCATTTCACCCAAGTCGGCACCTCATGGGCCTCGTTCAATACATCGTTGTCAGGGCCGGCATGGATCGCACCTTCGCCTGGCGGGCTGGTGAAGACATAATGGGCATAGCCATGGTCGCCCTCGTCCCCATGCGCCGCGTCGGTGGCATAGGCGTCGCCGCCATGGCTCTCCTCGGAGGCGCTTTCCTCGCCATGGCTTTCGTCAGCCCCGTGGCTGTCATCGCCATGGGCCGCATCACCATGCTCACCGGCGACAGCGTACTCGACACCGAAGAATTCGGCCACCTGATCGGTTTTGCCGAAGAAGCTGTTATACCAAACGACGCCCGAGAAGATCGCGCCGATGGCCAGCGCCCCAAGCGGCACCAGCATGGTCCAGGGGCTCTCATGGGCATGATCATGAGTGTGTTTGTCGCCCCGCGGCGCGCCGAAGAAGGTCATGAACATCAGACGCCAGGAATAGAAGCTGGTGAATACCGCCGCGATGATCAGCATCCAGAAGGCGTATTGGCCAAGCCCGCCACCAAAGGCAAAGGCGCTTTCCACCACTGCGTCCTTGGAGAAGAACCCGGCGAAGCCGAAATAGGTGGTCGGGATACCGACCCCGGTAATCGCCAGCGTGCCGATCATCATCGCCCAGAACGTGTAGGGGATCTTCTTCCGAAGGCCGCCATAGTTCCGCATGTCCTGCTCATGATGCATCGCATGGATGACGGAACCGGCGCCCAGGAAGAGCATCGCCTTGAAGAAGGCGTGGGTGAAGAGATGGAACATCGCAACCGAGTAAACGCCAACGCCCGCGGCCACGAACATGTAGCCAAGCTGCGAACAGGTCGAATAGGCGATGACCCGTTTGATATCGTTCTGCACCAGCCCCACAGTGGCGGCGAAGAACGCCGTGGCCGCGCCGATCAGGATGATGAAATTGGTCGCAAACGGCGCGTATTCCATGATCGGCGACATCCGGCAAACCAGGAAGACACCCGCCGTTACCATGGTGGCTGCGTGGATCAGCGCGGAGACCGGCGTCGGGCCTTCCATCGCGTCTGGCAACCAGGTGTGCAAGAAAAGCTGCGCCGATTTCCCCATCGCACCGATGAAGAGCAACATGGCGATGGTGTTGACCGCATTCACCTCATAGCCGAGGAAATTGAACGTCGCCTCCGCCAGTTCCGGGCCCATGGCCAAGACCACATCGAAATTGATGCTATCCGACATCCAGAAGAGCGCGAAAATCCCAAGAAGGAAGCCGAAATCGCCAACCCGGTTGACGATGAAGGCTTTCATCGCCGCAGCGCCAGCCGAGGGTTTGCGGTAGTAAAAGCCGATCAACAGGTAGGACGCGACACCCACACCCTCCCAACCGAAGAAGAGCTGCAAGAGGTTATCGGCAGTGACCAGCACCAACATGGTGAAGGTGAAGAACGACAGATAGGCAAAGAAACGCGGGCGATAGCTCTCGCCCTCTTTGAAATTGTCGTCATGGGCCATGTAGCCGAAAGAATAGAGATGCACGAGCGCCGAGACCGTGGTGATCACGATCAACATGATCGCCGTCAGCCGGTCGATGCGAATACCCCAGGACGTGTCGAGCGTGCCCGAGGCGATCCAGGTGAAGAGCGGCTCGGTGTAATAGCCATTCTCATGCGCACTTGGGTCGAAACTGAGGAAGATGATCCAGCTCAGGAGCATCGAGAGGAACAAGAACCCGGTCGCCGTAGCGCAGGCCGCCTGTTCCCCGATCAACCGCCAGGAAAATCCGCAGATAAGGGCACCAACCAGCGGCGCGAAAAGGAGGATGGTTTCCATGGCGCGCTAGCCCTTCATCACATTGACATCTTCCACCGCGATCGTGCCGCGGTTGCGGAAGAAACAGACCAGAATGGCCAGACCAATCGCCGCCTCGGCGGCAGCAACGGTCAGAACGAACATGGTAAAGACCTGCCCCGTCAGATCACCTAGGAAGCTGGAGAAGGCCACAAGGTTGATATTGACCGCGAGCAGCATCAACTCGATCGACATCAGAATGACGATCACATTCTTCCGGTTCAGGAAAATCCCGAAAATCCCAATGACGAACAGCGCCGCTGCCACCGTCAGGTAATGTTCCAGTCCAATACTCATCTCGTCCCTCCGGGGCGCCGTTGCACGTCCCCATCTGTCGTTCTTCTTCGCCGCCGGAATGCGGCTGGAGCGGGTTTAGAGCCCCTGCCCCGGTTTCACGTCTTTCAATTCCATCGCCTTGGCCGGATCACGCATCATCTGGGCCACCACGTCCTGGCGTTTTATGTCCTGGCGATGGCGCAACGTCAGCACGATGGCACCGATCATCGCCACCAATAGGATCAAACCCGCCAGTTGGAAGAGCAGGATGTATTGATCATAGATCAGCAGACCCAGGGCTCGCGTGTTGTGGATCTCATCCAGCGGCGGCGTGGGGTTGCCCAGGCGCTGATCAATCCCTTCGGAGAACTGCCAAGTGCCAAGCGCCAGCCCCAGTTGCATCAGCAGCACGATACCGATCAGCCCCGCAACGGGGATGTATTTGGCCATCTCCGCCTTCAGCTCGGCAAAATCCACATCCAGCATCATCACCACAAAGAGGAACAGCACCGCGACCGCGCCGACATAGACGATGATCAAGAGCATCGCGACAAATTCCGCGCCCAGCATCACGAACAGGCCCGCCGACGACAGGAAGGCCAGGATCAGCCAGAGCACCGAATGCACCGGGTTGCGCGCCACGACCACGAAAAGCGCCGCCGTCACCACGGTGATCGCAAAGAGGTAAAATGTGAAATCCGCGATGCCCATCGCTTACTCCCCCGCCCCGTCAATGGCGTCTTTAGCCAGTTCCATGGCTTTGTTCATTGCCGGAACCCCGGCAAACATCGCGGCCTGACCGATGGTCTCGGCAATCTCTTGCGGCGTGGCACCGGCCTCGATCGCATGGCGCACGGTCAGCCGGATTTGCGGTTCGGCCACCGCGCCTTGAATGGTCAGCCCCTGCAAGGTCAGCAACAGCCGAGTTTTCGCGTCCAGCCCTTCGGGGTTGAACTGCTTACCCCAGAAGGTCTCCAACACCTCCGATGGGATGGTCGGCCACATCTTGTCAAAGCCTTGCGGCGTGAAACTCGCCATCGCAGGGTTCAGAGCTTTCACCCAATCCTGGGTCATCTCCTGGGTCTGAGCCAGCATCGCGGCAAAGGGGTTCTGCGGGGCGTCATTCATCGGTAGGGCGCATCCAATTCGAGGTTGCGGGCGATCTCCGCCTCCCAGCGCTCGCCGTTTTCCAGGAGCTTGGCCTTGTCATAGAACAGCTCTTCGCGGGTTTCGGTCGCGAATTCGAAATTCGGCCCCTCGACGATCGCATCCACCGGGCAGGCCTCTTGGCAGAAGCCGCAATAGATGCATTTCGTCATGTCGATGTCATAGCGCGTGGTTCGGCGGCTGCCGTCTTCGCGCGGCTCGGCATCAATGGTGATGGCCTGGGCCGGACAGATCGCCTCGCAAAGTTTGCAGGCAATGCAGCGTTCTTCGCCATTCGGATAGCGGCGGAGCGCGTGCTCGCCCCGGAACCGCGGCGAGAGCGGGCCCTTTTCATGCGGGTAGTTCACGGTGGCTTTCGGCGCGAAGAAATACTTCATCCCAAGCCCGAAGCCTTTGAAGAAATCGGCCAGCAGAAAGTACTTCGCAGCGCGATTATAGTCGATCTGAGTCATCGGTTAGCCTCCAATCGCCCAACGGGCATAGGCGCCGCCAAAGAGTTCGAATTTCGCCAGGAAGGACACGATAACAACCCAAGCGAGGGAGAACGGCAGGAACACTTTCCAGCCAAGCCGCATCAACTGATCATAGCGATAACGCGGCGTGATGGCTTTCACCATCGCGAAGAGGAAGAAGAAGAACGCCATTTTGGCGATCATCCAGAGCGCGCCATCCGCGATGCCCGGGATCGGGGAGAGCCAACCACCGAAGAAAAGCAGCGTAATCAGCGCGCACATCAAGAAGATCGCGATATATTCACCTGCCATGAAAAGCAGGAACGGCGTCGCGGAATACTCCACCTGATAGCCCGCCACGAGTTCGGATTCCGCCTCGGGCAAGTCGAAGGGCGGTCGGTTCGTCTCGGCCAGCGAGCTGATGAAGAACAGGAACACCATCGGCAAATGCGGCAGCCAGTACCAGCTAAAGAGCCCATAAGACCCATCCTGCGCCCGCACGATATCGCCGAAATTCATGCTGCCCGTAGTGATGATCACCCCGATGATGATGAGGCCAATCGAGACCTCATAAGAAATCATCTGCGCCGCCGAGCGGAGCGAACCAAGGAACGGGTATTTCGAGTTCGATGCCCACCCCCCCATGATCACGCCATAAACCTCCAAGGAGGACATGGCGAAGACATAAAGGATGGCCACGTTCAGATCGGCCAGAACCCAAGTGTCATTGAACGGAATGACCGCCCAGGCGATGATCGCCAGCACGAACGAGGTCATCGGGGCGAGCATGAAAACCGGCTTGTCGGCGCCGGCAGGCACGACCACCTCTTTCACGATGTATTTCAGCGCGTCGGCCACCGATTGCAGCAGGCCAAAGGCCCCCACCACATTGGGCCCGCGGCGCATCTGAACCGCGGCCCAGATCTTGCGGTCGCCATAAACCAGGAACAGAAGCGAGATCATCACAAAGCCGATGATCAACAGGCTCTGCGCGGCCATGATCAAGATGATGCCAGGGGTTGTTGTAAAGAAGCCGTCCATCAGTCCTCACACCGTCGGTATGCCTTGCTCAGCACAGGCCGCCGCCACCACTTCGGCGTCAAGCGTCTGCAACCCTCGCGGGAGCGCCGGTGAGATGGTGTAAACCGCATCTCCGCGCCAAACGCCACCCTCTTCCTGCACATTTGTGCGGACATGTCGCGCAAAGCCATAGCCCCGGATTAACGTATATTGCGCCGCCGCGCATTTGGCATAGTCCTCCACATCCGCGCGTGTGGCCATACCCGTCATTTGCACCTGAAAATTAACAAGCTCGTCATCGAGAAGCCGAGTCTCGACTCCATCGTAAAACGCCGCGCGATTTGGGCTGTCCACCGGTCGACCATCGACACAGGCCGCCAGCAGGCAGAGCGCGGCAAACCCGGTGACGACAGGAGAGAAACCCAGCCCCGCCAAGCGGCGTTACTCCGCCGCGATTTTGGTCGTGGCGCGGGCCTTCGCGTTGGCGCTGAGTTCAGCCATCAACTGGCTTGCGCGGGTGATCGGGTTGGTCAGGTAATGATCAGCCACGGCATTGACGAAATCCGCATCGCCCGGGGCTTTCAACTCCAACTTTTGCCACTCATTGGCTGGCACCTCGTCGATCATCGCCAGATGCGGTGCCTCGGCCACCAGCGCCTGGCGCAATTGCGCTAGCGAGTCGTAGGGCAAGGTTGCCCCGATCTCGGCTGAGAGGGCGCGTAGGATTGCCCAATTCTCCTTCGCTTCGCCAGGAGCAAAGCTCGCGCGAAGCGCCAATTGCGGGCGACCTTCGGTGTTCACGAAGAGGCCCTGCTCCTCGGTATAGGCCGCGGCGGGCAAAATGATGTCGGCGCGATGCGCCCCCCGGTCACCATGGGACCCTTGGTAAATCACAAAGGCCCCAGCGGCGATCTCCACCTCATCGGCACCCAGATTATAGACCACCTCGGCCCCGTCCACGGCGGCGGCCATGCCGCCTTCGGTCACGCAGCCCGCGTCCATTGCGCCGACACGGGAGGCGGCGGTGTGCAAAACGAGCAGTTGCGAGTCGGTTTCTTCGCAGAGTTGCATGACTTGGCTCAGAACCGCCTCGCCATCGGCCTCGCGCAGCGCGCCCTGGCCCACGATCACCAGGCTCTTCTTGCCCTGAACAGACGGATGCTCCTTGCCAAGCTGCGCGCTCAGGTCTTTGCGGCCCGTGCCCAGATGAACATAGTCATAGGTCAGGTCCACAGCCTCGCCGATCAGGCCGACAACCGCGCCTTTGGTCCAGGCTTTGCGGATACGCGCGTTCAAGACCGGCGCTTCGGCGCGTGGATTGGTGCCGACCAGCATGATCGCCTGCGCGTCATCGATATCTTCAATCGTCGCCGTGCCAACATAGACCGAGCGGTTGCCCGCCGGCAGTTTCGCCCCATCGGTGCGGCATTCGACGCTGCCGCCCTGCCCTTCGACAAGCTGTTTCAGCGCGAAGGCAGCCTCGACCGGGGCCAGATCACCGACCAAACCGACCAGTTTCTTGCCTTTCATAGCTTCGGCAGCCGCGGTCAAGGCCTCGCCCCATCCGCCGGGCCGAAGCTTGCCATTTTCACGGATGTAAGGCGTGTCGAGCCGCTGGCGGCGCAGCCCGTCCCAGACATAGCGCGACTTGTCGGACAGCCATTCCTCGTTCACGCCATCATGGTTGCGCGGCAGAATCCGCATCACTTCGCGGCCCTTGGTATCCACCCGGATGTTGGAACCAAGCGCATCCATCACATCGATGGTCTCGGTCTTGGTCAGCTCCCAAGGCCGGGCGGTGAAGGCATAGGGTTTCGAGGTCAGCGCACCCACCGGGCACAGGTCAACGATGTTGCCTTGCAGCTCGCTATCCAGAGTCGCGCCCAGATAGGATGTGATCTCCGCATCCTCACCACGCCCCGTTTGACCGAGTTCGGGCATACCCGCGACCTCGGTGATAAACCGCACGCAGCGAGTGCAGGAGATACAGCGCGTCATCGCAGTGCCCACCAGCGGGCCGAGATCCATATTATCCACGGCGCGTTTCGGCTCCCGGAAGCGGGAGAAATCGACACCATAGGCCATCGCCTGATCTTGCAGATCACATTCCCCGCCCTGGTCGCAGATCGGGCAATCCAGCGGGTGGTTGATGAGCAGGAACTCCATCACGCCCTCGCGGGCCTTCTTAACCATTGGAGAGTTGGTCTTCACCACTGGCGGCTGCCCTTCTGGGCCGGGGCGCAAATCGCGCACCTGCATGGCGCAAGACGCGGCGGGTTTCGGCGGGCCGCCCACGACCTCCACCAAACACATCCGGCAATTGCCCGCGATCGACAGCCGTTCGTGATAACAGAAGCGGGGGATTTCGACCCCGGCTTGCTCACAGGCCTGGATCAGCGTCATCGCCGGATCCACTTCAATCTCTTTGTCGTCAATGACGATTGTGCGCAGCTCGCTCATCGGTGCGGGTCCTCACTGGCCCAGGTCAAATCAGCCCCAGGTGTGCCGTTCTCCGCCTTCTAACCCTCTCGGAGCAATCTGCCAATTGTAGAACCGGCGGAAATTTCGTCGCGGCCCACCTGACAGATGGTTTCCGGCACGTCCTCCGAGGCGCCTTGCTGCGCCAACCATCGGCGCGCCAGGCCCCGCACCCGCTCTTTTTCGATGTCGTCATCAATATAGGCTGCGATCTCACTCTGAGAATAGCCGAGCGATAAGGCCCGGTTGAACAAGGGAAGCGCCGCCAACCGCGCCGGACCGCGCCGTCTTTCGATCGTCGGGCAATTGTCCTCAATCAGCCGCCCAATCGCGGCGACCAACACGCCGCTCGCGATCTGCGGGTCATCGCGCAACCCCTGCCATCTGTCCTCTTGGGCCATCGCCATCGACGTTAATAAACCGAAGCCCGAGACCAGCACGCAGAGGCCCAGCACTTTCGCATAATGTCTCATCTCAAATCCTTCACGAGATCCGTCCTGCCATCAGGGTGATCTGGGGTTTGCGACATTTGATATTCAATAACGCGGTGCCGATATGGGCGATTTCCCGCGCTTTTCCCCTCGAATACGGGACTTCACGCCGATCTATGACGCACCGTGCTCGAGTCTTTCGGTCTGCGGGTAGAGCAGTTCGAGAGGTCTTGGCCCTAAAGCCGCACGCCCCAAAATGTGATGATGAGGTAGATCGTCGTCGCGATGAATATGAGCGTCAAGATCGAGTAAAACGCCGTCTCCATCCGCTCCGGCGTGTTCAGCATCAGCGCAATGACTGAGGCCAGCATGGCCCCCAGAACCACGCCCAGGATCGAGCCGCCAATACCCCAAGTATAGCCCAGGATCATCCCCGCCACGCAGCAGCAGAGAAAAATCAATGTCAAACCAACGCGATAAACGCTTGCCATGAAACTGCCCCTCGTCATGCATGTCGGCCCGTCATACACTGCGGGCCGGTATTCTTGATTGTTGCCAGAATAGAAAAAATCAGATTTTCAGCAAGATCAGACTGTGCATGTGGCAACTTGGCTGAGTCCGCCGTGCCACAGGGCGCGCCTATCTCTCGTCACCAGTGTGAATCTGACGAGGCGCAAAAGGGCCTAGAGTCCCCGGCGATGGGTCCGATGTGGACGGCCCCCTATCCACTTAATGGGGCTCTAAGCAAAAGCGTTATGGAGAGGAGCAGGCCACCCAGCTAACGGCCCAGCCACGCGATCTTGGAGCGCCCGGACCGGTGAGCGATCTGTGAAACAGCCACACCTGCAAGGCACGATGATGCCAGGATACTGATGATCTCGACGGCCTCAAAAAAACGCTGGCGTCACTCCGCCGCGATGGCTGCGCCGCGTTTATGTTTGATCCGGTCTTCAATCTCGTCACGGAAATGCCGGATCAGGCCTTGGATCGGCCAAGCGGCGGCATCACCAAGGGCGCAGATCGTGTGGCCTTCCACCTGTTTGGTGACGTCGAGCAGCATGTCGATCTCTTCGACATCTGCTTCGCCCTTCACCAAACGGTCCATCACACGCATCATCCAGCCGGTGCCTTCGCGACAGGGTGTGCACTGGCCGCAGCTCTCGTGCTTATAGAATTTCGAGAGCCGCCAGATCGCTTTGATGATGTCGGTGGAGTTGTCCATCACGATCACCGCCGCCGTTCCGAGGCCGGATTGCTGTTCCCGCAGCCAATCGAAATCCATGATCGCGTCTTCGCGCATCACCGAGCCGGGCAGACAGGGCACCGAGGATCCGCCGGGGATCACGGCCTTAAGATTGTCCCAGCCGCCGCGAATGCCGCCGCAATGACGCTCAATCAGCTCGTCAAACGGGATCGACATCTCTTCTTCGACGACACAAGGGTTATTCACATGGCCAGAGATCGCGAAAAGCTTGGTGCCGGAGTTGTTCGGGCGGCCAAACCCCGCAAACCAATCCGCCCCCCGCCGCAGGATCGTTGGCACCACAGCGATGGATTCCACGTTGTTCACGGTGGTCGGGCAGCCATAGAGCCCCGCGCCTGCCGGGAAGGGTGGCTTCATCCGCGGCATGCCCTTTTTGCCCTCGAGGCTCTCAAGCAAAGCGGTTTCTTCGCCGCAAATATATGCGCCTGCGCCATGAGCGAGGTAGAGGTCGAAATCCCACCCCGACCCGGCCGCGTTTTTGCCAAGCAAGCCATTGTCATAGCATTCATCAATCGCGGCCTGCAGCGCCTCGCGCTCGCGGATATATTCGCCACGGATATAGATATAGCTGACATTCGCGCCCATCGCGAAACTCGCGATCAAACACCCTTCGATCAACGTATGCGGATCATTTCGCATAATCTCGCGGTCTTTGCAGGTGCCGGGCTCGGATTCGTCGGCATTCACCACCAGATAGGACGGTCGGCCATCGCTTTCTTTTGGCATGAACGACCATTTCAACCCGGTGGGGAAACCCGCCCCGCCGCGTCCGCGCAGGCCAGACCCTTTCATGATCTCCACAATCTTATCGCGGCCCAACTGCACCAGCTTGTCAGTGCCATCCCAATGGCCACGGCTCTTCGCACCGGCCAATGTCCGGTCATGCATGCCGTAGAGATTGGTGAAAATCCGATCTTTGTCCTGGAGCATCTATCTGTCCTTATCCTCCGTGCCGCGCGCCCGACGGTCGCGCCGCGCCTTATGCACCTGATACGTCACAAAAAGCGCCCAGACCAGAGCCGCGATTGCCGCAAGGTCGAACAAAAACACAAACCGGGCGGGCAATCCCAACTGGCCGCCCAAGAGTTGCGCGCCCATCCAGATCACCATCGTCGCCGCCATAACAATCGCGGCCAGACGAATCTGGCGCACATTGCGGTGATCGGGATCGGTGGATTGAGGCATGGGTCGCGGTCACATTGGTCCTGGCCTGGTGGGTCTATCCCAGATCGCGGGCGGCGCACAATGCACACCGCCCGTTTTGGCGTGACTTACCCGGTCGCCAACACTTTCGCCTGCCCAACCAAGTCGAACCGAGCCACCAGGGCTTTGAAACCCGGTTGCTGTTCGTTCAGCCAATCAATGCCAACCGTGTCCAGCGACGCGATTTGGTCATAGTGGTAGATACCAAATTCGCCCAACGTCTCCGCCAGCTTTGGCCCGATCCCCGAAATGACGGTCAAGTCATCCGCTTTGCCGTCACGCGGCGCGTCCAACAAATGTGGGCTCGCGGCGACCGGCTTGATATCCGGCACCACGTCCGGCTCGGCGGCGATGGGCGCAGCCTCGGCGGGCTGCGGTTTCGAAGCCTCGGCTTTTGGCGCAGGAGCCGGTGCTGGCGGGGTAACATCCAGATTGGCCGGGATCGCCCCGTCACTCACGCGTGAAAGGGCCGACCAAAACGTCACCGGAGCCGTAAGACCCAGATGCGCCCCTTGCAGCGCCGCGGCGCCATAGAACGCGGTGGAATAGTTAACCATGTGAAGAAGGTTTTGCTGGGCCGCGACGGACCCAAGCCAGAGATTCTCTGCCAGTTTCATTTTGCTCTCCTAAGCGGCAGTCACAACTTCCTCCCGAGGGTCAATATACATCGCCTTCGTCAACTTTCTTGGAAAAATCGGTCTCACCCCCTGCGGCCAATAGCTTCGCCTGCTCGACCCAGGTGTCGCGACTGACCCGGCCCTTGAACCCTTTGAGATTGGCATCGACCCAAGCCACCTCATCAGCAGTCCACGCGGCAATCTGATCGAAATGGTAATAGCCCATCTCGTTGAGCATCTGCTCAAGCTTTGGCCCAACGCCTTTGATCTTCTTGAGATCATCTGCGCCACCTTCACGAGCGGCAGCGAGCCCTTGAGGTTGTGTGCCTGCATCGGAAACTGACGTTGGCGCGGGTGTCGATACAGGCGTAGGCTCTACGGCCTCTGTCGGCGCGGGTGTCTCGGGTTCTGCCTCCGGCGCTGGCGTGACCACAGGTGCTGGTGGCGCGCTTGCGGCGGTTGATGCAGGGCGCGCCATGGTCTCACCCGCCGTTTGCGCCCTGTTGCAGAAGAGCATCTTCAGCAGATAGGCCGCGCCAATACCGACCAAAGCGCCGACGATCAGTGCCCCGAAAAATCCCCAACCCGCCGTTGAGATCAAAATGATCATCAGCAGCAGGCCCAAAACGCCACCTGCAATCCAACAGATCGTTGCGCAGCTCGGCGCGCCCGACGTCTCGTTCATCCGACATCTCCCCTAGACTTGTGATGCGTTTTCGCGGTCACAAGCTAGCGTGAGAGATCGGCCCTGTCTTGCCTTATTCTGAAGCGAAACTGCGGGCCTGGGCGATCCAATCATCGCGTTCAATACGACCTTTAAACTTCAACCGGGCATCGACCCAAGCGATCTCGGCCTCGGTCCAGGCCGCGATCTGGTCGAAATGCCAGAAGCCCAACTCGTTCAGCACACCCTCAAGCTTCGGCCCGACACCGCTGATCCGTTTCAGATCGTCGGCCCCACCGTCGCGCGGCGCGCTTAGCGTTTCTGGTGCCACCTCAGCCACCGCCGGCTCAGAGGCAGGCGGAGTTGCCGGTTCTGGTGTCGGCGCGGCTTTGGCGGCAGGCGCAGGCGTCGCTTTGGGTTTCGCGGGCGCCTCAGCGACATCGCCGCCCGACTGACGGCCCCAATTGGCGATCAGCGGCACTTCGGTCCCGTCGATCCGTTTGATCGTGTCGCCAATATCGGTTGCTAAACGGGCCGAGACGTTCAGATCGTCTTTGCCCGCTTCGTAGTCTTTCAGCGAGGTCAGCCCGCCCGCCGGTTCCGAGGCATAGCGCCCGTTTTGCGGCCCGGGTGTCGGCACCCGACCAGCGGCCATCTCGTCGATGATCCAACCGAGCTTCTCCGCCGTCAGGTCTTCGTAGTAATCCTTGCCGATCTGGGCCATCGGTGCGTTGGCGCAAGAGCCGAGGCATTCCACCTCTTCCCAGGAAAACTTGCCATCGGCAGAGAGTTGATGCGGCCGCTTGGCAATCTTTTCCTGACACACCCCGATCAGGTCTTCTGCGCCGCAGATCATACAGGAGGTCGTGCCGCAAACCTGGATATGCGCGACCGATCCGACCGGCTGAAGCTGAAACATGAAATAGAAGGTTGCGACTTCGAGGCCCCGGATATGCGCCATGCCAAGCATATCGCAGACATATTCAATAGCCGGGCGGCTCAGCCATCCTTCCTGCTCCTGCGCCCGCCAAAGCAGCGGAATGATCGCGCTGGCCTGCCGGCCCTCGGGGTATTTGGTGATCTGCGCCTCGGCCCAGGCCTGATTGGCGGGCGTGAAGGCGAAGCTGTCGGGTTGGTCGAGGTGAAGACGGCGGAGCATATCAGGCGCGGTCCTTATGCGTCAGGCCGGGGCGAGCGTGGCACGCGCTGATGCCTCCGGCGGGGATATTTTTGAAGCAGAGAAGCATGGGCGACAACTACCGATCCACCTCGCCAAACACGATATCGAGTGAGCCCAAAATAGCCGAGACATCCGCCAATTGGTGCCCCTTGCAAAGGTGATCCATCGATTGCAGATGCGGGTAGCCAGGCGCGCGGATTTTCGAGCGATAAGGTTTGTTCGTCCCGTCGGCGACCAGATAAACCCCGAATTCACCTTTCGGCGCTTCCACCGCTGCATAAACCTCGCCTGCCGGCACGTGAAAGCCTTCGGTGTAGAGCTTGAAGTGGTGGATCAGCGCTTCCATCGAGGTTTTCATGTCACCCCGGCTTGGGGGTGTGATCTTGCCACGCGCCATAATCTCGCCCGGCTCATTCCGCAGTTTCTCGCAGGCCTGGATGATGATCTTGGCGCTTTCGCGCATCTCAGCCATGCGGCAGAGATAGCGGTCATAACAATCGCCATTCTTGCCAACCGGGATCATGAATTCAAACTCGTCGTAGCATTCATAGGGCTGCGCGCGCCGCAAATCCCAGGCGAGGCCCGATCCGCGCACCATCACGCCGGAATAGCCCCAGTTCTGAATGTCTTCCTCTGTGACGATGCCGATATCGGCATTGCGCTGTTTGAAGATCCGGTTCTCCGTCAGAAGCCCGTCGATATCGTCCAGAACTTTCGGGAACCCCTTGGCCCAGCTATCGATATCCTCGATCAGATCGGGCGGCAGATCCTGATGCACCCCACCTGGGCGGAAATAGGCGGCGTGGAGCCGCGCCCCGCAGGCGCGCTCATAGAAGATCATCAGCTTCTCGCGCTCTTCAAACCCCCAAAGCGGCGGGGTCAGCGCGCCAACATCTAGGGCCTGCGTCGTCACATTGAGGATGTGGTTCAGGATGCGCCCGATCTCGCAATAGAGCACGCGGATCAACTGTGCCCGGCGCGGCACCTCGGTGCCGGTCAGTTTCTCGATCGCCAGGCACCAAGCATGTTCCTGGTTCATCGTGCCGACATAATCCAGCCGATCGAAGTAAGGCAGGTTTTGCAGGTAAGTCCGGCTCTCCATCAACTTCTCGGTGCCGCGATGCAGAAGGCCGATATGCGGGTCGCAGCGCTCACAAATCTCGCCGTCCAACTCCAGAACCAGACGCAACACGCCATGCGCCGCCGGGTGCTGCGGCCCGAAATTGATGTTGAAATTGCGGATTTGCTGTTCGCCGGTCTGCGCGTCTTCGAAGCCGCGCCCGGTATCTGTGCCGCCGTCCATCATTTCGCCGCCTCCTCGGATTTCTCATCCCCGGGCAGGATGTATTCCGCCCCCTCCCACGGCGACATGAAGTCGAACTGCCGATACTCCTGCACTAGGCTCACCGGCTCATAGACCACGCGCTTCAGCTTCTCGTCATAGCGGACCTCGGTATAGCCCGTGGTCGGGAAATCCTTGCGCAGCGGATGCCCGCGGAACCCATAATCAGTCAGAATACGACGCAAATCGGGGTGCCCCGAGAAGAGAATGCCGAACATGTCGAACACCTCACGCTCATACCAATTCGCCGAAGGATAGAGGCTGCTGATCGAGGCCACAATCTGATCCACGCGGACCTGCGCTTTCACGCGAATGCGGTGGTTTTGATACATTGAGAGGAAATGCCAAACGACATCGAAGCGTTTGTCCCGAGTCGGGTAATCCACCGCCGTGATGTCGATCAGGGTCGAAAACGCGCAATTCCGGTCCGTTTTCAGGAACTCGACAAAATCGTCGACCTCGGTCGCCGTGATTTCCACGGTCAGCTCGCCAAAAGCGATCTCGGTTCCGACAACCGCATCGGCTTGCTTTTCGGCGATATGCTCGGCCAGTTCGCGCAGGCTCTCGTCGCTCATTCTCGTCTCTCCTCGCGGGCGTCGCGGCCCTTAGCGGGTGATCGTCCCGGTCCGGCGGATTTTCCGCTGAAGCTGCAAAATACCGTAAAGCAGGGCTTCGGCGGTCGGCGGGCAGCCCGGCACATAGATATCCACCGGCACAATCCGGTCGCAGCCGCGCACCACGGAATAGCTGTAGTGGTAATAGCCACCGCCATTGGCGCAGGACCCCATCGAGATCACATAACGCGGCTCGGGCATCTGGTCGTACACTTTGCGCAGCGCCGGTGCCATTTTGTTGGTCAGCGTGCCGGCCACAATCATCACATCCGACTGCCGCGGGGAGGCGCGGGGCGCAATTCCGAAGCGTTCGGCATCATAGCGCGGCATCGAGGTGTGCATCATCTCGACCGCGCAACAGGCCAAGCCGAAGGTCATCCAATGCAGCGACCCGGTACGTGCCCAGTTGATGATGTCTTCGGTCGAAGTCAGCAGGAACCCCTTATCCTGCAATTCGCGGTTCAATTCTTGCGTGGCCACTTCGCGGTCCGCGCCCGCGGTGTTCGCGCCAGTCATTACTGCCATTCCAACGCTCCCTTTTTCCACTCATAGGCGAAGCCGATCGTCAGGACGGCCAGGAAGACCATCATCGACCAGAACCCCACCATAGATATGTCGGAAAACGCCACCGCCCAGGGGAAGAGGAACGCAACTTCCAGGTCAAAGATGATGAACAGGATCGCCACGAGGTAGAAGCGCACGTCGAATTTCATCCGCGCATCGTCAAACGCGTTGAACCCGCATTCATAAGCCGAGACCTTTTCAGGGTCGGGGTTGCGCACCGCCAAAACCACGGCGGCGAGGATCAATACAATCCCCAAGCCGATGGCCAGAGCCAGAAAAATCAGGATCGGGGCATAGTCTCTGAGCAGGTCTTCCACCTGAGGTCTCCTTGGCTGGACTGCACGCCTGAGGACCATCGGTCCGGTCCTGCTCACCTCTATATCTGGCAACGGAGGGGGTCAACTACAGGCTGTGCGGCAAAAGGGGAGTTATGGGGATGCAACCCCCGGAGAATGATCGAACCATTCTCGCGTTTCAGAATGGCGCGATAGATGTGCGTCCAGGCGTGATCGACCTCTACTCTGCGCGCCCAAACCTCTCCGTGCCAGCAATGTGGCGAGAGCCTGCCGCCACCGATATCTGAATCTTGGATCGGAAACACCCTTCGGAGAAGATGGGCTGAAGAGAGGCGGGCAAGATCTAAATTCGCCCTTTGCACGATCCGGGATCTGATCGCGATGATCGACACACTTTCCATCCTTGTTCTCTTGCTGGCCTTGGGCGGCCCCATTGCGATCGCGCAGATCGGTCAAAGATCGGTCGCAGGTGCCACGCGCCTCTCACTGAACCTGCTCCTGCAACTTCTCCTTGCCGGTTTGGCGATCACTTGCCTTTGGATCGCCCTCGGCCCGCTGCGTGTCCCTGTAAGCGATCTTGGGTTTGGATTACCCGATCTCCATACATGGCTCTGGGGCGGAGCGATGTCCGTATTCTTTATCTTCGGGCTGGGGCCTATTCTCCTCCGCATGCCGTTATGGCTTGATCTCAATGGGTTTGAAGAAACGCTGTCTGCGCTTGCCGACCTGCCGATCTGGTATCTTGTGTTGGCCGTTGTGGTTGGCGGCATTGTCGAAGAGCTTCTTTATCGCGGCATCGCCCTGGCGGCCCTTACGTCCTTGGGCCTTGACCCCATCCTTGCGGCGACATTCGTCGTCACTGTATTCGCTTTGGCCCATATCCCGATGTGGGGCATCGGACCGGCCCTGACCACGGCGATATCCGGCGCGGCCCTGACAGCCTTTTTTCTGTGGCATGGTGATCTTCTGGCCAATATCATCGCCCATGTCGTTACCGATTTTGTTGGCATCGTTCTGGGCCCGCTGCTCGCCCGGCTGCGGCGCTAAAAATCGGTATGGAGAGGGAGGAGCGGATGACGCAGCCCGACGGTAACGCCGTTTATCAAACGATCGTGACGCGAAGCCTGGCAGATGCCGATGTGTCCCTCGGCAAGATGCTTAACGCAGAAAGCCTTCATGCGGCCCATGAGAGGGGCACCTTCCCTCTCACACGGCTCAGAGCGACCGTTCGGCCAGGACATGGGCAAGCCTTTGCGGCCAGTCCGCGCGCCCCGCTGCCGCTTTTCCCAATGCCTGATGCCCAAAATAGAGATGTAAGATCACATCGGCCGTCTCCTCGGCCCCGTCGTGCGTACCATATCGAATCAAAACGCCTTTGATCGCATCCCGCAGCCGGTCGGCCATTCGGCTCGTGCGCGCCTTCACCTCTGGTTGCACCGGCCCCAACTCCACCATCGCGTTGCAGATAAAACACCCCCGCCCCGGGTCCGCCGGGGCCGCGAAGATCAGCGACAGGCACTCACTGGCGGTCTCAGCCTCGCAGGTCTGCAAAGCCCGCACGGTGCGTGAGACCACCTCCCGATCATAATGATCCAGCGTGGTCAGATAGACGCTCTCTTTGTCCTTGAACGCCTTGTAGAAACTGCCGCGCGTCAACCCCATCGCATCCAGAAGATCAGGCAAATTGGTCGCCACATATCCCTGCCGCCAAAAAATATCCATCGCCCCTTTCAGAGCGGTCTCCGTATCAAATTCTCTTGGCCGGCCCATGGGGTTAAGCGCTCCATCCCGTGCGTCAAACATATCAATATCCTCTTCTATCACAGTCAGTTGATTTGTACCAATTGGTTCCTAATGGCACAAAACATCTGTTCCCGGCCACCGCGCCGCGAACATCTCCTCACATAAGCCAAAGCGCAAAGGCGCTCTGGCAAGACAGAAGTGGATAGACCGATGAACACTCTCAAAACTTTCTTCACAGGCGCGGCACTTTCCGTCGCAATCGCAACCTCCAGCATTGCCGCTGGCGTGGAACTCAATGCCTCCTCCACCGGCCTAGCCCTGCAAGGCTATGACCCCGTCGCCTACTTCACCGAGGGCGAAGCCACGCCCGGCGATTGGACGATCACCGCCTCCTATAACGACGCCACGTACCGCTTTGCCAATGAAGAGCACCGGGCCGCGTTTGAGGCCGACCCGGAAGCCTATCTGCCACAATATGGCGGCTACTGCGCCTTTGGCGCCGCGATGGGCTTCAAGTTCGACGGCGATCCGGAACAGTGGCGGATTGTCGATGGTGAACTGTTCCTCAACATCTCCGCCGATATTCAGGAACGCTGGTTGACCGACATCCCCGGCTACGTCGCCCAAGCTGACGAGAACTGGCCCGAGATTGCGAACGTCCCCCCCGCGGATCTGCAGTAATCTCGACTGGTTTCGACAGGGGCCGCGGCGGGACACCGCCGCGGCTCGCTCTGTTCATTGAGACCGATGCCCCACCGCGGGTCTCAACGCTCCGCCCGCAACTCATCCCGCAAAAACCGGCGCAAAATCTTCCCCGAGGCGGATTTCGGCACGCTATCGACAAAGCGGAACTCTGCGGGGTGTTTGTAATGCGCCAAACAGCCTTCCACATGGGCCTGCATCTCGGGCTGGCCGATTTCCGCGCCGGGTGCAGCGACGACAAAGGCAATCGGCAACTCACCGGCCTCATCATCGGGCTTGCCAACCACGGCGGCATCAATCACCTGATCATGCCCGATCAGCGCCGCCTCCACCTCCGCTGGCGCGACCGCGAAGCCTTTGTATTTGATCAATTCTTTCAGCCGGTCGCGGATGAACATATAGCCATCGGCATCGATCACCGCCAAATCGCCCGTCTTTAGCCAGCCATCTTCGGTCTTGGTCGCCGCGGTGGCCTCTGGATTGTTGAGATAGCCCATCATGACCTGCGGCCCGCGCACCCAAAGCTCGCCCTCTTCATCCGGCCCCATATCGCGGCCGGTCTCCGGGTCGACAATCCGGCATTCGGTGTTCGGCACCGCTTGCCCTGAGGAACCGTGGCGTGGCTTCCCGCGATAAGTGGAATGGCTGACCGGGCTCATCTCGGTCATGCCGTAACCTTGGATCGACTCCGCGCCGAGCCGTTTGCCAACCGCCTCCTCCACTTCGGCACTCAAAGGGGCCGCGCCAGAGAAGATCGAATGCACCGAGGACATATCGTATTGATCCACCATCGGATGTTTCGCCAAGGCCAGGGCGACCGGTGGCACGATATAGAGCCGGTTCACCGCATGGGTTTGGATCAACTGCAAAAACAGCTCCAGATCGAAGCGCGGCATGGTCACCAAGCGCGCTTCCCGCGCCAAGGCCAGGTTCATCAACACCGTCATGCCGTAGATATGGAAGAACGGCAGAAAGGCGATCACGGTTTCGCCCGGTCGCATATCGGTTGGCACCGCCAGTTGGTTCACATTGGTCACAATGTTGCGGTGGCTCAGCATCACCCCTTTGGGCCGACCCGTCGTGCCGCTCGAATAGGGTAAAACCACTGGGAAGGTATCGAGATCCACCGCGGCCTGTGCCTCTTGCGGTGCGCCCATCAGATCATCCAGCGAAAGCGCGTCGTCGACCCCGCCCCCGATCACGACCAGCTCCGATGTAGGAGTGTCTTTCATCCCCTCGCGCGCCAAATCGGCCAAAGCCGGGATTGTGATCAACATCGCCGCGCCCGAATCCCGCAACTGATGTTGAATCTCCGGCGCGGTATAGGTCGGGTTCAAGGTGGTGATCGTACCGCCCGCGAAGGCGACCCCATGAAACACCACCGCGTAATCCGGGCAATTCGGCGCCAGAATGGCGATTGTTTTGCCTGGCAAAGAGCCGCGCGCCGTCAACCCGCCCGCCAAGCGCTTGATCTGATCCATCAAGGCGCTCGCCGTCATTGTCTGCCCCGAGGGCCCATCGATGATCGCCACATCATCGGGCCGCCCTTCTAGCCCCTGAAAAAGCCGTTCGGTGATCGACAGATCGCTGAGAGAGACCTCTGGATAGAGGTTTGAAAAAATAGTCATGGATCCTCCCGGTCTGGCCCTCTTTGCGGGGCCGGCTAGGGAAAGCTAGCACAGGTGTCGCAAAAACAAAGCCGCGATCAAATATCGATCACAACAGTTCCGAGTTTTTGCCCGGCCTCAACCAATTCATGAGCGGCGGCGCAATCGGCCAGGCGTCCGCCCGGCACCACCGCATGAGACAGCTCACCGGCCTCCAGCCAGTCTGTCAGCTGCGCCTCGCCCCGCCGATGATCGGCCAGGGCCATCTGATAGCAAATCAGCATGTGCAGTTTCACGTTTTTGAACATGAACGGATAGAACTCGAGCCGTGGCACCTGCTCACTGGCCGAAGCATAGGAGGCGATCACTCCGCCGGGTTTCACCATAGCGAGGCTCATCGCCTGATTGGCGGCAAAATCCACTTCGACAATCCGGTCGACCCCCGCGCCGTCGGTCAGATCCATGACCGCGCTCGCCACATCGTCAGTGCGGTAGTTGATCCAGGTCTCGGCAGTCGAATGCGCGCCTTTCTCTGCCGAGGAGACGGTGGTGATCACCCGCGCGCCCGCCAATGCCGCCATCTGGCAGGCATAGCGCCCCACGGTTCCGGCCCCGCCAGTCACCAAAATGGTCTGCCCCTCGACCGGCCCGTCGCCGCAAACCGCCATCCATGCGGTCATCGCCGGAATGCCGAAACACGCCCCTTCGGCAAAGGAGGTTCCGTCCGGCAAAGGCACCGCCTGCGCGTCCGGCAGAGCGACCAGTTCAGCCGCCGTCCCAAAGGCCCGCTGCCACTGCGCATTCCAAAGCCAGACCCGATCGCCAACCCGGCCCGGATTCACGCCCGCGCCAACCGCCTCGATAATGCCCGCCCCATCGGAATGTGGCACCACGCGCGGATAGGCCATCACGGCCCCCGGGCGCGCGCCTCCCCGGAGTTTTACATCCGAGGGGTTGATCCCCGAGGCTTTGACACGCACCAAGACCTCGCCCGGCCCCGGCTCAGGATCGGCCATCTCGCCAAATGTCAAAACGTCCTTGGCAGGGCCAAATCCTTCATACCAAATTGCTTTCACACCCGGCTCCTCTCATCTTCCCTAGAAATACGCCGCGCTCCGCGGGACACCATCGCAAATTCGTGCTGCGTCCGAGCGTCCGCGAGGACGCCCCGGCGACCGCGCCAGCGGGCGCAATCTCTCAGGGGGCCGCCCAGCCCGGCTTGCGCTTGTCAAAAAACGCCCCAATCCCCTCGGCGCTTTCGGCACTCTCCCACCGGGTCACCAAGGCCTCGACCGACATCGCCACCTCAGCCTCGCCGATCCGCGTGCCAAGCGCGGCAACCACGGCCTTGCCCTCCGCAACAGCGCCCGGGGCCGCATTCAGATAAGGCGCAATCTCACGCTCCACCGCCGCATCTAGCTCTGCCTCGGGCACCACGCGCGCCAGAAGGTCCAGCTCCACCGCCTCTGCTGCGCCAAAGACCCGGCCGGAGAAAAACACCCGCCGCGCCTTTGCCGCGCCCATCCGGGCAACGACATACGGCCCGATGGTCGCCGGGATCAGCCCCAACCGCACCTCAGTCAATCCAAACTTCGCGCTATCGACCCCAATCGCAACATCGCAGACCGACATCATGCCAACGCCGCCGCCAAAAGCCTGCCCCTGCACCCGACCGATCAGCGGTTTCGGCATCCGATCAAGCGCGCCGAGCATATCCGCCAGTTTGCGGGCCTCCGCCGCCCGCGTTGCACCGTCTGCCGCCATCTGCGCCTTCATCCACGTGAGATCACCACCCGCGCAAAAGCTCCGCCCCGCTCCGGTCAAAACCACCACCCGCACCGCCGGATCACGCCCCAGCCGGTCCGCCGTCTCCGTCAACTCCGCAATCATCTGCGCATCAAGCGCATTGTGTTTTTCGACTCGGTTCAGCGTAACCGTCGCCACTCCGCGTCCATCGACTGCAATGGAAAGTGTCTCGGTCATCTCAGGTTCCTTCTTTCAAGTGCATCGGCGGAACCGTGGTCTCCCGATGCCGTCGCTCGGGATCGTTATAAAACGGGTCGCTTCCGGTTGGTTGAATAATGCGCTCGCGATCGGCGAGCCCCTTAGGCGCGACAGAAAGGCGCCAATACTCCTCAGCGATATCATCGGGGTCAAAGAGGCCGCCAGGCACCACCAAACCACAGACCGCGATCACCGCAACATGCACACCTTTCGGCGACAAGTCTTTGTAAAGACTAAAGGACAAACTGCGCAGACCGGCTTTGCCAATTGCTAAGGAGGTCCATTCCGGATACGGCTCAAGCGCAAGCCCGCCGCCAGTGAAAAGAATTGCCCCCCGCCCGGCTGCCACCATCGTAGGCGCGACAGCTTGCGCGGCGGCCAATGCCCCAACCAGATTGACCCGTGTTTCCGCCAGCAAGGTCTCGGGTGCCAATCCCAGCGGCATTTGCGACCGTAGAACCGCCGCGTTGTAGATAAGGACATCTGGTGCGCCCTGCTCCGCGCTCAATTCGGCGATGGCCGCAGTTAACACATCGGGCTGTCCGGCATCCGCAGCCCGCCAAGCTACCGGTTTTTGATAATCAGACCGAAGCTCGGTCGCCATCGTCGCAAGGCGGTCCTCTGCGCGGGCAATCAGGCTCACTTTGGCGCCGCCGCTCAAGAAACGCCGCGCAAGGGCCTCGCCAAGCCCGGGACCGGCCCCCACGATCACGGCATGGCGCGGCGTCATGCCCGCATCGCTTTTGCCGTTTCCGCCGCCGCCTCTACCGCTGCTAAATCCAAGCCGGTCTCATAACCAAGCGCCCCAAGATGCCGCACGACAGCCTCCGTCGCCACATTTCCCGCCGCCCCCGGCGCATAAGGGCATCCGCCCAAACCGCCGACAGCGGCGTCGAACACCCGCACGCCCAGGCTGAGCGAGGCGTCGATATTGTCGAGCGCCCGTCCGCTTGTGTCATGGTAATGCCCCGCCAAGCGCCCAACGGGCACCACATCGCGCACCGCCAAAAGCATGCGCGCGATGCTATCGGGCGTTGCCTGCCCAATCGTGTCACCGAGAGAGATTTCATAACAGCCCATAGCAAAAAGCTGATCGGCGACCTTCGCCACCTGCCCCGGATCGGTCGGCCCATCATAGGGGCAATCGGTGACGCAGCTCACATACCCGCGCACCGGCAGATCGATATGCCGCGCAGCCTCCACCACAGGCCGGAACCGCTCCAGACTCTCCGCAATCGAGGCATTGATGTTGGCCTGCGAGAACCCTTCCGAGGCCGAGCCAAAAATGGCGATCTCATCGGCCTTGGCCGCAAGCGCCGCCTCATAGCCGCGCATATTTGGGGTCAGCGCGGCATAGCGAATGCCGTCGCCCCGGGTAATGCCCGCCAAAACATCGGCGCTATCGGCCATCTGCGGCACCCATTTCGGGCTGACGAAACTCGCCACCTCGATCCGCCGAAACCCCGCCTGGCTCAGCGCATCGACCAGGGCGATCTTTTCTGCCGTCGGAATCTCCCGTTTCTCATTTTGTAGGCCGTCCCGCGGGCCAACCTCGAAAATCTCGACGAACTCACCCATCGCTTGGCACCTCATAAAAATCCTGGCCATAGAATTCCTGCGGGCCTTCAAGCGTCGCTGCCGCTTGAAACGCGGGCCGCGACGAAAGCCGCTCCCAATACGCCTGCAATCCCGGCCATGGATCGAGTTTCACGTAATAGGGCGCGGCAAAGAGGTTGAACCCCATCATCGCATCCGCCGCCGAGAACCCCGAGGGCAGGATGTATTCGCCCGCGATCATCCGATCGAACGCGTCCAATGTCGCCTTCAACCGCAAAGTGTTGAGCTTCACCACCGCAGGGGACGGCTTGGCGGGCGGACGCAAGAACAGATGGTTTAGGTTCAGTTGCTCGATCAGCGAGGCCATGGTCTCGGCAAACCCCATCGCCTCCAAATAGGCCACCCGATCCGGGTCGCCCGGCGCCCGACCGAATCCTAATTCCGGGCGGCTCTCGCAAAGATATTGCAGGACCGCCGCGCTCTCGAAGACCGTGATGCCATCGATCTCCAGCGCCGGGATACGTCCCCCGGGCGAGTGCGCCAAAAGCCCCTCTTCCCGCATCGCTTTGTCGCCGATCCGGTAGCGCACCAAGTCAGGCGTGACCCCCATTTCTTGCAACAACCACAGCACCCGGAACGACCGGGACCACGGGACGTGATGAAGGCGGATCATTGTGCGCCCGCCGGATGGGAGCGCGGAATTTTGCAAAATTCCGGTCCAAATTCTTGCAAGAATTTGCCGCCGCTCATGTCTCCTCCTCCAGAACAATCAGCGCCGCGCCCGCTTCGACCTGTGCCCCGGCCTCGACCAAGACTTCGGCCACCGCCCCGTCGCGCCCGGCACTCAGCGTATGTTCCATTTTCATCGCTTCCAAGACGGCCAGCCGATCCCCCTTGGACACCGCCTGCCCCGCCTCGACGAAAACCGTTTTCACCAGCCCCGGCATGGGCGCTTCAATCCGCCCCGCCGCCGCGCCACCGTCGGCCACGACATCCAAAGGATCGATCAGATCAAAGCCATAATTGTTGCCCCAGAAAACCGAAACACCCGCCGCGTGGCGCTGTATCCGAGCGCCCACCACCGCCCCGTCAATCTGCCATCCGCCAGAGGCGCGGCTCACATCATGGCTGCTGTCATCCCCCGAAACGCGAAACTGTCCAGGCCCTAATGTCTCAACACCGAAGGTCAAAACCTCACCACGATAGCTCAGTTGCACGCTCTGTTTCAGCGGCGCCCAAAGCGCAAACCCGGCCAGTTGGTCATCGCCTTCATCCAACCCCAACGCTCCCAATGCGGCAAGCGCCCGGGTCCGTGTGCATGCCACCGGATCAACGGCCAAATCCTCTAGGTCCCGATCAATCAGTCCGGTATCCACATCGCCCGCGCCAAAGCCCTCATGGCGCGCCAGCTTTCGCAAGAACGCCAGGTTCGTGACCGACCCGGCCACTTCCGTTCCCGCCAGCGCCTGTTCCAACCGGTTCAGCGCCACCGCTCGGGTCGGCCCATGGACGATCAGTTTGGCGATCATCGGATCATACCACGGGCTGATCGTATCGCCGAGCCGGACACCGGTATCGGACCGCGCGCCCTCGGGGAAAGACAAATGCGCCAGCGTGCCCGTCGCGGGCAAAAACCCTTTCGGCACATCCTCGGCATAGAGCCGGGCCTCAAAAGCATGGCCGTTGATCGAAAGCGCGTCTTGTGTCACCGGCAGGTCCTCGCCCGCCGCCACGCGTAGCTGCCATTCGACTAAATCCACCCCGGTGATCGCCTCGGTCACGGGATGCTCAACCTGCAACCGTGTGTTCATCTCCATGAACCAGAACCGATCGGGCCTAAGCCCCTCAGAGCCGTCCACGATAAACTCCACCGTGCCGGCACCCGTATAGCCGATCGCTTCGGCGGCGCGGACAGCGGCCATCCCCATCTCGGCCCGCATCTCTTCGGTCATGCCAGGTGCGGGGGCTTCCTCAATCACCTTCTGGTGCCGCCGCTGCAACGAGCAATCGCGTTCGAAGAGATGCACCGCCTTCGCGCCATCGCCAAACACCTGCACCTCGATATGGCGCGGCTTCTCAACGAATTTCTCGATCAGAACGGCGTCATTGCCGAACGCCGTCGCGGCCTCGCCCTTGGCGCTTTCCAGAGCCTCCATGAACCCGCCGGGCGCATCGACCTTGCGCATCCCCTTGCCGCCACCACCGGCCACGGCCTTGATCAATACCGGGTAGCCAATCGCATCCGCCGCGCCCGCAAGATGCTCCGGATCCTGGTTCTCCCCGTGATAGCCCGGCACAACCGGCACACCCGCCTCATGCATCAACGCCTTGGCCGCATCCTTCAAACCCATCGCGCGGATCGCCTCCGCCGATGGGCCAATGAACGTCAGCCCCGCAGCTACAACAGCCTCCACAAACTCCGGGTTCTCTGACAGAAACCCGTATCCCGGATGGATCGCCTGCGCACCGCTCTTCAGAGCCGCCCGAATGATTACATCGCCCTTGAGATAGCTCTCAGCCGGTGCCGACCCACCGATATGAACGGCTTCGTTCGCCATCTGAACATGCTTGGCCTCCGCATCCGCGTCGGAGTAGACAGAGACGCAGGACACGCCCATCTTCTGAGCCGTTTCCATGACCCGGCAGGCAATCTCGCCCCGGTTCGCGATCAGGATTTTGTTGAACATTAGCGCTGTTCCTCTGCCAGATCTTCGACCATGCGAAACCGCTCACAAACCAGCTCCATCTCTGGATCGAATCCGCCATTGCGTTCGAAGTAACGGCGATGATCTTCTCGCCAGCCATCAAGTGTTTCGTTTTCGCCTTCCGCCAACGCAAAGTCCTCAGTCACATCGCAGTACCGGCAAACCGAGACCTCGACCGTTTCGATCACCAGTGCCGGGCAGTCATCCCACTCCAAAGCGATATCGCGCCGCCCTTTGACAGGCATGTCGGCGCTGCCCTCAGGATAGTCGCGAAGTGCACCGCAAGTCGCGGTCTTAACCCCGGCTCGGACCAACGCCAGAAGTTCGGCGCTCATGGTGGCGCTATCGCCAAACTTGAAAGTCTGCGCACCGGGATACCGGGTTTTGACGTCTTCGAGAGTGCTGCTCATATCACATCCTGAACACGCCAAAGCGTGTCTCCTCTATCGGGGCATTCAACGCGGCGCTCAGGGATAGAGCCAGCACCTCGCGGCTTTTGCGGGGATCAATGACGCCGTCGTCCCACAGCCGGGCGGAGGCATAGAGCGGGTGAGATTGCGCCTCGAACATTTCCAGCGTCGGACGCTTGAATTCGGCCTCTTCCTCAGCAGACCATGTACCGCCCTGCCGCTCGATCCCGTCGCGCTTGACGGTGGCCAGAACGCCTGCTGCCTGCTCGCCACCCATCACCGAAATCCGAGAATTGGGCCAGGACCACATGAAGCGTGGCTGATAGGCGCGCCCGGCCATCCCATAATTCCCGGCCCCGAAGGAGCCGCCCACCACCATGGTGATTTTTGGCACGTTGGTCGTGGCCACGGCGGTCACCATCTTCGCACCATGGCGCGCAATGCCTTCGTTTTCATACTTCCGCCCCACCATAAACCCGGTGATATTCTGGAGGAAAACCAGCGGGATAGAGCGTTGCGAACAGAGCTCCACAAAATGCGCCGCCTTCTGCGCCGCTTCCGAGAACAGCACGCCATTATTGGCGATGATCCCCACGGGGCAGCCCATCAGATGCGCAAAGCCGCAGACAAGGGTCTCGCCAAACCGCGGCTTGAACTCATCAAACCGTGAGCCATCCACAACCCGCGCAATCACCTCGCGAATGTCATAGGGCGTGGTCAACGCGGACGACACGACCGAGAGCAGTTCCTCCGGGTCATAGGCCGGGTCTTCGGGCGATTGCCACTGCACGGTCTGAGGTTTCCTCCGGTTGAGCGATTGCACCGCGCGCCGCGCCAAAGCCAACGCATGGGTGTCATCCTCGGCCAGATAATCCGCCACGCCAGAAAGCCGCGTGTGCACATCGCCGCCGCCCAAATCCTCCGCCGTCACGACCTCACCGGTTGCCGCCTTCACCAGAGGCGGCCCGGCCAGGAAAATCGTCCCCTGCTCTTTCACGATGATCGTCACATCCGACATCGCAGGCACATAAGCGCCACCCGCCGTACAAGACCCCATCACCACGGCGATCTGCGGAATGTCTTTGGCACTCATCCGCGCCTGGTTGTAGAAAATCCGCCCGAAATGATCGCGGTCCGGGAAGACCTCATCCTGGTTCGGCAAGTTCGCCCCGCCGCTATCAACCAGATAGATGCAGGGCAGATGGCATTCCTCGGCAATCTCCTGCGCACGCAAATGCTTCTTGACGGTGATCGGGTAATAGGTCCCACCCTTCACCGTCGCATCATTGCAAACCACCATGACCTCCTGGCCATGCACCCGCCCGACACCGGCAATCGCCCCGCCACAGGGCGCCGCGCCGTCATACATCTCATGGCCTGCCGTCGCGCCCACCTCCAGAAACGGAGAACCGGGGTCGAGCAGGTTCGCCACCCGCTCGCGCGGCAGCATCTTACCGCGCGACAAATGCCGGTCGCGCGCCCGCTCTCCGCCTCCCGCCGCTGCATGTGCAGCCGCGTCTTGCACCAGGGCAAGCGCCTCGAGATGGGCGGCGCGGTTGGCCTTTGCGGTGTCAGATCCCGCCATCAGGTTTGTAGATAATTTCATCGGTTTATCGGCCTCTTAGACATCTTCAACCCCGCTGTTAGCGGCATCATTTCATTCGCAACCATTTTGTCGCAGCGAAACCTTCCAGCATCTTGACCCAGATCAATGTCGCCGCAGCGCAGCAGGCGCAGGACCAGAGCATTCTCAACGTAAAAGGTGACAAAATGAGAACGACCATTTCCGCCCTCGCCATGATTGCCCTGCTCGCTTCCGCAGGTGCGGCGGCGGCGCAGCAAAGAGGCGACTGGACGCTCGGCTTCGGCATCGGCTCGATCAACCCGCAATCCGATACGGGTGTCATTGCTGGTGCCAACTCGACGATCGACGATGACATCCGCCCGACAATCACGTTTGAATACTTCATTCGCGACAACCTGGGCATCGAAGTCCTGGCCGCGACGCCGTTTGAACACACCATCGCCCTGAACGGGACCGACACGGCAACGACGAACCTTCTGCCGCCGACGGTCTCTTTGAACTACCACTTCGCCAATGACAGCCGCCTCACCCCCTATGTGGGCGCGGGTATCAACTACACGGCCTTTCTGGACGTGGATACAATCGGCGGCGGGTCGATTATCGAGCTCGACGACAGCATCGGGCTGGCGTTGCAAGCCGGGCTGGACTACGCGGTGTCGGATCGAGCGGCTGTCCGCTTCAACGTGCGCTGGATGGATATCGACGCCGATGTGCATGTGGATGGTGTCTATCAGGGAACTGCCGAGATCGACCCGATGGTCTACGGCATCTCCTACGTGATGCGCTTCTAATCGCATCACGCGGCCTGCCCCTGTCATGGTGGGGGCAGGTCCGGTGCGCCGTTCATCCCCAACCAAGGACGGCGCGCCGTATTCTTGCGCCTGGGTCATTCAAACACCCTCACGCGCGATACTCCGGGTTCTCATAGTCGAACCGGCACCCTGCTTTCCACGCGCGCCGGTCATTGCCCTCATTCGGCAGACCACCTGCGCCTTTCAGCAGCTTGGCCATATGCATCAGGTTCCAGGTCATGATCGTCGTGTTGCGTTGCGTGAAATCATTGTCGAAGCCGATCTTGCCGCCCGCCCCGTCATCATCGCCATAAGACGCGCCAGGCCCGGCCTCGCCGATCCAGCCGCAATCCGCTTGGGGTGGGATCGTCACACCCAGATGGCTCAGCGCATAGCAGATCGTCATCGCCGCGTGTTTGATCCCGTCTTCATTGCCGGTCACGACACAGCCGCCCACCTTGCCGTAATAGATGCTCTGGCCCTTGTCATTCAGCTCACCAGACATGCCATAGAGCCGCTCGATCAACACCCGGCAAAGCGAGCTTTCCTCGCCCAACCAAAGCGGCGTGCCGATGACCAGAATATCGGCCTCAAGCACCTTCGGCCAAATCTGCGGCCAGTCATCCCGATCCCAGCCGTGTTCGGTCATATCCGGATAGACCCCGGGCACGATCTGATGATCGAACATATGCACGTGCTCGACCGTGACACCGTGTTTTTCCATGATCCCGGCGGATGCGTTCATCAAAAGCTGCGTATGGCTTTCATCTGCCGTGCGCTTCAGAGATGTGTTGAAAAACAAGGCGTTCAGTTTGGAAAAATCGCTCATGTCTGGGGCTCTCCTGCTGTCAGTGAGGCGTCAAGCTCCACCATGACACCCCAATCATTCACAGGATAGAGCCGGGTTTCGCCGCCCTGTGGCATACAAATCAGCACCAAACGCACACCGTTCAACTCTGAAGGCACCGCGTGACAATCTGTCGGCGAACCGCCGGTTTCTGCTACATAGAGCGCCGCCAAACTGTCGATAATCTCGCCCTCGGTCGGCGGCACCGCGCGCAAGCCCATCACCACGCCAAAGAGTGTGGCAGCCAGAACGAGGCCGGCAAGGCTGATCCACATCGGCCGGGTCACCGCTCGGGGTCCTTCCGGATGGCCTCGATCTCGCGGTCGAGGAAGAAGCTGATCGCCGACCGGATCAGCACCAGAAGCCCGAGGAAGATCAGATCGCCAAGCGCGAAGCTGAGCGCGGTGTGAATGATATCGGCAACAATGAAGAGCTCCAGCCCAGCCAGAATGTAGCGCCCAAGCTCCACCCGCTCTTCGTTCAGCATCCGGGCGCGGTCGGTTTTGGCGACCTTGGCCTCGCCACTTATAAACCCGACGAGAAACCGGACCGTGCCGATCAGCATGACGAGGATCGCCAGAATGCTGACCAGCGCCGCAATCCACTCCAGCACCAGGGCCACGCTGCTCAGCTCGCTGTGCAGCACGCCTTCGGTCACGTTGAGATCGCCGAGCGCTTCCATGGGTTTCAGGCCATCAGCGCCATCATTTCACGGCCCACCAGCATCCGCCGGATTTCGGAGGTGCCCGCGCCGATCTCCATCAGCTTCGCATCACGGAACATCCGGCTGACGGCGCTGTCATTCATGAAACCTGCGCCGCCCATCGCCTGCACCGCTTGATGCGCCACAACCATCGCCTCCTCCGAGGCATAGAGGACGCAGGCCGCGGCGTCCTGGCGTGTGACTTCGCCGCGGTCGCAAGCCTTGGCGACCTCGTAAACATAGGCCCGGGCTGAGTTCATTTTCGTATACATGTCGGCGATTTTGCCCTGCATCAGTTGGAAATTCCCGATGCTTTGGCCAAACTGCTTGCGCTCGACCATGTAGGGCATGATTTCATCGAGACAGGCCGCCATGATGCCAGTGCCGATCCCGCTCAACACCACACGTTCATAGTCAAGGCCTGACATCAGCACCCGCACGCCTTTGCCTTCTTCCCCCAAGACATTCTCGAACGGCACTTCGACATCTTCGAAGACCAACTCGGCGGTGTTCGAACCGCGCATCCCCATTTTGTCGAAATGCACCGAGGTCGAGAAGCCAACCATGTCTTTCTCGATCAAAAACGCCGTCATGCCCTTTGATCCGGCCTCCGGGTCGGTTTTGGCGTACACCACAAGGGTGTCGGCATCCGGCCCGTTGGTGATCCAATACTTCGTGCCATTCAGGATATAGCGATCATTGCGCTTCTCGGCCTTCAACTTCATCGAGACCACATCGGAGCCAGCGCCGGCCTCTGACATCGCCAATGCGCCGACATGTGCGCCCGATACCAGCCCAGGCAGGTATTTCGCCTTCTGCTCCGGCGTGCCGTTCAGTTTGATTTGGTTCACGCAAAGGTTCGAATGCGCGCCATAAGAGAGCGAGACTGAGGCCGAAGCCCGCGCGATCTCCTCCACCGCGATCACATGCGCGAGATAGCCCATGCCTGCGCCGCCGAACTCTTCGTCAACGGTGATGCCCAATAGGCCCAACTCGCCCATCTCGGCCCAAAGCGCGGGCGGAAATTCGTTGGATTGGTCGATCTCTGCCGCCATTGGCTTGACCCGATCTTGGGCCCAGCGATGCACCATCTCGCGCAGCGCATTCACATCTTCGCCCACGTCGAACTTCATTGACGCCATGAACATCGCACGGCCCCTCCCCTTAATTGAACGCTTGTTCAATTCATAGCCCAGAGCGGAAAGTGAGTCAAAACCTATCGGCAATCGGCCCGGAGTTTTGCAAAATTCCGGTCAAAATTCTTGTAAGAATTTTGCGCCTCACAGTGCCGCACGCACCTCGTCGCGAATGATTGATGCGATCAATGTCGCATCCTCATCCGAAAAGGTCAGCGGCAGGCGCATATCGACAAGCCCGGCCAAAACCTTATCGGTCTTCGGCAAGCTCTGCGGCGGGGCATAGCGCCAACTGTCATAGCGTGAGGTGAAGGCCACCGGCTCTTCGGCCCCAAACCATTTCAACTCCACGCCGCGCGCCAGACAGCCCGCAATGATCGCTTCGATTTTCTCGGGCGTCGCCTCCGGCAGAAGAAACTGGATCGACGAGCCCACAATTTTCTCCCGCGGGTCGCGCTCGATCACTTTGAGACCGGGCGTGTTCCGCACCCCCTCCTCCACCGCGTAATAGAGCGCATTCCAACGGGCCACCTGCGCTGGCAAATCGGCCAGTTGCGGACGCAGGATCGCGGCGCGCAGATTGTCCATCCGGCCAGAGATATTCGGCGTGACATATTTCACCCGCTCAAACACCTCCGCGGGCGGCGCGGCGCGATGGCGACCGTAAAGCATATAACTGCCGGATTGGATAATGGCCCGCGCCATCAACTCGGCATCATCCGAGATCAGCAGCCCGCCTTCGCCGGAATTCACATGCTTATAGGTCTGCGCCGAGTAACAGCCAAAGACACCATGGCGACCTGAAGGGATACCCTCCCACTCCGCCCCCATCGTATGGGCGCAATCTTCCACCACGGCGATCCCGGCGCGGTCACAAATCTCCATCAACGCACCCATATCGCAGAGATGCCCCCGCATATGCGACAAAAGCAGCACCCGCGCGCCCGATGTCGCGGCTTTCTCCGCCAGATCGGGCAGGTCGATGGTCAAGCTCTCGGTGGTTTCGACAAAAACCGGCTCCGCCCCGACACTGGCAATCGCGCCTGGCACAGGCGCAAGCGTAAACCCGTTTGACAAGACCCGGTCGCCCGGCCCCACACCCAAGGCGCGCAAGGCACAGCCCATCGCATAGCCGCCCGAGGCCACGGCCAGCGCGTATTTCGCTCCGGTGAAGACCGCGAATTCCTCTTCCAGAAGCGCCGTCTCGCCCGCCTCGTCGCCTTGGAGGTTGTAGCGGTGCAAGCGGCCATGGCCGAGCACCTCCAACGCCGCCGCGATGCCCGCCTCTGGGATCGGTTCTTGTTGCGTGAAACTGCCGGTGAAAACTGTTCTATCCATGGTCGGAGGATTATGCGGCCCGCGGCGCGCGTCAATCCCATCTGCGTGCTCTCAGCTCAGAAGATGGTCCACGATCCGATCCAGATCATCGTAATGATCCAAAAGCGCTTCCGGAGCCAACGCTTCAACCCCACGCCCGTCCGGTCCAAATGTGATCAGAACGCTTGGCACACCTGCGGCCCGCGCGGTCTTTCGGTCCGTGTCTGTGTCGCCCACCAAAAGCGCGCTGGTCCGGCTGCCCGCCGCCCGCTCAACCGCCAAAATAAACGGCGCAGGGTCGGGCTTGCGCACCGGCAGCGTGTCGGCCCCAACAAGCGAGTCGAACAGATCGCGCACACCCAACCGGGACATCAAGGTTTCCGCCAGCCCTTCCGGCTTGTTGGTGCAAATGCCCACCGCCACATCGGCGGCGCGCAGCCGCTCAACCGCCGCAATCGCCCCAGGATAAAGCTGCGTATGCACGTCAATCGCCGCCCCATAGGCTTCAAGAAGCAGCGGATAGCCGGCCTCGATCTCTGCTGCTGGTGCCTCAAGCCGCAAGCGCTCAAAACCCAGTTTCAGCATTGCTCGCCCACCGCGAAAAGCGGTCGCATCATCTTGCCCATGAACGAGTTGCGGCGCATGGCCCAGCGCCTCCAAAGCCGCATTAGCCGCCGCGATCAGATCGCCGGAGGTGTCGGCCAATGTCCCGTCCAAATCGAAGATCACCGTGCGCATCCTGCTCTCCTCTTTGGGCAGATTTCCGCCTGCGCCTGAAATGAACCGTAAGCCGATTTGACCGTGCCCTGGCTTGCGCGATGGGGTGGCATGGAACATACCGGGGCCACAAGACAAAAAGAAAATGTGGACAGGCCCATGCCGATCGCCCTTGTCATCCTCGCCGCCGGTCAGGGCACGCGGATGAACTCCGACCGCCCGAAAGTGCTGCACCAAATTGGCGGGGCACCCCTGATCGCGCATGCGATGCACTCCGGCGCGGCGTTGGAACCTGAGCGGGTGATTGTGGTTACGGGGCACGGCGCGGCGGCCGTGGAAAAAGCCGTGGGCGATTTTGACCCCGAGGCCATCTGCATCCGTCAAGACGAACAACTCGGCACTGGCCACGCGGTGCTGCAAGCCGCGCCCGCGTTGGACGGGTTCGCGGGCGATGTCATCGTGCTCTACGGCGACACACCGTTCATCTCGACCGACACACTCAGCCGTATGGTCGACGCCCGCGCAAACCATGACATCGTGGTTCTGGGGTTCGAGGCCGATGATCCGGGCCGGTACGGCCGGTTGGTGATGGAGGGGGATCGTCTGACCCGCATTGTCGAGGCGAAAGACGCGACACCAGACGAACTGGCCAACCCGCTTTGCAATTCCGGGCTTCTCGCCGCCGACGCCGCCACCCTTATGCGCCTTTTGGCCAAGGTCGAAACGAAGAATGCCGCAGGCGAGTATTACCTCACCGACGTGCCCGCTCTTGCCGCCGCCGAGGGGCTGAGCGCCACCGCGATCACCTGCCCCGAGGCGGAAACGCTCGGCATCAACACCCGGGCGGAACTTGCAGGCGCAGAAGCGCTGTTCCAAACCGCCAAACGCGCCGAGATGCTCGACGCGGGGGTCACCTTGACCGCGCCCAGCACAGTACATTTCGCCTATGACACACATATCGGCCGCGATGCGGTGGTCGAACAAAACGTGGTCTTCGCGCCGGGCGTCACGGTCGAATCCGGCGCCACGATCCGCGCCTTTTCGCACCTCGAAGGCGCCCATGTGGGCGCTGATGCCATTGTCGGGCCTTACGCGCGTCTTCGCCCCGGCGCAGAGTTGGGCAATGACGCACGGATCGGCAATTTCGTTGAAGTGAAAGCGGCCCAGATCGGTGAAGGCGCGAAGGTCAATCACCTGAGCTATATCGGCGACGCGACCATCGGCACAGCCAGCAACATTGGTGCCGGCACCATCACCTGCAACTACGATGGGGTGATGAAGCACCAAACACAGATCGGCGCGCGGGCCTTTATCGGCTCCAACACGATGCTGGTCGCGCCGGTCAAAGTCGGCGCGGACGCGATGACCGCAAGCGGATCGGTGATCACCGAAGATGTGCCGGATGAGGCGCTGGCCGTCGCACGCGGCAAGCAGATCAACAAACCCGGGCTCGCGGCCAAACTGATGGCCCGGCTCCGCGCGATCAAAGCCAAGCAAAAAGGGCAGTAGAGCATGTGTGGCATTGTCGGTGTTCTGGGCGATCACGAGGTCGCGCCAATCTTGGTAGAAGCCCTCAAACGGCTCGAATATCGGGGCTATGACAGCGCCGGTTTGGCCACGGTGCAAAACGGCACGCTTGACCGCCGCCGCGCCGTTGGCAAACTGGTCAATCTCAGCGATGAATTGGTGCACAATCCGCTGCCCGGCAAATCCGGCATTGGCCACACAAGATGGGCCACCCATGGCGGGCCAACCGTCGCCAATGCCCATCCCCATCGCGCAGGTCGCGTGGCCGTGGTCCATAACGGGATTATCGAGAATTTCCGTGAACTGCGCGACCGGCTGAACGGCGCGGCGTGGGAAAGCGAAACCGATACGGAAACCGTCGCGCAACTTTGCGAGCATTACCTCAACCAGGGCATGACGCCGCGCGACGCCGCCGTCGAGACGCTGAAACATCTCGAAGGGGCCTTCGCGCTGGCGTTCCTGTTCCAAGGCGAAGGTGATTTGATCGTGGCGGCGCGCAAAGGCTCACCGCTCGCTATCGGCCATGGCGATGGCGAGATGTATGTGGGCTCCGACGCCATCGCGCTTAGCCCGATGACCAACCGGATCACTTATCTCGAAGAAGGCGACTATGCCTTTGTCACTCGTGAAGGGGCCGAGATTTATGATGCCAAAGGCCGCCGGGCCAATCGGGAATTGCGGGAAATCGCCGCCCAGGCGACGCAGATCGACAAGGGCGGGCACCGGCATTTCATGGCCAAAGAGGTGTTTGAGCAGCCCACGGTTCTGGCCGATTGCCTGGCGCATTACGCCCAGGGCGACACGGTGCAGATACCAGAGGGCGATGTCGATTTCAGCGAGACGGATCGGGTGATCCTCGTCGCCTGCGGCACGGCCAACTATGCCTGTTTGGTGGCAAAATACTGGTTCGAACAGCTTGCGGGCCTGCCCTGCGACGTCGATATCGCCAGCGAGTTCCGCTACCGCGAGCCGCCGGTTTCCGACAAAGCGACCGCGCTTTTCGTCAGCCAATCGGGGGAGACCGCCGACACGCTGGCCGCGCTGCGCTATGCCGAGGGCAAAGCCGCCCGGATTCTATCGGTGGTGAATGTGGCCGAAAGCTCTATCGCCCGGGAAAGCGACCTGGCGCTGCCGCTCAAGGCCGGGGTTGAGGTCGGCGTCGCCTCCACCAAAGCGTTCATCTGCCAACTGGGCGTGTTGGCCAACCTCGCGATCTTGGCCGGCCGGCAAAGAGGCCGGATCGATGCCGCGCGCGAAGCCGACATGCTGCGGCAGCTCCGCGCCCTGCCGGCGCTGATCAACCAAGCGCTTGCGTTGGAGGATCAGATCAAGCGCCATACGCGGACCTTGGCACGCGCCCAAACTGTGCTGTTCCTGGGGCGCGGCGCGATGTTCCCTCTAGCGCTAGAGGGCGCGTTAAAGCTCAAAGAAATCAGCTATATACATGCAGAAGGCTACGCCTCGGGCGAGTTGAAACACGGTCCAATCGCCTTGGTCGACAAAACTGTGCCGGTGGTGGTTCTGGCGCCGCGCGACGCGCTTTTCGACAAGACCGTCTCGAACATGCAGGAGGTGATGGCGCGCGACGGCAAAGTCTGGTTGGTGACCGACAAACCCGGCGCGAAACAGGCCTCGGACGGCGCGTGGAAAACCCTGGTCATGCCCGAGGTTGACCCGTTCTTCGCCCCGATCCTCTACTCCATCCCGGCGCAGTTGATCGCCTATCACACGGCAGTTCATAAGGGCACCGATGTGGACCAGCCGCGCAATCTGGCGAAATCCGTGACGGTGGAGTGATGGCCAAACAATTCGAGAAAATCGAAGAAGATCACCAGAGGTTCATCGCTGAGCAGCCTCTATTCTTCTCCGGCACGGCAGGCATCGATGGGCGGGTGAACATCTCCCCCAAGGGTATGGAGTCTCTGCGCGTTCTCGGGTCCAACCGGATTGCCTGGCTGAACCTCACGGGTTCGGGAAATGAAACCGCCGGGCACCTTCTGGAACAGCCGCGGATCACCCTTATGTGGTGTTCCTTTTCCAAACGCCCGTTGATCTTGCGCTGCTATGGCACCGCCCGGGCTGTCCATCCGGTCGATCCCGACTGGGCCGAGATGGCCGCGCTCTTCCCGCCCCATCGCAGTGCGCGACAGATTTTCGATATTAATGTGGATTTGGTGCAAACCTCCTGCGGCTACGCCGTACCCTTCATGGATTATGTGGGGGAGCGACCGACGATGCAGCAATGGGTCGACAGCAAATCCGACGCCGATATCCGCACCCATTGGGCGAAGCAGAATACCGAAACCATCGACGGCAAGCCCACCGGCATCCCGGTATGACCGTCGAAGACGCTTTGCGCGCCCTGAGGGTCCATGCGGACCCGGAGCGTGCGGCGCAGATGCGCGCCTATCACAAGGTGGACCGGGAGTATCTGGGGCTATCCAATGCGATCACCGGCGATCTGGCCGCGCAATGGCGGAAGTCCCATGATCTGCAGGGCTTGGTTACGCTGGCCAACGGACTGTGGGCCAGCGACATTTTTGAAGCGCGGGTCGCGGCGGGAAAGCTCTTCCTGCAAGCGCGGATCAAACCGGATGACGGCCCAGCCTGGGACTGCATCAAAGGGTTTGTGCCGGAGTTCGATAGTTGGGCCATTGCTGACGCCGTTGCACAAGGCGGACAGAAGCGGCTTCTGGCCGATCCCACCCGTCTTGATGACGTCGAGACCTGGACCCGCTCAGACCATCTTTGGACCAAACGCGCAGCCTTGGTTTTCACACTGCCGTTCTGCAAATCCCGGCACCCCAAACCGGCGGAGCAAGCCGCGCGCACCCGCATTCTCGGCTGGTGCGCCGACTATGTGGCGGACCCGGAATGGTTCATCCAGAAGGCGGTGGCCTGGTGGCTCCGCGATCTCTCAAAACGCGACCCCGACACGGTCCGCGCCTTTATCGCAACCCATGGCGAGAAGATGAAACCCTTCGCTCGGAAGGAGGCTAGGAAACACTTGCCCTAACGGGCGGGGGCCGTTTTTCGGACGAAAAACGGATCGGAAATTTGAAATTTCCGGGTCCCTCACACCTCTGGTACACCCCCACCCAAGACCGTCAGGAACCACTCGGTATCGATGTTCCCACCGCAGAGGATCACACCCACCTTCTTGCCGCGCATCTGGTCTTTTTCCTTCAGCAATCCGGCCAGTGGCGCGGCCCCTGCCCCTTCGGCCAGATTATGGATGTCGCGGTAATAGATGCGGATCGCCTCGGCGACCTCCTCATCGCTGACTGAGATGATCCGCGCGGCTCCCTTGGAATAGATCTCAAACGCCTCGGCCACCGGCACCCGAACCGCCATGCCATCCGCAAAGGTCGCGGAACTCTCTGTCTCGATCAACCGCCCGGCCTCAACCGACTGCTTCACGCAATCGGCCCGCTCTGAGACCACGCCGACAATCTTCGTCTTCGCCCCCAAAGCGTCCCGCGCCAGGATGTTGCCGCAGATGCCCGAACCACAGCCGACGGGCACATAGATCACGTCCAGATCTGGCACGGCCGACAGCAATTCATAGGCATAGGTCGCAACGCCACGCACAATCTCTGGGTGGAACGGCGGCACGATGACCAAGCCCTCGGCCTCAGCCACGCGAAACGCCTCCTCCCGCGCGGTATCGAAATCCTCTCCGAATTCGATCACCTCGGCACCGAAGGCCCGCATCGCGGCGTTTTTCTCAACCGAGTTTCCATGCGGCACATAGACCTTCGCGGTCAGCCCCGCCGCCACGGCTTGGCGTGCCTGGCCTTGTCCGTGATTGCCGCGCGTCGCGGTGCAGATGCCTTTGGCCTCCGGATAGGTCCGTTTCACCCAATCGATGAAGGTAATGGCGCCGCGCGCTTTGAACGATCCGGTCGGCGTGTGGTTCTCATGCTTGATCCACACCTCCGCCCCGGTCTCTGCGGCGAGTTGCGGCCAGGCATATTGCGGCGTCGCCTGCATCTGTGTGTAAACCAGTTCCGCCGCCGCTTCTAAATCCGCCAATGTCAGTTTCATGTCAGCCTTCCTGTCCCAATCAGGCCCAACCTAGCGACACTCCCGCCCCTTGTCAGCCCGAACGCCCCCGCTTATGACCCGGCCCGGACCAATCGAAAGGGTTTCGGGCACATGCCCCTTCTGGTGATGAAATTCGGCGGCACCTCTGTCGCCACGCTCGACCGCATCCGCCGCGCGGCCAAACGCGTCGGGCGCGAGGTGGCCAATGGCTATGATGTGATCGTCATCGTCTCTGCGATGTCGGGGGAGACCAACAAGCTTGTCGGCTATGTCGATGAGACCTCGCCGCTTTTCGATGCGCGCGAATATGACGCCGTCGTCTCTTCGGGCGAGAACGTCACCGCCGGGCTGATGGCGCTGACCTTGCAGGAAATGGACGTGCCCGCCCGCAGTTGGCAGGGCTGGCAGGTGCCGCTCAAGACCACATCGGCCCATGCCGCCGCACGGATTGAGGAAATCCCAACAGAGAATATCAACGCCAAATTCGATGAAGGTATGAAAGTCGCTGTGGTCGCCGGCTTCCAAGGGATCAGCCCCGAGGGGCGGATCACCACCCTTGGCCGGGGCGGGTCCGACACCACGGCTGTGGCTTTTGCCGCCGCCTTCGGCGCGGAACGCTGCGACATCTACACCGATGTGGATGGCGTCTATACCACCGACCCCCGCATCACCTCGAAAGCGCGCAAACTGGAAAAAATCGCGTTCGAAGAGATGCTGGAGCTGGCCTCTCTCGGCGCGAAAGTGCTGCAAACCCGCTCCGTCGAATTGGCGATGCGTTATAATGTGCGCCTGCGGGTGCTGTCGAGTTTTGAAGACAACAATGAAAATGCGGGCACGCTTGTTTGTGCCGAGGAGGATATCGTGGAAAGCAATGTGGTTGCCGGTGTCGCCTATTCCCGTGATGAGGCGAAAATGACCCTGGTCTCGGTCGCAGACCGCCCCGGGATCGCCGCCGCGATCTTCGGCCCCTTGGCCGAGGCGGGCGTGAATGTCGACATGATCGTGCAGAACATCGCCGAAGAAGGCCGGACCGACATGACCTTCTCCTGCCCCACCGATCAGGTGAAACGCGCCGAAGCTGCGATGAATGGGGCGAAAGAGAAGGGCGAGATCAACTTCCACGATCTGGTCGCCGATACCGATGTCTGCAAAGTCTCCATCGTCGGGATCGGCATGCGTTCCCATGCCGGTGTGGCGTCGAAAATGTTCTCCACGCTCCGCGACGAGGGGATCAATATCAAGGTGATCACCACCTCCGAGATCAAGGTGTCAGTGCTTGTCGACCGGAAATACATGGAACTGGCTGTCCAAGCCCTCCATGACGCGTTCGGATTGGAGCAGGCCGCTTAAGCGCGGCCTGTGGTGCGACGCGGCCGAAGACGGCCAGACAGTCGCAACCCCTCCCGAATGCTCAACCCGATCAGGATGATGTTTGTTGCGCCCGCGACAAGCTCTACGCCTTGGACGGCGTAAAAAGCGGTATCAAACAGACCGTCCCGCGCGCGATCGGCCAAGAACAAGGCCGAGGGCACCAAGACCAAGAGCCCGTTCAGGGCAATCCAGCGCATGCGCCGCGCCTTCTTCCCAAGCAGGCCGCCGCGGCGCCCCTTCGCGCGGGCCAATCCGGTTCCGCCGACGCCCGCCATAGCCGGGATCAGCACTAGAAACCCCCAGGGGATCGCCGTTTTCACGGCGGTCACCATCTCCACCGATCCGAACAGCTCCGAGATCAGCGTCGCGCTGAAAAACACAACAATCAGGGAAAACGCGAGGCCCCCGGCGATGGGGTGCAGAACACGGGTCATATCATGTCTCCTTTTGCATAGCGAGCTATATAAAATCGCGCGGCGAATCGTTTGGGCCGGCGCACTGTGCCATTATATAGCAAGCTATTGATCATTGCATAGCCTGCTATCCAAAGTTACGCTGCGGCATGGTGTTCGACAAAACAGACTCGGCGGGATACCTCGCCAATCACATGGCCCGGCTCTTCGCGCGTGCCATTCATGCCCGGATTAAGCCGCTCGGGCTCAGCCCTGGCAATTTCCCTGCAATGCTGGAGTTATGGGCCCGGGACGGTCAGACACAATCCGAGTTGGTCCAGCGCCTCGATATCGAACAGGCGACGATGGCAAACACACTGACTCGGATGGAACGCGATGGGTTGATCACGCGCACCAAGGACGCTGATGATGGGCGGCTTCAGCGGATATGGCTGACCGAGCGCGGCAAATCCCTGCAAAACCCGGCCACCGAGGCCGCCCGATCGGAAAACGCCCGCGCGCTGCAAGGCCTCACTGCCGAAGAACAAGACGCCTTCTTGGCCCTGATGCGACACGTCATCCAAACCCTCCGCGATCCGTCGAAGACGCCTTAACCGATACCTTCAGGGCGAAATGGCGTCATCTGACACCTGGGCCAACCAATCCATCACGTCATCCACAACGGGCCGTCGATGGGCTTTGGACCTCGCCAACATATGAAAGTCTCTATCGCCGACCAGACGGCCCGCAACAGGTTGCACCAATCGCCCCGCCGTCAGATCCTGTTCCACCAGAAACCGGCTGGCCAAGGCCACGCCCTGCCCCGCCAGCGCCGCATCAAGCGTGAGCGTCGTCTGGCTAAATCGCACGCCGCGCTGGCGGGCCAGATCGTCTAGCCCCATCACCTCCCGACGAAAGCGCGGCCACAAATCATGGGTGTCGTGCAGCGGTGGCAGCTTGGTCAACTCATCGGGAGAAAGCGGCAAATCCGACCCGGCGACCAGCCCGGGCGCGCACACGGCAATCACCTCATGACGGAACAACAACCGGGTATCGAGGCTCGCGCCAAAAGGCGGTCGCGCTTGCCGAATTGCCAGATCGATACCGTCCGCCTCAAAGCTCGACACACCCTCCGTTGCCAAAATGCGCAGATCGATCTCTGGATACCGCTCCGCAAAGTCAGGCAGGCGGGGGATCAGCCATTTTGAGGCAAAGGTGGGGGTCACGCTGATTGTGACCCGTTTCGGCGCGGGGCGCAGGGTTTCGGTGGCGCGGTGCAAAAGCCCGAAGGCTGCCGCGATCTCGGCATGATACGCGCGGCCTGCTGAGGTAAAGGCCAGCCCTTTCGGCAGGCGCTCAAACAGCTTCAGGCCCAGATTGTCCTCCAAGCCGCGCACCTGTTGCGCGACGGCCCCCTGGGTCACGCCCAGTTCTTCCGCCGCCGCCCGGAAATTCAATCGCCGACCGGCGGCTTCAAAGGCCCGCAGGCCATTCAACGGCGGAAGAGGAATTTGCTTTGGCAATAGGTTTTCTATCCTCAGATCGCAGAAGACATGCGTCGTCTCTGCGCCGAAACACTCATATCCTGGCTAGGAAATCAAGCTATCCAATCTGAGGTGAAGCTGATGACTGTAGAGAAAGTCGCCCTGATAACGGCGGGCGGGTCCGGCATGGGCGCCGATGCCGCCCGGCAATTGGCCCGCGATGGCTTTCATGTGGCTGTGCTGTCTTCTTCCGGCAAAGGGGCGGCCTTGGCCGAGGAACTGGGCGGCGTCGGCGTCACCGGATCGAACCTCGACAACGAGGCCTTGAAACAACTCGTCGACCGGTCGGTCGACCGATGGGGCCGCATCGACGTACTTGTCAACTCCGCAGGCCACGGCCCTAAAGGCCCCGTTCTGGAAATCTCCGACGAGGATTGGCATCAAGGGATGGAGGTCTACCTGATGAATGTGATCCGCCCGACCCGTCTCGTCACCCCAGTGATGCAGCAAAACGGCGGCGGCGCGATCATCAACATTTCCACCTTCGCAGCCTTTGAACCCGACCCTCTGTTCCCGACCTCGGGCGTGTTCCGCGCAGGCCTCGCCGCTTTCACCAAGCTCTTCTCCGACAGATACGCAGCAGACAATATCCGCATGAACAACGTGCTGCCGGGCTTCATCGATAGCCTGCCCGAGACCGAAGACCGCCGCGCCCGCATCCCGATGGGGCGGTATGGGCATGCCGCCGAGGTGTCGTCACTGATCTCCTATCTTGCTTCAGAAGGCGGCGCCTATATGACCGGCCAGAATCTCCGCATCGATGGCGGGCTCACCCGTTCGGTCTAACATGACGGCACGTTGGCATATGTAGCACGGGCTGATCGCCGCCATGACAGCAACCGTCTTCGCCCATACGCCGCCGCAGCGTCGCTCCGCCGGTTAACCGCTCCGCCGTTGCGCCCTGCCCCCACGCCGCGCTATGCGTAGGGCGACGGAAGGCGCAGGGGTTACGGCGGGATGCCCGAACAAACCGAAAGCGAAAGCCGCAAGCTGCTCAGCCGCTTGCAGGCCACTCTGGCCGAGGCAGGAGCGGGGCAGGAGCGGCTTGATCGGATCACCCATCTGATCGCCGACTCCATGGGCACCGAAGTGTGTTCCATATATCTGCTGCGCGATGCCGACACTTTGGAGCTTTGCGCCACCGAAGGCCTCGCGCCGGAATCTGTGCATGTGACCCGGATGCGCATGGGTGAGGGTCTGGTCGGTCGGGTCGCCTCCCGCGCGCACGCAATCAATACCGCCAATGCCCCGGCCGAGCCTGGATTCCGCTATATGCCAGAGACGGGGGAAGAGCGGTTCTCCAGCTTCTTAGGTGTGCCGATCCAGCGTCTGGGCGAACGTCTCGGTGTTTTGGTGGTGCAGTCGAAAGAGGCCCGGCAATTCTCCGATGACGAGATTTACGCTCTCGAAGTCGTCGCCATGGTGATTGCCGAGATGACCGAACTTGGCGCCTTTCTGGGCGAAGGTGCCGCCCTCTCACCACGGCATCAGCAACAGGTGTTGCTCCGTGGCGGGTCTGCCCAGGAAGGTGTGGCCGAAGGCCGGGTCTATCTGCACGAGCCTCGTGTGGTTGTGACCAACCCGATTGCCGAGGACCCCCATGCAGAATTGGTCCGCCTGCGCGATGCCGTGGATCAACTGCGTGTCTCGGTTGATGAGATGCTGACGCAGGCCCCCAAAGGCGATGGCGAACAGATGCAGGTCTTGGAAGCCTATCGCATGTTCGCCAATTCGCGGGGTTGGATGCGCCGGATGGAGGAGGATATCGCCCGCGGCCTCTCCGCCGAGGCTGCCGTGGAAAAAGAACAATCGACGGCGCGCGCGCGGATGGAAACCGTGCCGGATGCCTATCTGCGAGAACGGTTGCAGGATCTCGACGATCTCTCGAACCGGATGCTGCGGCTTTTGACCGGCCAAGGCGCGGACGCGGGCGCACAGATGCCCGACAATCCGGTTCTGGTCGCGCGCAATATCGGCCCCGGCGATCTGCTCGATTATGGCCGCTCATTGAAAGCCGTGGTCTTGGAAGAGGGTTCTGTCGGCAGCCACGCCGCAATTGTCGCGCGCGCCTTGGCTATCCCCTTGGTTGTCAACGCAAAACGCATCACGGCGGAGGCGCTGAACGGCGATCCGATCTTGGTCGATGGCGATCAGGGCATCGTGCATTTGCGCCCTGAGGAAACCGTCGCCGCCGCGTTCCGCGATAAGATGGCGATGGTCGCGGCGGCGCAGGAACGCTACGCCTCGATCCGTGACAAACCGGCAGAGACACTCTGCGGCACGGTGGTCTCCTTACATATGAATGCCGGGCTGATGGCGGATCTGCCTTCCCTGCCCTCCTCGGGGGCGGAAGGCGTGGGCCTGTTCCGGACCGAGCTGCAATTCCTGACCCGCAACAAGGTTCCGCGCCGGGGTGAGCTGGCCGCCCTCTATGCCCGCGTGATGGACAGCGCCGGGGGAAAACGCGTCGTGTTCCGCACGCTAGATATCGGCTCCGACAAAGTGCTGCCCTATATGAAGCCGCAGGATGAGCCGAACCCGGCGCTCGGCTGGCGCGCGATCCGTGTGGGTTTAGACAAGCCCGGCGTGATGCGGATGCAGTTGCAAGCGCTGATCCGCGCAACGAATGGTCGACCCTTGACCATCATGTTCCCATTTGTGGCGCAATTTGAAGAGTTTATCCAGGCGCGCGATCATCTGCTGCGGGAGATTGACCGCGAGGATTCGCTTGGCCACACCCTGCCCTCCGCGGTTGAGATCGGCGCGATGCTTGAAACGCCCAGCCTCGCCTTCGCACCTAGGCATTTCTTTGAGATGGCCGATTTTATCTCTATCGGCGGCAACGATCTGAAACAGTTCTTCTTCGCAGCGGATCGCGAGAATGAGCGGGTGCGGCGGCGGTATGACACGCTAAACGTGTCGTTTCTGACCTTCCTGGAGCAGATCGTGCATCGCTGCGACGACACCGACACGCCGCTCAGTTTCTGCGGCGAGGATGCCGGGCGGCCAATTGAAGCGCTCTGCTTTGCGGCCATGGGGCTGCGCAGCCTGTCGATGCGCCCGGCTTCGATTGGCCCGGTCAAAAGCTTGCTGCGCCGGGTCGATCTGCGCGAGGTCCGCAATGTGATCAACGATGCCCGCGCAACCGGTGCGCAATCGGTTCGCCCTGCGGTGATGGATTGGTTCCGGCAGCAGGGTTGAGCGTTCGCAACTCGAAAATGGGTTACAAAAATCCGCACTCGCGTCGATTTTCGTAACCTATTCGGCTGCCGTCCAAGCTTCCTGCGCCACCACCATCCGGGTCAGCAGTCCCGCCAAATCGCGCCGCTCCTCCTCCGAGAGCGGCCCGGCCAATTTCCCGTTCACACCGCTGACCACGGCATAAAGCTGCGGCGCGATCCGCTGCCCCAATTCGGTCGGTCGGATCACATGCGCCCGACGGGAGGCCGGATCGGGATGGCGGGCGAGATATCGGAGCGCTTCAAGTGTATCGAGCGACCGGCTGACCTTATACGGCGCCATCTGCAACCGCTCGCCAATTGCGGCCTGGCTGAGCGGGCTGCGTTCCAACACCGTCATCATGATCGCGAAGGACGCCAGATCGAGCCCGAGCGGTGCCAGATTCGCGTTCATCTCGTCATCCAGTCGGGCGGCGAGGCGTTTGATCATCCAACCAAACGAACTCTCCCGCACCTGCTGCGTTGTTTTTTTGACATCCATACCAGCGCCTCAACTCGCCTCGCGCGGCTACGCTACTGTTGCCATGGCAACAATAGCGTCAGCAAGATATACTGTCACCCGACTCAGTGCAGATCGAAAGGTACAGCTTATGACCCGCTATCATCCGATCCTTGTCACATTACACTGGCTTCTCGCCGCGATGATCATCGGTGGTTTGATCATGGGCGGGCAGGTCCTGGCGGCGACGCCAAATGACGACCCGTTCAAGTTGATCTCACTCCGCATGCATATGGGGATGGGCATCGCGATCCTGGCGCTGATGCTGACCCGGTTGATCGTGCGCTTGGTCACTGCAAAGCCACCCGAGGCCGATATTGGTAATGCGGTACTGAACAAGGGCGCGCGTGCCGCCCATTGGCTGTTCTATCTGGTCGTTTTCGCCATGTGTGGCTCGGGCATTGCGATCTCGGTCATGGCCGGTCTGCCAGCGATTGTATTTGGCGGCTCGGGCGATCCGTTACCCGTTGATTTCTCCGCCTTTCCGCCCCGTGCCGTGCATGGCGCCCTGGCCACGGTTTTGGGGCTCTTGATCCTCGCCCATGTCGGCGCAGCCCTTTATCACCATTTCATCCGCCGCGACGGATTGCTGCGCCGCATGTGGTTCGGCAATCGGCAGGGATAAGTCCGCGCACGGGGTGCAGGTCGCCCTCGCCTAGTGAGCCCAAGACATGACCTGCCCGGTCACACCCGGCCAATCGCCAAGGCCAAGGACCCGATCTGGGTTTGTCGGCGGCGGCATCTGTACGCCCCGAAGCGGCAGAAAGCCGAACTTCGCATAATACGGCGCATCGCCGACCAGCATCACGCGGGACCAACCGGCCTCGCGCGCGCGGCTGAGCCCCTGCTCCATCAATAATCCGCCCAACCCCTCGCCTTGGCGGGTCGGATGCACCGCGATGGGGCCGAGCAACAACGCCTCCACGCCAGATTCCCCCACACGAATAGGCCAAAACCGCACCGCACCCGCCAAGATGCCATCGCCATCCCGCGCCACATGGCAGAGATCGCGCACCGCGGGCACGCCATCGCGCAGACGATAGCTCGACAGCGCCTCGCGCCCGGGCGCGAAACATAGATCGTAAAGCGCCTCGACCTCCCATCGGTCATCAGGCTCTTCGCGGAGCAGGTGATACATGGAGGCCCGTGTCGTTCATTTGTCTCTGGCCTTGGCCCTAACACGCGGCTAACTCCTTGCCAAATTAGAGAGGCTTATCGACCATGTTCTACAGACCAGAAGACGGCCATGGGCTGCCGCATAACCCGTTCAACGCCGTGGTGACGCCGCGCCCGATCGGATGGATTTCCACACGCGCCGCAGACGGATCCGAGAACCTAGCGCCCTACTCCTTTTTCAACGCCGTCGCTTATGTCCCGCCGCAGGTGATGTTCGCCTCCACCGCTGCGAAACCTGACCGGGGCGATACCAAGGACAGCGTCGCCAATATCCGCGACACCGGCGTCTTCTGCGTCAATATCGTGGAATATGCGGCCCGCGACGGGATGAACCAGACCTCGGGCGACTGGACGAAGGAAACCGACGAATTCGCGCTGGCCGGGATTGCGCGCGCCGAATGCGAGACGATCGCCTGTTCCCGCGTGGCCAACGCACCGGCCAATCTGGAATGCAAACTGACGCAAATCGTCCAGCTGCCGGGGGCAGCAAATTTCGTGGTGTTTGGCGAGGTCACGGGCGTACATTTGCGGGAAGATTGCCTGGTCGACGGGATCTTCGACGTCACCAAATTCCGTCCGTTGGCCCGGCTTGGCTATCGCGATTACACGGCGGTCGAGGAGGTCTTTTCACTCTCTCGACCTGGAGAGTGACCTTGCACATGGTCGGCGCATTGCCACGATGAGTGGGGGAGCGCCCGGAGCGGTTGTCGGCCCGCTCCTCTGCCGATAGCTTGATCACAAACCGGATGCGAGGGGACGACAGATGGAGACGATGATCGGCGTCATTGGCGGCTCGGGCGTCTATGAGATTGACGGGCTTGAGGATGCAACCTGGACGGAGGTCGCCAGCCCCTTCGGCGCGCCCTCTGATGCGATTTTGGTTGGGCGTTTAGACGGCGTCAAAATGGCGTTTCTGCCGCGTCATGGCCGGGGTCACGTGCATACGCCTTCGTCGGTGCCTTATCGCGCAAATATCGATGCGTTGAAGCGCTTGGGCGTGACGGATCTGATTTCGGTCTCGGCTTGCGGGTCATTTCGGGAAGAGATGGCGCCGGGTGATTTTGTCATTGTGGATCAATTCATTGACCGGACGATTGCCCGCGAGAAGAGCTTCTTCGGCCCCGGCCTTGTCGGTCATGTTAGCGTCGCCCATCCAACCTGCGCCCGACTTGGCGCGGCCTGTCTTGAGGCGGCGCATGCGTCGGACATCACCGTCCATGACGGCGGCACCTATCTGGCGATGGAGGGGCCGCAGTTTTCCTCCCTCGCAGAGTCGATCATGTATCGCGACGCCTGGGGCTGCGACGTCATCGGCATGACGAACATGCCGGAGGCGAAGTTGGCGCGCGAAGCGGAGCTTTGCTATGCCTCGGTGGCGATGATCACCGACTATGACAGTTGGCATCCCGATCATGGCGAGGTTGATATCGCAGAGATCATTGCGACACTGAGCGGCAATGCCGGCAAAGCGAAATCCCTGGTTTCCAAACTGCCAGACCTCTTGGGGCCCGAGCGCGCGCCCTGCCCGCATGGCTGCGACCGCGCTTTGGAGTTCGCGATCCTGACCGCGCCCGACAAGCGTGATCCGGCGATGGTTGAGAGGCTCTCGGCCGTGGCCGGGCGGGTTTTGTGAGGCTCGACGGGCTTGATCTGGCGCGCTTTGCGGCTTTTGCCGGGATGGTCTTTGTAAATTTCCGGCTCGCCGCGCAGGTGGTGCCGGGGGACGACATCTACTCCGCCTTCACCGGATTGCTGGAGGGCCGCGCGGCGGCGCTTTTTGTGGTCCTGGCGGGTGTAGGCTTCGCCCTCGGGCGCGGCGAGATGCGGGGGACCCTGATCCGCGCCGGGCTGCTTTTCGTCCTCGGCATGGCCAATATGGTGCTGTTCGACGCCGATATCCTGCATTTTTACGCGGTCTACTTCCTGGTCGCACTGATGTTTGTCGCCGCCTCCACCCGCATGCTTTGGCTCGGCGCTGCGGGGTTCATTCTGGCCGCGCTGATCGGACTTATCCTGTTCAACTATGAGCGCGGGTGGGATTGGCAGACGCTTACATATGCGGATTTCTGGACCCTACCCGGGTTTCTCCGCCACACATTCTACAATGGCTGGCATCCGGTTATCCCATGGGCCGCGTTTTTCCTAATCGGCATGGCGCTTGGACGGATGAATTTGGCGCAGCGCCGGGTCCAAATTCAGTTGCTGCTTTGGGGGAGTGCGGTTGCGCTCATCACCCCCTGGCTGGCGGGCCTGCTTGCGGCCACTGACCCCGAACTGGCCGAATTGCTGACCACTGCCCCGGTCCCGCCCGGTCCCGCCTATATGCTCGCGGCCTCAGGGAGAGCGGTTGCGGCTATTGGGGCCGCCCTTCTGGTGGCCTCCTATCTCGGCAAAGTGCTCGGCTGGTTCACCCGTCCGGGGCGCCAAGCCCTGACGCTCTACTTCGCGCATATCTATCTGGGCATGGGTGTGATGGATGAAATCGGCCTGCTGAACGGGCAGCTTGACCCGGCAGAGGTCTTCTGGATTAGCTCCGGTTTTATCGCTTTGACCGTGGTCTATGCCTGGGCTTGGCAGTTCGTTGCCCGATATGGACCGCTTGAGGCGGCGATGCGGGCGCTGTCGCGTCACCCGGTCGCAGAAGGAGATCGAAGATGAGTTTCGAGATTTGGTTGGCCTTTACCGCGGCCTCAACCGCTTTGCTGCTGATCCCCGGGCCAACGGTGCTTCTGGTCCTGTCCTATGCCCTCAGCCAAGGCCGCCGGGTCGCCGTCTCCACCGCCGCCGGGGTGGCTGTTGGTGATCTGGTGGCGATGACCGCTTCGCTGGCCGGGCTTGGCGCGTTGGTCTTGGCCTCGGCCACGCTCTTCACAATCCTGAAATGGGCCGGCGCGCTTTACCTGATCTGGCTTGGGATCAAGCTGATCCGCTCTGCGAGCGCCTCCGGTCTGACCCATTTGCCAAACACATCCGAGATCACGGCCGGAAAAACCTTCGGCCATGCCGCCACTGTGACCGCCCTGAACCCGAAATCGATTGCATTTTTCATTGCCTTCGTGCCGCAATTCATCGATCCGAACGCGGCGCTGATCCCGCAATTCGCCATCCTGATCAGCACCTTTGTGGCGCTGGCGACGATCAACGCCCTGGCCTATGCGCTGCTCGCCGATCAACTCCGCAGCCGCCTGACCCGGCCCGGCGTGATCCCCTGGCTGACCCGCGCGGGCGGCGCCACATTGATTGGCATGGGCGTGCTGACCGCAACACTCCGCCGCGCCCAAGCGTAACGCGCCACCGGACGCGGCACAGCCGTGGCAACGCGCGCGGCGGAGGGCTCCCGAAGGGGGCGTGACGGCGCGCGCCCTCCGCGCAACAGTTCCACCAAAGTGCCCGTTTGCAACTTGAACCCGGCGCCACGCTCGCCCATCACATACCCCATGCTGACCCGCCGCACATTTCTTGCCGCTCTCGTCCCGTTGCCCGTGGCGGCACAGGAATTCATCGCCGTCCCCGGATTGATCAGCGACGAGGCGTTTTACCGCCTGGTCACCTGCGGTGCAGAACCCGATGGCGCCTGCTCCAAGCCACAAATCCGCTGGCCCGAAGCGCAGCAGTTGCGCCTGCGCGTTGGTATTGCGCAGGTTGGCTTCACCTTCCCAAGCTACAAGCTCGATCTGGTGGATACTGCGCTGGATCAGGCAATTGATGAGATCAACGGCTCCGGCGCGCGGCTGTTCCTGGAACGGGTCTATGAGGGTGAGTTCGATATCCCCGTCTACCTGCTCGACACCGCGCAAGGCGGGCAGATTACCGGCACCGGCAATGGGGAGTTGGATGGCACGAACATCTCCATCGGCCGTGTCGCGCTCCGCTCGCGTGGCGATGAAATCACCGCCGCCGCCATCGCTATCAGCCGGGATATCCGCCGCCGCGAGATCGCGAGTGTCGTGCTCGAAGAGCTTGTCCAGGCGCTCGGCCTGCATACCGATATCGCCTCCCCCGCCTATCGCCGCTCGATTTTCTCGGAAGAGAGCAATTCCGTCACCCGGCTGTCCGGCCAAGACCTGGAAGCGCTTCGACGCCACTACCCCCGCCTATGACGCAGCGATAAACGCTGTTCCCAAAGGCCGAAGCCGCTACACTCCCCCCGGCCGCCCACGCAAAGGACCCGCTCGCAGATGCTCGACCAAAAACAGGTGCAAGACTACATCCGCACGATCCCAGATTTCCCGCATGAGGGCATCCTATTCCGCGACGTCACCACCTTGTTCCAAGATCCGCGCGGATTTCGCTTGGCGGTGGACCAACTCCTGGCCCCATTTGTCGGGCAACAGATCGATAAAGTTGCGGGGCTTGAGGCGCGGGGCTTCATCCTGGGCGGCGCGGTGGCGCATCAACTCTCCAAAGGCTTCGTGCCGATCCGCAAGGCCGGCAAGCTGCCGGCCAAGACCATCTCGCAGGATTACGAGTTGGAATACGGCCAGGCCACGGTCGAGATCCATGACGATTCCTTCAGCCCGGGCGAGGCCGTCTTGCTGGTCGATGATCTTCTGGCGACTGGCGGCACCGCCGAGGCCGGGATCAAACTGATCGAACGTTTGGGCGCGCAGGTTGTCGGCACCGCTTTCGTAGTGGATTTGCCGGATCTCGGCGGGCGGGCCAAGCTGGAGACGATGGGTATGTCCGTCCATGCGCTTTGCAGCTACGCAGGCGCCTGATCCAAAGGCTTACCCGTCAAGCCGTCGGCGGATCGCGGTCCAAATCTGCACCTCGGAAAGCCCGTCACTGGCGATCACCTCGCCATCAAGTACGACGGAGAAGAGCGCCGAAGGGGCAACCGCCCGTGTCCGCGCCGCTTGCGCCGAATCCAGACGCTCATGACGCGCCGCCAAACCATCAGCCCGCGCCAGCCCCAGAAGGGCTTCCGCACGCGCCTCCAAATCTGAAGACAGCCCGGTGCTTTGGACCACGAGGCCCGGCCCAAGACGTTCCGCGCGGAGCGCCCAATCTTTCGGAATCCGTGGCAGAGAGATCGGCCCCTGTAGAACCTTCCCCATCAACCGGGTCTTCCCCGGCCCCTCGTCCAGACAGACATAGCGCCGCCCGGTGATCATATCCGGCGGGATCAGGCCGAGGGCCGAACCCGAGAGCGCCAGAACCGACGAAAATCCGTAAAACCGCGCCCACTCCTCCACCGCAGTCCACAATCGGCGGACCGTCTCGGGGGCGGTCGACTGCGCCCCAACACGGAGGTCATGCACCACCACGGCCTCTTCGGCGCCGGCAATCGGCACCCAGGCCGCCCGGCCAGGCGTGAAGGCGATGAGACCCAGGTCGGGCGCCCGCAGCATGCGCAATTGCAGCCCTTCCTGAAACCGCGCCAACAGCCAGTCGCGCCGCATGGCAGGCCCGGTTATCGCTAGGGCCTGGTCAATCTGATCAAATCCAAACCGCTCCAATGTGGGCGGTGTGACGGTTAGCAATTCTTTGCGTTGTCGGACCATCATGGCCTCCGTCAGATTGGCGCGTTTCCAAATATTAGTATGACTTGAAAAATTTCAGCTGCCTTGATCTGCCGCAAATCTTCTGCGTTGCGCGATTTCCGACTGAATGAACCCTTGGGCAGATGTACCGTAGACGGTTGTGCCTGTCTCTTTTAGGCGCGGTTTGATTGTCGGAGCTGTTTGGAATTGCGGTCCATTGCACGGCAGCTCTCGACCTTCGGGAAACGGGCTTGTATGGCTTTTCTCGTGGCCGCTTGCTGGAATTGGTAGACAGACCGGACTTAAAATCCGAGGCTTTCGGGCGTGTGGGTTCGAGTCCCACAGCGGCCACCATCCGAATCTTGTTTTCTAGGGGAAATATTTGGTCCCGAGAGCTAGATCCGTGACGAGAACTCCGGTCAGACTTTCGCCGCCTCCGCAAGCTTCCGTCCGACCCGCGTCATCACATGAAAGAAGGGCGGCGCATCCCCACGCCGCCCCTCCAGGCCTGTTGATCCGTGAATGACGCTCAGGCGACGGCGCGATCCATTGGGAGGCCCGCAACCGGCTCCCATGTCAGATCACCCGTATAACGGAGTGCGACTTGGCCGCTGGCATCCATCTGGAAGAGATGCAGCCAACCATTGTCCAGCAGGTCCCGCAAACCCTCATGTTTCTCAATCACCGCATTCATCGCGTCGACCGGTGCTTCGACCACTGCGGAAAGCCGCATCGGCTCGTGGATCAACCGCTCACCATCATGCACCGATTGCAGGGGGAGGCCGGGCCGAAGATCGCCGCCCGTGCCCTCCAAAACGCCAACCAGGCCCGAGACATTGTGCAGGACTTTGTTGCCAGCCCCGAAGACCTTGTTGTCGACCGAAGAGCCGTAATACTGCAGGTTGATCCAGCTGGCCACGACCAGGGGCGCCGTCAGGATCAACTCCAAAACACCAAAGCCGTTTTCCGCATCCGCCTGCCATTCATAGGAATGCAGGAAGGAGCGGCCCGCCAAATCGGTGCCTTGGGTCCGGTGACGCGGGGCAGCAATAAACGCTGCGCAGCCCGCGAGCGCCCATTCGGGCCGCACCTGCGACCAATCCCGCGCCCGGGCCGCAATCGCCCCATCCAGGTCGAGACCCTTATCAAGTGACAGAAGCGATGCGCGCTCCGCCCGGGCTAGGCCGCCCGCCTCTTTCAACGCTTTCTGCAGCTGAGCAAGGTCATCGGCATGGCTCTCAACCACATTGTCGATGTCAAACAGCGCGACTTGATCAGTGGTGGTATCATGCAAGGCCGCGATGAACACCGTATCCGAGGGAAGGTTGATCCCATGGTCGGGCAGTTCGGCCCGCACTTGGGGGTCGTTCAAGAGCTTGGCCACCAGCCGGGCATTCGCCTCGCCTGTGTGACCCCCGCAGGCACCACAATCCAGGCCCGCCGCATGGGGATTGTTGAGGCTCTGCCCGCCATGCCCGGCCAGCATCACAATCCGCGCAAACGGCCCCTTGGCCATCGACATCGCACCCAGGATGGTCGCGGCAGTAGCGGCCCGATCTGCGGGTGGGATCACGTCGAGAGAGGGGGTCAAGGTGGCCGCTTCCGCATCGGTCAAACCTGCATTGCCTTGGCCCAGCGCCGTGGTGCCGCGCAGCGACTGCGCCAGCAGCTTGGGCGCATAGCTCAACCCAAGCGCCTCGACATAACCGAAACTGGCCACAGCGGCTTGCTTGAAGCGAGTCCAGAGCGATTTCGCCGCAATCCGGCCCTGGCGTGTGGCAGCGAGCTCTGCATTGGTCTCATCGGACGCCTCGCCCGCCGGGCTCAGCAGAACCGGGCACCGCGCGGTGGAGTGTGCCGCGCCAAGCGGACGGTAAGACAATGCCGCGCCGAAGAACCCTGCAAACCCGATGGTCTCGACCCCGGGAAGCGTGGTTTCAAGTGCCCGCCGGAAAACCTCGGAGCGGACATCGATACAGAAAGCCGCCTGTACATTGGGACGCTCGGGTGCGGCGGGTGTCTCCTGCCCCAGTTCCGCAAACACCTCCCGCTGCCAACCATGCTCATAGGCGATTTGCAGCGCCAGTGCGGCGCGATCTTCAAAGCCCGCTTTGGGCAGATCGGCGTAGGCAGCTTTCACCTGCTCCCAAGCCGCGCGATCCACATGGGGCAGAAGCAGCGCCTCCCAAACCATCCGAACCGTCAGGAGGTCACGGAGCGAGTTATCAGTCTCGCCCGCCAGTTCCGCCTGCCAGAGATGATACCGGGCATGCCCTGCCCAGCCAGAAATCGTGTAAAGCGCCCGGGTGAAGACCTCGGCCAACACGGCTTCGGACAATCCAAGCTCACCCGCGGCCCAGAGTAGTGCCGCCTCCGCATCGTCGGGCAAGGCGGTGATTTTTGCACGCGCCCCGGTGACGCCAAGGATCTCGGCGCTGGCGTCATGGGCGGCCTCCGCCTTCCACGCGGCCCAGAGCCCGCCAGCCCCGGCCAGTTTCCAAGCGGCCTGGCCTGCGTCGAAATGCGCGGCTGCGAAGCTTGCGATCCGCTCGGTCACATGGGCTGGCCAATCCCTACCAGTCGCTTCGACCGCCAGATCGGCCACGGTCTTCCAAGGTGTTTTACCTTCCGGGCCGGCCTCATCGGCCAAACGACCCAAAGCCAATCCATCCACCGCCACGTCCGGCATTTGCGCCACTGCATAGTCGAGATCGGCGCCGGTGATCCGCCCGGTCGTGATCGCGTTGGCATATTCTTTCCGCGGCAAGGTCATCTGCGCCCCAGCGATTTTGCCGACATAGGCCACGGCTTCGTCAAAGGGCCGGTCGGCCAGGCCCAGGAACGGGTTCACGGCGACAAAGCTGCTGAGCGGCCAGATTGGTGCCAGGCGGCGGCCCGCGCTATCGGCGGCGGTGGCGATGGCCTGCGGTGTCAGATCGGCGGTGATGTCGGTCATCAAGGTCATTGGTTTGGTCCTTCCGCGTGCATCAAGCTTTGAGCGAGGGCGCCAGCGCCCGATTGAGGGTGGTGGTAGCGTAGAAGCCATTGCGCAGATGCACCGCGAAGGCCTGCCAGCGGCCCGACGACACGGCACGGGGGGCGGCAAGCTGTATCCATGCGGTGAGCGCGAAGACCGCCAGCATCAGCCCCATCAGGAGCGCGGTGCCGAAGGAGACGGCGCCTGTCACCGGAACGGCGCTTGCCACCAGGGCTTCGGTGCCCAATTGCAGCCCGAAATAGAGGGTGGAGAGCATAACCGAGGCCAAAGCCGCCTTGGCCACCAGAGCACCGCGCGCCTGCTGCCCCAGGGCCAGCGCCATCAGATGAGCGAGGCCAAAGACCAGGATGGCCCCAAGGACGACCAGCGCCGGTTTGCTCTCCAGCGTCACACCGAAGGCCCATCCGGTGCCCAGGACCGCGAGCGCAGCCACACCAAGTGCCAGACCCATATCGGAGAGTTTCGGCAGCGCCAGCCGGTGGCCCAACTTGGCCCGTGCCTGATCAACCACCGAACCGGAGCCGAGGAAGGCATGCGCTTTGTAGAGCGAGTGCGCCACGATATGCAGGAGTGCGGTCGAGAAGGCCCCGAGCCCGCATTGCAGCAGCATGAAGCCCATTTGCGCAACCGTGGACCAAGCCAAGCTCACCTTGATCGAGGTTTGTGCCAGCATCACCAGCGAGGCCAGCGCGGCCGTCAACCCGCCAACGATGGCCAGCAGATGCATGGCCGGGACGGCGACCAGGAACAGATCGGCGAAGCGGATCACCAGGAAGCCGCCCGCGTTGATCACGCCAGCATGAAGCAGGGCCGAAACTGGCGTCGGCGCGTCCATCACTTCGGTCAGCCAGCCATGGGTTGGGAATTGCGCCGATTTCAGAAGCGCGGTGATCGCCAGGAAGATCGCGGCCCAGGTCAGGCCGCCGGGGATCTCGCCGGTCTGGAGCTGTGCAGTGATCGCGGCGATCTCTCCGGTGCCGAAGCTTTGGAACAGGATCACGGCCGCCGAGATCAGGAACACATCCCCAATCCGCGCGAAGAGGAATTTCTTCCGCGCGGCGAGCCGTGCAATCGGGCGCTCGCCATAGAAGGTCAAAAGCCGATGCAACGACAGGCTGGTCAACATCCAGGCCAAGACCAGTTGCAGGATATTGCCCGACATCACCAGAAGCATCACCGCGCCAAGTGTCAGGGCCAGCCCGCCGGAAAACGCCCCCTGCCGCACGTCCCCATCCATGTAGTTCCGGGCATAGCGCAGCACGACCCAGCCAATGAAGCTGACCAAAGCCGTCATCACCGCTGAGAGCGCATCAAGCCGGAGTTGCAGTCCGAGACCATTGGCACCAATCAGCGCGGAGTTTGTTGGCCCCTGCAACATCACCGTCACCGCGATAGCCGCAGCGACAACGAGCGCCAGAAGGCTCGCGGCGTTGATCAGGGCCAAGCTGCGCGCTGGGCGCATGCCCGGGCCCGCGAAGGCGACAATTGCGGCGGCAATCAGGGCCAGCGGCGCAAGATAGGCGAGGAAAGTCATGGGGCACGTCTCCGGTCAGTCTGTTCTGCGTTCGGGGAGATGTAGCGGCGACGCGAATAGAATAAAAATATATTGTTATGCGAGTAACGTTCTATATTGTAGAACGCATGGCAAAACTGAATTACACCCATCTGCGCGCCTTCCATGCCGTTGCGCATGAAGGCAACCTGACCCGGGCCGCCCAGACCCTGGGCGTGGCCCAATCCGCTGTCTCGACCCAGATCAAAACACTGGAGGCCCGTTTGGGCCATGCGCTCTTTGAACGGCGCGGGCGGGTGCTGCACCTGACCGAAGCCGGGCGCATCGCGCTGGATTGCGCCGATACGGCCTTTGAGGCGGGTGAAGAGTTGCTGGAGACGCTCGCTGGCCGGGTCGCCGCACGGCAGGTGCTCAGGGTCGGTGCCTTGGCCACGCTGTCGCGGAACTTTCAGCTTACGTTCTTGCGACCACTCTTGGGCGCGCCCGATGTCTCGGTGGTACTCCGCGCGGGGTCTTTGGCGGAACTGCTGGCCGAATTGGAAGCGCTCCGCCTTGACGTGGTGCTGCTCAACGAAGCCCCGCGCCATGATGCAGCCACGCCGTGGCGCAGCCACCGGATCGACGATCAACCTGTGCGGTTGGTGGGTCATCCCCATCGTCTGCCAAACGGTCGGCCCGTTGCGGAGATCTTGCGCGATACGCCGCTGATCCTGCCCAGTGAGGGGAACACGCTGCGCACCCAGTTCGACCGGATTTGTGAGCGCCTGGACGTCACGCCCGTGATCGCGGCGGAGGCTGATGATATGGCGATGATGCGTCTCTTGGTGCGGGAAGATGCCGGTTTGGCACTGGTCCCGCCGATCGTGGTCAGGGATGAGTTGGAGAGTGGCCTTTTGGTCGAAGCCCCGCAGTTGGAAGACCTGCATGAGGAGTTTTGGGCAATCACCCTGCCCCGGCAGTTCCCAAACCCGCTTGTCTCAAAGGTTTTGGCATCGCCAAACTGAAAAGCGCGCCCCAGAGGGACGCGCTTTTCAAGCAGCTTTTCCTGTGGTGTGGATCAGGCGGCTTCGGCCTGGTTCCGGCGTTCGCTTTCTTCGCGGCTGAGCGCGACGGAGGTGCGCACACCATTGCCCACAAAAGCCATCAGCCCCGACACAACCCGCTCATTGGGGTCGATACCGGCACAGCTCAGCACTTCGCGCCCATCGCGGGAGCGCGCCCAACGGGCGATCTGCTCTGGCCCGTTGCCATATTTCTTGTCGTCGGCAATCGCATCATCCAACGCAGCCAGTACAACAGCGGCAAACAGTTTGCGCGACCGTTGGCCTTGCTCAAAGTTGAAGGCAGTGCCATCAACGAAATCTCGCATTTCGTCGTCCTTTTTATTGCTCTTGCATTTTCGGCGTGACGCCTCTTATGCCGCTTTCTTGTGCGATTCTGTGATGCAATCTTTGCATACATGATATTCGCCAAACGCATAGCTTGGCGAAAAACTGCACTGAACTCGGTGTATTGCCACCCCGCTAGCCGCCAGATATAGGTCGGCTCAAGCAAATCACAAGGTTTTGCCACAGTTTTGACAGGGTTCGGACGATGCCAAAGATCAACGGAAATGAGATTCGCCCCGGAAATGTGCTTGAACACAATGACGGGTTATGGGCGGCGGTGAAGGTGGACCATGTGAAGCCTGGCAAAGGTGGGGCCTTTGCACAGGTCGAACTCAAGAATCTGCGCAATGGGTCGAAGCTGAACGAGCGGTTCCGCTCCGCCGACAAGGTCGAGCGGGTGCGTTTGGAGCAAAAAGACCAACAATTTCTCTATGAATCCGATGGGATGCTGGTGTTCATGGATGCCGAAACCTATGAGCAGATTGAGCTGCCCGCCGACCTGCTTGGCGACCGCCGCCCATTCCTGCAGGACGGCATGACCATCGTCGTGGAGTTCTATGAAGACGAGGCGCTCAATGCGACAGTGCCGCAGAAAGTAACCTGCAAGATCGTCGAGACGGAGCCGGTCGTGAAGGGTCAAACAGCGGCCAACAGCTTCAAACCAGCGATCTTGGACAATGGTTTGAAAGTCATGGTGCCACCCTTCGTCGGGCAAGATGAGGACGTCATCATCAACACTGAGACAATGGAGTACTCCGAACGCGCCTGATGTGGCCGGGTCGAGACTGGATGGACGGGTCGTGGTGGCGCGTTTGAGTCGGATGCCTGCTTTGCGGGACGAAGCGGACATTTGTTGCGATTGCGCCAACGACTGCTGTCTTGAACGTTTTGGTGAAGGTCTCGAATGCGTCACAGCAAGCGCGCTCTTCGTTCATAATGCTCGTTCAAGCCAGCCTATATTGGAGTATGCCCCAAGTTCGCACTCTTCAAGACTGGCATAATATCCCGACATTTCTGGACAGGACCAGTACCCGCCATCTGGGTGGTAGAGCAGTTCGTCTTCATCTACGGCAATCCAGACTTTTTCGTAGTATCGAAAGAGCTTGCGATCAGGACTGGCTCGTATCTCTACGTTGCGTGTCCCGCCCTCGCCTTCCAGGCACTTCTCTAAAGTCCAAATCTCCATGACCTCAACCTAACAGTCTTGTGGACAAAACTCTTCCAAAAAAGGAGCCTGCCTAGCAAGCCGACATTCGCCACAGAGCAGAAACATGACACCTTGGGCTCCAATTGCCTATCCGCAGGCCGCACCGCAGCCATTCGCACCAGACGTCTAGTCCTGCCCGCCCGTCCAAGGAGATCTCGGCCCGCGTCTGGTACCAGTGCGCGGCACCCGGCTGAGATCTCCCAAGGGTCGGTCATCGGCGCCGCGCGGCGCGCTTCGGCGTTGCATGCGGGGGATGCCGCTGCGGCGCGTCACACGGTATTCGACGTCTTCATGCGGTGGTTTGCCGTGAGTCTCGGCCCAATACCCGGCCCCGCCCCGGCGAAACCAAACCGGGAGCATAAACAGCACACCGGCCACAAAGCCACCCGCATGCGCCCAATAGGCGACACCGCCACCGGTCGCATCGATGGCGATCCCGTTGAAGAGTTGCAACGCGAACCAGAGCCCCAGCATCAGCCAAGCGGGAATGGTGAAAATCTTGATGATGACCACAATGATCACAAGAACATCGATCCGCGCCCGCGGGAACATCAGGAGATAGCCGCCCATGACACCTGCAATGGCGCCGGACGCGCCAACCATCGGCACGGTCGAGTTCGGATCAGACAGGATCTGCCCAAGCCCGGCCGCAGCCCCAGATGCAAGATAGAAGATCAGAAAGCCAAAATGACCCAGAAGATCTTCGAGATTATCGCCAAAAATCCACAAAAACAACATGTTGCCGATGATGTGCATCCAGCCACCATGCAGAAACATCGAGGTCAGCAGCGGCAGGGCCTCGCCGTCCCGCAAAAGCTGGGCCGGGACCAATCCCCATTCGTCGTAGAACCCTGCCAACTGCACCGGGCTGTTTGCCAGGCCGGGGTAATAGCTGAGAAAAATCACGACGTTCATCGCGATCAGTCCATAGGTCACGATGGGTGTGCGATCAGATGGGTTATGGTCGCGAATTGGAAACATTGCGCATAAGAGTGACGCCTCGGCCTAAGAGGTCAAGGGAAACCCGTCTCGAAAGGGTCGCTTGTTACTCGAGCTCTTCGGCGGCTAGCGCCATGCGGATTTCACGGCGGACCATTTTGCGGACATTGCGGGTGATCCGCTGGCCCAAAATGCCCTGCATCTCCTCGCGCACAACCTCGGCCACAATCTCGCGGAGCACCTCCTCGTCGATCTCCGTCGCGGCCTGCTCGGGGAAGGTGAAGAGACCCGGCTCCTCGCCCAAATCCTCCACATCTTCCAACCCGTCTTCACCAGAGGGTTCCTTCAGTTGCGCGCCCAAATCCACAACCCGGTCGCGGGCTGCGGTGCGGCTGAACATAGGGGCGGTGTCAGGCTCTGCCTCGGCGTGCTCTTCGGCTTCGACAGGTTCGTCAAGGCTCTCGGGCTCCGACCAATCTGTCTCATCGGCGTTTTGCTCGGCCTGCTCCTGAAGGTCGTGATCTTCTGCAGCGGGCTCGTCGGAGTCTGCGTGGTCTTCGGCCAACTCGGCGGCCTCACCGCCCGCGTCATCATCCTCGGCAACCTCGGCCGGCGCTTCCACCTCGAGAGCGCCCTCGTCCTGATCCGGCTCGCCCTTGCGCGCCTGGCGCAGCGCTGCGATGTCGAGCGCGGCGTCGCCGCTGGTCGCGTCAGGCCAGTCATTATCCCCCTGCTCGGGTTCAAACGGACCAGGCTCGACAGCGGCTTCTTCGGGACCCCCGTCGGTTTCGGCAACAGCCGCTTCTATCTCCGCGATGGCCTCTGCGGCGGCCTCGTCCGCTGCCGCTGCCTCGGGGTCAGAATCGTCTGCGATCTCATCCTCGGACATATCCGTTGACGAGTCATCATCCACGGCAGTTTCGGGATCGTCGTGATCGTCCGTCTCCTCGCTGACTGAAATCGGCCGCCACGGATCGTCAGGGTCGGCGATGCGCAGAGCTGGTGTTAGAACCAATTTCCCCTCGGCATCTGCCGGGGCCTCCGCTCCCTCGACGGGAGCGGCCTTGCTTTCAGTGGCAGGGTGGTTTTCGGAGACAAGCCGACGGATTGACGACAAAACATCCTCAATCGCTTCTGATTTTGCTGGATCAGACATGCGCAACCTCTCCTCGACTCGCCTCGATTCCCCGCATGGGCGGGTGTTCTTGTAGGAGCGAGGATAACCGCAGCCGCGATCTCACACAATGGATAGCTCAATATCCGCAGAACCTGGCAGATTACGCCAGTGCCTTGTCACTCGCGGCCAAGACGCTCCAACACGCTGTCCAGCCGGTCCCCGCGGACCGTCGGCGATCGCGGAGGTCCGCTGCCATAGGCGTTGTAATACGCACTTGGGTCATATTGCGGCACATCGAGATCAAGATGATCAACCGTCAGCAATCCTACACTGGCAAGCGCCGAATAGGCCCCGACATAGAGATCAGCCTGCGCCTGGATACGGCTGATCCGCGCATCCAGAAGATCCTGCTCCGCGTCCAACACATCAAGGGTGGTTCGCGCGCCAAGCGCGGCCTCTTCCCGGACCCCTTCAAACGCCAGACGCGCAGCGCGAATCTGTTGATCGGAGGATTGGATTTGCGCATTGGCGATGCGCAGTTGCGCGTAAGCATTGCCAACGGTTTGGATGATCACCCGAACCTGCTGCTGCAACTCGAACTCCGTTGCGCTGAGTGTGGCGATGGCGGTGCGTTCCAGCGAAAAGAGCTGCCCACCGCGATAGATCGGCTGCGTCAGGGTTAGGCTGAGCGAGCTGCTTTCGCCATCATTTCGATCGCCCCAGGTTTCCCCAGCTTCCGCGCGAAGCGAGAGAGAGGGGCCATAATCCGTCCGGGCGGCAGCCAGAGCAAACTCATCGGCGCGCACTTCGTGCTGCAAGCCCAGGATGGTGGGGTGCTGTTGCCGCGCCAGGCTATCGGCATCGGACTCGGTATCTGGCAAATCCGGTAGTGCACCCGGACCGATAAGGCCCTCAGATGGACGCCCGACCGCGATGGTGAAGAGTTCCCGGCTGATCTCAAGCTGACCACGTGCGGCGGCCAGAGCGGAGCGCGCGGCGGCCAGTTGGGCCTCGGCCTGCGCCACATCTGTCCGCGTATCCTCTCCAACCTCGAAGCGGTCACGGGCAGCGCGAAGCTGTTGCGTCACGACCCGCACGTTGCTTTCGCGAACCTGCACCACCTGAATATCGCGCCAGACATTCATATAAGCTCTGACAGCATCGAGCAGCACTTGCTGCTCCAGCGCGATCAGGCTCTGCCGCGCCGCCAAAACAGATTCCTCTGCCGCATCAACGAGACGGCGCGTCCCCCCGCTATCGTAGATCAGAAGATCTGCGACCAGAGACAGGCTGTTGGTGGTGGTGTCGGTGATTGAATTCCAACTGCTGTTGGCAACGAAATTGACAATCGGACGCAGACCCGAAATCTGCCGCGCTACGCCTTCGTCCTGCAACCGCAGGAGATAGCGGTTTTGCTCCAAGATGCTGGAATTCTCATAAGCATCGCCCAATGCATCGCGCAGGTTGTCCGCCTGAGCGGCTTTCGGTGCCGCACCAAGGCTCAGGGCAACCCCTAGAGCAGCCGCCGCGGTAACAATGGATCGAGTCATATGTCCTGCCTCATGATGGCCCGACGCGGGCCGCAATGTTGGTCTAAAATTGGAAACTCGGCACTGCTTCGAAACCGGATAAGATCGGCGCCGTTGCGTTAAAGGCCATCCGCCAGTTCATCCGGCCATCAACCTTGCGGCCAATGCGGCATTCGCCCAAAGCCCCGTCCATGAAAATAGCGGCGATACGGCCACCTTCCTTCAACTGATCAATGATCGCATCGGGCAGAGTTTGTACCGCCCCCTGAATGCAGATCACGTCATACGGCCCGTGCTTCGCGCTGCCGTCTGTCAGCGGCGCCTCGATCACTGCGGCATTGTCGACGCCTTGTTGCCCAAGGATGTTTTCTGCTTCTTTTGCAAGCGTCGGGTCTTCCTCAACCGCGACCACAGCCTCGGTCATCCGCGCCAAAATCGCTGTGGAATAGCCCAACCCTGGCCCAATATCGAGCACCAGATCACCGGGCTCCAAATCAAGGGCATCCAGCATTTTTGCCAAAACACGCGGGTCCAACACGACGCGGCCAGGCGCCAGATCAACATGCGCACCGACATAGGCCAGATCCAACTTGTCATCGGGCATATAGGCTTCACGCGGGATGGTGAGCATCGCATCGATGATCGGGAACTTGGTCACATCGGATGGGCGCACCTGCGTGTCGACCATAATTGTGCGGCGGGACGCGAAGTCGGTCATGAACTGAACCAATGAGTATAGTTTCGTTTGTGCCGTGATGGCACAAGCGCCCAGACTTCGCAATAACTATGGCGGGGACCGCGACCATTCTCCGCTGGCCTGCCGATTGTTCGAAGCTTTTACCGCTTGCACCGTCTCCCCCAATTCGCTACCTCCGGGCAGCACCACGGAGGGCGAGTTGGCGGAGTGGTGACGCAGCGGATTGCAAATCCGTGTACACCGGTTCGATTCCGGTACTCGCCTCCACATCTCTGCAATATCGCGCTCAACCTGCGGCTCCTGACACAAAGCATTGTGACATGAGCGGTTTAGACCGTTTCCGCCGCACGTCGCTCAGCCCAGTCTTTTACAGGGCACCAATCCCCCGGCATCCGGTTACACGCGAAATCGGAACATCCATTCGGGCTCAGAGCCGCTCTATGATCGTCGCTGTGCCCATCCCGCCTCCGACGCAAAGGGTGGCTAGGCCCGTGCCTAGCCCCTTGCGCTCCATCGCGTCCAGGAGTGTGCCGAGGATCATCGCGCCGGTCGCGCCGAGGGGGTGGCCCATGGCGATGCTGCCGCCATCGATATTTGTCTTGTCGTGATCTGCACCGACCCCCTCCATAAAGGACAGCGCCACCGAGGCGAAGGCTTCGTTGATCTCAAACAGGTCAATATCGCCCGCTGTCATCCCGGCGCGGGCCAGCGCCCGTTGAGATACGGCTGTTGGGCCGGTCAGCATGATTGTCGGCTCCGATCCGATCGACGCCATGGCCCTGATCCGCGCGCGCGGGGTCAGGCCCAAACGCTGACCGATCTCGGCGGTTCCGATCAGCATCGCCGCCGCGCCATCGACGATGCCGGAGGAGTTGCCTGCCGTGTGATCGTGCTGAATGCGCTCCACCTCGGGATAACGTAACAGTGCACGCGCGTCCCAACCTTTCTCTGCTCCGATTTTGGCGAAGGCGGGCGGCAATGCGCCCAGGCTTTCGACGGTCGTTTGGGGTCGCGGATGTTCATCGCGATCCAACACCAGGTCTCCGTTCAGATCATGGACCGGCACAATCGACCCATCGAAAGACCCGGCCTGCGACGCCGCCGCCGTCCGGCGTTGGCTTTCGGCGGCGAAGCTGTCGAGATCGTAACGCGTGTAGCCATGTTTGGTGGCGATCAGATCGGCCGAGATACCTTGCGGCACGTAATATGTCTCGTAGGTCTCATGCGGATCCGCCTGCCAGGAGCCGCGATCCGAGCCCATTGGCACCCGGCTCATGCTTTCGACACCGCCGCCAACCGTCAGATCGGCCTGCCCCGCCATGACGCGGGCTGCCGCCATATTCACCGCCTCCAAGCCGGAGGAGCAGAAACGGCTCAGTTGCATGCCTGGGACCGATTGATCCCAATCCGCCGCCAAAACCGCCGCCCGCGTGATGCATCCGCCCTGCTCGCCCGTCGCCACGACACAGCCATAGACCACATCTTCCACCGCTTCCGTGGCCAACTCGTTCCGCGCGGCCAGGGCCCGGAGCGGTGTTGCCGCCAATTGAATCGGGCTGATCGAGGTCAGCGCGCCGCCGCGCAGCTTGCCGCGCGGGGTCCGCACACTGTCATAGATGAAGGCTTCGGCCACGTTTGTCTTCCTTCTCGGTTGCAACAGGGTCATCTCACATGCGATGCTATAGTGAAATCATTTTTCGCAGAACGAAACAAGTGCCGTTCTATCCTTATAGAAAGGGGTTGCCTTGAGTGATATTTTTGCGAAATATGATTTCGTCTATCGGAATATCTTGTCGCAAGACCGCATCTTAGGGAAAGACCAATGACCATACAGAGCCCTGATCCGTTGTTGCGCAGCGCAACCGATGATGCCGGCATTCGCACGCTGACCATAGACGTCTCCGACCGGCCGATGAATGTCTTGAGCCCGCCTTTGCGCCTCGAATTGATCGCCGCGATGGACGCAGCGCTCGAAGATGACACCGTGACCGGGATCATCCTGGCGTCGGATCGGCCGGAGTTCATCGCGGGCGCTGATCTCAGTGCCTTGTCTGAGATGCGCGGGAAACCGGCCGCTGAGGTGCGGGCATTTTCCGATGGGTTCCGCGCGATGCTGCGGCGGATGGAGTTGGGCGGCAAGCCGATTGTCGCGGCGATCAACGGCACCGCGCTTGGCGGCGGGTTTGAGCTTTGCCTGGCTTGCCATCACCGGATCGCGGCGGATGTCGAGGGTGCCGTGATCGGTCTGCCCGAGGCGTCGTTGGGTCTGCTGCCGGGCGCGGGTGGCACGCAGCGCTTGGGGCGGATGATCGGCATTGCAAAAGCGTTACCTCTGGTGCTGAACGGCAGCCGCTTATCCCCTGGTGCCGCCTATGAGGCCGGGCTGGTTGATGATCTTGTGCCGCTTGACGGCCTGCTCGCGGCGGCCAAAGCCTGGATCAGCGCCAACCCCGCACCGCAAAAGCCATGGGATCAACGCGGATTTTCCATTCCCGGCGGCGGACCCGAAGCGCCGCAAAATCATCGCTTATTCATTGAGGCGGGGGGAAAGGCGCAGGCCGAGACTGGCCCGAACGATGCGACCGCAAGTGCAATCCTGTCCTGCTTCTTCGAAGGCTTGCGCGTCCCCTTCGACACTGGGCTCGAGATCGAGGCGCGGCAGTTTTCCGGCTTGGCACGGGGCGATGTGGCGCAAAACCGGATTCGCTCGTTTTTCTCGATGACGGCGGCACGTAAGGCGGCAACCCGTCCCGCCGACATCCCCCGGTTCGCACCCAAAAAGATCGGTATTTTGGGCGCGGGGTTGATGGGTAGCGGCTTGGCCGAGGTTGCCGCGCGCAAAGGCCTCTCGGTTGTGCTGCTCGACCGCGATGTTGAGGCGGCCCGCGCCGGGTATCAGGCCGCCGCCAAGTCGATGGAGAAATCCGTGACACGCGGCAAGCTGACATCCGAGGCCGCCAGCGCGGCGCTTGGCCGGATCGACCCGGTCAGCGATATGGCCGCGCTGTCGGGCTGCGACGCGATTATCGAGGCCGTCTATGAAGATCGGAGCGTCAAGGCTGAGGTCACCCGCGCGGCGCTCGCCGCCACAGGCCCGGATGTGCTCTTTGCCAGCAACACCTCAAAACTGCCGATCACCGGGCTGGCCGAGGCCTCACCCGCGCCGGACCGCTTTATCGGCATGCATTTCTTCAGCCCGGTGCCGCGCATGGCGCTCGTTGAGATTATCTTGGGCGATGCCACTGGTGCCGCGGCCCATGCCCAGGCTTTGGACCTGGCCAAGACGCTTGGCAAAATCCCGATCGTTGTTCGGGATGGGCGCGGCTTTTTCACCTCTCGCGTGTTCTCGACCTATATCAACGAAGGCCTTGCGATGCTGTGCGAGGGCGTTGAGCCCGCGCTGATCGAAAACTCGGGGCGTCAGGCGGGCTATCCGCTTGGCCCCTTGGCGATGGCCGATGAGATCAGCCAGGAAACCATGCTGCGCATCCGCAGCCAGGAGCGCGACGATCTGGGCGCGGATTGGATTGAAGGATCCGATTTCGCCGTTGTCTCACAGTTTGTCGAGATGGGCCGGATCGGCCGCCGCGCGAAAGCCGGGTTTTATGACTATCCGGAGGAGGGCCCGCGCCATCTTTGGGCTGGGCTGGCCGATCTGTATCCTGTCGCCGCCGATCAACCCGACCCAAAAGCGCTCCGGCAGCGGTTCTTGCACATCCAAGCAACCGAAGCGGCGCGGGCCTGGGATGAAGGCGTGATCGACGATCCGCGAATGGCCGATGTGGGCTCGCAATTGGGCTGGAGCCATCCGTCCTGGACCGGCGGCGTGATGTCTTACATCGATCAAGAGGGCGGTGTTGCGGCATTTGTCGCCGAGGGCGAGCGCTTGGCCAAACTGCACGGGCCGCGCTTCACCCCGCCGCCACGCCTTGTGGCCTTAGCTGCCGAGGGCAAATCGCTTTATGGCTGATGATGCGCAGACGCTCGACCGGCTGAACCTGATGCTTGATCGCATCGGGGCGCATCCGTTTTATGCCGGGCGTCTACCGAGCCGCATTGACACACTCAAGGCGTTTGCCGCGCAGGTGCCGTTGATGACAAAGGCGGACCTGCAAGCCGAGATGGCCCAACCGGGGTTTGGCGCGATGGCCCCGCATGTGCCCGTGCAACGGATGAACATGACGCCCGTCGGTGGCGGGTTGATGCCGGTCCTGTCCAGCCGACGCGATATCGAGCAGATGGTCGCGGCCTGTCGCAGCCATTTGGACATCTGCGGCATCGGACCGGGCGACACCTGTTTGATCACCTTCGGTTATCACCTGTTTGTGGCTGGTCTGTTTTATCAGACGCAGATGGAGGCCCAGGGCGTCGCCACCATTCCGCATGGCCCGGGCGACCCGGCGCGGATTGCCCAAATCTGCCGCGATCATCATGTGACGGTCTTGGCCGGAAACCCGTCCTTCGCGCTGAAAGCCATCGCCGAAGGTATGCCACCGCCGCGTGTGTTCTTTGCCGGTGGCGAACCCTTTACCGGGAATAAGACGCTTTACGCCGCTGTCCGCGCGGCGATGCCGGACACGCAGCTGATCGACGCATTCTCGCTCTCAGAGATCCTGCCCGTCGCGCGAACCGTTCCAAGCGGCACAGGCGTGCATGTGTTCGACGAATGGGTCCATGCCGAGGTGATCGACCCTGAGACATTGGCCCCGGTCCCCGATGGTACGCGCGGCGAGTTGGTTTTGACCCATCTGACCAAAGAACTGATGCCTCTGGTGCGCTATCGGACCGGCGATTTGACCGTAATGCAGCGCACCGCGCCGGTTCATGGCCGCACCGTTTGCCTGCCGCAGGTCGTGTTTGGCCGCACCGACCAAATGGTGAAGGTCAAAGGCGTGAAGCTGTTCCCGTCCGAAATCGGCAGCTTGCTTTTGGGTAACCCAGATCTAACCGGTAAATACGCCCTGACACTCGCGCCCGGCGACAAAATCGCCCTCTGTCTAGAGGGCACAGCCGCGCCTGAGGCCTGCGAAGCCATCAGCGCGGCTTTCAAGACCCAGACTTTGCTGAGCCTCGATGATCTGACCACGGTCGAGCGCCTGCCCGACGGCCCAATTCTAACGGATAAAAGATCATGACAAGGACCCACATGCCCCATGCCCCCTGGCGCCTGGTGATTTCGCGCGACGCATACCCTGCGTTCTCCACCTCGACATCTCCGGCCATTGAACAGGCGGTTGTGGCGGGCGACGTGCCCTCGACCGTGATCCTCAATTTCTTCGAGGATGATGGGATCACCATTGGCGTGAATGAAGACCCAACCCAGGTTCTCGACCTGGATTTCTGCCATGAGAAGGGCATCCAGGTGATGCGCCGGGTGAATGGCGGCGGCGCGGTCTATGGCGGCAAAGGGTCGGCGTTCTTGGTACTGATCCTGCGCCAATCCGATGCCGATTTGCCGGTCACGGCGGGGCTGGCTTTCCCCCGGGTCCTGACCAGCATGGCCGAGGTTTTGGAGCGCCGCTTCGGCATCGCCGCAAAGTATCGACCACTGAATGATGTCGAGGTGGAGGGGCGGAAACTTATGCCCACCTCGGTGAAGATCGAAAACGGCGTCATGACCTTCCGTCTGCTCCTGAATATCAGTGGGATCGACACTGATCTGGCTGGCACAGCAATGCCGATGCCACCGGAAAAAACCCGCGATAAAGTGCATAAAACGCTGCAATCCCGCTTCACCTATCTCGAAAAAGAGGTTGGTCGTGCCGTTGGAGAAGACGAGTTGATCGCCCTGTCGCATGATCTGATGGCCGAGGCGTTCGGCGTCTCCGATCTGATGCCCGGGGAGCTGACCGGTGCAGAACGCGCCTCGGCGCGGGCGTTTTTCAGAGAGCTCAGTCAAGATGACTGGTTCTATGGCAAAAGCCTCGCCCTGCGGCTCGGTGACGACACGCGCCCCGGAGATCGCGTCGGGCATGGGCGGGAAAAGGCACCGGGCGGCTTGATCTGGGCCAGCCTGGTCGTCCGGGACGGGGTGATCCACCACGCGGTGTTGAATGGAGATTGGCACCCACGCCCGATCGAAAGCGTCAGCTGGTGCGAGCAAGGATTTCGCGGCGTGGCCGCCACGGAAGCTGCCATCGAGGCCTATCTCAAAGACTTCCTGGCGCGCGAGGATGTGGAATGGGCCGGGGTTGAGCTTTCTCATCTCATGACGGCCCTTGGAAAAGCCTTGGACGGCGCAACATCGGAGATGTCGACATGAGCACAGGCGTCTCGATCATCGCGGCGGGGCAGAGCAGCTATGGCCTGTTCCCGGATCGCACGTTGAAAGAGCTGTTCTATGACGCGCGCATCTCCTGCTTCGACACGCTCGACCGCAGCTTGGAACCCTCTGCCATCGACGAAGCCTTCATCGGCACGCTCGGCACCGGCGGGTCGCAACTCGGCAACTTTGCCCCTCTGATGATGGAGGCCGCCGGTCTGGTGGGCCCGCCCGCAACCCATGTGGAAAACGCCTGCGCCTCCGCCGGTTTCGCGTTTCGCGCCGCCGTGATGGCGGTGGCCAGCGGTCAGGCGCAGATCGCGATGGCCGGTGGGATAGAGAAGATGTCGGACCTACCGCGCGAGCGGAACCGCTCTTGGCTTGGCGTGTCTGGTGATGTGGAATGGGAACGACTGGCGGGCACGAACTTCCCCGGCATCTATGCAATGATGGCCCGGCGGCACATGTTTGAACACGGGACCACCAAAGCGCAGATCACCGGTGTTGCGGTGAAAAACCGCCAGAACGCCATCGCCAACCCGAAAGCCCAATTCCGTCGCGCGCTCGACCTGGAAAAGGCGCTTGGCGCCCCGATGTTGGCCGATCCGTTCACCCTCTCGGACGCCTGCGGTATCACCGATGGCGCCTCGATGATTATCGTCGCGCGCGATGACATCGCGCAGCAATATACGGATAGGCCAGTAAAAGTCTTGGGCGTCGGCGGCGGCACCGATTATGTCGCCGTTCATGACCGCCCGACAATGACCGAACTGGCCGCCGCCCGCCGTGCCGCCAAGCAGGCCTATGATATGGCGGGGCTTGGGCCTGATCAGATCAGCCTGGCCGAGGTGCATGACTGTTTCACCATCGGCGAGATTCTCTCCTATGGCGATCTCGGCTTTTGCGAGACGGCGGATGCCGGGCGCATGATCAGCGATGGGACAACCGCCGCCGATGGCCGCTTGCCCGTGAATGTCTCCGGCGGGCTGATCGGCAAAGGACACCCGATTGGCTCCACCGGCACCGGGCAAATCTATGAACTGTTCCACCAATTGCGCGGCACCGCCCAGGGCGAGGGGCGACAATTGCCCAATCCAAGCGTGGGATTGGCGCATAATGTGGGCGGCTCCGGCGGCGTGGTCGCGGTGACCATCCTTGGCGCGGCATGAGGGAGACGCAGATATGACCAGCATTCTTGCCTATGCAGCCGAACTTCCGACTCTGCGCCTGTCGGCTTCGGCCTATGTCGCGGCCTGGGGGTCTTGCGCGGCCTCGGGGCTGAAACGCAAAACGGTCTGCGCCTATGATGAAGACCCGGTGACGCTCGCCATCGCCGCCGCGCGGCGAGCGCTGGCAGTCGCTGGCGACCCAGACATCGCGGCCGTCTATGTCGGGGCGACCACCCTGCCCTATGAAGAAAAACCGTCCTCCGCGACGATCTTGACCGGACTGACCGGTGCCCCCGCCGCCGTTTATGAACTGCGCGGCTCGCCGCAAGCCGGTCTGCAAGCGTTGCGTCTTGCAGGTATGGAAGCCGAGCGCCTGCCCGAAGGCCAGGTCGTGCTGGCCATCGCCACCGATGCACCTGCCGCCGCGCCCGACACGCCGCTGGAACAAGCCCTTGGCGCGGGGGCCGCTGCGTTTGTGCTTGGGTCGGGCCCCGGCATCGCAACGCTTGGCCCCTCGATGACGATCAGCCATGAAAGCTTTGGTGCACGGTTCCGGCGGGCAGGATCACCCCTTTTGCAGGACCTGGAATTGCGCACCCAAGACGACCGAAAAGCCGCCGATCTCTTGGCCAGTCGCTTTGACCTCACCGCCGATCACCTGGCGACAGGTCTATCGCCTCGGGCCGCGAAGAGGCTCGAGACCGCCGCGGGAGCCGAGAGCGACCGGCTTTGGCCAATCCTTGGCGATGCGGGTGCGGCCTCGGCGCCTCTCGCGCTCACCGACCGTCTGGATCAGGCGCAGGCCGGGGCGACAATCACCGCCGTCGCCCTCGGCGCGGGTGTGGCGGCGCTCAAACTCACCGTCGATCGCCCTCGCCCGACCAGCCGCCCGGTCGCGGCCCAAGCCGAAAGCGGTCAAGAGATTGATTATGTTGCCTATCTGAAGCACCGCCGGATGCTGAGCAGCCGCTTTGGAGACACGCTATGAGTTCCTATATCTCCCTGCCGCTCTATGCGGCCTCCATCAATGCACGGTTGCGGCTTGAAGGCGGGCGCTCTCCCTCAACCGACGAGTTGGTCTATCCGCCGCGCACGGTCGGCATCACCTCCGACGCGCAGGATTTCGAACCCGAGACGTTGGCCGAGACCGGGACCATCTATAGTTTCACCGTCATCGCCCGCGGCGGCGCACCGGCGGAGTTCGATGACCAACAAACCATGACCGGGACCATCGTGGTCGGCGTGATCGAGATGACTGACGGCCCCCGGATCATTGGCCAAATCGTCGGGGCAGATCCCGATACGCTGGCCATTGGCGACCCGGTCAACGCGACCGTGCGGCGGCTCTATGACCAGGAGGGCATTGTCCGTTACGGGGTCAAATTCGCCCCGGCCACCCCCACATGAGTGCCGCGACGAAGCCTGTCATCGGCGTAATCGGCGCTGGCACGATGGGGCGCGGCATCGCACAGGTATTTGTTCAAGCCGGGCATCGCGTTCTGTTCCACGACACCTCCACGCCCGCGCTTGAGGCCGCCTGCACCTTCATCGGCGATATGTTGACCCGCGCGGTCGCGAAAGATCGGATAACCCAAGCCGAGGCGGATGCGGCCATCGCACGGCTGGAGCCAGTTGACAGCCTGAACGGTTTTGTACCATGCGATGTAGTGATTGAGGCGATTGTCGAGGCGTTGGAGCCGAAACAGGCCCTGTTCACCAAGCTTGCCGACATCCTCCGCAATGATGCGATCCTGGCCACCAACACATCGTCGCTCGCCGTCACACGGATTGCCGCGCCGGTGCCGGGGTCCGAGCGTGTGGTCGGTCTGCATTTCTTCAACCCTGTGCCGTTGATGAAGCTGGTTGAGGTGATCCCTGGCCTACGCACAAGGCCCGATCTCGTGGCCGAGATGACTACCCTGATCGACGGGATCGGACATACGCCGGTCACGGCCACAGACAGCCCCGGGTTTCTGGTCAACCATGCCGGGCGCGGGCTTTACACCGAAGGGCTCCGCCTGCTGCAGGAAGGTGTCGCCACACCGCATCAGATTGACGATGTGATGCGCGAGGCGGCGGGGTTCCGGATGGGGCCGTTTGAGCTTCTGGATCTGACGGGGCTCGATGTGTCCTTCCCGGTGATGCAGTCGATTTACGAACAGTTCTGGCAAGAGCCCCGTTTTCGGCCCTCGCCCACGCCACCCTTGCGCGTCGCGGCGGGCCTTTTGGGCCGGAAAACCGGCGAGGGCTTCTATTGCTATGATGCGGGCAAGATCATCCGGCCCACGCCGGTCGACGCCCCCGATATCCCACTCCCACCGATCTATGTGGCGCCCGGCGACGGCGCGGCGGAGCTTGCGCAGACCTTGCTCGACGCAGGTGTAACGCCTTGCGACAGTCCTGCACCCGAGGCGCTTTTACTGGTCTCTCCGCTTGGAAGGGACGCGACCAGCACGGCCCTGGATTTGGACCTCGACCCGACTCTCGTCGTCGCGGTCGATCCGCTTTTCGGCCTCGCCGGGCGGCGCACGGTGATGACGACGCCGGTCACCCGGCCCGAGATGCGTGACGCCGCCTTTGCCGCCCTGGCCCGGGGCGGCAAGGGTGTGACCGTGATCCATGACAGCCCCGGATTTATCGCCCAACGCATGGTTGCCACGATCACCAATATCGCTTGCGAGATCGCCCAAGCCCGGATCGCGACGCCGGAAGATATCGACCGCGCGACCATGTTGGGCCTCGGCTATCGGATCGGCCCCCTGGCGCTTGGGGATCGGCTTGGACCGGCCCGGATCATGACGATCCTCACTGCGCTGCAAGAGACTACGGGCGATCCACGCTACCGCCCCAGCCTATGGCTGAAACGGCGCGCGGCCCTTGAGGTCAGCCTGCTGACGCCAGAGGGCTAGGACGCAAACCGCGCCGCGAGCGCACTTTTCAGGATTTTGCCGGTGGGTCCGATGGGCAAGTCTTCTTGGATAAGCTCTGTCGGCACCTTGTAGCCCGAGAGGTTCTCGCGGCAATGCTGCCGCAGCGCGTCGAGATCAAGCGTCACACCGGCTGCGGCCTGGACATAGCCAACGACCTCTTCATCTCCGGGCACTTTTCGGCCGACCACCGCTGATTGCATCACGCCTGGAAACGCATTCAAGACGCCCTCAACCTCAACGGGATAGACATTGAAACCAGAGCGGATGATCAGCTCCTTGCCGCGCCCAACGATGTAGAAGCTTCCCTCCGCATCACGCCGCGCCATATCACCGGTTCTGAGCCAGCCATCCGGCGTGATCGTCGCCGCCGTCGCCTCGGGGTCCTTGTAATAGCCATCCATGCGCGACGGCCCCCGCGCCCAAAGCTCCCCCACCTCATCATCGGCGGCTTCGGACCCATCGGCGCGCACCACTTTCACCTCACAGCCCGGCGAGGCGATGCCAATGGCGTCACCTGAGGCTTCCACCCCATCCGGCACGCGGGCAATCGGCGTCATCTCGGTACAGCCATAGCCATTGCGAAATGGCAGGCCGAATATACTCTTCATCCGCTGCATCAGGCTTAGGTCGACCGGCGATCCGCCCGTGCCGGTAAAGCGCAACCGGGTTGTCTGGCTCAGGTCGATGCCATGGGCGTCGGCATAATCGAGCAGTTTGGCGTAAATCTGCGGCACCGCGACCATAAAGCTGATCCGATCTTCGGCAATTGCATGGGCCAATGCCTCCGGTGAAAAACGCGGTGCCAGCATCGCCTCGGCCCCGCCAATCGCCGCGGTGATCAGGTTCGACCCAAGACCGATGGCATGGCTGATCGGCGCGACGATATAGAGCGTATCTTCGGTTGAAATATTGCGGCTAACCACCTGACTGGCCCCTTGATAGAGGATCGCCTGATGGCCGAGTACGACTCCTTTCGGCCGCCCCGTGGTGCCGGAGGTAAACATAATCACGGCGGGCAGATCACCCGTCTCCGGCACCGCCTCGTCATTCAACGCGCCGATGGCAAATTGGCCGATTACGGGATCGGTCTCGGGCACGGCGCCGGCCTCTTCGGCATGGGTCGCGGCGGCGGCGCTATCGGTGGCGTAGAGAATGCAGCGTGGCACAAGATGGCCCAGCATCACCGCCACTTCACGCGGCGAGACACGAGCATTGATCGGTGAGGCGATGGCCCCTGCCGCGCTGACCGCATAGATCAACACGGCGGAGGTCACGCCATTTTCATTGATCACCGCAACCCGGTCACCCGGGCGAACACCGTGCGCCACCAGCCGGGCAGCCGCCGCCGAGATCGCCGCGCCCAATTCAGCATAAGTTAGCCGCCGCGTTGGATCGGAGATTGCAATCCCATCGGGTGTGTCCGCCGCCCATCTGAGCGGAGCTTCATGGAGTTTGCGCGGCAGCGTGTCCAGAAACGCCTGCGTCTCTGGGTCGTCAGAAGCCGAAAACGGCTTAGTGTGCGTCATGTCCGGTTTGTCCTTCAACAAGCGGCGGGGCCGCTTTGTCTTGCGTAATCCAGGCGAGGATCAGAGCCAAGACCGCAAAGCCAGCACCAATCGCAGACGTGACCAGCGGCCCGATACCCGCCATCGGCAAGCCTGGCGCGGCGAAGGCCAGCCCGCCGATAATCATCAAGCCGCGCACAACCCATCCAATGGGTCCCTGTGTCACCGGTCCGATGCCATAAATATAGCCCTGCAATCCGTTGGCCAGAACCGCGACGCCGATGATCGCCGACACCGTGACGGAAATGATCTCCTGCGGTGTTCCGATCAAGAGGAGCGCCGGGTTGAGGACGAAGAAAAACGGCACGAAATAGATGATCGCGCCGAGTTGCACGGCCTTGAACCCCGTGCGCATCGGGCTGGTCCGCGCAACCGAGGCCGCGGCAAAGGCCCCGATGGCGACCGGCGGCGTGATGAAGGACAGCATGCCCCAATAGAGGATGAACATATGCACCGCCAGCGGGTTGAGGCCCGCCTGAATCAGCGATGGCGCGAGGACAACGGCCAAGAACACATAAGCCGCCGTGACCGTCATGCCGATGCCCAGGATAAAGCTTGCCAACGCGCCCATGACCAGAAGCGCCAGGACCGAGCCGCCCGCAATATGGACCAGCGCATTGGTCAGCCCGCCGATCATTCCGGTCACGACCAGCGCGCCGACCACAAGGCCGATTCCGGCCAGGATCGCGGCGATCTCGACCAGGAGCCGCCCAACAGCCAGCAGATAGGACTTGAACCGGTCCCATGTCATCCGGTCGCGCTTGGAAAACACCTGATTGATGACCAGCAACAGACCCGTGGCATAGAACGGTGCCGCCGCTTCACGGCCCAAGCCGATCAACATCCAGATCAGAAAGGCGAAAACGGCGATGTAGTACCAGCCCTCGCGCATCGCTTTGCGGAGGCTCGGGAGTTCTTCCTGCGGCAAGCCCTTGATTTCGGCTTTCGCCGCGAATGCATCGGCACCGATAAAGAGGCCGAAGAAATACAGCACCGAGGGGATGATCGCCGCCGTTGCCACCTCCAGATAGGAAATGCCGAGGAAATTCGCCATGACAAAGGCCGTGGCCCCCATGATCGGCGGCATCAATGTGCCGCCGGTGGACGCGCACGCCTCAATCCCCGCCGCATAGAGCCTCGGGAAACCGGATTTTGTCATGGCCGGAATGGTCAGCGTGCCAGTGGTCAACACATTCGAGGTGACCGAGCCCGACATTGAGCCCATTAGACCGGAGGCAAACACCGCGACTTTTGCCGCGCCGCCCCGGACATGGCCCAGAAGCGCGAATGACATATCGAGAAAGAACCGCCCAGCGCCGGTGAATTGCAACGTAACCCCGAAGAGCAGGAACCCGACGACCAGCGAGGCAAAGGCCTTGATCGGCAAGCCCAGCATGCTCTGCGTGCTCATGATGTGATACATGCCGGTCTGCTCGACCGTCATCGCAAAGCCCGAAAACACGCCCGGCATTGAGGCGGCATAGACCGGATAGAAAGACAGAACGCCGACAACAATCAGGATCGCCAAACCACCCGCGCGGCGCGTGACCTCCATCACCAGGAACCACAAAAGAAGCGAAGCCCATCGGGCCGGTTCAGGGGCCGTATATTCCCAAGCCTGGCGCACCATCGTCTCGGCGTTCCAGGCGAAATAGCCAAGGATCCCCGCAGTGGCCAGCGCCATGAGTAGGTCTAGCGGCCAGATCCAGCGACCTTTGATCGTCAGAGGAAAGACAAAGAAGGCCAGCGGCAGAAGACAGGCCAGAAGCCAATAGAGATAGGCGTTTTCCAGCAGCATCACGCCGGTGGCGCGCCCGAGGATAAACACCTGATGGATCGTCAGAACCACCGCCAAGACTGCGCCCAGGATTACGACAGCGGAGACCCATTGCGGGTGCGCTCCGTGGCGCGTGTCAGTCTCAGCGGTGGTCATTTTTGATGCGTCCGTAAAGCGTTACCAGGTTTCGAAGAACGGGTTGAACCCGGCCTCGGACAGTGCCTCGAACCGCGCCGCTTGCCAAGCTGCCGCGAAGGCTCCGTCATCGGCATGATCCTCGGCAATCACCGCGGCCCAAGTATCCGCTAGAACCTGCTGACGCCGCAGAAGTTCGTCGTGATTGGCCTGATCCGCGTCGGTCCACATACCAGCCTCTTGCCAATAGCGGATCGCCCCATCGTGGAACGGCATGACATAAGACAGCGATTGACGCTCCGCCGCCCAACCATAGGCGCCCGGTGCAGCATCCTCATATTGTGGGAAGAACTCCACCATGGCGCGGGTGAACTCATAGACCATCTGCTCTTCCGCCTCGGCATAGGTGACGAGGTTCGGATAATGATAGACCGCGAAGGGCAGACCATCTTCCGGCACATTGTTGCCAGCGGTCACCGTTTTCGGGAAGAACCACGGGGCAAACTCCGTAATCCGCTCCCAGCCCTCGGTGTCGTCGGTTGGAAAGAGGACCCAATCCATACCCCGGTTACTGGCCGCAAGACGCCCCGATGTGCCACTGTCGCTGACCGCGATCCCGGCATCGACCTGCCCGGCCACATAGCCATCAAGCCAGGCGCCAAAGCCAGGGAATTCAACAACTTCGACATCGTCCCAAGTCAGCCCACCAAAGGCCAGATAGGCTTCAACCAAGAGGTTCAGAGCAGGCGAACCGACAATGCGCGCGACCCGGACACCTTCCATCTCGGACGGGTCGGTGATGCCAAGCGCCGGGTCGATGGCAAAGCCGATGCCGCCATCAGAGACATTCGACATGACCAGGCGCACAGGCTGCGGCCCCCACTGGCCGCGATCGGCGAATTCGAAGACGCCTTCCTGGCTGTAAAACACGCCAAACCCGGTGGAGCTGAACTGCGCCACACCTTGTTGCAACGGCGCTTGGCGCGAAATGTCATTGTCGCCGGGAATAGGCCGCAGATTGACACCCAGCTCTGACTGCAACACGCCCCCGATCGCGACCATCTGCGCGAAACCGGCGGAGGTTGTGGAATAGGTGGTCACCGCGATTGTCGATGGCATTTCCGCAATCGCGGGGGTGCCGATCCCGACCGCCAGCACAGCCGCAGCCATACGCTTCAACAGCGCATTATGCATCTTGAATTCCTCCCAAATGATGTGATGGCGCCAGGCCCTCCCGGCGGCACCGTCTCTTCATGTTTCCACACTAGGCTACTGGACGCGGGATGCAAAACAAAATTAAAGTTCGCAGAGCGAAATATTGATTGGAGCGCGATATGTCAGGCGATTCTGTGGATTTGGGTGTGGATGTCACAACCTCTGGTGGTGTTGCGACGGTCACCATGCGCTATCCGGCGCGGCGCAACGCGTTGTCGCTCGAATTGCGCGAGGTGCTGCATGACGCGGTCTTCGATCTGATGACCGATCCCGAGGTGCGGGTCTTGGTTCTGACCGGAGCCGAGGGTGTGTTTTCCGCCGGCGGTGACATCTCTGGCATGGACAATCTGACGACGATGGCCGGGCGGGCGCGGCTGCAACGCCTGCACCGTCTTGTCCGCTTGCTGATCGAGGGCGAAAAGCCAGTGATCGCCGCGGTCGAAGGCTACGCGGTTGGGGCAGGCATGTCGCTGGCGGCGGCCTGCGATGTGGTTGTGGCCGCCGAGGACGTGGTTTGGAATTGCGCCTTTAACAAGCTCGGGCTGATGCCCGATATGGCGGCAATCTGGACGCTACCCGCCCGGATGGGGCTGGGTCGGGCAAAACGTTTGATGCTGACCTCGGAACAATTCGACACCGACTCGGCGGCCGATTGGGGGCTGGTCGAGGAAGTGACTGAACCGGGCGCAGCGCTGGCGACGGCTCAAGGCATCGCCAAGACCATCGCGAAACGCGCGCCGGCCGCCGTGGCGCTCACCAAAACCTGGCTGTCGCGCGGCCCCATGGGTCTCAACGAGGCTTTGGCCGCCGAAGCAGATGCGCAGGCCGTGTTGTTTCAAACCGAAGACTTCACCGAAGGGCGGACCGCGTTCATGGAAAAACGCGTGCCCGAGTTCAAAGGCCGCTAAGGCCAGGTGATATGACGAAACACCCCATGGCCGGTGGCAATCACCGTGACTTCATTGGCGTCGGTCACCTGCACGCGGACGGTTTTGAGCTTCCGCCCGCCACCGACCACCCAGGCCTCGCAGACGATCTCTTCGCCCTCGCGAAACGGCGCAAGATAGTTCAGCGAGAACGACACCGTCACCACCCGGCCTTGCCGTTTGCCATTCTCGTCGGCGGTAAGCGCCACGCCGCAGGCCGTATCCATGACGCTGGCCACAACGCCGCCATGCGCCACACCGGACATATTCGTGAAGCTGGGCTGCCAGGCGCAGCGGAGCCGGGCGTAATCAGGCTCCGCGCGGTCGACGCGAAGCCCTAAGAGCTCGGAAAACGGGCTCATATCGGTCCAGTCATGCTTCATTTGCTCGGCTTCGCACCGCTGGCCATCGCCGCCCAATCCTCATCGGTCAGCGCATCAAGTTCCGAGAAAGACGCCGCCTTCTTCAACCAGTTGCCGCCGTCGATGATCACTTGCTCACCATGAATGAAGCCGGCCTGATCGCTCAACAGATAGGCCGTCAGATCGGCGAATTCGTCGTGACGGCCCGGGCGACCGACCGGCGGCCGCTGTTCCATGATCTTGCCGAGGCCGGGCCGCGGATAGAGATTGTCCCACGCACCGGGTGTCGGGAACGGCCCCGGCGCGACGGCGACAAACCGGATGCCTTTCGGGCCCCATTCGGCAGCAAGCGACCGGGTCATGGCCAACACGCCGGCCTTGGCCATGGCCGAGGGCACCACATAAGGCGCGCCGGTGAAGGCATAGGTGACGGTGATCGACATGACCGTCGCCTTCATACCCGCCGCCAACCAACGCTTGCCGCAGGCCAGCGTCATATAGGCCGTGCCATGGAGCACGATGTTCAACACTGCATCCACGGCACGTGGCGAGAGCGACTCATATTTCGCGGTGAAATTGCCCGCCGCGTTGTTGATCAAGATATCGGGCGGGGTGTCGTCCCAAATCGCATCCAGCGCCGCATCGATCGCAGCAGCATCGCGCACATCCAGCGCCGCATAGCGCACCCGGCGGCCATATTTCGCCTCGATCTCTTCGGCCGCGGTTTTCAGAACCTCTTCGCGGCGGCCAAAGATGATCAGTTCCGCGCCCAGTTCGGCGAGACGCTCGGCCATCGTCCGGCCCAGCCCCGTGCCGCCGCCAGTGATCAGGGCGCAGCGCCCGTCATAAAGCCCTGGTTCAAACATGTCTTACCCCTGTTGGAAGGCGCGGCTCATCTGGCGCGCGATAATCAATTGTTGGATCTGGCTCGTGCCTTCGTAAATCCGCAGGAGCCGCACGTCGCGATAGAACCGCTCCACCGGATAGGCGGCCATATACCCCGCCCCACCGTGGATCTGCACGGCGCGGTCCGCGACCCGCCCGACCATCTCGGTACAGAAATACTTGGCACAGGCCGCCTCCTGGATCGCCTTGCCCTCGCGGTCATAGATCTCGGCGGCATCGGTCACCATTGTGCGACCCGCGTAATACTCGGTCTGGCTGTCGGCGAGCATCGCCTGGACCAGTTGAAAATCTGCGATGGCGCTACCAAAGGCTTTGCGCTCATGGGCATAGGCCAACGCCTCGTCGATCAGACGCGACGCCATACCGACCGAGGTCGCTGCGATATTGATCCGGCCCCGATCCAGCACCTTCATCGCGGTCTTGAATCCACGGCCCGGCACGCCGCCGATAACGTTTTCCGCCGGCACCCTAACATCTTCGAGGATGATATCGCTGGTCTTGGTCCCGTGCTGCCCCATTTTCCGGTCCGCAGGTGCGATGGTGATCCCGGGCAGATCGGTCGGGACCAGGAAGGCCGAGATGCCGGCGGCCCCTTTCTGATCCGGCTCGGACCGCGCCATCAGCGTCAGCAGCCCGGCGCGCGGGGCGTTGGTGATATAACGTTTGGTACCGTTCAGAACATAGTCGGAGCCATCCAGGCGCGCCGTCGTGCGGATCGCGGCGGCATCCGATCCGGCATCGGGTTCGGTCAACGCAAAGGAGGAGATGATTTCGCCGGTCGCCAGCTTCGGCAGATAATGGGCCTTCTGCGCCTCGGTCCCGTCCATGATGATGCCTTGCGAGCCGATGCCCACATTTGTGCCGAAGACCGACCGGAACGCCGCAGAGGTCCGCCCGGTGATCTGCATCACCTGCGCTTCCTGGCTCAGGCTGAGGCCAAGGCCGCCATATTGCGTTGGGATCGACAGGCCGAAAAGCCCCATCTCACGCATATCTTGCACGATCTCCGGCGCGATATCGTCGTCCAGCTCGACTTGCTCTTCCGCTGGTATCAGCCGCTCTTCGACGAACCGCTGCAACGCGGCGCAGATCTGCATGAAGCTGTCGTTGTCAATTCCCATCGTTTGTCCCTTTGTCCTCGTTACGCGGGCGCCAAGGCCGGGGCGATCCGGTCTCGGGCTGATCTCAGGGCGGTTTCGGCATCCGCCGTCAGCCGATCCAAAATTGCACCTGCGGGTTCCAGCCGGTCGCACCAGGCGGCCGCCGGCCCAAGCGACAACACCCCTTGGCTCCAATCCCCGGTTTCATAGGCCTGGCGCTGCATGTAGCCGCCAATCAAAGGCCCCAGTGTTTCGTAGTCGCGCACGCCCTCAGCCTCCAACGCGGCCACCGCCGCCGCAGTGTCATTGGCAAGGCAGCGATAGGTATTTTTCAATGCGTGCAGGACGGTGGTTGAGCCGGTCTCGTCCAGGCTCAGCAAGTGCGTCTTATAGGCGTCATGCGCCCAAATTTCATCGGCCACCAGCATGCGCGAGCCAATCAAAACCCCATCTGCCCCAAGCGCCAACGCGGCGGCCAACTGCCGTCCCGACCCGATGCCACCGCCGACCAAAACGGGCACATCGATCTGCTCCAAAGCCCGTGCGGCCAAGACCATCGCCGGAATATCCCCCTGCCCTGGGTGACCACCGCATTCCGCGCCGATCAGCACCACCGCATCGACCCCCGCCTTTGCCGCCGATGCGGCATGGCGGACGCTGGTCGCCTTGTGCACAACCTGGCACCCCGCCGCCTTGAGCGCGGGCAAAAAGGCCACCGGGCTATACCCCGCGGTTTCAACGTGGCGCACACCTTCACCTGCCAGGATCTCGATCCATCGGCGCATCCGCGCGTTTTCCTCTGGTCGGGCCGAGATATAGAGATTGACGCCAAAGGGCCGCCCACCGGTCATCGCGCGACATCGGCGGAGCGCGTCGACAAAGGTCGCCTCGTCTGGATAGGAGCGTGGTGTGATATAGCCCATGGCCCCGGCATTCACGACCGCCGCGACATATTCCGCCGTCGCCAGCCACATCAGGCCACCGCAAAGGATCGGCTTTTCGATCCCAAAGCGCTCCGTGAGTCTTGTCTTCAACACCGCTGCGCTTGTCCCGTCTGCATTGCGTCGCCAATCTGTCCCACAAGCATAGCGCCATTATTCCGCAGTGCAAAATAATATTTCACAAAATATAGGCCACTACCGCTTTGCAAAAAATCGTTTCGCAACTTGAGAAACGGCTGGTTCTAATGTCTAGTGAGACACCCTTGACCCGAGAGGCAGCATGGCCCGACCCCGCGCGACACCAACAGACACCACGGAAGAGGATCCGAAATCCTCCCGCCAATTCGTGACCGCCGTGTCACGGGGCTTTGAGGTGCTGCGCAGTTTTGTGCCTGAGGGCAAACCGCTTGGAAACCAAGAGATCGCTGCCCGCTCCGGGCTGCCGAAACCCACCGTCAGCCGGATCGCCTTCACGCTGACCGAGCTTGGCTATCTCGTCTATTCCGCCGAGACCGAGAAGTATCGCCTCGGCCCCGGCGTTCTGGCCTTCGCGCAGGCGTTCGGAAACGGCACCGGCATAAAGGACCTGGCAAAAGGCCCCTTGCAACAACTGGCCGATGACACCCGTGGAACCGTGGCCATTGGTCAGGCCGACCGTCACGAGATGGTCTATATCGCGCTGCACCGATCAGTGTCGCGGATCATGCTGCGTCAGGATATCGGCAGCCGCATTCCAATGGCGACGACCGCGATGGGCCATGCCTATCTCCACGCCCTGCCCGCGCCGCGCCGCAAAGTCAGAGTTGAGAAACTCGCCGAGATCATGGGCGATGAACGCCAAAAGTTTCTGGAGATACATGAACGCACCGGTGAAGAACTGCAGACGCGCGGGTTTTGCGTGGTCGCCGGCGTTTGGGAACATGAGATCAACGGTGCCGCGACTGCCTTCAATCTGGATGACGGGCGTAGCGTTCTGGCGATGAATATCGGCGGCCCGTCCTTCTGGCTCACCGAAGAAAACCTCTATGGTGAGATCGGCGGCCGGATGATGGAGACACGGGAAGCCCTGATCGATGCAGGCATTTTGCGGCTGAACCTGATGTAGAGCACGGTCTTCGGCTTCACGTTATTGCGGGCTCGGTAAACCGCTCTGAACCGCGTGGCGCATCGCTCCGCACGGCACAGCTTCGGTCCGAGTTCTTCCGACAAATACCAAGACAACACGAAAAACCTATCGCGGGAAAAGGAACTTCCCTGGCGTCACGGTGAATATTCCTTCTTTTTCTTATGGCGGAATGGGCTAACCTCGGCGAAGGGGAGAAAAAGGGAGACACGATGTCGCGCGACGATCGTCCATGGACGGCCTTTTATGGCCCATCAGCCCGCACGGAAATCGAAGACCTAGCCTATCGCTCAATCGGCGACATGATCAGCTCGGTCGCCTCGGTGTATGGCAAGGCACCCGCCTTCACGGCTTGCCTGCCCAATGGCATGAACGGCACGCTCAGTTTCGACCAAGTCGACGAGATGTCGGACGCACTGGCGGTTTATCTGCGCGAGATCGCCGGATTGGCGCAAGGTGACCGAGTTGCGGTGCAACTGCCCAACGGTCTGTCCTTTCCCATCGCCGCCTTCGCAGTTCTGAAAGCTGGCTGCGTGTTAGTGAACGTGAACCCGCTCTACACCGCCGAAGAGATGGCGAAGCAGTTTGAAGACAGCGAACCCCACGCGCTGATCATCGTCGATATGTTCGCCGACAAACTGCCCGAAGCGATGCGCGGCCATCCGATCCCCAATATCATCGTCACGCGCGTGGCTGAGTTCCTCCCCGCGATGCCGCGCGGCATTGTCGGCCTGGTCCAGAAATACTGGGATCGGACAATCCAACCGATTGAGCTGGCTCATATTCGGCTGCCCGACGCCGTCGCAGCAGGGCGGCAGAAGCAACATGATGAGAGCATTGAGGTCGAGCCCTATCATTCCGGCATGTCGCCCGATGATACGGCGGTTTTGCAATATACCGGCGGTACCACCGGCGTGTCGAAAGGCGCGATGTTGAGCCATCGGAACCTGATCATGAACATGGAACAGACCATGGAATTGCTCGCCGGTGACGTCGAGAAGGGCCGCGAGGTCGCGCTGACCGCCCTGCCGATGTACCACGTCTTCGCCTTCACGGTGAACCTGCTCGGCTTCTACTGGCTGGGCGCGCGGAACATCTTGATCCCGAACCCGCGCCCGCTCACCAATCTCAAACGCGCGTTCGAGAATTACAAAATCACCTGGATGAGTGGCGTGAACACGCTGTTCAACGGGCTGACCAATGAGATTTGGTTCACCGACAGCCCGCCGAAACATCTGAAATTCGCCTCTGCCGGCGGCATGGCCCTGCAAACCGCCGTGGCCGAGCGGTGGGAAGAAATCACCGGCAAACCCGTGATCCAAGGCTATGGGCTGACCGAAACCTCGCCGGTTCTGACCTTCAACCCGCTTGGCAAGTCGCGGCCCAATTCCATTGGCGTGCCGGTGCCCTCAACCGAGGTGGCTTGTCTGGATGAAGACGGCAAGCCGGTGCCCCAGGGCGAGACCGGAGAGCTGGCCGCCAAAGGCCCGCAGATCATGACCGGCTATTGGAACAAACCCGAAGAGACCGCCAAAGTCATGAAAGAGGGGTGGTTCTTGACCGGCGATATCGGCGTGATGGACTCCGATGGCTATTTCCAGATCGTCGACCGCAAGAAAGACATGGTCGTCGTCTCGGGCTTCAACGTCTATCCCAATGAGGTGGAGGATTGTTTGGCGACCCATCCGGCGGTGTTGGAATCCGCTGTGATCGGGGTGCCGGATGATGGCACGGGTGAGGCCGTGAAAGCCTTTATCGTCAAACGCGATCAAGGCGTGACGGCCGAAGACATCCGCGCCCACTGCAAAGAGCATTTGACCGCATATAAGGTGCCCAAACGCGTGGAATTCCGCGACGAGCTGCCGAAATCCAATGTCGGCAAAATCCTCAGAAAAGACCTGCGCGCCGAAGAGCTGTCGCAGATCGCGGCGGAGTAGGCGCAGATGGTCGGAGCATTCGAACAGGCGCTTCTGGCGTTGATGATTTTCGTGATCATGCTGGGCATGGGCGCCTCGCTCACCCCGCGAGATTTCTTCTTGGCGCTGAAACGGCCCTATGGTTTGGCAATCGGCGTGATCAGCCAATATGGCTTCATGCCGTTTATCGGCTTTCTGCTGATCAGTTTCCTGACCTTGCCCGAGGCCATCGCCATCGGTGTCTTGATCATGGCTTGCATGCCGGGCGGCACCACCTCGAACATCTTCACGTATTTTTCCAAAGGGAATCTGGCGCTTTCGGTTCTGATGACCGTGACCTCCACGGTGTTCGGTGTGTTGCTGATCCCCGTGATCCTGGTGGTCTATTCCGCCGCGCTGGACCTGCAAATCCCGCGGGAAAACATCATCGCAACGCTGGTCTTGCTGCTGGTGCCTGTCGCCATCGGCATGGGGATGCGCAAGATCAACGCCAATGTCGGCGCGGTGACTGAGTTTCTGGGTTCAGCGCTGGCGCTGTTTTTCATCCTCTTCATCATGGTCTCCTGGGTGCCGCGGAACTGGCAGTTTCTGGTCACCACAACGCCCGCAACCTATGTCGCCGCCATTGGGCTGGGGCTTTTCGGGATCGCCATCGGCTATACCTTCGCGCGCACCTTGCGGCTGCATCCTCGAAACGCGCGCACGGTGGCATTGGAGACCGGCATTCAAAACGGACCACTGGCCATTGCCATCGTGGCCTTCACCTTCTCTGGTGAGCAGGCGCAGAGCTATATGGCCGTTCCCGCGCTCTATTCGCTTTTCATCGTCATCGTCTCGACCCTGGTCACCCTGATCTTCCGGCGCGCAAACACGGCGGCGGAGCAGAAAATGCCGGACGGGTTGCTCTAACCCTCTTGCCAGAGCGCCCTGCCCCGGCCCACCCTGACGCCCGTGCAACAGGGAGGCGGCAGCAATGGCGCAAGTGGATGGCTTTACCCAGATGATCGATGACAGCACCGCGTTTTTCGCGGAGCTGGCGCAGAACAACCGTAAAGACTGGTTCGATCCGCGCAAAGATCACTACACGCAAGCGATCAAGAAACCGGCGGAACTGTTTTCGGAGTTGATGGCCGAAGAACTGACGAAGCTCTTGGGCCGCTCGATGAAGGGCAAAGTCTTCCGCATCTATCGCGACGTCCGGTTTTCCAAGGACAAGACGCCTTACAACACGCACCTGCATATCCTCTGGTCCGGCACCGGCGATGGGCCGTTCAATCCCGGTGTATTTTTTGCCGCCGATACCGATGGCCTTTGGGTCGGCTATGGGTTGCCTGGTCTCAAAGGTGATGCGCTCACCCGGTTTCGGGCCTTCATTGACGCCAAAGGTGCGGCGTTGGCAGAGACGCTCGCCGCGACGGACATGACGCTGTCCACCTGGGGACCGGAGCCGTTGAAACGCGTGCCCGCACCATATGCAGCCGATCATCCGCAGGCCGATCTTTTGAAGCGAAAAAATCTGGTGATCGGTGCCCCGGTCGCCTCAGATTGGCGGGATCACTCCAACGGATTGATCGGCGCGGTGTTGGACGCCGTGCGGGTCACGCTCCCGCTCGATCGCCTGTTTGCCACGCATCTAATCGGTGGCTCCTAACCGCTGACGCGGCATCACCTCGGTCAAAACTTCCGCTATTTGGGCACCAAGCCTCGTCTTTTGGCCCAATTTGCGGTTTAACGGTGGGGACCCAAGGTCACATTTGCCAAACAAGCGGTCGAAGCCGCGCCGGAGAGTGACCGTTTAAAGAGTGAGCAGGAACCACCCCAAGGGGCGATATGGCCAAGCATCAATACACAATTCTGTCGATGATGAAGAATGAAGGCCACTGCCTTCTGGAATGGGTCGCCTATCATCACTTGATGGGGTTCGATAACATCTGCGTCTATACCAATAATTGCTCGGACGGCACCGATGAGATGCTGATCCGGCTCGAAGAAATGGGCATCACGCAGCATTTCCGCAATGACGTGCCTGAAGGCAAAAAACCCCAGCCCAACGCGCTCAACCTGGCGCAATCCAATCCTGAGGTCTGCGACAGCGAGTGGATCATGGTGATGGATGCCGATGAGTTCCTGAACATCAAGGCGGGCGACGGCACCGTCGGTGCTCTGATGGAGGCGATGCCGAAACCCATCGATGCGATCAATATCACCTGGCGCTTCTTCGGCTCCAACGATGTGACGCCATGGAACCCTGGACTCGTCACCGAAAGCCTCACGCGCGCCGCGCCCGATGCGTTCAAGAAGGGCTGGGGCGTGAAAACAATGTTCCGCCCGTATGACGAGATGAAGCTCGGCATCCACCGCCCGCATATCAAAAAAGCCAAGCTCTACCCCGAACGCCCCCGCGCGATGATGGCGCAGACCTGGGTCAACGGCTCGGGTAAGGAGATGCAGAATGATTTCAAGCTCTCCGGCTGGCGCTCGACCAAACCGACGCTTGGCTATGACCTTGTAGAGTTGAACCACTATGCGGTGAAAAGCTACGAGGCCTATCTGCTCCGCCGGATGCGCGGCAATGTGAACAACAAGACCGACAAATATAACGCCAGCTATTTCTCGATCTTCGACCGCAATGAGATCGAAGTGCGTGGCGCGGCCGACCGTGGCCCGGCGGTGCGCGCCAAGATGGATGAATGGCTGCAAGATGAGCAGCTGGCCCAGCTTCAGAAAGAAGCGCTGGCGTTCCATGAAGCCCAGGTCAAGAAACTGCGCGAAACTGGCGAATATGACGAGTGGTTGGCGCAGTTGAAACAGGCAGGCAAGCTCTCGATCAAAGAGCTCGATGAGGTGCTCTTCACCCTGCATCTGCCGATGAAATACCAAGAGGTCGTCAAACAACTGCGCGCACGCGGCGTGCCGGACAAGGTCATCGCAAAGATGATCAACTCCGAGCAAACCGGGCGCAAAGCGGCGGCCAGGCGGAGCCTCCATAGCGTCGCCACAGATGGCGATGAAGCGGCCTCAGATACAGAGGTCGAGGAAATCGCTCCTGATCGCGCAGACCCCGATCACAGCGGCAAGTCGGCCGATGAGATTGCAGACGAGATCTTCAAAGCCCTCACCCAACCCAAAGCGACGATCAATGTGATCGCGCAGAAGGCCAAAGCACCGGCACCGGAGGCGGCTCAACCTGCGCCTACCCCGTCGGCGACGCCAGAAACACCGATCGAATCCGCCCGCCCAACCCCCGCCCCCGATCCCAACCGGTTCGCCATCCGCCCGCGCCCCGAAGACGCCAAGAACAGGCGGATCGTGGTCTCAACGATGAAGAACGAAGGACCTTACGTCGTTGAATGGATCGCGCATTACCTGAACCTCGGGTTTGATGGATTCGTCCTGTTTTCGAACGACTGCACCGATGGCACCAATTTGATCTTGAACCGCCTCGACGCGATGGGGATCGTGCAGCATTTCGACAACCCGCTTGGCCCCCGGATGGACCCGCAACGCCGCGCCTATTCCCGGGCGAATCGGATGGACGTGGTGAAAAATGCCGAATGGGTGATGATCGTCGATGCGGACGAGTTCTTGAACATCCATACCGGCGACGGTAGTTTGGACGCCCTGCTTGAGGCGCTCCCCGACGAAACCGATGCGGTGTCGATCAACTGGCGGCTTTTTGGCTCCTCCGGGGCCAAACATATGGACCCGAGTCCGGTCACCAAGCGTTTCACCCGCGCCTGCAATGTGGTGCAGCCAGAGAATGGCCTTGTCTGGGGTTTCAAAACGCTCTTCCGCCCGAAAAGCTTCGACTATTTTGGTGTGCACCGCCCCCGTTTCAACAAGGATCGGGAGGTCAACCCGAAGGAAGTCACCTGGGTGACCGCGAGCGGCAAGCCGATCGGAGATCAGTATCTTGAGACAGGCTGGCGCTCAAACGCGCGGGTGGTGAGCTATGAATTCGGGCAGGTGAACCACTACGCCGTGAAATCGCGGGAAGAGTTCGTGCTCAAAAAGCTGCGGGGCACGGCAAATTCTAAGGATAAAAACCGGATCGACCTGGAGTATTGGGACAAGTTCGATCTCAATACATTTGAGGATACCTCGATCCGTTCGGGTGACCTACAGGGCCGGATGGGCGCGCTTTTGGCTGATCCTGAACTGCGGGTACTGCATGATGCGAGTTTAGATGTCTCGCTCCGTGCTATCGAACATCAGTTGGAGGCGTCGGAGCAGGCGGATTTTATCAATGGAGTCACGCCAAGCGCCCCGAAAGACGCCGCCGAATAACGCCGTTCAAAGCGGGTGCGGCTGCCCATCCCAGGTTTCAAACACGCCTGTGGTGTCGGGACCAAGGGCGTCGAAACGCTGGATCAGACCAGTGGCCGCCTGAGTGGCGGTGATATCGGCCGCTGAGCCCCCCATATCGGTTTGCACCCAACCGGGATGATAGATCCCCACCGCGATCCCCTCGGGCGCCAAATCATGGGCCAGATTGCGCCCCAGATTGAGGGCCGCGGATTTGGAGGCGCGATAGATGTATCTCCCGCCCGTGGCCCGTGTGTTGCTACCAAGCTGTGACGACAGGATTGCGATCTTCGCCGCACCGGCGGCGCGGAGCTGCGGCAGGAGCGCCTGGATCATCAAAAACACACCTGTCACGTTGACTGCAAAGGTCTCTGCCCACATCTCCGGCGGATAGCCCGTTTCGAGAGCCTCCTCCCGGTCGTGCAACACCCCGGCATTGCAAATCAGCAGATCAAGCGGCCCCTCGACCCGCTCTGCCAGGGCAGAGATCGAGGCCGGATCGGCCATATCCGCCTGTTCCCATTGAACATTTGCCAAAGGCATCGCGGAACGCGTGGTTGCAATGACGTGGTCGCCTCGGGCCGCCAATGCCTCGGCCATCGCAAGGCCGACGCCGCGATTGGCCCCGGTGATCAACGCCCGCATCTCAGTTTGCTTTCGATTTTGGCACGCCCGGCAATGGCGCAATCGGCACGCCATCTTCGATCAGGGCCTTGGCCTCTTCCGGTTTCGCCTCGCCATGGATCATCCGCTCGGGCGCATCGCCCAGATGGATCGCGCGCGCCTCATCGGCGAATTTGCCGCCCACATAGGTGGAGTGTTTCTCCACATGGGCTTGCATCGCCTTCATCGCCTGTTCCACCGGTGTGGCGGGCGTGCTGAGCGATGGCGCAGGCGCATCGGCAGCCGGTGGCTCCGGGGCCACAACCCCGCCCTTCTTCCTGACACGCGGGGCCATGATCGCCTTCTTGACATCATCGGCACCACAGACCGCACAAGACAGAAGCCGCTTTGCCGCCAGCGCATCAAACGCTTCGGCAGATTGGAACCAACTGTCAAAGGCATGCCCTTCGACACATTTCAGCGAATATCGGATCATGATCGCGCCAACCTAAGCAAATCTCTCCGGCAATCAAGCGCTTGCTGTTAGCGGAGCCGGGACGGGTCAAACTCCCGCAGGATGAGTTTCAACTCCAACTCCCGCACCCGCGCGGCCGCCTTTTTCGGCGTGAACCATTTGCGTTTCCGCATGGTCATCTCTGGGAATTCGGCTTCGAGTTTCTTGACCTCGACCGGGAACACCGCAACGATGCAGGGCAGGTCCGGCCCATCCTCCATCTTCTTGTTATAACTATAGATTCCGGCAACATGGTCATGCGCGTTGCCTTTGACACCGGCCTCTTCCCAAGCCTCCTGCGCCGCTGCATCCGCCGGGGTCAGACCATCCATCGGCCAGCCCTTTGGAATGATCCAGCGTCTGGTGTCCCGCGAGGTGACCAAGAGCACCTCGACCCCGGTCTTCCGCGTTCGATAGCAGAGTGCTGCAAATTGCGTGCGGGTTTCACGTTTTGGAACGCCCCCGATTTGCAAGGGGGCCTGAAATGTCTTTGGACTGCCCATATACCGTTTTTTCATCCTGTTCTGGCCACAACATATGCGATTTCTAGAAAGAATCCAGCATAACAAGGCATTGTGACATCTGTTGCGGCATCTGCCTCGGCTTGATCCTCCGCCAAACGCACTTAATTTTCGGTTAGCTTGAGGAGCCCGACATGCAGAACCCGCCCCTGTTTCTGGGCTCCGAGATTTATCGTGGCTCCAGCTACGGGCAATGGCATCCGCTCCGCGTGCCACGCGTTTCAACGGTGATGGACCTCTCCCGCGCCATGGGTTGGCTGCCGGAGACACAATATCGAAACTCGCCGCGCGCCAAGCCGAAAGCCCTGCATATTTGGCACACCGAGGCCTATGTCGCAGCGTTGGAGCAAGCGGAGCGCGACCAAGCGGTGAGCGCGGAGACACGCGAGCGCCATGGCCTCGGCACCGTCTCGAACCCGATCTATCCCGAGATGTTCCGCCGCCCCGCCACCGCCGCCGGTGCATCGCTTTTGGCCGGCGAACTCTTGGCGGATGGCGGCATCATCTACCACCCCGGCGGCGGCACGCATCATGGAATGCCTGACCGGGCGGGCGGATTTTGCTATCTGAATGACCCGGTCCTCGCGATGCTCTCGCTCCGTCGGGCGGGTGCCAAACGCATCGCATATGTGGATATCGACGCGCACCATGCGGATGGTGTGGAGGCCGGATTTGCCGGCGATCCCGAGACGCTGTTGATCTCCGTCCATGAGGAGCGGCGATGGCCCTTTACAGGCGGGCTGGACGAAGATGGGGGTGGCAACTGCCTGAACCTGCCGGTACCGCGCGGCCTAAATGACAACGAAATGGGCTTTATTCTCAACGAGTTGATATTGCCAGCCGTCGGGAACTTCACCCCTGACGCCCTTGTCTTGCAATGCGGCGCGGACGCTGTCGACGAGGATCCGCTGAGCCGCCTCAGCCTGTCGAACAATGCTCATTGGGATGTTTTGCGCGGCCTGACGAGCCTCAAGGCGCCGCGCCTTTTGGTACTTGGCGGCGGCGGGTACAATCCTTGGTCTGTCGGGCGGCTTTGGACGGGCATTTGGGCGACCCTGAATGGCCATGACATCCCCGATCGCGTGCCACCTGACGCAGAGGCCGTGCTCCGCGCGCTGACGTGGGACAAGGCGCGCGCGGGCCGCAACCCGCCGGCGCATTGGTTCACGACATTGCGCGATGTGCCCCGCCCAGGGCCGATCCGACCGGAGATTGCCGAACGCGTGACGCAGCTGCGTCAACGTCCAGCGGCACGCGGAAATATTCCGACTGAAAAACTCAGGCATTGACATACCCGACGCTTTTGCTCAGGAATGAACCTCATGATGACTGAGGAGCCAGACATGACCTTCCATTCACTTGTAGAAGCCGATTCGGCCTCGCCGCGCCTGCCCACACCAGACATGCCCGTTCATGATGCCCGCACACTTACCGGACGCGAAGGCAGCACCGCCCTGATCGTTCTGGATGACAAGACCTACACCCTGCGCATCACCCGCGCCGGAAAGCTCATCCTCACAAAGTAAAAGTAACAACAAGGCCAGGTTATGTCGAAACACCCCAGCCCCTGCATTGATGTCTGCAAATTCCGCCGCGCCGGGCATTGCATCGGATGCTCGATGACCAAAGACCAAAAGGCGATGTATAAGACGCTGAAGAAAGCCGACCACCAAGAGGCTTTCATCAAGATGCTGATCGCGCAGCAGGAGGTGATGGGCAAATACTCCGCCTGGCAGCCCGCCTATGTCCGGAAATGCATGAAAAAAGGGGCGAAACCGCCCCTTGGTCTTGGCAAAGCTGCGAAAAAGGCCGCCTAGTCGGCAGCCTCGTGTCTCAGCGCAGGTGAGAGCGCAGAATCCAGGCGAATTTCTCATGCACCTGACCACGTGCGATGCACAGATCCTCGGTCAGAGTATCGCCATGCTCGGCGGCAAGCGCGCCTGCCTCGGCCAAAGTCGAAGCCAGAGTCTCTTGGGCCTTTTGCAGCGCCGCCACCATGGTTTCGGCATCGGCATGACCGTCATGCTCTTCGACTTTTGAGCGCTCCAGCATCACCGAAAGCTGCCCCAATGCATGGCCGTCCAGCGCTTTGACACGCTCGGCCAGGTCGTCTTGGGCCACGAAATGGTCCTCATAAATCTCTTGGAACAGCGCGTGCAGCGGGCCAAAGCCCATGCCGGTCACATTCCAATGAAAGTTTTGCGCCAACATCGTGGTCACGGCGGTTTCCGCCACGCCTTGGGTCAGTGCCTCCACGATTGCGCCCTGTGCGGTCGGGCTCATCTGCGCGGCAGGTTGAGTCATAGGTCTATCCTCTTGATGATAATCAAAGCGGGCTGGCGCATCGGCTGGCTGGCGATACGATCAATTTAGAGACATTCTAAAAACTGTCGAGGGCAATTCGGCACTTTTTACCGATTATGCCGAAATTTTCTCGCGCGCTTCGATGTTTGGGCGATCATCCAATGCAGCGGCCAGGCTATGCACCAAAAACGCCACTTGCCGCTCCGCATGGCGTGGGATGCGCCGTTTGATCAGAAATGTCAGGCTATCGGCGTCTCCTGCCCGCGCCCGGTCGAGCAGTTGCAGCAGCCAGGCTTCATCAAATGAGACCTGGTCATCGCCGGGCCGATAAAGCCGAAACCCGTTCGGCAGCAATGTCGGCAGGGCCCGAAACAGCGCCTGCACATAGGCCAACGCCGCCTGCTCCCGCGCCATACTCAACACAGCGCAGGCCTCAAACAAGTCGCTCCGCCGCATCACCCGGCAGCGGGCGCCCGCGACGCGCAACCACGCCAACTCCGACCGGTCACATCCGGGATTTCGCGCATCTGAAACGGTGTATTTCTGAGCAAGCATAGGCGGCCTGAATCAATATCTGACTGTTCTTATCAGATATAATCTGCAATGCCATCTGCAAGACCGTCGCAGGGCTAGAAAAACACCAGCCAGTTGCGCATCACAAACAGCTCCGCGCCCAGGATCACACCAAACCCCAGACGGGGACCCCATGTCTCATAGCGGCGCCAGAGCACAACATAGCAAGCCGCGGCCAAAAGCGCTTCCAGCGGGGCCACAATCCGCGCGCCATTGCGACTGTCCCAATAGCTGACCGGGCTTTCAAAGATCCAATTGCTCAGAGGCCAGAAATGCGGTCGCCCGTCGTCATGATGCAAAGCAAAATCCGTCACCAAATGGATCAGCGCTGCGCCACCAAGGGCCACAATCCACGGGGTTCGACGCCAAAGCCCGAAGGCCAAAACCGCGCCCCAGACGAAAACCGAATTGTCGATTGCGAAGACGTGCTGCCAGGCATCGGAGAAATATAGCTCGTCAAACACCACCTGAGGCGGGATTTGCAACACGATCAGCGCCACGCCAGCCATTAGGTAAAGCGATAGATCGGGTGCCAGGGCTCCAATGATCGCGGCGGTCGTGGTATGTCGCCGCTCTGGGTCGCCAAACGCCGCTGCACCCAGCAAGAGATGTGCAGGCGTATTCATGCTCCGCCCCGAAGCAGACAGAGCGGCGCAAACATCTGATCAGCCGATCTTCGGCAGCAGCGTGTCCAATGAGGCTTTCGCATCGCCATAGAACATCCGCGTGTTTTCCTTAAAGAATAGCGGATTCTCGATGCCGGAATACCCTGTCCCTTGGCCGCGTTTCGACACGAAAACCTGTTTCGCTTTCCAGACTTCCAGAACTGGCATCCCCGCTATGGGGCTGTTCGGATCATCCTGCGCCGCCGGGTTCACGATGTCATTGGAGCCGATGACAATCGCCACGTCAGTCTCTGGGAAATCCTCGTTGATTTCATCCATCTCCAGCACGATGTCATAGGGTACCTTCGCCTCTGCCAAAAGCACGTTCATATGCCCCGGCAGACGGCCCGCGACCGGGTGGATCGCAAAGCGCACGGTCTTGCCCGCCGCCCGCAGCTTGCGGGTCAACTCGCTCACCGATTGCTGCGCCTGCGCCACAGCCATACCATAGCCGGGGACGATGACGACGCTATCGGCCTCGTTCAATGCCACGGCCACGCCATCAGCATCGATCGCCACCTGTTCGCCATCGATCTCCATCGCCGGGCCGGAGGCACCGCCAAACCCGCCAAGGATCACGCTGACAAAACTGCGGTTCATCGCCTTACACATGATGTAGCTGAGGATCGCACCAGACGAGCCGACCAGCGCGCCGACCACGATCAGGAGATCATTACCGAGCGAGAAGCCAATCGCCGCCGCGGCCCAGCCGGAATAGGAGTTCAGCATCGACACCACCACGGGCATATCCGCGCCGCCGATCCCCATGATCAGGTGATACCCGATGAAAAGCGCGAGAAGCGTCAGAAGCACCAGCGTCCAACTGCCCGCATCGCCCAGATAAAGCGCAGCCAGGATCAGCGAGCCCGCCGCCGCACCCGCATTCAGCAGATGACCACCCGGCAATTGCTTCGCCGTGCTGTCCACCCGGCCTGCCAACTTGCCATAAGCGATGACAGAGCCGGTGAAGGTGACCGCCCCGATCCAGATGCCCAGCATCAGTTCGATCCGCAGGATGGTGATCTCAACGCCTGTTTTCTTGGCCACAATGCCCGCAAACCCGGTGAACGTGCTTGCATAAGCGGCCCCCTCGGTCGTGACCTCTTCGGGCCGCGGGAAGGGGAAGCCAGCCTCGACAAAGGCCGCCGTGACACGTCCGATCTCAATATCAGCGTTGAAACCGACGAAGACCGCCGCGAGGCCCACAAGCGAGTGCATGATCGCCACAAGCTCGGGCATTTGGGTCATCTGCACCCGTGTGGCGAGTTGATAACCCACCGCCGCGCCGAGGCCGATCAAAATGACCGAGAGAAGCCAGAGCCCCTGCCCTGGGCCCACCATCGTGGCCAGCACAGCGATCGCCATGCCGACGATCCCGTACCAGACCGCGCGTTTCGCGCTTTCCTGGCCCGAGAGCCCGCCAAGCGACAGGATGAAGAGAACCGCCGCGACCGCATAGGCCGCAATCGTAAATCCGAAATCCATTATCTCTACCCCTGCCCGCTCAAGATTTCTGGAACATGGCGAGCATGCGCCGTGTCACGAGGAAACCGCCGAAGATATTCACCGACGCCATAAAGATGCCCAAGGCCGCCAAAAGCGTGATCAGGAAGGAACTGGACCCAATCTGAATAAGCGCACCGAGGATGATGATCGAAGAGATCGCGTTGGTCACCGCCATCAGCGGCGTATGCAAACTGTGCGCGACGTTCCAGATCACCTGGAACCCGATGAAGATCGACAGGATGAAGACGATGAAATGCTGCATGAAGCTCGCGGGTGCCACGAGACCCACGGCCAGCACAGCAGCCCCGCCGGCGGCGATCAGCGCCACCTGGCGCTTGGTCTGCTCCTTGAAGGCCGCGATTTCTTCGGCGCGCTTTTCCTCCGCCGTCAACTCGCGGGCCGCCTCTTTCTTCGGCGCTGCTGCTATGGCCGCAACCTTGGGTGGCGGCGGCGGGAAGGTGATCTCGCTATCAAACACCGCCGTCGCACCGCGGATCACGTCATCTTCCATGTCATGATTGACCTGGCCGTCCTTCTCGGGCGTCAGATCGGTCATCATGTGCCGGATATTGTTGGCGTAAAGCGTCGAGCTCTGCGCCGCCATCCGGCTTGGGAAATCGGTGTAGCCGACGATGGTCACGCCATTATCGCTGACGATTTTCTCATCCATAACCGTGAGTTCGCAGTTTCCACCGCGCTCGGCCGCCAGGTCGACGATGACCGATCCCGGCTTCATCGCCTCGACCATATCCTTGGTCCAGAGCACCGGCGCGTCGCGGCCCGGGATCAACGCAGTGGTGATCACGATGTCAATCTCTGGTGCCAACTCGCGGAACTTCTCGAGCTGTTTCTCACGGAATTCCGGGCTGGAGGGGGCCGCATAGCCGCCGGTCGCCGCGCTATCCTGGCCGGTTTCTTCGAACTCCAAGAAGACGAACTCCGCTCCCATCGATTCAATCTGCTCGGCCACCTCAGGGCGGACGTCAAACGCATAGGTGATGGCGCCCAAAGAGGTCGCCGTCCCGATTGCCGCCAGTCCGGCGACGCCTGCGCCGACCACCAGAAGCTTTGCGGGCGGCACTTTGCCGGCCGCCGTCACCTGACCTGTGAAGAACCGGCCGAAATTGTTGCCCGCTTCGATCACCGCGCGATACCCGGCGATATTCGCCATCGAGCTTAGCGCATCCATCTTCTGCGCCCGGCTGATCCGCGGCACCATATCCATTGCGATCACATTCGCGCCTTTGGATTTAGCCAACTCCATCAGGGCTTCATTCTGCCCTGGATAGAAGAACGAGATCAAAAGCTGCCCATGTTTCAGCCGCTTGACTTCGGTGTCGGTGGGCGGACGCACCTTGGCGACGACATCGACAGCCTTGTAAAGCCCCGCCGGGGTCTTGATGATCTCCACCCCTGCCGCTTCATAAGCCGCGTCCGAGAAGCCTGCGGACGCTCCGGCGCCTGCCTCAATCGCGCATTCATATCCCAGTTTTTGAAGCTGCGCCGCACTCTCCGGCGTCATCGCCACCCGAGATTCCCCGGCCTCAACCTCTTTCGGTGCCCCGATTTTCACTGGCATCCCCCCTTTTTGGTTCCGTCCTTGCTAAGCCCCGATGTAGCAACATGGCAGATGTTGCGCAACAGCACGACTTGGCGACATAATCTTTCCCACGCGGCAAGCGGATTTGATCAAACCCGCCCGCCCGGTTCGGCTGAATAGACGCCCTCACGTAAGGGAATGTCCACCCCCCGCATCCGCGCATATTGCCGCTTGTGGCGTGACGCGTAGGATGCGCCGCAGGGAGGACTGATTTATGGAGCATCAAGGACGTCACGCGCTGGTCACCGGCGGCGGCACCGGCATCGGGCTTGGCATCGCGACCGGACTCGCCAAGGCCGGGGCCGAGGTCACCATCACCGGGCGCAACCTGGCCCGGCTTGAGGAGATCGCAAGCGCTCACCCCCGCTTGCACGCGCTGGCGATGGATGTGAGTGATCCAACCTCCGTCCAGACAGGTATAAACGCCGCCGCCGCCGCGCACGGCCCCGTCGCCATCTGCGTCGCCAATGCTGGCATCGCCGAACCCGCCCCCTTCGCCAAGGAAACGCCCGAACACTGGCGCAGCATCATGGCGACCAATCTCGACGGCGCGTTTTTCACGTTTCAAGCGGCCCTGGCGACACTTGGCAAAGAGGATTGGGGCCGGATGATCGTGGTCAGTTCCATCGCTGGTGTCCGTGGCCTGAAAAACGCCATCGCTTATACCGCGTCTAAACATGGTGCGATTGGCCTGATCCGCGGCCTATCGGAAGAATACATGCGCTCCAACATCACCTTCAACGCCCTTTGCCCCGGCTACGTCGATACCGAGATCGTCTCCCGCAACGCCGCGCAAATCGCCGCTCATCAAGGGATCAGCGAGGCCGAAGCGCGGGGCTATCTTGCCGGCGGCAACCGTCATAAAACCCTGCTAGACACCGATGAGATCACCGGCGCCGCGCTCTGGCTCTGCTCTGACAGCGCGCGCAGCGTCAATGGCCAAACCATCCAAATCGCGGGCGGCCAAGTCTCCTAAACTCTCGCCGCACCAAACGCGCGGCGATCCGTGTGCCGCCCTCGCGTCCCGTCCATGGCAATGCGGGCTAAGGAGGGCTCCCGTCAGGGGGCGTGACGCGGCCCGCTGCCCCGCCCGAAAGTGAGCCGATGCCCGATATCCGCCCCTTCACCCCCGATATGGCCGCCGCCTGCGGCACGCTCTTCTATAACGCCGTGCAAATCGGCGCGGCCGCCCACTATGGCCAATCCCAACGTGATGCCTGGGCCGGCGCGCCGATCCCAGCGGACCGATTTCTCACCCGCTTCGCCGACCAAAAAGTGTTAACCGCCTGGAACGACACCCAGCTTACCGGGTTCATGACCCTCCGCGCTGACGGCTATCTCGACATGGCCTTTGTTGCGCCGGAGGCGCGCGGCACCGGCACCGCCGATGCGCTTCTGGCCGGGCTGCTCAGCCACGCCAAAGCAAACGGGCTTTCCCGGCTTTTCACCTTCGCCAGCTTCCCCGCGCGTTCGTTTTTCGCCCGCCACGGCTGGTGCGTCATTCGGCCCAACATTGTCACAATCGGCAATGTCACATTAGAGAATTTCGAAATGGAATTCAGGCTCTAGCAGCTTTCCCGAGACAACGGCATACGACGGTGTGCAGATAACCACCTCATTTCATTGAATATTTTTGTTTACAGGGCGCAAAACTCTGTTAGTCACGCTGAAACGCAGCCTCGAACAGACCTCGCCCATGCCCCCGATTGACGACCACCCCTTGCGCTACGCGCTCGCCAATGAACTTCACGCCCGCCCGTTCCCCGTCCTCAGCAGCCCCGGCCAGGCGGCGTTTCTCGCGATCAAACACCCCGTCGATGCCGCGAAACGCGATCGGGCTCTGGACCGGGCCCATCTGATCGCGCTGCTCGACCGTCACGGCGCGCCGCACCCGCCCGAAGACGCCACGCATTACACCGGCCAAATCGGCAAATGCCATCTGAAATGGGAGCAACATACGGAGTTCGTGACCTACTCGGCCTTTCTCGACGGCCAAGCCGAGCGCGCGTTCGACCCCGAGATTTGGGAGGTCTTCCCTGAAGACTGGCTCGCCGCCGCGCCCGGAGCCCGGATCACCTCCGCCCATATCCACATCGCCAATGCGCCGAAATCCGAGGCCGAGATTGCCAAGCAGATTGACCGCTGGTTCCTGCCCGAAAGCCTCGCGGTCAGCCAGGTGCTGGACGCGGCCGCAGTGATCGCGGGCGACTTTCGCATCACCCCTCAGGGCCACATGAACTTCGCCCTGTTCGTGAACCCCAAAACCGGCCCGCGCCGGATTGGCCGCGTCGTGCAACGGATTTGCGAGATTGAGACCTATAAGGCCATGTCGATGCTCGGCCTGCCCCGCGCGCGCGCCATCAGCACCCGCATGGGTGCCGTGGATCGCGATCTGGCCGCCCTTCTGGATGACATGGCGGGGGACCTTGCAGAGCCTGACGCGACACTTGGCAAACTGCTGACCATCGCCGCCGATCTGGAAAACCAAATGGCGCGGGCCAGTTTTCGGTTCGGCGCCACCCGCGCCTATGAGGCTCTGGTGCATCAGCGGATCGAGGTTCTGCGCGAGACCCGGTTTCAGGGCCGTCAGACCTTTGCCGAATTCATGATGCGCCGGTTCGACCCCACGATGCGCACGGTGCAAGCCACCGAAAGCCGGTTGCAGCAGATGACCGAGCGGGCTTACCGCGCCGGTGATCTGTTACGGACCAGGGTCGATGTCGACCGTTCGGCGCAGAACCAAGCCCTCTTGGAGAGCATGGACAAGCGCGCCGCGTTGCAACTGCGCCTGCAAAAAACTGTCGAAGGCCTCTCGGTCGTTGCGATCAGCTATTACGCCGTGAACCTGATGGTCTATCTAACCACACCGCTTGCCGAACAAGCGGGTATCTCCAAGACAATCCTGGCATCCCTGCTCGCCCTGCCGGTTATTGCCGCCGTTTGGCTCATCGTTCGGGCGATCCGCCGCAAAGTCGATTAACCCGGGATCACCGTCAGCGGCACCAGATCGGTCAGCGACACGCCCAAGGCCTGCATCGCGGCCAGCGATATCCGGCTGCCTGCGCCCGGCTCTGCCTCAATCGGGATCAAGGTGAGGGTGACGGACGCGCCGCCCTCGGTCATCACCCGGCCCTCTTGCTCGACCCGCACCAACGGCGTGCGCAGCCAAAGCCCTGGCTCGGTCGGGTCGCCCAATGTGGCAACGGTCTCGCCGCCGCCACCGGCGGGCAAGGGCATGGGATCGTCCAAACCGGCGGTCCCTTCGGTCGTTGGCCGTTCCATCGGGCGCGGCGTATCTGTCCCCGGTTCCGAGGCCGACGACGCATCGCCTTGGAGCAGGCCAATACCATCAGCGCAGGCGGCCAAGCCCAACATCATCAAGGCGCAGAAAACCATTCTCATCATAGGATAAACCTAAGGAGATTGGTCACCGGCATCAACGCCGCAATCACGGCTTGCGGCGGCTCTCCGCCAGTCCTACCTTCGGGGCATGGAAAACACTGCCCCTCTCATCGACCCCTTTGCCCGCGCGATCAACTATCTGCGCGTCTCCGTCACCGATCGTTGCGATTTCCGCTGCGTCTATTGCATGTCGGAGAATATGACCTTCTTGCCGAAGAAGGAGCTTCTGACGCTAGAAGAACTGGATCGGATGTGTTCGACCTTCATCCGCATGGGCGTCCAGAAACTGCGTATCACCGGAGGTGAGCCACTGGTGCGCCGCGATATCATGACTTTTTTCCAGTCCATGACGCGGCATCTCGACTCGGGTGCGCTCAAAGAACTGACGCTGACCACCAATGGCAGCCAACTTTCGCGCTTCGCCGATCAACTCTATGCTGCGGGCATACGTCGGATCAACGTCTCGCTCGATACGCTGGATGAGACGAAATTCGCCGAGATCACCCGGTGGGGGCGCCTGAAGCAGGTTCTGGAAGGGATCGACGCGGCGCAAAAAGCCGGGCTGCGGGTGAAAATCAACGCGGTGGCGCTGAAGGACTTCAACGAGGACGAACTCTTCACCCTGCAAGAGTGGTGCGCCTCACGGGATATGGACCTGACCTTCATCGAAGTCATGCCAATGGGCGATCTGGGCAATGAGGACCGGATCACACAATACTGGTCTCTGAAAGACCTGCGCGCCCGCCTGGCCGAACGCTTCAACCTGATCGACTTGGCCGAACGCACGGGCGGCCCGGCGCGCTATGTGAAACTCGAAGAGACCGGCCAGAAGATCGGTTTCATCACCCCGCTCACCCATAATTTCTGCGAAAGCTGTAACCGGGTGCGCCTGACCTGCACGGGCGAGCTGTATATGTGTCTCGGCCAGGAAGACATGGCCGACCTCCGCGCGCCGCTTAGGGACTCCCGCGACGACGTTTTGCTAGAAGAAGCGATCCGCGCCGCAATCGAGCGCAAGCCCAAAGGCCATGATTTCGACTATTCCCGCCAGAAGGTGGATGGTCAGGTCTCACGCCATATGAGCCATACGGGTGGATGAGCCAACACGTCTAAGATCCGCCACTGGTCTCGCTATCTGGGGTTCTCTAAGTCTGACCGCGGCTGTCTTAGCCCATGAAATCATCAGTTTCGGCCCCTGGGGCCACGATGCGATTGCAGGCTGGGGCACCAGGTGCATCGACTGGACCTGTGTCACACCCGATCTGATCATCGTCACCCATATCGCTAAGGCTCTGTCGGCTGCGTTGATCTTTGGGCTGTTTGGAATGGTGGTGCGCTCTGACCCCGCGCGCATCATTGGGGCGGCGGTCCTTTGGCTGATCCAATATGGCTGGTCGATGGCGACCATCGCATCAGGCTACAAGGCTATTTTCGGGACGACGTGGCGCTTATGGGAACCATTTGTCGAACTGGCATTTGACCCGGCCCTCACCACAACCCTGGCGCTCGTGGGCCTCGCCAGTCTCTACCTGACGCGCGGGCGACCGGCGTGATCCACGCGAAGACGGGTCAGTGGTTGAATTCTACTCCGCTGCTCACCGCGAAAATACGCTGATCTCCACCGCAAAGATCAGCCCGAAGACAGCCTAACACTGGTCGGATAACAGGTATAACGAGACAGATGTGGACGTCGGGCTGACAAAGTGGTCGTCATGGCGACGTGACTTTGGCGCGCGGTCGGAGTGGCTTCCGAATTGGCGGGGCAGGCTCACTTATATAAGAAACCACCGATATTGCTGGTCAGATATTCCAGCGCGCGGCCAAGTTTGGCGCGCGCTGGTTTCTCACATCACCCGAATGTTGACGCCGGGCGTCTCGCTTAAGCCGCCGGCATCCGCTTCTCGACGATCTCGGCCCACCAGGAACATCCTGCCGGGATCGTTTCGTCGTTGAAGTTGTATTTCGGGTGATGCACCGCCGCCGTGTCACCATTGCCGACGAGGATATAGGCCCCGGGCCGAGCGTTCAGCATGAATGCAAAGTCCTCACCGCCCATGACCAGCGGTGCGTCCTCGCAGTCACCGGAAACGGACTTGGCCACCTCGGCGGCGAACTCGGTCTGCTCTTCGGAGTTCACCATCACCGGATAGCCGCGCCGATAGTCAACCTCGGCTTTGCCCCCCATCATCGCCGCCGTGCCTTCGGCAATTTCTTTCAACCGCGCTTCGGCCAGATCCTGAATACCCGGATCCATGGTCCGCACAGTGCCGCGCAGGTGCACGGTTTCGGGGATCACATTATGGGCGTTTGAGCCGGTCTCGAAAGACGTCACGGAGACAACCAGTTGCTTCACCGGGTCGGCATTCCGGCTGGCGATTGACTGCAACGCAAGAACCACATGCGCGCCCATCACGGTCGTGTCGACGGTTTCTTGCGGTTTCGCCGCGTGGCCACCTTGGCCGGTCAGATAGATGTCGAACTGATCCGCTGCGGCGAAAAACGCACCGGGGCGGATCGAGAAGGACCCGACCGGTTTGCCGGGCCAATTGTGCATCCCGTAAACCTCATCGATCTTAAACGTGTCCATGATCCCGTCATCGACCATCTCTTTGCCGCCACCGCCGCCCTCTTCGGCAGGCTGAAAGATCACCGCAACCGTGCCGTCGAAATTGCGGGTCTCGGCCAGGTATTTCGCGGCCCCAAGCAACATTGCGGTGTGCCCATCATGGCCGCACGCATGCATCGCACCCGGCGTCTTCGAGGCATAGTCCACGCCGGTCTCCTCATGGATCGGCAGCGCATCCATATCCGCGCGGAGACCAATGGTTTTGCCGGAGCTGTCGGTTTTGCCCTTGATGATGCCCACAACCCCCGTGCGCCCCAGACCCGTCACCACCTCGTCACAGCCGAACTCCTTCAGCTTCTCGGCGACGATGCCCGAGGTGCGGTGCGTCTCAAACAGGATCTCGGGGTTCTCATGTAGGTCACGCCGCCATTCAGTGATCTCGGGCAGCAATTCGGCAAAACGGTTTTTGACGGGCATGGGTCTCTTTCTCCTGGTTCTAAGTGTTACGCCGCCGGCATGCGGCGTTCGACCAATTCGGCAAAGAAGCTGCACCCGAACGGGATGGCTTCATCGTTGAAGTTATAGGCGGGGTGGTGGCATTGGGCGCTGTCGCCATTGCCCAAGAACAGATAGGCCCCGGGGCGTTCCTCCAACATATAGGAGAAATCCTCCGACGGCATGATCGGTGCGGCCTCCGCATCCACTTTCAGGCCAGCGGCTGCGGCGGCCTCGGCAGCATAGTCCACAGAAGTGGCATCATTCACCGTCACCGGATAGCCCGGGGTCCAGATCACCTCGGCCTTGGCGCCAAAGGCGGAGGCCGTGTCTTCGGCCACCCGCCGCACCCGCTCTTCGGCCAGCGCGCGGGCTGCCGGCTCAAGACACCGCACCGTACCCTCCATCCGCGCTGTATCGGGGATGATGTTGGACTGGTTCGAATCCGTTTTAAACGTCCCAACCGTCAGCACGACGCGGCCCAACGGGTCGACATTGCGCGACACAATCGTATGCAGCGTCACGACGATTTGCGCCGCAACCAAGGTCGTATCGACGGCCTTATGAGGCTCCGCCGCATGACCGCCCTGACCGGTCACAATGATCTCAAACTCATCGGAAGACGCCTGAAGCGGGCCGGGGCAGGTGACGATCTCCCCCACGGGCACCCCCGGCGCATTATGCACGCCATAGACCTCATCAATCTTCCATCGCGTCATCAACCCGTCATCGATCATCGCCTTGGCCCCTGCCCCGCCCTCTTCGGCGGGTTGGAAGATCAACACCACGGTCCCATCGAAATTCCGCGTCTCGGCCATATACTTCGCCGCACCCAACAGCATCGCCGTGTGCCCATCATGGCCGCACGCATGCATCACTCCCGGCGTTTTCGAAGCATAATCGAGCCCAGTGATCTCATGGATCGGCAGCGCATCCATGTCGGCGCGGAGCCCAATGGCCTTGCCCGCGCTATCCGTCTTGCCCTTGATCACCGCCACAACGCCGGTCTGGCCAATCCCTTCGACCACTTCGTCACAGCCAAAGGCGCGCAAGCGCTCCGCGACCAAGGCCGCCGTGCGCGGCAGTTCATACATCAGCTCAGGATTCTCATGCATATCGCGCCGCCATTCGGTGATCTCGGGCAACAACTCGGCAAAACGATTCTTGATTGGCATCGGTCAGGCTCCTTGATCAGGCCGCAGGCATCCGGCGTTCCACAAGCTCAGCAAAGAAGCTGCAGCCATACGGGATCGCCTCATCGTTGAAGTTGTATTTCGGGTGATGGACCTTGGCGGTGTCACCATTGCCGATATTCACAAAGGCACCAGGTCGGGAGAGAAGCATATAGCTGAAATCCTCCGCACCCATCCGTGGCGGGCGCCCGTAATGCACGCGTCCCTGCCCGGCAACCGCCTCGGCAATCTCGGCCGCAATCTCGGCGTTTTTCTCATGGTTGACAGTCACGGGGTATCCCCGGTGATACTCGATATGTGCCGTGCAGCCATAGGCGGCGGCGGTGGATTGCACGATCTCGATCACGCGGACCTCGGCCATATCGCGAATGCCTTCATCCAGCGTCCGTACCGTGCCGCGCAATAGGACGGAATTGGGGATCACATTCGAGGCTTCCGAGCTGGTCTTCATCGTGCAAACCGACACCACCACCTGTTTCAACGGGTCGACATTGCGGCTCGACACGGTTTGCAGCGCCATCACCGCAGCACAGGTCGCAGGCGTCGGGTCGATGCAGTTATGCGGTTGCGCCGCATGGCCGCCCTTGCCGGTGATGGTGATCTCGAAATCATCCGCCGCCGCCATGATCGGGCCCGGCGCCACGCCAAACTCGCCCACGGGCAGGCCCGGCTCATTATGCATGCCATAGACTTCTTCGATGCCGAACCGGTCCATCATCCCGTCATCGACCATCGCCTTGCCGCCCGCGCCGCCTTCTTCGGCGGGCTGAAAGATCACACAGACCGTGCCGTCGAAATTGCGGGTCTCAGCCAGATATTTCGCTGTGCCAAGCAGCATCGCGGTATGCCCATCATGACCGCAGGCATGCATTTTCCCATCGGTTTGAGAGGCATAGGCCAGCCCGGTTTCCTCCGTCATCGGCAGCGCATCCATATCGGCACGCAGGCCAACGCAGCGATCGCCCGTGTTCGTCTTGCCCCGGATCACCCCGACAATGCCCGATTTGCCGATCCCCGTGACCACCTCGTCGACGCCAAAGGCCTTAAGCTGCGCCTCGACCAGCGCGGTCGTCTTCGGCAAGTCGTATTGTAGTTCAGGGTTGGCGTGAATCTCGCGACGCCACCCCGTGATCTCGTCATGCAGCTCGGCAAGGCGATTCTTCACGGGCATCGGGTTACTCCTCTGTCAGAATGTCCAACAGGCGCGCCATGAAACGCTCGCCTTGCTGAAACTGGTCAATGGTTATGAACTCATTTGGCTGATGCGCCTGTTCGATATTGCCCGGGCCGCAGACCACGGCGGAATAGCCGCCCGCCTGAAACTGCCCGGCTTCGGTGCCGAAGCTCACCACATGGGTGGCATTGTCACCGGTCAGGCGGCGCACCATGGCTTCGGCGGCGCCGTCAGTCTCGGGGCTCAGGCCCGGCACATCCCAAAGCGGGTCGGCCTGAATGAAGCAAGACGGCTCAACCGCCTGCATCTCCGCCTCCAGTTTGCGAACCTCGGTCAGATAGCGGTCGGCCCAGTCCTGCGGCGACTCGTTGGGGACGCAACGAAATGACAGGATAAACCGGCAATCCTTCGCCGTGATGTTATGCGCTGTGCCACCTTCGATCTTACCGACATGGATCGTTGTGTAGGGTGGATCAAACGGGTTGCCCGGATCGGCGTTGGCCCGGTTTTCGGCATTCATCCGGTTGGCCCAATTGATCAGCTTGGCCCCTTCCATAATCGCCGAGACGCCGCGATCTTGCAGCGAGCTATGCACCTCGAACCCGCGGACATGCATATCGAATCCGGTGCCGCCCTTATGGCCGGTCACCGTCCGCATTTCGGTTGGTTCGCCAATGATCGCAAGGGCCGCCTTCGGCATATGCGGCTGCATCGCGGCGATCATCGGCGGCGCACCGATGCACCCGATTTCTTCATCGCGGGTCAGGCAGATTTGCAGCGGGTGTTTCAACCCGCGCTCCAATGCCGGCGCGACCAGGCTGAGTGCCAGCGCATCGAAACCCTTCATGTCGCAGGTGCCGCGCCCATAGAGCTTGCCGTCGCGTTCCGTCACCTGAAACGGGTCGGTGTCCCAGGCCTGTCCATCGACCGGCACAACGTCGGTATGGCCCGACAGAATGACGCCGCCCGCGTCTTCCGGCCCCAAATGCGCGTAAAGCGAAGCCTTGGACCCATCTTCGTTGTAATCGCGATGACAGGTGACGCCGAGATCGGTGAGATACCCTTCCACCCAATCGACCAGTTCCAAGTTCGAATCCCGACTGACGGTTGGAAAAGAAACAAGCTTTTCAAGCAGTTCCCGCGCGGAAAGGGCGGTTCGCATCCTCGACTCCTATAGGTGAATACGGCTGACCCTGTGCCGAACCCGCCGCGTCGTCAAGCCCAGCGCATGGCAAGTGCCTAAGTCTTGTGCATCTGCCTGAACGTCACGCAAGAGGCCCCCGATTGCCGCTTGCGGGCTGCGATTTTCCTGTTACCGTCACTCTCATTGCTTGCACCCGCCCATCAGAGGCCGGGACAATACCAACTGGCGAGGAGCGTCACACGATGCCCGATGGGGGTCTGCCCTCTGTCCTTGATGTCAAGGACCTCAAAACTGTTTTCCGCACCCGGCGCGGCGAAGTCCATGCCGTGAATGACGTGAGCTTCCACCTGGAACCAGGGGAACTTCTCGGTGTGGTTGGCGAAAGCGGCTCTGGAAAATCGGTGACGATGATGTCGCTGATCGGCCTTTTGCCGATGCCCCCGGCCGAAGTGCGCAATGGCCAAGTCCTGTTCGAAGGGCAGGATTTGCTGACCTGCAACGAAGACGAGTTGCGCGCCGTGCGTGGCGCCCGCATCGGCTTTGTGTTCCAGGATCCGATGACCTCGCTGAACCCGGTGTTCAATGTCGGCTATCAGATCACCGAACCGCTCAGAAAGCATATGGGGCTGAACAAATCCCAGGCCCGCAAGCGCGCGGTCGAGCTTCTGGAACTGGTCGGTATTCCCGATGCGGCCCGCCGCTTGGGCGACTATCCGCACCAGTTTTCCGGAGGCATGCGCCAGCGGGTGATGATTGCCATCGCACTGGCCTGCGACCCGAAAGTGTTGATCGCCGACGAGCCGACCACCGCGCTTGATGTGACGATCCAAGCGCAAATTCTCGAACTGGTGAAAGAACTGCGCCAGAAGCTCGGCATGGCCATCGTCTGGATCACCCATGATTTGGGCGTGATCGCCGGCATCGCAGACCGGGTTATGGTGATGTATGGCGGCCAGGTGGTCGAGCAAGGCCCAGTGCGCGAGTTATTCGCCAACCCCAAGCATCCTTATACAAGAATGCTGTTGGAAACGGTGCCCTCCGTCACCGGTGAGCGCTCCGAACGCTTGCAGGTCATCGAAGGTCAGCCGCCGATTTTGGGCCATGCGCCCGATAGCTGCCCGTTCCGCGCCCGCTGTCCCCTCGCATTCGACCGCTGCGCAAGGGAAAACCCGCTGCGCGTTCCGGTTGGCCCGTCACATGACGCAGCCTGTTTCTGGGACGTAGATAAAGGGGCGCCCCGCGATGTTTGACGCCAGCGCGAACAAGAAGCTTGTCGAGGTCGACGGGCTGAAAATGTACTTCCCGATTTATAGCGGGTTGCTGCGCCGCCATACCGGCAATGTGAAGGCCGTGGATGGGGTCAGTTTCGATATTTTCGAGGGGGAAACCCTCGGCCTGGTTGGCGAAAGCGGCTGCGGCAAATCCACCTGCGGGCGCGCTATCCTGCGGCTCTATGAACCGACAGAAGGGTCGATTCGCATTGATGGCGAAGAGATTGCTCATGTCGGTTTCGACAAGCTCCGCAAGATGCGCCCGACCATGCAAATGGTGTTCCAGGATCCGCAAGCGAGCCTCAACCCGCGGATGACGGTGGCCGCGATTATCGGCGAGCCTCTTTCAGAGCATTCCGGCAAGTCGAAAGACGAGCAACTTGAGCGCATCTATGAGTTGATGGATGCGGTCGGCCTGAACCGCGATTTCGCCAATCGCTACCCGCATGAGTTTTCCGGCGGTCAGCGACAGCGTATCGGCATCGCCCGCGCCCTGGCGCTGAACCCGAAATTCATCGTCTGTGACGAACCGATTGCCGCGCTGGATGTGTCGATCCAGGCACAAGTCGTCAATCTTCTAGAAGATTTGCAGCAGAAGCTCGGCCTGACCTATCTGTTCATCTCCCATGACCTCTCGATGGTGCGCCATATCGCGGACCGGGTCGCGGTGATGTATCTGGGCAAAGTGGTCGAGCTTGCCCCGCGTGAAGGGCTCTATGCCGACCCGCTCCACCCCTATACCAAGGCGCTTCTGTCGGCCGTGCCAGAGCCCGATCCGGTTGCGCATGACAATGCCAATCGCACGATCCTGGAAGGCGATGTCCCAAGTCCGTCAAACCCACCGCAAGGCTGCAACTTCTGCACGCGCTGCCCCGCAGTGATGGATATCTGTCGCCAGATTGACCCCGAATTCAAAGAGGTGAAACCCGGCCGCTACGTCGCCTGCCACCTCTATGACGACACCAAGACGACCGCTGAACCAACGGCGGCGGCTGAGGCCTGAAATGAGCAACCCAACAAGGAGAGAGACATGAACTCTAAGACACTTCTACTAGGGGCGGCGGCAGCCTTTATGCTGTCCCCCGTGGCAGCGATGGCCGAACGCGGCTCATCGGGCCATCTCAACATCATCTATTGGCAAGCGCCCTCGACGCTCAATCCATATCTCTCGGGTGGTACGAAAGAGGTGGAATCGGCGTCTCTGGTCCTCGAAAGCCTGGCGCGTTTTGACAACGCCGGGACCATGGTGCCTTGGCTCGCAACCGAAATTCCAACCATTGAGAATGGTGGTGTGGCCGAGGATCTGACCTCGATCACGTGGACCTTGGCCGAAGGCGTTATGTGGTCTGATGGCACGGCGCTGACGCCTGCCGACCTCATATTCACCTGGGAATACTGCACCCATCCCGAAGGCGGCTGTGCACAGGCCAGCTATTTCGATGGCGTCACCAGCGTTGAGGACTTGGGCGATAACCAAGTGCGCGTAAACTTCGCGGCCCCGACACCATTCCCTTACACCGCCTTTGTCGGCGCTGAGAGCCCGATCATCCAAGCTGCGCAATTCGCGGAGTGCCTTGGCGCGCGGGCACCGGAATGCACCGACGCCAACTTTGGACCGATTGGCACCGGCCCGTTCGTTGTGACCGATTTCCGGCCCAATGACGTCATTGAGTTCGTGGCCAACGAAAACTTCCGCTTCCCCGATCGTCCGTATTTCGAAACCGTGACCTTCAAGGGCGGCGGTGATGCGGCGGCGGCGGCGCGGTCGGTTCTGGAAACTGGCGAGTTCGACTATGCATGGAACCTCCAAATCGACCCAACCATCCTGGCGCAGATGGAAGCGCAGGGGAACGGTACGGTCGTGACCGCGTTCGGCACCTCGGTTGAGCGTCTGCACTTGAACCAGTTCAATCCTGATCCAGCTCTTGGCGATGTGCGCTCGACAGCCGATGCCGGCCCGCATCCGTTCCTGACAAACCCGGTGATTGGCCAAGCAATGTCGATGGCGATCGACCGCGCGCTTCTCGTGGAAGTGGGATATGGGGCCGGCGGTCAGCCGACCTGTAACGTGCTGCCAGCGCCCGAGCTCTATGCCTCGACCGCCAATGACAGCTGCTTGGTCCAGGACATCGCGGGGGCCAATGCGCTCTTGGATGAAGCCGGCATTGTCGACACCAATGGCGACGGTATCCGCGAAGCCGATGGTGTACCGCTCCAGGTCCTCTATCAGACCTCGACCAATGCCGTCCGTCAGGACACCCAAGCCTTGGTGAAGCAGTGGTGGAGCGAGATCGGTATCGACGCCGAGCTGCGCAACATCGACGCCTCGGTCTTCTTCGGTGGGGATCCGGCCTCTCCGGATACGTTCCAGAAGTTCTACGCCGATATCGAGATGTACACCAACAACTTCGCTGGTGTGGATCCGCAGGCTTATATGGCCAACTGGCGCTGCAACGAGATCCCGGGCCCCGACACCCAGTGGCAGGGTTCCAACATCCAGCGCTTCTGTGATCCGGCCTATGATGCGCTCGTCGATGAGATGGCCATGACAGCCGATCTTCAGGAACGTGGCCGCATCGCGCGTGAGATGAACGATATGATCATGCAGAGCTACTCGATCATTCCGCTCGTTCACCGCGGTGGCGTGTCGGCTCATGCCAACTCGCTCGAAGGCATCCGCATGTCCGACTGGGACAGCGAGCTGTGGAACATCATGGATTGGCGTCGCGCCGAATAATCCCATGATCCTCTGACCTTGCGCCGTCCCGCCCGCTCGGGGCGGCGCAACAAAAGATCGGGCCCCATATATGAGCATCGAGATTTATCTGGCCTATCTGGCGACCGTGGGCGTGTTTTTCGCCTCGCCTCCCGGTCCGAGCCAGCTTCTGATGATCTCCCACTCCATGCGTCATGGCCCGCGTCGCAGCGGCTGGACCGTCGCCGGTGACCTTTCCGCGAATTCCTTACAAATGCTGGCCGCCGGTTTCGGCTTGGCCGCTTTGATCGCCACCACCGATTGGGCGCTTGATGTAATCAAATGGGCCGGTGTCGCCTATCTGGTCTGGATGGGCATTCGCACCTTCCGCGCAGCCCCCACGCTCCCTGGCGAGGCGGCTCCGCTGGCCTCCGCCCGGCAGCTCTATTTCCAGGGCTTCTTTACCTCCGCGTCGAACCCCAAAGCGGTGTTCTTCTTCGCCGCCCTTTTCCCGCAATTCATCACGCCGGAGACCGCGATCTGGCCCCAGCTTCTGATCTTGGGCGCGACCTATCTCGTGATTGATGGCGTGATCCTCTTCATCTACGGCGCGACGGCGGCCCGGCTCTTTGCCCGGCTCGCCTCCCGCGGCCGCCTCCTCAACCGCCTTTCGGGCAGTGCCATGATTGGCGCCGCAGGTCTTCTGGCCCTGCGCGACGCCCAGGCACGATGACCCGCCTCGTTTTGCAAAGGGACCGCACCATATGCTGACCTATACAATCCGGCGATTGCTGCTGGCGATCCCGACCCTGCTGTTCATCAGCTTCATCATCTTCCTGATCGTGAAGCTGTCGCCCTCGGATCCGACGGCGGGCCTACCGCTGACGATCCCGCCAGAGGTGCGGGAACAGATTCGTGAAAGCCTTGGCGTGAACCAACCCGTCTTCGTGCAGTATCTCCGATGGCTGCAACTCATGGTTTGGAACGAGCCGCTGCACCTGATCGAAAGCTGGACCGGCTGGCAGATCGGACCGGAAGGCCCCCGGATCATCTCCTACCAGACCCGCTCGCCCGTGATGGAACTGATCATGCAGCGGATGCCACAAACCCTTTGGGTCGTCGGCATCAGCTATATCGTCGGCATTCTGATCGCCCTGCCGATCGGGATCATCTCGGCCTATCGGCAGTATTCCTGGTTCGACCAGATCGGGACATTCATCTCGATGCTCGGCTTCTCGGTTCCGACCTTCTTCACCGGGGTTCTGTTCATCGTGATCTTCGCGGTCAATCTGGGCTGGTTCCCCAGTGTCTATGACACAACCCATGTGGTGACCGATTGGGATAGCTTCATCGTCCAACTGAAGCAGATCATTATGCCGGTCATGGTCTTGGGCCTATTCAACGCCAGCCAGATCAGCCGCTTCATGCGCGCCTCGATGCTCGACAACCTGAACCAGGACTACGTCCGCACCGCCCGCGCCAAGGGCCTGACCGAGAAGGTCGTGGTTCTGGTCCATGTGCTGCGCAACTCGCTGATCCCGGTGGTCACCGTGATTGCACTCAACGTGCCCGCCGTCTTTGGCGGCGCCATCATCACCGAGCAGGTCTTCAAGGTGAACGGGATCGGTCAGTTGCTGATCATCGCGATCCAGTCGGGTGATGTGCCGACCGTGCAAACCGTGTCCTTTATTTTCGCTGTGTTGATCGTGCTCTTCAACCTCATCGCCGATGTCCTTTATGGCGTGCTCGACCCGAGGATCCGCTATGACTGATGCCCCCATCATTCCGGCCGATGACGGCCTCGAAGACTACCGCCCGCCACGCAACCAGTGGTGGGATGTGTGGGACCAGTTCAAAACCCATAAGGGCGCGATGCTGGGCCTGGGCTTCTTTATCTTTGCCCTGCTCTTCGTCTTTATCGGCCCGCTGGTCTGGACCATCGACCCAACCTATATCGACATCCGCGCGCGCAACTCCGGCCCAAGCCTCGCCCATCCGATGGGCACCGACCAATTGGGCCGCGACACGCTGGCCCGGATGATGGCGGGCGGGCAAACCTCGATTGCCGTGGGTCTCACAGCAATGTTGCTGAGCCTGGTGCTCGGCACATTGATCGGCGTGCTGGCGGGCTATTTCAAGCGGCTCGACGGGCTTTTGATGCGGACCACGGATTTGTTCCTGGCAATGCCGCTTCTGCCACTGCTCTTGGTCATCATCATGCTGTTCCGCGACCAACTCCGCGCGGCCTTCGGCCCTGAGGGCGGCATTTTCATCCTGATCGTCTTTGTGATCGGCATCACCTCCTGGATGCAAACCGCGCGGGTTGTGCGCGGCGACGTGTTGGCGCTGAAAGAACGCGAGTTTGTGCTGGCGGCCAAATCCATCGGCACGCCGTCACACCGGATGATCCTGCGCCATGTGCTGCCCAATGTGATGTCGCCGATCATGGTTTCGGCCACGCTTGGCATCGCAAACGCCATCATCACCGAAAGCGCGCTGTCTTTCCTGGGTCTCGGTTTCCCAAGCGATTTCCCCACCTGGGGTCGGCTGCTCTTTGACGCCACCGATTGGCTGCAACAGAACCCTGAGCGGGTGATCTGGCCCGGCATGGCGATCTCGCTGACTGTGCTGAGCGTGAACTACATCGGCGACGGTCTCCGCGACGCGCTCGATCCGCGTATTCGGGGTCGGTAACTCTCTAATGCGCCGCCCGGTGCCAATCACCGGGCGGCGCAACCTGCGGGGCTAGAGTTCCGCCTCGGCGCGCTCGCCCCATTCGATCTGCCGAAAATCAAACCCATCCTCCAGTGTCGGTTTGACCACCCGGAAATAGGGTGACAGGTCGAAATCCCGCGGTGCAAAGAGCGAATGATGTCGGATGTGGTAAATCTCTCGCGCCGCATATTCCGAGCTCTCCGCCCGCCGCTCCGGCAAAATCGGATAGCGGATTGATTGGAACGCCTGCGCGATCAGCGACGAGCAAATCGCCCGCGTCGGATCGCCTGAGCCAAAGGCCAACATCCGCCGCCGCCAGCGGACCGGCACCGGCGGCGTTGGCAGGAAATACCGCGCCAGATCGAAGATGTTCCGCATGTCATAGCGCAGCCCCAGATTGCCGATCATGAAGTCCGCAACCTGCGCGCGCTCTTCCTCATTCAACCCTGCCGCCCGGCAAATCCGCGTGTTGAAGGTCTGGTATTTGCTCAACGGCACCGCAACGCAGCCCTCACCCAAATTCACCTCCACCAGACGCGGGCGCTCGCTGCCATCCTCCGGTACTGGCAGCACGTCGCCAACATAAAGCGCGGCATGGGACCAGGTCGATTGCGTGAGATATTTGATTGCGTTGGAGATCCGCTCGCTGCCCTCAATCAGGATCACATCGCCCGGCCGCAGAACCCGGCAGAGGGTCGGGAAATCCGAGGGTGTATAGGGTTGATAGCCTGAGCTTTGCCGGTTGAGCTTGCGCGCCATGCGCCGACCAATCCGGTCAAGCAGGCTGTCACGGGCAGGCACGATCTTCTCGGTCATAAGGCCACCCCTCCTCCGGGCTCACTCCTTCATATAAGGGCGCAAGCCGACGGGCTTGTCCACGCCGCTCACCACCTCGTCATCCCCCGAGAGCCGTTTGAAACATTGCTCAAATGTCGATGCGCGACAGGCGGCTTCTGGCAAAATGACAATCTTTGCGCATTTTGTCATGGAAACCCGACACCAGCCGCGCTATCTTCTCTCCAAACCCGACAGGAGGCGCGCCATGACCATCCCGCTGACAATCAACGGCACCACCCATCAAATCGATCTGCCCGAAGAGGTTCCGCTCCTCTGGGTGCTCCGCGACGCGTTGGGCATGACCGGCACCAAATTCGGCTGCGGCGTTGCGTCCTGCGGCGCCTGCACCGTGCATATCGGCGGCGAGGCTGTGCGCGCATGCCAAATCGCGGTCGCGGATGTCTGGGACGAGGTCACCACGATTGAAGGGCTTGGCCAACCGGGCAATCTCCACGCCCTGCAAGCGGCTTGGGTCGAACATCAGGTGGCCCAATGCGGCTACTGCCAATCGGGTCAGATCATGCAGGCCGCCGATCTGCTCAGCCGCACCCCGAACCCCACGGATCAGGACATCGACGACGCGATGGCCGGCAATCTCTGCCGCTGTGGCACCTATGACCGTATCCGCGCCGCAATCAAAACCGCGGCTGCCACCATTCAAGGAGCGTAACGCCATGAGCCGTCTCGGAACCATTGCCCGCCGCACCTTTCTGCTCGGCACCGCCGCCATCGCGGGCGGCGTCGCCTTTGGCTATTACCAATACGCCCGCGCGCTGCCCAATCCGTTGCCGACGGGCGACGGCAATCACCCGATCACGCCCTATGTCACCATCGACCAGGACGGCGTGACGATCATCACGCCCCGCGCCGAAATGGGCCAAGGCGTCTACACCACGCTGGCCGCTTTGGTTGCCGAAGAGTTGGATGTGAATTGGGAGGATATCAGCGTCCAACACGGTCCGCCGGATCAGGCGTACTATAATGGCGGGCTGATGTCCCATGGCCTGCCGGTGAATGACTACGAGCGCTCGGGCTTTCAGGACATGATGATTGAGGCGATGACCGTCATCCCGAAAATGGCGGCGCTTCAGGTCACCGGCGGCTCGACCTCGATGCTGGACGCCTATGAGAAGATGCGCCTTGCCGGGGCCTCAGCCCGCGAAACTCTGAAACAGGCCGCCGCCGACCGGCTTGGCCTGTCGCGGAGCGCGATGGCCACCGAAGGCGGGGCAGTGATCCCGCCCGATGGCACCCCGATCCCCTATACCGATCTGGCCGAAGCCGCCGCAGAGATCGAACCGATCACGCGCGGCATCGAACTGCGGTCCAAGGCCAATTGGCGCTATCTCGGCCAATCCATGCCGCGCACGGATATGCTCCGCAAATCTACTGGCACCGCCATGTTCGGCTCGGATGTCCGGCTGGAGGGAATGAAGTTTGCCACCGTCCGCATGTCACCGCGCCTTGGTGGCGAGATCCTGCGCTTCGATGCCAGCGCCGCCGAGGCCATGGCGGGCGTGGAGAGGGTGATTGATCTCGGCACCGGCATCGCGGTTGTCGCCAACAACACCTGGATTGCGATCCAAGCCGCCGAAACAGTGGAGATCGAATGGGGCCCCGCCCCCTACCCCGAAACCTCAGAAGAACTGATGCAGGTGATCCGCGCCAGCCTCGACAACGAACCAAACTCCACCCTCCGCAATGACGGCGACGCGGATGAGTCTCCTCTGCAATCGGACATCCAGATCGAGGCGGAATATACCATGCCCTGGCTGGCCCATTCGACGATGGAGCCGATGAATGCCACGGCGATCTATTCCAGCGACGCGCTGACGCTCTGGTGCGGGACCCAAGCCCCGATCCTCGCGGAACAAAAAGCCGCTGAAGCCGTTGGACTCGACCCTGAACAGGTCACCTGTCATGTGACTTATCTTGGCGGCGGCTTTGGGCGCCGGGGCGAGTTCGATTACGCCGTCTTGGCCGCCCGGGTGGCCCGTGAGATCCCCGACACACCGGTAAAAGTCACCTGGTCGCGCGAAGAAGATATGCGCCACGACTTCTATCGCCCGGCCGCTGCCGCCCGGATGCGCGGCGTGATCCGTGAAGGCTTCGCCCATACGCTTGATGGCCGCATGGCCGCGCCCTCCGTCACGCAGCAGTCTTTGATGCGGATCGCTGGCTTCTCGCCGCCCGGCCCCGACAAAGGCCATGTGGAGGGGATGTTCAATCAGCCCTATGCGATCCCCAATTACCGGGTCCAAGGCCATCTGACCGATCTCGCCGTGCCAATCGGCTTCTGGCGCTCGGTCGGCAATTCGATCAACGGCTTCTTCATGGAAAGCTTCATCGACGAGATGGCCCATGCAGCAGGCCGCGACCCCCTGGCCTTCCGCCTGGAACTGGCCCGCGGCGAACATGCCGCCTCGGCGGGCGTGCTGGAGGCTGTGGCCGATATGGCGAATTGGTCGGGTGAGACACCCGACGGTATCGGGCGCGGCGTGGCGATGACCTTCTCCTTCCACACACCTGTCGCCATTGCGATGGAGGTCAGCGACCAGGATGGTGTCATCTCCATGGATCGCGCCTGGATCGCCTGCGATGTCGGCACAGCGCTCGACCCCGGCATTATCGAACAGCAGATGGTGTCTGGTCTGGTCTATGGCCTCACCGCTGCCGTGATGGGCGAGATCAGTTTCTCGGGCGGCGAGGTCGATCAGTATAACTTCCCCGACTATGACGCGCTCCGTATCCATCAGGTGCCGGAGACCGAGGTTCGCATTCTCGAAACGCAGCACCATATCGGCGGTGTGGGCGAACCCTCAACGCCGCCTTCGATGCCGGCGCTGGCCAATGCGATCTATGATTTGACGGGTGAACGGGTGCGCGACCTGCCGCTCAATCGGCGTTTCGACTTCGTGTTTTGAAGCGGTGCCGCGCTAGGCGGCGCGGCGCAGCATTCGCCAATGGATCAAAATCGGTGGAACGAAGAGCAAAAGCAGCCCCCAGTGATGAAAACTGAAGATCATCAGCGGCAGCCATAGAACGGCGGTGACGAGACCAACCGCCCCGCAGAGCCGGGTGGCGTGTTCCAAACGCATCACACGCTGCAAGCCCAGATGAAGCAGTTTCCCGCCATCCAGGGGCATCACCGGCAGCATGTTGAAGATCAACAGAAAAAAGTTCACAAGCGCGCAGATATGAACCGCCCAGGCCAGATCGCCTGGCGGCAGGAACGGCCCGATCAAAACCGCACCGGCCCATAGAACCGCCGTCACAATCGGCCCCATGGCGACAATCAACTCTTCCTCATAAGACGGTGCCGGGCGGTCCCTTTCGCAGAACCCGCCACCACCATAAATCATGATCCGTCGCACCGGCTGGCCTTGGATCAAAGCACCCCAGGCATGGCCCAATTCGTGCAAGAAGATCGACACCAGCAAAATCACGAGGAACAGGAAGTCGTAGTAAAGCTCCTGCACCGTGCTGCTAAACAACAGGAAAATCAGGATCAAAAGCAGCAGACTGCTGCCAATTTGCACCGGCACGCCCCATGGCCCGCGAAACTCAAAAAGCGCCGCGTCATTCCGAAACATGACAAAGGTCCATAGATTGGTCGACGTCCACCGGCCGCTCCGAAACGTTTTTCAGATCGTTTTGCACGATGTCCTGGCAAAACTATGGCAATGTCGTCGAAAAACTGGGGATCGAAGACAGCCAATAATGACCAAGCGCCCAATACCTGCGTATGGACGCCTGCCTCCCCAAGATGGTCCAAGATGCGTTAAAGAATTGCCACAAACCCCCGCGACCTTTTTTCATGGCTCTGCTGGTAGTTCTTGAAGGCGCGATAAGATGACTCTGAAAGACCCAATCCTATTTCGTCTACTCGGCATCGGCGGGTGGCCGGTTCAGATCAAATTGAGCATCCTGTTTCTGGCCGCGTTTCTGGTGCATTTCAACGGCACAGTGGCGGATGTTCTGGCCGAGATGGTGGTTCTCCTCCTGCTCTTCCTCGCGCTCTATCTACATGGATTGGGCCAAGCATTGGCCGCGCGATTGTACGGTGTTCCCGTGCGGCAGATCACTCTCTCTGGCGGGATCAGCACCTGCGACGCCGAGCCCACGCAACCATCGGTTCAAATGACGATTTTGGCGATGGGCCCTCTCACGAACCTGACACTCTGGGCGGTCATGACGCTCATCGTCTCGGTATTACCACAGGGCGGGTTGGCCTGGGCTCTCAACGCCTTCGCCATGGTCAATCTCTATCTCGCGGCGCTCAGCCTGATCCCGATGCGACCCCTGCCCGGCGGTGCGCTGTTGCAACTGTCGCTGTCGCCGGCTTTGCCGCAGGTCACGGCCGACCGGGTCGTCGCCGTCACCGGCCTGATTTGCGCCCTCGCATGGATCCCCGCGATGCTGTTGAGCTACATGCTTCTGGGCCTGCTGCTTTTCGTTCTGCCAGCCGTGCCGACGCTCTGGCGGATGTTGCATCTCAACCGCGCGATGAGGTTACGAGAAGGTTAAGAAATCGGCCGATAGGGTTGGGAAATTCACGCCCTGGCCAATTTTTTGTAACCTATTCTTCGTCGAACAAGCTGCCTTGGCTCGGCTTCGGCGCTGACCCACGGGGCGACTTGCCAGCCGGCTTTCGCGCCACACCGCCGCCGGGGATTGCCCCCAATCGGCCATCCGCGAACTCGATCTCCAAATGCGCCGCCTTGGCTGCGGCTGCCTGGGTTGTGACCAGAGTTTCGCCTTCCCGAACAACGGCATAGCCTCGACGGAGTGTCTCGGTGTAGCCAAGTGTCTGGCGCAGCCGCTCCAAGGCCTCCACCCGCTCTCGCCGCGCCGCGACCGATGCCACCGCCACCCGCGTAAACCGTTGATCCACCTCCGCAAATCGCGCCCGCGCCGCCTCCAAACGATCCGTCAAACGCCTCGGCCGCAACCGCCTTGCCTGACTAGACAGCGTTTCCCGCCTTGTTCGCAGCCCGGATGCCAGCCGACCAGGCACCAGCCCAGCCCCGACCCGGCCCGCTTCTATCCGCTTGGCATTCAACGCTTTTTCCAAGGCGGGTGTCAGTCGCCCTGACAACCGATCCGCCAGATTGCGCCGGTCTTGGGTCGCGGCCCTCAGCGCCGGACCAAGCTGCACCACCGCCCGATCCAGCCGCTGCCGCGGCGTTTCGAGCAGCGCATCAAGCCGCGGCAAACCGCGCCCCAAATCGCCAAGCCGTTGTTTTCGAAGCGAGACCGCCTGCGCCACGCCGCGCGACAACCGTCCGCCCTGCCCCTCGACCCAAGCCAGCAACTCCAGTCGCACCGGTACCGCCATCTCCGCCGCCGCCGTCGGCGTCGGTGCACGTTTGTCGGATGCGAAATCGATCAGAGTCGTATCGGTTTCATGGCCCACCGCCGAGATCAGCGGGATGTCACTTCCCGCCGCCGCGCGGACCACAGCCTCTTCGTTGAACCCCCAGAGATCTTCAAGTGACCCGCCGCCACGCGCGACGATCAACAAATCCGGGCGGGGCAGCGCGCCGCCTGGCGTCATCGCGTTGAAGCCCTTGATCGCATTGGACACTTCCGGTGCACAGCGCTCCCCCTGTACCGCCACGGGCCAGATCAGAACTTTGCGCGGAAACCGGTCCCGCAGACGATGCAGGATATCCCGGATAACTGCACCCGATGGCGAGGTCACAACACCGATGACCTCCGGCAGATACGGCAACGGCTGCTTGCGCGCCTCGTCAAACAGCCCCTCAGCCGCCAGGGCCGCGCGCCGTTTTTCGAGCATCGCCATCAACGCGCCCACGCCCGCAGGGCGAATATCCTCAATCACCAATTGGTATTTCGACTGCCCCGGAAAGGTGGTGATCCGCCCGGTGGCGACCACTTCCATGCCTTCTTCCGGCTGATGTGCCAGCCGCGCAGAAATCCCTTTCCAGATCACGCCCGCCAGGACGCTGCGATCATCTTTCAAATCCAGATAGATGTGACCTGAGCGCGGCCGCGACAGTCGCCCGACCTCGCCCCGCACACGCACATGGGAAAACGCGCCCTCGACGGTGCGTTTCACTGCGCCGGAGATTTCCGAGACGCTGAACTCCGGCGCATTGCCCGGGGTTTCATCGTCGTCGATCAAATCGGACATCTTGCCCCTGCCCCCATTGCTTGTCTTGGCCTCGCGCGCAGCTTAGAACGCCCGCAATCAAAGGCCAAGGAGGCGTGCCCATGAACATCCTGATCCTCGGCGGCGGCGGGCGCGAACATGCTTTGGCATGGGCCGTGTTGCAAAACCCGAAATGCGACAAGCTGATCGTCGCGCCCGGCAATGCGGGTATCGCCCAAATTGCACAATGCGCGGATTTGGATGTCGAAAATCCGGCGCTTGTCACCGATTTCGCCTGTGAAGAGGCGATTGATTTTGTGATCGTCGGGCCAGAGGCACCGCTGGCTGCCGGGGTGGCGGATGCCCTTGGCGATGCTGGCATCTTGACCTTCGGTCCGTCACAAGCCGCGGCGCAACTTGAGGCCTCGAAAGCCTTCACGAAAGAGATTTGTGATGCCGCAAATGCCCCGACCGCGGCTTATGCGCATTTCACCGAAGCCGAAGCTGCCAAGGCCTATATCCGGGACCAGGGCGCTCCGATTGTGGTCAAGGCGGATGGGCTGGCCGCGGGCAAAGGCGTGATCGTGGCGATGGACGAGGCGACAGCCTTGGCCGCGATTGACGACATGTTCGGCGGCGCCTTTGGCGGCGCAGGTGCCGAAGTGGTGATCGAAGAATTCATGGAGGGCGAGGAGGCGAGTTTCTTTGTCCTCTCCGATGGCAAAACCGCCCTGCCAATTGGCACAGCGCAGGACCATAAACGCGCCTATGACGGGGATAAAGGGCCGAATACCGGCGGCATGGGGGCCTATTCGCCCGCGCCGGTTCTGACCGAGGCCGTCGCCGCCAAAGCAATGGCCGAGATTATCCAGCCAACGATTGATGAGATGGCCAAACGCGGCACACCCTATCGCGGCGTGCTTTATGCGGGTTTCATGATCAAAGACGGGCAGCCCCGGCTCGTCGAATACAACGTCCGGTTTGGTGACCCCGAATGTCAGGTTCTGATGATGCGGCTTGGAGCGCAGGCCTTGGATTTGATGCTCGCCTGTGCCGAAGATCGGCTGGCCGAGATGCAGGTGAACTGGGCCGATGACCACGCGATGACCGTGGTGATGGCCGCGAAAGGTTATCCGGGCGCCTATGAAAAAGGCAGCGTGATCAAAGGGCTGGAAGGATTGCCCGAGGATAGCTTTCAGATGGTCTTTCATGCGGGCACAACCCGGGCCGAGGGGCAGTTTCGCGCCGCTGGCGGTCGGGTATTGAACGTCACCACACGCGGCGCGACGCTTCAAGAGGCGCGCGACAAAGCCTATGACATGGTGGACAAAATCGACTGGCCCGACGGGTTCGCCCGCTCAGACATCGGCTGGCGGGCGCTTTAACCATGATCGTCCGCGACAAGCCGACCCTGTTGCAACTGCTCTTCGCCGTCAAAGGTTCGGTTTTGCCACGCATTGCCCCGCGGATCGTGATCCTGACCGCACTTGCGGCGGGCGTGACCTTTGTTGACCAGAACGGGCTTTTGCCGCTCGCGCATCCAAGCGCCGCACCCTTCGCGGTGTTCGGTGTCGCGCTCTCGATGTTTCTGGGGTTTCGCAACAACGCCGCCTACGACCGGTGGTGGGAGGGGCGGCGGCTCTGGGGCCAGTTGATCGCCGATCTGCGCGCGCTCGGCCGAGAAACCGACATCTTCATCAGCGAGCCGGACCGACAAAAACAGGTGCTCCGGCTTGCCCTGGCCTTTCTGCATCTTCACCGCGCCAATCTGCGTCAACTGCCCAACGACGCCGCCGCGAAGACGCTGACGGGGGAGGATTTCAGTGCAACGCCCCATCCGCCCTGTGGCGCGCTAAACCAACTGGCCGACGAGGTTTCGGCGGCGCATCAGGCGGGCGAGATCGACGGGTTTGGGGCCAAAGCGCTGACCGAACGGCTTGGCGCAATCACCTTGGCGCAGGCCGGCTGCGAGCGGATCGCCACGACGCCTCTGCCCTATGTCTATTCGCTGCTGATCTTCCGGACGACCTATCTCTATTGCCTGCTCTTGCCGCTCGGCCTTGTGGAACAGGCGGGCTGGCTGACCCCGCTCTTCGTCGCCGTCGTGGCCTATGTGTTTCTGGGATTGGCGGAAGTGACCGAAGAACTGGCAGAACCCTTCGGGACCAGCGTGAACGGATTGCCGCTGGATGCGATGTGCCGGGTGGTCGAGATCAGCCTCGCGCCACGGCTTGGCCTAGAGGTGCCCGAGCCGCTGCTGCCAAAGGACTATCATCTCAGCTGAGCCAAGTTTTGTAGTCTGAGACCAGAAGATGCGTCGGCGCGACATCTTCGTCGATCTCTGCAAAACGCCCAATCGGCGCGCGGAACCAATTGTCCGTCTCGTCATCATTCACCGTTGAAACCTCACCGATCAACACATCGCCACCTTCGCCCCAAAACGCATGCCAATCACCCGGCATCAGCGTCACGCTTTCACCGGGTTGAAAAAGCAGCACCTCGCCGGGCTTGAACGCCCGCGCGATCCCGTCGCAGAGCACGGTGCCGCCAGCGGTTTCGTCGAAAGAACCATCCTCGGCGGACCCGTAGAGCTCAATCGCCATCGTGGCCCCGCCGCGATTGATGATATCTTCGGCTTTCAGATAATGCCGATGCATCGGGCTGATCTGGTCTTTCTTTGAAATCAACAGTTTCTCGGCATAGCACATGCCGCCGCCCGCTTGCAGATCGGAGAGGCGGCCATTGCGCAGGGTGAATAGGAAAAGCCCGAGCTCATCGAATTTCCCTTGCCCATAATCGGTCACGTCCCAGCCCATGCCTCCAGAGACAATCCCATCGATCTCGGCGCGCCTGGCCTTCATCTCATCCGGCGTCCAATAGGCGAATGGCGGCAGAACAAAGCCGAAAGAGCGGATAAACGCATCCGCCTCGGCCATGATGTCGTTGATCTCTGAGCGCTTCATCTGACGATCTCCCGGGGTTTCCGCGCCGATGACCCAAGGTTCGGCGCTTTTGCAAGCGTCTGGTTTAGAACTCCACGCCCTTTTGTGCGACGATCCCATCTTTGAACGGGTGTTTGACCAGCGTCATCTCGGTTACCAGATCGGCAATCTCGATCAGCTCCGGCTTGGCGTTGCGCCCGGTCAGCACCACATGGGTCATCTCGGGCTTTTCGTGCAGCAGGAAATCGACCACCGCGTCGATATCCAAGTAGTCGTAGCGGAGTGCGATATTGATCTCGTCGAGCAGCACAAATTGAATCTCAGGATCGAGGATCAACGCCTTCGCCTGTTCCCACCCGGCTTCGGCGGCCGCCACATCCGCCTCCCGGTCTTGCGTTTCCCAGGTGAAGCCCTCGCCAGAGACGACAAACTTGCATTCTCCGGCAAAGCGGTTGCGCAGCAGCTCTTTCTCGCCGGTCGTCCAGGTGCCTTTGATGAACTGCACCACGGCACACGGGATGCCGTGGCCGATACAGCGCATGATCATCCCAAAGCCGGAAGAGGATTTGCCCTTGCCATTGCCGGTATGCACGACAATCAGACCTTTTTTCTCGGTCTTCGTCGCCATCAGACGATCCCGCGCTTTCTTCAGCTTGCGCATCTTTTCATTATGGCGGCCGGTGACATCATCCATAAGCGCACTCCTGGTCATCAGAGCGCCCAGATTGCCGAACGCGCCTGCTTTGGCAAGGCGCGGATGCCTCCGGCGGGGATATTTGTGAAGCAGAGAAGGGGCAGATCATGCGTCAGATCCGCCCCTTTGGAGAAGGGCGTGCGGGGTTAGGACGCCTCGTCAAGCACGCCGCGCGCGATTTGGTCGGCCTCGATGCTCTCGAAGAGGGCTTTGAAATTGCCTTCGCCAAACCCGTCATCGCCTTTGCGTTGAATGAACTCAAAGAAGATCGGGCCGATCACGGTTTTCGAGAAAATCTGCAGCAGGATGCGGGTTTCCCCGCCATCAACCACGCCTTCGCCGTCGATCAGAATGCCATGTTTGCGCATATGATCGAGCGGTTCTTCATGACCTTGCACGCGCTCATGGCTCAGGTCGTAATAGGTGTCCGGCGGGGCGGGCATGAACTTGATGCCACGCTCAGCGATCTGGTCGGTCGAGGCGTAGATGTCGTTGGACCCAACCGCGATATGCTGGATACCTTCGCCGTTATAGCGTTTCAGATATTCGACGATCTGACCCTTCTCGCCCCGGTCCTCGTTGATCGGGATCCGGATGCGACCGCAAGGCGAGGTGAGCGCACGGCTCAAGAGACCGGTGAACTTGCCTTCGATATCGAAGAAGCGGATTTCCTTGAAGTTGAAGATTCGACCATAGAAGTCGAACCAGATATCCATATAGCCCTTGTGGACATTGTGGGTGAGGTGATCGAGATAAAAGAACCCAACGCCCTGGGGATGCGCATCAGCAACCCAATCGAACTCCTCGTTATAGGGGTTCGCATCGTAATACTGGTCGATCAGATAAATCAGACTGCCACCGATGCCGATGATCGCGGGCACATCCATGGTTTTGTCAGCGCCGGTATATTCCTCGGCCCCTTTCGACAGCGCATGTTTCAGCGCGTGCTCGGCATCCACGACGCGCCAGGCCATCGATGGCGCGCAGGGCCCATGCTCTTCCACGAACCGACTGGCAAAACTGCCCGGTTCGGCATTCAGCACATAGGTGATGTCGCCCTGCTGCCAAAGCTCAATGGCTTTGGTCTTGTGATTGGCTGTATGCACATAACCCATCTTGGCGAAGAGGTCGCGGAGCTCTTGCGGCTCGGGATGCGCGAATTCGACAAACTCGAACCCGTCGGTTCCTGCGGGGTTTTCGTCACTGATGGTGGCACGGGGGGCGTCATGGGGGAACGGGCCCATTTGGTTTCCTCCTTCGAAAGGGAATCTGTTCGCTATGCGCAGAATACAGCATTCCTGGTGCGAATTCCGCGCATTCTACTGGACTTATCCATATATACTCGCAAGATATACGCACCAAAGCCATAATTCACGCGACAGCCCCGCATGCTTGATGACACTGACCGGCGCCTTCTCAAAGCGCTACAACAAAACGCGACCCTGACCGCGCAGGAGTTGGGCGAGAAGCTGAACCTCTCGGCCAGCCAAGCCGGACGCCGACGGCAACGCCTCGAAGCGGCAGGCTATCTGATCGGGGCCCGGGCCGTTATCGATCCGGCGCGTGTCGGCTTGGGCGTGCAAGCCTTCGTGCAGGTGCAGATGGCGGCCCATAGCGATGACACCGATGCCAGTTTCGCCCGCCTCGTCCGGGCGCAAGAAGCGATCACAGCGGCCTTTACGCTGACAGGTGAGGCCGATTACCTGCTCCGCGTTTGGTGCGCCGATCTGCAAGCCTTGCACGAGATCATCCACGGGATACTCTTGCCGCACCCCTCCGTCGCGCGGGTGCAATCGCAGATCGTTATGGATCAGATGAAGCCCGACGCGCCATTGCCCATCTAGGACGTTTATATGGAAGATTTCCTGCTCCAAGCCACCATCTACCTCGCCGCGATGGTGATCGCGGTGCCTTTGTCGGTGCGGTTCGGCATGGGGTCGGTGCTTGGCTATCTCCTCGCGGGGATCATGATTGGCCCGGTTCTGGGGCTGGTCGGGGCCGAAACGGAAGATTTGCAGCATTTCGCGGAATTCGGCGTCGTCCTCATGCTGTTTCTCATCGGTTTGGAACTAGACCCCAAAGGCCTCTGGGAGATGCGCAAGAAGCTGGTCGGCCTTGGCGGCGCGCAAATCGTGCTAAGCACGGCTGCACTGGCAGGTGGCGCGGCGCTGTTGGGCTTTGCCTGGCAAACCTCTTTGGCGATTGGTTTGATCCTGGCGCTTTCCTCCACCGCGATTGTGCTGCAAACGCTGAATGAAAAGAAGCTGATGCAGACAAATGGCGGGCGCTCTGCCTTCTCGGTGCTGCTGACGCAAGACATTGCCGTGATCCCGATGCTGGCGCTTTTGCCGCTTCTGGCCGTGCCCGGATTGGTCAGTTTCGGCGAAGACGGCTCGATCCAACGCGCGGTCGAGGATGACGCGCATCACACGATGTCGCTTGTCGAGGGGTTGCCGGGATGGGGTGTCACCCTGGTGACCCTCGGCGCGGTTGCGGCCGTCATCCTCGGCGGCTATTTCCTAAGCCGCCCACTTTTCCGGTTCATCCATATGGCGCGGTTGCGTGAAATGTATACCGCTGTCGCGCTCGTCATCGTCGTCGGCATCGCGTTTCTGATGATCCTTGTTGGCTTGTCGCCAGCGCTTGGGGCATTCGTTGCTGGTGTGGTGCTGGCCAACTCCGAATTCCGCCATGAGCTTGAAGCCGATATCGAGCCTTTCAAGGGGCTGCTTCTGGGGCTTTTCTTCATCACCGTCGGCGCAGGTATCAATTTCCGGGTCCTCTGGGACAGTTTCTTTGTCGTGGTCGGGCTGACGCTCGCAGTCATGACCGTCAAAGGCGTTCTGCTTTATGGCATCGGTCTGATCTTTCGGTTGCGCGGGCGAAACCTCTGGCTCTTTACCCTCGGCCTGGCGCAAGCGGGCGAGTTCGGCTTCGTGTTGATCTCTTTCTCACTGCAGCAAACGGTGTTGCCGATCCATATCGGTGAAATGCTGCTTTTGGTCGTCGCACTTTCCATGCTGCTGACGCCGCTTTTCTTCATCCTCTACGACTATCTCAGCCGCCGGATGGGCGAGGCAAACGACGAGAACCCCGAGCCGGATCGGATCGATGCCAAGGCCCCGGTGATCATCGCCGGAATTGGCCGGTTTGGGCAGGTCGTCAACCGGATGGTGCAGGCCTCCGGCTTCAAAACCATCGTACTCGACAGTGACCTCTCAACGATCCAACTGATGCGCAAATTTGGGTTCCGGGGCTTCTTTGGCGATCCGACCCGGCCCGAGCTTCTGCATGCGGCGGGGTTGGATGACGCGAGCGTTCTGGTGGTTGCTGTGGATGACAAACAAGCGGCGGTCAATCTGGTGAGCTATGCCAGACGGCTCCGCCCCGATATCGCGATCACCGCGCGGGCGCATGACCGGTTGCATGTCTACGAGCTCTACAATGCCGGGGCCGATCATATCGTGCGCGAGATGTTCGACAGCTCACTCCGCGCGGCGCGCTACGTGCTCGAAGATATGGGGATGACCGATTACGAGGCCCATGAGTTGGAAACCGCGTTTTACCGTCACGATCGGCAAAACCTGCGCAGCCTCGCCGATGTCTGGGTGCCGGGCGTGCCGGTGACGCAGAACGACGCGTATATGGAGCGCGCGCGCGAGCTGAACAACAACCTGGAGACCGCTCTGGTCACGCAGCTTGATGAGATGGCTCATGATGAGCCACCGCAAACCGGCAAGCGCCGCACCCGCAGCGACGCCGGGGCCCTCAAAGGCGTGATCGCCCGGCAAAACGCGACGCAAAACCCAGGCGACGGCTAGGCTCTAACCCGCTGCGACACCGGCCTCTGCAAAGGTTGCCATGCCGGAATGGCAGGCCAAGGCGCCTTTCAGAACCTGGATCGCCAAAGCCGCGCCACTGCCCTCGCCCAGCCGCATGCCAAGCGCCAGAAGTGGCTCTTTGCCAAGCGCGGTTAGGAGCGGCCCATGCGCATGTTCCGCAGAAAGGTGCCCCGCCACCGCATGATCCAGCGCGCCGGGCACGGCCTTGGCCAGGGCGGCGGCGGCAGCGGTACAAATGAACCCATCCAAAATCACCGGTATGCGCAAGACGCGGGCATGGGCAATCGCGCCGACCATCGCGGCCAGTTCGCGCCCGCCAAGACACCGCAGCGCCTCCAGCCCGTCGGTGGCGGCACTTGGATTGGCGGCCAGCCCATCAGCCACCACTTGGGTTTTCAGCGCAAGCCCTGCATCGTCCACACCCGTGCCCCGACCGGTCCAATCGCTGGCCTCGCCCCCATAGAGCGCGAATGCGATGGCTGCGGCGGATGTGGTGTTCCCAATCCCCATTTCGCCGGTGATCAGAAGATCCGCCTCCGGATTGACGGCGGCCCAACCGACACCGATAGCGGCCATTAGCTCGGCCTCACTCATCGCAGGACCTTGGGTAAAATCGGCGGTCGGGCGGTCAAGCTCCAACGGGTGAACGCTCAAATCCGCACCGGCAGACTTGCAGAGTTGGTTGATCGCGGCCCCGCCCGCCTCGAAATTGGCCACCATCTGCACGGTGACCTCCGCCGGGAAAGCACTGACTCCCCGCGCAACCACGCCGTGATTACCTGCAAAGACAAGCGCTTGCGGTGAAGCGATTGTTGGGCGCGGGTTCGACCGCCACCCCGCATACCAGATCGCCAAATCCTCCAACCGACCAAGAGCGCCCGGCGGCTTGGTGAGTTGCCCATTGCGCGCTTGCGCCTCAGCGATGGCCGCCCCGTCCGAACTCGGCGCGGCGGTTAACGCTGCACGAAACGCGGCGGGGCTATCGGGAGCTTGGATCATGGCGGCGATGTCTTTCATTTGCGATCACGTTGGCTTTGGTGTTTATCGCAAGCTTGATCACACGCCACGCGACAGAAAGGCCTATTTGATGTCCGAAGGCGACAGAACATCCGACACGGCGTTGATCCGGGCCGCCGATATCTGGCTGGCCCTGGGGTTGCTGACGCGCTTGCCCTTGCCATGGTCGGGCGACCAAAACCGCGCAGCGCGGGCGGCGTGGGCCTGGCCGCTGGCGGGTGCCGTCCTTGGCATTTTGGGCGCGTTGACGGGTGGGATCGCGATGGCCTTTGGCCTGCCGACTGGCGTCTGCGCGGCCCTGACACTGACCGTTTTGATTATTGCCAGTGGGGCTTTGCATGAAGATGGCTTGGCCGATACGGCGGATGGGTTCTGGGGCGGTTGGACACCCGAGCGGCGGCTGGAGATCATGCGCGATAGCCGGATCGGCACCTATGGTGTTCTGGCCTTGGGCCTCAGCCTGCTGGCGCGATGGTCGCTGATCGCGGCCGCCTTGGATCACGGCAGTGCAGGTCCCGTGCTGATCGCGAGCGCGGCGATCAGCCGTGCGCCGATGGTCGCGCTGATGGCGCATCTGGCCCCGGCGCGCGCCGACGGGTTGGCGCGCGCTGTCGGGCGCCCCGCCGCTGACACCACATGGCTGGCATGTAGCGTGGCCGGTGGCGTGGCGCTGATCTTTGCGGGGTTTGGAGGGTTTTTGGCGCTTCTCGTGGGGTTCACCGTCGCCATCGGGCTTGGTGCACTGGCCAAAACCAAGATCGGTGGACAAACCGGCGATGTCCTGGGCGCCAGCCAGCAATTGGCAGAGATTGCGGCGATGGCGGTTTTGGTTGCGGCTCTGACATAAAAAGGGCCTCCCGGTGAGGAGGCCCAGCTAGAGACTTGACGATGCGCCTCAGATTAGGGGCAGGCAGCGTAGTAGATCGTGCCGTCGCCACGTGCATATGCGCAGCGATTCTGCTGCGTGCTACGAGCCAACAACGTGCCCGCGGCGGCACCGGCCACGCCGGCCACAATGGTCCACTCATCATTGGCATCCAAAGCGTCGGCCAGCAAAACACCGCCCGCAGCACCGCCCAGAAGGCCGAGATTCGCGCGGTCTTGGTCGCTCATCTGGCAGCCTGCAAGAAACAGCGTGCTTGCCGCGATGACGGTCATAAGAAGTTTCGACATGTTACGTCCTTTCCAACGTGCTTTCGTCCGATCCTGTTACCTCAATGGGTCGGACCAACCACAGATCGGGTTCAATCTTCGGCCAGCCCAGAGGCAATGGCCAGTCTGATCGCAACGCTGATCAAAGATCAGCACAATCATGCCGATGTCGCGCCCGCCGCGAAAACAGAAACGCCCGCCGCAATGCAATGCGACGGGCGTTCTCTGTTGAATTTCAAGCGGGTTAGGCGGCGGCGCGCGCCGTCAAGACATCGTCGACGCGCTTCTGCGCACCAGCCTCATCCATGCCGTTCACAGCCGCCAACTCGCGGGTCAGACGCTCAAGCGCCGCTTCGTAAAGCTGACGTTCGGAATAGCTCTGCTCTCGCTGATCATCGGCGCGGTGCAGATCCCGCACGACTTCGGCAATCGCGATCAGATCGCCCGAGTTGATCTTTTGCTCGTATTCCTGCGCCCGGCGGGACCACATGGCCCGTTTCACGCGCGCCTTACCCTTCAGCGTATCAAGTGCTTTCGATACCACATCAGGGCTCGAGAGTGAGCGCATGCCCACTTCGGTGGCCTTGGCGGTCGGCACACGCAGGGTCATTTTGTCTTTCTCAAACGAGATCACGAACAGCTCAAGCGTCATCCCAGCAATCTCTTGCTCTTCGATCGATACGATCTGTCCCACGCCATGCGCAGGGTACACCACGTATTCGTTAGGGCTGAAATCCCGAGATTTGCGTGCTTTGCTCATATATGTCTTCCTCTTTCGGCCCGCGAGCATCAGGCGACAAAAACGCCAGTGGAAAGACAGGCTTTCCACAAGCGGATTCTTATGTCCTGATATCTCATCGCGGGCAGCAGCCCCGCGGCGCGTGTCACAACTCTATTTGTAACAGATATATAGCATAAAAAACGAAGGTTTCAAAATCTGACGCCGCGCACAGGCCAAACAGCCCTGTTTTTACAGGGTTATGCTGCGGTGCAACAGAGATTTCATATCTCTAAATCTGCATCGCAGATGCGAATCGGTCAACCACCTTCGCCCGGCGCCTCGGAAAACAGCTCCATCTTGCCGGGTTTGCCGTCCATCTCATCCGCATTTGGCAGCTGATCTTTCTTGGTGATGATCACCGGCCAGGCTTCGGACCACTTGCGGTTGAATTCGACCCAGGTCTCCATATCCGGCTCGGTATCGGGGCGGATCGCATCAGCCGGGCATTCCGGTTCGCACACGCCACAATCGATACATTCATCAGGATGGATGACCAGCATGTTCTCACCCTCGTAGAAGCAATCCACGGGGCAAACCTCCACGCAATCGGTGTATTTGCAGGCGATGCAGTTGTCGGTAACGATATAGGTCATCAGGAGACTCGGCAGACTTGGTCAATCGTTAGCTACGCAACCCCCACAAAAGTTGCAAGATGGGTGCGACGCCGTTGCCCGATTATGATCCACTCTGGCGGCTAGACCCTATCGGGGTCATCGTCTCGGAACGCCTCCAGATCGCGCCGCGCTTTCTTGGTGGGGCGCGCACCGACACGTTCGGGGATTGGCTCCGCAGGCGGGGTCAGATCGTCATAGAGCGCCTGTGCCTCGGGCGCAGGGCCACGGCGGGTCGCCAAGGCGACGATCCGAACCACGCGGATCATCCGACCCTGCGGGAAGGTCAACACATCACCGGGCCCGATCGAGGTTGCCTTTTTCTGCACCTTCTCGCCATTGACGCGCACATGGCCGCCCGACACGGTTTTCGTGGCCAGGCTCCGGGTCTTGAAGAACCGCGCCTGCCAGAGCCACTTGTCCAGCCGGTCTTTGACCGCCTCAGTCAGCTCTTATCCTTCAGCCCCGCGAGGGCTTGGGCAAAAGGATTGTCCGGGTCGATCCGGTCTTTCTTGCGATCCGGCCTGGCGGAGAAGCTTTGAGGTTTGTTGCCGCGTGGTTTGCCACCGGGCTTGCCCTGCGGTTTGCCCTTCTTACCACGCGGTTTGCCGCCGCCATCATTTCGGCGCTGACCCTGTTGGTTCGGGCGGCGGCGCGCGGCCCAGGCGAAGGTGTAGAACACCTCCATCTCCGGTACCGCATCCGCAGCTTCCGCCAGAGCTGCTGCACTTTCCGGCGGTGTCTCCGTCGGTATCTCCTGCGGCGGCACTGACGGTGCCTCAGCGGGCGGCTCCGCCGGCGTTTCCTGCGGCGGCGCGGGAGGCCCTTCGCCGGGCGCATCGTCCGGCAGTTCGGTGGGAGTCGGATCAGGCGTGTCGGCCCCCTCCGTCGCAGATGTCTCCGCAGCAGGCGTCTCTGTCACTGGTGCCGCTTTCACCTTCACCCGCTCTCCGCGATCCGCCTTATACCCGATGCCCTGCATCAGATCCGCAAACTGTTCCAACGTCATCCCGGTGATCGACAACATATCCGCCGTCGCCTCAAATCCGCCGCGCGTATCTTGCTGGCGCAGCATATCGGCGAGCCGCTCTAGCATGTCGATGCGGATCGCCCGAGCACCCGCTGCTCGATAGCCCGACATCGTATGATAGCCGTCGGGCACCCCCTCGGCATTCGGGATCGTCACCAAACCGGGCGGCGGGCTTTCCGGGAACTCGGTCAGCCCTTTGGCCAAGCCCCAAAGCACCAGCCGCAACCGCGTCGGTGCGGGTTTGAGAAGCAGTTGTTGGAAAATCGTGAATTGGCCAAAGCGCACACCATGCTTGCGCAGAAGCGCCCGCGCGTCTTGGTCCAGCGCTTTCACATCCTCGACGACATCGGCGCGGGGCAGGACACCAAGCGCCTCGACCATGCGGAAGGCGAAACCGCGCGGCAGCCCGGTGAGCGCCTCATCCTTCGACATCGCCAAAAGCGGTTCAAAAAGGGTCGCCACCTTGCGGTCGATGAAATGTTGCAGCCGACGCTGGACCTTTTGCATCACCTCCGGCCCGGCCTCATCATCAACAAAGGCCTCGGCAATAGGCTTCAACGCCTCGGGCCCGGCAACCAGTTTGCCCACCGCTTGGTCGCCCCACATCAGACCACCCTGCTCGGTGTAGTCAAACTCGGTGTCCGGTGCGTTATAGAACCGATCTGCGCGGAGATGGAATTCTGGCCGGAGCGCCGCCACCGCGGCCTGCTGTAGTGTCTTGGCCTCATCGGCCGTGGCGGATGCATCCTGCCGGAACCGGAATCCTTCGAGGCGGCCCACAAATTGGCCCTCTACCGTCACTTCACCCTTGTCGTTCACCTCGGCCACAAGGCTCTCCTTCTGCTTCAACCGGCGCATCAGCACGGAGGTGCGCCGGTCGACAAATCTTTGCGTCAGCCGCTCGTGAAGCGCATCTGACAGGCGGTCTTCTACGGCACGCGTGGCGTCTCGCCAATGGGATTCATCATCGACCCAGCCATTCCGCTGCGCGACATAGGTCCATGTGCGGATATACGCCAATCGTTTAGACAACGTGTCAATATCGCCTTCGGTACGGTCGATGCGTTTCACCTGTCGCGCAAGCCAGTCGTCCGGCACACGGCCCAGATCGTGCAGATAGTCGAAAATCCCCGCCAGAAGGCTCGCATGTTCCGCGTGGCTGATCCCTCGAAAATCGGGAATACGGCAGACATCCCAAAGGAGTTTTACGTCCTGTGCACCGCTGATCCGTTCGGCCACATCCGCTTGCCCCGAGATGGCCTTTAGCGCCATCAGATCGTCGGCTTCTCGCGCCCGCGAAAGCCACTCGTCTTGCGTGTGCTCCTGCAGCGACGCGATCAAGCGCGGGACAGTGCCAAACTCCAATCGCGAGTTCCGCCATTGCAGTTTCCGAACTGGGGCGAAGCGATGGTTGGTGATCGACTCGACCACCTGATCATCCAGCGGCGCGGCCTCGCCCGTGACCCCGAAACTGCCGGGCTCGGTGTATCGCCCTGCCCGGCCCGCGATCTGTGCCAGTTCGTTGGGGGCAAGGTCGCGCATCTTACGCCCATCGAATTTGCGCAGACCCGAAAACGCCACATGGCGGATGTCGAGATTGAGGCCCATGCCGATGGCGTCGGTGGCCACCAACACATCCACATCGCCGTTTTGATAGAGCTCCACCTGCGCGTTCCGGGTCCGTGGGCTGAGCGCCCCCATGACCACGGCGGCCCCGCCCTTCGTGCGCCGCAAAAGCTCGGCAATGGCGTAGACATTCTCGACCGAAAATCCAACGATTGCAGAACGGGACACCATGCGGCTGATCTTCTTTGAGCCTGTGTAGGTCAGCTCCGAAAACCGATCACGTCGCATGAATTGGACGCCAGGCACCAAAGCCGCAATCGCACCGCGCATCGTGTCCGCACCCAGAAACAGCGTCTCATGCAGGCCACGGGCATGGAGCAAACGGTCGGTGAAGACATGGCCCCGCTCGGGATCCGCGCAGAGTTGTATCTCGTCGACGGCCAGAAAATCCGTGCCGTTGCTCTGCGGCATCGCTTCAACGGTACAGACCCAGTATTGCGTGCGCGGCGGCACGATCCGTTCTTCGCCTGTGACCAGCGCCACGACAGAGGGGCCACGCAGCGCGACGATCTTGTCATAGACCTCGCGCGCCAACAGGCGCAGCGGCAGACCGATGACACCGGTGCGATGCGCCAGCATCCGCTCAATCGCGTAATGGGTTTTCCCGGTATTGGTGGGGCCAAGGATGGCGGCAATGCGCCCCTGCCCCGACATGCTGCCTGTCATTCTGCCTGACCACCCGGCGAAGGGCAGCCCCTTTCGGCCCTTATTCTGAAAATCTAGAGGGTTTCGCCCTCAAGCATCCGGTTCAACCGATCCACCGCCTGATTTATGTCGGGCCGGTGTGGATGTATAGCTTGCGCGCTCTCAAAAGCCTCCAACGCGGCGTCGAATTCGCCCATTTCCTCCAACATAAGCCCCAGTCCCGTCAACGCTCCGAAATGGCGTGGATTGAGGGCCAGGACTTGCTGCACATCGGCAATTGAGGGGCCATACATGCCCATCCGGAAATAGGCTGTGGCGCGCGCATTCCAACCTTCGGCGAAATCCGGCGCATGATCCGTCAACGCAGTCAGGTGATCAAGCGCCGCGTCCAGATCGCCCTCATCCAGCGCCTCGCGCCCCCGCATCAACAGGAAATCCGCCGAGGCCGAGCCGGAGATTGACCAGCGTTGGTAAATCTCTTCTTCCACCAACTCCCAATTGCCCAAATCCGGGATTTGGAGCCGCTCAAACAATTCTTCCAAGCGGTCGTTTTGCGCAAAGGCCAAGCCGGTTCCCGCCGACATGGTCAAAACTGCCGCAAGGAGAGTGTTGTGTATGATGACGAATGCTCTCATTCTGCTTTTGACTGTAGCATTCTGACACGCAGGTTCCAGAACAAAGCCGCGTGATCGACGGGAAGGAGATTTTCATGAGCGATGTGATTACCGGTGCCGTAGCGGCTCTAAGCGCGAAACTCGGCGATGGGTTCGACGGCAGCGCCATGTTTGTCATCGAAGGTGAAGGCGCGATTGTTGTCGACGGCTCGGGCGTGCGCGCCGCCGAAGACGGGGCCGAAGCCGATGTGACGATGACCGCCGATGCCGACACATTTCAAGAAATCCTCGCCGGGGACCTGAACCCGACCGCCGCCTTCATGGGCGGGCGCCTGAAGGTTGATGGCGATATGGGCGCGGCCATGCGCCTCGGCGGCGCGCTCGGCTGACATGTGATGTTGGCCGATCCTGTCGACACCGCGATTGAGCCCGCCCCCTATCTGGCCGATGTGGCCGATGGGCCGGATGAGGCGGGCGCCTGGTGGGTCCGCGCCAAAGACGGCACGCGGATTCGGGTTGGTCATTGGCCCGGAGGCGACAAAGGCACCATCCTGATGTTCCCGGGCCGCACGGAGTATATCGAGAAATACGGACGGTTGGCGCGAGACATGGTCGCGCGCGGTTATGGTATGGTCGCGATCGACTGGCGCGGCCAGGGCCTTGCCGACCGCCCTGCGCATCGCCGCGATATGGGCCATGTAGTCAGCTTCGATGAGTATCGCGAAGATGTGGCGGCCATGCGCCAAGTGCTGGACCAGATCGCGCCACCGAAGCCTTGGTTTCTGATCGGTCATTCGATGGGCGGGGCCATTGGGCTCAGGGCGTTGCATGACGGGTTGCCGATCACGCGCGCGGTGTTCACCGCACCGATGTGGGGCATTCAGATGTCGCCGTTTCTCCGTTCGATCTCTGGGATCGTGATGGGGTTGAGCGGCCCGCTTGGCCTTGACACCAAATTTGCGCCCACGACAGGCCCTGCGGAGCCAATGGCGTTTGAAGACAACCCGCTGACCTCGGATCGGGACAATTTCGACTACATGTCACGACAAGTGGCAGAGCATCCGGATCTGGCGCTCGGCGGCCCCTCTATCCGATGGGTTAATGCCGCGCTGCGCGAGAGCAGCACCTTGCTCGCGATGCCTGCGCCTGACACACCGGCGCTGACGATCTTAGGAGAGTTGGAGCGGATCGTGGAACCAAGCGCCATCAAAGCTCGCATGGCGCATTGGCCTGGCGGACGGCTTGATTTGATCAAAGGGGCCGAGCATGAGGTGCTTATGGAGGCCCCGGCGATGCGCGATGGCATCCTTGATGCGATTGTGACCTGGTTCGAGGGCGACAGTTAGGCCGCTTAACACGCGGCCGCGGTCAGACCGCCTCGGGCGCATCCATAAGAACGCCACCGTCAAGCCGCAAGACGCGATCCATTCGCCCGGCCAGCTCCAGATTATGCGTCGCGATCAGCGCGCCAAGCCCGCGCCCGCGCACCAGCCCCATTAAGGCATCGAACACGCGATCCGACGTCGCTGGATCAAGGTTTCCGGTTGGCTCATCCGCCAAAAGCAAGGCAGGTCGGTTCGCCAAAGCGCGGCAGAACGCAACGCGCTGTTGTTCGCCGCCCGACATCGCGGCGGGCCGATGGCTGGCGCGGTCTCCCACGCCGACGCTTTCCAATAGCTCTTGCGCATGCGCCTCGGCCTCGGCGCGGGGCGCCCCATGGGCCAGTTGCGGCAGCACGATATTCTCAGCCGCCGTGAACTCCGGCAGCAGATGGTGGAACTGATAGATAAACCCGATCTGTCCGCGCCGCGCCGCGGTCCGCGCCCGATCAGACGCTTGGCCCTGATCCACACCCGCGATTTCGACCACGCCTGCATCCTGAGTATCGAGCAGACCGGCGATATGGAGAAGCGTCGACTTCCCGGCACCCGAAGGCGCGACCAGCGCAACGATCTCGCCCGGTTGCACCTCCACGGAGGCTCCGCGCAACACGCGGATTTCATTCGGCAATCCGTGATTGTAGCCCTTCTCGATCCCATCGAGGCGCAACACTGGCTTACTCATAGCGCAGCGCCTCCACCGGGTTCATCCGCGCCGCGCGGCGGGCGGGGAAGATCGTCACGACAAAAGACAGGCCCAAAGACAGCGTGACCGCCGACATCACATCGCCCCATTCAAGCCGTGCGGGCAGTTGCGACAAAAGCCGGACCGATGGGTCCCAAACACCGCCACCCGCGACCCAGTTCACAAAGCTGAAGATCGGGTCAATCCAGATCGCAAAGGCGCAGCCAAGCGCCACGCCCACAACCGTGCCCGCGAGCCCAATGGCGGAGCCGCAGATAAAGAACACCCGCAGGATCGAGCCTTCGCTCAGGCCCACAGTTCGCAGAATCCCAATATCGTGGCTCTTGTTTTTCACCAGCATGATCAGGCCGGAGACAATGTTCATCGTTGCGATCAAAACCAGGATCGAGAGGATGACGAACATGATGTTGTCTTCCATCTGCAAGGCTTGCAGATACGCTCCGGAACTGTCCTGCCAGGTGCGGACATAGGTGCCCTGCCCCGCCGCTTGGGACACCTCCCAAACCACCTCTTCGACGGACTCGGGATCGCCGACTGCCACGTCAATGCTATCGGCCACGCCATCGCGGCCAAAGAAGCTCTGCGCCTCGGCAAAGGGCATATAGATGCGCACATTGTCGATGTCCCACCGGCCCACCCGGAACACATAGACGACCTCATAACCTCCGATCCGGGCGGCCCGCCCGCCGACAGTCTGCGCGCCCGTCGGTGAGGTCAGGCGGATCGTATCGCCGATCCGCAGCCCCAAACGCCGCGCCACGCCCTCGCCAATTGCGACACCCTCGTTGAAACGCTGCAAATCGCCAAAGGCGGCTTCCGGCTCGCGCACCAAAGGCACGGTGGCCAAGTCTTCGGCCGTGATCCCAATCACTTGGCCTAGCGTATTTTCGGCCCGCGCGCTCGCCATGACCTCGGCGCGAATGACGGCGGCGGCATGTTCGACACCGGCCACTGCGCGGACCGCGTCGGCCACCGCTTGCGGTGCTTCAATTGTGCGTGTGGTGGCCGCGCGCCCGGCCAAGGCCGCCGCGACATCCGGGTTCGCGTCGATCAAAGCGCGCTCTTCTTCGGTATAGTCGAACCGCTCCAACCCAAGAACAGAGATATGCGGGTTCGCGCCAACAATCGTCGCGACAAATTCATGGCGAAAGCCCGAGCGGACGGCCAAGGTCGCGATCAGCGCCATAACCGCCAAAGCGATGCCAATGAAGCTGATCCAGGTCATCACGCTGACGCCACCCTCGGCGCGGCGGGCGCGCAGATAACGCCAAGCGATCATAAACTCAAAGCCCGAGAACGGTTTGGTTCGGCCAGACATCCGGCGCTCCTGCCCATTATTGTTGCGCGCAAACTGGGTGCTTTAAGGCCAAGGGTCAAGCTTCGTTGATTCCAGCACCAATAACGCTTGCACCCACCCAACATGTCGCTTTTAATCTTTCATGTCGTTTTTCGACATCGAACCGTGGCGGTTAGACGGGCCGACAGATGCCTGCGCCCCGCCTTTACCCAGAATGCCTGGAGTTGACGACCAGGCCGGGCTCCTGCCCGTTCGTCCAGGGAGACAAACACCTATGACTCATTCCGCACGAAACGTGCATCCCGCAGCTATGGCCTATGCGCAGGAAGTCGCTGACGGCACGATGGACCGCCGCGAGTTTTTGACCCGCGCGACTGCGCTTGGCGTATCGGCCAGCGTGGCCTATGGCCTGATCGGCTCGGCCAAACCTGCCCGCGCCGCCGGGCATATCCAACAAGGCGGAACGATCCGCATCCAGCAAGAAGTCCGGGCGATGAAAGATCCGCCCTCCTATGACTGGCCGCAGATCGCGAATTTCAGCCGTGGGTGGCTGGAATACCTGGTGGAATACAGCCGTGATGGCGTGTTCTCGGGCCGACTTCTGGAAAACTGGGAGGTCAATGAGGACGCGACACAATACACGTTGTACCTGCGTCAGGGTGTGATGTGGAACGATGGCACGCCGTTTACCTCGGCCGATGTGGCCTACAACATCACCCGGTGGTGCGACCGCTCGATGGAAGGCAACGCAATGGCCTCGCGGATGGGCGCGCTCATCGACGAAGCGACCGGCGCGATTGCCGATGGCGTCTTGGAGGTCGTCGACGATCACACCGTGGTGCTGAATCTGGCACAGCCCGACATCACCATCATCCCGACCATGTCCGATTACCCCTCTGCCATCGTGCAGAACGGTTTCTCGGGCAGCCCGGTCGATAACCCCGTCGGCACAGGCCCCTATCGGCCCGTCTCTTACGAGGTGGGTGTCGGCGCGGTGATGGAGAAGAACCCCGATCACACCTGGTGGGATGCCGATAATGGCGCGGCGCTGGACCGGATTGAGTTTGTCGATCTCGGCACCGACCAATCGGCCCATTTGGCCGCGGCCGAGGCCGGCGAGATCGACATGCTCTATGAAACTGTCGGCAATTTCGTCGATATTTTCGACTCGATCGGCTGGACCAAATCCGAAGCGCTCTCGGCCAACTCGCTGGTGCTCCGGACCAATCAGAACAACGCACCTTATGACGATGTGCGGGTGCGCCGCGCCTTGGCGCTGGCATGTGACAACAGTGTTCTGCTTGAAATCGGCTATGACGGGCGCGGAACCGTGGCGGAAAACCACCATGTCTGCCCGATCCATCCCGAATATGCCGATATCGGACCGCCGGAATACAACCCGGAAGAAGCCCGTCGCCTGATGGAAGAGGCTGGTGTGCTCGACTTTGAGCATGAGCTGATCTCGATCGATGACAGTTGGCGGCGCCCCACCTCAGACGCACTGGCGGCGCAGCTTCGCGATGCCGGTTTGAACGTGACGCGGACCATCTATCCAGGGTCGACCTTCTGGAACGATTGGGCCGAATATCCGTTCAGCTCCACCGATTGGGGCCACCGGCCCTTGGGCGTGCAGAACCTGACGCTGGCCTATAAGTCGGGCGAGCCCTGGAACGAAACTGGCTTCAACAACGAAGAGTTCGACACGCTTCTGGCCGAAGCCTCGGCAATTGCCGATGCCGAAGCCCGCAGCCAGGTGATGGCCCGGATTCAACAGATCATGCGCGATGAAGGGGTAATCATTCAGCCCTATTGGCGCTCGGTCTATCGGCACCATAGGGAGGACATCGTCGGCGCGGAAACGCACCCGATCTATGAGATCCACCTACATTACCTGGGCTTCGCAGCCTAATGCAAAGAAGGGCGGCGCAGAATGCGCCGCCCTCTCCGGGACCATCTGGCAATGGATGGCTGCTTAGACCCACCCCACCAAATGCCCTTCCAGAATCTGTTGTACGCACGTCATCAGCTTCACGAGGGATGGGTAGAACCCCCGTCACGTTTGACAACAAATCCTGGGAACCGCCGCGCCTGCAAAACGGCGGATTTGATCTGATCTTGGCTAGAACAAGATCGTGTCCATCACGAATTCGACAAACGCCTCCCCACGATCGGTATGGTCCTCGATCACGACGGATTGCGCGCCAGCGAGACGCATCTTGACGTCCCCATCCGCCGTCACTGTGACATTGGCCGCTTGCCAGGCATCCAGATCGGCATACGCCGTCAGGAAGCCAAAATCGGACAGATCAATGGTGTCTTTGGCCGACCCAAAGACTTGCAGATCGGTGATCGTATCGCGGGAAAAGCCGCCGTCTTTGAAAACAAAGACATCTGCACCGGAGCCGCCAGTCAATTGGTTGACGCCCGATCCACCCTCAAGGCGATCGGTCCCGTGGCCACCGTCCAGCGTGTCAGCACCGGCACCGCCGCGGAGCACATCCGCACCGGAATCGCCGTTCAGCACATCGCGCCCCGCATCGCCCGACAGATCGTCTGCGCCAGCGCCGCCGTTCAGCACATCGCCACCGCCGCCACCAGACAAGACATCCTTGCCATTGCCGCCGAACAGAGCATCGACCCCTGCTCCGCCAGACAGAACGTCGTCCCCCTGGCGCCCCATCAACGTGTCATTGCCCGTGCCACCGTCCAGCATGTCATTGCCTTGGCCACCGCCAAGAAAGTCGCTGCCGCCGTCGCCGTAAAGCACGTCGTCGCCAATGCCGCCTCTCAACTCGTCATTGCCGGTGCCGCCATGCAACTCGTCATTGTCGGCCCGACCATAGAGAAGATCTTTGCCACTGCCGCCCCAAAGGATGTCATTTCCGTCTGCGCCGCCAAGCCGGTCATTGCCCGCCCCGCCGAACATGACGTCATCGCCCTTGCCGCCCCAGAGGAAATCGGCCCCGATACCGCCATCCAACGCGTCGTTGCCAGCGCCACCATAGAGACGGTCGTCGCCACCATCGCCCGTCAGGGTATCATCGCCATCGGCCCCATAGACCTTGTCATTCCCCTCGTCGCCCTGGGAGTGATCATGACCAGCACCACCATAAAGGCGGTCGGAGCCGGTGCCGCCGGACAAAACATCTTGATCAGCACCGCCATAGAGGCGATCCGCCCCGATGTTGCCGGAGATGTTGTCGTTCCCTTGGCCACCAATGGCGACATCATTTGCGCCGCCACCTGAAATCTCGTCATTATCATTGCCGCCAAAGAGGCTGTCTGCACCGGCACCGCCAAACATCTGATCCTGCTCATCGCCGCCGAAGAGTTTGTCGTTCCCTCCTTGGCCATACATGGTGTCATTACCATCACCACCCCAGAGTTTGTCATCGACGCCACCCGATCCGGAGCCAGAGCCGGAGCTAGAGCCACCGGCCCGGACATTGCCGCCGGTTAGGTAGTCGTCACCTGTGCCGCCATAAATTTTGTCCTGACCCGCGCCGCCATCGATCACATCGGCGCCACCGCCGCCGCGCAGCGCATCTGCACCACCTGCGCCAGAGATCGTGTCGTCGCCGCCTTGGCCATAAACTCGGTCGGCGCTGTTGCCTGCCGAAATCGTGTCGTCACTTTCTTTGCCGTGAATGCGGTCCGGACCTGCGCCGCCGCTGATCTCATCGGCCTCCGGTGTTCCGTATATATGTCTCGCCATTGTGGTCTCCCCTAACAGGCGTTGCGTTTTCTCATCACGCGACACCTATCGGACCATGGGGCGGAAGCGACCTGAGCAATGGCATATCTTCAGAAGAATTCGGATAGGCCCCCTGTCCGAAAGGAGAAGAAATGTTGCCCGACCAAACACAATCGGCACGATCAAAACAGATTGAAAATGAGCGTCATGGCCCGGCAAGATTGCACCGGCCAAACGTTCTGCCCCGGACATGCCGGGACAGTATGAGTCGTTAGAGTTCAGACACGCCTGTCTGGCGCTAGAGCCAAGTGTGGAAGCTCCGATCCGCCATCGGCTCTACCATCGCGCCAGCATGGCCATGATGCGGCGCATAGATCTCGGCCACTTTTGCCGCCGCCGCCTCCGCGCTCATCTCTTCGCTCTCGCCAGTCCGGCGGCAGGTGAGCTCCACGACGCCTTTGTCCAACCCACGTGGCCCGACGGTGATCCGCCAGGGGAGACCAATCAGATCCATGGTGGCGAATTTCGCGCCCGCCCGCTCTTCGCGGTCGTCATAGAGCGGTTCCAGACCCTTGGCTTGAAGCGCCTTATAGAGCCCCTCGCAAGCGGCATCCGTGCCAGCATCACCCTGACGCAGATTGACAATGCCGCAATGGAACGGCGTCACACCTTCGGGCCAGATGATGCCTTTGTCGTCATGGCTGGCCTCGATAATCGCCCCCATAAGGCGGCTGACACCGATCCCGTGACTGCCCATATGAACCGGCACTTTCTGCCCATCGGCGGTTTGCACCGTCGCGCCCATCGCGTCGGAGTATTTGGTGCCGAAATAGAAAATCTGACCCACTTCGATGCCGCGGGCCACCCGGCGCCGTTCTTCGGGGATTTCCATGAAGAGCGCTTCATCATGGGTCTCGTCGGTGCGGGCATAGCGGCTGGTGAACTCTTCCAACACAGCCTGACACTCTGCCTCGCTGTCGTAATCCACCGCGCGGTCACCGAATTTCAGATCGGTGATCTCGCTGTCATAAAACACTTCGCTCTCGCCGGTCTCGGCCAACACCAAAAACTCATGGGTGTCATCGCCGCCAATCGGCCCGCTATCGGCCCGCATCGGGATGGCCTGAAGACCCATACGCTCATAGGTGCGCAGATAGCTCACCAAATGGCGGTTATACGCGTGCATCGCGGCCTCTTTCGAGACGTCGAAATTATAGCCATCTTTCATCAGGAATTCGCGCCCGCGCATCACGCCAAAGCGCGGGCGGATCTCATCTCGGAATTTCCACTGGATATGATAGAGCGTCAGCGGCAGGTCCTTGTAGCTGGTTACATGGGACCGGAAAATATCGGTGATCAGCTCTTCATTGGTCGGACCATAAAGCATGTCCCGATCTTGCCGGTCGCGAATGCGCAGCATCTCTGGACCATAGGCGTCATAACGCCCGCTCTCTTTCCAAAGATCAGCGCTTTGCAAAGTCGGCATCAACATCGGGATATGGCCCGCGCGTTGCTGCTCTTCATTCACGATCCGCGCGATCCGCGTCAGCACCCGATAGCCAAGCGGCAGCCAAGAATAGATCCCCGCACTGGCTTGCTTGATCATCCCCGCGCGCAACATCAGCCGGTGGCTGACAATCTGCGCCTCAGCAGGGGTCTCTTTCAGAACGGGCAGGAAATAGCGGCTTAGGCGCATGGGTTCTCTCATCTCGGGGTCGCGTTCCGCCCGGGTTACGCGATTGCCCGAGGTCGGACAAGAGATCACGCACCATCACAGGATCGTGATCGCCGTGATCGGATCAAGATGACCCCTCGTAACCCCTTCCGTGTTCAGACAATGGGAGACACATAAATGAAAAAATTGCTTGCCACCGCCCTCACCGCGGCCACCCTGATGGGCTCCGCTGCCAGCGCCAACACCATCGTTGATATCGCCGCCGCCGATGAGCGCTTCTCGACCCTCGTGGCTGCCGTGACCGCCGCAGGCCTGGTCGATACGCTGTCTGGACCTGGCCCGTTCACCGTCTTCGCGCCGGTCAATGACGCCTTCGCCGCGCTGCCTGAGGGTACGGTTGAAACGCTGCTCTTGCCGGAGAACCAGGGGCAGTTGACCGATATCTTGCTCTACCATGTAGATGATCGCGAGCTGACCTCGGGCATGTTGCCGAACGGGTCGATCTATATCCGCCCGGCACTGACCTCAGCGCGCCTTTGTGTAACCGCTGGCTCGGGCGGCGTGTCCATCGCCGACGGCTCCGGAGAAATGGCCAATGTGGTTATCGCCGATATCGAGGCCGACAACGGCGTGATCCATGTGATTGATCGTGTGTTGATCCCTGGCGATCGTCCGGCCTGCCACTGAGCTTTGATCAGGGGCCGGAACGCACCACCGCTTCGGCCCCAATCGCACCTGCAAGCGCCTGAAACCGGGCCTCGGCCACCTCGCCAAACAGGTTCCGCCCCGCATCCGTCGTCAGTGTCAGCTCCAGAACTCTCTTTTTTGGATAAAGCTTGAGCCGCCCATGATCCGGCAGTCGGTCGAGCGCAAACATCGCGCCAAAGCGCATTGCGCGGCCCAGGATCTCCGCTTGCACCACATCGGCCTCAGGCAAAAGCTTCAACAAATCCGTGTCAAAATTCGTGCCCGAGCGGCTGGATTTATACCGGTGCAACAACGCCAGACCCAAAAACACCCGCTCCGCATGGGTCATGCCGCCCAAATTGGCGCGAGTTGCGGTGTCGAAACACACCTCGGCCCGGTAATCGGGATGCGCGCGCCAGCTTACATCATGCAACAGACAGGCCGCCCGCACCAAGCGCTTTCGCGCCGGTCTGGCATTGGAAAAAAGCGGTTCCACGAATTTGTAGAGCGCGCGACCAAAGCCCTGCATCCGCGCGTTCTGCGCCTCCGCATGGCGCGCGGCTTCGATCAGAGGGTCACGATGGCGGAGCTCCGGCCCCATCTGCTCATAGAGCAACCCCTCGCGGATGCCATAGCTTGAGATCGCCACCTCATGCGGCCTGATCTGCCGCATCAACACGCGCAGCACCTCGGACGCCAAAGGCACCAGGCGCATCCGCGCCTCGCTGGTGCCGGTTTGCCCCCGCAACACATCGATATCGGTCTTGGCGATGTATTTGATCGTCTCCATGATCGCGCGCGGCGTCATGCGATATTCATGCAGCACTTTCAAAGGGTACCCGCGCCGCTCCATGTCGATCCGGGCAATGGCACGCCACGATCCGCCGACTAAAAACAACCGCTCCGGGCGGTCCGGGAACTGGGTTTTGAGCGCTACGATCCGATCCTTGATATGGGCGCGAACGGCTTTTTTGCCGCCCTTGATCCCCATCAGCTTCAACGGCCCCAAATCCGAGGTCTCGCAACGGCCCACCTGGCCTTCGCCCAACAGCTCCGCCAGTTCCATAGACGAGCCACCGATATCGCAGATCAGCCCCTGCGCCCCGGGCCAGCCCAACAGCACGCCCTGCGCCGCAAGACGCGCCTCTTCCGCGCCATCGACGACGACAATCTGCAAGCCAGTCTCCGCCGCCACTTCGGCGCGAAACTCTGGCCCATCCTCGGCCTCCCGCACTGCCGCCGTTGCAACCGTCACCAAGGGCGACACATCCATCGCCTCGGCCAGTGCCGCAAAGCGTTTCAAAGCAGTCAAAGCCCGCGCGCGACCATCAACCGACAGCCGCCCGGTTTCGGCAAAGCCTGCACCCAGACCGCAAAGGATTTTCTCGTTGAAGAAGTAAGCCGGCGACCGCGCCGCGCCGTCGAACACCACCAGGCGGACGGAGTTCGAGCCGATATCGATCACACCCACCCGGCTTAGCGCGCGGGCTTGCGGCCCATCGAAAAGCGGCGCGCCAAACGGTCCCCAATCGGGGTGCGTCTCAATCGGAACGGCAGCCTCTCCCATCATAGTCACAGGCATGACATGCCGCTCACGCACCCGTCAATCATTCGAATGGGTCAGCGCTGGTACGTCTTTCGCCCCGGCGGACCCTCGGCCCGACAGCGACGGGTTCTCCATAAAGAACCGGTGGCAGGAAAATGGGTTCTCGATCTGGCTCAGGTCGGGGCGCTCAAAGCTGCCATCGGGGGTCAACACCCAGCTCTGCGCCACATCGGCCAGATTGGCGGCCATGATCTGGCTCACAATCTGCGCTTTCACCGTCGCATTTTTGCATTCCACCAGAGTTTCGACCCGTCGGTTCAGGTTCCGACCCATCCAATCCGCCGAACTGATATAGACCCGCGCCTTCTTCGACGGCAGGCCCGATCCGTTGCCAAAACAGACAATCCGCGAGTGCTCCAGGAACCGGCCTACAACCGATTTCACCCGGATATTCTCGCTCAACCCCTTCACCCCAGGCCGGAGCCCGCAGATGCCCCGGATCACAAGATCGATCTTCACCCCCGCCTGGCTCGCCTGATAGAGCGCGTCAATGACATCAGCCTCGATCAGGCTGTTCATCTTGGCCCAAACCATCGCAGGTTTGCCCGCTTTGGCATGCGCCGCCTCGGCCTTGAGGTTCTCGAGGATTGTCGATTTCAGGCTGATCGGAGAGATCGCCAGATTCTCCAGCCCCTCCGGCTCGGCATATCCGCCGATATAATTGAACACCTTCGTCGCATCTCGGCCAAGCGCATCATCGCAGGTAAAGAGGCTCAAATCGGTGTAAATCCGCGCTGTGATCGGGTGGTAATTGCCGGTTCCGTAATGGGTATAGGTCACCAGCTTGTCACCCTCGCGGCGCACGACCGTCGAGATCTTGGCGTGGGTTTTATAGTTGATGAAGCCGTAAACCACATGCGCGCCCGAGCGTTCCAGCTTGCGCGACTGTCGGATATTCGCCGCCTCATCAAACCGCGCTTTCAACTCCACAAGTGCGGTGACCGACTTGCCATTCTCCGCCGCCTCACACAGCGCCTCGACAATCGGGCTCTCGTTAGACGTCCGATAAAGCGTCTGTTTGATCGCAACCACATTCGGGTCCCGCGCCGCCTGCGCCAGAAAGCGGACCACCATGTCGAAGGTCTCATACGGGTGATGGAGCAGCATATCCTTCTGCTGGATCGCAGCGAACATATCCCCTTCGTGATCCTGCACCCGCTCGGGCACGCGCGGCATGAAACCGGGCCAGAGCAGGTCGGGGCGTTCGTCGATCACCAGTTCTTTCAGAGCGATGAGGCCGATCATGCCTTTGACTTCAACGATCTCGTCGCCTTGAACATTCAGTTGTTCGATGATCTCCGCGCGCAGATTTTCTGGCGCTGCATCAGAGATTTGCAGGCGAACAACTTCGCCACGGCGGCGGCGCTTGAGTGCGGTCTCAAATTCGCGCACCAAATCTTCGGCCTCTTCCTCAACCTCCAAATCGCTGTCGCGCAGGATGCGGAAGCTGCACGACCCGGTGAGTTTATAGCCGGGGAACAGCGCCCCCACATGCAGCAGCAACAACTCTTCCAATGGCAGGAATCTGGCCTGCCCGTCTGGTGCCTGTAGTTGCACAAAACGGTCGATCTGCCCCGGGATCGGCAAAAGCGCTTGCAAGCTCCGCCCGTCGCGCTCGCGTTTCATCTGCAAGGCCAGCGAGAACCCCTCGTTGGCGATAAACGGGAACGGATGCGCCGGGTCGATGGCCAAAGGCGACAGAACAGGAAACACCTGGGTCAAGAACACCGTTTCGAGATAGGATTTGTCCGCAGCGGTGAGGTCCGACCGGGCGACCACGTTGATCCCCTCGCCTTCCAGTTCCTTTTTCAACGCAATCCAAACGTCCTGCTGGCTCTGCATCAACGCTCGGGCATCGGCATTGATCAGGGTCAGCTGTTCGGTCGGGCTGCGGCCATCGTCGGAGGGCATGACATTGCCCTCAAGCGCCAACTCTCTGAGGCCCGCGACGCGAACCGTGTAAAACTCATCAAGATTGCCCGCCGAGATCGAGACAAACCGAACACGTTCCAAAAGCGGTACACGCGGATTTTCGGCCTCTTCCAAGACTCGCCAGTTAAACGCAAGCCAGCTGAGTTCCCGATTGAAAAACCGTTGCGGCCCCTTGGTTTGCGCCTCGGGCAAATCAACGGGGTCGGGAATTGGGGCCGTGAGGAAATCTGCTGTGCTCATGGGTTCTTGCGTTAGGTCAGTTCTATATCAAGAACGTGACATTTATTCCTTGTCATCCGCAAGGATCGCCTTGGCCATTTTGCGGGTGGGTGGGCGTTTTGCCGCCAATGCCATCGCGTCAAGCGCCGTGATAAAGGCTTGAGCGGCGGCAAAAGAACGTTCGATCCGAGCCAGGGCGTAGCTCAGGATGCGTGGCTTGAGGGGCATCTCCCTGTCTTGGGCGAGTTTCAACATGACCGCCGCCAGAAGCGCGTCATCGGGTGGAGACAAACACAACACGCCCGCCTGCCGCATCCGACTGTCCAGATCGGGCAAATCGAGCCCCCAACGTTCCGGCGCATCCCGCGCCGTCAGGAGGAGCGGCGCATCGCGCCCCGCCAGGGCATTGTGCAAATGGAACAGCGCCGTTTCTGCCTCCGGTTGACCGGCAATGTCATCGGCGTCTTCGACAGCAACGCCCGGCGCATCGGCCAGCGCCTCAACCCGCGCCGCCGTCAGATCGCGCGCTTGGATCAGAACCGCGCCTGACATGTCGGCCCAGACATGCGCCAGATGGGTCTTGCCCGCCCCTTCGGGACCAACCAAGATCATTTTCCCGAAAGGCCAGCTTTGCCAACCGTCGATACCGGCGACCGCCACCGCATTGCCCGGGGAGACGAAGAAATCCTCGCGCCCCATCGCGGCGCGGAGGGGAAGTGTGAAGACCAGTTGCTCGGCCATCGCTAGTCGTCCTTGGTCTCGCCAAGGCCCTGATAGAGCAAACTCTGCTTATATTGCTCCACCCCATATCGGACCAAAACACCGATCACGGCCGCGACCGGCACCGCCACCAATAGGCCAACAAAGCCGAACACCGCGCCAAACGCCGAAAGCGCAAAGATTAACCACACCGGGTGCAGCCCGACCGAGCCCCCCACCAGATTGGGGGTCAGGATATTGCCTTCGACAACCTGGCCGACTTGAAAAATCGCCGCCACGGCGACAATCCACCACCATTCGCCCCAGAATTGGAAGAGCGCCAGGCCAACGGCCAGAACCCCGCCAAACAACGCCCCGATATAGGGGATGAACGAGATCAAACCGGCGATAAACCCGACAACAACGCCAAATTGCAGGCCGATAATCATCAAGGCAACGGCATAGAACGTGCCTAGGATCAGGCAGACCGTCCCTTGCCCGCGGACGAAACTCGCCAAGGTCTGATCAATCTCGGAGGCCAGGCGACGGATGACGGGGCGATGATCGCGCGGCAGAAGATCGTCGATCCGGGCCACCATCCGATCCCAATCCCACAGCAGATAGAATGAGACGACGGGCACAACGACGATGAACACGATGACATTGATCACCGACATGGCGGAACTCAACACGCCATTGAGCAACTCGCCGCCACGGGATTGGATCGTCTCGCCGATTGCCACGAGCGAGCCCCGGAGTGGTGAGCTCTCATCCATCAATTGCGGGAACTGCGTGATCAGGAAATCGCGCAATTGGATGAAAAGATCAGGTGCCGCGGAGATGAGGCCCGTGAGCTGACTGATCAGAAGCGGCACCACGATCAGCGCCGCAATGACAACGACCAGCAGCGCCATCAATGAAATCAGAACCGTGGCCCAGATGCGTTTGAGCCCCTTTGCTTCGAGCCAATCGGCCACAGGATCAAGGAAATACGCCACGGCACCGCCGACGACGAACGGCAAAATGACATCGCCAAGCGCCCACAGGATCAAAAGGAACACCGCAAAGGCGATGCCCCAATAGATCAGTTGTTGTCGGACCGGCAAAGCCATAACGCGCGGGTCTCCTTCCTGCCCCCTTGATGCGACAGGGGCCGGATCAGGGCAAGAGCAAACCCAAAGGCCGGTTTCCGCGAGGAAACCGACCGGAAAACGCGCGTTTTCCGGCTCCCTCTCCTCAATCTCTCAATATTGGGCGGATCAGCCTCGGGCTTCCCCAATCAAGCGCAGAATATCCTGAGCCGCTTCCGGGATGTTCGTGCCGGGCCCGAAGATGGCTTTGACACCAGCATTTTGCAGGAATTCATAATCCTGGTGCGGGATCACACCGCCGCAAATCACGATGATATCCCCGGCATCATTGGCCTTCAGCGCCTCGATCAGCTTTGGCGCGAGGGTCTTGTGCCCGGCGGCCTGAGACGAGATGCCGATGACATGAACGTCATTGTCGATCGCGTCCTGCGCCGCCTCCTCCGGGGTTTGGAAGAGCGGCCCCACATCCACATCAAACCCGATATCGGCGAAGGCCGTGGCAATGACCTTGGCACCCCGATCATGCCCGTCCTGTCCCATTTTCACCACCAGCATACGCGGGCGGCGGCCCTCTGCCTCGGCGAATTTCTCCACATCGGCCTGGATCGCCGCGAAGCCTTCATCGCCCTCATAGGCGGCACCATAGACACCGGCCAGGGTTTTGACTTCCGCCCGGTGGCGGCCAAAGGATTTTTCCATCGCCATGCTGATCTCCCCCACGGATGCCCGCGCGCGGGCCGCTTCGACGGCCAGTTCCAACAGATTTCCAGTGCCGGTCGAGGCGGCCTGCTCAAGCGCCGCAAGGGCACCCTCGCAGGCCGCCGCATCACGCGTCTCGCGGATGCGCGCTAGCCGCGCCACCTGCGCCTCCCGAACCGCGGTGTTGTCAATTTCGAGAATGTCGATCGGGTCTTCCTCGGTCAGCCGGTACTTGTTCACCCCGACAATCACCTCATCGCCCCGATCGATCATCGCCTGGCGTTTGGCTGCACTTTCCTCGATCCGAAGCTTCGGCATGCCGGTGGCGACAGCTTTGGTCATGCCGCCCATCTCTTCGACCTCTTCGATCAGGGCCCAAGCCTGCTCGATCAGCTCTGCCGTCAGCGCTTCGACATAGTAGGAACCCGCCAACGGGTCGACCACATTGGTCACGCCGGTTTCTTCTTGCAAAATCAACTGCGTATTCCGGGCGATCCGGGCGGCAAACTCGGTGGGCAATGCGATGGCTTCGTCCAGAGCGTTGGTATGCAGCGACTGCGTACCACCCAGAACCGCACTCATCGCTTCATAGGCAGTGCGCACCACGTTGTTATAGGGATCCTGCTCCTGCAGGCTGACCCCCGAGGTCTGGCAGTGGGTCCGCAGCATCTTGGAGCGTTCGGATTTCGCACCGAACTCCGTCATGATCCGGTGCCAGAGGAACCGCGCCGCGCGAAGCTTGGCCGCCTCCATGAAGAAATTCATGCCAATGGCAAAGAAGAAGCTCAGCCGCCCGGCGAATTTGTCGACATCCATGCCGCGGGCCATCGCCGCACGCACATATTCGCGGCCATCGGCCAGCGTATAGGCCAGTTCTTGCACAAGGTTCGCCCCCGCCTCTTGCATGTGATAGCCGGAGATCGAGATCGAGTTGAATTTCGGCATCTCATTCGACGTATATTCGATGATGTCGGCAATGATCCGCATCGAGGCCTCGGGCGGGTAGATATAGGTGTTCCGCACCATGAACTCTTTCAGAATATCGTTCTGAATCGTGCCCGAGAGCACCGCGCGCTCATGGCCTTGCTCCTCACCTGCCACGATGAAATTCGCCAGGATTGGGATCACCGCGCCGTTCATCGTCATCGAGACAGAGACCTTATCAAGTGGGATCCCGTCGAAGAGGATTTTCATATCCTCCACACTATCGATCGCCACACCGGCCTTGCCCACATCGCCCACAACGCGGGGATGATCACTGTCATAGCCCCGATGCGTGGCCAGATCGAAGGCGACCGACACACCTTGCTGCCCGGCGGCCAGCGCTTTGCGGTAAAAGGCATTCGACTCTTCCGCCGTCGAGAACCCCGCATATTGCCGGATCGTCCAGGGCCGCCCGGCATACATCGTCGCCTTCACGCCCCGGGTAAACGGCGCCTCGCCCGGCACGCCTCCCATATGTGGCAGGTCCGTCGCATCTTCAGAGGTATAGAGCGGTTTGACCGGGATGCCCTCCAGCGTATCCCAGGTCAGATCGTCCAAGGCACGACCGCGCAATTCTTTCGCGGCTAGGTCACGCCAGGCGTCGGTGTTCTCCGTCATATTAGGATCCTCTTACTTGTCTTGTCGCGTCCCGATCTGTGGTCGGGTCGTCGATATCTCGTCGCAGCTCAGCGGCCTTGACGGACCACCAAGGCAGATTTCCCGGCAAACGGGGCCGCCCGATCAGCGGCGAACCTTGCACCGGCTTAAGCCCTTCAATTGAAGCAGGTTTCGCCCGCCACAATGCCGCAGCACATCTGTGAGCCAGGCAAATCAGGTTTTTGCGGTAATCCGAGGCGTATTGCGCCACGAAACCCTTCGCATTCCATCGCTGACCCCCTATATCTGGCAGAGACGGAGGATTCATGCGCGCATCCCTACTGACCAGCCTAACCCTTGGTTTTTCACTGTTTCTCGCCTTGCCCGGGGCCGCGCAAGATGTTGCGATGGCGCAAAACGAGACTGGGGAAACCGAAACCGAGGCTGTTGATCCGCTGGAACCGCGCAGCGCGGTTGATTTGGATTTGAACGACTTTCTTTGGGTATCCAGACCGATTGTCGTCTTTGCCGACACCGATGCCGACCCCAGATTTCGCGAGCAAATGGCGCTTCTGGCCGACCGGCCCGACCCGCTTTTGGAGCGCGATGTGGTGATCATCTTCGACACCGACCCCGAGGCCCGGTCGGAGATTCGCCGCCAACTGCGCCCACGCGGCTTTGCACTGGTGCTGATGGACAAAGACGGCACCGTCAATCTGCGCCGCCCCTCGCCACGCGATGTGCGCGAGATCATGCGCGCCATCGACAACATGCCGCTCCGCATCGAAGAGCTGCGGTCGGACGGATAGCCCGCGCCAGGGGTATGCGGAACGGCCCAGGTCACCGGATCACTCGAACTCCATAATCACGTCATCGACCGCAAGGCTGTCACCGGCGCCTGCGTTGATCTTGGCGACCACGCCTTTCTTCTCGGCGCGCAGGATGTTTTCCATCTTCATCGCCTCAATGGTGCAAAGCGCTTGACCTTCCTGCACCTCATCGCCCTCGGCGACATCAACCTTCACGATCAAGCCCGGCATTGGGCAGAGCAGCAGCCGCGACGTATCCGGCGGCAGCTTCTCGGGCATCAGCCCCGCCAATTCGGCCTGCCTTGGCGTTCGCACCACTGCCTTGAGATCCGCACCGCGATACCTGAGCCGCGCGCCCCCTCGGATGAAATCGGTCTTCACGATCATCGGAAGCTCACCCACGCTGCCTTCAAACAGCGTATCGCCAAGCTGCCAGTCCGAGTTCACCTTGAAATGACTGTCATCGGCGAAAGTCACCTCGGTGCCGAAATCGGTCTCTTCGATATGCACCGGGAAGGATTCTTTGCCGACAAACACCACCCAATCGGGCGCAACGCGGCGCGAATGATTGGGCATCGTCCCGCTGATCTTGGCGGCCCGCTCTTCTTTCAACATCTTCATATGCGCCGCGACCGCGGCCAGATGTTTCAGATCATTGCCCTGTGGTGTCACGCCCTCGAACCCATCGGGATATTCCTCCTCGATAAAGGCCGTCGTGATCTCACCCGAGACAAAACGCGGATGGTCCATCACGGCAGCGAGGAATGGCAGATTGTGCCCAATCCCTTCCAACTCGAACCCATCGAGCGCGTTGCGCATGCCTTCAATCGCTGCGGGCCGATCCGGTGCCCAAGTGCAGAGCTTGGCGATCATCGGGTCGTAATACATCGAAATCTCGCCGCCCTCGAAGACGCCGGTGTCATTCCGCACCGCCGTTGTGCCGCTCGGTGCCTCACCCTGCCACTTGTCACTGTCCAGAAGCGGCCCCGACGCGACTTCCGCCGGCGGGCGATAACGCACAAGGCGCCCGATGGAAGGCAGAAAGCCGCGATACGGGTCCTCAGCGTAAAGCCGACTCTCGATCGCCCAACCGGTCAGCGTGATGTCGTCTTGCGCAAAGGGCAGCGCCTCGCCGCCCGCAACGCGGATCATCTGCTCCACAAGATCAACGCCGGTGATCAGCTCCGTCACCGGATGCTCCACCTGAAGCCGGGTGTTCATCTCAAGGAAATAGAAGTTTTTCTCACCATCGACGATGAATTCCACCGTTCCCGCACTGGTGTATCCGACTGCTTCGGCCAAGGCGACGGCCTGCTCCCCCATCGCTTTCCGCGTGGCCTCATCCAGGAACGGCGACGGGGCCTCTTCGATCACCTTTTGGTTCCGGCGTTGGATCGAGCATTCCCGCTCGCCCAGATAGACCGCGTTGCCATGGCTGTCAGCCAGAACCTGGATTTCGATATGGCGTGGTTGGGTGACGAACTTCTCAATGAAAATCCGGTCATCGCCGAAGCTGCTGGCCGCTTCGTTTTTCGAGCTTTGGAAACCTTCGCGCGCTTCGTCATCATTCCAAGCGATCCGCATGCCTTTGCCGCCACCACCGGCGCTGGCTTTGATCATCACCGGATAGTCAATCTCATTCGAGATTTTGACTGCCTCTTCGGCATCCTCGATCAGCCCCATATAACCGGGTACGGTGCTCACCCCCGCCTCTTGAGCAATCTTTTTCGAGGTGATCTTGTCGCCCATCGATTCAATTGCGCCGGCGGGCGGGCCGACAAAGGCCACGCCTTCCGCCTCGAGGGCCTCAGCGAATTTCTTGTTTTCAGAAAGAAAGCCGTAGCCTGGATGCACAGCCTCGGCGCCCGTGTCGCGGATCGCCTGCATCACCTTGTCGATCACGATGTAGCTTTCCGACGCGGCTGGCGGACCAATATGTACCGCTTCATCGGCCATCTTCACATGCAGCGCATTGCGATCCGCATCGGAATAGATCGCGACCGTCTTGATCCCCATCTTCTGCGCTGTCTTGATAACGCGGCAAGCAATCTCGCCGCGATTGGCGATGAGCAGTTTCTTGAACATTATTGGCTGTCCCCTTCTTTCAGGCGCAGTGGCCTGTCTTCAGCACAAAAAAGGCCGCCCGGGGTTCTGCCCCGGCGGCCTTCTGTTAGATCGTTGGTACGAGTTGTGGCGGGTCGCGCCTTAGTTGCAGAGCCCCGCGTCGTCGCAAAGCGCGCCGCCGGCCGCACCGATAAGCACACCGGTTGCGATATTGCCGTTAAGCGCGGCTGCGGTGACACCACCGGCCGCGGCACCAAGACCGGCGCGTTCCAAATCGGACGCCACGCAAGCCGATAGGCCCAGGGTGGCAACAAGGGCGAGTGTGAGTTTGTAGGTTCCGCGCATTGTGCGTCTTCTCCTGTCGATTTTATGCCTCTATCGCGACAGCCTACCTCAGTTCGCCCCCGGAAAAAAGGCGGTCGGCACAGAAACCTGGCCGACCGCTTCGAAGGGGAAGGGTAACACGTCTTGTCACGACCGGCCCGAAAACAGCTGGGGACAGGGGCCGGTAAAAGGACGTTGGCACAGGAAAAACCGGCCCAAAAGGACAAGTTACCAGCAAATCTGCTTTGGGCCGGAAACCGCGCAATCGAGAGGAGCATAGGCAGCATCATGCCGATCCGCCCTCCCAAATACCGCGCCCGTCGAAGGCCTCAGGGAAGGATGCGCGGGCGCGACCCTCATCAATCTGCAGAAGAGCGTCATAACTCTTGGGATCAAACGGATCTTCGGCGGCAACGACTTCACGACCGAACACCCAACTCAGCCGTCCGGCATCCAGATTTCCGCGCTCAAAAGGCTCTGACCCGAAATAGAGCCAGAGCGCCTCCATGAAGGCCGCATCCGCGCGCCGATCGGCAGGGCGTCGGTCGGCATGGCGCTCCCGCCGGATAAGCGGTGTTGCTCCCGCCTTGTTTTCACGGCGGATGGTGAATTGATAATCGCTGCCCGGAAGGCGGCCAGGGAAGCCGCGATGCTTGATCATCGCGGCCCCCAATTCTCAGAGTTACGGAACCCGTGGGCCACCAGCGGCGTTCTGACCACGCCCACCGGTCTGGGTCGAACTGTCGTCACCATCATCGCCGATCGGCTGACGTCCGCGATCATAGACAGGCGGGCAGATCGCCACATTCGCGCCAGCTGTGTAGCTTTCCTCACAGACCTCGTCGCAGTTCGGAATATTAGACGAATAATTCGTACCGGGCACAGGATCACTTGGGACACAAAGCGCCTCGCCGGATTTGGAAAAGAGTGGCATCGCTCGCGCCACTTGCGGCTCTGGTGGCTGTGCACATCCGGCCAAAACCAACGCCGCGGGGCCCGTAATGGCCAACAATCGTATTCTAAGCATGGGAGTCTCCCCTTCAAAAATGTGACTTCACAATACTGTGTTCGCGTCACATTACAAAGAGGTTCAAAAAAGATCGCCGCCGGAGTGGCCGCGATGTGCCGGACGGACAGCAAAGCCCGTCCGGCGAGGACACCGTCAGTTGTACTTGTTGTACACCGGTTCCTCGACAATAGGGGCCGGCTCGACAATGATGATTTCTTCCTGCGCGGGGGCCTGCGCACAAGCGGCGACGCTTGCCAAAAGTCCCAATGCAAGAAGCGCTTTGATGCTCTTGGACATCTCGCTCTCCTGTTATGTGTGACCCTGCCGGGGTTGATCCCAGTCATGATCATTGGTTCGGTCACTTGGAGGTAACCAGGGCCGAAGATACCCTGAATTGGGATCAATCGACACCGGTTTCGCGGGACAGCTCGGGTCTGTGGCGCGCTTGCATCAAATGCTTGTCGGCATGAACCGCGATCCGCAACATATTGTGGCTGCATCAAAAACCCTCCCAGATGCAGGAGTTGTCGTCAAAGACATACCCGGCAAAAACCTGCGCAGCTTCGGCATCGGCCTGACCACGCGGCACCACCCGATCCATGATCTGCACAACGATCTGCACTAGCGGTTCGGGGGCAGCGTCTACAGCCCCCGGCGCGAAATGCGTGCATGCCCAATCCAAATCCTCCTGCGGGTCATCCTCGGCATCGGCAAGATCCGGGGCCAGAAGTCGGATCACCGCCCATAACTCCTCGGAATAGGGCTGCACCTCATAGAGCACCTCGTGCAACGTCACCGCCATCCCCGACGGCGCGACCACCTCTTCCGCCTCCGCCGGTGCCGCCACGAGGGCGAGAGGGATCACCAACGCCTTCATGGCCGCCGCGCCAACATGTCGATTTCGACCAATGCGCCCACCGCCAACGCCGTGACCCCAACGGTCGTGCGCGCGGGCCGCCGATCCGCCGAAAAATAGCTCTGATAGGTCTCATTGAACGCCGCATAATCGCGTTCGAACTCGGTCAGATAACAACGGCATTGCACCACATGTCTCAGATCAAGCCGAACGCCCTGAAGCACGATCTTAAGATTCCGCATCACGGCCTGGGTTTGCGCCACGATCCCGTCCGGCAATGGCCCGTCGGGGTTCTCCGGATCGGTCGGCATCTGGCCGGTCAGGACAACCCACCCGTCCGTCTCGACCGCGTGGGAAAACGGCGCTACGGGGCGAGGGCCGCCCAAAATCATATGGAAAACCGGCTCAGACATCCCGACTCACAACGGAATATTGTCGTGCTTCTTCCACGGCATTTGCACGTGCTTGGTCCGAAGCGCGGCAAAGGCCCGGCAAACCCGCCGCCGGGTGGAACGCGGCTGGATCACTTCATCGATGAAGCCGCGCTCGGCGGCGACAAACGGGTTCGCAAATCGGTCCTCATATTCCGCCGTATGGGCCGCGATTTTCTCCGGATCGTCCAGATCGGCGCGATGCAGAATCTCCGTCGCCCCTTTCGCCCCCATCACCGCAATCTCTGAGGTCGGCCAAGCGTAGTTGATATCGCCCTGCATGTGTTTCGAGCTCATCACCACATAGGCGCCGCCATAAGCTTTCCGGGTGATCACCGTCACTTTCGGCACCGTCGCCTCACCATAGGCGAAGAGCAGTTTCGCGCCGTGTTTGATGACGCCCGCATATTCCTGCCCGGTTCCGGGGAGGAAGCCCGGCACATCGACAAAGGTCAGGATCGGGATTTCAAACGCATCGCAAAACCGCACGAACCGTGCCCCTTTTCGGGCGCTGTCGATATCCAGCACACCGGCGAGGTTCAGCGGCTGATTGGCGACCACACCGACCGTCTGGCCCTCAAGCCGGATGAAGCCGGTGATGATGTTCTTGGCGAACTCCTCCTGAATCTCGAAAAAATCGCCTTCATCAGCGGTCTTCAGGATCAGTTCCTTCATGTCATAGGGCATGTTCGGATTGTCGGGGACCAGCGTGTCGAGGCTCTCCTCAATCCGGTCGGGGCTGTCGAAAAACGCACGCACCGGCGGCTTTTCCCGGTTCGACAGCGGCAGGAAGTCGATCAACCGGCGCACTTCGTTCAGCGCTTCGACGTCATCTTCAAACGCGCCATCCGCGACGGACGATTTGCGGGTATGGGTCGTGGCCCCGCCCAGTTCCTCAGCCGTCACATGCTCATTGGTCACGGTCTTCACCACGTCCGGCCCGGTGACGAACATGTAGGAGCTGTCCTTCACCATGAAGATGAAATCGGTCATCGCCGGCGAATAGACCGCGCCGCCCGCACAGGGGCCCATGATCATCGAGATCTGCGGCACAACGCCAGAGGCGCGAATATTGCGCTGGAACACCTCGCCATAGGCCGCGAGGCTGGAGACGCCTTCCTGAATCCGCGCGCCGCCGGAATCGTTGATCCCGATCACAGGCGCGCCGTTCTGCATCGCCATATCCATGATTTTGCAGATTTTCGCCGCATGGGTCTCCGAGACCGACCCCCCCAGAACCGTGAAATCCTGCGAAAACACATAGATCATCCGCCCGTTCACCGTGCCCCAGCCGGTGACAACGCCATCGCCGCGCGGTTTGGTCTTCTCCATCCCGAAATCGGTGCAGCGATGGGTGACGAACATGTCGTATTCTTCGAAACTGTCCTCATCCAGCAAAAGCTCGATCCGCTCGCGCGCCGTCAGCTTGCCCTTGGCGTGCTGGCTATCGATGCGTTTCTGGCCACCGCCCAGGCGGGCCTCTTCGCGACGATGCTCAAGCTCTTGCAGGATGTCTTTCATGGGGTCCCTCCGATCCAGGCGCGAGATACGCGCGCGTTTCCGGGCAGGTTATCCAGATGGCCCCCGCAAAGACAGCCCGAACTCGCATATTTGCAAATTCATTCGCAACCTGCACTGTAATATTGCAAATTCGCAAATACCCAAGATGCACAGCCGCCTGTGCATCCGCGCCATGGACAAGCTCCGGGCCGCGACATAGACCTCTCATATGAGTTCGCGGCCGACTGTCCGGTTTTTAGACCGGACAACCCCTCCACATATCTTCACCCTCATCGTGCTGACCGGGCTCGGCGCGTTGTCGATGAACCTGTTTTTGCCCTCGCTGCCGAATATGTCGGTCTATTTCGACACCGACTATAGGGTGATGCAGCTCTCGGTCGCGGGCTATCTCGGCATGAACGCCGTGCTGCAACTGATCGTCGGCCCGATCTCTGATCGCTATGGGCGCAGGCCCGTCCTGCTCTGGGGTCTGGGCATCTTCATTCTCGCCACGATCGGCTGCGTCTTTGCCACAACGGTCGAGATATTCCTGGTGTTCCGCATGATCCAAGCAACCGTTGTGGTCGGCATGGTTCTGGGCCGGGCCGTCGTCCGCGATATGGTCCCGCAAGAAGAAGCCGCCTCGATGATCGGTTATGTCACCATGGGGATGGCGATCGTCCCGATGATCGGTCCGGTCTTTGGCGGCATCATGGATGAAACCCTCGGCTGGCAATCGACCTTCTGGCTCCTGGCCATCCTTGGCATAATGGTCTGGGCCCTCATCTGGCGCGATTTAGGAGAGACAGTCGCCCGCAAAACCACGAGTTTCAGGGCACAATTCGCCGAATACCCCGAGTTGCTCGCCTCGCGTCGGTTCTGGGGGTATTGCCTCGCCGCCGCCTTCGCCTCGGGCGCGTTTTTCGCCTATCTCGGCGGTGCGCCTTATGTCGGGTCCGAAGTCTTTGGCCTCTCGCCCGCGATGGTTGGGTTTTTCTTCGGCGCCCCGGCTGTGGGCTATTTCTTCGGCAATTTCGTCTCTGGTCGCTACTCGGTCCGCGTCGGCATCAACGCGATGATCCTTTGGGGCGCGATTATCTCGGCAACCGGCGTTTTCCTCTCGCTCTTGTTCTTCTTAGGTGGGGTGCAGACGGCCCCGATCTTCTTTGGCTTCATGACCTTTGTCGGCCTCGGCAATGGGATGGTCCTGCCCAACGCCACATCCGGCATGTTGTCTGTCCGGCCCCATCTGGCGGGGACGGCCTCGGGTCTTGGCGGGGCCTTCATGATTGGCGGCGGCGCGGCGCTCTCGGCATTGGCCGGCACCCTTCTGACCGAAGGCCGCGGGGCCTTTCCGCTGATCTGGATTATGCTGATCACAGCCCTTTTGGCGGTGGCGTCGATCCTCTACACGATCCGCCGCGAGCGGCAGGTTTCTGGCCTCTGAACCAACGCGAAACGCGCAAGGCTGCCCAGCCCCTTCCAAAACACACGACCACCGGGTAGATTTGCAAACTGATCTGCAAATTCTGCAAACCGAGGGTCATATGGCCGTTCAGAAACTCTATGCCGGGGCCAAGCTCCGCGAACTCCGCACCCGCCTTGGCCTGACGCAGAAGGATTTCGCCGCCAAGCTTGGCGTGTCGCTCCCGTACCTCAATCAAATGGAGAACAACAACCGCCCGGTCTCGACCACAGTTGTCCTCGGCTTGGCGCAGGAGTTCGGCTTCGACGTCACCGAACTCAGCACCGGTGATGCCGAACGTCTGGTCTCCGACATGCGCGAGGCACTGGCCGATCCGGTCTTTACAGACAGCACCCCACCGCTGGCCGATCTGCGCCTGGCCGCCTCAAACGCCCCGGCCCTCGCCCGCGCCTTTCTCGACCTGCATCGCAGCTATCGTCAGACCCACGAACGCCTCGCTTCGCTGGACGAAGCGCTAGGCCAAAGCGGGACACCCACCGCCGCCTCCCCCTGGGAAGAGGTGCGCGATTTCTTCCACTATTGTGACAATTACATCGACGCGATGGACCGCGCCGCCGAACGCTTCGCGGCGCAGGCCACCTCCGATCTCGCCAGCCATACCGAGGATCTGCTCCGCGCCCGTGGCATCACCATCCGCCGTGCGGCGGGCGAAGGCGTCCGCCACTATGACACAGCCTCGCGGACCCTCACCCTCTCGCCCCGCGCCGCGCCTGAAACCCAGCGCTTCCAACTGCTCCACCAATATGCGCTTCTGGAACAGGCCCAGCTTCTGGAGGCCACGCTCGATCTCGCCCGGTTCCAATCCGACACCGCGCGGGCCATCGCGCAGATCGGCATGGCCAACTATTTCGCCGGCGCGGTGCTCATGCCCTATACCCGCTTCGCCGAGGCCGCCGCCGAGACCCGCCATGACCTGGAGCGCCTCTCGATCCAATTCGACGCCTCGATTGAGCAGATCGCCCATCGGCTCTCGACGCTACAACGCCCCGGCGCCAAGGGCGTGCCGTTTTTCTTCACCCGGGTGGATCAGGCCGGCACGATCACCAAACGCCACTCCGCCACGCGGCTGCAATTTGCGCGTTTCGGCGGCGCCTGCCCCCTTTGGAATGTGCATAGCGCCTTTGAAACGCCGGGCCGGTTCCTGCGGCAACTGGCCGAAACCCCTGATGGCGTCCGCTATGTGATCCTCGCCCGCGACGTTTCCAAAACCGGCGGCGCCTGGAACAGCCCGACCCGGCGCTATGCGATCTCGCTTGGCTGCGAGGTGAAACATGCGGGTGCGTTGGTTTATGCCGATGGGCTGGACCTGACCAGCGCCAGCAGTTTCCAACCGATTGGCATCTCCTGCCGGATTTGCGAACGGGTTGGCTGCCATCAACGCTCGGTCCCGCCGCTTGAACGCAAGCTCAGCGTCGATCCGAACCATCGCGACACGCTGCCTTATGAGATCGAACGTTGACGCGGCCCGCGCCTGCGCTCTACTCCTGATCAGACCGCCTGGAGGAGACGTTTCATGGAATTACACGCCACCCGCACCATCGCCGCCGACCGCGCCACGGTCTGGGCCGCGTTGAACGATGCCGAGACCCTGAAAGCCTGCATTCCGGGCTGCGAAGAGCTGACCGGATCGCCGGAAGAGGGGTTCTCCGCCGTGGTCAAACAGAAGGTCGGCCCGGTAAAAGCCACGTTCAAAGGGGAGGTCACGCTCAGCGATATCGTGCCCGAAACAAGCTATACCATTTCCGGCGAGGGCAAAGGCGGGGTGGCCGGTTTTGCCAAAGGTGGTGCAGAGGTCACGCTCAGCGATGCCGAGGGCGGAGGCACCGATCTGCATTATGACGTGGACGCTAAAGTCGGCGGCAAAATCGCTCAACTCGGCTCGCGCCTGATCGACAGTTTCGCCCGGAAAATGGCCGATCAATTCTTCGAGAACTTTCAGGCTCAGGTCGAAGGCACCGACGACGACGCCGAGACCGCTTAGCTCTGGCGCACCAAAGGACTTATCGATCCAACATAGATCAGCGCTCCGCCGAATAGGATCAGGGGCAGCGGGATCAGGACCATCACCTGCCAAACGGCCAGAGCGTCAAAATACACGGCCGCGAACAACCCTGCGGCGACGATCAATCCGCCGCCGAGACGCTCATACCGAAACGCGACAGCAACCAGGATGGCCAGCCCAACCCAGGGCAGGGCATTGGGGCTATTTCTCAGCACACCGCCCGCCTGTTCCGCCCCGGAGAGCAGCGCGAAGATGAACCAGATCAGGCAAAACATCCCCAAACCGACCCGCGCAACATAACGGAGGCCTCTTACAAACCTGATCTGTGGGGGATCTGGTTGGGACACTCTTGCACCCTGAAAACCTGCTTTGCTTGGCAGAGCGCCGCATGTCACGACCGGCAGGTGGAACGCGCCATGCAGCGCTTGGGACCTCCGGTCAGGCCTTCGCCAACATCGCCGCGATCTGATCTTTCAAATGCATCCGCTCTTTCCGCATCTGCACCTGGGCCAGGTCATCGCAGGGTTCCACGCCCGTCTCTGCGCGGTGCACGGCACGGTTCACCTCGTGATAGTCCTTCATCAGCTTGGCAAAATGCTTGTCGGTGGTCTTGAGCATATGAATCTGCTCGACCTTATCCGGGAACTCCTCGGCCAATTCATGTGGGGTGTGGGACATACGGGTTTCCTCCTGCATGCTGCGTGCGACTCAATTGGTAGCACTTGCGCCCGCGCTCCGATTTGACGGAAATCAAGTCATCCGCGCGGCGCGCGCCATCCCGCTGCTTCGGCCTCGGCAATTGTGCAAAACCAACGCTCGCCGCGCGCTAGATCGATCCGCGTTCGGCCATAAGATCGGCTCCCCGGCACATGATAAATTCGACCGTTGTCCGAGATATTGCCTTTGATCGCACAGCCCGCCGCCACATCCGACAGCAGCGCGCCGCACCGCGCGCGATGGTCGGCGGGGGCGCTCCACGCACCGGCCCACAATCCAACGCCAGCCGCCCGGGCCGCGTCCTCTTGCGCCGCATAGGCCATCGAATACCGCCGATAGGCCCGCGCCATGCCACCGCTGACCAACCAGTCGCCCAGATCCTGCCCAGTCTCAGTGGTGCAGCGCGCCAGAAGCCGACCATAGCGGTCGGTCTCGTCTCCCACGCAACTCACAACGGCGCCGCGTGTTTCTGCCGCCACTTGCGCCGCGACCCAGACCCCGCAGGCCCAGTCATCCCCATTCGTTCGGCGACAGCGTTGATCCTGCTCCGGTGCGTCGATCCCGTCTAGTCGGACAACCCGCCTGTCCAGACGTAGGGTATCTCCATCGAGGATTTCGACAGCCCCGCGCAGCACCTCCGCGCCACCGGGGGAGAGCGTGAACAGATACAGGGTGGCAAGAATGCAAACAAAGCATGAACATTTTCTCATGCCTCCCCATCTAACGCGATGCGACCCAGCACAAGGTAAATCTTACGGAAAGGTTAACCATCGGGGCTGCAGCGACGTTATTCCGCCACCATCATCGGCAGGCCGCGCCACGTTTCAATCACCCGATCCACCCGCAAGATCGGTGCCCGCACGATCGGCGGATCAAAGCGCTCGTTTTCTGCCAAAACGCCGGGATAGGCCAAGCAGGGCAGGCCCGCCTCCCGCGCGGCCTCCGCCGTGGCGGGGGTATCGACAATGGCCACCGCCTGTTTTGGCGCCAATCCCAGTTCCGTCAGCGCCAGCACCATTGCCTCGGGGTCTGGTGCCATCCGGCGGACATCGCTGCGCAGAATGATCATGTCAAACGGAATGCCCGCCCGCGCCCGCGCCGTCGCTTTCAAAAGCGCCTCGACGGGCCCGGCTTCGGACCGGCTGACCAAGACAATCGGCAGCCGCGCCTTCGCCGCCCAACGCAGCACCGCATCGACGCCCGGGCGAAGCGGAATGCCATCAGCCAACCGCGCCGCGAACAGACGCTGATGCGTGACGTCGAGCCGCGCCGCATCCACCTCCATGCCGAGATAATCCGCGAAGCGGGCAGCCAATTGCCAATCGCCGCCGGGGCGCATCAATTCGGCATAGACATCCCAGGACCAGTCCCAGCCAACGCCATGTATCCGAAAGGCCGCATTCCAGGCCTGCCGGTCCAAATCCGCGCACTCCACCAAGCTGCCGAGCCCGCCAAAAATCACTGCTTTCGGTGCCATCATCAACCCTCCGCCCTATCACCGGGGAGGAGACTGGCGCGCAACGCAACCGTCGCATTAGAATTGCCGCGTCGCAGCAGAGGGTTTTGGTCTCGCAATGGGCGCTGCCGCAAGACGCTGCCTCATTTCTGAGCATGGCAAAGACCGCACGCTAGCGCGTTGCGATCGCATAATCTTCTAAAAGAAACAGAATGTTAACCTTTGGTCTGCGACACAGCCGGGGTGACATTGCGCCGCCGCAAGACCGCCTCGCGCCAGGTCATGAAACTGATCGCCGCGATGATCAATCCGCCCCCCGCGATCACCCAGATATCCACCGGCTCGGCAAAGACCAAGGCGCCCAAAGCGGTGGCCCAAACCAACTGCAAGAACGTAACCGGCTGCGTGACCGTCAAAGGCGCCGCCGCAAAGGCCAGCGTCATCGTATAGTGCCCCGCCGTCGCAAACACCGCGACCAGGAAGAGCCACCCCAACTGCTCCCACGTGACCGGCACCCAGACCGCCCAGGCAAACGGCGCCAGGCAAATCGTGACCGTGATCGAGAGCATGCCCACCACCACCGCCGCATCCACCTCATCGGCCATAATTTTCGCCACCAGATACCCAACGGCAAAACTCGCCGCCGTGATCAGCATCGCAAAATGCCCGGGGCTGAGTTCTCGAAACCCGGGCCGCAGGATGATTAACGCGCCGACCAGAGCGACAACAATCGCCAAAATCCGCCGCACCGCCATCCGCTCGCCCAGAAAGAAGACCGCGAGAATGCTGACATAAACCGGGCTCAGATAATTCATCGCCGTGACCTCGGCGATCGGGATTTGCGTCATCGCATAGAACCAGCAAATCACCCCCCCGGTATGGGCAACACCGCGCAAGCCAAAAAGGCCAATCGCCCGGCGGCTCAACTGCGCCCGCAGGATCGGACGGATCATAGGGATCAGAAACACCAGCCCCAAAACATAACGCAGAAAGGCGGATTGCGCGGGCGGCACATCGGAGCCCACGACCTTCACAATGGCGGTGACGGCCACAAAACAAGCCCCGGTGACCAACATCCAAAACACCCCCATCAGGGGGCGGGTCGTCGGCTTTTCAAGGGTTTGCGCGGCATCGGCCATGACCGCCAAAGAACCCTATCGCCCGGGCGGCTGCAAGTCGGTCAGATCAGAAAGATCAGCTTATACGCAATCGCCCACATCACCAGGCCAACAAAGACGTCCAGAATCTGCCAAGCGCGGGGCCGCGCGAAAAGCGGCGCCAAAAGCTGAGCGCCATAGCCGAGGGAGAAGAAAAATACGAAGCTGGACGTCACCGCGCCGGCCCCGAACCAAACCGCGTTCTCGCCATATTGGGTGGAGATCGAGCCCAATAAGACCACCGTGTCCAAATACACATGCGGGTTCAGCCAGGTCAGCGCCAGAACCGTCAGGATCGTCGCGCGCAAGCTGCCAACGCCATCGCGCCCCACGGCAAGTGCGTCGGCGCCCCTCCAAGCCGCCCAGAAGGCCTTGGCACCATAGACAATCAGGAACGCTGCCCCACCATACCGAAAAGCCGGGGTCAGCCAGGGCAATGCCTCGGCCACAACCGAAAAGGAACTCACCCCCAGGGCGATCAGAAGCGCGTCGGAGACCGCACAGGTCAGGCAGACCGCGAAGACATGCGCCCGCCGAATACCTTGCCGGAGCACAAAGGCGTTTTGCGCCCCGATGGCGAGGATCAGGCTGAACCCGAGGGCAAAGCCGGGCAGGAAGGCAGTGGTCATATCGCGCTCTCGCTCTTGGCAACCCGCCCCGGTTAGGCCATAGGCTACCATAAGACCAGTTACGTTTTCTGAAGCCACATTAGAATTGCCAATGATCGACACGCACGCCCTGATGGCGCTTTCCGCGGTCCTGCGCTCCGGCTCGTTCGAGGGTGCAGCGGCCGAGTTGAACATCACCCAATCCGCCGTTTCGCAGCGGGTGAAGGCGCTGGAAGAGCGGCTCGGCACGGTCCTGATCCGCCGGACCCGGCCTGCAAGTGCAACCAGGGCGGGCGCGCGGCTCTTGCGCCATGCCGAGGAGGTGGGCTTACTCGAAAAAACGCTCGCCGCCGATCTCAAAGGTCTTTTGCCCGATCCGGCAACGCCGCTTCGGATCGCGGTGAATGCCGACAGCTTGGCCAGTTGGGCTATGCCAGCCTTGGCCGCCGTGCCTGGCTTTCTCTACCACTTGGAGATTGATGATCAGGACCATTCCGCCGATTGGCTGAAGCGGGGCGAGGTCTCGGCGGCGGTGACGGCGGGGGAGTCCGTGGTGCCCGGTTGCGATGCCTTCCCGCTCGGGTCGCTCCGCTATATCGCCACCTGCGCCCCCGATTTTGCCGCCACGTGGTTCGCCGATGGCGTGACCGCCGAGGCGCTGGCCAAAGCTCCGGCCCTGACCTTCAACTCCAAAGACCGCTTGCAACAAAGATGGGCGGAACAGATCACCGGCTCGAAGATCGCGCTTCCGACCCATTTCCTGGCCTCAAGCCATGGATTTGTCGATGCGGCAAAGCTCGGCATTGGCTGGGGGCTGAACCCTGAAATGATGGTGGAGCAACCGCTGGCCGAGGGTTCGCTTGTGGCGCTTGCGCCGGACCAGGTCTTCGATACGCCGCTCAGTTGGCAGGTGCCTCGGCAGATGGCAGAACCGCTCCGCCCGCTCACCCGGGCGATCCGCAAAGCGGCGGCGGCGCATCTGATCCCGGCGAAATAGGTTACAAGAAACGCCAGATTTCGGAATCTTCGTAACCTATTGCCGCGGCTCAGAGCTGCGCCATCACCTCGTCGGAGATGTCGAAATTCGCGGTCACGGTCTGGATGTCGTCGTCATCCTCCAGTGCCTCGATCAGCTTCATCAGCTTCTGCGCGCCGTCCAGATCAAGCTCCGTTGTGGTCGTCGGGCGCCAAACCAGTTTGGTCGACTCACTCTCGCCCAGTTCAGCTTCCAACGCGGTCGAGACCTCGTTCAAATCCGTGTCCGCGCACCAGATCACATGCCCATCCTCGGCGCTTTCCACATCTTCGGCGCCAGCTTCGATCGCGGCCATCATCACCGTATCCGCATCGCCCACATCCGCCGGATAGCTCACCTGCCCCTTACGGTCGAACATGAAGGCAACCGATCCGGTCTCGCCCAGATTTCCGCCATGTTTTCCGAAGGTTGACCGCACGGTTGAGGCAGTTCGGTTGCGGTTGTCAGTCATCGCCTCGACAATCACCGCAACGCCATTCGGCCCATAGCCCTCATAGCGGATTTCGTCGTAATTCTCGGCATCGCCACCCTGGGATTTCTTGATCGCGCGGTCGATCACATCCTTCGGCACCGACTGCCCCTTGGCCTCTTTCACGGCAAGGCGGAGGCGTGGGTTTTTCTCTGGATCCGGGTCGCCCATCTTGGCGGCGACGGTGATTTCCTTGGCAAGTTTCGAGAACAGCTTGGAACGCGCCGCGTCCTGCCGCCCCTTCCGGTGCTGAATATTCGCCCATTTTGAATGGCCTGCCATCGTCGTCTCCCGCGCAAAATCTTCGGCAGCCCCGTCTATACGGCAGGCCAAGCAGGCTCGGCAATCCCCTGGGGCCGGATTTCGCGCAACGCCGGACTCATCGAGAAACATGCCGTTTTCGAGACCCAAATCCGGCGCAAAACCTGCTAGGCTGTCCTGAGCCGGGAGGAGACTGCCATGATCATCTACCCCACGATTGAACTGCAAAACGGCCATTGCGTGAGCCTCTATCGCGGTCGCCTGGACGAGCCGCAGATCTGGCATGTGGACCCGGTTGCCAAAGCGCAGAGTTTTGCCGAGGCGGGCGCAGAATGGTTGCATGTGACCGACTTCGACTGGGTCGCTGGCGAAGGCGGCAATCAGGATCTGGTACAAGAGATCATCCGCAGCGCGGGTATCCCGGTGCAGATCGGCGGCGGTTTCCGGTCGCTCGATTCCATTGCAAACTGGATCGATATGGGGGCGGGCCGCGTTGTGGTCGGGACGCTTGCGGCGACCAATCCGGATATCGTGAAGGAGGCGGCAAAACGCTTTCCAGATCAAATCGTTATTGCGCTTGACGTGTTCCAGGGTCAGTTGATGACCGAAGGCTGGCGCAGAAGCTCCGCGATAACGCCCGAGGCGTTTCTGGCCGCCTATGAGACCGATCCACTGGCGGCTGTGATCGTGACCGATATCGATGCGGATGTGGAAGATAGCGACGGGTCTCTCGCCCTGGTCACGCGGCTGGCCGACATGGCGCGCGCGCCGGTGATCGCGCGCGGGTTGTCGCGCAGCCTCGATGACATCTCGCGGCTGAAATATGTGCCGCATGTCTCAGGTGCGATTATCGGGCGGGCCCTCTTCGACCGCTCGATCGATCTGGCCGAAGCGCTGGCCGTCGCCAACGCCGTTTCAGGCCGCACGCCCGAGTTTCTCTAGACCCGCGACCGATTGCGTGGGTAACTGCGGCCATGACGGCTGATCAGATTATCCTCTTCGCGCTCTTCGGCGCGGTATTCGCGCTGCTCCTTTGGGGGCGGTTTCGCTATGATTTGGTGGCGTTTTCCGCCTTGATGGTTGGGGTTTTGCTGGGCGTCGTGCCCTCGGATGCCGCGTTTTCCGGCTTTGGCCATCCCGCAACACTGGTCGTGGCGCTGGTTTTGGTGGTTTCTGCCGGGCTGGTGCGCTCAGGCGCGGTGTTCTTGATCACCCGAACGCTGGTCGATGCCTCCCGCTCGCTTGGCGCCCATATCGCGATTATGGGCGGGGTGGGCGGCGTGCTCTCGGCCTTCATGAACAATGTCGCCGCGCTGGCGCTGCTCATGCCGGTCGACATCGCCACGGCGCGGAAAGCGGGCCGGTCACCCGCCGTTTCGCTGATGCCGCTCAGCTTTGCCACGATCCTTGGCGGCATGGTGACGCTGATCGGGACGCCGCCCAATATCATCATCGCCACGATCCGCGAGGACGCATTGGGCGAGCCGTTTCGGATGTTCGATTTCGCCCCCGTGGGCGGACTCGCCGCGATTGCCGGGCTGGCCTTTGTCGCGCTGATCGGCTGGCGGCTGATCCCGACAAGGGATAGCGGCGTGGGCGGTGATCGGATGGCTGAGCTGGCACCCTATATCGCGGAACTGGCGATTCCAGAGGACAGCAAACTGATTGGTACCCGCATTCGGGAGCTGGTAGAACCTGCGGAAAAGGCCGATGTGGCGATTTTGGGGTTGCTGCGCGATGGCAAACGGCGGTTTGGCACCGGGCGGAACCTGCTTTTGAAAGCCGGCGATATCCTGGTTCTGGAAGCCGCGCCCGAAGCGCTTGACGAGTTCCGCACGGCCTTTTCCCTGCCTTTGGCGCCGGCGGACAACCCGGCTGCGAATGCGCTTGGGGACGGGGTCCATTTGGTTGAGATGGTCGTGCCGGAAGGGGCGCGGATTGCCGGTCGGACGGCCGAAGCCATTGGCCTTGCGTGGCGCAAACGCACGGTTCTGATGGGCATTGCCCGGAAAGGCAAACATATCACCAAACGCCTGCGCAAGACCGAGATTGAGCCGGGCGATATTCTGCTGTTGTTGATCCCATCTGACAGTGTCGATGATGTGGTGGATTGGCTGGGCGGCCTGGCGCTGGCCGACCGCGGTTTGAACGTTACGCAGGACGGTAAGACCTGGCTCGCGATTGGACTCTTTGGCGGCGCGGTCTTAGCGGCATCACTTGGGCTGGTCTATCTGCCGATTGCGCTTGGCATTGTGGTGGTGGGCTATGTGCTGACCCGGATTCTGCCGATTGCCGACATCTACGATCATATCGAATGGCCGGTGGTGGTGCTCTTGGGCTCAATGATCCCGCTCGGCGCCGCGCTCGAGAACTCCGGCGGGACGGAGCTGATCGCAGGCGCTCTCGTATCGCTCACCCAAGGCTTGCCCGCTTGGGCCATTTTGACCGTATTAATGGTGGTGACGATGACGCTGAGCGACATCTTGAACAACACCGCCACGACCATTGTTGCCGCCCCTGTCGGCATTCAGATGGCCAATACGCTTGGGGTCTCCGCCGACCCATTTCTGATGGCCGTGGCCATTGCGGCTTCGGCGGCGTTTCTGACGCCGATTGGACATAAGAACAACACGCTGATCCTGGGGCCAGGTGGGTATGGGTTCGGCGATTACTGGCGGATGGGATTGCCGCTCGAGATCATCATTATCGCGGTGTCGATCCCGTCGATCCTCGTATTCTGGCCGCTCTGAGACATCCGATCACGGCTGATCGGGTCAATCCTCTGGCAGTGGTGGTGGCGAGGCGAAAGTCCGGGTTCTGCCGGTCTCATCGGTGATGGTGACAGTGGCCAGGGGCGCGATCACGTCGGGGCCGCCAAGTGCGGTGAAGATTTCTTCCAGAATGAAGCGGACCGGATTGGTGCCCGGATCGATCTCAACCGTATAGGCATAAGGCGTCGGGCAGTTTTGCAGTGTGCCGGACCAGCCGGTTGTGGCCCCTTCGGGTGCCGTGCCGGTGCAGGTGGTGCCGTTTGACATCGGCACGGTGAGGCTGGTGTCGGTCAAGCTGACCGAGAGCGGGCGCGGCGGGGTGGTGGCGCAGGCCGAGAGGCCGAGGGCGACCGCAGAGATCAGAAGCAAGAGGCGCATGGGAAGCTATCCTTCGCGAGGGGTTATAAGGGCCATATGAGCGGGATAACCGCGCTGACCACAAGGCCGAGGCTGAGCGTGAGCGGAATTCCGACCTTCATGAAATCGGTGAACTTATAGCCGCCGGGGCCGTAGACCAGCATATTGGTCTGATAGCCAATAGGCGTCGCGAAACTGGCCGAGGCCGCGATCATCACGGCGATGACCAGCGGGCGCGGATCGACGCCGATGGCTTGGGCCAAGCCGATGGCAACCGGTGTGATCACCACCGCCACGGCGTTGTTGGAAACCAGTTCGGTCAAAATGGAGGTGATCAGATAGATCGCCCAGACCAGGAGGAAGGGCGGCAGATCGGCGAGCCAAGGCGCAAGATTGCCGACGACCAGAGCCACCGCGCCGGTTGCCTGCAGGGCCGCACCGATGGCCAGCATCGAGAAGATCAGCGCCAGAAGGCGCCCATCGACGAAGGAAAACGCCTCATCGGCATCGATGCAGCGGGTTAGGAGCACGACAGCCACGGCGACAATCGCCAGAAGGAAGATCGGCGCCACATTGAACGCCGCCAAGATCACGACGCCTGCCATTGCCCCGATCGCAATTGGCGCATGGCTCCGCCGATAAGCGCGTGCGGAGGGTTTGGTGACGTCCACGAGGTCCATATCAGCAGCGAGGCGTTGAATATCCGCCGGATCGCCTTCCAAGAGAAGCGTGTCGCCAACACGGACCACCAGATCATCGAGCTGCCGCCCGATATTCTGGCTTCGCCGATGCACGGCCAGCGGATAGACACCATAGCGACGGCGCAGGCGGAGCGCGCCAAGCGAGCGGCCAATCATCCGGCAGCCGGGCGTGATAAGCACCTCAACGGTCTGGGTCGCGACCGAGCTCAACTGATCAACCGTGCGGAGCTGCTTATTGGCTTGCAGCCCCAGAACCTCGGACATCTCGGTGCGCAGTACCACGCGATCCCCGGCCTGCAACACGACGCCCGCCATATCGCGCCGAAGCGAGGCGTCGCCGCGCAGCACATCGATCAAACGCACGCCATCACGGCGGAACAGATCCACTTCATTGACGTTTTGGCCGATGAGCGCGCTGTCTTCGGGCAGGGCCACCTCGGTGAAAAACTTCATCCGACCGCGATTGGAGAGCATATCAGCCATCGAGCCGCGGTCGGGCAGCAAGCGCGGCGCGACAAGCCAGAGATAGAGCATGCCCCAGGCGACCACCACGAGTCCGATCGGCGTGACCTCGAAAATCGTAAACGGCTCCAAGCCTTGCGAGCGCGCGACACCATCGACCAGGAGGTTCGTCGAGGTTCCGATCAGGGTCAGGGTACCGCCCATAATCGCGCCATAGCTGAGCGGGATGAGCAGTTTGGAGGCTGGCCGACCAAGCGTGCGGGCGATTTGCACGAAGACCGGGATCATCACCACCACAACCGGCGTGTTCGATACGAAGGCCGATCCGATGACCACAAACGCCATCAAAGCCCCAAGCGCCAAGAGGGGTTTTGTCTCTGCATTGGCCTCCGCCATCGCGGTGAAACGCTCCAACGCGCCGGTGCGCACCAGGGCGCCCATGGTGATGAACATCGCCGCGATGGTCCATGGAGCCGGGTTTGACAGAACAGCAAGCGCGTTCTGATACGGCAAAAGCCCGGTGACGAGCAGCAAGGAGACGCCCGCCAGCGCCACAACCTCGGTTGGATAACGCTCGCGAATGAACATCACAAACATCAGGCCGACCACCGCGAGGGTCGCGATGGCTTGGGCCTCGGCCGAGAGAGTCAGATCAATCATATGTGCCTTTGCAACCCTGCCTCAGCGGGCATCATTCCCCAGGGGCGCGGCCCCGTCCAGCACCTCTTTCGGTCGGGGCTGCACGAAAAACAGGCCAAGGAACATCACCACCAACGCCGCCCAGACCCAAGGCGAGTAGGTTTCGGCCAATAAAAGCTTGGCCCAGAGGATGCCGCAGCCGGTGACCAGATAACTGACCTGCGCCGCAAAAACCGGCCCGGCGCGCCCAACCGTCCAGACATATCCGGCATAGGCCGTTGCGTGGAACACACCGGAAGCCAGGATCGCCAGGTCAGGCAGGCCGTAGGGCGGCAGGGGTGAAATCCACTGTCCAGTCATCAAAGCGAGCGGCGCCGACATCACGATCCCGACCAGAGACGCCCCAAGTAAGACCTGCACCGGACCCAGCCCTTCGGTGCCGTAGCGCGAGACGAAATTGCCCTCAATGGCATAAAAGGCGGGGGCGATAAGGGCGACCGGCAGCCACAAGACCATGGCGCGGTCAGGCAAGCTGGTCTCCGGCGCGGCGATCAGGACGATGGCGATCAACCCCAATATTAATCCAAAGAGCCGGAGCCAAGAGAAGCGATCCAGCCCCCACGCCAGCGCAATCGGAAAGGCCAACATCGGCACCAGAGAGATCACAATCGACAAGATACCGGCAGGCAAATGGATCGCCGCCGTGTAACTGGCCGAATTGGGCAGCAGCGTCCCGATCAGGGCGATGATCACATACAGCGCCAGATGCCGCCCCTCCCACGGCAAGCGGCGGCCCCGGACCCAGGTTATGGCCCCGAGAAGGATGGCTCCGATCACGAATTGCCAGAAGATGATACCGAAATGGCGATACCCTTCTGAGACCGCGATTTTCGAGAGCGGTTGGGTGATCCCCCAAGCGGCGCCGAGCACGAGCAACAGCGCCCATAGCCCGACCCAGTCGCGTCTCACGGGGTGCTCTCTTGCAATCGGCCGCCAACGCGGATGGGCTCGATCCGGGTGGCTTTGCCCGTGCGATCATCGGTTTCGACATAGACGCCCGAGAGTGTGGCCTCGCCCGTCGCCGGGGTGAAGCGTTCCTTTGGCATACCGGTCAAGAAGCGCCTGAGCGGCTCGGCCTTTTCCATGCCGATTACAGAGTGATAGTCGCCGCACATCCCGGCGTCGGTCATATAGCCCGTGCCGCCGGGCAGGATTTGCGCATCGCCGGTCGGCACGTGGGTATGGGTGCCCACCACCAAGCTCGCCCGCCCGTCGCAGTAATGCCCAACGGCCATTTTCTCGGAGGTTGCCTCGGCATGGATATCTACAATCACTGCCTGCGCCTGCCCACCCAATGGATAGGCCGTCAACGTGGTTTGTAGAGCCGAGAATGGGTCATCGAAGGGGCGTTTCATGAAGACCTGGCCCAAAACCTGCGTGACCAGCACCTTCCGCCCGCCCCGCGCCTCGAAAAGCCGGGCGCCTTTGCCTGGCGCGGCCTTCGAGAAATTCACCGGGCGCAGGATACGCGGCTCGCTTTCGATGAATTGCAACATATCGCGTTGATCAAAGGCATGATCGCCAAGCGTCATGCAATCGATCCCGGCCTCCAAGAGCGTTCTTGCGTGGCCCGCCGAGAGACCGGCGCCCGAGGTCGCGTTCTCGCCATTGACGACGACAAAATCGAGCCGCCAGTCTTCGCGCAGTTTCGGCAGTTGGCTTGTGACCGCAGCCCGACCGGCGCGGCCCATTACATCACCTAGGAACAAACATTTCATAGGGTTCGGCTTATGCGTTCAAGCTCGTTACGGCAAGGGGGCGGACGGCGGGCGCACCGTCCCCGCCTCGGTCACGATAACGTCCAGCACCTGATCCGTCGGCTCCTGCACCAGCGCCGGGAGCTCTTGTGCCGCGAACGCAAAACCAATGGCACGCACCAGCCCCCGATCCCGCCGCAGCTTGGCCAATGTCCGATCGTAAAACCCTCCGCCATAGCCCAGGCGATTTGCGTCTTTGTCGAACCCAACCAGGGGCACGATGAGGATATCCGGCTCCAACCAGGCGCCTGATGCAGGCACCTTGGCCCCGAAAGGGCCATCGACCATCGGCACACCAGGTGCCCATTCCCGAAATCTCAACGGCTGGCCTGCGGCCTCAATCACCGGCACGCAAATTCGGTTCTCGCCAGCCAAGGCCGTCATCGCCGGGACCGGGTCAAGCTCGGTTCGGATTGGCATATAGCCGGAAATGATCCGGCCTCGCACGGGTCCGATTTCCGCCAAAAGCGCCGCCGTCGCCGCAAGCCCATGCCCTTGGTCAAACGCCGCTTTCCGCGCTGCATAGGCCGCTTTGCGCAAGGCGGCTTTCTGATCAGAGATACTCATGGCCAGGCAAGCTCCGGACCGGTTTTGAAATAAGAGACGTTATTGGTGAAGATGCTCTCAGGCAGCAGCCGGATCAACCGGCCATTGGGGTCTTCGATCTTGGCCACGGCGTCGACGAACCAAGGGTTCCACGCCGCCGGATCAGGGCCGAGATACTTCGCCAAAAGCCGCCGGAACAGCGCCGGATCCATCGGGGTGATCTCGGCCCTTCCCCGTAGGCCCAAATGCAGCAAAACGCCCCTTTGCGGATCGAACTGCACAATCTCCACCGCGACCCGTGGATCATCGGCGATCCGGCGCACCGAGCTTGACCCCGCATCGCCCAAGAGCCAGAGCGCGCCCGCCTCCCAAAGGAACCACATCGGCGCGTTGCGCGGACCATCGGCGCAAACCGTTGCCAGATTGGCCATCAGCGGCGCGTGCAGAAGCACATCGGAGTCAAATTCCTGAGCCATCCTGTTATCTCTGGCGGAAATCACACATCAGGCAAGTCCAAACATGCGGATACCCTTTCGTCGGCCTGCGCCAACGGCTATAGGCGGCCCATGGCCCTCAACCCTCCCAATCTCCGCCCCGATCTGGCCCCTGCGGCCCGGCTCCCCGAGGCCGCGCGCCCGGGCCAGCCGACGATCGGAATGGTCTCGCTCGGCTGTCCGAAAGCGTTGGTCGATAGTGAACGTATCCTGACCCGGCTCCGCGCCGAGGGCTATGCGATCTCGCCCGACTACACGGGTGCCGAAGCGGTCATCGTGAACACCTGCGGCTTTCTCGATAGCGCCAAGGCGGAAAGCCTGGATGCGATTGGCGAGGCCCTGGAGGAAAACGGGCGGGTGATTGTGACCGGCTGTCTGGGGGCGGAACCGGAGTATATCACGGGCGCGCATCCGAAAGTGCTCGCCGTCACCGGCCCGCATCAATATGAGCAGGTGCTGGATGCGGTGCACAAAGCCGTGCCGCCCGCGCCCGATCCGTTTGTTGATCTGCTGCCCGCGACCGGCGTGCCGCTGACACCGCGCCATTACAGCTATCTGAAGATCTCCGAAGGCTGTAACCACAAATGCAAATTCTGCATCATCCCAGATATGCGCGGCAAGCTCGCCTCGCGCCCGGCTCATGCGGTGCTACGCGAAGCGGAGAAACTGGTTCAAGCGGGTGTGAAAGAGCTTCTGGTGATCAGCCAGGACACCTCCGCCTATGGTCTCGACCGGCGCTATGATGTGAACCCGTGGAAAGACGGCGAGGTCCGGTCTCATATCACCGATCTGTCGCGAGAGTTAGGACGGCTTGGGGCCTGGGTGCGGCTGCATTACGTCTACCCCTACCCCCATGTACGCGAGTTGATCCCGCTGATGGCGGATCCAGAGAATGGGCTTTTGCCCTATCTCGACATCCCATTCCAACACGCGCACCCGGATGTCCTCCGCCGCATGGCGCGCCCTGCCGCCGCCGCGCGCACCTTGGATGAGATCGCGGCGTGGCGGGAGATTTGCCCAGAGATCACGCTCAGAAGCACTTTCATCGTTGGCTACCCCGGCGAGACAGAAGCGGAGTTTCAATCCCTGCTCGACTGGATGGACGAGGCGCAGCTCGACCGGGTCGGCTGCTTCCAATACGAAAATGTCGAGGGCGCGCGGTCCAACGCCTTGCCTGATCACGTGCCCGATGAGGTGAAAGCAGAGCGATTCCACCGGTTCATGGAGAAGGCCCAGGCCATCTCGGCGGCGAAGCTAGACGCCAAAGTAGGTCAGCGGATTGATGTGATCGTCGATAGTGTTGACGCAGAGGGCACGACGTGCCGGACGAAAGCGGATGCACCCGAGATCGACGGGAACCTCTTTATTGATCAGGGTTTTGAGACGCTGGCCCCAGGGCAGATCGTCTCGGTCGAGGTGGATGAGGCGTCGGAATACGATCTCTGGGGTCGGTTAGTCTGACGGGCCGCTCTGCGGACACCTTCCCGACTTTCGCTTCGGCTGCGCCAATGTCTGGTTCCATAAGCATCTCCTCGTCTTCTGGATGAGTCATTGCGCAAGGATGCGCAAAGGCAGATGCTGCCGCTATGGCGACGGAAACTGATTTCTCTTTCAAAACACTGACCGACAGGGCGCGTCGGCACATTCGGGTGTTTCAAATACATCAGTTTCTTGACCGTTTTGCCATGGGTCTCACAGTGGCCGTGGTCGCGCTCGCACTGACCGATCGCGGCATGGACCTGTTCCAGATTTCGCTGCTCTTCGGGGTCTACTCGCTCACAACCATGGCGATGGAATTGCCGTTCGGCGGGCTGGCCGATAACATCGGTCGCAAGCCAGTATTCCTCGCGGCGGTCTTGGCCAGTTTGGTTTCACTGGCGCTTTTTCTGTCATCGAGTGACTTCGGAGTCCTGGCTCTTTCGTTCGCCTTCATCGGCTTTGGGCGCGCCCTGCGCTCAGGCACGCTTGACGCGTGGTTTGTCGAGACCTTCAAAGCTGCCGCGCCAAATGTGGATGTCCAACCCGCTCTCGCGAAAGCGCAATGGGCCAACGCGATGGGCCTCGCGGTCGGTGCCGTTTTGGGAGGTCTCTTGCCAGACATGCTCGGCGCGATAGGCCTCCGGCATGGGATCAGCATCTATGATGTATCCTACGCTGCGAGCTTCATCGTGATGGTCGGTGTGCTCGTCTACACCATGTTCGCCATCGCCGAAGACCCGCGCCCACTGAACCGCAATGCGCTCAGACAAGGCTTCGCCAGCGTTCCGTCGGTGATTGCCGAAGCCAGTCTTCTGGCCCTAAAGCATCCGACGCTCTCCAAGCTTCTGGCGGCTCTAGCGCTGTTCCTTATGGCAACAAACCCGGTCGAAGTGATCTGGCCAACATATGCCAAGCCTATGCTGGACGAGGATTATGCCAACACCGTCATCGGTGTCCTGACGGCGGGCTACTTTTTCGCCATCGCCTTCGGTGCGTCGCTGTCGCCCCATATCAGCCGGATCTTCAAACGTCGCCACGCTGTCACGCTTGCGGCAGTCTTTGCATGCCTCGCGGTTGTTCAGGTCACCCTGGCGATGCAAGGTGGCATCGCCGGATTTGTTGGCGTCTTTCTGCTGTATTCCGTCCTTCTCGGAGCAAGCGAGACACCAGCGAGCAGCATCTTGCATCGCTGTGTGGAAGATCGTCAGAGGTCCACCATGCTGTCGCTCCGATCCCTGATCCAGCAACTTGGCGGTGCGATAGGACTGGTCATGGCAGGAGCTCTCGCCGAAATCTACTCGACGCCCGTGGCCTGGAGTGCCGGTGCAGTCTTTCTGCTCACGGCGTTGGCGCTGAGCTTGGTGCTGGCCAAACGATTGGCTGCTGAAGCCAAATAGCGGACGTTCGCGCGGCGTGCAGCATACTTACTTTTGGGCTCAAGAGTGGACATTAACCAGAAATAGATGTGATGCGGTACTATCTCCCAGCAACACGGGAGGCCCGATGCCCTGGATCGAAACTGTTCCCTACACCGCCAACACTGGCTAGCTGCACCGGCTCTACGACCGCATCAAAGGCCCTGCAACAACGTCGAAAACATCATGATGATGCATTCGCTCCGCCCCCATTCGATGGCGGGGCCGGACTGGACGCCCGGGATTTGGGCGTCACCGAGGCGTCCGGCTGAGCAGTTCTAACCCTGTGCCATCGGCCCATGTGCCGTGTAGATCGCCATCGGGCATCACCACGTAGACCGCCGGGTCGGGAGCCCCCCATTCGACGGTCAGGACCTGGCCTGCGAGCACGCCAGTACCGGAATAGGTGGTGCCCACAGTCCAGTTCACCGCGAAACTGCCATCAGCATTTTGACCAATCACGACCATCCCATCATAGGCGCTTCCGTCAGCATTCCGGCCATAGGCGTAGTAGGCACCGGTGATATCCGCGAGGCTGGCCAGGGTGCTCATGGCCAGAACGGCAAATGCGAGAGCCGTGGTTAGAATAAATCTCACAGGGAAGAAACGTGCCATCATCGGGAAAATCCTTGCAGTCAAGAAATGGAGTCAATGACTACAGATTGTCCGATTTGCCGGATTTTGTCATCTAAGATGGCGGTGAGTAGAGCCGTCGCGCCTTAACGCGCCGCTCGAATCCGATCAAAGACAGCCGCATTCGGGCAAGCGCGCGGCACCTCGGCCAAGGCCTCACCCTGCGCTGCCAACCAGGAGGCGCAACCATCGGCCCATTGGCATCCGCGGCAGCGTTGGACCATATCGGCCCAGTCCGACTGGTCGATCCACCCAGCCGCCATCGCTTGCGGCAGATCGGCCCCGGTGGTTTTGGCCATGCCGAGCGCCTGCCAATAATGCCGATTTGCGAGACCAAGCGGATGAATGGTCGAGGTTGTCATAAAGAGATGCCTCAGCTTGTGCGCAGCGCCATCAAGACCATACCGTTCCGACAATACTCGGGTGTGCCCTCGGCAATCTCGGTCGTGTCGAGAAACCGTTCACATTCCTGAGGTGAGGCGCATCCCGTGCAGCGCAACAGCATGTCATTGCGCATTTCGGGAGGGAGATCGCCGCGGAGTTCAGCCTCGTCCAAATCGGTGCCAACGGTGCGCGCCATCCGCGACATCAGCGCCTCGTGTTCCTTCAGGGTCTTACTTCCGGGCATATCCCAAATCCTCCCAAGCTCCCGCGCCCCGTGAAACAAGGCGCTCCCTGAACGCAAAAGTAGATTAGGCGGGAGGCGGCACCATGACTCAGATCAATTGCGGCGTCCGAATTGGGCGGCCGTATTGCGCACGATGGCCTGGCGGGCGGCATTGGGGGGATGCGTGCCCAAAAATTGATCGCCTGGGTCGGGCAAACGTTCGAAAAATGCCGACCCACGCACAGGGTCGAAGCCGGCTCTGATCGCTATGATCGTGCCGAGTCGATCGGCCTCCAACTCATGATCTTGCGAAAACCGCCGCGCGCCAACGAAGGCACCAATCTCGACGGCCTCCCTAATCCCGGACTGACTGGCACCGCCCATCTGCGCCAAAGTGCCGAGGACGAACGCCCCCTCGCGCGCGGACTGACGTTGTTGCGGAATGTGCTGCTCGATGTGATGCGCCGCTTCATGCCCCATGACAAAGGCCAACTCATCGATGTTGCGCGCCTCGGCGATCAGCCCAAGCGTAAAGACGAGGAATGGGCGACCATTTTTATCGAGCGTTTGAAACGCATTTACTCCGGCGCGCGGATCCCTTTCCACCGCAATCACGAAGTCGCAGTTTTGCCGGGGTGTTTCGCGCCGACAGACAGACTCAGCGACGGGTTCAACCCGAGCCACAACCTCCTCGAAATTCGCGACGGCGACCGAAGGCGGCAGGCGCGGCGTGTCACTTGTAGCCGGTGGGGCCGAAGGCGTGATCGGCGCGGGCGCGATGTTACACGCCGCAAGCCCCATCAAGGCCAAAATCAACAAATAGGTCCGCATTTGCGCCCTCCTCCTCAATCCCGTCACCCAGTAACCGAACCCTTCAAGCAGTAACACGGGCAGCCTGCCGGTCCAGAGTCCTCACGCCAATGTGCCCGATTTTGTGCGCGGCGTAGATGTCGAAACGCGCCGTTGCATATGCCGAACATCCTCCATAGGCTGAATTTATGTTTACGATTGAGCATGAATTCGACGCCACAGTGATCACCTTGGTGGATGAGGGTGACGCTCCGTTGAACGAGGATCTCACCATATCCGCCTTCTCCGAATGTGTGACGGTGGAGCAGCACGATCCGCGCACCGATCAGATGCAGAAAATCACACTTTCGATGGCGCAGCTGCAAGATCTCGCGGCAGCGTTGGACTTGCCAGAAGGCGTCTATCGGCTGCGTCGTGAAGCAACGGACTAAGACGCGCAACTCACGCAGCGTGGGGCGCAGGGATCGAAATCCAAACGACCCTGGCCGATGAACTCACCGCAATCTTCGCACCAGCCAAACTCCGCGTCTCGTATGCGGGCCAGTGCTGCATCGATCGCTTTCAGCCGACCGTGACGCCGCGCCTCTAGACCTTTCGCCATCGCCTGCCCCTGCAACGCGTCCATCCGGCTCAGCCGCCCGACGGATTGCTGATCCAGTTCGACGGGCTTGCGGTTGTCTTTCGTCTCGTCCGACGCCGCCATCAACTCGGCCCGTTCCGCCTCAAGCTGCGGGCGATACCGGGCGGCAAGCATATCATCTGTTGGATCGCTCATCTCTCCATGCCAGCAGATTGCGCCTCATGCGGCAAGTCCTGATATCTTTGCCCGCCCCATTGCCCCCAAGAGGCCGCCGCTGCCATAGTCCGCTTAAGAAGCGGAGGGTATCATGGCGACGGGGTTTTTCTGGGACGAGCGGTGTTTCTGGCATTCGGGCGGCAATTACGCCTTCATGAGTCCGGTCGGCGGTTTGGTGCAACCTATGGCGACCGGCGGCCTGCCTGAAGACCCCGAGACAAAGCGGCGCTTGAAGAACCTTCTGGATGTTACGGGCCTTCTTGCCGACCTGGACAGTGGCAGCGCACCGCCCATCACGACAGAAGATCTGCTCCGCGTGCATCCGCAAAGCTATCTCGACAGCTTTCGCGAAGCGGCCGCGGCTGGCGGTGGCGAGCTTGGCCTGCGGACGCCATTCGGCCCCGATGGATATGAGATCGCCTGCCTTTCGGCCGGGCTATCCCAGGCGGCGCTTTTCGCCACGCTGCGAGGGGATGTCACAAACGCTTATGCGCTCTCCCGCCCGCCCGGGCATCATTGCTTGCCGGACTTCCCAAATGGGTTCTGTCTCCTGGCGAATATCGCCATCGCAGTCGAGGCGGCCTTCGCCGCCCGCATGGTCGAGCGAGTTGCGATCCTCGATTGGGATGTGCATCACGGCAATGGCACCGAGGCGATTTTCTATGATCGCGACGATGTGCTGACCATCTCGATCCATCAGGAGCGGAATTACCCTCGAGATTCCGGTGATTTTCAGGATCGCGGGTCAGATCGGGGTGACGGGTACAATCTCAACATCCCACTGCCGCCCGGTGCGGGCCATGCCACCTATATCGAGGTCACGGAGCGGTTGGTCCTGCCACAGCTTCGGTCCTTCGAACCGGATGCGATCGTCGTCGCCTGTGGGTTTGATGCGTCGGGCGTTGATCCGCTCAGCCGGATGCTGGCCGGGTCAAACACCTTCCGGCAGATGACCGAGTTGGTGATGGAAGCTGCCGCAGATCTCTGCGCAGGGCGTCTGACGCTGGTGCATGAGGGCGGATATGCGGCGTCCCATGTGCCGTTCTGCGGCCATGCCGTGCTTGAAGCGCTCTCGGGGAGCGCGATCACAGCGCCCGACCCGTTGGCCGACCGGATCACCGCGCAACAGCCGGGCGCGCGCTTCCAGGCGTTTTGCTCCACGCTCATCGGCGAGATGGAAGACGCGATCCGCGCCTGAGACCAAAGCGCCGCAGCGCGGCATCCGCGTTGACTTCCCCCACGGCACAGGCCAGTTTGCGGCAAGTTTGCCAAGAGGGGGAGCGTCAGCTCATGAAAAAGGTATACGGCTCAGCCGCCGAAGCGCTGGACGGGCTTTTGTTTGACGGGATGTTCATTGCGGCGGGCGGTTTCGGCCTCTGCGGTATCCCCGAGCTTCTGATCGACGCGATCAACAAGGCGGGCACCAAGGATTTGACTGTTGCCTCGAACAATTGCGGCGTAGACGATTTTGGCCTCGGCATCCTCCTGGCCGACAAGCAGATCAAGAAGATGCTCTCCTCTTATGTCGGCGAGAATGCCGAATTCATGCGGCAATTCCTGTCGGGCGAGCTGGAGCTGGAATTCAATCCGCAAGGCACCTTGGCCGAGCGGATGCGGGCCGGCGGCTGCGGCATTCCGGGCTTTTATACCAAGACCGGCGTCGGAACGGTGATTGCCGAAGGCAAAGAGCACAAGGACTTCAACGGCGAGACCTATATCATGGAAGAGGGTATTTTCGCCGATCTCTCCATCGTCAAAGCCTGGAAGGCCGATGAGACCGGTAATCTGATCTTCCGCAAGACCGCGCGGAACTTCAACCCGCCTGCGGCGATGTGCGGCAAAGTCTGCGTGGTCGAGGTTGAAGAGATTGTGCCGACCGGCAGTTTGGACCCCGACGCGATCCATCTGCCCGGGATTTATGTGCATCGCCTCATTCAAGGCGAGCATGAGAAACGTATCGAACAACGCACTGTGAGGGCTGCCTGATGCCTTGGGATCGCAATCAAATGGCCGCCCGCGCGGCGCAAGAGCTGGAAGACGGCTGGTACGTCAATCTGGGCATTGGCATTCCGACCCTCGTGTCGAATTTCATTCCCGAGGGGATTGAGGTGACGCTGCAATCGGAAAACGGGATGCTCGGCATGGGCCCCTTCCCCACCGAAGACGAGGTGGATGCGGATCTGATCAACGCTGGCAAGCAGACGATCACTGAACTCCCGCAAACCGCCTATTTCGATAGCGCGCAGTCTTTCGGCATGATCCGAGGCGGCAAAATCGCCATGGCGATCCTGGGTGCGATGGAAGTGGCCGAAAATGGCGACCTCGCCAACTGGATGATCCCTGGCAAGCTGGTCAAAGGTATGGGCGGCGCGATGGATCTGGTCGCCGGTGTCGGCCGCGTGGTCGTGGTGATGGATCACACCAACAAACACGGCGACAGCAAGGTGCTCAAGGAATGCACCCTGCCACTGACCGGCAAATCAGTGGTCGACCGGATCATCACCAACCTGGGCGTGATGGATGTGGTCGAGGGCGGCTTGAAAATCGTCGAGACCGCCGAGGGTGTCACCGAAGAGGACCTGCGCGCCGCGACAGAGGCGACCATTGTCTGACATCACGCGCGAGGTCAGCGGCTCCAAGGGCCGCTATGTTCTCGCGCAAAACGGGGCCGAGGCGGAGTTGACCTATTCCATCGCCTCGCCCCATCTGATCATCGCCGATCACACCGGCGTGCCAGATGCCATGCGCAGCAGCGGCGCGGGCAAAGCGCTCGTCGAGCGACTGGTGGCGGATGCAAGGGCCGAGGGCGTGAAGATCGTCCCGCTCTGCCCCTTTGTGAAATCGCTTTCTCGACGTCACCCAGAATGGGCAGACGTCTTTCAATAGGCATCAACCGTCGATCATCGCCTCAAAGACACAGCCATCCGAGATCAGCTCGGGCGGCGAAAGACAAAGCGCGCGCGCGACGAGCCACGTTGCAAGCACCTTGGGCACGTAACGCCGGGTTTCGGCATAGTCCGGCACGCCGCCTGCGGTTCTGACCGCCCCTTCGCCCGCATTATAAGCCGCCAGAACCAGAACCGGGTCGCGGTCGAACTCTTCTATCAGCCAGGCCAGATAGGCGACACCGCCAGCGATGTTCTGCTCCACATCGAACGCATCCTCGACGCCGAACCGCTCGGCCGTGGCCGGGATCAACTGCATCAACCCTTGAGCACCTGCGCTGCTGATCGCTTCACTTGCCCCCGCGGATTCGACCGACATCACGGACAGAACCAAGGCTGGCGACACAGGTGTCCCAACCGTGGCGCGCAGGATATCCGCACCATGTGCCCCAGATAGCGCACGCAGTTGGTCCAATCGCGCGACACCAAGCGTGGCCGCCTCCGGCGCCGAGGAGAGATGATCCAGCGCGGCTTGGAACCGCCCCGCCCCTTCCGCGAGGCCCGGGGAAATCTCGGACCAGAACCAATCCAAACCTGTCGCGGCGGGCGCCTCCGGCTCCGGCGTCAAAGACGGGGCGGCCACGGGCGTCACCTGAGGCTCGATCTGGATATTGATCCGCGGCCCGGTGTGCCCTGCCGCTGGCGGCGCCACACGGCGAAAGGTGAATTCGGGGAACGGAGGCGGGTCGGCGGATTGCGCTTGAATGGGCAGCGCCGCAAGCAGCGATAGCCCGATTGTCAGGAAGGAGGAGGTCACCTGCATAGGTCAAACTTGCCTGTTGTTCTTTTCTTTCAGCTTGCCTGAAAGAACCGAGAATAGGAATCCCCTTGTCTGGTTAGAGCACGACCCCCACCGACATCGAATGAATACAATGCGCTAGACGGTGGGCAATTTACATGTCCCTCGCAACAAACCGCAAAAGAACCGCGAACAATTCTTACAAAAATCCAGCCCTCGCCCAATTTGCGCCCCGATTCGGAGGGAAAACAACGCTGTCCCGAGGGGGCAGGAACCAAACAGGTAAACTGTCAAAGACTTGAAACTGGAGATTAAGATAATGACTGCACTGATCAAAAACTTCGCCGCATCTGAATCCGGCGCCGTGACCGTTGACTGGGTCGTTCTGACCGCAGCCATCGTGGGCCTGGGCCTGGCCGTTATGGCCGTTGTGTCGGGTGGTGTTGAGAACCTGTCGACCGACATTGGCCAGGCCTTGACCGATACCGATCCGCTGACCGACCCGTTCGATGGCAACACGGTCTTCACTGAGACCGAGACAACTCCTTAATCAACAGATTATCGCCATACGGCGTTATCTAAGATATCTGAGAAAGGCCGCGCTGAAAGAAGCGCGGCCTTTTTTATTGCCGCAACGGGAACAGTATCACCAGATTGCTTCCAAGATTTGCCAAAAATACACCATAGCTGCGCATCTCTAACACATTTGTGCCACATTTCGCCCCGACTCTGCCTCGGTCTGCTTAGGAGCCCTGCCAGGCTTTCAATTATCACCCGCCGGGGAGAATTTTATGCATCTGTCGATACCTGTTCGATCCTTCATATTGGACGACACTGGTGCTGTGACCGTGGATTGGGTCGTACTCACTGCGGCCCTCGTTGGACTTGGCCTCGCCGTGGCAAATGTTGTCGGTGCCGGGCTTGAGACTCTGTCTCGTGACATTCAAACGCAACTGTTGACCGACCATCGCTATGACGGGTTCACACATCCGGAGACTCCTGGAAACTAGCAAAATCAAACAGAGTCGGAGGGCATAACGGCCCGCAGCGTGGACGAACATCATCTGCCATATCCACCCCGCCAGACCCAAAGACACCGTGTTGCCACCATGTTTCCGCCCAATTCGGAGTGCATGATTATATCAGAAAACTGCGCGGCACGTGTCATCGGCACGTGCTGCGCGCTAATTAAAGGACCTACGACATGCGAGTGATTTTCGGGCTTGTCCTCATCGTCGGCGTCGCCTTGGCAGGATTTGCAGTCTATGTGGCGCAAGACAGATTTGCTCAGTATCAAACCGCCTTAGCCAATCAAAGAAACGCTGTTATCCAGACGACAGAGGTCTATGTGGTCAATACGCAACTAAGATATGGGCAACAGCTACGGCAAGAGCATGTGACGGCTGTCTTGTGGCCCGCGGCCCATGTACCGTTCGGCGCTTTCACCAGCCTTGAGGAGTTGTTCCCCGAAGGTCCGGAAGAACTGCGCACCGTTCTCCGTGTGATGGAGCGCGATGAGCCGATTTTGGTTTCCAAGGTGACGGCACCTGGCCAAGATGCCGGCGTGGCCTCACGGCTGGGGGCCGGTATGCGCGCTTTTGCGCTGTCAGTCGATGTGGCTTCGGGCGTCTCAGGCTTTCTCCGGCCAGGTGACCGCGTAGATGTGTATTGGACCGGTACGGCCCGGGGTGAGAACGTGACCCGATTGATCCGCTCGAATGTGCAAATTATCGCAATTGACCAGATCGCCGACGAAGACCGGAACAACCCAACCATCGCGCGGACGATCACAGTCGAGGCACCTCCGGAAGAGATCGCCGCCTTGGCTCATGCGCAGTCTTCCGGCCGCCTAACACTCGCGCTGGTGGGCGTCGGGGATGAAACGATCAGCGAGACGGTCGAAATCAACCAGGATCAGCTCTTGGGCATCGCCGCTGTTGAGCAGGAAGCCGGCCCTCGGATTTGCACCGTTCGTAACCGTCGTGGTGGTGAAGTGGTCGTGACCCCGGTGCCCTGCACCAACTAGCACCTTCGAAACAATCACAAGACGCGGCCCTCTATCTTGGGGGCCGTGTTTCTTTTTACGCCACACCTTGGGCCGCGTGGTTTCCAGATCACATAAAAAACGGGCTGCAAATGCCTGATTCTTGCGCGGAAAGCGGAATTGGGGCATGGTGCGCTCAATCGGGCACGAAAAATCGGCCCATAACGTGATCAGAGAGGCAGGATCACAATGAGCTTTATGACCGTTCTTCGGGCAAGCCTGTTCGGCTTTGCCCTCGCGCTGGCAGCAGCGCCTCTTACCCAAGCCCAGACCTTGCGCGTCTTGGAAGGTGCAACATCAACCTCATTGCGCGTTCCAATGAACCGCGCGGTCGTCGTTGAAAGCGATGCGATCTTTGCAGAGCTCTCAGTAGCGAACCCGGCGATCGCCGATATCGCCACGCTCTCGGAACGCACAATCTATGTTTTGGGCCGTGCACCCGGGCGGACAACCATGACCCTTTTGGGTGTCGATGGCAGCCTGATTGCAAATGTCGAAGTGCAAGTGATCCCGGATGTGGCGGAGCTGCGCGAGCGCCTTCAGGATATCCTGCCAGGCGAAGAGGTTGAAGTAAGGACGGCGAATGACGGTATCGTTCTGTCCGGCATCGTGAGTTCTGGTCAAACTGTAGAACGTGCAATGGAACTTGGTGAACGCTATGCACCAGGTCGCGTGTCGAACTTGATGTCGGTTGGCGGATCTCAGCAGGTGCTGCTCCAGGTGCGTTTCGCAGAGATGTCGCGGTCGGTCCGTCAGAATCTGTCAACAAGTTTTGGGGCTCTACGCGGTGACGCACAGTTTGGCTCCGGTAGCGCCGCAACCAACTTCCCCGCAGCAGTGATCAACCCAACCCTGGACGGCCGAAACGGTGTGTTCGGCGTCACCTTCGGCTCAGGAAGCACGGAGTTCGGTATCCTTCTGGAAGCCCTTGAGACCAATGGCTTGGCCCGCACCCTGGCGGAGCCGAACCTAACGGCCCTTTCCGGTCAAACTGCATCATTCCTGGCAGGTGGAGAATACCCAATACCGGTTTCCACCGAAGAAGGCGTGGCCATTGACTTCAAACCTTTTGGTGTCAACCTGTCCTTCACGCCGACCGTTGTACATGACGAGGTCATAAACTTGAGCCTCGCCAGCGAGGTTTCGTCGATCGGAGAGATTCAACCCGGCACGAACATTCCCGAAATCAACACCCGTCGAGCTTCGACGACAGTCGAGATGCGGGATGGCGAGAGCTTTGCGATTGCCGGATTGTTGCAGGATGATTTCCGCGACTCGATCGGCCAGGTGCCGTGGTTGGGCGATATCCCGATCCTCGGCGCGTTGTTCCGCAGCACAAATTATCAACGGGATCAAACAGAGCTTGTGATCATTGTCACAGCACATCTGGTTTCCCCTACACGTGGAGAGGCCCTGGCGCTGCCTACTGACAGGGTGGCAATTCCAACCGAGCGCGAGTTGTTTCTCGGGGGTCGCGTTAGCGGTGCGCCGCGTGCCGGCACTGCTACTGCCGATGTCGCACAACAAGATTTCAGCGGCTCCTACGGCTATGTGATGGAGTGAGCAAATGGCTATCCTGACATCAGTAAGATACGCGATTTTTGGGGCCGCTGGCCTTGCATTGGCGGCATGTGGACCCAACTTTGAACGTCCGGCAGGCGCACGCATTGATGAGGGCGGGTTTGGCAACCCCACAATGAACAACGTCCTCGTCATGACAGGGCAGCGTAGTTACGTGGAAAGCCTCGCGGGCCGATTCGCCGCAGAAGTGCCAACGACGATCAATTTCGCTTTCAACTCCGCCCAACTCGACGATACCGCTCGCGCGACACTGCGACAGCAGGCGACCTGGATCCGGCAGTTCCCCGAAGTCCGTTTCAGTGTTTATGGCCATACCGATCTCGTGGGCAGCCAAGGCTACAATCAACGGCTTGGTCAACGTCGCGCGCGCGCCGCGGTGAATTACCTGGTCAGCCAAGGGGTCGACCGTAGCCGTTTGGAAGCGCTTGTTTCCTTTGGGGAAACACAGCCGATCGTCGCCACCGAGGCCCGTGAGCGCCGCAACCGTCGCACCGTGACCGAAGTAAGTGGCTTTGTTCAAGACCACCCGATGGTTCTTGATGGAAGGTACGCGCAAGTGGTCTACCGGAGGTATACCGGCGGTAGCGAGTCCGCCGAATAACCTGCAATCATGAAACGCCACGTGTCCAATACGTGGCGTTTTTCCCAATAGTTACGGCTTTTTGGTCGTATTGTTGCCCTTTTTACGCATCAAAACTCTTTCAAGGCATAGGGCAAACCGCATCCGAGCAGCGCGGAAATGATCCTAGCTCCCCCGGTAAAACGCACGTGCCGCGCAATACCGGATGGCAACAGAACCTGGCGAAGTCAGGCAATATGGGAATTGAGGAATGAGTGGCGGACTTGCGCTGAAATCTGATCCCGCACCGATCGTGGCTTCCACGATTTCTAGGGACGTGCAGAATTTCGATCTTTTGATCGATGATATGGAAACCGAACTCGGCGAAAGCTGGGGCGATTTGCATTTGGACGAAGCCCGCGCCTTTCTTGAGCAACGAGAATCCGACGGCCTGGAATTCGTCGCTATTGCAGTTGATCAACAAGATGAAGGTGACATTGGTCTGATCGGTGAGTTGATCCGCGCCGCCAAGGCCAAAGGGATCAAAGTGATCCTAATCGCCAATGAATTAAGCACCCAAGGCCTGCATCAGTTAATGAAACTGGGCGCGGATGATTTCGTGCCCTACCCTTTGCCCGAGCGGGCTTTGCACGATGCTATAAAACGTATCCGCGAGCCCGCTCCCGGAACGCAACCAGCTGGCGACACCGAAACTTCATCGCTTGATCCCCGACCCACGATGGATGGCCGATCTGCGATCTTCGCCGTGCAAAGCCTGGCTGGCGGCACAGGGTCCACGACTTTGGCTGTCAATTTGGCCTGGGAACTGGCCAATATCGACAAGAAGAGAGCGCCGTCCGTTTGCCTGATCGACTTTGATCTGCAGTTTGGCTCGGCGTCGACATTCCTTGACCTGCCGCGGCGCGAGGTGATCCTCGAAGTGCTGTCAGATAGTCAGGGCATGGATGTGGACGCCTTCAAACAGGCCCTCCTTGATTACAACGGAAAATTGTCGGTCTTTACGGCACCGTCCGAGATCATCCCGCTCGATATGATCTCGCCCGAAGACGTCGAAGCGGTTCTGAACCTTGCGACGGAGTGTTTCGACATCGTGGTTATCGATATGCCAACCACGATCGTGCAATGGACAGAGACCGTCCTGAACCGAGTCGATGTGTTCTTTTCGATGCTGGAACTCGACATGCGCTCGGCTCAAAACGCGATGCGGTTCATCCGGGCCTTGCAGTCGGAAGAACTGCCGCTCGAAAAGGTAAACTTTGTTCTGAACCGAGCGCCGAAAGGCCTGGATTTGAACGGAAAATCGCGCGTGAAGCGCCTTGCAGACAGCTTAGGCGTGAAGATCTCGACACAGCTTTCTGACGGCGCCCGCCAAGTGACGCAATCCTCGGATCATGGCGTACCATTGGCTGAAATGGCGCGAAAAAATCCGATGCGGAAAGACATTTTGAAACTGGCTGGCAACCTTTTCGAGGCGATGCTGTCGGACGCAGTCGCTAGGTAGGGGAGACCAGAGCCATGTTCTCGAAATACAAAAAACCGGTGGCGGCGCGACCTGCTGCGCAGGCCGGCGAAACCGCGAGCGGTGTGCCGCTGGGTGGTGTAGAAGCCCCGCAGCCGAAAGTGCAGCGGAAACAACCGGCACCAGATCAGCCTGCAAAACCCGCCGCTGAGGTCGCAAATCTCGACAAAGAGAAAAAGCGTCGCTTGCGCCTCGACGAAATCAAGACGGAAATGCACCACCGTCTCCTCGAAAACCTGAATCTCTCGGCGCTCGAAGGCGCGAAAGACACAGAATTGAAGGCCGAGATCAGCGCGATCACGTCCGAGGAACTGGCGGAGATGGGTGTGGTCTTGAACCGCGAAGACCGTCAGACCCTGCAAACTGAACTCTTCGACGAAGTGACCGGCCTTGGCCCACTTGAGCCACTGCTGAAGGACGACACCGTCAACGATATCCTGGTGAACGGCCCAAATCGCGTCTTTGTGGAACGTGACGGCAAGCTGACACTCTCCGATGTGCGGTTCAAAGACGAGCGGCACCTGCTGCGGATCATCGACAAGATCGTATCGGCCGTTGGTCGTCGCGTCGACGAATCGAACCCGCATGTGGACGCGCGCCTCAAAGACGGCTCGCGTTTCAACGCGATGGTCCCGCCGGTCGCCGTGGATGGCAGCTTGGTCTCCATTCGTAAGTTCAAGAAGGAGAAGCTGGGCGTCGATGACCTCGTGAAATTCGGCGCGTTTTCCGAGGAAATGGCGGCGTATCTTCAAGCTGCCGTTGCCACACGCCTGAACGTGATTGTTTCGGGCGGGACGGGCTCCGGTAAAACCACGACGCTGAACGCGCTTTCGAGCTTCATCGACAATTCCGAGCGGATCTTGACGATCGAGGATACGGCGGAACTTCAGCTTCAACAGATTCACGTGGGTCGGATGGAGAGCCGTCCGCCGAATGTCGAAGGCAAAGGTGCCGTTACACAACGCGATTGTTTGCGGAACGCGCTTCGGATGCGACCCGACCGGATCATCGTGGGGGAAACCCGCGGCGATGAGGTGATCGACATGCTGCAGGCGATGAACACCGGCCATGACGGGTCGATGACCACGATCCACGCCAACTCAGCGCGAGATGCCTGTTCGCGCTTGGAAAACATGATTGCCATGTCGGGTATCGAGATGCCGATCAAGGCCGTTCGCGCGCAGATCTCTTCGGCGGTGAACCTGATTGTGCAGGCCAGCCGTTTGCAGGACGGCTCACGCCGCATGGTCTCGATCACCGAGGTGACGGGCATGGAAGGCGAAGTGATCTCGATGCAGGAGGTCTTCCGCTATCAGCGTTTGGGCCTGAAACCTGACGGCACGATCATCGGTCGGTTCACCGCTTGTGGCGTGCGTTCGCACTATTCGGAACGCTTCAAGCAATGGGGCTACGACCTGCCCATGTCCATCTACGACCCTGTCGCGGCGGAGTAAGCTGTCATGCAAATCAGCATCGAACCCCTCATTTATATCGGCATATTCGTCGGCGTGATCATGCTGGTCAACGGCGTGTATCTGATGGTTTTTGGCAAATCGATTAGCTTCAACGCTCGGGTCAACCGACGGCTGACCATGCTCGAAAAAGGGTCCTCGCGGGAGGATGTCCTGGCCAAGCTCCGCAAAGAGCTGGACCAACACACCAAGTCCCGCACGATCCCTCTCTACTCGTTGATCGCCGACAAAGCGCAGAAGGCCAATATCGCCTTCACGCCGCAACAGCTCATCTTGGTTATGATCGGCATGACGATGGTCGCCTTTTTGCTGCTGACTCTGTTGACAGGGGCATCCTTGCCGATCCGCCTGTTGGTGTCGGTCGGGATGGGCGTCGGCGGTGTGTATTACTGGGTGAACTCCAAAGCCAAAAAACGCATCGCAATGATCGAGGAACAACTGCCCGACGCGGTGGAGTTGATGGTGCGCTCGCTGCGCGTGGGGCACCCGTTTGTCTCGGCCATCAACACGGTTGCGAAAGAGGTAGCCGATCCGCTTGGCTCGGAACTGGGCATCATTGCTGACGAAGCTGCCTATGGCCGCGATATCGCGGAAAGCATCGAAAACATGGCTGAACGTTTGGACCTGCAAGACTTGCGTTTCATGGCGGTCGCTGTTGGCATTCAGCAGACCTCCGGCGGCAACCTTGCAGAGATCCTGGCTGGCTTGGCAAATGTGATCCGCGCGCGGTTCAAACTGTTCCGCCGGGTGAAAGCGATCACTGCCGAGGCGAAGTGGTCAGGGATGTTCCTCTCGGTTTTCCCGATCCTATGCCTGATCGGCATCAACGTGATGCAGCCCGATTATTATAGCGACGTGATGAACAGCCCAGTCTTTATCCCAGCTTGTGCTGTTGTTGGGGTGATGTTGTTCGTGAACGTCATTTTCATGCGCATGATGGTCAACATCAAAGTGTAAAGGCGGGTTAACCGATGGACTTCATTCGAAACCTTCTGACTCAAATCAATGAGGCCGTGACCGGCGCCCTTGGCGATCTTGGCCCGCTGATTTTGGTCGGTGGCCTTGGCCTCCTTTTGGTCATCGTCGCCCTTCCAGCCATTCTGTTCCGGAAAAAGGACCCGCTTGATAAGCTGCGCGATATGCAAAACGGTGCCGGTGACCAAGAGTCCCGCCGAGCGCTACGGATTGGCGGCAAGGACCAGCGACTGGATCGGTTTTCGCAATTCCTCGAGCCACAGGATATCGACGAACTGAGCCAGATGCGCCTGACCTTGATCCGTGCGGGTTACCGCTCGAAAGGGGCTGTGCAAACCTTCCACTTTGCCCAATTCGCCCTTGGCCTCGGCTTTCTGGCGCTCGGCTCGATCTATGTGCTGGTGGCGCCTGGGCTTAGTGCCCAAGCCTCGATCATGTCGGTCCTAATCCCGGGGGCGGTCGGGTATTACCTGCCGAAGTATTGGGTCACAAAACGGGTTCAGACCCGCGCCGAAGAGATCACCCAGGGCTTTCCGGATGCGCTTGACCTGATGTTGGTCTGCGTTGAGGCGGGTCAGTCACTCGACCAATCCATCATCCGTGTCGCGAAAGAGATGCGCGCGGCCTACCCCGCTCTTTGCGAAGAGTTTGAAATGGTCGCTTATGAGATGAAGGCCGGCAAAGACAAAACCAAAGTGTTGCGCGATATGGGCGAGCGGGTCGATATTCAGGATGTGAATAGCTTCGTCACCGTGTTGATCCAATCAGCGACTTTCGGCACCTCCGTGGCCGAAGCGCTCCGGGTCTATGCCGCCGAGATGCGCGACAAACGCGTGTTGCGTGCCGAAGAGAAAGCCAACAAACTCCCGACCAAACTGACACTCGGCACGATGATGTTCTGTGTACCGCCGCTGTTGATCATTCTGATCGGCCCATCGGTCTATGGCATCGCGCAAAACCTTGGCGGAGGCTAATGCGGAGGCAATCCAACCAAGGAGATTAGGATCATGATGCGGGGGCTCATCATTTCCACAACAATTCTTGGGCTGGCCGCCTGTGGTCACCAGGCGACCAGCCGTTTGGGCGCGGACCGCCAGGGTTTGGCCGCACCCGCCGGCACCCATGTGCTGCGCGACGCGGTCGATGGGCTCATCGTTGGCCATCGCTTGATGGAGGCTGGCGAATATGAGCTGGCGCTCAGGGCGTATATGCGCGCGACGGCGGAAGACGGCCCCTCTGGCGCACATTTCTCGGCCCTTGGTTCCGCAAATCTACAGCTCGGCCGTTTAGGCCAAGCCGAAACCTGGCTCCGCCGCGCGGTCGAAGAAGATCCCGACTTCCCACCATCCTGGAACAATCTCGGCGTCGTCTTGATGGAACGGGGCGAATATGGCGAAGCGCGGCAGGTGTTTCAGCACGCTTTTGCCCTCGATAGTGGCCAATCGGACTCCATCCGCGAAAACTTAAGGCTCGCTATCGCAAGAATGGAAAATTCGGGGTATATTCCTGAAAACAACGAAAACCGCTATGATTTGGAGCGTCGGGGCGGAGGGGTTTGGATCCTTACCGACACACCAAGAACATAGCGATCGAGCAGTAAGAGGTCGCCTATGCGCCTGACTACCCGGGTTTCTCTGGTTGTCGGCTTGTCCCTGGGACTCGCCGCTTGTGGCAATTCCGAACGCGCCGATGTGGAGCGCGCGATGGACAGTATGAATGTTATCGATGAGACCAATCTCAACGACATCATGCTCACCGTCGCCGACCCTGACGAGGCGGTCACCTATTTTCGCCGAGCGACGCGAGAACAGCCTGACCGGCTGGATCTGCAGCGGGGCCTGGGTCACAGCTTGATCCGCGCTGGACGGGCGGCCGAAGCGGGCGTTGTATGGCGCGACATCGCGGAACATCCGGAAGCGACCGCCCAAGACCGGGTAGACTATGCCGACGCGCTGATCCGCAACAGTGACTGGGATCAGGCCGAAGCGCAGCTTGATCTGGTTCCACCCACCTTCGAGACATATGAACGCTACCGACTCGAAGCGATGGTGGCCGATAGCAACCAAGAATGGTCCAATGCGGACAGCTTTTATGAGACGGCTGTGGGTCTCACGACCCGGCCCGCGAGTGTTCTGAACAATTGGGGCTTCTCCAAGCTCACACGTGGCGACACCGAAGCTGCCGAACGCCTGTTTACCGAGGCGATCACCTATGACCCCGATCTCTTCACCGCCAAGAACAACCTTGTTTTGGCGCGGGCTGCGCGGGGCAACTACAATCTGCCGCTGGTGCAAATGACGCAGATTGAGCGCGCGCAGTTGCTCCATACCGCGGCACTCGCCGCTATCCGCCAAGGCGATGTGGATATTGGCCGCGGTCTTTTGGCCGAAGCAATCGACACCCATCCGCAGCATTTCGACGCCGCCGTGCGGGCCCTCCGTGCGCTTGATACGGAGGTGCGCAACTGATGTCGTTAACCTTTTCCGAAGCCGCTTGGTTCCTGCCCTTCGTCGTACCGATCTGCATCTGGGTCGCCTGGTCTGACCTGCGTGAGATGCGTATTCCCAATGTCGCGGTCCTCGCCCTGGCGGGGGTCTTCCTGATCGGTGGCCTGCTCCTTCTCCCATTCGACACGTATCTCTGGCGTCTTGCACAGCTTGGCGGTGTCTTGTTGGTCGGTTTTGTGGTCTCCTCGCTTGGCCTCGTCGGCGCGGGCGATGCGAAATTCGCGGCGGCTATGGCCCCCTTTATTGCGACGGGCGATGCGCTGTTCTTCCTGATGCTCTTCTCCCTGGTCCTCATCGGCTCTTGGCTGACCCATCGCGGTGCCTCGCGCGTGCCAGCGGTGCGGCGCGCAACGCCGGATTGGGTCTCTTGGGATCGGGGCAAGCTTTTCCCGATGGGCGTGGCTCTGGCCGGTGCTCTGGCGATTTACTTGGTGCTCGGTTTGGGACTATGGGCCTGAGCCGCAAAAATTGACGCAATTTCAAGCCGTGCCGCCTAGGTTACGCCGCATTCGTCCGGCAAAATCGCGCCAGTTAGAGGGCCCGCTATGAATATTCAGACACCATCAAGCTCCGAAGGTTTTGCCCCCCCTGCCCTGCGCAAATTGGGGGATACAGGCCTTCCCATCGTGATGATGCGCGATATCCTGCTAAAGACCATCTTCCGCAAGAATGTGGAGACCGCGACGGAGATTTCCGAGGCGATCTGTCTGCCTCTGACCCTGACGCAAGGGTTGATCGATATGGCGCGCGATATGAGCCTTCTTCAAGCAACCGGAACCTTGCATGCGACGTCTGGCTCGGAGATGGGCTTTCAACTGACCGACAATGGCAAAGCCCGCGCCCTCGATGCATTGAGCCAGTCCGAATACTATGGCGCGATGCCAGTGCCATTGGATGACTACAAAATCCAGGTGAAGCGGCAGTCGATCCGAGACATCCACCTGACCCGCGACATGCTGGAAAAATCCATGGGTCATCTGATCCTGCCAGATGGCATGATCGATCAGCTTGGGCCTGCTGTCGGCTCTGGCCGCTCGGTCTTGCTCTACGGGCCGCCCGGCAACGGCAAATCCTCCATCGCTGAAGGCATCCGTTCCGCAATGGGCGACACGATCTATATTCCCCGCGCGCTGGCCTATGCCGGTCAGGTCATTACGCTCTTTGACCCGATCGTGCACACGCCGATCGAAGACACTGACGCGACAGCACATAGTAGCCTTCGTAAAGCGTCGGCCCGGTTTGACACGCGCTATCTGCTCTGCAAGCGCCCCACGGTGATGACCGGCGGCGAGTTGATGCTGAACATGCTGGATCTGAACTACAACGCCGTCAGCCGCACCTACCAGGCCAGCTTGCAGCTGAAATCCACCGGCGGCGTCTTCATCGTCGACGACCTTGGCCGCCAGGAGGAGCCGCCTCAGGCGCTGATCAACCGGTGGATTGTACCGATGGAGAACGCCTATGACATTCTCGCCCTCCAGTCGGGTGAGAAATTCGAAGTGCCGTTCGACACGCTTGTGATCTTCTCCACCAACTTCCACCCGAATGAATTGTTCGACCAAGCGGCGCTGCGCCGAATCTTCTTCAAGGTGAAGATTGATGGCCCGACGCAGGAGGAATTCCTGAAAGTCTTCGCCATGGTCGCACGCAAGAAGAAAGTGCCGCTAAACGAGGAAAGCCTCGTTCATATGCTGAAAGTGCGCTACCCGAAGATTAACAATGTCTATGCCAACTACCACGCGAACTTCCTGATCGATCAGTTGATTGCGATCTGCGAATTCGAGGGCATCCCATATCAGATGCGCCCCGATCTGATCGACCGCGCGTGGGAGAACATGTACGTCAAAGAGGAAGCCATTATCCACTGATCTGGCCCCTGTCGCTGCACCGGATGTGCTTAGATGAAGCTGCCGGGCCGCCTCCCCTCGTCGATGACGCCGCCTTGCGCCACCGTCACGTGCTAAAGGGGCTGACCGCCACGCGCCTACGCTTTATCTCTGTGGTATGACGGCGTTGCCCCCGAATATCACCGATTGGTTCACCAAACGCGGCTGGACCATTCATCCGCATCAACAGCAGATGTTGGAGCTCTCACGAGAGCCCTGCCAACTTCTCATCGCGCCTACGGGCGGCGGCAAAACCATGGCCGGGTTTCTGCCGACGCTGGCCGAATTGGCCGATGGCACCCATCAGGGTCTCCACACGCTCTATATCTCGCCGCTGAAAGCCCTGGCCGCAGATATCAAGCGCAACCTGCGCACGCCGGTGGATGAAATCGGCCTGCCGATCCGCATTGAAGACCGGACCGGGGACACGACCCAAACCCAAAGAAAACGTCAGCGGGCCGATCCGCCGCATATCCTGCTCACGACACCGGAAAGCCTGGCGCTTCTGACTTCTTACGAAGACGCGGGCCATATGTTCAACGACCTGCAACGGGTGATCGTCGATGAGATTCACGCCCTGGCGGAATCCAAGCGCGGTGATCAACTCATGCTGGCCTTGTCGCGCCTGTCCACTCTTGCGCCAGGACTCCGCCGGGTGGGCCTCTCGGCGACGGTTGAAGACCCGCCCGCCATCGCCCGCATTCTGGCCCGCCACCCAGATCCTTGTGCAATCCTCGAGGCCGATCCTGGCCCTGACCCCGACATCTCAATGTTGGAGACCGAGGAGCGCCCGCCCTGGTCCGGCGGCGGCGGACGCTATGCAATTCCGGCGGTTCTGGAGCAGGTCAGAGCCCATAAGACGACGCTGATCTTCCACAACACGCGCGCCCAGGCGGAGATCTTCTTTCACCACCTTTGGCTCGCCAATGAAGAGCACCTGCCAATCGGCATCCATCACGGCGCGCTCTCCCGTGAGCAGCGCGAGAAAGTCGAGGCCGCGATGGTTACCGGAGACTTGCGCGCCATTGTTTGTACCGGATCGCTCGATCTAGGGATCGACTGGGGGGACGTTGACTTGGTCATCCAGGTCGGCGCGCCGAAAAACGTCAAACGTCTGGTGCAGCGGATTGGCCGTGCCAATCACCGGTATAACGCGCCCTCCAAGGCGCTCATGGTGCCCGCGAATCGGTTTGAGGTCATTGAATGCGTCGCCGCACTGGAAGCCGCCCGGGACCATGATCTGGACGGCGATCCGAAAGGCGACGGCCCACTGGACGTCCTCTGCCAGCATATCTTGATCCGCGCCGCCGCAGGCCCGTTCGCCGCGGATGATCTCTATGCCGAGGTCACGTCAGCCGGCGCCTATGCCACCCTGCCGCGCGGCACTTTTGATCGCTGTCTGGATTTCTGCGCCACCGGCGGCTATGCGCTAAAGGCTTATGACCGCTGGCAAAAGCTGGTCCAACGCCCAGATGGACAGTGGCAATTGCGTGACCCCCGCGCGAGCCGACAGATCCGAATGAATATCGGCACTATTCTTGCCTCCGACAAGCTGAAGGTCCGCTTGAAACACGCGCGGGGCGGGATGCCTTTGGGGGAGGTCGAGGAGGATTTCGCTGCGACTTTGGTGAAGGGCGATACCTTTCTGATCGGTGGTCAGATCGTGCGGTATGAAGGCCTCCGCGAGATGACCATCGAGGTTACCCGAAGCCCATCGGACAAGCCCAAGGTCGCGGTCTTCATGGGCAGTAAATTCGCCACTTCCACCCAGTTATCCGACCGAATTCTGCGGATGTTCCGGCAAGAGGATTGGCCGACACTGCCGCAACACACACGCGACTGGCTCGCCCTACAACGAGAGGTCTCGCGCCTACCCGAGCGCGACCGTCTGCTGGTTGAAAGCTTCCCCCATGACGGGCGCGAACATGTCTGCGCCTATGGGTTTGCGGGCAAGAATGCGCAGCAGACCTTAGGCCTATTGCTGACCCAACGGATGGAGCAGGAAGGCCTGAACCCGCTTGGATTTGTCTCCACCGATTATGCAACCTTGATTTGGGGGCTGGACCCTTTGCCGGATGCCAAACCATTGTTTTCCCGTGAGACCCTCACAGAAACGATGGAGACCTGGCTCTCCGGCAACGCGGTGATGAAACGCACCTTCAAAGGTGCTGCAATCATCGCCGGGCTGATCGACCGCAACATGCCCGCTGGCAAACGCAAAACCGGACGGCAGGCGACGTTTTCGACGGATATCCTCTATGACACGCTCCGCAAATACGACCCCGACCACGTGATGCTCGAGATCACGAGGATCGAGGCGATGCGCGGCATGGTGGATTTCGGCCGAATTGACGGGATGCTCACGCGGATCGGCACCCGGATTGACCATGTAAAATTGCCGCGCATCACGCCGCTCGCGGCCCCGCTGTTTTTAGAAGTCGGAAAGATTGCGGTTAAGGGCCGCGCGGAGCAGCGGTTGGTCGAAGAGGAAGCGGCCCGCTTGATGGCAACTGCCGGTGTTCAAGCTCCTTAGCCCGTCAGAGAGATGTGAAGCTTGCAAGGCGCCGCCCGTCATGCCATCGAACGAAGCATGAACGAACTGGAGTTTACCTTTGCCGACGAGCGGCTGATGGCCCTTTCATCCGGGGCGCTTTGGTGGCCTGCGGCCCGCATTCTCTGTGTCTCAGATCTGCATTTGGGTAAGTCCGAACGGATGGCCCGTCGCGGCGGGCCGATGTTGCCGCCTTACGAGGTCCAGGATACCCTGATGCGCCTTGAAGCCGATTTGGCGACCACGACAGCCGAAACGGTAATCTGCCTCGGCGACAGTTTCGACGATTTGGCCGCAGCCGACGCTCTACATAGCGAGATGGTCACCTGGTTGACGAAGCTGATGGCGAGGCGACGCTGGATCTGGATTGAGGGCAATCACGATGCCGGACCTGTCGACCTCGGCGGCAGTCACCTTGCGCATTACCGGCACGGACCCCTTCAGTTCCGCCATATTGCTGAGGCTGGGCAAGACGGCGAAATCTCTGGGCATTACCACCCCAAAGCGAAGCTTCCGACCCGCGCGCGGCGTGTCACGCGCCCTTGTTTCTTGGTTGATGATCAGCGGGTGATCATGCCCGCCTATGGCACATATACCGGCGGCCTTCACAGCGATGACAGTGCCTTGACGGCCCTGATGCAGCCCGAGGCGCATGCCATCTTGCTGACCACACCACCGCTCCGCGTGGCAATGCCGCGTTAGACCTGAAACCCATGTTCGGTCAGCGCGGGCTGATGGGCTTGGCTCACCGGGACCCGGTGTCCATCGGACAGAATGACAAAGACGCGTCGGCCCGTTTGCTCCACCGCCACAATCGCATCCAAAGCCACCCAATGAGACCTGTGGACACGGACGCCCTCATACCCATCCAACTCAGCCAAGGCATCGGAGAAGCGCATCAGAATGCGCTCCTGCCCGAGATGGGTGGCAACATCGAGATAGTGACCATCCGCAGAAACATGCACCAAATCCTTGCCCAATTCATCTGGCAAACGCCGCAAAAAAACGACATCCGGCACTTCGGGCGGGGGCGATAAAATTTCCGCGTCGACTGGTTCGGATTGAAGGTAAACTCGGATCAAAACCACGATCATGCAAACCGCAAAAACAACAAGAACATGCTTCCCAAGACTTGGCAGATCTGCGCGAGGCAAATTGTAGAGAAAGTGGTTATAGAACCAGATCATTGGCCCAAGCATCAGCGCGACAACACCGCTTGTGACCATATCAATTAAGAAAGGGTCGCCCCCGACAACCCTGGAAGTCAAGCATCTGACCCAAAAAGATAAAAACACCGACACGCCAATCATAATGCCCCAATAGATTGCCCGTTCAGGCAATGACATTGAGAGATACGTGCCGAATGGCCCAACAAGTGTGGCCAAGACAGTCATGGCCACAAATGAAGAAAACGCAGGCGACCCGATTATCCGAATCATCCTAAAGCGCAGATCAGATAATTTGGTCTGCATTTGTCCCAGCTCGTTACACAAACAATTGCGGTTTCTTTGCTCCGCTAATGGTTAACATGATAAGGAAAGTTTCGGGGGTGTGTAGGCCTTTAGGATAGAAAGATGCATAATTGATGGACGACGTCGAAAATCGCATTGCCAAGAGCTTTGCCAGCCAAGGCCTTATGCGGAGCTTGGACGCGCGGTTAGAGCATGTGTCCGAAGGGCGTGTGACAATCTCCGCGCCCATCACGGAAGCCAGCAATCAGCAGCACGGGTTTGCCCATGCGGGCCTCACTTTCGCGATTGGCGACAGCGCATCGGGCTATGCCGCGCTGACCCAAATGGAGCCGGATGCCGAGGTTTTGACCGTGGAAATGAAGATCAACCTCATCGCACCCGGCGACGGGGTGCGGCTTTGGGCGCATGGCGAAGTGGTGAAACCCGGGCGTCGCCTGCTCATCACTCGGGCAACGGTCGAGGTGGAACGTGCCGATGGCAGCCGCCGCGACATCGCACTTTTGCAGGGCACGATGATCCCGGTCTGAAGCGCTGGTCTCCGCCCGAGCCCCAGGCCCGAGGTTTAAGCAGTCAAGCCTTCGGGTTCCGGTAACCCATTGGCGCGGCAACACGCCGTGAGTGTGTTGGCCAGCAGGCAAGCGATGGTCATCGGCCCGACGCCGCCGGGAACCGGCGTGATCGCTCCGGCAACTTCTGCTGCTGACGCGAACTCCACATCTCCGATCAGCCGTGTCTTGCCGGGCTTCTCAGGGTGCGGCACCCGGGTGATGCCGACATCAATCACTGTGGCGCCGGGCTTCACCCAATCGCCCTTGACCATTTCCGCGCGGCCGACCGCCGCCACCAGGATATCGGCACCGCGACAGACCTCGGCCAGGTCCTTGGTGCGGGAATGCGCGATGGTGACGGTGCAATTCTCGCGCAGCAAAAGCTGCGCCATCGGTTTGCCGAATAGGTTCGAGCGCCCCACCACCACGGCATTCAGCCCCGTCATATCGCCAATCTGATCACGCAGCAGCATCAGGCACCCCAAAGGCGTGCAGCTGACCAGCGCGTCTTCCCCGGTGGAGAGCCGCCCGGCATTGGTCACGCTCAACCCGTCGACATCCTTGGACGGGTCGATCCGCGCCACTGTGCGCCGCTCATCCAGATGATCGGGCACCGGGAACTGGCACAACACGCCGTGCACCGAAGGGTCGGCATTCAGCTGGTCGATCAGGGCAAACAAATCGGCCTCGGACGTATCGGCGGGCAGCTTGTGCTCAAACGAGGCCATACCGACTTCGACGGTCTGCTTGTGTTTGTGGTGCACATAGACCTGGCTGGCCGGATCCTCGCCCACCAGAACCACGGCCAGACCAGGGGTCAGGCCATGGTCGGATTTCAGGCCCGCGACATGCTCCGCAACTTGGGCGCGGACATTCGCGGCAAAGGCCTTTCCGTCGATAATCGTCGCGCTCATCTCAGAACAGCCCCTCGATATTGCCCATATCGTTCAGCATGATCTGCTCAGCCGAGGGCACACGTGGCAGACCCGGCATGGTCATGATCTCGCCGCAGATCGCGACGATGAAGCCCGCACCGGCGCTCAACCGCACTTCACGCACCGGCACCGAATGGCCCGTAGGCGCACCGCGCAGATTGGGGTCGGTGGAGAAGCTATATTGCGTCTTCGCCATGCAGACCGGCAGATCGCCATAGCCTGCGTCTTCCCAGGCTTTCAGCTGATCCCGGATCTTCTTATCGGCCAGCACCTCATCGGCGCGATAAATCCGCTTGGCGATGGTCTCGATCTTCTCGAACAGCGGCATCTCATCGCGATAGAGGGGGGCGAATTGCGACGCCCCGCTTTCGGCCAGTTCCACCACCTTATGGGCCAGGTCTTCGGTTCCGGCGGAACCATCGGCCCAGTGTTTGCACAGCACAGCCTCAGAGCCTTGCGTCTCCACATAAGCCTGCACGGCGGCCACTTCGGCCTCGGTATCACCGGCGAAATGGTTGATCGCGACCACGACGGGCACACCGAAACTTTTCACATTGCCGATATGACGACCGAGGTTCGCGCAGCCAGCCTCAACCGCCTCCACATTCTCAGCACCAAGATCGGCCTTCGCCACGCCGCCATTCATCTTCATCGCCCGAACAGTGGCCACCAGCACCACCGCATCCGGCGCAATGCCCGCTTTCCGGCATTTGATGTTCATGAATTTCTCGGCACCCAGATCGGCGCCAAAGCCAGCTTCGGTCACGACATAATCGGCGATTTTGAGCGCCGTCGTCGTTGCGATGACGGAGTTACAGCCATGGGCGATATTGGCAAATGGCCCGCCATGCACAAAGGCGGGGTTGTTCTCCAAGGTCTGCACCAGGTTCGGCTGCATCGCATCTTTGAGCAGTACCGTCATCGCGCCATCGGCTTTGATATCGCGCGCATAGATTGGCTTCCGCTCGCGGGTATAGGCCACGATGATATCGCCAAGGCGTTTCTGCAAGTCTTCCAGACCGGTGGCGAGGCACAGGATCGCCATGACTTCCGACGCCACGGTGATGTCAAACCCGGTTTGACGCGGGAAACCATTGGCCACGCCGCCCAGGGATGTCACGGTATCGCGAAGCGCCCGGTCATTCATATCCATGACGCGACGCCACGTGACCCGGCGCTCATCAATCTCCAGCGCATTGCCCCAATAGATGTGGTTGTCGATCATCGCTGAGAGCAGGTTATGCGCCGACGTGATCGCATGAAAATCACCCGTGAAGTGCAGGTTCATCTCTTCCATCGGAACGACCTGAGCATAGCCACCCCCTGCGGCCCCACCTTTCATCCCGAAGCAGGGCCCGAGCGAGGCCTCACGGATACAGATCGCGGCTTTCTTGCCGATCCGGTTCAGGCCGTCGCCAAGGCCCACAGTCGTGGTCGTCTTACCCTCCCCTGCCGGGGTCGGGTTGATCGCGGTCACCAAGATCAGCTTGCCGTTTTCGCGACCCTGCACACCATCGATAAAGTCTTGGCTGAGTTTCGCTTTGTCATGGCCATAGGGCAGCAGATCATCGGACGGGATGCCCAGTTTCTCGCCAATCTCCTGGATCGGACGTTTCTTCGCTTCGCGTGCGATTTCGATGTCAGTTTTGAAAGCCATTTTGAGTGGTCCCCGTCACGGTCTTTGGGTGATGTCTCCTTCGCCTATAGCGTCTATGGATCACATGAACAGGGGCATTTCCGACATTTCCGACCTTCGCGCCGTCAGATTCCCGAAACGGTGGCGCTTCGGGCCTGTCTTCCTTGGCCTTATGGCCCATGAGTCCAATCGCAACAAATTGTAATGGCACATGCATCACAGCGCGTTGGACCTCCCTCAAGCTTTCTTTGAACCATTTCTCGCACCGGACGGTCTTACCCATAGCGAATGAGGGAGAAATGTGATGTCAGCACCGATGATCTTGATGCAAGGTGGCTTCGTCGCGGGTCTGGTTTTGGGCCTCCTCGTGGCGCTCATGGCCTGATCTTATCGATCCGCCGCCCGCGCTTTGTCGAGATGTGGCCAGACCGGCTGATCCGGCACATGTAAGCGCAGGGTCTCGCCAAGCTGAAGCGTGCCTTCCCGCTCGACCCAAGCGGTCACACCTCGCCGATTGACAGCTGCCGGTTTGAACGCCTTTCCGAAGCCAGGTTCATGGGCCTCGATCACCTTAGCGGGTAAGCTACAGGGCCGGTTTTCCATATCCACCACGAGGGTTGTGCCGTTCTCGCCTTGGAGGCGCGAGGATGGCGGGATATGGGTGAAATCCGGGATACCCTCGACCACGACGGAGGCGCCAAGCCAAGCGGGATGAAGGCGCTCCACACCCATTTCTACCGCAATCGCGGCCAACTCCTCCGCAGAAAGGATCGACACTTGCCGGACATTCCGGATTTCCGTGCCACGCTCATATTGCGCCAGAACGCGGCTGTCGGAGGGACGCGTCAAACCAGCGTGGCTCTCAACCTCATATCCCGCGAAGGTCAGCGGCATGGCGGTCAACGCCTTGCTTTCCAGGGCCGCCTCGCGGTCAGCATTATGACCGAGCCAGGTGATCTTGGCGGTGAATTCTGTTGGGATCAGGGCGGGCATCGCAACTTCTCCACTCTCCTATTCATGGCGTTACATCGCGTTGCATATCAAAAAAACCCGGCAGAAATGCCGGGTTTTTCACATGAGGGTTGTGGCTATTACGCCGTGGGCTCTGGCTCCAAGCCGCCATCGCCTGTTGGCTTGGCCTTCGGCTTGGTCTTCGGAATGGCCGTAACCGACGGCGCATTGCCGGCATCCGAACTGGCATCATCGTCATCGCCCGTATGCGGCGGCTCGCCTTTGATCACCCGCTGAATCTCTTCGCCGGTCAGGGTCTCATATTCCAAGAGGCCTTGCGCCAGACGCTCAAACTCCTCGGTTTTCTCGTCGAGGATTTGTTTGGCTGTGACATAGCCTTCATCGATCAGGCGTTTGACCTCCTGCTCGATCAACTCCTTGGTCTCCGACGAGATCGAGAAGCCGCCCGCACCATTGCCCATATAGCCTTCATGGGCTTGCTGGTAATCAATGTTGCCGACCTTGTCCGACATACCCCATCGGAGAACCATCGCGCGCGCCAGAGAGCTGGCCTGCTGGATGTCACCCGCCGGGCCGTTAGAGACATTCTCTTCGCCGTACTTGATGATCTCGGCGGCTTTCCCTGCCATGGTCATCGCGAGCTTCTGCTCACATTCCGACTTGTGCCAGTTCAGACGGTCAATCTCAGGCAGGCTGACCACCATGCCCAAAGCGCCACCGCGCGGGATGATCGTCGCCTTATAGACCGGGTCACATTTCGGCAGGCTGAGGCCCACAATCGCGTGGCCGGCCTCATGATAGGCGGTCTTTTCCTTCTGCTCGTCGGTCATCACCATCGAGCGGCGTTCGGCGCCCATCATCACCTTGTCTTTGGCGTTCTCGAAATCTTCCATCGTGACGAAGCGACGACCAACCCGTGCGGCCATCAGAGCCGCCTCGTTGACCAGGTTGGCCAAATCAGCGCCCGAGAAGCCAGGCGTGCCCCGCGCGATGATGCGGAGGTCCACATCGGGCCCAAGCGGCACTTTGCGCGCATGAACGCCGAGGATTTTGTCGCGGCCTTTGATGTCGGGGTTCGGAACCTGCACCTGACGGTCGAACCGGCCCGGGCGCAGAAGCGCAGGGTCCAACACGTCGCGCCGGTTGGTCGCGGCCAGGATGATCACACCCTCATTGGCCTCAAACCCGTCCATCTCGACCAGAAGCTGGTTCAAGGTCTGTTCGCGTTCGTCATTGCCGCCGCCGTAACCTGCGCCGCGATGGCGACCAACAGCGTCGATCTCGTCGATGAAAACGATACAAGGCGCGTTTTTCTTCGCCTGTTCGAACATGTCACGAACGCGTGAGGCCCCAACACCGACAAACATTTCGACGAAATCGGACCCGGAAATGGTGAAGAACGGTACGCCCGCCTCGCCCGCAATCGCACGCGCCAAGAGGGTTTTACCGGTGCCCGGAGGGCCGACCAAAAGCGCGCCCTTGGGGATTTTGCCGCCGAGCCGCGAGAACTTCTGCGGATTCCTCAAGAACTCCACAATCTCTTCCAGCTCTTCCTTGGCTTCGTCAATGCCGGCAACATCGTCAAAGGTCACGCGACCGGATTTTTCGGTGAGCAGTTTGGCCTTCGACTTGCCAAAACCCATCGCCCCACCGCGGCCACCGCCCTGCATCCGGTTCATGAAGAAAATCCAGATCCCGATCAGGACCAGGACCGGCAGCCAGAGGGACAACACACTGAGAAAGCCGGATTGTTCCTGAGGCGTCGCCTCAATCCGAACGTCATTCTCCAAAAGCGTGTTGGTCAGATCATCATCGCCCGGGCGGACCGTGGAATAGGTGCCGTCGCCCGTGGTGAATTGCACATTCTCGCCATCAATCGTGACCGAGACCACGCCGCCATTTTCAACCTGCTGGATGAAGTCGGAATAGGCGACCCCCTGCTGGTTGACGTTGGACTGACCGCCCGAGAATAGGTTGAACAGAGCAAGGATCAGTAGAAATAGAATGACCCAAAAAGCGATATTTCTCGCGTTGCCCAAGTGATATCTCCTTACATCAGCGCAGGCACAAGGGGGGCGGAAAGGCCCGCGCCCGGCACAAACCGTAAGATAGACATGCCTGGGCCAACTTCAATGCGATAATATAGTGTGGTGGAAGCGCGCCTGTCGCGCATAGGTCGGCTGGCAAAGCGCCGCGTGCCAAAGATTTGGCGCGGCAACCAAGGTCTCGCCACTCCATATGCCGGGATAGGAGGTGAGAGCCGCATGGGGCAGCCCTTCTGGGCGGTCGATTTGGCTGGCCCCCTCCGCCCCCAAAGCGCGGATATGGCAGCCCTGCAGCCGCGTGCCGCGCATCTGCCAGCGATTGTCCCAGAGCGCTTGCCCGTCGGCGGGGCACTCAAGCGCGGCAACGGCCACCAATTCGCGGGAGAGGATGATATGGTCGGTCGTCACGGTGATCTGCCCGCCGTGAAGGGTGCTGCCTTTGCCGATCTGCGCGCCATCCAAGCTGCTTTCCAACGCGCTCAGGCGGGGGCGGTAAGCGGCCGAGGCCAAGCACTGCAACCCATGAGCCATAAGGCGCAGTTGCGTTTCGCGTTCCGTCGCGGCGAAACCCGGTCGGTCAAACATGATGACGCCCGGCAACGGCTCGGTCGCCAGACGAGCTGCGGCCTCCGCCGTCCGCGCTTCAAGCGCTTTGCGGGCCCGAGCAAGCTGTTGCGCGGTTTCCGCGAGCCGGTCGGTGGTCAGGCCCAACGGCCCAAGCACATCCAGCGCCTGACGCATCCGCACCCGGTCAAATTGCGGATCTTCATTGGAGGGGTCGTTCAGCCAGGTCATCCGCCGCGCGCTCAGCTCATCCCGCAAGGTCTGGCGGCGCTCCGCCAAAAGTGGGCGGAGGACGCGCATACCGCCTATCTCAGCGGTCTCCGCCATCGCTGCCAATCCATCCACGCCAGAACCGCGCGCCAAGCGCATCAGAAAGGTTTCCGCCAGATCATCGCGCGTATGGCCCAACAGCACCGTCATCTCGGGGTGATGATCCGCCACCCAATCCGCGATCAACCGATACCGCGCGGCCCGCGCCTGCGCCTGCAGATTGCCCTGCCCGTCCCACTGCCAGGGCAATGTGACGTGCGCGGCGCCTTGTTCTGCCGCCCGCGCCGCAACCCAAGCCGCCTCCTCCGCGCTGCCGTCGCGAAGGCCGTGGTCAACTGTGATCGCAATAATCTTCGAAGCCTCGACGCCTTGGGCTTGGGCCCAGTCAACCGTCAACGCTAGGAGCGCCAGAGAATCGCCGCCGCCAGAAACCGCGACACCCAATGCCGCTGGTTTCTGCCCCGCCGATAGACGTGACAGCGTCGCGGCGAAGCGGGCTTCTAAGCTCAAGAGCAGCCGAGATTGGTCATGGCCGAGCGGGCGTTGAGCACCGCCGGACTACCGGGATAACGCAATTCAACCTCGGCCAGGGTCAGACAGGCCTCTTCGGTTTGGCCCAACTGACCCAGGCTGGTGCCCAATCTGGTCAGGCTTTCCGGCGCACGCGGCGCATCTGGTGCGCCCGAGAAACTGTCGAGATAGGCGCGGGCCGCCGCACTCCAGTTTTCCTGCGCCGCTTCGGCCTCGCCACGGAAGAAATGCGCCTCCGCACTGAGCGGACCACCGGGATAGGTTTGGGTGAACGCGGTAAAGAGGTCCGCCGCCTCGGAATAACTGCCAGCGTCCAAAGCGGCCTGGGCCCGATCAAAATCGGTTTGCTCACCCACGGCCAACGCTGCGCCGCCACCCGCCTGAACCGGCGGTGTGATCGGCCCGGCAACGGGCTCTTCACCGCCGAGGCTGGGCGTGTCTCCCAGATCGGCAATATCGCAGCCTTCTTCCAACTCGCAGAGGCGGAACTCCAAATCGCCGACGCGGTTGGTGCCATCGCGCACAACACGATCTACCCGAAGCTGCAGCTCTTCGGTCAGGCTCGTCAAACGGCGCAACTCTGCCTCAATCGCATCGACCCGCTGAAGCGTGCCGCCGACCCCGCCGCTGCCGAGCGGTGCGCCGGTTGTGTTCAATTCGCCGCGCAAACGCTGCAACTCAACATAGAGAACTGACAATTCCTGCCGGATATCAGCAAGGGTTTCTGCCCGATCCTGCGCTTGAACAGCAACCGGCAGGATCAAGGCGACCGAGAGAAACAGCGCGCGCCACATCTGGGTTTAGACCCCCGCGCCGGCGGCAATCACGCTGACCGCGCGGCGGTTCTGGCGATAGCAGCTCTCGTTCGAACAAATCTCCAACGGACGCTCTTTGCCGTAGCTGATCGTGCGCAGCCGATTGGCCGCAACGCCTTGGCTGATCAGATATTCCTGCACCGCGTTGGCACGGCGCGCGCCGAGCGCGAGGTTGTACTCCCGCGTGCCTTGTTCATCGGCATGGCCTTCGATTAAGGCAGTGTATTCCGTATTGGTCAAAAGCCATTGCGCCTGACCGGCGAGGATCGATTGCGCCTCTGGCGACAGGCTCGATTGATCCACGGCGAACAGCACGCGGTCGCCCACGACCTGGTTGAAGTAAGCGGGTGATCTGGGGTCCGATGCGGCCCCCTGATTGGCGTTGAGGTCGACGGTGTTGCCACCGCCAAGCCCACCTTGGGCGCAGGCGGAAAGGCCCAGAACCGCCATCAGAAGGGCGGATTTTGCGATCATGTTCATTTTGCTCGTTCCTCGTATCGAAGGCGCTTTTGCGGCGCAGGGTAACATGGGCGGGGCCGTCTGCAAATCACATCCCGACTATGGCAAGCGTGGGGACCAAGATGGATCGGACGCCATGCCAGGTGTTGCGACGCGCTGTAGGTTCCGGCCGGAGATATCCACCGAATAAAGCGCCGGTGCCCCATCGGTCCCTGCCGTTTCGCGCGTGAACATGATCACGCGGCCATTGGGTGCCCAGGTCGGCCCCTCATCCAGAAAAGAGGCCGTGAGCAGCCGCTCTTCAGAGCCGTCCGTGCGCATCACGCCGATATGGAACCGCCCTGCATTTTGAAATGTGAAGGCAATCAAGTCGCCGCGCGGCGACCAGACCGGTGTGCCATAGCGGCCGGTTGTTCCTTGGCTAACCCGGCGGGCTTCGCCGCCGCTGGCTGGCATGACATAGATTTGCTGCCGCCCAGAACGGTCAGATTCGAAGACGATCTGCGAGCCATCCGGCGAGAAACTGGGCGCAGTTTCGATCGACGGCGCTTGGGTCAGGCGGGTCCGCTGACCGGTGTTCAGATCCAAGATATAGATGTCGGTATTGCCGCCGGAGGACTCCGAATAAACCACCCGGTTGCCATCCGGCGAGAAGCGCGGCGCAAAACTCATCGTGTCGGGCAATGCATCCAGCGGCCGACGCTGCACCGTCGCCACATCCATCAAATAGACCCGCGGAAAGCCGCTTTCATAACTCGTATAGATGACCCGGTCGCCATTCGGCGAGAAGCGCGGGGCGAGCACGATGGCGCGGCTATCGGTCAAATACTGCACATTTGCGCCGTCGTAATCCATGACAGCCAACCGTTTCAGACGCGCGTTTTTCGGGCCGGATTCCGAGATGAAGGCCACCCGCGTATCGAAATAGCCGGTCTCGCCCGTGATCCTCTCATAGACCTGATCGGCCACGTTATGAGCCATACGCCGCCAGCTTTCAGGCGATCCGACAAATTGCAGGCCTTCGCCAAGCGGCTCATCGGCGAAGACATCGAAAAGGCGGAAGCGGACGACAAGCTGACCATTGGCCGTCTGTTCGACCGAGCCGGTGATCAGGGCTTGCGCATTGATCGCTTTCCAATCGGCATATTGGACCGGGCTGTCGAAGCTGGTGATCGTGGAGATATGAGCGGAGGCCGGGATCTCCCGGAAGAGGCCCGTGCCTCTGAGATCGGCGGAGATCACCCGAGTGATGTCTTGCGCCACATCCGAGGCGGCGGCGTTCTCCGCGATGAAGGTTGGGGCCGCGAAGGGCAACGGCTCGATCACCCCTTCGGTGATTTCAATCCTGAGGGGGCCGGGACTCGTCTGAGCCACAGCGGGCGCAAAAAGGCCAGCAATCAAAAGGGCCAGAACGGCCACGGGGATCAGAAAACGGGTCATCTCAACCTCATTCCTTCGGGGTTAAATACCATTTCAACGCTGCGCCAATGGTCATAGCTCTCTTCGGGCAGGTCAAAACCATTGGAGCCACAGCGGATAATTGCGCGGCGGGCCGCCTCAAACGCTTGGCGGGCGGCGGCATCGGAGCCACCAACCGACTCGATCAGGCGGATTGTTCCATTTTCTGGGCGACCGTCACGGGCCATCTCCACACCAACGGTGACGGTTGTTTGCAGCGCTTCGGAGGAAAGCGAGCCGACATTCCAGCATTGCTGCACGGCAATGCGGAACCCATCCCGCTGCCCGGCGGTGAGCGGCGGGCCAGAGGGTTGCGCAGGCGCGGTATTGGCATCGGCCACAGCATCGGCGATGGCGGCGGCCAGCGGGTCTTCCTCAGCTGGCGCAGGTGTTTCGGGTGTCTCGGGCGCGGGTGCCGCCGTTTCGACAACCGGGGCAGGTCGATTAGGCCGAGCGCTCGGGCGGACCGAGGCTTGCGGCGCGGCACTGCCCAAAGATGGCTCTTCGGCCTCAGTGACGATCTCGGTGGTCGCTTCTTCCGGCGCGGTCGGTGTGACGTCCTCGGCGGGCGTTTCGGATGGCTCGGGATTGGTCGGTTGCTCCACCACCTCGGGCGCGGTTTCGACCTCGGGGGCAGGCACCGGCGCGGGTTGCGGCGCAACGCGCGGCGCTTCTTGTGGTGTCGGCGTCTCTGATGGCGCGGCCGTGGGGTCCCCTTGGGGTGGGGTCGGCAAAGCCGCGACCTCATCGGTCACATCGGCTTGGGGCGTGTCCAGTTCCGATACATCCGGCGTTGTCTCGGTCTCCGGTGTCGCCGCGGCCTCGGGTTGTGTGACGTCAGGCGCGGGCGTCTCCGCCTCCGGCGCCACTGGCGTTTCGATCTCCGGCGTCGGTTGCAACACCTCAGGCGCCTCCGACACTGTCGGCGTCACAGGCCGCGCAGTCAGGGCCTCGAACTCGGATGTGCTCACGATGCTCACACCGGTCACCTCAAACGGAACCGGATCGCTCTGCCGGACGATCCCGCCAATTGCCACCCAGACGATGATACCGGCATGAATGCCAGCCGAGGCGTAGAGAGATCGGCGCATCGCCACCTCACCCCTCGGACCCATCAAGCGCGGGGCCGCCCGCATCTGTGACCAAGCCGATCTCTCGGAACCCGCCTGCGTTGAGCGCGCCCATGACCTGCATCACCTGCTCATAAGGAATGGCCCCATCGGCCCGCAGGAACACTTGGTTGCTGTCCCGCTCGGCGGCGATGGCTTGCAAGCGCGGGATCAGATCAGACAGCGCCACTTCGGTCGTCTGGATCAAGACCCGACCATCGGCCGCCAACGTGATCGAAAGTGGCTCCTCCTCATCCCCCGGCAACGCCTCCGCCGCCGTTTCCGGCAGTTCCACCGGCACACCAACCGTCATCAGCGGCGCAGCCACCATGAAGATGATCAAAAGGCAGAGCATCACGTCCACAAAGGGCGTGACATTGATCTCGGACATCGGCTTAGACCGGCCAGACCGGCGGCCCCGTCTCCGGCCGCCGCCCGATTTCGTTGCGACCTGAGCGCCCATCAGTCGAGCTGCCGCGATAGAAGGGTGGAGAACTCATCGGCAAAGCCTTCATAACCGCCGATCAACCGATCCGCGTCGGACGAAAGCTTGTTGTAGAAAATCACCGCCGGAATCGCGGCGAGAAGGCCCAGACCCGTCGCGAGCAGCGCTTCGGCGATACCGGGCGCCACCACGGCCAGCGATGTGTTGCCCGAAGCTGCGATCTCCTGAAACGAGCGCATGATGCCCCAGACCGTGCCGAACAGGCCCACAAAGGGCGCGGTGGCCCCAGTGGTGGCGAGGAAGTTCAGCCCCGATGTAAGGCGCTCATTCTCCCGCGCAATCGCCACATCCATGGACCGATCGACCCGCTGCTGCACCCCCGGGATCAACGCCCCATCATCACGCAGGGATCGCCGCCATTCGGTCATACCCGCCACAAACACCCGTTCCGAGGCGCTGCGCGGTGCATCGGCGACCTGATCATAGAGCTCATCAAGCGGCTCCCCCGACCAAAACGCCGCATCAAACGCCGCCGCATTGCCACGCGCCCGGCGATAAAGTGCATATTTCGAAAAGGTAATTGCCCAAACCCAGACCGAGGCCACCATCAGGGCCACCATCACCAATTGAACCGTTAAAGTTGCGCGAAAGAAAAGCGCCAGAAGGGTAAAATCCGCCTCCTGCGCCATGCCTAGCGTCTCAGCTTCCATTGCCTGCTCTTCCTGCCTTGCCCCAGCCCATCTTCGGGCGCGATTGTCAAAATTTGCGCCTCATTAAGGCCGCATATTAACAACTTGTAAGGGGGAACACCAACGATTGTGCGTCACTGGCTCGTGAGGGCCGAAATTGTTTCAAGCTTTTGGCGAATATCCGCCGGAAGACGGGTCGCGCGGCCCTCTCGGCCAATGCAGACAACACTGACGCGGGCCTCAAACAGCAGTTGATCGCCGCGAAACACCTTCTGCGGCATGTCAAACCGCGCCCCTTTGAGACGATCAAGCGTGGTTTCGACCAACAATTCATCGTCGTAATGCGCCGCCGCAAGATAATCGGCTTCGACCCGGCGCACCGCAAAGACCACGCCACGCTCACGCTTCATTTCAAGCTGATCAATCCCCGCTTCGCGGACCATCTCGGACCGCGCGCGTTCGATGAATTTGAAGTAATTGGCGTAGTAGACGAGGCCCGCCAGGTCGGTATCTTCATAGTACACGCGGATCGGCCAATGATGGATCATTGTAGGTCTCCAAGACGCGCCGTCAGACGCAAGGCGTGAGACGGGTCCTGCGCCATCGCGGGCATCACCGGATCATATGCAGCGCGGATCACTGCCGCGATCTCTGGCTTCAACACCGCCGGCCCCCCTTCGGTTAGGACCGCGAGCGGCGAGGTGCCAAGAAACGCCGTGTCAGACCAGAGCAGGATGGTCTGCACCATCTGGCTGAGCGCGATGGTCTCCGCGGCGGCCTCCTGCATCGCCCGATCCATGCGAATAAAGACAAACGCCGCTTTGATCGTTCCCAACTCATCAAAACGGAAGCTTCGGTATTGATTGGCATCCGCCTGCTGCAGCCGCCCAACCAAAGGCGCCAGATCAGGGATTAGCCGGTCGAGATTGGGTGTGTCCGTCAACTCCGACCATTCGCGAAGGAAAAACACCATGAGGTTCGCGCCCAATTCTGGGTCGGTTTCGGCCATCTGGTGCCCGGCCAAAGCGACAACCGCCTCGATGGCGCCTTTGAAAACCGACACCGTCGCGACATCGACACCAAACACCACCGGCGCAATCGGCCGGCCCCAACGGGCAAAGAGATATTGCCCATCCGCCCGCGTAAAAAGCGCTTCAACCTGTTCAGGCACCATGCGCCCCGAGGTGTCCGTCATGAGCTTCTCTGCTTCATAAATATCCCCGCCGGAGGCTCCCAAGCTATCCCTCAAACAAATCGCTCTGATCCGGGCGCGTCGGGGCCGCCAGTCCCAGATGGGTCCACCCCTTTCGCGCCAGAACCCGCCCCCGCGGGGTCCGCGCGATCAAGCCTTGCTGCAACAGGTAGGGTTCAATGACCTCCTCAATCGCATCCCGGCTTTCAGAGAGCGCCGCAGAGAGCGTCTCCGCCCCCACCGGACCACCGCCATAATTTTCTGCCATCAACCGCAGATAGCGCCGGTCCGCCCCGTCAAGCCCGAGGTGATCGACACCCAAACGGGTAAGCGCACTATCGGCGATCGTCCGCGTCAAAGTCCCATCGCCTTCAACCAACGCAAAATCCACAACCCGGCGGAGCAACCGCCCGGCGATGCGCGGCGTGCCGCGCGCGCGGCGGGCGATTTCCAACGTGCCGTCCGGCTCTGCCGCGATATCTAGAAGCCGCGCGCCTCTGGTGACGATCTCATGCAGTTCGGGCACCGTGTAGAATTGCAACCGTGTCGGAATGCCGAACCGGTCCCGTAAGGGCGTGGTCAGCAGACCGAGCCGTGTCGTCGCACCGACCAGCGTGAAAGGCTGTAACTCGATCCGCACCGTGCGCGCAGCCGGGCCCTCACCAATCACCAAATCCAGTTCGAAATCTTCCAGTGCCGGATAAAGCACCTCTTCCACCGCCGGGTTCAGCCGATGGATCTCGTCAATGAAGAGCACATCGCGCGGCTCAAGATTGGTCAGGATCGCAGCCAAATCGCCCGCGCGAGCCAGAACCGGGCCGGATGTCATCCGGAAATTCACGCCCAATTCGCGCGCCATGATCTGCGCCAATGTCGTCTTGCCCAAGCCGGGCGGCCCATGGAACAGCACGTGATCCATCGCCTCGCCCCGACGCCGCGCGCTTTCGATGAAGACCGCAAGATTGGCCCGCGCCTCTTCCTGCCCGATAAACTCCGATAGCGCCTGCGGGCGCAACGCTCGATCAGGGCTATCCTCGCCAGGAAGTGCGTCCGCGCGGAGGGTCGGGTCGGGTTCGGTCATCTCATTCCTTCGGCGCCAAGAGACGCAGCGCGGCACGGATCAAAGCGGGCGTCTCCGCCTCAGGGGCCTCCCCGGCGGCGGTCGCCACAGCGCTTGCGGCTTCGGATGGGGCATAGCCGAGGTTTTGCAGCGCGGAAAGGGCTTCGGCTTGCGCCGATGCGCTGCTGACCGGTCGGGGTGTCGCAGGCGCTGTTGTTTCGATTACTTGCACGGGCGCATCGCCAAGCGCCTCATGCACAGTGCCGCCAAGCGCCATCGTCGCGGGCGCTTTGTCTTTCAACTCATTGACCACCCGCTGCGCGATTTTCGGCCCCACGCCCGGCGCAGTCTTGACCGCACCCCAATCGCCAATCGCAATCGCCCGGGCGATGCCTTCCGCGCCAAGCGTGCCCAGAATTGCCATCGAGGCCTTGGCCCCAATCCCTTGAACCGAAATCAAAAGCCGATGCCATTCGCGCTCATAAAGCGTGAGAAAACCGAAGAGTTGCAGCAAATCCTCCCGCACCAACAGTTCGGTATAAAGGGCGGCCATCTCCCCGGCGTGTGGCAAAGCGGCCAAGGTGCGCTCGGAACAATGCACGGTGTAGCCGACGCCATTCACGTCCAAAAGCACATGATCCGGCGCCCGATAATCGACGCGCCCGGTGAGTTTGCCGATCATGATGCGGCCTTCACGGCATCTGCCAAGCGGCCTGCGGTCTGCGCATGAAATGCGTGACAAATCGCAATGGCCAGCGCGTCGGCCGCATCTGGCCCGTTTGGTGCGCAGCCAGGAAGCTGCAGCCGCACCATATGGTCGATCTGCCGCTTATCGGCATGGCCAACACCGACAACCGTCTTCTTCACGGCATTCGGCGCATATTCGGCCACAGCGATCCCGAATTGCGCCGGGACCAACATCGCGATGCCCCGCGCCTGACCCAGTTTCAACGTCCCGGCACCGTCTCGGTTCACAAAGGTCTGCTCGACAGCAGCATGGGTTGGTTGATGCAGCGCAAGGATATCCGTGAGTTGCTGATGAAGAGAGAGCAACCGTGCCGCAAGATCGCTACCCGCGCTCTGACATTGCCCGTTGGCCACGTGACTGAGTCGCGATCCATCGACCGAGATGACCCCCCAGCCCAGAGATCGAAGCCCCGGATCAATTCCAATTATCCGTATCACCGCCCGTCACCGCCTGTTTTGCGTCTTTTTTGCATCACTAGCACGAAAGGCGAACATTGACCAGCGCCAGACAAAAGCGACACGAGAAATGTCGCTTTTTGAGGCAGGCGTTCAAAACACGCCTGAAATCGCCCTTAGGTAGATCAAAACCGACACCCGCAAGCCGCATTTTGACCCTATTTTCCAAGGCGTTTCCGGCCATTCAAGATATGCACAAATTGCATGCGTCCCATGCAAAAAAAGATGCTTGTTTGGGCGCTTCGGTCGCCCTAATTGCGGATCAAGAGCAACCGCTCGACACCCCATTACACGAGCTCGGAAAGGACGACTCAGATGGCTATTATTACGAACCGCCCGCTTGGCGCTGGTTTCAGCGCTGTCACTCTCATCGCCGGACTCGTTGCCAAGATTACGAGCTGGAACGACGCCCGCGTGACCCGCGCGAGCCTGTCGCGGCTGTCGGATCGCGAGTTGGACGATTTGGGCCTGGTGCGCGGCGACATCGACGACATCGCAGCTGGCACCTTCCGCCGCTAAATGAACGACAAAACCTGCCAAAGGCCGCCTGGACTAAGTCCCGGCGGCCTTTTTCATGGACCGAGTTAAATGATCGCTATGGCTGGCGGATGAACGTGACCAATACCGCGTATTGCTCGGACACCCAAAGCGATGCCTGGTCTGGCAACAAAACCCTGGCGGCAGCCTGATCCACGGCGGACCCGGTCAGCATGCGGTCGACACGAGAGGTATAGTCTTCCTGACCCAGGTGATAGATCAGGAACCCCTTGACCAGAAAGGCACAAACCAGCCCAGAGATCAGCGCGCGAAACGGGAATCGGAACCGTAGACGTCTCCGCGTGCGTGGCACGACAAGACCATCTTCATTGATGGTAAACGTCTCGGGGATTCGATTCGCGTAATTGCGCTCGATCCGGTTAACCCGGTGATTAAAAAGTCGAATTTGATGACTCATAAGAGGCAACCCGTATTACGTGTTGCCCCCACCTTTCACCAAATTAGCAGAAACTGTGGCAGAATGCCAGATTTTTCAATGACCTAACGTCAACGTGGCCCAGTCGCCAAGCTCGGCCCGGCGGATCAACGAGAAACCGGCCTCAACATAGGCGGCGATGACGTCATCAGCCTGTGCGATAAGGAGCCCCGAGAGGATCACCCGCCCGCCCTTGGCGGAGTGTTGTGCCATCGCTGGAGCAAGGTCGATTAACGGCCCCTTGAGGATATTGGCGAAAATAAGATCAAACGGTGCTTTTTCAGACAATTCACGGTGCTCAAACCCCGCCGCTTCGACGCAGATGACGCGGTCGGTGAGCCCATTGGCGGCTGCATTGGCGCGCGCCACATCGACAGCCACTTGGTCGATATCACTGGCCAAAACGATTTCAGGCCAGGTCTTGGCCGCCGCGAGCGCCAAAACGGCGGTGCCGCAGCCAATATCAACCGTGTTATGCGCCACGAACCCTTCCGAAATCAGCGCATCCAAGGCCTCCAAGCAGCCTTGTGTGGTGCCGTGATGCCCGGTGCCAAACGCCATCGCCGCCTCGATCAACAGCCCGACAGCATCGTCAGGCAGCTTGTCGGCGTCGTGGCTCCCATAGACGAAGAAACGTCCAGCGGTGACCGGATGCAACTCGCGCCGCACTTCGGCGACCCAATCGGTCTCTGGCAGTTCCGAAACGGCGAAGTCTTTCGCGCCATGCGCCGCAGCCAGAAGCGCCAGTGCCACGCCATCCGGCGGCGCCTCGAAATAGCCGCCGACCTCCCAGAGGCCGGAGCCGTCTTCCATCTCAAACACACCCACGCCGGTCGGATTTGGCTCCAAACCCTCAAGCGCCTCGCCCAAAGCTTCGGCGGCCTCTTTGCGGGGCAAAGTGGTCAACGCGGTATATGTCGGCATGGGCGGTCCTTACTCTGCGGCAGTGGGGGCCGGGCGGAGAAAGACTGTCTCATTCCCCGGCTCGGGATGCCGCGGGATTAACGTGGAGAGGGCCAAAGACACAAGGGCCATCGCCGCAGCCAAGACAAAGACCGACATCGGCGAACTGAGCCAGAGATATCCCAGCCCGGCGGGCAAGAAGACCGCCGCGATATGGTTGATCGTGAAAGCCACAGCCGCAGTTGGGGCAATATCCCCCGGGGCGGCAATCTTCTGAAAATAGGTTTTGATCGCCAGTGCCAGCGAAAAGAAGATGTGGTTCACCACATAGAGCGAGGCCGCCATCCAGGGCCCCCAGTCAAAATGGTACAGCCCGGCATAGAGCACGAAGACGACGCTCAGCCCGGCATATTCAAAGATCAGCGCCGCGCGCTCTCCAAAGAAGGACACAGCCCGCCCCAGAAGCGGCGCCACGATCATGTTGATCAAGAGCGTCGCCATGAAGAGCGCCGTGATCTGGTGCACCTCATAGCCATAGCGTTCGACCATCATGAATCCCGCAAAGACCACGAAGATTTGCCGCCGCGCACCAGACATGAATTGCAGCGCGTAATAGAGCCAATAGCGGCGGCGCAGGATCATCTTCTTGGTCTGTGGGTTCGGGCTTTCGAACTGCGGATAGATCGCGAGGCAGAGAAGACCGATCGCCGCCGTCACACCGCCCGCCAACCAATAGACCAACTCATAGCTCAGGTCATATGCCCGCCATGTCAGCACGATCAGCAGATAGGCCAGGAGCGTCGCGCCCGAGCCGACCGAGAGCAGCCAGCCAAGCGTTTGTGGTGCTTTCTTCTTGTCGATCCATTGCAGCTGGAGCGACTGGTTGACGGTCTCGTAATAGTGGAAGCCGATCGAACTGAGCAGGGTGATGAAGAGCAGCCCGCCAAGCGTTGGGAATTGTGCCGTCAGCGCGGTGGCCACCCCAAGCAAAACCAGCGAGATCAGGCCCAGAACCTGCTCGCGAATGAAAATGATCAGGAAGATCACGCCGATAGCCAGAAACCCGGGAATTTCCCGAACCGTATGAAGCCAGCCGATATCGGAGCCGTCAAAACCGGCCACTTCGATGACGAAATTGTTCAGAAGTGCGGACCAAGTCGCAAAAGCCACGGGCATGGCGAAAGCCATCACCACTAGCAATGCCACAGGCCGCCGCCATAGGGGCAGCGCGCGCGATTGATCAATCGTCATGCTGTTGAGGGTATCACCGAGGGCCATAGCGGCCTCCTATCGCAGAAATTGGAGAATGGCGAGAGCGAACGCCCGCTGTTCCGCGCAGATCGAATGTGGCAGGCTGCACAGATGAGCCAGACAAACGCCTCTTCCCACGACGATTTGACCGGGCGGTATGACCGCGCCGCCGGATCCTGGGGCGATAAGATGCGCACGCTTGGCTATTACGACGCCTATCTTGGGTTCCTCTCCTCCCGCATCCCCCGACCAGACGCTCGGGCACAGGTTTTGGATGTCGGCTGCGGCACGGGGGCTTTTGCGGAGGCCTGGGCCGCGATTCATGGGCCTGCATCCGAGATCACGCTTCTTGATCCCTCCGCGCCAATGCTCGACCGTGCCGAGGCCGCGCTGATGCGCCGGGATATCGTGCCGGATCGGGCGCAGGTGATGCTGGGCAGCTACCGGCCCCCTGCCCTGTTTGATCACCTCCTGGCGGCACATATCATCGAACACTGCGATGATCCCGCCGCTGCTTTGGCCGAAATGCGCGCGCTGGTGCGACCGGGTGGATGCCTCTGGCTGGCCGCCTCAAAACCGCATTGGTGCAATGCGATCATCTGGCTGCAATGGCGGCACCGGACCTTCCAACCCGATGAAATCGCCGAATTGCTTGCGGCATCCGGTTGGCAATTGGGGGCGGAATACGCCTTCCCCGCTGGCCCGCCATCGCGGACCAGCCGGGGCTATCTTGCCCGCGCGATCTAGCCGCGTTCCGGCTTCCATTTGAAATTGACCTGAACGACGCCATGATCGTTGGTGCCGCTTTCTTTGTGGTCGTCCCGGTTCAGATGATCGTTTTCGACCACCATTTCATCAAAGGCCCAAAGCCGCTTTTTCGAATTGTCGTAGAACTGCTCCGAAAACAGAATGTGATCCAGGCTTTCCCGCTGCTTCTTGAAAACATGGGTGTAATAGACATCACGGGTTGAGCGGTATTCTTGAATGGTCTGCGCCGTATAAAGCGCATTGCCACCGCCGCCCCGCGACAAAGGCGATAAATAAGACGGTTGCTCACTGAGGATGTTCAGTGTGTTGCTGGCTTTGCCGTCATTCATATCGCCCAGCACCACGACGGGCGTGTCACTGTCTTTGGCAATCTTGGTGATCAACACCCTCAGCGCGGTGGCCTCCGCTGTCCGCCGGATGGTGGACAACGCATAGCCAAGCGCGGTGCTGTGGTCTCCATGCACATCGCGATCATACCAATCCCGCTCCCGCCAAACCTGATGCGGGCGGCGTGATTTGAAATGGCAGACGAACACCTCAATCGCGGGTGTATCGTCATGGGGTTTGACGCGCAGATGCATGACAGGCCGCGAAAAGCTGTTGAGATTGACCGAGATGTCGGATTGTTGCGGATCATCACCAGAGGATTTGAGAACCATCTCTTCCGGAAAATCGGTGATCCATTCCGGATCGCCCACGACCATATCGCTCCGGACCACGGCGGCGCAGACAATGCGGTTGCCCGGATGCCCCGGCGGCGTCAGGGCCACGAAATCATCCGCAAGCCCCGCCGCCTCGATGGCATCCTTCAACGCCTCGGGGGCCCAAAGCTCTTGGATACCGACAACATCGGCCGAGAGGCGGGCCAGCATATCACCGGTGAATGCGATCTTCCGGTCATAGACCTCTTGCGGCCAGCCATCTCTATCGCCGTAAATGGCTTCGCCCGGCGTTTGAAGATTGAGCAGGTTAAAAGACGCAAAAGAAATGTCGCGTGCAGTCATGTCTAATACTCCAAATACGAAAATATATTCAGGTATCGTACAGGAAAACCGCTTTTCATGACATGGTGGTGACGATCAAACGCAAAACGCCGCCCCAATTGGGACGGCGTTTTCTGGCAAAACTCGGCGAAGATCAGTTCTTCGCGTAATATTCCACGACCAGGTTCGGCTCCATATGAACCGGATAGGGCACATCACCCAGACCCGGCGTACGGGTGAAGGTGGCGGTCATTTTCGAGTGATCGGCTTCGATGTAATCCGGCACATCGCGCTCGGCCAGTTGCACGGCTTCGAGCACCACGGCGAGTTGTTTGGAGCGGTCGCGCACCTCGATCACGTCACCCTCTTTCACACGGTAGGAGGGGATGTTGACCTTCTGGCCGTTCACCTTGACATGGCCGTGGTTCACGAACTGGCGTGCGGCGAAAACGGTCGGCACGAATTTCGCGCGATAAACAACCGCGTCCAGGCGGCGTTCCAACAGACCAATCAGGTTTTCACCGGTATCGCCTTTGACCCGCTCAGCTTCGGCATAGATGCGGCGGAACTGCTTCTCGGTCAGGTCGCCATAGTAGCCTTTCAACTTCTGCTTGGCGCGCAGCTGGATACCGAAATCCGACAGCTTGCCCTTGCGGCGCTGACCGTGCTGACCGGGGCCGTATTCGCGACGGTTGACGGGGGATTTCGGACGACCCCAGATGTTTTCACCCATCCGGCGGTCAATTTTGTATTTGGCAGACGTGCGTTTGGTCACGGCTGATCTCCTTCGTTAGAGCGCCCCCGAGACGGAGGCTATGAAGGGCGTTGTCCTTTGCCTTGCGGCCGACAGGCGTTCCCTCGCGGGAGCCACCAACACCAATGAAAACCCCGCCAGTCACCCGGCGGGAATGACGCGCCTTCTATCGCAAATAGCGGGGGTGTCAATGGCGAGATGGCGCGCCGAAGCCGGTATTGGCCTGCATCAAAATCGCGGCTTCGGCCCGGTTCACCATACGACGGGCGGCGGGGCCATAGATATGCGGATCCTGGGATAGTTCCGGCCGCATCTCCAACAAGCTGTCGCGCTGCAGTTGATCAAGATGATCCAACCCCATGAAACCCGGGTGGAAGGTCTCGACCTCCAACCCATTGGCCCAGATCACCTGATGCCGGTCGAGCATCAGATGCACATAGAAGGTTTCGCGCAGAGAATGATCCACAGTGATGAACCGATCCCCCACCAGATCGGCGGCCCGCACCAGCACCTCAGGTTCGCCCCAGAGATCCATCGCAGCAGGGCCTTTGACCAAAACCCGGTGCTCGGGCGAGACGATCAAATCTTCATCCGGGCGCTCAATACCAAGCGCGCCAACACGCATGCGGATCGGACGCTGATCCGGCATCGCAAAAAGCCGGGCGCCCGACATGCGCCGGTGACCAGACCAGATCACCTCTTGCGGGCCGTCATCGCGCGTTAGAATTCTGTCGCCAGGTCCGAGATCTTCGATCGCCATCTCGCCGTCTTCGGTCTGAAGCCGCGTGTCCGGGGTGAAACAAATCACCGAGGGTTTGACATCCGAGACCGGCGGCAAGATGCGCTGACTGGCTTGGACAATCGTCAATTGCCGGTTCGCTGGCGGCATATCCTCTGGGAATAGCAAAATGGGCACACGCCCATCCGCCGGCACCACGGGAACGACCGTAAAAAACCGCGCTCCATCGGATAGGATAAACGCCCCTCGAAAAAGCGGGTCGGCCTCTTCTGCAGCCTCTTCGGCCTCGGTCGGTGGTGCGGTTTGCAGCAGTTTTCGCACAACGAGCCCTGCCCGCCTGCGCAGCTCGTCATGGTCGCGGCTTGCGCCCAGCAAAAGGGCCGCCCGGTCCCCCTCAAGCGGCAAAGCTCTGCCGCTCCAAGACCAACTCATGCCCTCGGCCAGTTCGTGTGTTTGATCCGCAGGGAACCCTTCGACCAAGGTCTGCGCCCATGAAATCATGAACGCGCCCCGAAAGCCCGTGCCCATCTGTCCCGCCTCATGCGTTTTTGTTTTTATTCGGCCTTTTCAGCCTGTTCTGAGCAAATGCTAACAGAACCGATTCGCCGAGGGAAGAGCGGGTTTGCCTAAAACACCCATCCGAGCGTAAGAGACCCGACGACTTGGCCTTCGTGCTGACCAACAAACTCTTCGGACAGATATGTCATGCCATAGAAGATATTTGTCTCACCGATCCCGTAATTGACTCCGGCGCGCAAGCGATATCGCTGATCCTCCACCTCATATCCCCGCTCCGCGGGCAAGAGTTCGGAACTATCGACAAAGGCCACATCTCCGCCGACGAGATAGGAAAAACCCTGATCGTCCAAGGCGTTAACGCCATTTATCCGCTGCCCTGAGACAACATCGCGCACACGAAGACCACCATCGCCAAAGCCGCCGAATGTCAGATCGACCCCTGCGCGCGCCATATTCTCGACCCCCGCTTGCAACTCGACAAAGGGTCGGATCGCGCCGCCGTTGAAGTGAATATCTCGCGCGATCTCGAGCGTTCCGTGCAGAAAGACGCCGTTATCGATCTGGAAATTCTCTACATTCAGCTGTGGCAAGCTGAGCACATCGTGGATCGAAGATTGCACACCACGTAGGCCGGTTTGCTCTCCAATCATCGCGATATCGGCGCCCGCAGCCACATCAAATCCGTACCAATCGAAATGCAGATGCGCCCCTGCGCTTAGCGTGCCTGCATAAAGCCGATCCGCCGGGTTTGGGTTGCCCAGATTGTTTGGCGCCACGATCTCAGCCCGAAACCGATACTCGACGACATCCCCCAAGCGCGGGCTCAGCTGGCCCTGCCATTCTGGGCCACGGATGAAGGAGAATGAATAAGACCCGGTGCGCCATCGATCTTCGGCATCACCAATCCAGTCATTATTGAAAACGCGCGCCACGCCGAGTGTCTCTCGGCCCTGCGCAAGCGCGGGACTGAGCCCTAAAAGCACAGCAATAAAGGTAAACACCGCAAAGCGGATGCCTCGGATCATACGAACTGCCCCATATCTGTCGCCATCGTTTTTTTTGTGGCGTATTTCAGAATTATGGCGAAATTAGCACGAGCGCCGCGGCGCGGCTAGCCGCATTTGGAATATCCGCAATCTGCACAAGTCAGGCAGCCCTCGATCATCCGCATCTCATGGCTGCCACATGAGGAACAGACCGGCCCGCGTGGGCGAGCGCCGACCTCCATCACCTCGGCCTGAGGGTCGGATTTCAGCCCCATCCCCTCGCCATCGATAAACCCGATCGAGATCAAGTGCCGCTCGATCACGCCGCCAATCGCCGCCAGTATGGAGGGCACGTATTTACCATTCATCCAAGCGCCGCCGCGCGGGTCGAACACGGCTTTCAACTCCTCGACGACAAAAGAAATGTCGCCGCCGCGCCGGAACACCGCCGAGATCATCCGGGTCAACGCCACGGTCCAGGCAAAGTGTTCCATATTCTTGGAGTTGATAAAGACCTCGAATGGACGACGGTGGCCGTTCTGCACAATGTCGTTGATCGTGATGTAAATCGCATGGCTGCTCTCGGGCCAACGCAGCTTGTAGGTCTGCCCTTCCAGCGATTGCGGGCGGTCCAGCGGTTCGGAGATGTAAACCACCTCCCCTGCTGCGCCGACTTGTTCCGCCACCGCACCGGCGGGCTTCTCTTCAGTCTCAGAGACACTCAAAACAGACCCCGTCACATCATTGGGCCGGTAGGTGGTGCAGCCCTTACAACCGCTGTCCCAAGCTTGCATATAGACGTCTTTAAAATCCTCGAAGCTGATATCCTCGGGGCAATTGATCGTCTTCGAAATCGAGCTGTCGATCCAGCGCTGCGCCGCAGCCTGCATTTTCACGTGATCCGCGGGCGGCAAGGTTTGCGCATTCACGAAATGATCCGGCAGGTCGATATCACCGAATTTTTCGCGCCAAAGCTGGACCGCGTAATCCTCCACCTCTTCTTCGGTGCGCGAGCCGTCGCGCTGCAGTACTTTGCGGGTGTAGCTATAGGCAAAAACCGGTTCGATGCCGGAGGACACATTGCCAGCATAAAGCGAAATGGTGCCGGTCGGCGCGATGGAGGTCAGAAGCGCGTTGCGGATGCCATGCTGCCGGATCGCGTCGCGCACATCCTCGTCCATATGCCTCATATTGCCGGAGGCCAGGAAGCCATCGGCGTCAAAGAGTGGGAAACTGCCTTTCTCCTTCGCCAGATCGACGGAAGCGAGATAGGCCGCGCGGGCAATCTGCTGCATCCAAGCTTCGGTCTGCGCGGCAGCATCATCGGAGCCATAGCGCAAGCCCAACATCAACAGCGCATCGGCAAGGCCTGTCACGCCCAACCCGATCCGGCGCTTGGCCTGCGCCTCCTGCGCTTGCTGTTCGAGCGGGAAGCGGCTGGCATCGACCACATTGTCCATCATTCGGATCGCCACGCGCACCAGATCGTCCAGCGCCGCTTCGTCCAGATGCGCCGTCGCCTCAAACGGGTTCGCCACAAGGCGGGCAAGGTTCACCGAGCCAAGCAAACACGCGCCATAGGGTGGCAAAGGCTGCTCCCCGCAGGGGTTCGTTGCCGCGATCTCTTCGACATAGTTCAAGTTGTTGGCCGCGTTGATCCGGTCGATGAAGATCACGCCCGGCTCAGCATAGTCATAGGTCGACTGCATGATCTTGTTCCACAGATCACGGGCCTCAACCGTGTGATAGACTTTACCGTCAAAAACCAAATCCCAGGAAGTATCGGCCTTAACCGCCTCCATAAATGGGTCCGTCACCAGCACGCTCACGTTGAACATCCGGAGCCGCGCCGGGTCAGATTTCGCGGTGATGAAATCCTCGATATCGGGATGATCGCAGCGCATCGTCGCCATCATCGCGCCACGCCGGGAGCCCGCCGACATGATCGTGCGGCACATCGCGTCCCACACATCCATGAAACTGAGCGGGCCCGACGCATCCGCCGCGACCCCTTTCACATCCGCGCCTTTCGGTCGGATTGTGGAGAAGTCATAGCCGATGCCGCCGCCTTGCTGCATGGTCAAGGCGGCCTCTTTCAGATTATCGAAAATCCCCCCCATGCTGTCAGGGATCGTGCCCATGACGAAGCAATTGAAGAGTGTGACCGCCCGGCCCGTCCCTGCGCCCGCCGTGATCCGGCCAGCAGGGAGATATTTGAAATCCTCCAGCGCGGCATAGAACCGCTCTTCCCAAACCGCAGGATCGGCCTCGACGGAGGCCAGATCCCGCGCGATGCGGCGCCAAGTATCCTCGACGGTCTGATCAATGGGGGTGCCGTCGGCCTCTTTCAGCCGGTACTTCATATCCCAGATTTGTTCAGCAATTGGGGCGGAAAAGCGGGACATTGGCGGCAGCTCCCTGGGCGCGGTGGGGTTACGAAACTAGCAGCGTTCTGTGGATAAGTCTACCAAACCTTGTGGCCTTTTGCGGTAGATCGCTAGATATATAGCTATGGCTGCGAATCTCAATCTCATCAAGCTTTCTGTCGGCACCGAGCATGTCGAAGGCTTGGCCGACTGGCAGGCAAGCACCCGCGCGCAAGGCCCCGATGGATTGCCACGCCATGTCACGCGGATGTGGCCAAAACGCGCGGAAGAGCTGCTGGACGGCGGGTCGATCTATTGGGTGATCAAAGGCGTTATCCTCGCCCGGCAGCGCATTTTGCGGCTTGATGAAGTGGATCGCGGCGACGGGATCACCCGCTGTGGCATCGTCCTCGATCCGATGCTTGTGCGGGTGGAGGCAACGCCCAAACGCGCGTTTCAGGGCTGGCGCTATCTGCCAGGTTCGGACGCGCCAAGCGACTTGAGCGCGGCGCGGAGCCATGAAGACAGCCTGCCGCCCGCTCTGCAATCCGCGCTGGCCGAGATCGGGGTGCGCTGACGCTCACGCCATCAAAGTCAGCCCAAGGACCGCCAGACCACCCAGGAGCATGTAAAGCGCCGCCGCCCCAAGCGTGCGTGACAGGACCTCCCCTTCGCGGCCGATCAAGCCGACGGTCGCGGCGCCCGCGATGATGTTATGCGGCGCAATGATATTGCCAATCGCCGAGCCGAAACCCTGCGCCGCCGCCATGGTGATCGCGGGCAGAGACAGGCTTTCCGCCGCCGCCAATTGCAGCTCGGTAAAGAGGATGTTGGAGGCCGTGGCTGACCCAGTGATGAAGGTGCCCAAGGCCCCGACAGCCGGGGCGAGGATCGGCCAAACGGCCCCAGTGCCCGCCGCCGCTTCGGCGAGCGCCCCGATCATCCCGGAATGCACCAAGACCCGCGAGAGTGACAGCATCACCAAAAGCGCGGCGCTGACCGGCACCAATCGGCGGAGGGCCGCACGCACCGAAGGACCGACGCTCGCCATACGCGCGGTCAAAAGCGCGCCAAGGATCAGGCCCAACCACATCAAACTGCCCGGATGGTAGAGCGGCTGGAAACTACCGGAAAAGCTGCCATGCAGGACCCAAGCCAGATCCAACCCGCGCAACGCCTCCTGCACCGGTGCGATCAACCGCGTGATCAACACCAACCCGACGATCAGCAGATAAGGCGCCAGATCAGGCAGCAGGGCCCGCGCCTCGAATGGTCGCGACTGGCCTTGGCGACGCAGGAGCAGGATAAAGACGAAGCCACCCAACAGCGCGCCGCCGAGGCTGGGCACTTCCGGTCCGGTCAGAGTGGCAAGCGCCAGGAACGGGACGAAAAAACAGATCGCGGCCAGCGCTGACCACATGAGGTCTGAGCGGCGCAGCGGCCCCTCGCCCGCCAGCCGGACCATCAGCAGCAACAGAATCCAGCCAAGCGCGGCATGGAGCAGCGCGACACGCCCCGCCAACGCGCTGGCCTCCAAGCCCGACACCTCCAATTGCGCCAGCGTCGGCGTGCCCACAGCCCCAAAGGAGACCCCCGCCGCATGGCCCAAAAGCGCCAAAGACACGGCCCGCACCGGCGCGTAGCCGAGCCCCACCAAGAGCGGCGCGGCCAAGGCCACGGGCGTACCGAACCCGGCCGCGCCTTCAATGAACAATCCGAAAAACCAGCCGATCAGGATCGCCTGCAATCGCCGGTCTTCTGTCAAACCCGCGAGGGCGCTGCGGATGCGCTCCGCTGCACCGGTTCGTTGGAGATACTCATAAAGCGCCAGCGCCGGCAGGATGATCCACAAAATGGCGATGGTCGAATACAGCGCCTCTGCGAAGACACCCATCCCGGCCTGCAGACGCGGCACTGGCGCCGCCTCCGCCAAATCAAACGGTCCGATCCAGCCAAGCGCCAAGATCAGCGCCAGGGTTAAGCCCAACGCTCCTGCCACCGCCGCCGACCAACGCAACACCACCATCGCGACCAACACGGTCATCAGCGGCAGCGCGGCAAGGAAAACAGCCATTCACAGCTCCTGAACTGGCAAGTTGGGCCGACAGCACCGACGCCGCGCGAACCCCCTTCCGCCAACCTAGGCGAGGCAGCAGGTCAGAGCAATTCGAGCTTATCCTGAAGCGTGTGCAATGCGGCACGGATATCGTCATCCCAAGGCGCTGCCCGGGATTTGAACAACGTCGCCTGGCTGCGATGCACCAATCCGTCACTCAGGATTTTCAAGTGGTTCGCCCGCAAGGTCTCTCCGGTGGAGGTGATGTCCGCAATCGCTTCGGCGGTTTGGTGTTTTACAGTGCCTTCTGTCGCGCCCTGGCTGTCGACCAATTGATAATCGGCCACGCCCGAATCTTGCAGAAACTCGCGCACCAGGCGGTGATATTTCGTTGCAATGCGCAACCGGAACCCATGCGCCTCGCGGAAATCGGCAGCGGCGGCATCCAGGTCATCGAGCGTTTCAACATCGACCCAAAGCTTCGGCACGGCAATCACCAGATCGGCAAACCCGAACCCCATCGGCGCCAGCTCAGCCACAACCTGCTCCCAAAGCGGGATACGCTCGCGGACCAAATCACTGCCCGTGACGCCCAGATGAATCCGCCCGGCCTGCAACTCGCGCGGAATCTCCGATGCGCTAAGCAGCAGCAATTGCAGATCCGCACCGTCCACACGCGCGGCATATTCTCGATCCGATCCGCTCCGTTGCATCACGATGCCACGGGCCGCGAACCAATCGAAGGTCTTCTCCATCAGGCGACCTTTGGAGGGGACAGCGAGTTTCAAGCTCATCGCGCATTCTCCGCCAAATGGCTGTGCAGATGCTGCACCAATTCGGGCCGGATCACGCCGCCAACGGCGGGAATATCGCGCCCGCCGCCCAAAACATGGCAGAGCGCGTCGTACCGTCCACCGGTTGCAACCGGCGGCATATCAGGGCGGGCATCGGCCAAGAAGCCAAAGACGAACCCGTCGTAATACTCCATATTCGTGCGGCCATAGCTCGCCTCGAACGCCAACCCCGCCACATCGATCCCTGCGGCGTCGAGCGCCTCCATCCGGCGTGCCATCCGAGCCACCGCATGGCTGATCCCTGGCAAATCAACCGCGATGTCGCGCAGATGTTCATGGGCGTTGGTCAGCGTCTCGCGCAGGGAGAGGATGACATCCAAAACCTCGGCCTCGGCCGAGCCGATCGGCTCCGCCATTGCCTCCTCTTGGAGCAATTCGATCCGGCGCGCGATCTCGCCGGGGCTGCGCAACCCGATATTAGGGCTTGCCGCCGCGATCAGGGTTTCGACACCGTTATCGGCCGCTTTCAGAAGCTCAGCCCGACCCGCAGGCGCTGGTTTCCGCCCCGTGAATCGGTCCAAAAGCACCCGGAATCGCCTTGGCCGCCAGATATGGCGGCGCAACGCCCGTTTGCGGCGCTCTGTTGTCGAAAGGCTATCGACCGCCGCCAGGAGGATACCGATATCGCCCGTCACAGGGCGCAGGCCAAGCGGCGAAAGCACTTCGGAGAAGAGCGCAAACACTTCGGCATCGGACCCTGCCGGATTGCTTCGGTCGAATATCTCGTACCCAACTTGCAGATATTCACTGGCCCGATTGGCCCCGGCGGGTTGCTTACGGAACACCTCGCCCAGATAGGTATAGCGCGCGGGCTCCGCCCCCTCTTCCATGTGCCTCTGCACAACCGGCACGGTGAAATCCGGGCGCAACATCAACTCACCCCGGTCGGGGTCATGGGTGGTGTAAGCGCGCGCGCGGATATCCTCACCATAAAGGTCGAGAAGCGTGTCGGCGGGTTGCAATAGATCGGCCTCGACCGGCACCGCGCCCGAGGCCTGGAAAAACGCCTGAAGCCGCGCGGCTTCGGCCCGGATCGCCGCTTTGTCGCTCACGCCTGACGGTCCAGAATGCTGCGGACTTCGGCGACCAAATCGGCCAGCGGCACTTCGCGTTGCGCGGGTTGGGACTTCCATTCTTCCAGTGTCGCATCTTGGGCAATCTGCGCGCCCAGAACCAAGTCTTTGATCTGCACGACACCGCGCGCGGCTTCGTCAGAGCCTTGGATAATCGCCACAGGGCTTTCGCGTTTATCGGCGTATTTCAACTGGTTACCGAAATTCTTCGGATTGCCCAGATAGACCTCGGCCCGAATACCGGCCTGGCGCAAGGTTGCGACCATCGATTGATAATCGCCCATCCGGTCGCGATCCATCACCGTCACGATCACCGGGCCTTGCGCTGCGCCGCCGATCCGGCCCTTGGCGCGCAATGCGGCCAGCAAACGGTCGACCCCGATCGAGATCCCGGTCGCTGGAACCTCCTGGCCCGTGAAGCGCTTCACCAGGTCATCATAGCGGCCCCCGCCGGCAACCGAGCCGAACTGTCGAGGGCGGCCTTTTTCGTCTTTGATTTCGAAGGTCAGTTCCGCCTCATAAACCGGCCCTGTGTAATAGCCGAGGCCGCGCACAACGCTCGGGTCGATCTCAATTCGATCCGGGCCATAGCCTTGCGCGGCCAAGAGTTCCGCAATGGTTTCAAGCTCTTGCACACCCTGCGCGCCGATCTCGGAGCCTTGCACCAGCTCGGTCAGGCGCGTGACCGTGGCGGTGCCCGTTTCGCGCTTGGCGGCCATGAACCCCATTATGATCTCGGCTTGGTCCGGAGCCAAACCGGCCCCTTTGGTATAATCGCCGGACTCATCCTCACGACCTTCGCCAAGCAGGGCGCGAACGCCGGTCTCGCCGAGCCGATCCAGCTTGTCGATGGCGCGCAAGACAATGCCCCGCTCGGCCTCTTTGTCATCCCCGGAGAGGCCTGCGACCTCCATCACGCCGTTCAAAACTTTGCGATTGTTCACCCGCACGATGAAGTCGCCACGCGGGATGCCAACCGCCTCCAGCGTGTCGGCCAGCATCGCACAAATCTCGGCATCTGCGGCCATCGAGGCAGAGCCAACGGTATCCGCATCACATTGATAAAACTGCCGAAACCGCCCCGGCCCTGGCTTCTCATTGCGCCAGACGGGCCCCATGGTGAAGCGGCGATAGGGGTTGGGCAGGTCGTTGCGGAACTGGGCGGCGACGCGGGCCAGGGGCGCGGTCATATCATAGCGCAGCGCCAGCCAGTCGCCCTCCTCCTCCTGCCAGGCAAAAACGCCTGCGTTCGGGCGATCCACATCGGGCAGGAACTTGCCCAACGCCTCGACCGTTTCCACCGCGGAGGTTTCCAGCGGGTCGAAGCCATAGCGGTTGTAGACCTCGGCGATCACCCGCAACATCTCGTTGCGTTCGGTCACTTCCGCGCCGAAATAGTCCCGGAACCCTTTCGGCGTTTCGGCCTTGGGGCGGGGTTGTTTCTTCACTTTGGCCATGGGTGGTCACGTCCGGATTTGAGGGTCGCGGGACGTGTAGCCGAGGGGGCCGGTCGGGGCAAGGTTGCGGTGAAACGGGCCGTATGGAAATGGTATGGTTCCGGCATGGAACGGATATGTATGGAAAGCAGATGGGGTACGAGGGTCTGATATGACGAGCCAAGCGGAATTGGAGGAGCAGATCGCCCATCTGGTGCGGACGGTGGAGGATCTCTCAGAGGTCGTCGCCCGGCAAGACGCGGACATTGCCACACTGACCCGGCGGGTGGAGATGCTGATGATGCGCGAGGCGGAGCGCGAGGTCGACGGCGGCGGGACGGTGCCGCTCGCCGATCAAAAGCCGCCGCATTGGTAGGGGCGCGAAGCTATTCGCCAATTGCCTGTGGCGCGTTCACCCGTTTTGATAGCTCGGCCCGGCTCTCTTTTCGCTCGCTATACCGATCCAGCAGGTAGTCGCGATTGTCGCGGGTCATCCAGGTGAATTTCACCAACTCCTCCATCACATCGACCATGCGGTTGTAATAGGGCGAAGGGCGCATTCGGCCCGCCTCATCAAACTCCTGCCAGGCTTTGGCAACAGAGGATTGGTTTGGAATCGTGACAAGCCGCATCCAACGGCCGAGAATGCGGAGTTGGTTGACCGCGTTGAAGCTTTGCGAGCCGCCGCAGACCTGCATGACCGCCAAAGTCTTTCCTTGCGTCGGGCGGACGCCGCCCATCGACAGCGGAATCCAATCGATCTGCGCTTTCATGATACCCGACATTGCCCCGTGACGTTCGGGTGAGCACCAAACCATCCCGTCGCTCCACGTCACGAGGTCACGCAGTTCTTGCACCTTCGGGTGATCCGGTTCGGCTGAATCCGGGAGTGGCAGGCCGGTTGGGTCGAAGGTTCTGGTCTCGGCACCAAAACGATCCAGAACGCGCGCCGCTTCCTCCGACATCAAACGGCTGTAAGAGCGATCTCGCAGCGAGCCATAGAGCAACAGGATTTTTGGCGGCGCATCGGTACGTTCAGGGAAAAGCCGCGTGTTATCCAGGGGCTGGAAACAGGCGGGGTCGAAGGCGGCGGTATCGGTCATATGGCGCTCCCTGAGGTCGTGCAGGGTTTAGGCAGCGAGGCGCGTCGCGACAAGGGGCCATAGAGGAAGCGCAAGACCAGTCGTGGAAGGCAGGTCTCCGCCTGTCGCTAGACCTCCTCCACCATCATCACACCGCCGAGGCTTTTCAACGCGCCTTTGATCTGAGGGTTTACTGGGAAATCCTCGCCCAGAAGCACATCGACTTCACCCGGCAGATCGGGGTCCATCAGGCAGAGATGCACCGGGCCGCGCCCCTTGAGTTTACCTTCGCCTTTGGCGCGCTCCAGAAGACCCGCAACGCTCGGGATCGCCTCGGGCTCTTCCACGAAGATACGCAAGCCCGCGCCGATATCCCCAGCGATATTGTCGTCCACCGGTTGAACACCGCGGGCAAGGAGCTTGAGGCTGTCACCCTCCTGCGTCGCTTCGACCTGCAAGACGACATTGGCCCCGGTGTCGAGATGCTCGCGGGCGGTCTCCAGCACGTCGCTGAACATGGTGACCTCATAAAGGCCGGTGGGATCGGAGAGCTGTACGAAGGCAAACCGATTGCCGCGCTGGCTTTTCCGCTCCTGACGACCGGAGACCGCGCCGGCCATTTTCGCAACGAAAGCCCCGCCCTGAACCCGGTTCTCGACCTCGGCGAGTGTCAAGCAACCTTTGCGCTTCAGGGACGGCATGTAGTCGTCAAGCGGGTGGCCGGAGAGGTAGAACCCGATCGCCATATGTTCATTGGCGAGCCGTTCATTCGGCAACCAGTCGTCGCGCGTCGGCAGGCGGGGTTCGGGCAAGTCATCGCCCGCCTCACCAAAAAGCGACACCTGATCAGAGGCGCGTTGATCATGGGTCGCCGCAGAATAGGCCGTGAGCGCGTCGAGGCTTTCGAATACGCGCGCACGGTTGCGGTCCAACTCATCGAATGCGCCCGCGCGGGCGAGCATTTCCAAAGAGCGCTTGCCGATACGTTTGAGGTCGGCGCGGCGGGCGAGATCGAACAGGGTGGCGAAGGGCGTCTCGCCACGGGCCTCTTCGATCAGTTTCATCGCTTCGACACCGACATTCTTGAGCCCGCCGAGGGCATAGACCACCTTGCCGTCTTTTACCGCGAAGCTGGCCGACGAGCGGTTTACGCAAGGTGGGATCGTTTCGATCTCAAGCCGGTCAACCTCTTGTTTGTAAACGCCTAATTTATCCGTCAGGTGGATGTCGCAATTCATCACCGCAGCCATGAACTCGACGGGGTAGTTGGCTTTCAACCAGGCGGTTTGGTAACTCACAACCGCATAGGCGGCGGCGTGGGATTTGTTGAAGCCGTAATTGGCGAATTTATCGAGCAGGTTCCAAACTTCGGTGGCCTTGGCTTTATCCACCCCGTTTTCGGCCGCGCCTTTCAGGAATTTCGGGCGCTCGGCATCCATCGCTTCTTGGATCTTCTTGCCCATGGCCCGGCGCAGCAAATCAGCGCCGCCAAGCGAGTAACCCGCCATCTCTTGGGCGATCTGCATCACCTGTTCCTGATAGACGATGATGCCTTGGGTTTCGTCCAAGATATGGTCGATCGTCGGGTGCAGCAATTCGCGGTCAGAAAGGTTGTTTTTTACCTCGCAGAATTTCGGGATGTTCTCCATCGGGCCCGGACGATAGAGCGCAACAAGGGCGATGATGTCTTCGATGCAATCCGGCTTCATCCGCCGCAGCGCATCCATCATGCCCGAGCTTTCCACCTGAAACACCGCGACCGTTTTGGCGGAGGCGTAGAGCTTGTAGGTTTTCTCGTCATCGAGGGGGATCATCCCCGGGTCGATCTCGATCCCACGTTCTTCTAGAAGATCGACGGCATTCTGCACCACCGTCAGGGTTTTCAGGCCCAGGAAGTCGAACTTCACCAAACCCGCAGGTTCGACCCATTTCATGTTGAATTGCGTGGCGGGCATGTCGGACCGAGGGTCCTGATAAAGCGGGACCAATTCGTCGAGCGGACGGTCGCCGATCACCACCCCGGCGGCGTGGGTAGAGGCGTTGCGGAGCAGCCCTTCGACCTGCTGGCCATAGGTCAGAAGCCGATCAACCACCTCCTCTTCTTTCGCCATTTCGCGCAGGCGGGGCTCATCGGCCAATGCCTTCTCGATCGAGACGGGTTTTACACCTTCGACCGGGATCATTTTCGACAGGCGATCGACTTGGCCAAACGGCATTTGCAGGACGCGGCCCACATCGCGGACGGCGGCCTTACTGAGCAACGCACCAAAGGTGATGATCTGCCCAACCTTGTCGCGCCCGTATTTCTCCTGGACGTAGCGGATGACTTCTTCGCGCCGATCCATGCAAAAATCGATGTCGAAATCGGGCATCGAGACCCGTTCGGGGTTCAGGAACCGTTCAAACAGCAAAGAGTACCGCAGCGGGTCCAGATCGGTAATAGTCAGCGCATAGGCCACGAGACTGCCCGCGCCCGAACCCCGCCCTGGCCCGACGGGGATGTCATGATCCTTCGCCCATTTGATGAAGTCGGCCACGATCAGGAAGTAGCCGGGGAAACCCATCCCCTCAATGATCCCAAGCTCAAAATCGAGGCGTTTCTCATACGCCTCGACCGAGGCGGCGGGTTCGATCACCGAAAGCCGGTCTTTCAGTCCTTCATGGGACTGACGGCGCAGCTCCTCCACTTCGTTCTCGGCAAAGCGCGGCAAGATCGGATCATGCGTTCGCGCCCGAAAGGCGCACCGACGTGCGATCTCGACCGTGTTTTCAAGCGCCTCTGGCAGATCGGCAAACAGCACCGCCATCTCTTCCGGCGTCTTGAAGTAATGCTGCGGCGTCAGGCGGCGGCGCGGCTCTTGTTGGTCGACATAAGCGCCCTGCGCGATGCAGATCAGCGCATCATGGGCCTCGTACATATCGGGTTTCGGGAAATAGGCATCATTGGTGGCCACCAGCGGCAACCCGCGTGCATAGGCGGTTTCGACGAACCATTCTTCGGTCAGTCGCTCGGCTTCAGGGGCGCTGGCATCGTCACGCGGATGGCGTTGCAACTCGATATAGAGCCGGTCCGCATAGGCCGCGGCCAACCGGGCCAGAAGCGCCTCGGCCTTGGCCCGCTGATTATCCTGCATCAGACGGCCAAGCGGCCCATCCGGACCGCCGGTCAGACAGATCAAACCGCCGGCGTGGGCTTCGAGCTCGGCCAAAGTCACATGCGGCAGGCTCCCATCCCCGCGCAAATAGAGGCAGGAGTTGAGCTTCATCAGGTTCTCATACCCGGCGGCATTCTGCGCCAGCAGAACCAAAGCCGCAGGGTCTCGCGCCCGTTCACCTTGCGCCACTTCGTCATAGAGCAGGTCGACCTGGCAGCCGATGATCGGCTGAATGCCCGCCTTGGCTGCGGTCTCGGAAAACTCCAAGGCGCAGAACATGTTGTTCGTGTCGGTCACGGCAACCGCGGGCATCCCGGCGCCCGCCGCCATTCCCGGCAATTTCTTGACCCGCATCGCCCCTTCAAGAAGCGAATACTCGGTGTGAAGGCGGAGATGGATGAATCGGGGCTGCTCGGTCATGACGGCGAGGCTACCGCAGGATGATGGGGTGCGCCACCGCGATGACCACCCGATCTTGGGGATAACATGTTGGGCCGGCCATGATCGCGCATCTCCGCATACAGGGACCAAGGCCGCCAATCGAGGCGCGCCATTGTTCCATGTATGACAGCCCCCAGACCGAGGGGCACCGGCACCAATCAACGCGCCCAAATTGTAGGCAGATGCCGCCACTCTTAACGCCCAAGACACACGCAAAGCTTGCAAAACGGGCGATTTCCGGCTTTTCTGGCCCGCGGTCGACAGGGAAACGGGCCGCCTTCTACGCCGCATCGAAGGCCGGATGACCACCCGTATAGGGTAACGCGGCGGGCATATTTCATGAGCATCCGGTTTCTTTTGAATGGGGAACCTGTGGCGGTTGACGCGTCGGCGACCACCACGCTGCTGGATTGGCTGCGCGAGCGTCGCGGGCTGACCGGCACGAAAGAGGGCTGTAACGAAGGCGATTGCGGGGCCTGCACGGTGATGGTCACCGATGCGGGCGGATCCAAGGCGTTGAACGCGTGCATCTTGTTCTTGCCGCAACTGGCGGGCAAGGCCGTGCGCACGGTCGAGGGGATCGCGGGCCCCGATGGCGATTTGCATCCGGTGCAACAGGCGATGGTGGCCCATCACGGCAGCCAGTGTGGGTTTTGCACGCCTGGCTTTGTGGTCTCGATGGCGGTCGCGCATCTGAACGGGCGGCTCGATTTCGATGATCAACTGGCGGGCAATCTCTGCCGCTGCACCGGCTATGCACCGATCGTACGGGCCGCGGAGGCTGCGGCGCGTGAGCCAGTGCCGGAGTGGATGTCGGCGGATGCCGAAGCCGTGGAGGCGATGGGGCTGGATGGGGTTGGCGCAGTATCCGCCGGGCAAAACGCGCCCTATCTCCCGACCTCCGCCGATGATCTGGCGGATTGGTATGTCACGCATCCCGATGCGACCTTGATCGCCGGGGCGACCGATGTCGGGCTTTGGGTGACGAAGCAATTGCGCGATCTAGCCCCGGTTGCGCTTTTGGGCCAATGCGATGATCTGCGCGGGATCACATCGGATGGAGAGACCATCCGGATCGGCGCAATGACCAGCCTCACCGAGCTTGGGGCGTTCATGGCGGACCCGCATCCGAGCTTTGCCGAGATGATCCGGCGCTATGGCTCGGTCCAGGTCCGCAACGCCGCAACCGTCGGCGGCAACATCGCCAATGGCTCCCCGATTGGAGACAGCCCGCCAGCTTTGATCGCCCTCGACGCCCGGCTGCATCTCCGCAAAGGAGACGCGCGACGTGACATACCTTTGGAGGATTTCTTCCTCGATTACGGCAAGCAAGATCGGCAGCCCGGCGAATTCGTAGAGGCGATTTCGCTGCCCGTGCAGGCGGATCGCTTGCGCTGCTACAAACTGTCGAAACGGTTCGATCAGGATATCTCGGCGGTGTGTGGCTGCTTCCATATTCTTGTAGAAGATGGTGTTGTGACCTCGGCTCGGATCGCTTTCGGCGGCATGGCGGGCACGCCGAAACGCGCCATCAGGGTGGAAGCCGCCTTGGACGGCCAGCCGTGGGACGACGCGACGATCCGGGCCGCGATGGGCCGGTTTGCCGAGGATTACACGCCGATGAGTGATATGCGCGCCTCGGCGGCGTATCGGCTTGAGGCCGCTCGGAACATGCTGCTGCGCTATTTCCAGGAGGATCGGGGCGTGGCGGCGGATGTGTTGGGGGTGTCGGCATGAGCGTTGCAAAACCCCTGCCCCATGATGCAGCGCGCCTGCATGTGACCGGTGCCGCGCGCTATGTCGATGACATCCCCACGCCCGCAGACTGTTTGCATCTGGCCTTTGGGATCAGCCGAATTGCCGCCGGAACGGTCACCGCGATGGAGCTTGATGCGGTGCGCGCGGCCCCTGGTGTTGTTGCGGCAATGTCGGGCGCGGATTTCGACGTGATCCCCGATTGCTCGCCCTCGCTTCACGACGAGCCACTGTTGAGCGACGGAACGGTGCATTATCTTGGCCAGCCGCTGTTCCTGGTGGTGGCCGAGAGCCATTTGGCCGCGCGAAAGGCGGCGGCCTTGGGTTCGGTCACCTATGACGAAGCGCCCGCGATCTTGACTGTGGATGAGGCGCTCGCGGCGGGGTCGATTTTCGAAGACGGGCCGCGCGTTTACCGCAAAGGAGATGTGGAGGCGGCGCTTTCCGAAGCAGCCCATGTGCTTGACGGCCAGATCGAGATCGGGGCGCAGGAGCATTTCTATCTCGAGGGGCAGGCCGCGCTGGCACTGCCGCAAGAAGGCGGCGATATGATCGTCCATTCCTCCAGCCAGCACCCGACCGAGATTCAGCACAAGGTGGCCGATGCATTGGGGATCCCGATGCATGGCGTCCGCGTTGAGGTGCGCCGCATGGGGGGCGGATTTGGCGGGAAGGAGAGCCAGGGCAATCATCTGGCGGTGGCCTGTGCCGTGGCCGCGAAAGCAACCGGGCGGCCCTGCAAGATGCGCTATGACCGGGATGATGATTTCCTGATCACCGGCAAGCGGCATGATGTCAGGGTCTCCTATCGGGTTGGATTTGACGATGATGGGCGGATCGCGGGGGTGGATTTCACCCATTATGTCCGCTGCGGTTGGGCGATGGATTTATCGCTGCCGGTGGCGGATCGGGCGATGCTGCATGCCGACAATGCCTATCTGCTGCCCACCGCGCGGATCACCTCGCATCGGTTGAAGACCAACACGCAAAGTGCGACGGCCTTCCGGGGCTTTGGCGGGCCGCAGGGTATGGTTGGGATCGAGCGCGTCATTGATCATATCGCCGCGCATTTGGGCCATGACCCTCTGGCCGTGCGGCAAATCAACTATTACCGGGAGGCTGCAGCCGAAACCGGCACGGATGGCACCGTCTTGGGCCTGCAGAAGGGCAAAACACTCGATACATCCGATCTCACTGGGCAAGGGTCCGTTAAAGTTGCCCCAAGCGCCGGGCGGGCGGAACGGTTTGGGGGTGCGCATTCGCCAGATGCCGTGCAGGCGTTGGAGAACACAACGCCTTACGGGATGGAAGTTGAGGATTTCATCCTCCATGAGATGACGGAGGCGCTGGCCACGCGTTGCGACTATGCCAAGCGGCGGGCAGAGGTGGCGGACTGGAACGCGCGCGAGCCGATCTTGAAGAAGGGCATCGCGCTGACACCGGTGAAATTCGGGATTTCCTTCACGCTCACGCATCTGAACCAGGCCGGGGCCTTGGTGCATGTCTATCAAGATGGCTCGATCCACATGAACCATGGCGGGACCGAGATGGGTCAGGGCCTGTTTCAGAAGGTGGCGCAAGTCGCGGCGGATCGGTTTGGCGTCGGCCTCGATCGGGTCAAAATCACCGCGACCGATACCGGAAAAGTGCCGAATACCAGCGCGACGGCGGCCTCCTCCGGCAGTGATTTGAACGGCATGGCGGTGCAGCTCGCCTGCGATGAGATCAAATCGCGGATCGCCGAGGTGGTGGCCCAGGATTTGCAGGCAGAGCCCAGCGCGATTGTGTTTGAAGACGGGATGGTCCGCGCAAACGGGGCCGAAATGCCGTTTGAGGAAGCGGTGTCGAAAACCTATCTCGCCCGGGTCTCTTTGAGCGCCACCGGGTTCTACAAGACCCCCAAACTCGCCTGGGACCGGATCGCGGGTACAGGCCGGCCCTTCTTCTATTTCGCCTATGGCGTGGCCTGTTCCGAAGTGGTGATCGATACGCTGACCGGTGAGAACCGGATTTTGCGGACCGACATTCTGCATGATGCAGGCGCGTCGCTGAACCCCGCGCTCGATATCGGCCAGATCGAGGGTGGCTTCGTGCAGGGCGCCGGCTGGCTGACCACCGAGGAACTGGTTTGGGATGCGAAAGGCGCGCTCAAAACTCATGCGCCATCGACCTACAAAATCCCGGCCTGTTCCGACCGGCCCGACATTTTCAACGTCGCGCTTTGGGATCAACCGAACCGGGAGGAGACGATTTACCGCTCCAAAGCCGTGGGCGAGCCACCGTTTATGTTGGGGATCAGTGTGTTCTCAGCCTTGGGTGATGCCTGCGCGGCCAGCGGACCGAGCTATCCCGATCTGCAAGCCCCCGCGACGGCGGAAGAGGTGCTCCGCGCTATCGGAAGGGCGCGGGCATGAGCTTTGATCTGGCCGGTTTGGAACGCGCCGTTGCGGCGCATGGGCCGGTCTGCCGTGTTGTGATCGTCGACATAAAGGGGTCGACGCCGCGCGACGTGGGCACCGCCATGCTGGTCTGGCCCGGCGGGCAATCGGGCACCATCGGCGGCGGGCGGTTGGAATATGATGCCGCCGCCATGGCGCGCAAGAATCTCGACCGCGAGATCCCTCATTCCGCCAAAACCTTCGCCCTTGGCCCGGCGCTTGGCCAATGCTGCGGCGGCGCGGTGACGCTGTCTTTCGAGCGTTTCCTGCCCGATCAACTGCCGCAAGACTTCCCGCATGCGCATCCGGTCATGGCCCATCCTGGCCGCCCCGAAGCCGTGGATCGCGCGATCGCCGCCGGGGTCGAAGCGCCGCTTCATATCGCGGATTGGTTCATCGAACCCCTGGCCCAGCCACAGCAATCGCTCTGGCTCTACGGCGCGGGGCATGTGGGGCGTGCCCTGGCCAATATCATGGCACCGCTCCCGGATTTTGCGCTCACCTGGATCGATACCGGCCCGGAACGTTTCCCCGACCCGCTGCCGGATGGCGTGACCGCCCTGCCCGCCGCCAAGCCGGAACTGGTCGTGCGACACGCCCCGGCTGAGGCGCATCATCTGATCATGACCTATGCCCATGAGATGGATTTCGCGCTCTGCCATGCCGTGCTGAGCCAACCCTTCCAGAGTTGCGGATTTATTGGCAGTGCGACCAAGAAGGCCCGGTTTCGCTCTAGACTTAGCGATTTGGGTCACAGCGATGCTCAAATTTCGCGCATCGCCTGCCCAATTGGCGACCCAAACCTAGGCAAACACCCGCAAGCCATTGCCGTAGGGGTGGCCGCAGAGCTACTAAATGGGCAGATGCTTAAAGACTCAGCACCGACGCATTTGCGGACAGGACGGCGCGCGTGACGGCGCTATTGACCATCGATGGGCTGACCAAGGCCTATCCAGGGGTCGTCGCCAATGATGCGGTCTCTTTCCAGATTCAGCCGGGCGAGGTTCACGCCCTTCTGGGCGAAAACGGCGCGGGAAAATCCACGCTCGTGAAGATGATCTATGGGCTGGTCCGGCCCGATGCCGGCACGATGACACTGGAAAGTGCGGCTTACACGCCCGCCGAACCCCGGGCGGCACGTGGTGCCGGCGTCGCGATGGTGTTTCAACATTTCAGCCTGTTTGAGGCGCTGAATGTGGCCGAAAACATCGCGCTTGGCATGGAGAACCCGCCAAAGCCGCGCGATCTGGCGGCGCAAATCCGCGAGGTCAGCGAGACCTATGGCCTGCCACTCGACCCCGACCGCTTGGTCGGCGATCTGAGCGCCGGTGAACGGCAAAGAGTGGAGATCATCCGCTGTCTTTTGCAAGACCCGAAACTCTTGATCATGGATGAACCGACCAGCGTTTTGACGCCGCAGGAGGTGGAAATTCTGTTCCACACCTTGCGGAAGCTCAGCGCCGAGGGAACGGCCATTCTCTATATTTCTCATAAGCTTGAGGAAATCCGCGCGCTTTGCGATGCGGCGACGGTGCTGCGCTTGGGCAAGGTCGTGGCCGAATGCACGCCAAGCGAGGTATCGGCGGCGCATATGGCCGAGTTGATGGTTGGCAAATCGCTGGCCGCCCCGGCGCGCGCGGCGGCGGAGCAGGGCGAGGTGTTGTTGAAGGTCACGGGCCTGTCGCTCGACCCCGCCACACCCTTCGGCACGCCGCTTCGCCATATCGGGCTGGAACTGCGCGCGGGCGAGGTGTTGGGCATCGGCGGCGTTGCGGGAAATGGTCAGGATGAGCTTCTGGCCGCGCTCTCTGGCGAAGCGCGTGTCACACCCAACGCAATCACACTCGAAGGCGCATCGGTTGGCGCGCTTGGCCCGAATGAGCGGCGGAAGCTAGGATTGCTCTGCGCGCCCGAAGAGCGTTTGGGCCACGCCGCCGCGCCCGATATGAGCCTGACCGAAAACGCCATTTTGACCGCGCGGTTGCGCCAAGGTTTGGACCGGAACGGGTTTCTCGATTGGGCCGGGGCCTCTGGGTTTGCCGAACAGGTCGTGGCCGAGTTCGACGTGCGGACGCCCGGCACCCATGTCGCGGCGCGTGCGCTTTCGGGCGGGAACCTCCAGAAATTCGTGATCGGACGAGAGATATTGCAGGCCCCGCGCGTCTTGGTGGTCAACCAACCGACCTGGGGCGTCGATGCCAGCGCCGCAGCCGATATTCGCCAGGCGATTTTGAACCTCGCCCAAGGTGGCGCGGCGGTGATCTGCATCAGCCAGGATCTGGATGAGCTCTTGGAAATCTCGGATCGGTTCTGCGCCTTGAACGAGGGGCGGCTCTCGGCACCGCGGCCCGCGCGCGAACTCTCGATGGAGGAGATCGGACTGATGCTTGGCGGCGCGCATGACATGCATGAGGCGGAGGTGGCCCATGGTCCGGCTTGAAAAACGCCCGACGCCATCGCGCGCCTGGATCATCGCGACGCCCATCGTGGCCGTTATCCTGACGATGATCGCTGGCGGGATCATGTTTGCGCTCTTGGGCCAAGACCCGGTGGAGGCGATCCGGATCATCTTCTGGGATCCTTTGTTTGACGAGCGCTTCGCGAGTTTCTCGCGCCCGCAACTCTTGGTGAAAGCCGGGCCGCTGATCCTCATCGCGATTGGGCTGAGCCTCGGTTTCCGCGCCGGGATTTGGAACATCGGGGCGGAGGGGCAGTATATCATCGGCGCGATCTGCGGCGCAGGGTTCGGGCTGGCCTTCTATCCGTCAGAAAACCCGCTGATCCTGCCCGGCATGGTGATCGCGGGTGCACTTGGCGGATGGGCCTGGGCGATGATCCCCGCGGTGCTGCGGACACGGTTTCGCACCAATGAAATCCTCGTGTCGCTGCTTCTGGTCTATGTGGCCGAAGCGATCCTGGCCTCGGCTGCCACGAGTTTCCTGCGCAACCCAGAGGGGCGCGGATTTCCGGGGAGCCGGAACCTCAGCCAACACCCGGGGACGGACAACCCGGAACTGATTGCGGGGACGGGTATGCATTGGGGCGTGGTCGCGGCCTTCATCGCGGTGATCTTCGCCTATATCCTCCTGAACCGGCATGTGCTCGGCTATCAGATCAAATTGGCCGGTCAGGCGCCGCGCGCCGCGAAATTCGCGGGCGTGAACCCAACCCGGCTGATCATCCTCTGCTTGGGTGTCTCCGGCGCGCTGGCGGGCATGGCGGGTCTGTTCGAAGTGGCGGGCCCGGCGGGACAGATCAGCATTGATTTCAACGTCGGCTACGGCTTCACGGCGATCATCGTCGCGTTTTTGGGCCGGTTGCACCCGGTGGGCATCCTGCTGGCCGGGCTGCTCATGGCGCTCACCTATATCGGCGGGGAGTTGGCGCAATTGATGCTCGGCCTGCCCGCCTCTGCGATCCAGGCCTTCCAGGGGATGTTGCTCTTCTTCCTCCTCGCGCTCGACGTGTTGTCGAACTACCGGGTCCGGATCAAACGGGCGGAGGTAGGCGCATGATGGGCATCGATCCAGTTACCCTGATCGTGGCGCTGATCGGCGCTTCGACCCCGATCCTGCTTGCCGCCATTGGTGAACTGGTTGTTGAGAAATCTGGCGTGCTGAACCTTGGCGTTGAGGGGATGATGATTGTCGGCGCGATCTCGGGCTTCATCATCGCGGTCAATACTGGCTCGCCTTGGCTTGGCTTTATCGCCGGCGCGATCGGCGGGGCGATCCTGTCGCTGATCTTCGCGTTTCTGACGCAGTATCTCTTGTCCAATCAGGTCGCCACTGGCCTGGCGCTGACGCTTTTCGGCCTTGGCCTCTCGTCGCTGATGGGCGAGGAATACTCCGGCATCAACCCGCCGCTGACGGCCGATCTCTTCCCGCAAGCGCTGCGCGACATTCCCGTCGCCGGGCCGATCCTCTTTGGCCATGATCTGATCATCTATTTCTCGGTCCTTCTGGTCGCCGCCGTCTGGTACGTGCTGCGGCACACCCGGATGGGTCTGATCTTGCGGGCCGTGGGGGAAAGCCATGATGCGGCCCATGCGCTTGGCTATAAAGTGATCCGGATCCGGATCTATGCGATCCTCTTTGGCGGGGCCTGTGCGGGGCTTGGCGGGGCCTATCTGTCGCTGGTGCGCGTGCCGTCCTGGACCGAGGGCATGACCGCTGGCGCGGGCTGGATTGCGCTCGCCATCGTGGTGTTCGCGTCTTGGAAACCCTGGCGCGCGCTGATCGGGGCGTATCTCTTTGGCGGCATCGCCGCCCTGCAACTGCGGCTGCAAGCGGCGGAGATCAACATCCCCGTCATGCTGCTCGATATGTCGCCTTATCTCGTGACAATAATCGTTCTGGTCATTATCTCGTCGGACAAAACCCGGGCCGCGATGAGCGCGCCCGCAGCGCTTGGCAAGGTATTCCATGCCAGCGGTTAGGGAGGCTGATGCGACGCGCCAAGATCATCCAGCTGCTCGACGGCACCCACCCGGGCGACAGCCGCGCCGTGGCTTTGGCGCTCAACGGGTTGATCCTGCTCTCGGCCATCGCCATCGCGGTCGAGACGATGCCGACACTTTCGGATCAGGCGCATCGCTTACTCGGCCTGTTCGAGATCGTGGTCTTGGTGATCTTCGCATTGGAATACGGAACCCGCGTGATCTGCGCCCCCCGCCCTCTGCGCTATATTTTCAGCTTCTGGGGGCTGATCGACCTTCTGGCGATCTTGCCGCTTTTGGCGCTTCTGCAACCGCAATGGACCGCCGTTCGGGTGCTGCGGCTTCTGCGGCTGATCCGTTTGTTGAAGCTCTTCCGCACCTCCCGCGCCCTCGACCGGATGGCCCGCGCCTTTCAGGCCGTCAAAGGCGAGTTGACCGTGTTTGGCGTTCTGGCGGGCATGATGCTCTATGTCTCAGCCGTAGGCATCTATGTCTTCGAGCACCCGGTCCAACCCGAGGCGTTTTCCTCGATCCCGATGTCGCTTTGGTGGGCGGTCGCCTCGCTCACCACGGTGGGATACGGCGATCTGGTGCCGATCACGCTTGGTGGGCGCCTCTTCACCACACTGGTCCTCTTTATTGGACTCGGCATTGTCGCCGGGCCAGCCGCCATCATCACAACCGCCCTATTAGAAGCGGACAAATACGAGGTTGATGAGAGCACCCCATCTGACACAGAAAAAACGTCCAACAAGGAGACACTGGAATGAATGCAACCCTCAAAACCCTAGCCAGCGCTGCGCTGGCCCTGGGCTTGGCAGCACCGGCCATGGCCCAAGACGACCCGCTGCAGGTCGGCTTTGTCTATGTCGGCTCGATCGGCGATCTGGGCTGGACCTATGAACATGATCAGTCGCGCCTCGCCGTCGAAGAGCATTTCGGCGACGCCGTCGAAACCTCCTATGTCGAGAACGTGCCGGAAGGCGCGGATGCGGAACGGGTGATGACGCAGATGGTGCTGAGCGGCGCCGACCTGATCTTCACCACCTCGTTTGGCTATATGGATGCGACCAACGCTGTGGCCGAACGCTTCCCCGACGTGCGTTTTGAACATGCCACCGGGTATCGCCGCGATCATCCGAACGTCTCGACCTATTCGGCGCGTTTCTATGAAGGCCGTGCCGTGATCGGCCATATCGCGGGTCATATGACCGAGAGCAATATCGTCGGCTACATCGCGTCCTACCCGATCCCCGAAGTGATCCGGGGTATCAACGCGGCCTATCACCATGCCCGCGCGGTGAACCCGGATGTCGAATTCCGCGTGGTCTGGGTCTATACCTGGTTTGACCCGGCGCAAGAAGCCGACGCGGCCCAGGCGCTGGTCGATCAAGGTGCCGATGTGATCATGCAGCACACCGACTCCACCGCGCCCATGACCGTGGCCGCAGAGGCCGAAGTTGTGGCCTTCGGTCAAGCCTCGGATATGGAGCAATTCGCCCCCTTCCCGCGCGTCGCCTCGATCATCGACAACTGGGCGCCCTATTACATCGACCGGACCCAGGCCGTGATGGATGGCACCTGGGAAAGCGTCGATACCTGGGACGGCATAGCGCCCGGCATGGTGGAGCTGGGTGAGTTCTCCGAGCGCATCCCGGCAGAGGTCCGCGCGTCGGCCCAAGCGCTTGCCGACAGCATTGCCGATGGCAGCTATCACCCCTTCACCGGCCCGCTGAACCGGCAAGACGGCACCGCCTGGCTGGCCGAGGGCGAAGTGGCCGATGATGGCACCCTGGCGGGGATGGATTTCTACATCGAAGGCATCACCGGCGAGATCCCGAACTGATCCGCCGATCGTCAGACAGTCGAAAGGCCCGCGATGTATGCGGGCCTTTCTTGTTTTTACGGCGCGGTCACAGCAGCCACTCGTGATCGGGTCAGACGGCCTTCAACACATAGAAGCTGTACCCGTAATAGGCCGCGTATTGCCGGAAGAGGTCGATCTCTCGTCGCGTGTCCGAGATGGCCTCTTGCATCGTCTTCGACGCAGAAGCGGCATGGACCTCAAGCTGCTTGAGAAGCGGATCGTAGTAGGTCGCCCACCATGCTCGCGCAGGCAGGCGCTCGGTGAACAAGAGGTCAAACCCATGCCGTTTCGCCGTGGCGATATTGGCCGCCTCACTGGCCATTTCAGGGTAGGCTTCGCCCCAATAGTCCAGAACCTCCTGCGGACGGTCGGGTCCGAACCAGCTCATCTCCGAGACGACGGCAATACCGTCCTCCGCCATCAGCGGCCGCCAGCGGCGCATCGCCCCATCGAAGGTCAGGTTATAGGCCGCCCCTTCGGACCACAGCAGGTCGAACTGATATAGCTCTGGGTCAAGCGCCCCCATATCCATGCAAAGCGGGGTGATCAGATGCGTCATCTCGCGACGTGCGGCCTCTTCGGCCAAAGCGCTCAGAAACGCCTCGGAGGTATCCACGCATAAGACCGGCTGCCGAAAATGATCGGCGAGCAGAAAGCTGGCAATGCCCGTGCCACATCCCAAATCCGCGATGGAGCAGGTCGGTGGCATATCTGGCAGCCGCCTGAGTATCTCTAAGGAAAACGCATCATCGCCGGGGCCTTGCCGGTCGGTCCCTTCGTGCAGAAAGGTCAATGCGTCATGCATCGTCATGTCGTCAGTGTTCATGTGAAGTCTCTTTCATAGGAACGTAAAAACACGGCCTTGGAAGCAGCCCCAAGCCGTTTCGAAAGCGCAACACCGCGGTCTCGCGCGTGTCGCTACGCTCCTACAATCTCCAACATCTTGTGCTCCTACCGGTTGAGCGATGAACCCCGGCAAAATAGGCACCGGGCAGGCCAGTTCAAGCCGCAAACGATCTGCGCAAGAGAACATATCGCGATGTGGCAAAAGCACATCGTGTTGCGCCTGTGGAGCCGCGGCAGGTGACGCTCAATTCGGCCTCAAATGGATCGGGGCGCATCCCCCTCTTGCTCCCCCTCGGCGCACATGCCACCACTTTGTCATGACTTATGATTTCCTGATCATCGGCGGCGGTATTGCGGGCGTTTCGGCGGGCGCGGAGCTGAGCAAACTCGGCTCGGTCCTGCTGCTTGAGGCCGAAGACGCGCTTGCCTATCACGCGTCTGGCCGCTCGGCCGCGCTCTTTGAAACGCATTACGGCCACCCCGTCACCATCGAGCTGAACAAAGCCTCCAAAGACCATCATATGACCGCCAATGGCGGCGTGCTGTCGCCACGTGGGTTGATGTTTGTGGGCAGCGCGACCGAGGCTGATACCTTCGCCCAAGACGTCGCCACGCTCCATCTCGATGAAATCGGCCTCGACGAGGCGCGCGGACTGATCCCGATCCTTGATCCGTATCACGTGGCCATGGCCGCCTATCACGACGCCGCTTGGGATCTCGACACCGACCGGTTGGTGCAGGACTATGTTCGCGAGATCAAAGCCAATGGCGGCACGGTTCAGAGCGGCGCGCGCGTGACCGAGATCACGCATAACCCCGGCCTCTGGCATGTCTCGGCAGGCACCGACAGCTTTGAAGCGCGGATCGTCGTGAATGCCGCCGGGGCCTGGGCCGATCATGTGGCGGCGCTGGCCGGCGTGCATCCTCTGGGCCTGAAACCACTTCGCCGGTCGATGGCGCGGATGCCGGCGCCGGGCGGTCATGATGTGAGCGGCTGGCCGATGCTGATCGGGGCGGGCGAAAGCTGGTATGCCAAACCCGATGCGGGCGCCTGGCTGGTTTCGCCCGCCGAGGAAGACCCGGCAGAGCCACATGATGCCTGGGCCGACGATCTGGTTTTGGCCGAGGGCATCGCCCGCTATCAGCCCTTCGTCACCGAGGAGGTCACACGGATCACGTCGACTTGGGCGGGTTTGCGCACCTTCTCGCCCGATCGTTGCCTGATCCTTGGCCCTGCCCCGGACAAGCCCGATTTCATCTGGGTCGCGGGGCAAGGCGGCTATGGGTTTCAGACCGCCCCGGCGGCCGCGCGGCTTGTCGCGGATGGGATGGCCGGTCGCGCCTCAGACCTGCCGCCCGAGATCGTTGCAGGGCTCAGCCCAGAGCGGTTCACATGACAGCCCCGCCAGACCTTCCGCCCGGTGCCCTCTCCGCGCCCGCTGCGCTCCGCAATCGTGAGGCGATCCTGTCGGTGTTGACGCGGATCGCGCCGCCAGAGGGGAACGCGCTGGAAATCGCCTCGGGCACCGGTGAACACATCATTGCCTATGCGCCCGCCATGCCGGGTCTGACCTGGCAACCGAGTGATCCAGATCCAGACCGACGCGCCTCAATCGCCGCTTGGAGCGCGGAACACCCCGCGCCGAACCTGCTGCCACCGATCGATCTGAATGCTTGCGCGCCCGGCTGGTCCGAAAACCACGGACCAAAAGACATGATCGTCTTGGTCAATCTGATCCATCTGATCTCGGATGCCGATACCGCGACCCTGCTTGCCGAGATTGCCAAGGCCCTCGCCCCCGGCGGTATTGCGGCGCTCTATGGGCCGTTCCTCCGCGACGGTGAGGCGACCTCGGAGGGCGACGCCACTTTCCATGCCAGCTTGCGCGCGCAGGATCCGGCGATTGGCTACAAGGATGTCATCGACGTGGCCGCGGCGCTGACCCGAAACGGGCTACATCTTTTTGAAACGGTGAAACTGCCGGCCAACAATCTCATGCTCTGCGTCGAACGAAAGATTTGACCCGGATCAAGGCGGCCTCGCCTCGCCATCCCTAAACCCTGGCCAAACACAAAAGGGGACAGAGAATGAGTTGGACCGAGAAAAACACCGAGATGCGGCAAAACCTGCGGGCGCTCTCGGGGGCCGCGCCGGACATGCTGAAAGGCTTCGGCGCGCTGTCGAAGGCGGTGAAGGCACCCGGTGCGTTGGATTTGAAGACCAAGGAATTCGTCGCTTTGGGGATTGCCGTCGCCGACCGCTGTGAGCCTTGTATCGGGTTCCATGTCGAGGCCTTGGTGAACGAAGGTGCGACACGCGAGGAGATCGCTGATGTCCTGTCAATGGCGGTGCAGATGGGCGGCGGCCCGTCGCTGATGTATTCGGCCAAGGCGCTGGCCTGTTTCGATGAATTGGTCAGCGGTATCGCCCAGGCGGCGGAATAGCCGGGGCTTGCCGCTTCCGGGGACGACCTGCTAGGATCGGCACCTCAAAAAGGAGTGCTCTGCCAATGATCAAGACAGCCTAAAACCGACACACGACCCGGATTGGGTCACAGGCTTTCTCGATCAAACGGAGCATTCCATGCATCCCATTATTTACGACGTGGCGGTTTCCGCCGACGGGTTCATTGCGGGCCCAAATGCCGACATTTCGGCCTTCCCAAGCGAGGGCGACGTGTTGAGCGATTACCTCGCGCGGCTGCAAAGCTACAAAACGGTCCTGATGGGTCGGGCGACCTATGAGTTCGGCTATGACTATGGCTTGGCTCCGGGCGACAACCCCTATCCTTGGGCAGAGAGCATTGTTGTCTCAACCGGGCTGAGCCTGCCCGACGGGGCCTCGGTCACGCAGTGGCGCGACCTGACCGACAGCGCGCTCCGTGAGCTTAGACAAGCCAGCGATGGGCCGATCTATCTTTGCGGCGGCGGTCATTTGGCGGCGCAGCTGATGAATATGGGCCAAATCGACCAATTGCGTCTGAAACGCGCGCCCATCCTGCTTGGCAGTGGGACGCAGCTTTTCGACGGGCTGGTCCGACGGCCCCGGCTCACGCTCTCGGACCAGACCGATTATGGTCACGGCTTGATCTATCAGGCGTTCACGGTCGGCTGATCCCCACGCCGCGTTTTCCGCGTCACGATCTCAGCCCGTGACGCGGATTACCGCATTTGTCGGATCATAGGGGCTGTCTTCGACGATTTCGGCCTTCCAAAGCTGGTTCAGCATTTTGACCTTCAGCTTCTGCCCCGTCACCGCCAAATCTGGCCGCACATACCCCATCCCGATGGACTTTCCAAAGGCCACGGAATAGCCGCCGGACGTCAGGCGCCCCACTTTGACATCCCCATCATAGAGCGCCTCTCGACCCCAAGGATCGGCATCTGCAGGCCCGTCAATCAGGAGCGTCACACATTTGGAGCGGATGCCAAGCGCCTCCATCTCGGCCTTGCCATGGAACGCCTTCGAGAGGTCCACAAACCGGTCAAGCCCGGCTTCCAGCGGCGTCGCATCCCGGCCCAGTTCGGTGCCGAAAGCTCGGTAGCTCTTCTCCTGCCGGAGCCAGTTCTGCGCCCGCGCGCCGACCAGTTTCAACCCATGCGGCTCACCCGCCGCCATCAGCTGATCGAACAGGTAAGTCTGCATCTCGATCGGGTGGTGCAACTCCCAGCCCAATTCGCCGGTATAGGCGACCCGGATGGCGCGCACCGGACACATGCCCAACTCGATCTCGCGGCACGAGAGCCAGGGGAACCGCTTGTTGCTCAGAGCGGTTTCCGGATCGGCATCCCTGACAAGGGTTTTCAACACATCACGCGATTTCGGCCCCGCTATCGCAAAGACGCCCCATTGGGTCGTCACATCCTGCTCGTTGATGCGGCCAAACTCGGCCTCTTTCTCCATAATCGCTTTGTAGAGATAATCCTGATCATAGGCGTGCCAGGCCCCGGCGGAGACAAGATAGTAATCCTCCTCGCCGGTCCGCACGATCGTGTATTCCGTCCGTGTCGTACCTGCGCCAGTCAGCGCATAGGTCAGGTTGATCCGCCCCACCTTGGGCAGGCTATTGGTGGTGAACCAGTCCAGGAACGCCGTCGCGCCCGGCCCGCTGATCCGGTGCTTGGTGAAAGCGGTTGCATCGATCAGGCCGACGCCGTTGCGGATCGCCTCCGCCTCGGATTTCGCATAATCCCACCAGCCGCCACGCCGGAACGACCGGCTGTCATGATCGAAGCTCTCCGGTGCGTCCACGGGCCCGAAATAATTCGGCCGTTCCCAGCCATTCACCTGCCCGAACTGCGCACCACGGGCTTTCTGTCGGTCATAGGCGGGCGAGGTCCGCAACGGGCGGCAGGCGGGCCGCTCCTCATCGGGATGGTGGAGAATGTAGACATGGTCGTAACATTCCTCATTCTTCCGCGCCGCATATTCGGTGGTCATCCAGGGGCCGTAGCGCTTGGGATCGAGCGAGGCCATGTCGATCTCGGCTTCGCCATCGACCATCATCTGCGCTAGGTAGTAGCCGGTGCCGCCCGCCGCGGTGATGCCGAAGCTGAAGCCCTCGGCCAGCCACATATTGTGTAGCCCCGGCGCGGGGCCGACCAGCGGGTTGCCATCGGGTGTGTAGCAAATCGGGCCGTTGAAATCGTCCTTAAGACCGCTCTCCTCACAAGACGGGATGCGATGGATCATCGCCATATACTGCGCTTCGATCCGCTCCAGATCGAGCGGGAAGAGATCGGCGCGGAAACTGTCCGGCACGCCATATTCAAACCGCGCGGGCGCGTTTTTCTCATAGACCCCCAAAATCCAGCCGCCGCGCTCTTCGCGCACATAGGACTGCGCGTCGGCATCGCGGATCACCGGGTGCTCGGGGTTGTCCTTGCGCCATTCCTGCAACGTAGGGTCCTGATCCATAACGATGAACTGGTGCTCGACCGGGATCGCCGGGATCTTGATGCCAAGCATTTGAGCCGTGCGCTGCGCATGGTTGCCAGAGGCAGTGACCACATGTTCGGCGGTGATCACGATCTGCTCGTCGGAGGCGACCAGATTGCCGCCCTTCTCCACCATCTTGGTGCAGGTGACTTCCCAGGCCGCGCCGGTCCAATGGAACCCATCCGCCTGCCATTTCCGCTCGATCATCACGCCGCGTTGACGGGCGCCCTTGGCCATCGCCTGGGTCACATCGGCGGGGTTAATGTAGCCGTCGGTGTTGTGATAAAGCGCGCCTTTCAGATCGTCCGTGCGGATGAGCGGCCAGCGGGCTTTGATCTCATCCGGCGTCAGCCATTCATAGGGCACACCAACGGTCTCTGCGGTGGAGGCGTAGAGCATATACTCATCCATCCGCTCTTGCGTCTGCGCCATCCGCAAATTGCCGACGACCGCGAAGCCCGCGTTCAGGTCCGTCTCTTCCTCCAGCGTTTTATAAAACTTCACGCTGTAATCGTGGATATGAGTCGTCGCGTAGCTCATATTGAAGAGTGGCAGGAGCCCGGCGGCATGCCAGGTGGAGCCCGAGGTCAACTCGTCCCGCTCCAGGAGCATCACATCGTCCCAACCCGCCCGCGCGAGATGATAGGCAATCGAGGTGCCGACCGCACCGCCGCCAACAACAAGGGCTTTCACTTGGGTTTTCATCACGTTCACTCCGGGCAGATCTTCGGGCCTGATCTTCCATGCCAGAGCCCGCGCTCGCAAGCCTCGCCCGCCCGACGCAATCCCGCGTAAAAACGACATTGCGCCATCGGTCGCGGGGCAGCCTAGGCCGGGAGCCGCGCCAAAACCCCCTCGCGGAACCAGTGGGCGTCGCTCAGATCGCCAAAGACCGCGCGCAGATCGAGCACCGCGTCAGGTCCTTTTGCGGCGGCCAGCCGCAGCTCATCGGCCATCGGGTCTTCCGGCGCAAACCGCTCCAGATAGCGCAGCCAGCCAGCGACACCCGTGGCCAGTGCGCCCCAAGGCCGTCCCGCTGCATGCGCCTCGGCAATCGGTGCCAAGAGTCGTTGCGGCAGCTTCTGACTGCCATCCATCGCGATCTGCGCGGTCTTGTGATGTAGCGCCGGGTTGCGGAACCGCTCCTGCAAGCGGGTTGCATAGGCCGACAGCTCGTCTTGCGGCAAAGACAGCGTGCTCGCGGCCTGGGTCATCACACCTGCCACAAGCTCGGCCAGTTCCGCATCCCCCATCACGTCCGCGACGGTCTCATGCCCCCGGAGCTGACCCAGATAGGCCAGCGTCGAATGCGCGCCGTTCAACATGCGCAACTTCATATGTTCATATTGTGCAACGTCGGAGACGAACTGCACGCCAGCCGCCGCTAAATCCGGTCGGCCAGCCGGGAACCGATCCTCCACCACCCATTGACAGAAGGGTTCGGTGACCACGGGCCAAGCATCCTCAAGACCGGTTAGTGCCGCAACCTCCGCGCGATCTGCCTCGGTCGTGGCGGGCACGATCCGATCCACCATGCTGGAGGGGAACGCCACCTCTGCCCTGATCCACTCCGCCAGCCTTAGGTCCCGCAACGCCGCGAATTGAAGGACGACCCGGGCCAGCGCTGCGCCGTTTTCGGGAAGGTTATCGCAACTCAGCACGGTGAAAGGCGGGGCGCCCGCCGCCCGGCGCAATCGCAGCGCTTCGACCAGCAAACCCGGGACAGACCCCGGCCTCTCAGGCGTCGCCAAATCTGCCGCAACCGCCGGATGGGCTTGGTCCAAGTCGCCCGCCCCATCGCGGTAATAACCCTTTTCCGTCACGGTCAGGCTGACAATCCGCGTCGCTGGATCCGTCATCGCCGCCAGCACCGACGCGATGTCCTCACCCGCGACCAAAACCTCCAAAACCGACCCGATCACCCGCGCCGCGGTCCCCGCCCCATCGCGCACCGCCAGGGTATAGAGCCCGCTTTGGGGCGCAAGCGCATCCCGCATATCGGGCCGGCGGAGGGAGATGCCGCGAATGCCCCAATCGGGCGTCGCCGTAAGACATTCATCGACATAGACAGCCTGATGTGCGCGGTGAAAATTGCCCAGACCCAGATGCACAATCCCCGGCGTGACATGAGCGCGATCATAGGCGGGCCGCTCGATGTTCCCTGCGCGGGCCAGCGCGTCCGGCGTCAATCTCATAGCCGATAGGCCTTGCGGGGCAGATCCACAGTCAGAACACGCGCCAGCTCAAACGCCTCCGGCTCGCGCAACTGTCCATCCGCGACCAGCCGGGCGAGATAGGCGCAATCCACCCGCCGCGCCATATCATGCCGGGCCGGGATCGAGGGGAAAGCGCGGGTGTCATCGTTGAAGCCCACCGTGTTATAGAACCCGGCTGTCTCTGTGGTCATCTCACGGAACCGCCGCATCCCCTCGGCGCTGTCATGGAACCACCAGGCCGGCCCAAGCCGCAGACAGGGATAGGCCCCGGCCAGGGGGGCCAGCTCGCGGGTATAGGCCGCCTCGTCCAACGTGAAGAGGATCAACGTGAAATTCGGATGCATCCCGACTGCATTCAACAACGGCCGGAGTGCATGGACATAATCGGTCCGGGTCGGGATATCGAAGCCTTTGTCCCGCCCGAACTCGTTGAAAACACGAGCATTATGATTGCGAAAACTGCCCGGATGGATTTGCATCACCATCCCATCCTCGGCGCTCATCTTCGCCATTTCGGTCAGCATCTGTGCCCGGAATAACGCCGCATCTCCCGCCTCGGCGCGCCCAGCGCGCAGGCGATCATAAAGCGCCGCCGCATCGGCCTGGCTCAAATCCGCCGTTTCCGCCGTCGGGTGCCCATGGTCGGTTGCGGTTGCCCCGTGATCCCGGAAATAGGCCCGACGCAGCCGATGCGCCTCCAGATACCCGGCCCAACTCTCGGTCTCGCCGCCGGTGATCTCCGCCAACTGATCAAGCGCACCTGCGAAGCCTTCATAGTCCGGGTCCGTCACCTGATCGGGCCGATAGGTGGTGATCACCCGGCCGGGCCAATCACTCTCGGCGATCGCCTTATGATGGGTGAGCGGATCAAGCGTGCCTTCGGTCGTGGCCAAGACCTCGATCTTGAACCGGTCGAACAGGGCCCGAGGCCGGAACACGTTATCGGCCAAACAGGCGGCGATCCGGTCGTAATATGCCGTCGCGGTGGACGGATTGAGCGGTTCCTCAAGGCCAAACAGAGTCTCGAATGTATAATCCAGCCACGCCCGGGTCGGAGTGCCCGCGAAAAGGTGATAGTGCTCCGCAAACCGCGCCCAAATCATCCTTGGGTCGGTCTCCACAGGGCCGCCATCCAGCCGCGCCACGCCCATATCCTCCAGCCGCACCCCCTGGCTCACCAACATGCGCAGCACATAATGATCCGGCACAATCAGAAGATGGGCGGGGTCGGAAAACGGCGCATTGGTGGCGAACCATTCCGGGTCGCAATGGCCATGGGGGCTGATAATGGGCAGATCGGCGACCGTGTCATAAAGCGCGCGGGCCAAGCCGCTCTGTCCGAGAATAAGGTGATCTGTACTGAGCTTGCCCATGGCGCCACCCTAGCCGGGCCATGCAAAGTGGCAAGAGAGTCGTTGGCATCGATTGCGGCTTTGCGGACGAAGTGAGCTTTCGCTGCGGTTACGCTAAGGTCGGCTTATGCTGCATCTACCTCTGGCACCTTCACGTCAGCTTCCTTGAGCTGTCGTGCGATAATCTCATTGAAGGTGAGATCGGCGTTTATTTCAGCCAGCATTCCGACTTTTATCCAGAATTCAGCCTGAGCATTGATCGACCGGCACATGACAGTGCTGGCCTTGCGGATATCTTCGTGCAGTCCGTCGCCAATCTTCACGATGCCCATTGAAGCGCCTCCAAATTGGAAATATACGAAACATATACGATTCGTATAGAGTATGATCTATACCGAGTATAGAGGCGGAATGTTAGATGGACAGCTATATCAACGTCCCTGTCGCGCCTGCTGCGAAAGACGCCCGCAGAACAGAACGCATCAAGCTCTACGGCCCGGATGCCTTCGAGGGGATGCGTCGCGCTGGTACATTGACGGCCGCTTGTCTGGATGGCGTGGCTGATTTGGTCCGCCCCGGTCTGCCACTCTCTGAGATCAACACATTTGTGTTGGATTTCGCTTCCGCTCACGATGCGTTACCGGCAACTCTTGGCTACAAGGGTTACAAATACGCGTGCTGCACGTCAGTGAATCATGTGGTGTGCCACGGTTTTCCTAACGAAAAGACGTTGCGCGACGGCGACATCGTCAACGTGGATGTGACGCTGATACGTAACGGATGGTATGGCGACTCCAGCCGGATGTATGTGGCGGGCAAGCCGAAGCGGGCGGCAGAGCGCCTGATCCAAATCGCATATGAGGCGATGATGCGCGGGATCGAGATCGTGCGCCCTGGTGCGCGATTGGGCGACATCGGCCATGCCATTCAATCCTACGCTCGGTCAGAGCGTTGTTCGGTTGTCCGAGACTTTTGCGGCCACGGCATCGGTCAGGTTTTCCACGACTCTCCAAACATCCTGAATTTCGGCAAGGCTGGCGAAGGGTTAGAGTTGCGCGAAGGCATGATCTTCACCGTTGAACCGATGATCAATCTAGGGCGCTGCGAAGTGAAGATGCTCGCCGATGACTGGACTGCTGTGACCCGCGATAAATCCCTGTCCGCTCAGTTCGAGCATTCGATTGGCGTCACAGCCGATGGGTTTGAAATTTTTACCGGGTCGGCCTCGGGGCGTCATGCGCCAGGCATCCGGATTGACTCATCGACGACATAGCCGCCATTCCAACAGAATGCAGCATCCATCATTTCGGGCTCAGAGCCGTCCTTCGACGCCGCAACACCGCTCACAACATCGACGGCACGACCAGATCCGGCGGGCGGTGTCCATCATCGAACGTCTTGATATTGATGATGACTTTCTCACCCATCTCGACGCGGCCCTCCAACGTGGCCGAGCCCATATGCGGCAACAACACCACGTTCTCCAACTCGCGAAGCCGCGGGTTCACGTCATGGCCGCGCTCAAAGACGTCCAGCCCCGCCCCCGCAATCTCACCGGCCCGCAGCATCCGGGTCAGCGCGTTTTCGTCGATCACTTCGCCCCGCGAGGTGTTCACGATCACCGCCGAAGGCTTCATCAGTTTCAACCGCCGCGCATTCATCAGATGGAAGGTCGACGGCGTGTGCGGGCAGTTGATCGACAGCACATCGACCCGCGCCAGCATTTGATCGAGGCTTTCCCAATAAGTCGCCTCCAACTCGGCTTCGATATCCTCATGCACCCGGCGACGGTTGTGGTAATGCACCTGCATCCCAAAGGCCGCCGCACGCCGCGCCACCGCTTGGCCGATCCGGCCCATGCCCAGGATGCCCAGCCGTTTCCCGCCGATGCGCCCGCCCATATAGGCGGTGGGTGCCCAGCCCTCCCACCGGCCCGCCTGCATCACGGCCAACCCTTCGGGAATGCGCCGGGTGACGGCCAGGATCAGCGCCATGGTCATATCCGCCGTATCATCGGTCATCACGCCGGGTGTGTTCGAGACCAAAATCCCCCGCTGCCGGGCGGTGGAGACGTCGATATGATCCACGCCGGCGCCGTAATTTGCGATTAGTTTCAACCGGTCACCGGCTTGGCCCAACATGCCCGCGTCGATCTGGTCGGTGATGCAGGGCACCAAAACATCCGCCCGCGCCATGGCCGCAACCAGCTCTGATTTGTCCATCGGGCCGACCTCGGTGCGCAACTCGACATCGAAAAGCTCGCTCATCCGCGTCTCAACGGCTTCCGGCAACCGTCGCGTAACGACAACACTCAGCTTCTGACCTGGCATCCCGGCAATCCCCTCACTGGCATTTCTGCGCCTGTCGTGACACTCTCTGATCCAAGGCGGGGGCGCAAGATGTCGCCACAGAACCGCGACAAATGAGCAGTGGAAGCCGCGAACAACAGCGGTCGGGACAACAGACAGGCGAACCCACATATGTGGACCAGATTTCTATCGGTGCTTTTTGCCCTGGCCCTTGGGTCCGCAGGTTTGGCATTGGCGCAAGGTACCGAGCCAACCCCGCGCCCAGAAACCCCCGAAGTCACGCAGGTTATTGCCACCATGGCCCCACGCGAAGGCCCGGTGACCGGTTTCCCGCTGCCGCGCTATGTCTCGATGAAAGCCTCCGAGGGCAATGCACGGCGCGGCCCGTCGCGCAGCCATCGGATCGATTGGGTGTTTCAACGCCGCAATATGCCGATGATGATTGTCGCCGAGCATGGCCATTGGCGCCGGGTCGTGGACCGCGACGGCGCCGGCGGCTGGATGCACTATTCACTGCTCTCCGGCGTGCGCACCGCGATTGTCGAGGTTGATATGTTGGAGATGCATCAACGCCCCGATCTTGAGTCTCCCGTTCGGGCGCAGGCGGAGTTGGGGGTCATCGGCCGACTTGAGGAATGCAATGGCGCATGGTGTCAGATGAGCACTGGCGGCCACCGGGGTTGGGTGCCGATCAGTGCGCTTTGGGGGGTCGAACCGGGCGAGGTCTTCGACTAATCCGCCGAGAGCAGGGCCGCGATGGATTTCGCCAAGAGCGTCAGCCGCGTCTCATAATGCTCGGGCGACCTCACCTCCTGCTTCATCGCATAGAGCGCCCGCAAGACCATATCGGCCAATGCGTCGGGCGCGATTGCCGGGTCGTCCGCCGATTGCACCTCGCCAAAATACCGGGCCATCGCGGCGACAAAGCGGTCATCCGCGTCGCAGCCAATATCATGGGCCACTTCCAGCCCCGTCCCCATCAACTCGGCCCCGTGGGGTGAGCTGAACACCTGCTCCATCAACGGCCCACTCTTTTCGTGAAACGCATGCAGCAAGGTCTCGTCGACCGGGCCGCCAGGAACCAGCGCGGCTTCGAACCGGGTGACGGCCTCGGCAAACATCATCGCCGCCGCCGACCGGAACACATCGCGTTTGTTCTTGAAATGCAGATAAAGCGCCGCGCGCGACACGCCCGCCTGCTGCGCGATATCTTCCATCGAGGTGCGCTTAAAGCCATAGAGCAGGAACGCTTCCATCGCCGCGTGGATCAGGTGCTCAGGCTTGTCGTCTAACATCGCTTCTAAACGCTCTTGACAGTTTTTGTTATTTTTGTCAGAACTCGACTGACAATTTCTGCCAAAAATGTCAGAAGCCTCCCACCGACGCAAGCCCGAAAGGACCTTTGCCATGACCGAGACCGCCGCCAAGCCCCTTGTTCTTGTCACTGGAGCCACCGGGTTCATTGGCCAACATGTGATCTTACAACTCCTGGAGACAGGCTACCGGGTGCGCGGCACGATGCGGTCCCTCTCCAAGGCCGATCATGTGCGCGAGACCTTGGCCCAGGTGACCGACAAGATCGACAATCTGAGCTTCGCGGCGGTTGATCTGACCTCGGACGACGGCTGGCCCGAGGCGATGGAAGGCGTGACCTTTGTTCAGCACGTCGCCTCCCCCTTTCCGATGGGCACCCCGGACAACCCAGATGACTTGATCATCCCGGCGCGCGATGGCGCGCTGCGGGCGTTGCGCTTTGCCAAGGCGGCGGGCGTCAAACGGGTGGTGCTGACCTCTTCGGTCGCGGCGATCGGGTATGGGCATGGCGATGATCTGCCGGAGGTGGTTGATGAAACCCTTTGGTCGCCAAGCGAGCTGGTAAAGGACCACACGGCCTATTCGCTCTCCAAAACCATTGCCGAGCGGGCGGCCTGGGACTTCATCGAAACCGAAGGCGCAGGGATGGAGTTGAGCGTCATCAACCCCGCCTTGGTTCTGGGACCGATGGTGGGCAAGGACGATTCCACCTCTCTGCAAATCGTCAATGGCTTGATGACGGGGATGTTCCCCGCCTATCCGGATTTCGGGTTTGGCGTTGTCGATGTCCGGGATGTGGCCAAGGCGCATCTGCTGGCGATGGAGCATCCCAAAGCGGCCGGCGAACGGTTTTTGGTCAGCGCGGAGTATATGATGCTGCGCGAGATGGGCGAGACGATCCGCGCCACCTATCCCGATCACGCCCGGAAGGTCCCGAAGTGGGATATGCCAAGCTGGCTGATGCGGTTGATGGCGATTGCGATGCCATCGGCACGGCAGATTTTGCCAGAACTTGGCCGCCGCCGCCGGAGCAGCGCGGCCAAGGCCGAGCGGGTTTTGGGCTGGCAACCGCGCCCGGCCCGTGACGCCGTGGTCGCGTCTGCGGGCGACCTGATCGAGAAAGGCTTCGTCTGACGCCGGGGCCCGGGTCAGGCGACCTGATCCAAGCCCCGGCCTTTCAACAGCGCCTCGACCCCCGGCATCCGGCCCCGGAAGGCGGTGTAGAGCGCATCCGCTTCCTGGCTGCCGCCAGCCGAGAGGATAAACGTCTCCAGCTTCCGCGCCATCTCGGCGTCAAACGCGCCGCCCGCCTCTTCAAAGGCCTCAAACGCGTCGGCATCCATGACCTCGGACCACATGTAGCTGTAATAACCCGAGGAATAGCCGTCGCCTGCGAAGACATGGGCGAAATGCGGCGTCGCATGGCGCATCCCAATCGCGTGCGGCATGCCGATCCTGCCAAGCGTCTCCGTCTGCGCCACCATCGGGTCCGTCGGGGCCTTGCCATCATGGAAATCCAAATCAACCAGGGCCGAGGCGACATATTCGACGGTCTGGAACCCCATATCATAAGTCTGCGCCGCCAAAAGCCGGTCGAGCAGGTCTTTCGGCATCGCCGCGCCGGTTTCCGCGTGGCGGGCGTGTTTCTCCAACACCTCGGGCACTTCCAGCCAATGCTCATAAAGCTGGCTTGGCAGTTCCACGAAATCGCGCGCGACCGAGGTGCCGGAAATCGAGCCATAGGTCACATTCGAGAGCATCTGGTGCAGCGCGTGGCCAAATTCATGGAACAGCGTCCGAGCGTCATCATAGGAGAGCAGCGCCGGGTCGCCCTTGGCGAAGTTGCAGACATTGACGACGATGGGCCGCGTGTCGCCGCCGAGTTTCTTCTGGCTCCGCATCGCGGAACACCACGCGCCGGAGCGCTTTGAGCCGCGCGCAAAATAATCGCCGATGAACACCGCGATATGCGTGCCGTTCCGCGTCACCTCCCAAGCGCGCGCATCCGGGTGGTAGAGCGTCACATCCAGCGGCGCAAACTCCAGCCCAAACAGGCGGTTGGCGCAGTCGAACGATGCCTCGATCATCGCATCGAGTTGCAGATAAGGTTTCAGCGCCGCCTCATCGAGATCATGCTCGGCCTTGCGCCGTTTCTCCGCATAATAACGCCAATCCCACGGCTCCAGATCGCCATTCACACCTTCGTCGCGCATCATCTGAGTAAGCGTCTCGGCATCCGCATCGGCCTGCGCCTTTGCCGGCTCCCAGACCTGCATCAGCAGGTCGCGCACCGCATCTGGCGTCTTGGCCATTTCGGTTTCCAGCTTGAAGGCCGCGAAACTGTCATAGCCCAGCAATCCGGCGCGCTCTTCCCGCAAGGCCAAAGTCTCCGCCGCAATCCCCAGATTGTCAGTCTCGCCACCATTGGCCCCACGCGCCGCCCAGGCCTTATAGGCAGTCTCGCGTAGGTCCCGCCGCGGGGAGAACTGCAAAAACGGCACGATAATCGAACGCGAGAGCGTCACGACCGGGCCGTCGACGCCCTTTTCCTCACCCGCCGCCCGCGCCGCAGCGATGGCAAACTCGGGCAGACCCTCCAGATCGGCCTCTTCCAGCTCCATGAACCATTCCCGCTCATCGGCCAGAAGATTCTGCATGAAGCTGGTGCCCAGCACCGCCAGACGGCTTTTCACCTCTGTCAGCCGCTCCGCCGCCGCGCCTTCCAGCGCCGCCCCCGCGCGCACAAAACTGCGATGGGTGAGCATCAACACACGGGCCTGCTCCGGCGTCAGATCGAGATCATCCCGCTGCTCCCAGAGGGTCTTGATCCGCTGCCAAAGCGCGCGGTTATTGGTGATCTCCGACGCATAGGCCGAGAATTTCGGCGCATAGTCCCGCTGCAACGCCTCGCGCATCGGGGTCGCGTCGGAGCCTGCGAGGTTGAAGAAGACCCCCGCCACCCGGTCGAGCGTTTCGTCGGCCAGTTCCATCGCCTCGATCGTGTTGGCAAAGGTCGGCGCTTCGGGGGTCTCTGCAATCGCCTGATAGGCCGCGCGGCCCTCCTCAAGCGCGGCGTCAAGCGCCGGCGCGAAATCCGCATCGGTGATCGCGTCGAAAGGCGGAAGTTGGAACGGTGTGTCCCAGTTGGACAGAAGCGGATTGGTCATCGGGATCTCCTTTGACCAACAGATAGAACGCCGCCGCGCCGGTCGAAAGAGATTTGATGCCTCCGGCGGCCATATTCTCCGGATCGTGAGGCCGGGCGTACCGGCCGTTTCTCCATCCGCTCAGAATAGGCCGCCGGAAGCCGGTTCAGCCCGCTTTACTCCACGGTGATCGTGATCACGTCGCTGACGATCGGCGGGCCATGGGGCACATGGCCCGCATCGCCTAGGACAAGCTGAAGCGTATGCTCGCCAGGCGGCAAATCCAAAGTGAACTGGGTCTGCCCACCGCCGAAATGGTAGTGATTATCATCGTTCGGTATGCCCAGCACCAGTTCCTCCGCGCCGAACTCCCCCTCGCCAAAAGGCGCGCGGTTCAGCAGCAGATGGTGATGCCCGGTATTCTCAGCTTCGGTGCCGGCGGGCGCCACGCCCATCCCACTCAGTCCGAAATAGAGTGTGACGGGGCTCGTCACGGTATCACCGTCTTCAAGCCCGACAAAATGAACCGCCGCACCCTCTGGTGCAGGTGTGCCCTGGGCAAAAACCGGCGCCGCTGCCAGCAAAGCGGCGGCAAAAAACACTGAACGTATCATGCTGTCCTCCTCCTCCGTCATCATGGTGCCGTAGGGGAAATCTAGCACAAATCCGCCTCAAGTCCGGCGATCTTGCCCCAGTCGCATGCGCTGCTCCAACCGCCGCAGCAAGATTGAGAGCGTAATGGTCATCGACAGATAAATCAGCGCCACCACGTTATATGTCTCGAAATAGCGGAAATTGCTGGCCGCCGTGACCTTGCCCAATTGGGTGATGTCGAGCACGCCGAGGACCGAGACCAGGCTCGAGTCTTTCACCATGGCGACAAAATCATTGCCCAAGGGCGGCAGGATCGTGCGGATCGCCTGCGGGAAGATGATAAAGCGGAAGCGGAGCCAGCGGCCCATACCAAGCGCTTCGGCGGCCTCGATCTGCCCCCGTTCGACCGATTGCAACCCGGCGCGGAACACCTCGGCTATGAAGGCCGAATAGCCAATGGCCAGCGCGATGATCGCCCGCCACAGGAGCGGAAAGTCGCGGGTTCGGATCGTCTCGGCACCGACAGCCTCGGCCAGCCAATTGTAAAATGCCACCAGGGCGGGGACGAAAACAAAGGCGACATAGAGCAAAAGCACGATGATCGGCACGCCGCGGATGATCTCGACATAGAACCGCGCCATTTGGCGGAGGATCACGCTGCGCGACAGGCTGGCCAGCGCCAAGAGCATCCCCATCGAGGCGGCAAGCGCGAACCCGATCAGGGTCACAAAGATCGTGATCAAGATACCCTGGCGGAGCGTGCTGAGCACCTGGGAATAGATGTCATCGGTCAGCACCTGCCAAAGCGCATAAGCACCAAGGCCGATGACGGCCAGAAGCCACCAGGGAAACTCCCGCTCGGGCGGGCTGGACGGGATCATGAGGGAGAATGGCCCCGGCCCGTTGGGGCCAGAGCAAAGGGGTGCATCATCGTATCAGACTTACTCGCCGAGGCTGTATTCGACGAACCAACGCTGGTCGAGCATATCCAGCGTCCCATCGGCCCGCATCGACGCGATGGCGGCGTTGAAGGGTTCTACCAGATCGGAGCCTTTGGGGAAGATGAACCCAAACTCTTCGGTCCCAAGCGGCTCGCCGACCATCTTCAGGCGGTCGGGATTGGCGTTCACATAGGCCTCCCCCCCCGCGCTATCGCTCAGCACCATATCCACATCGTCGCTCAAGAGCGCCTGGACCGCTGCCGGGATGGTTTCTAGAAGCACGATCCGGGGGTTGGCCTCGTTGCCGTCGAGCACATCATAGACGCCGACATAGAAGGGCGTGATGCCCGCTTGGGTGCCCAGAAGCAGGTCTTCATCGGCGGCAAACCCTGCGGCGGTATCGAACCGCTCTTCATCGGCGCGGACCAGCATCCGCATCTGGCTGACCATATAGCTCTCGGAGAAATCCACCAATTCGGCGCGGTCTTCGCGGATCGTGATCCCGGTCATCCCCAGATCATATTGCGCATCCGACACTGCCGGGATCATCGCGTCCCAGCTGATGTTTTCGTAGACGATATTGATGTTCAGGCGCTCGGCGATGATCTCCATCGCATCATATTCCCAGCCAATGGCCTCGCCCGAGGCGGGATCGACAAATTGCAGCGGCGGATAGGCGTTTTCGGTCACAATCACCACTTCGCGGCCCTCAAGATCGGGCACATCCTGCGCGATCGCGGGGGTGATAAACGCGGCAGAGATCGCGGCGGCAGCAAGCAAGTGTTTCATGGGGTCAGGTACTCCCTAGTTGGTCTGAGGCCGGAGTATGGCCCCTGGGGGGAGAAGAGCAAGGGGCGGCGCTCAATCCTGACCGCAAACCGCACAATCGGCCCGGCGTTTGAGCCGAATAATCCGGGTCTCGGCATAAAGCGCATCATAAATCAGCATCCGCCCGCGCAAGCCCTCGCCTGCGCCAGTGATCTCTTTGATCGCCTCCAGCGCCATCATTGTGCCGATCACACCGGGCAGCGCGCCGATCACACCCGTCTCAGAACAGGTCGCGGCCATGCCCGGCCCCGGCGCATCAGGGAAAATGCAGGCGAAGCAGGGCGCGCCTCCGGCGGGGTCGTAAAGCGTGACCTGCCCTTCCCAAGCCGAAATTGCCCCGGCCATCACAGGCCGCCCGCTGGCCTGCGCCGCGCGGTTGATCAGATCACGGGTGGCATAGCTGTCGGTCCCGTCAAGGATCAGATCGTATTCGGCAAAAAGCTCCACTGCGATCTCATCGGTCAACCGCCGATGATAGGGTTTGACGGTGACAAACGGATTTAGCGCTTTGATCGCGATCTCGGCGGAAAACACCTTCGGCATCTCCTGACGCTGATCGCTGTGGATGATCTGCCGCTGCAGGTTTGACAGATCGACCTCGTCATTGTCGATCACCCCGATTGTGCCAACACCCGCCGCCGCCAGATAGAGCAGCGCGGGGGAGCCCAGTCCGCCCGCGCCCACGACCAGGACTTTCGCCTCTTTCAGCGCCTTCTGCCCCCGCCCGCCGATATCCGGCAGCGTGATATGGCGCGCATAACGCTCCAACTCATCGCTGGTGAAGGGCCCCTGAGGCGCGGGCGGCGCGGCGCGGGCCTGCTCGGCCGCTTCGGCCCGTTCTCTGATCCGCTGCAACACCGCGCGATAGGCCAAGATCAAAGCGACACCGCCCGCCAAAAGCAGCCAAGGCGCAGGCGAGCCGCCGGTCCCCTCCCGCAGGGGATGGCCCGCTGGCAGCGCCACTTGCACCGCCAGAACCGCCACAAACAGCAGCCCCACCATGTAACCGCGCGCGCGCCAAGGCGCGCCCATCAGATGGCCGATCCCAAGGATCACGCCCGCGAGGATGAGAACAAACAGCATCAGCCGACCCCAGTGGAGCCAAACCCGCCGCCGCCCCGTGCAGTCTCCCCCATCTCATGGACCAGATGGAACTCAGCCTGCACGACCGGCGCGATGATCGCCTGGGCAATCCTGTCGCCATGGGCAATCGGGAACGGCTCCGCGCCGAAATTCACCAGCAAAACCCCCAGAGGCCCGCGATAATCGCTATCGATCGTGCCGGGTGTATTGGGCAGCGTGATCCCGTGTTTCAACGCCAAACCAGACCGGGGCCGGATCTGCATCTCGAACCCCTCCGGGATCGCCACGCGCAGCCCCGTCGGCACAATCCGCCGATCCATCGGTTGCAGGATGAACCCGGTGTCGCGCTCCTCCGGTGGGAAGTTCGCCCGCAGATCAGCGCCCGCGGCGCCCGCAGTGGCATAGGCCGGCAGCGCGATATCCAAATCCGCCCAGTCTTCGCGGAAAACCTCGATAACGGTGCTCATTCGGCGGCACCCAAGGCGTCAGCGATCCGCAGCGCCAATTGCCGGGCGGTCTCGGCCTTCGACATGCGCGGCCAATCCTCAACCCCATCGGCGGTCACCAAATGCACCGCATTCTCCGATCCGCCCATGATCCCGGTCTCGGGCGAGACGTCATTGGCGACGATCCAGTCGCAGCCTTTCCGCTCCCGCTTGGCCGTTGCATGGGCCCGCACGTCATTGGTCTCGGCAGCGAACCCAACCACCAACCTGGGCCGCCCCTTTGTCATCTGAGCGACGCTGGCCAGAATGTCCGGGTTCTCGGCGAAGGCCAATTCGGGCATCCCACCGGATGTCTTTTTCATCTTCTCATCGGTTGCGTTTTCCACACGCCAATCGGCCACGGCGGCAGCAAACACCGCCGCATCTGCGGGCAAGGCGGCCTCGACCGCCCCGGCCATCTCCCGCGCGGTCTCCACCGGCACCACGGTCACGCCATCTGGCGGCGCAACCGTTGCCGGCCCGGTCACGAAGGTCACCGACGCGCCCAAATCGCGCAATGCGGCGGCCAAAGCTGTGCCCTGCGCGCCCGAAGAACGGTTCGCAATATAGCGCACCGGGTCAATCGGCTCATGCGTCGGCCCAGAAGTCACCAACACATGGCGTCTTTTCAAAGGCCCGTCGCCCAATGCGGCACCGACCGCCGCAACGATCTCGGGCACCTCCGCCATCCGGCCCGGGCCATATTCGCCGCACGCCATGTCGCCCTCATTCGGCCCGACAACGAGAACGCCGTCGCCCTGCAACACGGCCAGGTTCCGCTGTGTCGCCGCATGCTCCCACATTCGCACATTCATCGCAGGCGCGATCAGCACGCGCTTGTCGGTCGCCATCAAAAGCGTCGAGGCCAGATCATTGGCATGGCCACCGGCCATCTTCGCCATCAAATCCGCCGTTGCGGGCGCGACCACCACCAAATCGGCGGCGCGGCTCAGCTCGATATGCCCCATCTCCGCTTCATCGGTCAGATCGAAGAGATCGCGATAGACCTTCTCCGCCGCCAAGGCCGAGGCGGAAAGCGGGGTCACAAACTCCTCCCCCGCCTTGGTCAGAACCGGCACCACTCTGGCGCCCTGATCGCGCAGCCGCCGGATCAAATCCAACGCCTTGAACGCGGCTATTCCGCCCCCAATTATGATCAAAATGCGTTTTCCGGTCAGCATGGCGGCCCTCTTCTCAGGTCTCCTGCTCCGGTGTAGGCCGCCCACCGCTTGGACACAACTGCAATGACCCCGCGCGTGATCCGTGAAACCTGTCACTTACCCGGGCCGCCCGATCTGGTTTGGGCGCTCTTGCAACGCCCCGATACGCTCCGCCATCTTACCAAAGGCTGGTTGAGCTTTCGTCCGCTTGATCTACCGGATTGGCCCGACATTTGGAAAGAAGGGGCCTATCGTGCCGCGGTATCGGGGCCGCTTGGCATTCCCCTCGGCTGGCAAATCCTCCGCGTCAGCTTCCCGCCACCCGATGGCGACACCCGGTTCATCCAGGATCAGGGCGAAGGGCAAATGGTCCGCGTCTGGGACCATGTGATCAGTCTCAGACCCGAGGGGGACGGCACATGGTATAGTGATGAAGTGACGGTCGAGGCCGGCTGGAGAACGCCCTTTGTCGCCGCCTTTGCCCGCGCCTTCTACCGGCGCCGACAGCGGCGACTCAAAGCGTTGGTCGCGCGTTCACATCGGGAGCATCAATAGGGCGACCAGAAACAGCCCTGCCATCAGGCCCAAAGGCGCGTGGAAGATTACGCGGCGAAGAATGACAGCACCTCTTTCGACTGCGCTTCGAGGTTCTTGCGCATTTTGCCAAAGGCGGCGGCTTCCAACTGCCGCACCCTCTCTTTCGACAGGCCCAACTCGTTGCCCAAGCTCTCCAGCGTGCGCGGGTCCTCGCGCAGCTTGCGCTCGCGGACAATGAACCGCTCCCGCTCATTCAGCGCCTGCATCGCCGTGATCAGCCAATTCCGGAGCTGCTCGGTATCATGCGCGTGCTCGACCAACTCGGCCGCCTGATCACCGTCATCTTCCAGAGCATCAATCCACTCACGGCCCTCATCCTCGACCGATTGCGTGGCGTTCAGCGAGTAATCCGACCCCGCAAGACGCCCTTCCATCATCTCGACATCATGCAGCGGCACGCCAACCTCGCTGGCGATCATCTCGCGAAGCTGATGCCGATCGAGCGTCTCTCCCGACGCCATTGCCTCGCGCTCGATCTGCGCCTGCACCCGGCGCATATTGAAGAAGAGCGATTTTTGACTGCTGGTCGAGCCGGTGCGCACCATCGACCAGTTGCGCATCACGTAATCTTGGATCGAAGCTTTGATCCACCAGACCGCATAGGTCGAAAACCGCACCCCACGATCTGGATCAAACTTGTCGGCGGCTTTCATCAGGCCCAAGCCCGCCTCCTGGATCAGGTCGTTCATCGGCGCGCCATAGCGTTTGAACTTCGCGGCCATCGAAATCGCCAACCGCATATAGGCCGTGATCAACCGATGCAGCGCGGCCTCATCGCGATGATCCCGCCAGGCATAGGCCAGGCGCAACTCCGTCTCGGCATCCAGAAGCTCCGCCTTCATCGCCCGGCGCGAAAAGGACCGATCTCCACCCATATCCAAAGCCATGACTCACCCCCCGGTAAGTATTTGATGTTGGACCACGCTTCCCACGGTCCTAAGAGTGTTACGCAGCATACCCGCATTCGGATCACATGAAGGGACACATAATTGCGATTGCCCTCTCTCAGCCTGGTGATTGGCGGAACCGCCTCGGGAAAATCCGCCTTTGCCGAGGGGCTGGTGCATCAATCCGGCTTGGCGAAAGTCTATCTTGCCACCGCTGAGGCACTGGATGCCGAAATGCAGATCAAGATCGACAGCCATCGCGAGGCGCGCGCGGGCCAGGGCTGGCGCACAGTCGAAGCGCCGCGCGACCCAGCCCCGCCGCTGGCGCAGTTGGAAGCCGAAGAGGTCGCGCTTTTTGACTGCGCGACGCTTTGGCTCACCAATGTGATGCTGGATGGGCGGGATTGGGAAGACGAGGCAGACCAGCTGATCGAGGTGATGACCCTGACGGTGGCCCCGGTGGTTGTGGTCACCAATGAAGTTGGTCAGAGTATCGTGCCCGACACCAAACTGGGCCGTCAGTTCCAACGCGCCCAAGGGGTTTTGAACCAGCGATTGGCCGCTGAGGCGGATTTGGTGGTGTTGGTCACCGCGGGCCTGCCCACCGTGCTCAAAAACACCCTCTCACAGGGTGGGACACCATGGTGACCCGCTGGTGGTGGGTGCGTCATGGCCCAACCCATGAAAAGGCCTTTGTCGGCTGGCGCGATGTGCCCGCCGATCTCTCCGACACCGCGGCACTTGCCCGGTTGAACGCATTCCTGCCTAAGACAGCGCTGGTCATTTCCTCCGATCTCGCGCGCGCCATCACCACCGCCGACGCCCTGAGCCCCGGCCGTACGCGCCTGCCCCATGACCCGGGCCTCAGGGAGTTCAATTTCGGTGCCTGGGACGGGCTGCGTTTTGATGCCGTCGCCGCGCGCGATCCGGATCTCTCGCGCTGTTTCTGGGAAGAGCCGGGGGACATTGCCGCCCCCGAGGGCGAAAGCTGGAACGCGGTCGCGGCACGGGTCGCGCCGGTGGTGGACCGGTTGAATGGCACCGCGACCGACATCATCGCTGTCGCCCATATCGGCGTGATCATGACGCAGATCGCGCGTGCCGCCGGGACCGATCCCTACCAAGCGATGTCACATAAGATCGACAACCTCTCGGTCACGCGCCTGGAGCACGGCGCCGAAGGCTGGAAGGTCAGACAAATCAATCACACCCCGTGATGACCCCGATCAGAAATCGCCGTTTGACCATGCGCGATGCGCACGGCTGAATGTGCCCATGACTTATGAACTCCTTATCGCCGACCGCTCTTACTCCAGTTGGTCCTTGCGCGGTTGGCTGCCCTTCGCCGCCTTCGACATCCCCGTCGAGGTCTCCGTCACCCGGCTTTATGATGACCGTTTCGCCTGCGATGTCAGTGCCTTTGCCCCTGGTCACACGGTCCCGGTGGTCCGCACGCCCGAAGGCGGACTTCTCACCGAAAGCATCGCCATCGCCTGGCATCTGGCCGAGGCATTCCCAGATCGCGGCCTTCTGCCCACCGATCCGGTCGCCTGCGCCCGCGCGCTCAGTCTGGTCTCCGAAATGCATGCCGGATTTGCCGCCCTGCGCGGCGCTTGTCCGATGAACCTGCGCACCGGTTGGGTTGGGTTTCAGCCCTCCGAGGAGGTGCAGGCCGATCTGGCCAGGCTGGACCTGATCTGGGGCGACGCTTTTGAGGCCCATGGCGGCCCATGGCTTTGCGGCGCCTATTCCCTCGCCGATGCATTCTTCGCCCCCGTCGCCACACGGATCGCCACCTATGATCTGTCGGTGTCCGAGAGGGCGCAGGCCTATGTGACCGCGCATCTCAGCCACGCCAAGTTCCGCGAATGGCGCGAGGCGGGCTTCACCGACGGGCCAGAACAGCCGATTTACGATATGGACCTGGAAAGACGCGCCTTCCCCATGCCGGACTAAACCCTGTTAACCGTTTCCTAACCTCGAGATCGTAGCGGTTAACCATGTTGGACGCCGCCCGCCCCGAGACGCTCGCCAAATGCCACACCGTCGCCTTCGACGGGTTGGAAGCGCGCCGGGTCGAAGTGCAATGCGCAGTCACCCCCGGCCTGCCCGCTTTCTCCATCGTTGGCCTGCCGGACAAAGCGGTCAGCGAGGCGCGGGAACGGGTCCGCACAGCGCTGTCCTCCATGGCGATCGCCCTGCCCTCGAAGCGGATCACCATCAACCTGTCGCCTGCGGACCTGCCGAAAGAGGGCTCGCATTTCGATCTGCCAATCGCGCTGGCGTTGCTCGCCGCGCTTGGGATTGTCCCGCGTGAACGCGCTGAAGAAGCAGTCGCCCTAGGGGAACTGTCGCTCGACGGCACATTGGTCGGCGTTATCGGCGCGCTGCCCACGGCCTTGGCGGCGGGCGAGGATGACCGCGTGCTGCTCTGTCCGTGTGCCTGCGGCGCCGAAGCCGCCTGGGTCGGCGCAACGCCCGTTTTCGCCGCAAAATCACTGGCCGAGATGATCGCACATCTCACGGATCGCGCGCCGCTCACGCAAGCCAAACCCGGCGAGGTGCGCAATGAAACGTCCCGCAAAGACCTGACAGAAGTGCGTGGCCAGGAGCGCGCCAAACGGGCGCTCGAAATCGCCGCCGCCGGGCGGCACCACTTGCTGATGGTCGGCCCACCCGGTTCCGGCAAATCCATGCTGGCCGCGCGGTTGCCCGGCCTGTTGCCACCGCTCTCGGCGGCGGAAGCGTTGGAAACCTCGATGGTTCATTCGCTTGCCGGTCTCTTGGATGAGGGCGGCATTTCCCGCACCCGCCCCTACCGCGCGCCGCATCACACCGCCTCCATGGCCGCGATTGTCGGCGGCGGGCGCGGTGCGAAACCGGGTGAGATCAGCTTGGCGCATAACGGTGTGTTGTTCCTTGACGAACTCCCGGAATACCCGCGCGCCGTTTTGGAGACCCTCCGCCAACCGATTGAAACCGGCGATGTCGTGGTGGCCCGGGCCAATGCCCATGTGACCTATCCGTGCCGGTTCCTATTGATCGCCGCGGCCAATCCCTGCCGCTGCGGCCATCTTTATGATGCGGATCAGGCCTGCGGTCGTGCCCCGCTTTGTGGCGAGGATTATCTGGGCAAAATCTCCGGCCCGCTGATGGACCGGTTCGATCTCCGCCTGGAGGTTCCGCCGGTGAGTTATGCCGACCTGGATCTCCCACCGTCCGGCGATGACAGCGCCACGGTAGCCGCGCGGATCGCTGCTGCGCGGGGCCGCCAATCCACACGATTTGACGACCTCGGTGTGAGCGCACGGTGCAACGCCGACGCGGAAGGCGCCCTTTTGGACGAAATCGCCACGCCAGATGCGGAAGGGAAAGAGCTTCTCACGAAAGCCGCCGACCGGTTCAAGCTGTCCGCGCGCGGCTATCACCGTATCCGTCGGGTGGCGCGCACGATCGCCGATCTTGACCGTGACGCGGAGGTCAGTGCGCCGCATATCGCCGAAGCGATTGGGTTCCGCCTGATCGGTGCGAAGAACTAACGGGCACCGCCGATAGGTTACAAAAACCGGATCATTTCGAAATTTTTGTAACCTATTTGGCCGCGACCTTGTCTTCGATCACCTGCCAAATCCGTTCCGCAATATTGACGCCGTCGAAGCGCTCCAACTCCTGAATGCCCGTTGGGGACGTGACATTAATCTCGGTCAGCGAATTGCCGATCACATCGATGCCCACAAAAATCTGCCCCTTTTCCCGCAAAAGTGGGCCGATGCGGGCGCAAATCTCCAACTCGCGCGCGGTCATCTCCGTTTTCTCAGGACGGCCGCCCACATGCATGTTGGATCGGGTCTCGCCCGCCGCCGGAACCCGGTTGATCGCGCCAACCGGTTCCCCATCGACCAGAATAATCCTTTTGTCGCCTGCGCTTACATCCGGTAAGAATTTCTGCGCAATCAACGGCTCACGATTGATGCTGGCAAAAAGCTCATGCAATGAATTGAGGTTCCGATCCTCCGGTGTTAGGCGAAACACCCCCGCGCCACCATTGCCATAGAGCGGCTTCAAGATGATGTCGTCATGCTCCGCCTTGAAAGCTTTCAGCGTGTCCAAGTCTCGCGCAATCGTGGTGGGCGGGGTTAGGTCGGGAAACGCCAGTACCAGCAGTTTTTCGGGGTAATTCCGCACCCAAAACGGATCATTGACCACCAATGTCTCGGGGTGGATGTGATCCAGCAAATGTGTGGTGGTGATATATCCCATGTCGAAGGGCGGATCTTGGCGGAGCCAAACCACATCCCAATCGGCCAGGTCGATCTCGGCCTCCGCGCCGAGTGAAAAGTGATCTCCTTCAACACGTTGCACCGTGAGCGGCCAGCCCCGCGCCGTGATCCGGCCAGCTTGATAGGCGAGCTTGTCCGGCGTGTAATAGAACAACTCATGCCCGCGCGCTTGCGCCTCTTCGGCCAAGCGGAAACTGCTATCCGCGTTGATGTCGATCGCATCGATCGGATCCATCTGAAAAGCAATTCTCAAGCCCATAACCGCGCTCCGTCCCAGTGTTGTTGTGCCTACATGGCGCGGTCTTGAGAGCCATGCAATGGGAGAAGGGCGTGATTAGGCAGAGAGGGCGTTTTCGATGATCTCTATACCACCGTGGGTATCGACAAGCGCGACGTCAAACCGGGCGTCTGAATTCTGACCACGGGGCATGTGGCCAAGAAAATCCGATGCGCTGGTATAAATCCGCTGCATTTGTCTCCGGGACAGGCGTTCCGCCGCCCGTGCAAAGCTCCGGCTTTTCTTAACCTCGACAAAAACGATCTCACCGTCTTTCTCGGTCACCAAATCCAGCTCCCCGGCTTGGCCGCGCCAGCGCCGGGACAGGATCACATGCCCGTCGTGCGCATAGCGCGCCGCGACCTGGTCTTCGGCAACCTTTCCGGCGAGGTAATTGACTTGGCCGGTCATCATCGCTCCCCCAATTTCAGGGCCAATTGATAGATCTCGCGGCGCGGCATTCCGAATCTATCCGCAACCTCGGTTGCGGCGTCTTTCACCCGGTTTGTTTTCAAAGCCTCTGTCAAAGCGGCCTCCACATCTTCTGTGGCGGCTTGGCGTGGTTTCCCTCGCCCAATCACCACCACGATTTCGCCTTTCAGGCTCCGGTCCTTGATCTGCTTGGCCACATCCGCGACCGATCCGCGGATCACCTCTTCGAAGCGTTTTGTCAGCTCGCGACACAGCGCCACCTCGCGATCCGCCCCGACAGTCTCCGCCAAATTATCTAACAACCGATGAATACGTTTGGGGCTTTCATAGAGCAAAAGGGTCGCGTCAATATCCCGCAGCCCCTCAAGCCAGCGCTTTTGCGCGCCGGACGCATTCGGGGGAAACCCGGCAAAGAGGAACCGGTCACTGGGCAACCCCGACACACTGAGCGCGGCCAAAGCGGCTGAGGCCCCCGGTGCCGCAAAGACTGCCGCGCCGGCTTCGATCGCCGCCCGCCCCAGTTGATAGCCCGGATCCGCCACAAGCGGTGTTCCGGCCTCCGATACATAGGCCAGGGATTTCCCTTCCGCTAAAGCGGCCAGAAGCCGGGGCCGTTGTGCCGGGCCGTTATGGTCGTAATAGGCGATCAGCGGACGTTCGCCCAATGGCACGCCATGCAGTTCCATCAGTTTCCGCGCCGTTCGGGTGTCTTCAGCGGCGATCACATCGGCGCTGAGAAGAATATCCAACGCCCGCAAGGTGATATCCCGGGCCGCCCCAATTGGTGTGGCCACAAAATAGACCCCGGGTGCAAGGCGCACGCGGCGGGCCGGAGTGGCACCGGGGTCGAGCTCAGCGGGAAAATCACTCATGGTCAGGCGCTCCGGCGGCGTTTACTTGGGGGGATGAACCCACTAGGCTCACGCCCATTGATGACAGGTGCCCTCAGGGAGACAAGGACCCTCATGATCTCTGCTTTGCGACATTTCCGCAAGCCGTTCCGGCTGCTTTCTTTTCTTGGACTTACCGCTCTTTTGGCCGCCTGCCAGGTGGGCGTTCCGGGCTCCGGCCCGACGGGGCCGCGCGTGTCGGGGCAAACCATCAATGTGGCGATGCTTCTGCCGTACGGCTCCGCCAGCGCGGGCGATGATTTGGTCGCGCGCAGCTTGGAAAACGCCGCACGGTTGGCGCTGACCGATGTGCCGGATATCCAGGTCAATCTGACGGTCTACAACACCGCCGCAAACGCATCCCAGGCGGCGGCGGTGGCGCAGCAGGCTGTGAGCGAAGGCGCCGATGTGATCCTTGGCCCGCTCCGCTCGGACGCGGCGGCTGCCGTGGGCGTCGCCGTGGCGCGCTCCAATATCAATGTCTTGAGCTTCTCGAACAACACCGAGATCGCGGGCGGCAATGTCTTCGTGCTCGGCCATACGTTCCAGAACACCGCGACGCGGATGATGAGCTATTCCGCCGCGCAGGGGCGCAATCGGGTGCTAATCCTGCATGCCCGCAATTTAGCCGGTGAAGTGGCACGCGAAGCGGTCGAACGTGCGGCGGTCGCGAATGGGGCCACCATCACGGGCCGGGTGAGCTATGAGTTCTCACAAAACGGCGTCGTGGCCGCGTTGCCCACGGTGATGAGCACTGTGCGCTCAACCGACACCAACGCGTTGATGATGACCGGAGACGCCGCTGGCGCCCTGCCGCTCTTTGCGCAGCTTCTGCCGGAAAACGGGCTGGATACCGAGGCGACCCGGGTCATGGGCCTGTCGCGGTGGGATGTACCGCCGCAAACGCTGGAACTGTCCGGGTTGCAGGGGGGCTGGTTCGCGCTGCCCGATCCGTCCGCAGCTGCGCAATTCAACGCGCGCTATGAGGCGGCCAATGGCACGCCCGCCCATATCTTGGCCGCGATCGGCTATGACGCGATGCGCGCCGTGGCCGAGACGGCCGCAACCCAAGGGCGGCTTGGTGTCGCTGAGTTGACCGCCTCCTCTGGCTTTGCCGGGGCGAACGGAGTATTCCGCCTGAGAGCCGATGGCACGAACGAGCGTGCGATGGCCGTCGTGCAAGTGGAAAACAACCAGGTGGCCGTGATTGACCCTGCCCCAAGACGCCTTGGCCCCGCGGGCTTCTGACCCCGCGCCAACGCCCTCCGAGACAGACCCGGGCGCCGCGCTGATCTGCGCGGCGTCTGAGATTTTCGACCAACCGACGATCCGGGCAGAGATCGAGGCCGCAATCGCCGATTGCGCCGCGACGGGCGGCGTCAGGAGCGCCGTTGTTGCCGTCTTGGCAAAGGCGCAAAAGGCCGGTCGGACTCGCATCGCCGAGGCCTTTGCAGAGGACCCCACGGCGGCGCGGCGGGTGCTGCGCGCCTATGCCTATCTGACCGATGGCATTCTGAAAGAAGTGTTGCACGTGGCCACTGCGCGGCTCCACCCAACACCAACGCCGACAGATGCCGAACGCGTCGCTGTAATGGCCGTGGGCGGATATGGCCGGGGCGAGATGGCGCCTTATTCGGATGTGGATTTGCTGTTCGTCACACCCTGGAAGATGACCGGCAAGATCGAAAGCATCATCGAGTCCACGCTCTATATGCTCTGGGATTTGCGGCTGAAAGTCGGTCATGCCAGCCGGACGATCAAGGAATGCCTCAGGCTCGGTAAAGAGGATTTCACGATCCGCACGACCTTCCTGGAAATGCGCTATCTGGCGGGCGATGCAGCGCTGGCTTCCGAATTGCAAGATACGCTGCGGGACCAGCTTTTCGCCGGCACCAGCTCGGAATTCATCGAGGCGAAGCTTGATGAACGTGCCACGCGGCACCGCAAACAGGGCGGTCAGCGTTATATGCTGGAGCCCAATGTCAAAGAGGGCAAGGGCGGGCTGCGCGATCTGCAGACGCTCTATTGGATCACCAAATATCTCTACGGGATCGATGACGTCGCCGCGCTGGTCGATCGTGGCTTGTTCACACAAGATGAGTTCGACGCGTTTGATGCCGCGGAGCGCTTTCTGTGGTCAATCCGCTGCCATCTGCATCTGATCGCCAATCGGGCGCAGGATCAGTTGACCTTCGACATGCAAGTCCAAGTGGCCGAGCGCATGGGCTACACCGATAGCGAAGACCGCCGGGCCGTCGAACATTTCATGCAGGCCTATTTCCGACATGCGACCAAGGTGGGTGAGCTGACGCGGATCTTCCTTACAGCACTTGAGGCCAGCCATGTGAAACAGGAACCCGGGCTTTGGGGCTTCCTCCGCGGGCGCAAACGCACGCGGCGGCGGAAGCTCAAGCCCGGGTATGAGGTGAAGCAGAACCGGCTGACCGTGGCGAATGAGGCGGATTTCTTTGCCGATAAGGTGAATATCCTGCGGCTCTTCGAGGAGGGGTTGCGTACCGGCTATCTGCTGCACCCCGATGCGATGCGGATGGTCACCGCGCATCTCGACCTGATCGATGATCAGTTGCGCCGCGACCCCGAAGCGAACCGGATATTCCTTGATCTGCTGCTGAAACACGGCAACCCGGAACGGGCGCTCAGGCGGATGAACGAACTGGGAGTTTTGGGCGCGTTTATCCCGGAATTCGCAGAGATCGTGGCGATGATGCAGTTCAATATGTATCACAGCTACACGGTCGATGAGCATACGATCCAAGTCATCTCGACGCTGGCGCAGATCGAGCGCGGCGAGCTGATCGAAGAGCTTCCGGTCGCCTCGGGCATTCTGGAGCGCGGCGTGAACCGGAAGGTGCTTTATGTCGCCTGCCTGCTGCATGACATCGGCAAAGGGCGCAAGGAAGATCACTCGATCTTGGGTGCACGTTTGGCCCGCGCGATCTGCCCCCGCTTGGGGCTGAAACCGGCAGAATGCGAGACTGTGGAATGGCTGGTGCGCTATCACCTCTTGATGTCGGACATGGCGCAGAAACGCGATATCTCCGATCCGCGCACAGTGCGCGATTTCGCCAAAGCGGTGAAGACGGTCGAACGCTTGGAACTGATGACTGTCCTGACCGTCTGCGACATTCGTGGGGTTGGGCCGAACACCTGGAACAACTGGAAGGCCACCTTGCTGCGCGGGCTCCATCGGGCAACGGCGGATGCGCTGAAAACCGGGCTGGAAGACCTCAACCGCGACAAGCTGGAAGGCGAGGCGAAGCGCGCGCTGCGCGAGGCGCTGGCGGGCTGGGCAAAGCCCGAATTGAAGGCGGAGATCGCGCGGCATTACGGGCCCTATTGGCAGGGGCTGGACCTTGCCAGCCAAGTCACCTTCGCGGAGATGCTGCGCGATTTGGGTGAGGACGAAATTCGCATCGATACCCGCCGCGATTTGGACCGGGACGCGACGCGGGTCTGCTTCGCCTTGGCCGACCATCCGGGCATTTTCAACCGGTTGGCAGGGGCGTTGAGCTTGGTCGGCGCGAATGTGGTCGACGCGCGCACCTACACGTCGAAAGACGGGTTTGCGACGGCGGTGTTCTGGGTCCAGGACAGCGAAGGCAACCCCTATGAGGAGTCCCGCCTGCCGCGCCTGAAAGGCATGATCGACAAGACGCTGAAAGGCGAAGTGGTGGCCAGCCAGGCCCTGAAAGGCCGCGAAAAAATCAAGAAGCGCGAACGGCCCTTTGATGTGCCGACCACGATCACTTTCGACAATGAAGGCTCGGAGATTTACACGATCATCGAGGTGGACACACGCGACCGCCCCGGCCTGCTTTATGATCTGACCAAAACATTGGCCGCGAACAATATTTACATCGCCAGCGCGGTGATCGCGACCTATGGCGCGCAGGTGGTGGATACCTTCTATGTGAAGGACATGTTCGGCCTGAAATTCTATGCCAAATCCAAGCAAGACGGGCTGGAACGCAAGCTGCGCGACGCAATTGCGCGCGTGGCCGAACGGGCCGGGGCCTGAGGTATGGCGGCTGCACGCCCAATCCGCTTGGTGACCGGGTTCCTGACCGTCGGCGTCTGGACCTTGCTCAGCCGCATCTTTGGCTTCCTGCGCGACATTCTGATCGCTGGGACGTTGGGCGCTGGACCAGTGGCAGAGGCGTTCTTGGTGGCGTTCAGCCTGCCCAATATGTTCCGCCGCTTCTTCGCCGAGGGCGCGTTTAACACCGCTTTCGTGCCGCTTTTCTCGAAGAAGCTCGAAGGCGGCGAGGACGCCGTGGGCTTCGCGCGGGATGCCTTTGCGGGGCTTGCGACCGTGCTGATCGCTTTTACGCTTCTGGCGCAGCTTGCGATGCCCTGGCTGGTCTTGGCGATGGCAAGCGGCTTTGCAGGCGATGCGCGGTTTGATCTGGCGGTCATCTTTGGGCGGATCGCCTTTGGCTATATCCTGTTCATCTCGCTAGCGGCGCTTTTATCTGGCGTGTTGAACGCCTCGGGCCGCTTCGCCGCCGCCGCTGCGGCGCCTGTTTTGCTGAACATGGTTCTGATCGGCGCGCTTGTGTTGGCGCAATCCGGGGTTTTGGAAGATGTCGTTGGCGTCTCGGGATTTGAGGCTTTGGACGGCGTGCATACCGGCGCGATGTTGGTTTGGGGGGTGCTGGTTGCGGGTGTGATCCAGGTGGCGCTGGTCTGGGTCGCCGCAGCACGGGCCGGGTTTCGGATGCGGCTGCAGATGCCGGTTCTGTCGCCCGATCTGAAGCGGTTGGCGATCATTGCCGCGCCCGCGATGCTGGCCGGCGGCGTGGTGCAGATCAACCTTTTGGTGGGCCGTCAGGTCGCCAGTTTCTTTGAGGGCGCGATCGTGTGGCTGAGCTTGGCGGACCGGCTCTATCAACTGCCCCTTGGCGTGGTTGGGATCGCGATTGGGATCGTGCTTCTCCCCGATCTGTCGCGACGTCTCAGGGCGGAAGATGGCGCAGGCGGGCGCGAAGCGCTTAGCCGAGCGGCGGAGCTGTCCATGGCGCTGACGATCCCGTCGGCGGTGGCGCTGATGGTGATCCCGATCCCGCTGGTCTCGGTCTTGTTCGGGCGGGGCGCGTTTGGGCCGGATGATGTGGCGGCCACGGCGCTGGCCTTGACGGTCTATGGGTTGGGCTTGCCGGCTTTTGTGCTGCAAAAGGTGCTGCAACCGCTTTATTTCGCCCGCGAGGACACCCGGTCGCCGTTCCGCTTTGCCGTCGTCGCAATGGTGGTGAATGCGGTGGTGGCTGTAGGCTTGGCCTTTGCCATCGGCTTTCTGGGCGCGGCGATTGGCACAACCGTGGCGGCCTGGGTCATGGTCTGGTTGCTGATACGCGGCACACGGCCGATGGGCGAGGTCGCGCGCTTCGATGCGCGCTATCGCCGCCGGGTCTGGCGGATCGTGGCGGCCTCGGCGCTGATGGGAGCGGTTTTGATGGGGTTGGAACTGTTGCTTGGGCCTCTGCTGGGCACAAGCGGTTGGCGCTATGCGGCACTGGCGGTGATGGTTGTCCTTGGGATGCTCAGCTATTTCCTCTTCGGGCGGATGCTGAACGCCTTCCACATCTCGGAATTGCGCAGCGCGCTCCGGCGGACTTAACGCTGCCGGAGCTTGGCCAGCACCCGGTGCCAGCCGCCGGGACTGACCAGAAATGACAGTATGAAACCGGTGGCGAAGCCGGAGAGATTGGCCACCACATTGCCAAAATCCCCGTCAATCACGCCAAAGATCAACTGGATCATCAAGAGCACGGCGATGAGTACGAAGGCGCGGTATTGGTTCGCCCCACGGGCCGTCAGATTGACCCAAAGCAGAAAGGTGAAAGCGCCTATCAACCCATAAACGCCCGGGTAGCCGCCGATCAGCGGATAGGGGCTATCAAGCAAGAGCGTAAAGCCAAGCGCGCCCGCAATCGCCGAGAGCATGAAGACGGCGAGGAAGGCCAGCGGAGAGAACACCTCCGCCACCATCTTGCCGATGGCCAGAACGAAAACCACTACAAAAAGCGCATGGACAAGGCCGCCATGGATCAGCGGATAGGTGACAAAGCGCAAGAGATGTTCGCCCGGATAGGTGTTGTTGGCCAACATCCAGTCGACGACTTCATTCAAGACGCCGTAATCGCCAATTGCCGCCAAGCGCCAGCCGACACCACCCTGCCCGCCCAAGAACCCGGCGGTCGCGGCCTGAAACAGCAACTCAAGCCCGATGATCACCACTGCCAGCGCGATCACCACCGGCGGCAAGGCGTTGAACGGGGAAGCGTTCGGGTCTGACATGGTTTGTCCCTTGGTTGACGGCCCGTGGCGTCATGGGTAAGCGAGGCCGGAGCCGAAAGCCAGAGGGCAGTTGGCACAGCGACAAGGCAGGCAAGAGATGTCCACATCATCTTTCACACCGCGGGTTTTCTCCGGCATCAAACCGTCGGGCGACCTGCATCTGGGCAATTACCTGGGTGCAATCAAGCATTTCGTCGAGATGCAAGAGGCAGGCAGCCACGAGACCGTCTATTGCATGGTGGACCTGCATGCGATCACCGTCTGGCAAGACCCCGCCGATCTCCAGCGGAGTACGCGTGAGCTTTGCGCCGGGTTCATCGCCAGTGGGGTCGATCCGGAAAAGAGCATCCTGATCAATCAGAGCCAAGTGCCGGAACACGCGCAATTGGCTTGGGTATTCAACTGCGTGGCGCGGATGGGCTGGATGGGTCGGATGACCCAGTGGAAGGACAAAGCGGGTAAAAACGCCGAAGCCGCGTCGCTCGGACTCTTTGCATATCCGGCCCTGATGGCGGCGGATATTCTGGTGTATCATGCAACGCATGTGCCGGTGGGCGAGGACCAGAAACAGCACCTGGAACTGACCCGCGACATCGCGACGAAGTTCAACCATGATTTCGGCGTCGATTTCTTCCCGATCACCGAGCCGGTGATCGAAGGCGCCGCCACGCGGGTGATGAGCCTCCGCGATGGGTCGAAGAAGATGTCGAAATCGGCTGGCGCCGACGCGTCCTGCATCTACATGACCGATGATGCCGACGCGATTGCCAAGAAGATCCGCAAAGCGAAGACAGACCCCGATCCGCTGCCCGACAATATGGATGGGCTGGCCGAGCGGGCAGAAGCGCGGAACCTGGTGAATATCTATGCCGCCTTGGCCGAGATTGAGCCGCAAGCCGTTCTCGACATGCATGCCGGATCGCTCTTCGGGCATTTCAAAGTCGCCCTGGCCGATGTGGCGGTGGCGAAGCTTTCCCCGATCGCGCGCGAGATGGCGCGCCTGATGGATGATCCCGCCGAGATCGACCGGATTCTCGGGCGTGGCGCGGAGCGCGCGCGCGAGATCACGGTGCCGATTTTGGAGCAGACCTATGACATCGTGGGCATGATCCGCAGCTGATCTGCGACGATCTTGCCGAGCCTGCGCCGGTTGACGCGGTGCGGCTTGCACGACGTCATCAAGTGTCTAGGCGGGTCGGCGGCAAGACCACGGTACAGCTTTGCGCAAAGATGCACGGATGCTCTGCATCTCTGCTGGTTTTATGACCCAGACCGGAGAGTTACCTTGGCGGGAAGGAGGACGTATCATGCCCTATACCGCGCCAGCCGGGACCTGCATCGGCCACATACATCTGAAAGTCGCTGATCTGGACCGGGCCATCGGGTTTTACCAAGATGTGTTGGGGTTTGAACTGCAGCAGCGCTACGGCGATCAGGCAGCCTTTCTTTCGGCAGGCGGGTATCATCACCATATCGGGTTGAATACTTGGTCGAGCAAAGGCGGCCGCCCCGCCCCCGACGGGCATACCGGCCTCTTTCACGCGGCCTTTCTCTATCCCAATCGCCCAGCATTGGCGCAGGCGGTGGCACAGGTACGTGCAGCCGGGGTGCCCATCGAAGGGGCGGCGGATCACGGAGTGAGCGAAGCGGTGTATCTCTCTGATCCCGATGGTAATGGGATCGAACTCTATCGAGATCGCGCGCCGGAAGATTGGCCGCGCGACCCGGACGGCGCTCTCGAGATGGTCAACACGCGCTTGGACCTTCAGGCGCTTCTGGCGGAAGCGACCTTCGAAGACAACTAAATGGCTGAGGGGTGTCTGTTCACTTCTGCACAAAACTTTTACACTATTCGGCTAGACTTTCAGCATCGCACACTTATATGCGTCTGCTCTGACCGCGACTTCAAACCCTGAGGGAGCATTTTCATGACATATCTTACAAAGAACACACCGGTACAGCCGGTTGCGGAAACACCGGTCAAACCGACGCCCAAACCACGCCCGGTCGGGCCCAAGAAAGGGTCCATGGATTATCAGCTTGGGTTTACGTCTGGACCTCTGACCTAACTTCCCCCATGCTCCCCTCCGACAGGCGAAGGAGGGGCGCATGGCAACCGGCAGCAATATCAAAACCTATTTCGACGGCGCTTGGCATGATGGGGATGTTCCGATTATGCGCGCCGCCGATCATGGATCCTGGCTGGGCACCACCGTGTTTGATGGCGCGCGCCATGTGGATGGCCTCGCCCCCGATCTCATGGCCCATTGTGAGCGGGTCAACCGCTCGGCCGCCGCTCTGATGATCACGCCGACGGTAAGTGCGGAAGAGATGGTCAAGATCACCTGGGAGGGGTTGAAGCGCTACCCAAAAGGCACGCCGATCTACATTCGCCCGATGTATTGGGGGATTGATGGCGGGCATATGGGGATCGTTCCCAAGGAGGGTGCGGCCGGCTTTGCCATCTGTCTGGAAGAAATTCCGATGGCCACGCCCGATGCCGCGTCACGCCTGACGACGACCCAATTTCACCGGCCTGTTTTGGCTGATAACGTCACCAATGCAAAGGCTGGCTGCCTCTATCCCAACAACGCCCGAATGCTCGCCGAAGTGATGTCGAAAGGCTATGACAACGCCTTGGTGGCCGATGTGATGGGCAATGTGGCCGAGACGGCGACCGCCAATATTTTCATGGTTCGGGATGGCGTGGTCTTCACGCCGATTGCCAATGGCACCTTCCTGAGCGGGGTCACTCGCGCGCGGCATATCAAGAACCTACGGGCCGATGGCTATACCGTGCGCGAAGAGGTGTTGAGTTTTCAGAACTTCCGGGAGGCCGATGAGGTGTTTATGTCGGGCAATCTCAATAAGGTGACGCCCGTCACCGAGTTTGATGGAACCAACTACCAGATCGGCCCGGTCACGCGAAAGGCGCGCGAGCTTTATTGGGACTGGGCCCATTCAACCGGCCAATAGATCCAGGATTTCTGCGACCCGTCTGGCCTTCGTCTCCGCGGCCTTGGCGCTTGTCACCCGATGGGCATGGCCGCGGCGTTTGCCCGGCGTCCAACTGTTCCAGATCTCGGCCAAATCGGGCGCCTCGTCGAACGCCTCGGCTAATTCCGGCGGCATATGCACCGCATCTTGGTCGGCGACGCCGAACTCGACCGTCACCTCGTCCCCAACCTCTTTGCCAAGCTTTTTCAGAAGCTTGCGCGGGGTCATCAGGTAGAAATAGCCGCCGCCGGGCATGAATGTGCCCTCAATCGGCACGCCATCCACCTCCCCCTCGACCCGCAGCCGTGGAAATCGATCAAACGGCAGGTGCGGCTCAAGATCGACTGGCAGGACCACGACGGTGTAATACAGCTCTTTGCCCATGTGCTGTCGCGTCACAGGCGCCTTGAACTGAAACGGGTAGAACGACATGTCGCAAGAGTAGCCGGTGTCAAAGCCGTTGCAAGGGGCGCCGCTTCACGCCATTCTGCCCCACCGGAGGGACTGACCCATGCGCAAGTTTCTAGTGGTGCTTGATGACACCCGCGAATGCCTGAACGCGATGCGGTTCGCCGCGATGCGGGCCGCCCATACCGGCGGCGGTGTGGAGATATTGTCGGTGATCCCGCCCGATGAGTTCAACCACTGGATTGGCGTGGGCGAGATGATGCGCGCGGAGGCCCGCGAGCGGATCGAGGCGCATTTCAACGTCTTCGCCAAGTGGATGCGGGACCGGCAGGGGGTGGATCCGGAGTTGGTCATTCGGGAAGGCGAGCCGGAGACAGAGATTTTGGCGCAGGTGCGCGATGATCCCGAGATCGGTGTATTGGTCCTGGGGGCGGGCACCGGCAAAGGCGGGCCTGGGCCGCTTGTGACCGCGTTGACGAAAAGCGCGGGCACCTTGCCTGTCCCGATGACGATTGTGCCTGGTGAGATGTCAAAAGAGCAGTTGGAACAAATTACCTGACACAGTGTCACCGCCCTATCCCGGCGGCGACGCGGCGTCGTTTCTATCGGAATCCTCTGATTTAGAATCATTCCAAAACTTGACTTCCCGCGCTGCGAGGCGCATATCTGACCAAACCGCTAAGGATATGCTGCGATGTTCATCCAAACCGAATCGACCCCAAACCCTGCGACGCTCAAATTCCTGCCCGGCCAGACCGTGTTGGAGATGGGAACAGCGGATTTCCCAAGCGCGGAGACGGCGGACAAATCGCCGCTGGCCAGCCGGGTCTTCGCAGTGGAAGGCGTCACCGGCGTGTTCTTCGGCACCGATTTCGTGACGGTCACCAAGGCCGAGGCCGTGGAATGGGATCATGTGAAACCCGCCATTCTCGGCGCGATTATGGAGCATTTCCAATCCGGTGCACCTGTGATGGATGGCGAAGGTGGCGGCACCGGTGGCCATGCCGAGCATAGCGGTGAAGACGCGGAGATTGTCGGCCAAATCAAAGAGTTGCTCGACACACGGGTGCGCCCCGCCGTGGCGCAGGATGGCGGCGACATCACCTTCCATGGCTTTGATCGGGGTGTGGTCTATCTGCATATGCAAGGCGCTTGCGCCGGCTGCCCCTCTTCGACGCTGACTCTGAAAATGGGCATCGAGAACCTGCTGCGCCATTACATTCCTGAAGTGTTGGAGGTCCGCCCTGTCGCGGTCTGACCCAATTCTACTGGCGTTTGATACATCGGCCGCGCATTGCGCGGCCGCTCTCGTCTCGGGCGATCAGATTTTGGCCACACGCCAGGAGGCGATGAAAAAGGGGCAGGCAGAGGCCCTGATGCCGCTGATCCAAGAGATAATGGCGGGCGAGGGCGTCGCGCCAAGTGATCTGACCGCAATTGGCGTCGGCATCGGCCCGGGCAATTTCACGGGGTTGCGCATTGCGGTTTCGGCCGCGCGTGGGTTGGCGCTTGGGCTTGGCATCCCCGCGATTGGCGTCTCTAGCTTTGAAATGATGCGTGGAATGGCTGGTGCCACCGGAGCAAGCGCGGAGTTGGTCAGCCTGCCCGGGCCGCGCAATACCGCTTATCTACAACTCTTCAGGGTGGGTGTGACCGATGGTGCGGCGACGCAAGCTGACCCTGCGGAATCGCTCGACCATCTTGATCTGCCAGATGGCGTCCGTGTTCTCGGTCACAATGCAGCGGGGATTGCTGAGCAACTTGGCAACGGCGCTGTGGCGCACCCCGCCGAGCTGATCGACATCGTGGAACCGCTTGCCCGGATGGCCATGGCCAAATTCATCGCAGGCGGGTCGCATCCACGCCCTGCCCCGCTCTATGTTCGGCCCGCCGACGCCGCGCCATCGCGGCATGCGGCCCCTGTGATCCTTGCATGACACCAAACCGACTCGCGCTGATCCACGCCGCCGCATTCGACACGCAACGCCCTTGGACTGAAGCTGAATTTGAAGCGCTTCTGGCGTCGCCCTCGGCCCATCTCTTTCATCATGAGAACGGCTTCCTGCTGCTCCGTCTTTTGCCGCCGGATGCGGAGATTCTGACCCTAGCAGTTGCACCAGAGGCGCAGCAGCAAGGCGTGGGGCGGCACCTCGTGATCGAGGCCATGCGTTTTGCGCGGGACGCAGAGGCCAGCAGGATATTTCTTGAAGTCGCCGCGTCAAATACCGCGGCCCGGTCGCTTTATGAGCGGACTGGCTTCGTCGAAACCGGGCAACGCCCAGATTATTACACTTTGCCAGATGGTGGCAAAGATCATGCCGTGATGATGGAGCAGGCAATCGGTGATTAAACCGGCATCATTCGCCGCGGAGTTGACCTTGGGTCGCACCAACACACCCGGCCAAACACCAGAATCCGGTTGACCACCCCGCCCGGCTTTGCCCTTATTCCGTGCAGAGATCACGAGATCTTTTGCTCGCGGGCGCTGAGACCGATCGGTTCGCGCCCGCCACCAACTGGGAGATACTAGATGAGCTTGATGAAATCATTGCTTGGCGCAGCTGCGGCAACGGCGCTGACCGCGACGGCGGTTTTGGCCGATGGCCCAGCCCTGGTCTTTGACCTTGGCGGCAAGTTTGACCGCTCGTTCAACGAAGCCGCGTTTAATGGCGCACAGGTCTGGGCCGATGAGACCGGTGGCGAATATCGCGAAATCGAATTGCAGTCGGATGCACAGCGTGAGCAAGCGCTCCGCCGCTTGGCCGAAGCCGGGTCCAACCCGATTGTGATGGCCGGCTTTGCCTTTGGTTCGACCTTGGAAACCATTGCGCCCGACTACCCGGATACCACCTTCGTGATCATCGACAGCGTGGTGGATCAGCCCAATGTGCAGTCGATCATTTTCCAAGAGCATGAAGGCTCGTTCCTGGTTGGCATGCTGGCCGGGATGGCCTCGGAAAGCGGCACCGTGGGCTTTGTCGGCGGTATGGATATCCCGCTGATCTCGCGCTTTGGCTGCGGCTATGCCCAGGGCGTCGTGGCGGCGAACCCCGACGCGACCGTGATTGCGAACATGACCGGCACCACCCCTGCGGCGTGGAACGATCCGGTGCGCGGCGGTGAATTGACCCGTGGCCAGATCGCGCAAGGCGCCGATGTGGTTTACGCGGCGGCCGGCGGCACCGGTGTCGGCGTTCTGCAAACCGCCGCCGATGAGGGCATCCTGTCGATCGGCGTGGACTCGAACCAAAACGGCATCCACCCCGGTCAGGTTCTGACCTCGATGCTGAAGCGCGTTGATGTGGCCGTTTATAACGCCTTCACCGCTGGCACCGATATCGAGCCCGGTCTCGTGGTTCTCGGTCTGGCCGAAGATGGCGTCGGCTATGCGCTGGATGAGAACAATGCCGAGCTGATCACCGAAGAGATGATGGCCGCCGTGGACGCGGCACGTGAACAGATCATCGCGGGCGAGATTACGGTGCACAACTTCTCTGATGACGGCACCTGCCCGGTGGCAATGCAGTGATCACGAACACGGCGCAGGGCATAGACATCTGCCCCCGCGCCGTTTCATAAAGACAAGGAAGGGCCGCCCCGGTCTGCCGGTGAGCGGCCCTTTCCATAGACTTATTCGTGCGTCGCAGACCCGCACCCCGGCCAGGACCATCACATGACCCAGACCGCCCCCGCGATTGAGTTGAAAGGCATCTCAAAAGCCTTCGGCCCGGTGCAGGCCAATAAAGACATCTCCATCTCCGTCCAGCCCGGCACAATCCACGGGATTGTCGGCGAAAACGGCGCCGGGAAATCGACGCTCATGTCGATCCTCTATGGTTTCTACAAAGCCGATGCGGGCGAGATTTTCATCAATGGGCAGCTTACCCCGATCCCCGACAGCCAGGCCGCCATTCGCGCCGGTATCGGGATGGTGCACCAGCATTTCAAACTGGTGGAGAATTTCACGGTTGTTGAGAATGTGATCCTCGGCGCTGAAGATGGCGCGATGTTGCAGCCCTCGATCTCCAAGGCCCGCAAGCTGCTGACCGAATTGGCCAGCGAATACGGGCTGGAGGTCGATCCCGACGCGATTGTCGAAGAATTGAGCGTCGGACATCAGCAGCGGGTCGAGATCCTAAAGCAGCTTTATCGCCAAGCCGACATTTTGATCCTGGACGAGCCAACGGGCGTTTTGACGCCCGCCGAAGCCGCGCAATTGTTTCGCATTCTTGAGCGGTTGAAAGAAGAAGGCAAAACCATCATCCTGATCACCCACAAGCTGCGCGAGATCATGGATGCGACCGATACCGTGAGCGTGATGCGCCGGGGGCAAATGACCGCCACGGTGAAAACCGCCGAGACCTCGCCGCAAGAGCTGGCCGAGTTGATGGTGGGCCGCAAGGTCTTGCTCCGCGTGGATAAACAACCTGCCAATCTGGGCGCAACGGTGCTGAGAGTCGAAGACCTGCGGGTCAAGGATGGCAAAGGCGTCGAGCGGCTGAAAGGCGTTTCGTTTGAGATCCGCGGCGGTGAGATTCTGGGCATCGCGGGCGTGGCCGGCAATGGTCAGACCGAGCTTTTGGAAGTGTTGGGCGGTATGATCCCGGCCCAGGCCGGCACTGTCGTGTTGAACAATGACGAGATTGACCTGACCGGCAAGCACTCCGATGGGCAATCACGCCGCAAGCGCGGCATTGCGCATGTGCCCGAAGATCGCCAGCAAGAAGGGCTGATCATGCCCTTTGAAGCTTGGGAAAACATGGCCTTCGGCTATCACCACGACGAAAAGTACCAGCGCAATCGGGTGCTGATGAACAACGCGGCGATCCGGGCGGATACGGCTGCGAAGATGGAGCAATATGACGTGCGCCCGCCAAATCCGCGCCTGCCCGCGCGGAATTTCTCGGGCGGCAACCAGCAGAAGATCGTTGTGGCCCGCGAGATGGAACGCAGCCCGGATTTGCTGCTGATTGGGCAACCGACGCGCGGTGTCGATATCGGCGCGATCGAGTTCATTCACCAACAGATCATCGCGCTCCGCGATCAGGGGAAGGCGATTTTGCTGGTCAGCGTCGAGCTTGACGAGATCCTCGGCCTGAGTGACCGGATCGCCGTGATGTTTGACGGGCATTTCATGGGCGAGCGTTTGCCCGCCGAAACAGATGAAAAAGAACTCGGCCTGATGATGGCGGGCATGACCAAGGGGGCCGCGTAATGGAGAAGATGCCAAAATGGGCCGATGTGGTCCTGATCCCACTGATCAGCGTGATCTTGGCTTTGGTCGTCTCGGGCCTGGTCGTGCTCTATATCGGCGAGAGCCCGATTGAGGCGATGCAGATCATGATCCGTGGCGCGATGGGCTCCGCCTATGGCTGGGGCTACACACTGTTTTATGCCACGAATTTCATCTTCACTGGCCTGGCTGTGGCCGTAGCGTTCCATGCGCGCATGTTCAACATCGGCGGTGAAGGTCAGGCCGCCCTTGGGGGGCTGGGCGTGGCGGTGATCTGCCTTACGGTGCCTTGGCCACATTGGTCCGTGGCGCTTGTTGCGGCCTGCACGGGCGCGGCACTGTTCGGGGCGGCCTGGGCCGCGATCCCGGCCTATCTACAAGCCAAACGCGGCAGCCATATCGTGATCACCACGATCATGTTCAACTTCATCGCCTCGGCTTTGCTGGTCTATCTCTTGGTCAATGTGTTCCGCGTGCCGGGCTCGATGGCGCCGGAAACCGCGCGGTTTGCCGATGCGGTGCACCTGCCCAATGCGGCCGATATCGCGCCCTGGCTCGGGTTCCGATCGTCGACGCCGCTGAACATTGCTTTCCTGATCGCGGTTCTGGCCTGTTTCCTGGTCTGGGTGCTGATCTGGCGCACGCGGTTGGGCTATGAGATCCGTGCCTTCGGGCACTCCGAAACTGCCGCGGTCTATGCCGGGATCAACCCGGTGCGGATCATCATGATCTCGATGCTGATCTCGGGCGGATTGGCCGGGTTGATGGCGATCAACGCGGTGATGGGGGAAGCCGAACGGCTGGTCATCGATAATGTGCAAGGCGCAGGCTTCGTCGGGATCGCGGTGGCGCTGATGGGGCGCTCGCATCCGGTGGGCGTGTTCCTCGCCGCAATCCTCTTTGGCGTGCTTTATCAAGGCGGCGCAGAGTTGGAATTTGAGATGCCTGCTGTCAGCCGCGAGATGATCGTGGTGATCCAGGCTCTTGTGATCCTGTTCACCGGCGCGCTCGACAATATGGTGCGGATGCCGATGGAGAAACTGTTCCTGAGCTTCCGGCGCGCCGAGCGCGGTCAAGAAACCCCGGCGGAGTGAGCGGCATGATTGCGGAGCATCTTCCCAACCTGTTTTTCGCCTTAGGGATTTTCTCACTCGGGTTTGTGGCCATTGGCCCCAATATCCTGGCCGTCATGGGCACCTCAATGGCGCGAGGGCGTAGCCAAGGCGCCGCGCTGGCCTTGGGCGTCGGGCTCGGCTCTGGGATTTGGGCGAGTTTGACCGTTGCCGGACTGGCCACATTGATGACCGCTTATGCTGGCGCAATGATCGTGCTGAAAATCTTCGGTGTCGCTTATCTGTTGTGGCTCGCGTTCAAAGCGTTCCGCTCCGCTGCCAAGCCGAACCCTGCCGCGATGGAGGCCGGGGCCGCAGACGGACGTAACATGGTTTTGCGCGGGTTGACCATTCAGATGACCAACCCCAAAGCCGCCCTGCAATGGATTGCGATTGTGGCCATTGGCCTCGGGCCGAATGCACCCTGGCAAATCGGGTTGATGCTGGTGGTCAGCGCCATGATCCTGTCGATCCTGGTGCATGTGGCTTATGCCGTCACCTTCTCGACCGGGCCGGTCATCGCTTTTTACACGCGAACACGCCGCTGGATTGAGGGCACGCTCGGCGCGCTTTTCACCTTCGCCGCGTTCAAACTCGCCACAAGCCGGGTATAGAGCGATGTCGGAGCTTCTCATATATCTCCCCGGCCTTCTGGCCGCTTGGGCCATCCAGATCGCCTCTGCGTTAATACCTGGACCCGTTGTGATGGCCATTCTTTCTTTCGGAGCGGACGGGGCCCGCAGGCAAGCTTTTCGCGTCGCCCTGGGCACGGCAAGTTCGGCCAGTTTGCTAGCCCTCGTCACGGCCTTTGGTTTGGCCTCCCTGGTTGCCACCTTCGGATGGGGTATGACCATCTTGCGCTGGATCGGCGTCTTGGTCCTGCTATGGCTGGCGTATCGCGCCTTCCGTAGGGCCGCGACAGCCCCGTGCCAGACCGCAAGCACAACACAAAGTGAGCGTCCCTTTGCGACAGGTTTCTTTCTAGGCGCCAGTTCGCCCAAGGCTCTTGCCTACTGGATGGCCATCGCGGCTGTGGCCTTCACGACACCGCCGCCCTTGGCCGTTATCATCTGTTTCGCTGTCGGAGCGTTTCTCGTCTCGCTCACCATCCATTCGTTCTGGGCGCTGGCACTATCCGCGAACCCGGTTCAGATGGGGTACGCAAAGGCGCGCCGCTGGATTGAGGGCACGCTTGGCGTGTTCTTTACCTTCGCCGCCTTCAAACTCGCCACAAGTCGGAGCTGATCCATGGATTTCCTCACTGTTCTGCAAATCCTCGACTCCAGTGTCCGGCTGGCGACGCCGCTTTTGTTGGCTTGTCTCGCGGGGCTCTATTCTGAACGCGCCGGGATCTTCGATATCGGGCTTGAAGGTAAAATGCTGGCGGCAGCGTTTTTCTCCGCCGCCATCGCCTATACCTCGGGCAATGTCTGGATCGGCCTTTTGGCAGGGATCACGGCCTCGATGGTGCTGTCCGGCATCCACGGGCTGGCCTCGATCACCTTCCGCGGCAATCAGCTGATCTCCGGCGTGGCGATCAACTTCCTGGCCGCGGGTATGTCGGTGGTCATCGCACAAACTTGGTTCCAGCAAGGCGGGCGGACCCCCGCCCTGCAAGGCGATGCACGGTTTCAGAACATCACCCTACCCTTCGCCGACGCGATGGCCGATGTACCGATCATCGGGCCGATCTATTCCGAGTTGATCTCAGGCCATTCGATCTTGGTCTACATCGCGCTGGCGATTGTGCCGCTGACCTGGTGGGTGCTGTTCCGGACCCGGTTCGGCCTGCGCCTTAGGGCCGTGGGCGAGAACCCGGCAGCGGTGGACACGGCCGGTGTGTCGGTCGTTCGCGCGCGCTACGCGGCGGTGATGATCTGCGGCGTGCTTTGCGGCATTGCGGGGGCTTATCTCGCCACCAGCCTGGCGGCGGGTTTCGTGAAAGACATGAGTGCAGGGCGCGGGTTTATCGCGCTGGCAGCGTTGATCTTCGCCAAATGGCGGCCCTGGTATGCGCTGATGGCGTGCCTTCTGTTCGGCCTGTTCGACGCGGTCGGCAACCGGTTCCAGAACATCCAAGTGGGTGAGTTCGTGGTGCCGGTGCAGTTTATGCAGGCGCTGCCCTACATCCTCGTCGTGGTCGTTCTCGCCGGGCTGGTCGGCAAGGCAATCCCGCCACGGGCGGGCGGCGAGCCTTACGTGAAGGAACGCTGATCACCCCTACCTGTATGGGCGGTAAGACTGTTAATTATTGAGAATTCCAGTCTCACCAGCCTGTTCCGATCTGTCGCAGGTGGCGCAGCCTGCGACACTCTGGCCATAATGCCGCAGCCACGCTAAACGGAGCTATAGAGACGGAGGCTCCAGCCGACATATGCAAATCTACCTGCCCATCGCCGAGGTCAGCGTTAATGCCTTTCTTCTGTTGGGGTTAGGGGGCATGGTCGGCATCCTTTCGGGGATGTTTGGCGTCGGCGGCGGGTTTCTTATGACACCGCTCTTGTTCTTCATCGGCATCCCACCTGCGGTGGCTGTGGCGACAGAAGCCAACCAGATCGTCGCCTCAAGCTTTTCCGGCGTATTGGCGCATCTCAGACGAAAGACGGTGGACCTGAAAATGGGCACCGTTTTGCTGATTGGCGGTTTGGTCGGTGCCGCCGCCGGTGTTCAGGTCTTTGCGATTCTGACAGCCCTCGGCCAAGTCGATCTGTTGGTCCGACTTTGCTATGTGGTGTTTTTGGGCCTTATCGGCGGCCTGATGTTCTTCGAGAGCCTTCGCGCCATTCGTCGCGCCCGCGCCGCAGGCGGCGCTCCGACACCCAAACGTCGGCAGCGCGGCTGGATTGACGCCCTACCCTTCAAAATGCGGTTCCGGACCTCGGGCCTCTATATCTCTGTGATCCCGCCATTGTTGGTCGGGCTTTTGGTCGGGGTTTTGGCCGCGATCATGGGTGTCGGCGGCGGGTTTATCATGGTGCCCGCGATGATCTATTTGCTGGGCATGCCCACCAAGGTCGTCGTCGGAACCTCGCTGTTCCAGATCATCTTCGTCACCGGCTTTGCCACGCTTCTGCATGCCACAACCAATTTTACGGTCGACATGGTGCTGGCTGTTCTGCTTTTGGTCGGCGGCGTTGTGGGCGCGCAGATCGGCACACGGATCGGCGTGAAGATGAAAGCCGAACAGTTGCGCATTCTTCTTGCGATCATGGTGCTGGCGGTCTGCGGGCGGCTGGCCATGGATCTGCTCTTAGAGCCCGCTGAGCTTTATTCGCTTGGTGCAGGGGGCGGACATTGATCCGTGCGCTCGCCATACTGGCCTTTGCCACCCTTTTGCCGACGCAAGCGCTGGCCGAAGAGGTAGTGGCCGGGCTCAGCCGGGATGAGATCGCCATCACCACGAATTTCGACGGCTCCGAGATTTTGATCTTCGGCGCGGTGCGGCGCGAAACACCGATCCCTGACAGCGCGCCCTTGGAGGTGATCATCACCGTGGAGGGGCCGAGTCGCCCAATCACCGTGCGCCGGAAAGAGCGTCGCTTTGGCATCTGGGTCAATACCGACGCTGCGGATGTTGACGAGGCCCCGACCTTCTATGCCGTTTCCACCACGGCACCTTTCAACGAGGTGTTGACCGACACGAATGATCTGCGCCATCGCGTATCTGTTCATCGCGCAGTGCGCGCCGTCGATGCGAATGTGTTCGACCAGGTGAATTTCACCCGCGCGTTGATCCGCATTCGGGAGGATGCAGGGCTTTATCAACTCAACGAAGGCGCCGTGACGCTGCGCGACTCGACCCTCTTTGACACTGCCGTGCGTCTGCCCGCCAATCTGGTCGAGGGCGACTATCGCACCCGGATCATTCTGACCCGCGACCGGGAGATCGTCACCGAGTTCGACACGACGATTGCGGTCCGTAAGGTCGGATTGGAGAGGTTTATCTACAATCTCGCCCATGAGCGGCCTTTGATCTACGGTATTATGTCTTTGGTGATCGCGATTGCGGCGGGGTGGCTGGCCTCTGCTGTCTTCCGCTACATTCGGACATAAGCGATGGCGTGGGCGGGCGGATGCCTTTGCGGCGCGGTCAGATATCGTTCCCAAACCGCGCCGACCTATGCCAGCTACTGCCACTGCACGATGTGCCAGAAAGCCTCCGGCGCGCCATTCATGGGATTTGTGGAGGTCGCCCCGGATGCGATGGATTGGGTCGGAGACGCACCTCAGATTTATCAGTCTTCACCGGGCGTCATCCGCCGGTTTTGTGGCACCTGCGGCAGCCAACTGAGTTTTGAAGCGGAAGGCGTGGTGTTCGTGACCCTTGGCAGCTTGGATACGCCGGATCAGGTCGCCGTACAGTGCCACACTTATGTTGCATCCCGCCTGCCGGGGATCACACTGGCCGATGGTTTGCCGGAGTTTCAGGGCCCGGCGGGCGGCAAGGGCGGCAAGCCGCTTGGCTAGGGTTCAACCGCGCCCGACATAGGGCATATTCGTCGCCATCACCGTCTGAAACAGCACATTGGCCGAGGCTGGCATATTGGCCATATGCAGAACCGAGCGCGCCGCATCCGCCACATCCATCATTGGCATCAGGGGTTTGCCCTCGGCCTCTATCCTGGCATTCAGCTTATCGACCAACTCGGTCCGCGCATTGCCAATGTCGATCTGCCCGGCCGCGATCCCAAAAGGGCGGCCATCGAGCGCCAGCGTCTTGGTCAGCCCAGTCACCCCATGTTTCGTTGTGGTATAGCAAATCGAGCCCTCGCGCGGGTTATGGGCCGAGAGCGAGCCGTTATTGATGATCCGTCCCCCTTGCGGCTCTTGCGCGCGCATCTGCGCAAAGGCGGCGCGGGCGGTGTTGAACATGCCGGTCAGATTGACGGCAAGTGAACGGTGCCAGTCTTCGGGATCGATCTCATCAATCGTGCCCTGAGGCGTGAAAATGCCGGCATTGTTGAAAACCGCATCTAGCCGTCCCCAGGTCGCGACCATCGCGGCGACAGCCGCCTCCATCTGTGCCAAATCGCTGACATCGGCGGGCAAGGGCAACGCGGTTTCCAACCCGCCTGCCATGTCCTCCAACATCTCGCCGCGGCGCGCCACAAGACCGACACACCACCCCTGTTCGAGGAACAATTCGGCGGTCGCCCGGCCAATGCCCGAGCTGGCCCCGGTGATTAGGATGGTTTTCATAGCAGAGCCTCCCCTTCGAGCGCGAGTGGTACGGTGGGTACCACCAGATCGTCCACGCCCAGCACCACTTGCGGCTTTGACAGCATATAGCGTGTGACCCATATGAGCCGATGCTCCGCCCGCGTGATCGCCACATAAGCCAAGCGCTTCCAAAGGGCCTGCCCCGCCTCCTCGCGCCCCGACCGGGCTGCGGCGTAGAGATCGGGGGCAAAGACCTGCACCGTCTCCCATTGTGAGCCTTGCGCCTTGTGGGTGGTCACCGCCGCGCCATGCAGAAACGCCGCGCCCATCCGCGCGGCGTAGGGAATGAACGGCTCTTCCTCATCCGGCTTTTCGATTTTCACAATCGAGGCGGCAGACAGGCGCGGGCTTTCTGCCCCAACCACATGCAGCCGCGAGAACCCGGGCTTGTTGCCGGGGCCGACATAGACCACCTGCGCACCCTTGATCAGGCCGCGTGCCTCCAGATCAATGCGTTTCTTGCGGTGCTTGATCGGCAACTCGATCCCATCACAAATCAGCGGCTCGCCGGGCAGGAGCGCATCCTCCGGCGCACCATGGGCCATGCGGAAGGCGCGGATTAACCGTATGCGGGTGGCGTTGCGCCAGACCAGAACCGGACTGCGCGCCATCAGATCGCTATCGGCGCGCGGCGCGACAACAACCCGGTCATCGCGGCGCGCGGCCTCTTCGACCATGCGCTCGAAGGCTTCAAAGCTGAGCGACGGATCGCCCAACGCATGGGCCAGATCAAGGATCGGATTGTCCGCCTCCTGCCGGTGCACCCGCGCCAGTTCCTGTTTACGCGGCCCCTTGAGTTGATCGAACACCATCTCGCCAGACTGCCCCACGGGGGCCAACTGCGCCGGATCACCGAAGAGGATCAATGTCGGGAAGATTTCGCGCAGATCCTCAAATTGCTTCTGATCCAGCATCGAGCTTTCATCGACCAAACCGATGTCGAGCGGGTCCTCGCGCCGTTTCCAGCCAGTGATGAAATCCGAGCCGCGCAGACCCGCCGCCGCGAGGGCTGCGGGTACGGATTTATGCGCGTCATAGACCTGTTTCGCCCGATCAAGCGCCGCGTCCGTCAGCGCCTCGATCTCTGGTCGCTCGCCTTGGCCTGCCAGCCATTCCGCGACCTTCTCATATTCCGGGTCGTAGACCGGTGTGTAGAGGATCCGGTGGATTGTGGTCGCTGGCACGCCGCGTGTCCGCAGAACAGAGGCCGCCTTGTTCGTTGGCGCCAGAATAGCCACGGTCCGCCGCTCGCGACGGCGGCGGCCCTCCCAATCGCCCGAGATCAAGTCAACACCGGCGTCTTCCAAGGCCCTCACCAAATGCGCGAGGAGCAGGGTCTTGCCGCTGCCCGCTTTGCCGATGACAGCCATCACGCTGGAGGTGCCCTCGGCGGCTGGTGTCATGGTCTCGCGATCAAGATCGACGCCAGCGCTGCGCAGCATCTCGGCAATCGCATCATAGGCGCTGGCCTGATCATCTGAAAAGGAAATGGCGGGTGACAACATGGGCCGACCCTAGCGGCCCGCGGATGCCTGCGCCATGCGAAAACCGCGCCGGCGTTACGCCGGGTTTTCCGCCCAGAAACTCAGAAGATCGGACGCCATGACCGGGCTGATCCCCCGCGCTTCCAGAGCATAGAGATCGATCGAAAGCATGACGGCCCGGCGCATGGCGCGTTCGGCGTCCAGACGAGCCGGGCTGCCAGCAGCATAGACCTGTTCAATGGCATTGGCCGCACTGATCAATGCGACCATAACTTGCAAACCCGACGCCTGCGGCCAGCGATGCACCAAGAGATGCACAACATCGGATTTCGGCACCGCATCGCCCAAGAGCGATTCGAGTGCGCACTCCACCATTGTATCGGTTCTCGAAACGATACTCATAAAAACGGCCCCCTGACCCCGCCGGAGGTATAAGCCAAGAGCTAGCCAAGATTCAAAAAGACTTTATGCTTTTAGAGAAGGTAGGCCTCGCGACCCAAGCGCTTTCTGACTGATCATCTGAAAAACACCGTTTCCGGATGCTGAACGATACTCGCCGTTCGTGCGGCGAGGTGCCAGATTCTCAATGGTGTTCTCAGCGAGTCCGCAGCGTTTCGGTGATCGACATATCAATGCCCACACGACTTCCGAAACGCACAGAATCAGCGTGCTTGATAGCGGTCTAAGCATTCGCGACGCACGCGCATTCAACCAAGGAATGAAAGGATTTGGTGGAGCCTAGCGGGATCGAACCGCTGACCTCCTGCATGCCATGCAGGCGCTCTCCCAGCTGAGCTAAGGCCCCAAACCAGCGTTGCCTAACCCGGCAACGAATGGCGGTTTATGGTGTCGCGCGGGGCAGTTCAAGCGAAAAATCCCCGTCCCGCGCCATTGCTAGTCTCGACGATCAGTCGTCGTCGCCATCATTGGCGGCCACATCGGCCAGATCGTCCAATGCGACGGTTTCAGTGTCGTCATCGTCTTCCAACACATCGTCGTCGTCCAGATCGACATCCGCGTCGTCATCCAGCACCAAATCTTCATCATCCTCCAGAACCACCTCTTCGGCGTCCTCGGCGGCGTCTTTCTTCGTGGCCAGTTTATCGGCTTTGTCCGCGACCAGTGTCCGCGAGCCTTTGCCCGTGTCCAATGTGACGACGTCGCCCGTATAGGGGCTGACGATCGGGTTCTTGTTCAGGTCGTAAAACCGCTTGCCCGTCGTTGGGCAAACACGTTTGACGCCCCATTCTTCTTTGGGCATGACACCCCCTTTAATCATCGATATCGAGAGAATTGCGCTCACGTGCCACAATGTCAGAGAGGTGTCAAAGCCTTTCAAGCCCATCCATGTCAAGCCCGGCCTGCCAAAGAAACATGCCCAAAGAGACCGACGCCATTCATATCCTGCCAGGCGAGCCACCGGTCTCGGTGCTTTTGCGCCGATCCACGCGGGCGCGGCGGTTTTCTTTGAGGGTGTCGCGGGCCGATGGGCGGGTGAGTTTGAGCTTGCCGCATTGGGCGCCAGAGGCCGAAGCGCTGGCGTTTCTTCGGGACCGGGAAGCTTGGCTGAGAATGCAACTGGCTCAGACGCCAGACCTGAGGCGGCCAGAGATCGGTGGCACAGTCCCGATCTGCGGCGTCGACCGCAGGGTCTTTGTAGGCACCGGGCGTGCCGCGCGGTTGACGCAGGAGGGAATTTTTGTGCCAGCGGGCCCTCGCGTTGCGCCGCGGGTTCGGGCTCTGCTGAAAGCCCTGGCGCGGGACCGCCTCGCCTCCGCTTGTGACCGTTATGCGGGCCAGCTCGGCAGGTCTTATGGTCGGCTGACACTGCGCGACCCGCGCAGTCGTTGGGGCAGCTGCTCATCGAAAGGCGATTTGATGTTCTCCTGGCGTTTGATCATGGCACCGCCAACAGTGTTGGATTACGTCGCCGCTCATGAAGTGGCCCACCTGGCGGAAATGAACCATTCTGCCCGGTTCTGGGCCGTCTGCGCCGATCTCTACCCCTGTTATGAGACGGAGCGGGATTGGTTGAAAACCCACGGGCCCGCGCTTTTGGCGTGGCAGTTCGACCCCTTGCCGTGACCCGGATCTTTGTGATCACATCCGCCTCATGTTGACCAACCCGCGCCCGACCGAGACCGGAGCGGCGGTGGCCCATGATCGGGTTTATCGCGCGCTCAGAACACAAATCATGCATGGCGAGGTAAGCCCCGGCCAGGCCCTGACCCTGCGCGGCCTGGGCCGAGAGTTCGGTGTCTCGATGACACCGGCGCGCGAAGCAGTCCGGCGACTGGTCAGTGAAGGCGCGCTGTTTCTCTCCGCTTCGGGCCGGGTTTCGACGCCGGAACTCTCAAATGAGAGAATTGAGGAACTCGCGGCGATTCGCGCCCTCCTGGAGCCAGAACTGTCCGCTCGCGCCTTGCCGCGCGCCCATATGGCGCTCATCGAACGGATGGAGGTGATCAACAGCACGATCGCCTCATCCATCACGAAGCGGGACGCCGTGGGCTATATCCGCAGCAACCTGGAGTTTCACCGCACCTTGTACCTGCGCGCCCAAGCCCCCGCGATGCTGGCCCTGGCAGAAACGGTTTGGTTGCAATTGGGGCCAACGATGCGCGCCCTCTATGGACGCTTGGGGAAAACCGATGCGCCAAGTCACCACAAACTGATCTTGGCGGCCCTACAGGCAGGCGATGAGCCGGGATTGCGGCTCGCCGTGCGCGCGGATGTGACTCAAGGCTTACGTCTTTTGACTGCGTAAGCCATGCCGAACAACGAAGGGGTGTCGGAATGAGGCTATCTAATGCTCTCTGGGAGTTGACCTCTTTATGCCAAACGACCTTCGGAGGTCAGTATCTGGAGTTGACGCGTCTCATCTGAAGTGCAGACATATTTTGGCCAGATTGGCGCACTAAATCCCTAAATTCAGTAACTGACGCAAGAACAACAATCAGTACTGAGGCAAAAAGATGCAGCTTTTACAAGAGATTATTGCAACGATCCTGGACCGCATGGTCGAAGTCCTTCTGTTTCCATTCGATCCTGAAAACAGAATTTACGTGCTTTATATCGTCTCATCTGTAGCGTTCGCCTGGTTTGTCTATCGCGCGATCAAATCTCGTGGCGCCGACAACACTGCCCAAGATTTACAGGATGCCAGTGGGTCCTTTCTGCAATTTCTCTTTCCCCGGCGCGTGTGGCAGAACCCCTCTGCTTGGTTGGATTTGCGCTATATGATGTTCCACAAGGTGGTGTCGTATTTCTTGCTCTTCGGTGTCGGGACCTGGGCTTTGGCCGCCGGGTTTCGGTTCGGCTCTGGCGGTGTTCCATTCGCCGACCTGATCCACTACGCAAATGCCGGTGCCGCAGCAGGGCTCCTGACCTCGGCGCTCTACATGTTTGCCGTATTGCTCGTCGTCGACTTCATCGGTTGGGCCGTCCACTACATCCAGCACAAAGTGCCATTGCTTTGGCAGTTCCATAAAGTCCATCACAGTGCTGAGGTGATGCATCCAATCTCAAACTTCCGCGAACATCCAATCGACAACTTCGGATATGGTCTAATAATTGGGTTGGGTTATGGATTTGTCCACGGCGTCGCATTGCGATTTCTTGGATACGTGCCCAATATGCCCAGCCTGTTGGGCCTCCCGGTTCTGATGTTCCTCTTCAATTTCACGGCATATAACCTGAGGCATTCCCACGTCTGGCTACGCTGGCCAGGAGTCTGGTCGATGGTGTTCCCGTCGCCTGCTCATCACCATGTGCACCACAGCTGTCATCCAGATCATATCGACAAGAACTTCGCCTTCATGTTCCCGGTTTGGGATGTGATTTTCAGAACCTATCATATGCCAGAAGACAATCGAGATGTCGTGTTTGGGATTGACGAAGATGCAAAAGATCTTTCGTCTTGCCTTCGCCTGTATTGGGTACCTTTTCGCGACGCCTATCGGCTGTTTCGAAGACCAACCCGCCCGAAGACAGAGGCAGATTTGCCCGAGTTCCATCAAGTTAAAAAGCCAGAGCTTCCGGCCGAATAGTCTTTCGGCCACGTTTATCATCGAATCTGGGCAAGATGGGCGGCGGGAACCCAGCCCGCCTCTCTGGTCAGTTTCTGGCACCAAATCCAGCCGACCCGCTCAGACAACCCGGTTACTGCCTCTCCTTCAGACACCGTCAATTCCGCTGTATCGAAATCTGCGGCTACGCGAACTCCATCAAGAATCTCAATCGGCACCCAACCGCCCAAACCGCTCTTGTTGACCACCCATTGCCAGCCCGGATACGCGTCGTCCTGTCGGCCAAGTGCAATGACTTCGCCCGGTGTCACTTTCAGCGCCGGGTCATAAGTTGCGCGCCACGCTTTGATGACGCGCAACTGGATGTCAGGCATGGATCGCGCCGTCACCGCAGGCCAGAGCCGCTTCGCGCACCGCCTCCGAATAGGTCGGATGCGCATGACATGTCATCGCTAGGTCCTGAGCTGATGCGCCAAACTCCATTGCGACGCAGATCTCGTGGATCAAATCGCCGGCCATCGGGCCGATGATATGCGCGCCCAAGATCCGGTCGGTATCTTTGTCGGCAAGGATCTTTACGAACCCGTCCCCGGCAAAATTCGCCTTCGCGCGGCCATTGCCCATGAAGCTAAACTTGCCGACCTTATAGGCGCGCCCGGCCGCCTTCAGCGTCTCTTCGGTCTCCCCCACATTCGACACTTCGGGGTGGGTATAGATCACGCCCGGGATAACACTGTAATTCACATGGCCATGCTTGCCCGCAACAACTTCGGCCACGGCCATGCCTTCATCTTCAGCCTTATGTGCTAACATCGGGCCATCAATGGCATCGCCAATCGCGTAAATGCCTTTGATATTCGTTGCCCAATGGGCATCGGTTTTGATCTGCCCACGCTCGCTCATCTCAACGCCAAGCGCCTCTAGACCCAGACCATCGGTATAGGGCTTACGGCCCGTGGCAACGAGCACGACATCGGCGTCGACCACATGCTCGCTTTCGTCTTTGCGGAGTTGATAAGTGACCTTTGCCTTGGTTTTGGTCGCCTCCACCTTCTGAACGGCGGCGCCCATGGTAAAGGTCATCCCTTGTTTCTTCAGGATTCTCTGGAAGGTCTTGGACACCTCCGCATCCATGCCGGGGGTGATATGGTCGAGGAACTCGATCACCGACACCTCGGAACCAAGCCGAGCATAGACCGATCCCAATTCCAGCCCGATAACACCAGCTCCAATAACCACCATCTTCTTCGGCACCTTGCCGAGGCTCAGCGCGCCCTCGGAGGTGACGACAACTTTTTCGTCGACGGGCACATTCGGCAACGCGCTTGGCTCGGACCCGGAGGCAATGATGATGTGCTTGGCCTCGTGAACCTCATCCCCGACTTTGACCTTGCCTGCTTCGGGGATCGAGCCCCACCCTTTCAGCCAGTCGATCTTGTTCTTTTTGAACAGAAATTCGATGCCCTTGGTGTTCTGACCAATTACGTCATCCTTATAGGCCTGCATCTGTTTCCAATCGACGGACGGCGCTTTGCCCTTCAGGCCCATCTTGGCGAAGTTATGTTCCGCCTCGTGCAACTGGTGGCTCGCATGGAGCAGCGCCTTTGACGGGATACAGCCGATATTCAGGCAGGTGCCGCCCAAGGTCTCGCGCCCTTCGACACAGGCCGTCTTCAGCCCCAATTGCGCGCAACGGATGGCGCAGACATAGCCGCCGGGGCCGGAGCCGATTACGATGACGTCATAGCTGGACATGGGGTCTCCTCGTCGAAATGGGGCACGGTCGAACCGGGATATCTCCCGTGTATATCCGAAATATCCGCGCGATGTCTGTTTTGGCTCATGCCATGCCTCCCAACAGGGCGGCGAGCGTCATGGCAATGGTGGCCCCGAAGCCGACGAACCAGATTGCGCTGCGCCAGGGCGACCAGCCGAACGCATAGGCCGGGATATAAAGCACGCGGGCGCCGAGATAGGCCCAGGCGCAAGCGGCGGTGAAAGTTGAGTTGCTGTCTGAGAACTCCACCACGACCACGGCGATGGTGAAGAGGATCAACCCCTCGAAATGATTGTTCAGTGCCCGGTAGAGCCGCGCGGCGCGGGTCGAGAGCTGATCTTCCAGAGACCCGCCCAACCGCTCCCGGTCGCGCGGGCTTACGGTCTTGCCCGCGCCCAGCTCCCGGTTTGCCGGAATCGCCATCAGGCAGAATTGAACCGCTTGCAGGAGGAGCGCCAGGGCAAGGGCTGTGAGTTCGGGGGTCATCTCTTTGCAGCAATCTTCGGCAATACGCCGTGCGGATCATGTTTTTTTGTTTGGACGAATTCACACTCGTCTTGGCTGCACTGCAATCGCCAAGTTTCGACTCCGAAGTCCTTAAGACCAAGCCGAGGTTCGGGTCTTGCCTCAACCAGCATGAGACGCCCTACACGACATCTCGGGCAGATTTCACCGTTTTTCGCCTCATCAAGCTCACCCTCCAGATTTTGTATCCGAGCTTCCATCTCCAGTTGCTCGGTCCTCGCGCCAGCCAATACGACCTGGGCATCAGCGAGCGCTGTCGTTAGTTCCGCTAGTTTAAGCTTGAATGCTGCTTCATCGACGGATTTGTCGATGTCACGAAGATCCTTCGCGAGGTCGAATGCTAGCTTTGCCGCGGTCAGACCGGCAACCAGATCCATAGTAACCTCACAAATCCATCAACAACCGCCGTGGATCTTCCAGCGCCTCTTTCACGCGCACCAGGAAGGTCACGGCACCTTTGCCGTCGACGATCCGATGGTCGTAGGATAGCGCCAGATACATCATCGGGCGGATCACCACCTCACCATTGATCGCCATCGGGCGGTCCTGGATCTTGTGCATCCCTAGAATGCCCGATTGCGGCGGGTTCAGGATCGGCGAGGACATCAGCGAGCCATAAACGCCGCCATTGGAGAGCGTGAAGGTGCCGCCCTGCATCTCCGCCATGGACAGTTTGCCGTCGCGAGCGCGACGCCCCTTCTCGGCAATCGCCTTCTCGATATCGGCGAAGGACATACTGTCCGCATCGCGGATCACCGGCACGACGAGCCCCGTAGGCGTCCCGGCGGCGACGCCCATATGCACGAAGTTCTTATAGACGATATCGGTGCCGTCGATCTCCGCATTCACCTCGGGCACCTCTTTCAGCGCGTGGCAGCAAGCCTTGGTGAAGAAGGACATGAAGCCCAGGCGAACCCCGTGTTTCTTCTCAAACTCATCCTTGTACTGACTGCGCAGCGCCATGACCTCGGTCATGTCCACCTCGTTATAGGTGGTCAGCATCGCGGCCGTATTCTGGCTGTCTTTCAGACGTTTAGCGATGGTTTGGCGCAGACGAGTCATCTTGACCCGCTCCTCACGCGCGGCATCGTCGGCGGGGACCGGGGCACGCGGGGCGGGCGCGGTCGCCGCAGGCGCCGGGGCTGCCGCCGCGCTCACGGCTTTCAGAACATCTTCCTTCATGATGCGCCCATCGCGACCCGACCCTTGGACTTGATCGGCGCTGACGCCGGTCTCGGCCATCATCTTCTTGGCCGAAGGCGCGTCTTCCACATCTTTGCCACTGCTGGCCACAGGGGCCGCTGCTGGCGCGGCGGCGGGTGCAGCGACCACCGCGCCGGCACCACCAATCACCGCCAGTTTTGCGCTTGCATCCACCGTGCTGCCTTCGGCTGCCAGGATCTCCGTCAAAGTCCCGGAGGCCGGGGCGGGCACCTCGACTGAAACCTTGTCAGTCTCCAATTCGCAGAGCATCTCATCCTGCGCCACGCTGTCGCCAACCGCCTTGAACCAAGTCGAAACGGTCGCTTCGGTCACACTTTCCCCAAGCGTCGGCACCATCACATCAACGCTCTCGCCCCCCTTGGCCGCCGGCGCTTCAGCAGCGGCCGCTTTCGGGGCAGGTGCAGGGGCGGCCCCTTCTCCTTCACTGAGCGTTGCAAGCAAAGCGTCGACGCCAACCGTCTCCCCTTCCGCCGCGACGATCTCGGCCAGTGTTCCTGCGGCGGGCGATGGCACTTCCACCGTCACCTTATCGGTTTCCAACTCGCAGAGCATTTCATCGACGGCCACAGCTTCGCCCGGCTTCTTGAACCAGGTGGCCACCGTCGCCTCGGTCACGCTTTCGCCCAGGGTTGGGACACGCACTTCTACGGACATCGCTTATTTCCCTTCGATGGTCAGCGCTTCGTTCACGAGCGCGGCTTGTTGTGCTTTGTGCTGGCTGGCCAACCCTGTCGCGGGCGAGGCCGATGCGTTCCGACCCACATAGCTGGGCCGGGTGTGTTTGGCTTTCAGACGAGTCAGAACCCATTCCAAATTGGGCTCGACAAAACTCCACCCGCCTTGATTTTTCGGCTCTTCTTGGCACCAACACATCTCGGCGCCTTTGAAGCGTTCCAGCTCTTTCATCAAGGCCAGAGCCGGGAATGGATAGAACTGCTCCAGTCGCAGAAGATAGACATCATTGATGCCGCGCGCGTCCCGTTCTTCGAGCAGATCATAATAGACCTTGCCCGAACACATCACGACGCGTTTGATCTTGTCATCAGCCACCAGCTTGGTGTCGGAATTGCCCTTTTGCGCATCATCCCAGAGCACACGGTGGAAACTCGACCCGGTGGTGAAATCCGCCGTCTCGCTGATCGCCATCTTGTGGCGCAGCAGCGATTTCGGCGTCATCAGAACAAGCGGTTTGCGGAAGCTCCGGTGCAATTGGCGGCGCAAGATGTGGAAGTAGTTCGCCGGCGTCGTGCAATTGGCGACGATCCAGTTGTCTTCCGCGCACATTTGCAGGAAGCGTTCCAAGCGCGCAGAACTGTGTTCCGGCCCCTGCCCTTCGAACCCATGCGGCAGAAGCATGACCAGCCCGGACATCCGCAGCCATTTGCGCTCCCCCGAGGAGATGAACTGGTCAAACATGATCTGGGCGCCATTGGCGAAATCGCCAAACTGCGCCTCCCACATGACCAGCGCGTTGGGTTCGGCGAGGCTGTAGCCATACTCGAAGCCCAGAACCGCGTATTCCGAGAGCATCGAGTCGATGACCTCATAACGGGACTGTCCTTCGCGAACGTGGTTGAGCGGATAATAGCGCTCCTCCGTCTCCTGATCGATCAGCCCTGAATGGCGTTGGCTAAACGTGCCGCGGGTCGAATCTTGCCCCGAGAGCCGAACCGGATAGCCCTCCGTCAGCAAAGACCCGAACGCCAATGCCTCGGCCGTCGCCCAATCAAAACCTTTACCGGATTTGAACATCTCGGTCTTGGTGTCCAACAGACGTCCAACGGTTTTATGCAGCTTGAAGCCCTCGGGTGCACGGGTCAGGGCCGCACCGACTTGATCAAAGGTCTCGGGACTGATCGCCGTCTCGCCCCGCTGGTATTCCTCACCCTGGCGATCCAGATGCGACCAGCGCCCGTCGAGCCAATCCGCCTTGTTGGGCTTGTAATCTTTCCCGGCCTCGAACTCTTCGTTCAGATATGCCTGGAAGGCCGCTTTCATATCCTCGACTTCGCCCTCGGGGATCAACCCGTCCTTGACCAGACGTTCCGTATAGAGGCTCAGCGTGGTCTTCTGCTTCTTGATCTTCTTATACATGATCGGGTTGGTGAACATGGGCTCATCGCCCTCGTTATGGCCAAACCGGCGGTAGCAGAAGATGTCAATCACCACGTCTTTGCTGAATTTCTGGCGGAACTCGGTCGCCACTTTCGCAGCATGGACCACAGCTTCCGGATCATCGCCATTCACATGGAAGATCGGTGCCTCGACCATCAATGCGATATCGGTCGGATAGGGGCTGGAGCGCGAGAAATGCGGCGCGGTGGTGAAGCCGATCTGGTTGTTGACAACGATATGCATGGTGCCGCCGGTCTTGTGCCCGCGCAGACCGCTCAGACCGAAACCTTCGGCGACGACGCCCTGACCGGCAAATGCCGCATCCCCATGCAACAGGATCGGCAGAACGCTGGTACGGTCGGTGTCGTTGTTTTGATCCTGCTTGGCTCGGGCTTTGCCGAGCACAACCGGGTTCACCGCCTCCAAATGCGACGGGTTCGCCGTTAGCGACAAATGCACGGAGTTGCCGTCGAACTCGCGGTCTGAGGAGGCGCCCAGATGGTATTTCACATCGCCGGAGCCATCCACATCTTCGGGCTTGAACGACCCGCCCTGGAACTCGTTAAAGATCGCCCGATACGGCTTGGCCATCACATTGGCGAGCACCGAAAGACGACCCCGATGCGGCATGCCAATGATGATGTCCCGGACGCCTAACGCGCCACCGCGCTTGATGATCTGCTCCATCGCGGGGATCAGGCTTTCGCCGCCATCCAAGCCAAAGCGTTTGGTGCCCATGTATTTGACATGGAGGAATTTTTCGAAGCCTTCTGCCTCGACCATCTTGTTCAGGATCGCCTTCCGGCCCTCGCGGGTGAAGGCGATCTCTTTACCATAGCCTTCGATCCGCTCTTTCAGCCAAGCGGCTTCTTCGGGGTTTGAGATATGCATGTATTGCAGCGCAAAAGTGCCGCAATAAGTGCGCTTCACGATATCGATAATCTGCCGGATCGAGGCCATTTGCAGGCCCAGGACATTGTCGATGAAAATCGGCCGGTCCATATCGGCCTCGGCGAAGCCATAGGATTTCGGGTCCAGCTCCGGATGCGGCGTCTGATCGCGCATGCCCAGCGGGTCGAGATCGGCCACCAGATGACCCCGGATCCGATAGGCCCGGATCAACATCAGCGCCCGGATCGAGTCGAGCACGGCGCGCTGCACCATGTCATCGCTGATCTCGACGCCTTTTTCCTGCGCTTTCGCTTTGATCTTATCGCCCGCGCCTTTGGCCTCTTCGACGGCCACCGGCCACTCACCAGTCAGCGCGGAGGTCATCTCATCTGCCGGCTGCGGCGGCCAGTCGGCCCGCGCCCAAGAGGGGCCATGCGCCTCGGCTTTTACGTCTAGCTCGGCATCGCCCAGCGCCCGGAAAAACTCCTGCCACGCAGCATCGACCGCATTGGGATCATTGGCATATTGCGCATAAAGCTGTTCGAGATACTCGGCATTATGCCCCTGCATGAAGCTGGAGGCGTGGAACTGATCGTTGGGGGATTGGTCGGTCATGGGTCAAGTCCTCCCGGAAGTGAATTTGCAGCAGCCTTTGGGGGCATCATTGCGTCCCTCTACGGTCAAGCGAGATCGTCATGGTCGTGCCGTAGGTGAGCATGACAGGGAAACGACTCAAGGCCTCGGCGTCCAATGAATAGGCCGTGAGCTGCGCCGCAGGCGGGCGGCCTTGCACCTGAAGCCGCGCACCAATGCGCCGCACCGGCAAGCGCGTGTCGATCGTTGCCGCGGCATCGCTCAGGTCTTGCGGCGGTCCGACATAGAGACAGGTGTGCAGGCCCGTCCGCGTCGGCTCGACAACCACGGCATGGGTATCGGACAGAAACAACTGTACTTCGTCATACCCTCGACCTTCGCGCAAACGCGCGGCAACGTTGTTGGCGCGCTCCTGACCCTCGGCCCAACTCTCCGGCTGAAGAGGGTCGAGTCCGGAGATCAAAAGCGCGTGGGCCAGCACGTCGTCCGCGGTCTCTTGGCTCTCTGAGCGGCTCCACCCAGCAGTCTCAAAGGCAAGCCCGCGCGCCTCAAGCGTCAGCGTGTTATCGAGGCACAGTTCTAGGGATGCGACGAACCCCGCCTCGGCGCGCGAGGGAGCCGCAAGCGCCACCACCGCGAAGATCGCGACGGCGGCGGAAAGCAGCATCTGATCTGTGACAGATGTCACAGCCGGGCTGCATCCCTTTGCACATGTCGCAATCTTCAACGTCATCTCCCTAAGGCCAAGAGCAGTAACTCAGCCAATCGCCTTCAGCACTGCCTCGCCCAGCCCCGCCGGGCTTTCGGCAACCACGATGCCCGCACTTTGCATCGCTTCGATCTTGTCCTCGGCGCCACCTTTGCCGCCGGCAACAATTGCGCCCGCATGGCCCATCCGGCGGCCCGGAGGTGCCGTGCGGCCCGCGATGAAGCCAGCAGTCGGTTTCCAACGGCCTTTCTTCTTCTCATCAGCGAGGAACTGTGCGGCCTCTTCCTCGGCCGATCCGCCGATTTCGCCGATCATGATGATGCTTTCGGTCTCATCATCAGCCAGGAACCATTCCAGCACGTCGATATGTTCGGTGCCCTTGATCGGGTCACCGCCGATGCCGACGCAGGTCGACTGACCCAGACCCACATCGGTGGTCTGCTTCACGGCCTCATAGGTCAGAGTGCCGGAGCGCGACACAACGCCGACCGACCCGCGCTTGTGGATATGGCCGGGCATAATGCCGATTTTGCAGGCGTCGGGTGTGATGATGCCTGGGCAGTTCGGGCCGATCAGGATCGAAGACGACCCTTCGAGCGCGCGCTTCACCTTCATCATGTCGAGCACCGGGATGCCCTCGGTGATGCAGCAGATCAGCTCCATCTCCGCATCAATGGCTTCCAGGATCGAGTCAGCAGCGAAGGGCGGCGGCACATAGATCACCGAGGCGTTCGCCTCGGTCACAGCTTTCGCCTCATGCACCGAGTTGAAGACTGGCAGGTCCAGATGGGTCATGCCGCCTTTGCCAGGGGTGACGCCACCGACCATCTTGGTGCCATAGGCGATGGCCTGTTCGGAGTGGAATGTGCCCTGCGAGCCGGTAAAGCCCTGACAGATCACTTTGGTGTTTTCGTCTACGAGTACGGCCATTCTTCCCTCATGTCTTTTGCGCTGAAGCGCCGGGTTCGTTTTTGGAGTTCTCATGTCGCGCAACGGCGTCCGCGACCTGTTCGCGGGTCCAAAGACCCATTGAGCGCTGCCCACCCTGCCCTGCAACAAGCTGTGTTCTTCCGTCTTCGTCACGGACAACAGTCTCGTGCACGACCTCGATCGGGGGGGCGAAGTTGAACGGCGGCAAGGTGGGGTCAAACTTGCGGAACCGCCCATTGTTGCGCAGCGGCTTGTTCTCCGCGATGTGGTGAAAAGTTGTCAGCAGCAATGGCGTGCCTGACGCGAGAAAGCCTTTGAAAAACTCCCATCTAAGCCAAAATTTCAGATGAAACAGGCAGTCGCGGCACATCATCATATCGACCTTCGGGAGAGGGTCAGATGTGACATCGGCCACGTCAAACTGTACGCCCTTGCGGGTATGCGCGGCCCGGTTCGCTTCGATCAGAGAGGTCGCGATATCGAATCCGATATAGTCGATACCGGTCAGATCCACATGCGACATCCAATGCCAATCGCCGCAAGGTGCATCAAGAAAGCTCTTGACGTCATGCCGCTCAAAGAGACCTGGCAAAGCTGCCCGGATTTCAGCCGTACTATCGAGCGAGGAGCCAGCGCCCGACCGGGGCGATGCACCTCCATTCGACCAGTCCATCTCCTCGAAAACTGCTTTGAGGCTCTCCCGCATCGGCCTAGAATCCTTCGCCCAGCGCGGCCACAGTAGTCATCGGTGTGTCTTCACCGATTTTTACCTTGGTCTGATGGACCAATTCGAACACCTGCGGGTCCAGATAGATCATGCCATCTTCGCAGGGAATGGCCCCACCAATCATCTTGGAGCCATAAGCGATGGCCTGTTCGGAATGGAACGTGCCCTGCAAGCCGGTGAGTCCATTAGAGATGACTTTAGTGTTTTCGTCTACGAGGACGGCCATGTTTGGAGTCTCCTAGATTTGCCCATGGGTTCGCATCACCAATAAGAGTTCGTCCACAGATAGCTGGCTTTCAGCAAAGTTGAGGTCCGTGATGCGCCCAAGACGACGACCAGGATTCTGCGAAGACTGTGCAACTGCGACAAGATATGTGCGATTGTTGCGCGTATAGATTCCGGTCATTTCGGCCAAACTGAACCGAGTTGCATTATGCCTGATGTAGTCGTTGTCAGAGAGCGGGGCGGCATACTGAAATCCTGCTTCTTCAAGATAAGCTTGTATCGTCGTACTCGTCGGCGCGGCCCAGAGACCGTGGAGCCAGACGGAACATGATCTCAGGAAAGGAAAAGGGCCTGTTCCAGGCCTATCTGGTTGGCCGCCCGTCCGAACCCGGAGTTCGCCCGCTGGAAGTGAACCCTCTCTAACGAAAAGCGGGCGACCGAATGCAACTCCATTCCGTTCGAAGGCCGCTCGAACAGCGGTCTGAGAGAAGTTGCCCGAAATACAACCTTCTAGAAAACCGCTAACGGCCCGGTTTACATCAGGTGCGGCGCGGCTAGTAGCAGAGTCAGTTTGTGTTTCAACACAGGCCGACAGCAGCAGAGATGACACAAGAGAAATAGCTAATAGGCGCATCAGAGTTCTTACCCCTTCACCGCCGCCACGATCTTTTCAGCGCCGTCTTTCAAGTCATCGGCCGCGATCACGTTGAGGCCGGACGATTTGATGATCTCCTTGCCCTTTTCCACATTCGTGCCTTCAAGACGGACAACAAGTGGAACCTCAAGCCCGACTTCCTTCACCGCCGCGATGACGCCTTCCGCGATGATATCGCAGCGCATGATGCCGCCGAAGATGTTGACCAGAATGCCCTTCACCTGCGGATCGCTGGTAATGATCTTGAAGGCCTCGGTGACTTTCTCCTTCGTTGCACCACCGCCAACATCGAGGAAGTTGGCCGGCTCGGAGCCGTAGAGTTTGATGATATCCATCGTTGCCATGGCCAGACCCGCGCCGTTCACCATGCAGCCGATCTCGCCGTCGAGGGCGATATAGTTCAGGTCATATTTCGACGCGGCCAGTTCCTTCGGGTCTTCTTCCGTCTCGTCACGGAGCGCCGCGATATCGGCATGGCGGTAGACAGCGTTGCCGTCGAAGCCGACTTTGGCATCGAGCACTTTCAGATCGCCGCCATCGGTCACGATCAGCGGGTTGATCTCCAGCATCTCCATGTCCTTCTCAGTGAAGGCTTGGTAAAGCAGGCCCATCAGGCGCACGCATTGCTTGACCTGCTGACCTTCGAGGCCGAGCGCAAAGGCGACGCGGCGACCGTGGAAGCCTTGATACCCAGTGGCGGGGTCAACGCTGAAGGACAGGATCTTCTCGGGCGTGGCGGCAGCAACCTCTTCGATGTCCATGCCGCCCTCGGTGGAACAGACGAATGAGATCCGCGAGGTCTGCCGGTCAACGAGGAGGGCCAGATACATCTCGGTCTCGATGCCGGAGCCATCTTCGATATAGATCCGGTTGACCTGCTTGCCTGCGGGACCAGTCTGATGGGTCACCAGGGTGCGGCCCAGCATCTTTTTGGCTTCTTCGGCGGCTTCTTCGACCGATTTGGCCAGGCGCACGCCACCCTTCTCACCGGCGTCAGCCTCTTTGAAAGAGCCTTTGCCGCGACCACCGGCGTGAATCTGCGCCTTCACGACCCAAAGCGGGCCATCCATTTCACCCGCTGCCGTCTTGGCATCTTCCGCTTTCAAAACCACGCGGCCATCACTGACCGGGGCGCCGTAGTCGCGAAGCAATGCCTTCGCCTGGTATTCATGAATGTTCATGAAACTGTCCCATCATTGGTGTTGTCCCCACCGACTAAGCACAGGTTTCGCCAGCAATAAAACGTCATTCTGACGCACACGCGCGGAATTGAACAAAAAAGCGACATTTGTGATCACAGCTAGAAAAAGTGTGATCACAAAATGGCAAGACGGCAAGAATAAACGGTTTTTGACACCGAATCGTCCGCCCGAGCCTCACAGGGCGAAATCGCGCGCCTTATAAGGGCAGTCGTCTTTCAGATGAGACCGCACCCAACACCGCCGACAGAACTGCGAGAAAGCGAAGACCAATATGGGTGATCCGCTGCGTCGGAACGTGGTCGTGGCAGAAACGCAAAAGGCCGGAGCTTGGCCCCGGCCTCTTTTAGATTTTGTGCGAATGGGCTTAGGCCAGGCTCTCGTCGATGCCCTTGCAAGCTTCGACCAAGCCTTTGACGGCATTGACCGAGTTATCAAACATCGCCTGCTCATCCTTGGTCATCTTGATGTCGACAACCCGCTCGATGCCGCCAGCGCCGATCACCGTGGGCACGCCCACATACATGCCTTTCAGACCAAGCGCGCCGTCCACATATGCCGCGCAGGGCAAGACGCGTTTCTGGTCTTTCAGATAGGCCTCCGCCATCTCGATGGCGCTCGTCGCAGGGGCATAAAATGCGGACCCGGTCTTCAGCAGGCCAACGATTTCCGCGCCGCCGTCGCGCGTCCGCTGCACAATCGCGTCGAGCTTTTCTTGCGTGGTCCAGCCCATCGCGACCAGATCCGGCAGAGGAATGCCTGCAACGGTCGAATAACGGGTCAGCGGCACCATTGTGTCGCCGTGACCACCCAAAACGAAGGCGGTGACGTCTTTCATCGACACGTCGAATTCTTCGGCCAGGAAATGGCGGAAGCGCGCGCTGTCAAGCACACCGGCCATACCGCAAACTTTCTCGTGCGGCAGGCCCGAGAATTCACGCAGCGCCCACACCATCGCGTCAAGCGGGTTGGTGATGCAGATCACGAACGCGTCGGGGGCATTCGCGGCAATGCCTTCGCCGACGGATTTCATAACTTTCAGGTTGATACCCAGAAGGTCGTCGCGGCTCATCCCCGGTTTCCGCGGCACACCGGCGGTCACGATGCAGACATCAGCACCCGCAATATCGGCGTAGTCATTGGTGCCTTTCATCTTGGCGTCGAATTTCTCCGACGGGCCGGATTCGGCAATATCCAGCGCCTTGCCTTGTGGAATGCCCTCGGCGATGTCGAACAGGATGACGTCACCCAGTTCTTTCAACGCTGCAAGATGGGCAAGCGTGCCCCCGATTTGTCCCGCGCCGATAAGCGCAATCTTGGGTCTGGCCATGTGAGTGATCTCCACGTCCCTTGTTGATGTTGGCGCGAGGGGTAGCCCCACACCCCGCCCGGCGCAAGCCTAGGCACGCGCGGCGGAAAGCCCCATAGAAGCATTGGGCGGTGCTAACAGCATAAAAAAAGCGGGAAATCTCGGAAACGGAAGGGCGAGATCACAGGGTCGTGGCACCGCGCCGAGCGTCGAAAGCCTGACACATATACGACAGGGTCGCTCCAAGAATCCTCCGAAGGAGGCGCACGATTCTTTATCTCTCTGCGATCTGCGAGCGCCGCAAAGCTGCGGCAAAACCAATTAAAGCGGTTCGCCGGGTGCGGGTTGGATCAGCGTCTCATAAGATGCGCCGGAGGCCATCAGACATGTCAGACCATCGGCGCTGGTGACTGTGATCGTCCAGGTGCCGGTCTCATCCGAGGCATAGACCTCGACAATCCGGTTGCCGGGGCCCATTCCGATGGACCGCGCCGTCTCGCCATAGCGGCTGGACAGCGTGTTGATGATGGCATCGCGCTGGCCACAAATTGCTTGCCCGTTTGATTGCGCGATCGCCGGTGGAGTTAATGGAGCCAGGGCCAGCACAGCCCCGACAAGTGCCAGTTTAGAGGTCATCGTCCTGCCTTTCATCTGTGAGGAGCCAGAATGAAACGGCAGTCCGCAAAAGGTTGAGCGCAAGACCGCCAGGCTCCCCCTCTGCTGTAGGTTCGTATGCCCGGTTTGTCCGGGACGCATGGATGCCTGTATGGCCAAAGATGACAAAAAATTCGTTAATTCTCAAGAAAACTGTCGTGAAACCGCTACAAAAGCGTGGGTGCCGGGCATCGGCGCAACATTTTTGTGCGACATAAAATTTCGCTACGCTGCGGCATATCGGAACTTGCGTTCGCAGCGTGAGCGTGGTCCATCGCCGGTATCACGACCCAAAAGGACCTCGCTCATGGATCATCGCGCGCACCCTTACCGTTCGGTTCTCTACATCCCCGGTTCCAAAGATCGGGCTCTAGAGAAGGCCAAGACCTTGCCGGTTGATGCGATCATCTTCGATCTCGAAGATGCCGTGGCGATGGACGAGAAAGCCAGCGCCCGGACGCTCTTGGCGGACACCCTAAGCGACGGTGGCTATGGACCGCGGGCGCAAATCGTGCGGATCAATGGGTTCGATACGGCGTGGGGCGCAGAGGATCTGGATGTCATCGCAGCCGCGAAACCGCAGGCGATCTTGCTGCCCAAAGTGAATAGCGCGGCGGATATTGGCGCGCTGGCCGACAGGCTCGACGCCCGACCGGAGACGGCTGACACAACCATTTGGGCGATGATGGAAACGCCGCTTGGGATTATGAACGCGCTCGAGATCGCCGCCGCGCCGCGGATGGCTGGTTTCGTGATGGGCACCAATGATCTGGCGAAGGATTTGGGGACGCGCAGCCGCGCCGATCGCGAACCGCTTTTGACCTCGCTCCAGCTTTGCCTGCTCGCCGCGCGCGCCCACGGGTTGGTCTGCGTCGATGGCGTTTATAACGCGTTCAAGGATGACGATGGGTTGCAACGCGAATGCGACCAGGGTCGCGATATGGGTTTTGACGGCAAAACGCTGATCCACCCGGCGCAGGTGGCCATCGCAAATGCAGCGTTCGCCCCGTCAGAGGCCGAAATCGATCTAGCGCGTCGACAGATCGCGGCTTTCGATGACGCCACCGCCGCCGGTCAGGGGGTGGCTGTGGTGGACGGTCGCATCGTCGAGAACTTGCATGTGGAAACAGCACGCGCCACCTTGGCCAAGGCGGCCGCCATTTCCAAGCTGGAGTCTCTATAAATGGGTTACCTACTTCTGATCCTCGGCCTGGCGCTTTTCGCCGGGTCACATTGGTTCAAGCGCCTCGCACCGGCGCGCCGCGCCGCGATGGGAGACCCTGGCAAGGGCCTTGTCACGCTCGGTATTGTCGCGGGCATTGTCCTGATGGTGATCGGCTATCGCAGTGCGGGCTTCGTGAATGTCTGGTTCCCGCCCGCATTCTTGATCCATCTCGCAAATCTGTTGATCCTGATCGGCTTCTGGTTCTTCGCCTTGAGCATGATACAGGGGCGGCTGTCTGCCAGGGTGCGCCATAAACAGCTGACGGCGATGAAGTCCTGGGCCATCGGGCATTTGCTGGTGAATGGCGATCTGGCGTCGATCCTGCTGTTTGGTGGCCTCCTGGGCTGGGCCGTCGGCAGCGTGATTATGATCAACAAAGCTGAGCCGACATGGGAGCGGCCCGCGAATGCGTCGCTCAAGAATGACGGGATCGCATTTGTCGCGGGCTTGGTCGCCTATCTGATTGTCGCCTTCGTCCACACATGGCTCGGCTATTACCCGTTCCCGACCTGATGCAGATTTATCGGTTCCTCAGCGAAGACGACACCTCGGCCTTCTGCCACAAGGTCAGCGAAGCGCTCAGCAGGGGCTGGGTCCTCTATGGCCCACCGACCTATGCGTTTGACAGCGCCCGCGGCGTGATGCGCTGCGGGCAGGCCGTGACCAAAGAGATTGAGGAGCCCTATTCCCCAGAAATGAAGCTTGGAGCGCAATAGATGGCCAAAACCAATGCGGGCAATTTCTTTGAGGATTATACACTTGGCCAAGTGCTCGAGCACGCCACACCGCGCACGGTCGCCGGCGGCGAGCGGGCGCTTTACACAGCGCTCTATCCGGCGCGGCACGCGCTCTATTCCTCAGATAAATTTGCCCAGGCGTCGGGTCTGCATGCCAGCCCGCTGGATGATCTGATTGCGTTTCACACAGTCTTTGGCAAAACGGTTCCGGATATCTCGCTCAATGCGGTGGCCAATCTTGGCTATGCGGAGGGGCGGTTTCATGTCCCGGTTTGGCCGGGAGACACACTGCGCAGCCGGTCAGAAGTCATTGGGTTGAAACAAAACTCCAATGGCAAATCCGGCGTGGTCTATGTCCGTACTGAGGGGCTGAACCAGCATGGAACGGTCGTGCTGGATTACGTCCGTTGGGTGATGGTGCGCAAAGGGAAGCTGGATGCGCCTGCGCCAGAAACGACGATCCCGGAGCTGGCGACTGTCGTCGACCCCGAAACGCTTTTTGTGCCCGAAGGGCTGGATTTCTCGCATTACGACTTCGGCCAGGCCGGGGAGCCGCATCGGTGGGGCGACTATGAGATCGGCGAGGTGATTGACCATGTGGATGGTGTGACCCTCGAAGAGGCGGAACACATGATGGCGACCCGTCTCTGGCAGAACACTGCCAAGGTGCATTTCGACGCCACCTTCCGCCCCGATGGCCAACGCCTGATCTATGGCGGCCATATCATCAGCCTTGCCCGCGCGCTCAGCTTCAATGGTCTGGCCAATGCGCAGATGATTGCCGGGATCAATTCCGGCGCCCATGCCAACCCCGCCTTTGCGGGCGATACGGTAAAGGCTTGGAGCGAAGTGCTGGACAAAGCGAAAACGGTTGCGCCGGGCGTCGGCGCCCTTCGTCTACGCTTGGTCGCGACCAAGGGTAGCCCTGCCGGCGCTCTGCGCGGGGACGATGGCCGGTATCTACCGGAGGTTCTGTTGGATCTCGACTATTGGGCGTTGATGCCGCTGTGACACGCGGCCTCCTTAATGGAGCACGTAGCCGCTCGCCTGTTGCCGTGCGGAATCGAGCGCCGAGATATGCGTCACGCTGCTTTCATCAACAATGTATTCTCGCATCGGAAGCGCCTTGTCGAAATCACCTGAAAGCAGGTTGATCGGAATCGGCAGATAGGTTTGCTCTCGCGCCAAACCCTTGAGTTCGCAGAACGCATAGATGTGCTGCAACATCACTTTCGGGGTGAACCGCAACCGGCTCCGGTCCCATCCGATCAGGTTACGGTGATATCCCTCCGCTTCGGACCGGTTGCAAATCACCTTGGCGATTTCGAAAATGCGGGGGTCGGCATAGGTTTTGTTTTCGAGCGGCACGATCACATATTCCCATGCCTCCAGTCGGATCAAGGCGGCGGCGGCCGTTGCCATGTCGCAGTCCGGCTGCTGCACGATCCAAAGTGCGGAGTCGAGCCCTAGGCCAGTTGTCAGGTCCAATCCGACAACCAACTCGTGCCAAAGATTGGGATCGGGGCACTCTACCATCCACGCCATCAATTGCACATGGTCATGATCCAGTGCGAAGGTCAGTTTCTCGCCCATCGTGTCGTCCTTAAAAATCTCACAATACGATCCACCGATGGCGGGTACGCAGGCAATGAGGCCGTTCTATGGCAAACCCATGGTAATAACGCTTCATTCACCTTTTGAAATTTGTGATCACACTTTACAATTCAGTGATCACAATTGGCTTCTCTGCGGCGTTAGGACCCAGAATTCGGCGTTTTTTCAACGTGGCAGGACGTGACAGTCCGCAAAAACTCGCTATTCATAGTCACCAGGATTAAAGAGACCAAGCTCAACCTGAAAGGGTGACCGCCATGGCAGATGTGAACCGGGGCAATCGGCCCCTGTCCCCTCACCTGACGATTTACAGGCCACAATTGAACTCCATGACGTCGATCATGGTGCGGATCAGCGGCAACGCCTTGTTGTTGGGCGCCGTCTTGATCGTCTGGTGGCTTTTAGCAGCCGCAACCGGCCCGGCATACTTCGCGACGGTCGATGGGCTCATCACGTCGCTTCTGGGCGATCTGGTGATGACCGCGTCGGTCTTGGCGCTTTGGTATCACGCGCTTGGCGGTCTGCGCCATCTGATCTGGGATGCGGGCTATGGGCTTGAGGTCGAGACCGCTGATCGAATGGGTTGGGGCATGATCATCGGCTCGGTGGCCCTCACCTTCCTCACCATAATTGCGATCTAAGGGGCGAGAAACATGGCATTTCTAACCGACCGCAAACGCGTGGAGGGGCTAGGATCGGCGAAAACCGGCACCGAACATCATTGGTCGATGACCATCAGCTCGGTCGCGCTTCTGATCCTGACGCCGATGTTCCTTTTCGCCGTTGGCCCGCTTCTGGGCGAACCTCATGCCGACGCCGTCGCGGGTCTCTCACGCCCCTACCCGGCGCTGGTGACAGCACTCATGCTGATCGTGGGCTTCCATCATTTCCGCATGGGCGTACAGACGCTGATTGAAGATTACGTTCGCGGCATGACCCGCAAAATCGCGATCATCGCGATGACCATCATCAGCTATGGCCTGGCCGCAACCGGGCTTGTCGCGCTTGCACAAATCGCGCTCTGAGCAGATAGGAGCATTTTCCAACATGACGGCTTCGTACGACATCACTCACCATACCTATGACGTTGTTGTTATCGGCGCGGGCGGCGCGGGCCTGCGCGCAACGCTCGGGATGGCCGAACAAGGGCTGAAAACGGCCTGTATATCCAAAGTGTTCCCGACTCGCTCACACACGGTCGCCGCCCAAGGCGGCATCGCGGCCAGTTTGAGCAACATGGGCCCCGATCATTGGCAATGGCATATGTATGACACGGTCAAAGGCTCCGATTGGCTGGGTGACACCGACGCGATGGAATACCTGGCCCGTGAGGCGCCCAAGGCTGTTTACGAACTCGAACATTATGGCGTGCCGTTTTCCCGCACCGAGGAGGGCAAGATTTATCAGCGTCCCTTCGGCGGCCACACCACGGAATTTGGCGAAGGCCCGCCCGTGCAGCGCACCTGCGCCGCGGCGGACCGGACCGGTCATGCCATTCTGCACACGCTTTACGGCCAGTCGCTGAAGCATAACGCAGAATTCTATATCGAGTATTTCGCCACCGACCTTCTGATGTCGGAGGATGGTTCCTGCCAAGGCGTCGTGGCCTGGAAACTCGACGATGGCACGATGCATGTGTTCAACGCCAAGACCACCGTTTTAGCGACCGGCGGCTATGGCCGCGCCTATTTCTCGGCCACCTCGGCCCATACCTGCACCGGCGATGGCGGCGGGATGGTCGCACGCCAAGGGCTCCCGCTGCAGGATATGGAATTCGTGCAGTTCCACCCCACGGGCATCTATGGCTCGGGCTGTCTGATCACCGAAGGGGCGCGCGGCGAAGGTGGTTATCTGACCAATTCCGAAGGTGAGAGGTTCATGGAGCGCTATGCGCCGACCTATAAAGACCTTGCCTCCCGCGATGTGGTCTCGCGCTGCATGACGATGGAAATCCGTGAAGGTCGCGGCGTCGGGGCGGATGGGGATCACATTCACCTGCACCTGAACCACCTGCCACCGGAAACCCTGGCAGAACGCCTGCCAGGCATCTCCGAATCCGCCCGCATCTTTGCCGGCGTCGATCTGACGAAAGAGCCGATCCCGGTTCTGCCCACCGTACATTACAATATGGGCGGGATTCCGACGAATTATTGGGGCGAAGTATTGAACCCAACCGCGAAGGACCCTGATGCGATTGTGCCGGGCCTGATGGCTGTCGGCGAAGCGGGGTGTGCCTCGGTTCATGGGGCAAACCGGTTGGGCTCGAACAGCCTGATCGACCTGGTGGTCTTTGGCCGGGCGGCGGCGATCAAGGCGGGCGAAGTGGTGGACGCGAACGCGCCAAACCCGACACTGAACCAAGCATCGCTTGATCAGGCCTTGGCCCGGTTCGACGACATCCGCCATGCAGATGGCGACACCTCCACGGCTGAGCTTCGTCTTGAGATGCAGAAGAACATGCAGGCCGATGCCGCCGTCTTCCGCACCGACAAGACGCTGGCCGAAGGCGTGAAGAAGATGGAAGGCGTTGCCGCGAAAATGGATGATCTCAAGGTCACCGATCGCAGCTTGATCTGGAACTCCGATCTGATGGAAACGCTAGAGCTGACCAACCTGATGCCGAATGCGCTTGCCACGATTGTGGGCGCGGAGGCGCGGAAAGAAAGTCGCGGGGCCCATGCCCATGAGGACTATCCAGATCGGGATGACAAAGAGTGGCGCAAGCATAGCCTCGCCGTGGTTGATGGCACCAAAACCACGCTCAGCTATCGCCCGGTGCATCTGGACCCGCTGACCGAGTCCAAAGATGGCGGCATCGACCTGAAGAAGATCGCCCCCAAGGCGCGGGTTTATTGATCCGCGCTGCACTCATATCTTTGAGCCTCGTGGCGCTCGCCTCTTGCAATGTGGCGCAAGAGGCAGCGGATGTGATTGCGCGTGATCAAGCCCGTGGCGTGGTAAATGGCATCGTTGCGGAGCGGTTCCCAGGCATCAATGCGGCGCCCGTCACCGATTGCGTCATCGACAATGCCAGCGCGCAGGAGATTTTGAGCGTCGCACAAGCCGCAGTACTGGGCGTCAACGACCAGACCGTCAATACCGTCACATCCATCCTACAGCGCCCCGATACGATCCGTTGCATCGCACAAAACGCACTGATCTCGCTCGAGGATTTCGCATGAGAATGCTGGCGCTTCCCCTCGTGGCAAGCCTTGCGGCGTGCGGCCCGACCTCGCCAGAGCGCGCCTATGAGATTTGCGCCGACCGGGCGCGGGCCGCCGCCGGACCAACGGGGAGCATTGGAATTGGCGTGGGCAGCGATGGGCCAAGCACGAGCCTCGAGATCGGGATCAGCACCGATTATCTCAGAGGCCGCGACCCGGCCGATGTGTATGACAGCTGCTTTCGTCAACTGACCGGCGCGGGGCCAACCCGACCGTTGCTCTTGTGAGACGACATGATGACTGAGACACCACGCCTGATCGCCGTTGGAACGCATCACAAAACCGGGACGGTTTGGATGCGACGCGTGTTCAACATCGGCTCTGACACGTTGGAGATTCCGCGCATCCGGGTTCAAGGCACGCGCAACGAAGACCAGATACCGGACAAAGGGCGCGCGGTGATCGTGAACTGGGACTCCGCCTTTTCAGATGGGCTGCTGGACCGGACCGATCTGCGGGGGTTGCATATGATCCGCGACCCGCGCGACGTCTTGATCTCGGGGATGCGTTATCACCAGATCGCGCCGGAAGCTGGCGAAAAGGCGCTGCATGTTCCGCGCAAAGAGTTTGGCGGCGACACCTATCAACAACATCTGAATGGCCTGCCGGCCCTGCATGATAAGATGCTGTTCGAAATGGAGAATATGCATCTCAGGACGCTTAATCAGATGACGGCTTGGCGCTATGACCGACCAAATATCCGGGAGGTGCGCTACGAGACCCTGATGCAGGATCACGACATGGCGATGTTCGCCGATATCCTGGATTTCCTGGGCTTCGAGGGTCGCGACAAGGACACAATCCTTGAGATCTATTGGGCCAACAGCCTGTTTGGCGGGATGAAAGAAAAATCCGACCGGCCACGCCGAGTCGCGCTGCACATCCAGTCGGGCGAAGCCGCGCAGTGGGTCACCAAACTGCCGCGTTCGGTCGCTGAGATTTATGCCGACCGCCATGGCCAAGCCTTGATTGATCTTGGCTATGAAACCGACACATCTTGGGTCAACCGCTGCCCTGACAGCGTCGAGCTGACCCCAACGACATCCTGAGATCGAGGACCGGAGACAGACATGGTTGAACTGACGCTTCCCAAAAACTCCCGCATCCGCACCGGCAAGACCTGGCCAAAACCCGAAGGCGCCACAAATGTACGCAAGTTCAGCATCTATCGCTGGAACCCTGATGACGGCAAAAATCCCCAGGTCGATACCTATTTCGTCGATATGGATACCTGCGGGCCGATGGTTCTGGACGCACTGATCAAGATCAAGAACGAGATCGATCCGACGCTGACCTTCCGTCGCTCCTGCCGCGAGGGGATTTGCGGCTCCTGCGCGATGAATATCGATGGGATCAACACGTTGGCCTGTATCTACGGCATGGATGAGATCAAGGGTGACGTGAAAATCTATCCCCTCCCCCACATGCCGGTGGTGAAGGATCTGATCCCCGATCTGACGCATTTCTACGCGCAACATGCGGCCGTCATGCCCTGGTTGGAAACCAAGACCCAAAACCCGGAGCATGAGTGGCGCCAATCCATCGACGACCGAAAAAAGCTCGATGGGTTGTATGAATGTGTGATGTGCGCCTGCTGCTCGACGTCTTGCCCGTCTTATTGGTGGAATGGTGACCGCTATCTCGGCCCTGCCGCACTGCTCCACGCCTATCGCTGGATCATCGACAGCCGCGATGAGGCGACGGGTGAGCGTTTGGACGATCTCGAAGACCCGTTCAAACTCTATCGCTGCCACACCATCATGAACTGCACCAAGACCTGCCCCAAAGGCCTGAACCCCGCCAAGGCCATCGCATCGATCAAGAAGATGATGGTCGAGCGGCAACTCTGACATGCCGGAAAAAGAGCTTCCGGTCGCCTTTACGTCACCGGAGGAGTTCCACGAGGTGATGCGCTATCTCTCTGCGCGGATGGGGTACATCAACCGCGTGGCGGGCGATGAGAAGGTGTTTCTGGTTGAGATCAGCCGGATCCTGACCAGACTTGGCCGCCTTTTCGAGGACGGCTGTAAGGATCAGGAACTCCTTGCGCAATTCGGGAGCGGGTGGGCCATGGGCACAGCGACCGAGGAAGAGCGGCGTATGATCTTGGCGGACGCTTTGCTGCCGAAGGGCCCTCCCAAAGATTGAAGGTTCCACATTGTGCGATGCGTAAGCTGGCCATTGGGCGCGGCGGCGCCCCTTTGTTGTGAAGACGTTTGTTCAGGACTCACGGCGGCTCTGTCGATGAAGCAGGGTGTGGGCCGGGAGCCGATGGCGTGGTCTGTACGCAAAGGAGGATGGGCCGGCGTGAACAAAGAGCGGTTCCGCTCCGCCTCCGGTCGATAGGGAAAATCGGCCACGCATGTTATCCTCTCCGTCATGAGCGGAGGGGACATGATGGCATCTGATCTCAATCTTCTTGTTGGCACCACCAAGGGCGCCTTCATCCTTACGGGGGATACGGCGCGGCAGGTCTGGCATATCTCCGGCCCGCATTGTGACGGTTGGCCGATCAATCATGTGAATGGCGATCCCGCGAACGGTCTGATCTGGGCCGGAGGCGGCAATGACTTCCTTGGCGCGGGCATCTGGCGCTCCGGCGATGGCGGGGGCACTTGGACGCTCTCCAAACTCTCCAAAGGGGAAATCGATGATTGGGCTGCGAATGACCCGGAAACCGCGCGGTTCTTGAACTGGGAACCCGTGGAAACCGGGTTCGATGGCGAGGTTTCGGCAATCTGGTCCGTCGCGAAGGTCCATGACACGCTCTATGCAGGCGGTAAGCCCGGCATGCTATTTGCGAGCACCGATGACGGCGCAACTTGGGAGAAGGTGACCACCCTGTCGGACCACCCGGACAAGGATCAGTGGAACCCCGGCGCAGCCGGGCTTGTGCTTCACACCATCGTCTCGGACCCTGATCAGCCGGGCAAACTCTGGGCCGGCATCTCAGCTGCGGGCGTTTTCGCCACCGAAGATGGCGGACAGAGTTGGGAGCGGCGCAACCGCCTATCAAATGCCGAGTCCTGTTCCGGGCACGATCATCCCGCCGCGCCCCATAATGGGCAGACGGGGCTCTGTGTGCATAACATCGTGCGCGCGCAGGGCGATGTGCTCTACCAGCAAAACCACCATGGCGTCTTCCGCAGCCCCGATGGCGGACGGAATTGGCACGATATCACCGCAGGCCTGCCCTCGACCTTCGGCTTCCCCATCGCCCTGCATCCGACGGATCCGTACACGATCTGGGTCCTACCTCTGAACGGCGATAACGAAGGGCGCTACCCGCCACAGGCCCGTGCAGCCGTTTGGAAATCCAGCGATGGCGGCGAAAGTTGGCAGGCCAAACGCCACGGCCTGCCTCGCGAGAACTGCTTCTTCACCGTGCTGCGCCAAGCCATGGCCACCGACCGCCAAAGCCCCGCAGGGGTGTATTTCGGCACAAACACCGGCTCGATCTTTGCCAGCCGCGATGAAGGCGAGACTTGGGACGAAATAGCCAGCCATCTGCCCACCGTCCTTTCTGTCGAGGTTTTGGAGCGTGCCGCGGAGTGACCCGCCGATGTCGCGCTGGTGAGCCTTGCACCACACACATAGCGCGCCTGCGGAAAGATGAGATGTGCCCTGCCCGGCCAGCGCATAGTCTCTCTGTCAAAGGGAGGCCATTTGACTGCAAAGAGGCCAAGATGCCAAACACCGTGACATTTCGCAAACCGACGCCCGCCATTGATCCAGACGTCGCCCTGCAGATTTTGGAAGAGGCTTGGGCCTATTACACGCCCAACCCGACAGAGGTCGACGAGACCCCGGAATACCCGGAGCTGACCGAGGCGGCCTAACGTTAGGTCCGGTTCGACAAGAACCAAATCTCAATGCTAGCCTCCTCCGCTCAAGGAGGGAGCTGGCATGGGACAGGCAGACATCATCGTCATCGGCGGCGGGCTGTCCGGCCTTGTTGCCGCGCTTCATGCCGCTGAGCGTGGGCGCAGGGTGCTGCTCTTAGATCAAGAAGGCCCACAATCGCTTGGTGGGCAAGCTTGGTGGTCGCTTGGCGGGTTGTTCATGATCGACACGCCGGAACAGCGGCGCCTGGGTTTGAAAGACAGCCGAGACCTCGCCGCCACGGATTGGTTTGGCGCGGCTCAATTTGACCGACCGGAAGATGCGAACCCACGGAAATGGGCCGACGCCTATTTAGATTTCGCGGCAGGCCCGATGCGCAGCTATCTCCACGGGCTCGGCATGCGGTGGTTTCCCGTGGTGGGGTGGGCCGAACGCGGCGGTGCATTGGCAGACGGTCACGGCAATGCAATCCCCCGGTTTCACGTGACATGGGGCACGGGCACCGGCGTCGTGAAACCTTATGCCGACAGGGTCACCCAACATCCCAATATCACTTTGAAATATCGGCACCGCGTCCGGGGGCTAACCGTCGATGGCGGCGTATTGACCGGCGTGCACGGCGATATTCTGGCCGATGACAGCGCCATCCGTGGCGGCGCGACCAATCGAGAGGTCACCGGCGATTTCACCTATGACGCCGAGGCGGTGATTGTCACCACTGGCGGGATTGGCGGCAACCACGACCTGGTGCGAGAATACTGGCCGCGCGATCGGTTGGGCAGCCCGCCGATCAAGATGGTGGCGGGCGTGCCGGATTATGTCGACGGCCAGATGCAGTTGGCGACCGAGGCCGCTGGTGCGGCTGTGATCAACAAAGACCGCATGTGGCACTACTGCGAAGGGCTAACCAATTGGGATCCGATCTGGCCCAATCACGGTATCCGCATTCTGCCCGGCCCGTCATCAATGTGGTTCGATGCACTTGGCGACCGGATGGAGGCGCCCTGTTTCCCCGGCTTCGACACCCTCTCGACGCTCAAACGCATCCTGGCCACGGGGCAAGAGCATTCTTGGTTCATCCTCACCCAGAAAATCATCGAAAAGGAGTTCGCCCTTTCAGGCTCCGAGCAAAACCCCGATCTCACCTCCGGCAAGTGGCGTTCGGTGATCAAGGAACGGTTGGGCAAAGGCGCGACGCGGGCGGTTGAAGCGTTCAAGACACATGGTGAAGACTTCGTGGTGGCGGATGATCTGCCGACGCTTGTTGAGGGGATGAACAAGATCACCCCGCAAATGCCCGTCGATCTCGCCCATATTCGGACTCAGATTGAGGCGCGCGATGCCCAACTTACGAACAAAGTCTCCAAAGATGCGCAGATCACCGCGATCCGGGGCGCGCGGGCGTATCTGGGGGATAGATTGATCCGCACCGCAAAACCCCATGCGATCTTGGATCCGGCAAACGGCCCCTTGATCGCTGTCCGGCTGAACATCCTAACCCGGAAATCCCTTGGCGGGCTTCACACCAATCTCAACGGACAGGTGCTTCGCCCCGATGGGAGTGTCTTTGACGGTCTCTTCGCGGCTGGCGAAGTCGCGGGTTTCGGTGGTGGTGGCTTTCACGGCTACAATGCCCTGGAAGGGACATTCCTGGGCGGCTGTATTTTTTCAGGTAAGATCGCGGGTGAAGCTGTTTAGCTTCACCGCAGGTCTTTTATGAAAACGCGGCTTCCAACGCGATTTCGACCATATCCGAGAAGCTCGACTGCCGATCTTCCGAGGGCAATGCCTCACCCGTCACCAGATGATCCGAAATCGTCAGGACTGCCAATGCCCGCCGCCCATATCGCGCAGCAAGAGTATAGAGCTCCGCCGCTTCCATTTCGACGGCAAGGATACCGTGCCGGGTCATTTGTTCGTTGAGGTCAGGGCGCTCGTCATAAAATACATCGGACGAATAAATTCCGCCGACATGGGTGTCACAGCCCTTGGACGCCGCCGCCACATGAGCCGCCTGCAACAAACTCCAATCGGCGCAAGGCGCATAATTGAGTTCTTTGAAAAACCCCCGCGATGGGGTCGAGAGCGTTGACGATGTCATCGCCAGAACCACATCGCGGAGCTTAATCTGCGGCTGCATCGCGCCAGCAGAGCCAATCCGAATGAGCGTTTGCGCACCATAGTCCCGGATTAGCTCATTGGCATAAATCGAAAGGCTGGGCATGCCCATGCCCGAACCATGAATTGTGACAGGATGACCGCGCCAAGTGCCGGTAAAACCCAACATGCCCCGGACCTCATTGACACACACAAGATCGTCCAGAAACCGCTCAGCAGCCCATTTCGCGCGCAACGGGTCTCCAGGCATAAGAACAGTTTCGGCAATATCGCCGGGCTTCGCACCAATATGCACAGTCATCGCTTTGCCTCAGATCGCCATATCGTCAAGCGACTTGCCAGCGGCAAGCGCGTCTTTGATCCATCCAGGTTGCCGGCCGCGACCCGTCCAAGTCTGACTTGCATCTGCCGGGTTGGCGTATTTCGGCAAAGATTTGGGCCCTGATCCACTTTTTCCGCCAAGAACTTCCTCTAAAGAAAACCCGTGCTCAAGCGCTGCCTTTTGGGCTGCGGCGAGAGCCTCTTTTTTCTTCCTCTTATCGACATCTTTAAGAGCAGCGTCCACATCCCGCCGCAACTCCAAAAGCTCATCACGCGACATTTCGTTTAAGTTTTTTGCCATTTTAATGGTCCCTATTGTTGACTCGGGTTTGCTATGCCGCCTTTTGACGCCATGCAATAGGACCTATTTATGGACATGTCTTTTTAGGCAGGTTTACACTTATGAAGTTTTGGGTATCGACGCATCATTCTGCGGCGATGGGCTGCGCGTCGACAAGGTGAACAATGTCCATCATGATGCGATTTAGCTCGAAATCCTTGGGTGTATAGACTTTCGCAACCCCATAGCTCAGCAGAATCTCCACATCTTCATCGGGGATGATTCCCCCAACCATCACGGGAACGTGAGACATGCCTTCTGAATGCAGTCTTTCCATAACTTCTTTTATTAGCGGCACATGGCTGCCCGAAAGAATCGATAATCCAATAACATGGGCATCCTCTATTTTTGCGGCTGCAACGATTTCTTCTGGTGTTAGCCGTATGCCTTCATAGGAGATATCCATTCCGCAATCCCGCGCGCGGAACGCGATTTGTTCAGCGCCATTGGAATGGCCATCGAGCCCCGGCTTGCCAACCAAGAATTTCAGACGCCGCCCAAGTCTGTCGCTGACCATATCTACGGCGTCGCGAATATCGTCCAGCCCTTCGGTTTTATTCGATGGGCTCCGGGCAACGCCGGTCGGACCCCGGTATTCGCCAAACACGGCCCGCATTACGCCGGCCCATTCGCCCGTGGTCACGCCCGCTTTGGCGGCGGCAATTGAGGGCGGCATGACATTTGCACCGCTCTTGGCAGCATCGCGAAGCGCTGCGAGCGCTTCGGCGACGGCATTGGCGTCTCGTTCCGCCCGCCAGGCCTCCAATCTCGAAATCTGTTCGGCCTCTACAGCGGGATCGACGACCATGATGCCCCCATCGGCTTCGGTCAAAGGCGATGGCTCGGTGGCGGTGTATTTGTTCACACCGACAACCACAGTTTCGCCTTGCTCAATCCCGTGAACACGGTCGGCATTTGACTCAACCAGGCGGCCCTTCATGTAGTCGATCGCGGCAATTGCACCGCCCATCGACTCCAGATTAGCCAATTCTGCCCGCGCGCCGTTTTTCAGCGTCTCCACTTTGCCGGCCACAGCGGGGTTCCCATCAAACAGATCTCCATGTTCCAGAAGATCGGTCTCAAACGCCATGATCTGCTGCATCCGCATCGACCATTGCTGATCCCACGGCCGCGGCAAACCAAGCGCCTCATTCCAAGCCGGCAATTGCACCGCACGCGCGCGGGCGTTTTTGCTGAGTGTCACGGCAAGCATTTCGATCAAAATGCGATAGACATTGTTTTCCGGCTGCTGCTCGGTCAGCCCAAGGGAATTGACCTGCACGCCATAGCGGAACCGGCGGTATTTCGGGTCTTCAACGCCGTAACGCTCCTTACAGATCTCATCCCACAGCTCCACAAAGGCCCGCATTTTGCACATCTCGGTGACAAATCGGATACCCGCATTCACAAAAAACGAAATCCGCCCGACCAAAGCGGGAAAGTCCGCCGGATCGACTCGGGGCCGCAACGCATCCAGAACCGCCGTCGCGGTTGCCAAGGCAAAGGCCAATTCCTGCTCCGGCGTCGCGCCGGCCTCTTGCAGATGATAGGAACACACATTCATCGGATTCCATTTCGGCACGTTGGAATAGCAATACTCCGCGACATCCGCGATCATTTTCAGCGACGGTTTCGGCGGACAGATATAGGTGCCGCGCGATAGATACTCTTTGATCAGATCATTCTGCACAGTGCCTTGAAGCTTCGAAACATCCGCCCCCTGCTCTTCGGCCACCGCGATATAGAGCGCGAGAAGCCACGGCGCGGTCGCGTTGATCGTCATCGAGGTGTTCATTTGCTCTAACGGGATCTGATCAAACAGTGCCCGCATATCGCCCAGATGAGACACCGGAACACCGACCTTGCCGACCTCGCCGCGCGCCAATTCATGATCGCTGTCATACCCGGTCTGCGTCGGCAGATCGAAGGCAACGGACAGGCCGGTCTGCCCCTTTGCGAGGTTCCCGCGATAGAGTGCATTGGAGGCTTTGGCCGTCGAATGACCAGCATAGGTGCGGATGAGCCAAGGGCGGTCTTTGTCTGCGGTCACGGGCGGCGCTCCTCAAATCAGGTTTCGGCAACTTTATTCCACTCGGAGGGGTATATTGGGAATAATATGTCGATGTCAATTCGCTGCGTCGCGGCATTTCGATCCTTCTGACCTGGATGCGGCTCTCCTTTGTCTCCGACCGCGCCATCGCAAACGATTGTGTGCGCCTCGGTTTCCTGCCAGGGTCGCCTGCGATGACGACCACGGTGGAACTGCCGCTTTGGGCTTTGCTCTTGATCCTCGCTTTTGCGGCGGTCGCGGCGTTGAATAATGTACTGGTGCCCTCGGTGCGCTGGTATTTGCGGCGACGGCTCGAGCGCGCCGTTGGCCGCTTGAACGAGCGGCTCGCCCGACCGATTCAACCGTTCAAACTTGCGCGCCGGAACGATACCGTCCTGCGCCTTGTGTATGACCCCGAGGTGGCGCAGGCGATCGTTGATCATGCGCGCAGCACCGGCATCCGCGAAGACGTCGCCGCGCAAACCGCCGAGCGCTATGCCCGAGAGATCGTGCCGGGGTTCTCGGCGCTGACCTATTTCGGTTTCGCGATCCGGGCGGCCAAGTTTCTCAGCAAATCGCTCTATCGCGTGCGCCTCGCGCAAGCTAATGACGCCGCGCTTGAGGCGATCGACCCGGATGCCACGGTGATCTTCGTGATGAATCACCGATCAAATATGGACTATGTCTTGGTCACCTGGCTCGCCGCCGAACGCTCGGCCTTGGCCTATGCGGTTGGTGAATGGGCACGTGTCTGGCCACTCCGCCAATTGGTGCGGGCTATGGGCGGATATTTCATCCGGCGGCGGCATAACAACCCGCTCTATCGCAAGGTGCTGGCGCGCTATGTTCAGATGGCGACAGAGGCTGGCGTCACACAAGCTGTCTTCCCCGAAGGGGGGTTGAGCCAGACCGGCGCGCTTGGCACCCCGAAGCTCGGCTTGATCTCTTACATTCTCGATGGGTTTCGGCCAGGCAAATCCCGCGATGTCGTCTTTGTGCCCGTTGCATTGAACTACGACCGGGTCATGGAAGATCGCAACCTGATCGAGGCGCATGAGAAGGGCACAAGGCGGTTCCGCTTCAGCCTTTGGCCGATCTATCGCTATCTGCGGCGGCAAATCTGGCTGAGACTAACGCGGCGCTTCCACCGTTATGGGTATGCCGCCGTCAGCTTTGGGGCCCCTTTGAGCCTGACCGAGTTTTTGAAAGAGCCTGCCGACGACGTCCCGGCACTCCTCGGTGCCGAGTTGATGCAGCGGATCGGAGCGGTCATGCCGGTCGTGCCCGTGCCCCTCGTGTCCTATGCTCTGCGCGCCGGTGTGCGGGATCGCGCGGAACTGCGTGCCAGAGTTGGTGACCTGGTTGAGGGCGCACGCCGCCGAGGTGCGGAAGTCCACATCCCCCGTGATGATCTCGATTACACAACCGAAGCTGGCCTGCGGGCATTGATCGAGCGGCGGATGCTCTCTGAAACACCGGACGGGTTTGTTCTGAGTGAAGACGGGGAGGCCATTGTTGCCTTCTATGCGCGCTCCGTGGAACATCTTCTGGGCGATCAACCCAACCGCTAAAGCAACCTCAGGTTGATAATCTCGACCCTTGCGACATATTATTTCTCAAAACATCGATTTCATGTTTGCATTGTTGCGTGACCATCTTTATGTCTCGCTGCACCAGCACGGAATCGTTCCGCGCCGCAGCAATTCTAGATGAGGCAGTAGGAGGCCCAATGGCTTTGGATATCAGTCCCGCACCCGCCGTTTACGACGCGCCGAAAAAGGACCTCTATGAGATGGGCGAAATGCCCCCTATGGGCCATGTCCCGGCGCAGATGTATGCCTGGGCGATCCGTCGTGAGCGCCACGGCGATCCTGACACCGCGATGCAAGTCGAAGTGGTGGACACGCCCGCGCTCGACAGCCACGAAGTGCTGGTTCTCGTGATGGCCGCCGGTGTGAACTATAACGGCGTTTGGGCCGCGCTTGGCCAACCGATCAGCCCGTTTGACGGCCATGAGCAGCCCTATCACATCGCCGGTTCCGATGCGGCGGGCATCGTTTGGGCCGTGGGCGACAAAGTCAAACGCTGGAAAGTCGGCGACGAGGTTGTGGTCCATTGCAACCAAGACGATGGCGATGACGAGGAATGCAACGGTGGCGATCCGATGTATTCGCCAAGCCAGCGGATCTGGGGTTATGAGACGCCGGATGGGTCGTTCAGCCAGTTCACTCGGGTGCAGGCGCAGCAATTGATGCCGCGCCCCAAGCATCTGACTTGGGAAGAATCCGCCTGCTACACCCTGACGCTGGCCACTGCTTACCGGATGCTGTTTGGTCATGAGCCGCATGACCTGAAGCCAGGTCAAAACGTGCTGGTCTGGGGCGCATCAGGTGGTTTGGGCTCTTATGCGATCCAGTTGATCAACACGGCGGGCGCCAATGCGATTGCAGTGATCTCCGATGAAGATAAGCGTGATTTTGTGCTGGGCCTCGGCGCCAAGGGCGTCATCAACCGCAAGGATTTCAAATGCTGGGGTCAACTGCCAACGGTGAACACGCCGGAATATAAGGAATGGTTCGCGGAGGCGCGGAAGTTCGGCAAGGCGATCTGGGACATCACCGGCAAGGGTGTGAATGTCGATATGGTCTTCGAGCATCCGGGCGAGGCGACCTTCCCGGTCTCTACACTGGTCTGCAAAAAGGGCGGTATGGTCGTGATCTGCGCCGGGACCACCGGGTTCAACTGCACCTTTGACGTGCGTTACATGTGGATGCACCAGAAGCGCCTGCAGGGCTCGCATTTCGCGCATCTGAAACAGGCCTCTGCCGCAAATAACTTGATGCTAGAGCGACGGCTTGACCCCTGCATGTCTGAGGTTTTCCCCTGGGCGGAACTGCCCGAGGCGCATATGAAAATGCTGCGTAATGAGCATAAGCCGGGGAACATGTCCGTCTTGGTTCAGGCACCCCGCACGGGCCTAAGAACCTTGGAAGATGTGCTTGAGGCCGGGCCCTCCGCCATCTGACAAACAACAAACGTACACTCTATCAACGCGCGGTCGGATCCCCGACCGCGCGTTTACTTTGTTGCGGGTCATCAATGACTTGGCAGCAGGGCCAAGCCTGCTAGGGTCGTGCGGCGCAAACGTCTGGAGACCGCGATGCCCGATACTGACTCCCCCGAATTTGGGACCACCCCCTGGGATCTTTGTATCATTGGCGCGGGGATTGCCGGACTGAATGCGCTTTTTGTGGCGTGTGAACATCTGCCGTCAACGGCCCGGGTTCTTTTGGTGGATCGGAATGACCGCTGCGGCGGGATGTGGACCAAGACCTACCCGTATGCGCATCTCCACCAACCGCATCCGATGTTCACCGTCGGCGACATCCCCTGGAATTGGACGAAGCCAGCGCATTACCTAGCAACCGGCGCAGAAGTTGCCGCCCATCTCTCGGCCTGTCTCGATCAGATGCGCAGCAAGCTTCATTTAACCGAGGCTTACGGCCAAACCTGTAATGGGATTTGCGAGGGTGTCGAGGAGGGCGAGAGTTTTGCCCAAGTTCAACTGCGCGCCGTTGACGGCGGCAGCCAACAAACCGTCCGCGCCAAACGTCTGATTGATGCCCGTGGTCTCGACATTCCGAAGATCAAGCCGCTTGCCCTATCCTCAGACCAAGTGACCTCTACGACGCCTCATGCCCTCGACATTGCCGGCACGGCCCCAGTTTATGTCATCGGTGGTGGCAAGACCGGCATGGATACGGCCCATGCGCTGGTTAAAAACGCGCCCAGCCGTTCCGTGACGATGCTCACTGGCGAAGGCACGATCTTTGCCAATCGCGATTTCACCTTGCCAACGGGGATGGCACGCTATTGGCGCGGCAAGCTGGTCGTGCCCACCTTTCGCGAACTGGCCATGCGATTTGACGGCACAAATCATGACGCGGTTTTCGCGCATTACCGCGACACCTATACGATCAGCCCAAGCGGAACGGGGGAACAATTCCTCTTCGGCATTCTGTCAGAGGCCGAAAGCCAGACGATCGCCAATGGGGTGGACGGGTTCATCGGCGATTACTTGACCGATGTGCGCGACACCGACACGGGGCCGGAGATGATCTTGCGCTCCGGCGCGCGTCACGCGGTGCCCGCCGGTTCCGTCTTCGTCAATTGCACCGGGCATCTGCTGCGCCAAGAGCGCCCTTACACGCCATACCTGTCGCCAGGCGGAGCGATCCTGACCATCACCTCACGCTCTGCGGCGTATTTCCTCAGCAGTGTGGCGGGGTATTTCTTGCCGCATCTGTTCCTGACGGACAAACTCCGCGACGCGGGCCTCTATGAGATCGATTTTGACGCGCTCCGTCAGATCGATCGCAAATTAATGCATATCGTCGGCGTGACGCACACATTCTTAAACACGATCATCATCATGGACGCCCTGCCATTCCGGGTGCTCGACCGTTGCGGCTTGGACCTAGACCGATGGTTCCCGCTGCATCGAAGGCTGGCGGCTCTGATCGACGTAAAACTCAATCGCCGCCGCTACCTTGATCACACCCGCCGCGCCCTCGACCGGGTCCGGGAAGAGCATGGCATTGCCTGCGGACCCCTTCCGGCGGCCTAACTGGCTGCGGCGCGGATCGCCCGGATATTGTCTCCATACACATGCGGCGTATCGACTGAACCGCCTTTAAATACGGCGGAGCCCGCAACAAGCACATCTGCCCCGGCCTTCGCGACGAGCGGGGCCGTGGTCGGATCAATGCCGCCATCCACCTCGATATGGATCGGGCGATCGCCCACCAGAGCGCGGGTTTGAGCCACTTTTTCCACCATCGAATGGGTGAACTTCTGCCCGCCGAAGCCCGGATTGATTGTCATCACCAGGATCAGGTCAATGGCATCAAGGATATGCTCAATATGGCTAAGCGGCGTCGTCATGTTCAGCGCCACGCCGGCCTTCGCGCCATGATCGCGGATCGTCTGAAGCGTGCGATGCAAATGGGGGCCAGCTTCGGCATGAACGGTGATCATATCCGACCCCGCCTTGGCAAAGGCCGCAATATACGGGTCTGCCGGGGCGATCATCAGATGCACATCCATGAAGGTCGTCACATGAGGACGGATCGCCGCCACCACATTCGGTCCGATTGTCAGGTTGGGCACGAAATGCCCATCCATCGGATCGACATGAATCCAATCCGCTCCTTCGGCCTCAACCGCCCGGATTTCGGCACCAAGATTGGCGAAATCCGCGCTGAGAATGGAGGGCGCGATTTTAATCGAACGGTCGAAAGGCATGGGCGGAAGATCCTTATCTCTGGCAGCGCCTCCTGTTACCCCGCGCACCCGGGGCTGTCACGCCCCCTTGCGGAGGTCCGGTCCGCGCGCCAGGGTGCGCCGACCCGCGGAAAGGACAGATCATGACACCTGCCATCTGGCTCGCCCTCATCGCCGTTGCCATCGGAGGGGCGGCAATTGCCGTGCAGGCCCCGATCAACAGCCGCTTGGCCACACATGTCGCCGACCCAGTCGTCGCGGCGGCGATCTCGTTCGGCGTTGGGTTCGTAGCGCTCAGCGTCGTGGCGGTGATGCGTGGCGCGGTGCCAAACGCGGTCGCAGGCATGGGTGACGTGCCTTGGTGGGCATGGACCGGTGGGGCGCTTGGGGCCATCTATGTCTGGGCGTCGATCTGGTCCGTCTCGACCCTGGGGGTGGTGACCTTGGTGGCCGCGCTGATCTTCGGCCAGCTCACCGCCGCCCTGGCGCTGGATGCACTCGGGGCGTTTGGCATGACAGTACGGGAGATCAGTTGGACCCGGATCGCGGCGGTGGGGTTCGTCGGCGTCGGATTGGTTCTGTCGCGCCTCTAAACTCAAAATTTGACCAAATGGTCAAGCTTGCCTTGGCAGGGCGGACATGAGACGCTAAACCGGCTTGTCCCATTTTGATTGGCTGTTCCTCCGTGACCCACGCTCCAGACCCAACCGCAACATCGCTTTCCGAGACACAGCTGCCGCAGGTGCATGAACCGCGCAATGACGGCATGGCGCTTGACCTAGATTGGGTCGCACGGGTGCAGGCCAACACATCGGCCATTGAACGCCGGGCATCGAGCTTGCCAGGCCGCCGCACCGTGAAAAAGGCCTATCAGGCGGCTTGGCTGGCCAAAGCCATCACGTTGATCGACCTCACCACTCTCTCGGGCGATGATACGGCCGGGCGGGTGAAACGTCTTTGCGCCAAGGCCCGGCAGCCCGTCCGCGCCGACCTGCTTGAGGCGCTTGGCCTGCCGCCGATCACCACCGGCGCGGTTTGCGTCTATCACGATATGATCGAAACCGCGGTCGAGGCGCTGGACGGCAGCGGCATTCCCGTTGCGGCCGTTTCGACCGGGTTTCCCGCCGGGTTGTCGCCATTTCACCTCCGCGTGGCCGAGATTGAAGAGAGCGTCAAAGCTGGCGCTGCGGAAATCGATATCGTGATCTCGCGCCGCCATGTGCTGACCGGCGATTGGCAGGCGCTTTATGATGAAATGAAAACCTTCCGCGCGGCTTGCGGCGAGGCCCATGTGAAGGCGATCCTAGCCACGGGGGAACTCGGCACGCTCCGCAATGTCGCCCGGGCCTCGCTGGTCTGCATGATGGCAGGGGCCGATTTCATCAAAACCTCCACCGGCAAAGAAAGCGTCAATGCCACGCTGCCAGTATCGCTGACCATGATCCGCGCGATCCGCGCCTATGAGGCCGCGACCGGCATGAAGGTCGGCTACAAACCGGCTGGCGGGATTTCCAAAGCCAAAGACGCGCTGGTCTATCTCAGCTTGATGAAGGAAGAGCTGGGTGATCGCTGGCTTCAGCCCGACCTCTTCCGTTTCGGCGCATCATCGCTGCTTGGCGATATCGAGCGGCAATTGGAACACCACGTGACGGGGGATTACTCCGCCGCATATCGGCATGCGATTGGGTGATGTCTTTGCACTCCACACATATCCCGGAAGCGCTCAGATGAGAGTGTTCATTGCAGCAACTATTTGCGTGATCTCTTATTGGACGCCTAATCTAACACTGAGTGACACGGTCATGAACGCTCGCACCTTGCTGGATGCCTGCACCAGAGTGGATATCGATTGGGTAAACTTCTGTAACGGGTTTATGCAAGCTGCTCATGATCAGGCAGTTGGCTTGGGCCTTATTTGTGTGCCATCGGGGACGACCCGGTTGGAATTAGTCGAGACATTCGATGTGTTGGCAAGCCGCTTAATCGCATTGGAACCAACCCTTGGCGAAGAGGCTGGGATGGATGTAGCCATCATCGTCTTGAGCGACGCCTACCCATGCAACTGACGTTTAGTTGGAGTAAATCGACATGAGCACCCGCGAGATCTTCGACTCAATGGACTACGGGCCCGCACCCGAGGGGGATGCCGAAGCCCGTGACTGGATTGCCGACAAAGGCCCGGCCTTTGGCCATTTCATCGATGGGGCTTTCACGGAACCCGGCGAGACCTTTGCCTCGAACAATCCGGCCAACGGCGAGACCTTGGCCGAGATCAGCCAAGGCAGCGCGGCCGATGTGGATATGGCCGTGGCCGCCGCACGTCGCGCCTTCCCGAAATGGGCCAAGCTGACCAGACATCAACGGGCGCGGCATCTCTATGCGCTGGCCCGGCTCTTGCAAAAACACAGCCGCCTCTTCGCCGTGCTGGAGACGATGGATAACGGCAAACCGATCCGCGAAAGCCGGGACATCGACATCCCGCTGGCGCAGCGGCATTTCTACTATCACGCCGGGCTCGCGCAGCTTCTGGAAGATGAAATGCCCGGCCATGCCCCGCTTGGCGTCTGCGGCCAGGTGATCCCGTGGAACTTCCCGCTTCTGATGTTGTCGTGGAAAATCGCACCGGCCCTGGCGGCGGGTAACACGGTTGTCCTAAAGCCGGCCGAGTATACCTCTCTGACGGCGCTCCTTTTCGCCGATATCTGCCGCGAGGCGGGCTTGCCCAAGGGCGTGGTGAACATCGTCACCGGCGATGGCCGGACGGGCGAAGCGATCACGACACATCCCGACATCAACAAAGTGGCCTTCACCGGCTCGACCGAGGTTGGCCGCCGCATTCGGCAGGCCACGGCCGGATCTGGCAAATCCCTCACGCTCGAGCTTGGGGGCAAATCGCCCTATATCGTCTTTGACGATGCCGATATCGACAGCGCGATTGAGGGGCTGGTCGATGCGATCTGGTTCAACCAAGGTCAGGTCTGCTGCGCTGGCTCGCGGCTCCTGGTGCAGGAAGGCATTGCCGAGGATTTCCACGCGCGGCTGAAAGCGCGGATGGACAAGCTCCGCATCGGCGACCCGCTTGATAAATGCATCGATGTCGGCGCGGTGGTGGACCCGGTGCAGCACGCCACGATCACTAGGCTGGTTGACGAAAATACCGAAGGGCAGACCTATCGCGCCGCCGTGCCTTTGCCTGAGACGGGGTGTTTCTATCCGCCGACTTTGATCACGGGGCTCTCAACCGCCGCTCCGCTCATGCAGGAAGAGATTTTTGGCCCGGTTTTGGTGTCGACCACCTTCCGCACGCCAGCGGAGGCGGTGCAGATCGCCAACAACACGCGATATGGGCTGGCCGCGACGCTTTGGACCGAGAACCTGAACCTGGCGCTCGATATCGGGCCGAAACTGGCCGCCGGTGTGGTCTGGGTGAATGCCACCAACCTTTTTGACGCTGCAGCCCCCTTCGGCGGCGTGCGGGAAAGCGGATTTGGCCGTGAAGGCGGATGGGAAGGGCTTCTGGCCTATCTGAAACCCATCGTGAAGACCAAGGCGTTGACAGCGAAAGCACCGATCCCGGCACCCGATGCACCTGACGCGCCCGGTCTCGACCGGACCGCGAAGATGTATATCGGCGGCAAGCAGACCCGCCCCGATGGGGGCTATTCCGAACCGGTCTGGTCAGCCAAAGGCAAACTGCTTGGCCATATGGGCCTGGGCAATCGCAAAGACATCCGCAACGCCGTGGAAGCCGCCCAAGGCGCGGCAGGCTGGTCGAAGACCACTGGCCACCTGCGCGCGCAAATCCTGTATTATATTGGCGAGAACCTCTCGGCCCGGGCCGATGAGTTCGCAAGCCGCATCCGCGATCTGACCGGTGTGACCGCGAAACAGGCCGAGGCGGAAGTCGAAACCGCGATTGACCGGCTCTTCACCTATGCCGCTTGGGCCGACAAATTCGACGGCACGGCGAAATCGGTCCCGATCCGCGGCGTGGCGCTGGCAATGACCGAGCCGGTCGGGGTGATCGGAGCGCTGGCACCAGATGATGCGCCGCTGCTTGGTGCGATCTCGCTCATCGCGCCCGCCATCGCGATGGGCAACCGGATCGTTCTGGTGCCCAGCTATGCCGCGCCACTCGCCGCAACCGATCTTTACCAGGTGCTGGACACCTCCGATGTTCCCGCCGGTGTCGTGAACATTGTCACGGGCGACCCGGCTGAACTGACCAAACCCTTGGCCGGTCACATGAATCTCGACGCCATTTGGGCCTTCACCGCCCATGCTGGCGCGGATGTGGTCGAAACCGCCTCAGCCTCGAACCTGAAACGGACTTGGGTGCATGATGGCCAAGGCATTGATTGGATGAGCAAAGCAGGCGAGGGCAAACGTTTCCTTCAGGCCGCGACCGAGGTGAAAACGATCTGGGTACCCTATGGCGAATAGGACCGGCTAACGCCGCCGTCCTGCCATCCAATCGCGGAGTTTCGCCCACCGAACGGCTGTGCGATCGACAAGCGGGTCGATCACGCGGTCCTCGAACCGTTCCCACATGCGCCACATAAAAAAGAGTATCAATGCCAGGAACGCAAGGATGACGATGTTCAACCATGGGAACAGGGTCACATCCGACCCCGCCACAGGACGGATGCTTACGGCGTTAGGATAGGCGGTCGGGAAATGCATCCGCCAGCCGTAATGTGTGATCGCCACCCATTGCGGATCCGCTTCGGAACTCACCAGGTTGGTGGCCTCAGCCTGCAAATCCGCCGTGTCGAGCTTGAAGTAAGGCGGCCAGCCAAACCCGGTATCCTCATTGCGATAGACCATGACCCGCCCTGGGGAGACGACCTCACCGGTATCCGAGAGCCGGTCGGGAAATACGGCGTTGATGAAGCGGATATCCCGACTCCCTGTGGCGGACGCGCCGTCCTCGGCATTGGAAAAGAACCAGCGGCTGAGATTGGTGAAATCCTCCCGGACAACCTCGGTCCCGGTAATTCGCACGATGTCGCGTTGCGGTAGCGTGTAGTGGAAGAACGCCCCGACGATCAGAAGCAGAACAAGCAAAAAGATGATCCGTGGCCAGCGCATGGGCAGGACCCTTTCCTAATTCGTGACGTAGACGAAGACGCTAAGCGCAGTGATCGGCAGGACATAGACCAGGATCAATAACCAACGGCTCACCCGGCGGAGTTTTGGCCCCTCCTGCTCCCGGACCCAATCGCCACGATCACCGGGACGGCCCTCCATGACCCAATCTTCCTCCAAACGCGCGCGGATACCGGCGCGCCAGTAAAGGAAAACGCAGACATAGACCAAGGTCAGCACAACAATGAGGATGATCGCCATCCGGCCGATATTTAGCATGGGAGCTCCCTGGGTTCGCGATGTGTCATAAACCCTTATATGGGGCACGAAAAGAGCTTTGGCAGGGCTTGAAGCCGCGCGCGCTCGGGCGCAATCTGCGGATATGACGGAAATCTCACGCCTTTATGCCGAAATCACCGCCCGCCGCGACGACTTGGTCGCGTTGACGCAAGATCTGATCCGCATACCGACATTGAACCCCCCTGGGCGCAATTATCGCGAGATCTGCGACTATCTGGCGGCCCGGCTGAGTGACAAGGGTTTTGAGGTCGAAATGATCCGCGCCTTTGGTGCGCCCGCCGACAGCGAGACCTATCCACGTTGGAACCTCGTCGCCAGGCGAGAAGGCGGCGCGGCTGGCGATTGCGTCCATTTCAACTCCCATCATGATGTGGTCGAGGTTGGCCATGGCTGGACCACCGAACCGTTCGGCGGCGAAGTCAAAGACGGGCGGGTCTATGGCCGGGGCGCGTGCGATATGAAGGGCGGGCTTGCCGCCTCGATCATCGCCGCCGAGGCCTTCCTGGCGGTCCATCCCAATTTCAAAGGCGCGATTGAGATCAGCGCGACGGCAGATGAAGAATCAGGCGGCTATGGTGGTGTCGCCTATCTGGCCGAGCAGGGGTATTTCGATCCTTCGCGGGTGCAGCATGTGATCATCCCGGAACCGCTCAACAAAGACCGGATCTGCCTTGGCCATCGCGGTGTCTGGTGGGCGGAGATCGAAACGCATGGCCGGATTGCCCATGGCTCGATGCCATTTCTCGGCGATTGTGCCGTGCGCCATATGGGGGCTGTCCTGGAAGAAATGGAGCGGTATCTGTTCCCGCTTCTGGCGACGAAACACACCGCAATGCCCGTCGTCCCCGACGGGGCAAAGCAATCCACGCTCAACATCAATGCGATCCACGGCGGTGAACCGGTGCAAGATCCGGATTACACCGGCTTCCCATCAGCCTGCGTGCCAGACCGGTGCCAGATCACCATTGACCGGCGTTTTCTCATAGAAGAAGGCATTGACGAGGTGAAAGCCGAAATCATCGGCATGTTGGAGAAGATTAAGGCCGAGCGTCCGAATTTCACCTATGAACTGCGGGATCTTTTTGAGGTGCAACCATCGATGACCGATGAGGACGCACCGGTGGTCAAAACGGTCCAAGCGGCGATCGAGAAAGTCCTTTCAAAACAGGCGGAGTTTGTCGTCTCACCCGGCACCTATGATCAAAAGCATATCGACCGGATCGGGCGTTTGAAGAACTGTATCGCCTACGGGCCGGGCATTTTGGATTTGGCGCACCAGCCCGACGAATGGGTTGGCATCGACGATATGATCGACAGCGCCAAGGTCATGGCGCTGACGCTGGAAGAGCTGTTGCTGTAGGGTTGGGGTTTAGGCGTATTCCGGAAAACCCAGACGCTCAATCGCATCTCGGGCGGCGGCACGCACAGCCTCATCCGCGGATAGAAGCTGCGCGTTGAGGTCTTTCATCAAAATACTCAACGTTCGTGAACTGGCTTGCTCGGCGATAAAACTCGCGACCTGATCGGTCGACAGATTGAGAATGTCTGTAGCGCTTGGCAAGGCCATCGAGCAACTCCGCTATGGTTTGATATCGCGTTCCCCACAGCGAACTCTAATACAAGGTCTCGATTCGAGCGACTCCTAAGTAACGGTTTTGCGACAGCGCGCCGCAGTGCAGCATGACGCATCCGATCATCGCTTGCATGGCGACCCCTTCGGCTCCTACGATCATGCCAAAGTCAAAAAGGGAGACCCTCATGTTTCATCGCTTGAAGACAAGCGCCGCGATCCTTGCCGTGACCGCAAGCGGCGCGCTCGCCCAGCAAACCGACATCACAATCGGCATGCAGCTGGAGCCGCCCAATCTGGATCCGACCGGTGGTGCCGCCGCAGCGATTGACGAAGTGGTTTATGCCAATGTCTTCGAAGGGCTAACGCGCTTCGCTTCGGACGGCTCGGTGATGCCCGGCCTGGCAGAGAGTTGGGAGATTTCCGAGGATGGGCTGACCTATACCTTCATGCTTCGTGATGGTGTGATGTTCCATGACGGAACCAGCTTCACCGCCGAGGATGTCGTATTCTCGCTCGACCGCGCGCGGGCTGAAGACACGACCAATGCCCAAGCCGCGCTGTTTGCCGGTATCGACAGTGTCGCGGCGGTGGATGACACCACGGTGACCATAACGCTCTCGGCGCCGAATGGTGCATTCCTCTTCAATCTCGCCTGGGGTGACGCCGTGATGGTCGCCCCCGAAAGTGCGGAAACCAACGCGACCAATCCGGTCGGCACCGGCCCCTTTGTCTTTGCCGATTGGGTCCAAGGTGACCGGGTCGAGCTAACCCGCAATGCCGAGTATTGGGGCGAGATGCCCGCCCTGGAAGCCGCAACCTTCCGCTTCATCTCCGACCCGAATGCCGCTTTCGCCGCGCTGATGGCCGGCGATGTGGATGCCTTCCCGGTCTTCCCGGCGCCGGAGACGCTCAGCCAATTCGAGGCCGATCCACGTTTCAACGTGATCGTCGGCTCGACCGAGGGCGAAACGATCCTGTCGATGAACAACATGTCGCCGCCCTTGGATGATGTGCGTGTGCGTCAAGCGATTGCCCATGCGATCAACCGGCAAGACATCATCGATGGCGCGATGTTCGGCTATGGCACGCCGATTGGTACGCATTTCGCGCCGCACAACCCTGACTATGTCGACCTGACGGGCAATTCGGCCTACGATCCTGATGCTGCCCGTGCGCTTCTGGCCGAGGCGGGTGTCAGCGACCTCACTTTGCGTCTGGCCCTGCCGCCGCCGTCTTACGCGCGGCGCGGTGGCGAGATCATCGCAGCCCAGCTTCGCGAGGTCGGGATCGAGACCGAGATCAGCAATCTGGAATGGGCACAATGGCTAGAGCAGGTGTTCCGCGGCAAGGATTTCGACCTGACCATCGTCAGCCATACGGAACCGGCGGATATCAATATCTATGCCCGGCCAGACTATTACTTCCAGTATGACAATCCGGATTTCCAGCAATTGATGACGGATCTGACCGCCGCGACCGACCCGGCAGAACGTTCGAGCCTGAACCAACAGGCGCAGGAGATGATCGCGGGCGACTACGTCAACGGCTTCTTGTTCCAACTTGCCAAAACCGGGGTCGCCAATGCGAATATCCAAGGCCTTTGGGAAAACGCACCGACCCAAGCGAATGACCTGACCGGCGTCAGTTGGACTCAATAACGGTCGCAACTCTCTGAGGAGACCCCAGGGCGCCCGCCGCGTGTCTATTGTGGTCTGATCGATCTGGCGCGCTCGCCCTGCGCAGGGCGAGCGCTGTGACTCGATTGCAAAGGCGCGGGTGATTCATGATGCGGAACATCGGGGTTAACGTCTCCACTCAACGAAATTGCCCCCGCGGATCGCTCCGCGAGGGCATCGCCGTCATAGAAAGGGCTGCTTAAAAACCAGAGGGGTCACATTGGCGGCAAGGCGAAGAACATGGTCTCGCCCGAATGGTCGTCCACGCCGTCATTATCGGTGGACACCCACATGGTCCCGTCGTCCATGATCGCCAGACCTTCGACCTTATCGAGGACAAAGCCGCCGGTGGAGGTCAGGTAGGGCAGCAGGTCGACCACCAGCTCCGGTTCCACAACCGGCAGGTCGCCGCCCAATTCGCCCGGCACCATCTGCGCCAGTGGGATACGGGTGATCTGTTTGGTCACGGCTGCGGCTCCGATCTGATTGTCACGCTCAATGACGTAGACATAATCGCCATGGGCCACGATCTCCGAGAGGCCAACCCACCCAGTCGCTGGTTCGGTCAGTGGGTAATGCACGGCACCCCAGGCTTCGGTTTCCAAGTTGTAAGAGACCAGTTTAGTGTGGTTCTCCGGGTCATCATCCCAGGGCCGCTGAACCGCCATCCAGAGCGTGTCGCCAACCATGGTGATACCTTCGAAGCCAAAGCGACGTTCGACCGCCTGAAGCTCCGCAGGCAGCGGGACGTAGTCTTCGATCTCTCCATCTGCGCCAACATGATAAAGCGCATGCGGCACCAAACGGTCGGTGCGGCCTTCGGAGGCGATCCAGAAACCGCCTTCGCCATCAAGCGTGATGCCCTCCATGTCGAGCAGTTGCGCCGGCTGCCCGGCGCGGGTGACACGGATCGCGTCGACAATCTGGGCCGGGGTTTGCGACGGGTCGATGACAAAGATCGTCGGCTGCATGGCATAGAAGCTGTCATTGACCGCATAGATCATGCCATCCGCGTCGGCTACTTGGCCGGAAATCGCGCCCCAGCCGGTGAGGGCCTCCATGCTGGCAGAGGTTAGATGCGGATAGCTGGCCGCCGCCTCTTGATACTCAAAAAGCATCACATGGGCCCGTGCGGCACCGTCTTCCAAACCGTCCACTTCATTGGCGGAAACCAGGAGGTTGCGCGACGGGATTGTCACATAGCCTTCGGGCCCGATGCCCGAGGGCAAAAGTTGCAAAAGGGCTGGGTTCGCGGGATCGGTGACATCATAGACACCCACGACGCTCGCCCGCTCCGCCCCGACAAAGACCATCGGCGTGCCGCCGAACTCCGCAAAGGTCACTGATTCCGGTTCAACGCCTTTGTTGCCCGACCGGCGCTCAGGATAATGGCCGATCTGGATAATCGCCTCCTCAAACGAGGTGCCGCTCTCGTAAACGACCGTGCCGTCCTGGTGGAAGATCGTCCAGCCGCGGGAACCGCCATCCATATCGCCCTCGTTGGCTGTGGCGAAATGCGTGTCGTCGATCCACGTCACCGCGTCGGGTTCGCGAACACGGCCCGGCTGACTGCCGTTGTAAACGAATGCACGTTCCTCATCGACATCGATGCCTTCGAGATCGACAGCTCCGGCGGAGAAGTGGCTCTGCACCTCTCCGGCAGAGTTCAGCACAACCATATGGTTGTTTTCCTGCAAGGTGACGACCACCTCACCCTCGCCATTGATATGTACATATTCCGGCTCGGGATCTTCCGGCGCCACATCGGCCAAGCCGGTGACATCGGCCACACGGAGCGTGTCGCAATCAATCAGGCCTTCGGGGGTCAGGTCCACCATGACGACGGAGCCGCCCGGCAATTGGCCCACGCGGCCATCGCCCAGGTCTTCATCCCGTTCGTTTTCGATCGCAACCGCAAGGAAAGACGCATCCGGCGCGATCGCAACCGAATCCGGTTGCCCCGGCAGATCACAACGATCCACTTCGCTCTGATCGGCAATGTTGATCTCAACCAGATAGCCCGAGGGATTGGTGTAGCTTTCCGAGGTATTCACGCCCGCCAGCGCATAGTTGCCCGCAACCGCGACGGAGGTCGGTTCCCCTTCCAACTCCATGATCCCCGCAGGGGCTGGATTGGTCGGATCGGTGATGTCGATAAAACCAAGCGCTTCCAGCGGGCTGTCGGTATAGACCAGCGTCATCCCATCGCCGGTCACCGCGATGATTTCAGCGGAGGTTTCTTCGGCCTCGGGCGCGTTTTCGGCAATGGCAAAGGATGCAATACGGTTAAAATTCATATCCGCAAATGCGGGGCCTGCCATCAGCGCGATGGCCGAGGTCAGGGTCAAAAAACGGGGGGTCATTCAGCTCTCCCAGGTTGCAAGCGTGACGGGTTGTCCTCGCGCGAGCCGGTGACGCTGACGTAACGGAAATGTTTCAGTTTTATGAAATGGTGAACAATCACCGGCTTACGGCCATCGAGCCCAGGCATCGACACGCCTGATCGCCAACCAAACTGCCCGCCAAGGCAAATCTGTTTTTGCCAAGCCGATGGGAGCTTCCGATATGCCAACGCGATCTCTTCGCATTTCTGGCTCCCGATCCTGGAGCGAAAGAGCCGACCCGTCGGTTTTCATGCCCTCGGTGCCCATGCTAGGCAGGCGCGACACATCCGCAAGCAAAGGAACACGGAGATATGCAGCTCAAGGGAAAGACGGCGATTGTCACCGGCGGAAGTGACGGCATCGGGCGGCATATCGTGCTCAAACTCGCCGCGGAGGGGTGCCGCTTGGCGATCTTGGGCCGGAATGCCGAGCGGCTGGACCGTGTTGTCGCAGAGGCCATTGCCGCCGGGGCCAAAGAGGCTCGCGCCTATGCCTTCGACCTGACCGACAGCGCCGCACTGGACGCGACCGCCACGACGATTTTGGCGGATTTCGATGCAGTCGACATCCTGATCAACAATGCCGGGATTTGGCATAAGGCTGGTCCGCTCGACAGTATCTCACCCGATCTTCTTGTGGCCACGGTGCAGACCAACCTGACCGCGTTGATGCAATTGACCCGGCACATACTGCCGCATCTACGGGCGCGCGACGAGGCGGCCATTCTCAACATCGCGTCCAAATCCGGTGTCATCGCGCAGGCCGGTCAATCGGTCTATTCCGCCACAAAATATGGCGTGCGCGGCTTCACTGATGTGCTGAAAGAAGATGAGGCGGAAACCGGCGTGCGCGTGGCCGGGCTTTATCAAAGCGGCACCAACACGCAGATGTTTGCAAAGGCTGGCGAGGAAGTGCCAAACCAGATATTCACGGAGCCAGAGGATTTGGCGGATGTCGTCGTCTTTATGTTGTCGCGCCCGCCGAAAATCTGGCTGCATGAGGTGCGGGTAGAGCTATAGACGCAGCCCTCTCCACACTAATCCGGCTCGGAAAGCGCTCGTATCTGCCGCGTGATAGCATCGGTCAGGTCAATCACATCACCCGGCGTGAGACCCGCACGAAGTGCATCGCCCGACACCGCATCCATCGCCCCGGCTTGCACGCCGATGGTGCGTCCGGGCCCGATCATCTCGCCGATATACGTCCATGTTGTTCCCAGGGATTGGGGGATGATCGCGACACTCGCAGCCCGCTGCTGTGCTATCTGGCCCGCTTCTGGCACGATCAGCGACGCTTGATCAGCTGTCACAAGCAAAACACTGTCGCTCGCCGGTCCGCTCAGCTCGAGACCCGTATAAAACTCAATCGTTTCGATCTCCGTGAGGCAAGCTGCGCTCGCTCCGGACGCATCGATGATCGTCCGCAACGCCATGAGCCGGTTCGCTGACGCCTCATCCGTGCCCACGTTCTCAAGCAAATCCAAACGCCACGCGCAGGGCCAACCAGATTGATCCAAAGGCGGTGACCAGAGCCACATTCGCGAACAGCATAGTGCAGAGCAGATTGGCCAACATCACGACAAAAAAGAGGCCCCGCCACGCCGGAGTCGCTCTCAAATGACCGACATTCAGGATCAAGATCAGCATCGCCGCGACATAAACCGCGATCACTGAAACTGCGGCGCTCAGCGTCACCCCCGCCAGAACCGCCGCAATCCCCCACGGCAACACTCCGTTGATCAGGCCAAACCGCGCCCAAACCGGCAATCGCATCATCTCATCGTCCCCCTTCTGTTACTCCGCCGCAGAAGCGCCCCTTCTGTCAACTCTGCTCTGGCACCTCCCCTTGGGCGCGTCTAACCTCCGCATCATGCTGCGCTTTATTCTCAGCCGGTTTATCTCTCTTGGCCTCAGCTTGGCTGCGGCCAGCTTGGTGATCTTTCTGGTGATCGAAGTCATTCCCGGCGATCCCGCAGCCTTCATGTTGGGACTGAACGCGACCGAAGCCAATGTGGCAGCTTTGCGAGAAGAGTTGGGCTTGGGCGGCACATTGGCGGAGCGCTATTGGGGCTGGGTGAGCGGCATGCTGACCGGCGATTTCGGGACGTCTTATACCTATCGCGTGCCGGTTTCGGAGCTGATCTTGGATCGGCTCTGGGTATCCCTCCCGCTGGCCGGATACGCCCTGGCGCTCTCAACGCTCCTGGCCTTTCCCATCGGATTGATTGCAGCCTCCCGGCGGGGGACCGTCACGGACTATGGCATTATGGGCGGAACGCAACTCGGCATCGCGGTGCCGAATTTCTGGTTCGCGATGCTGCTCGTCTTGGTCTTTGCGGTGAACCTGCAATGGTTCTCAGCAGGCGGCTTTCCCGGCTGGCAAGATCCAATGGCCGCGATCAAAGCGCTGACCTTACCCGCAATTGCCTTGGCCTTGCCGCAAGCCTCAATCTTGGCGCGCGTCATGCGCTCGGCGTTGTTGGACACGTTGGGCCAAGACTACATCCGCACGGCCCGCGCGAAAGGCCTCTCCCGGCGGCAAGCGGTGCTGCGCCATGCGCTCCGCAATGCGCTGATCCCGGTGCTGACCATCATCGGGCTGCAATTCTCGTTTCTGCTGGCCGGGGCGATCATCATCGAGAATGTGTTCTTCCTGCCTGGGCTGGGTCGGTTGATCTTCCAAGGCATCACCCAACGCGATCTGGTCGTCGTTGAAAGTGTCACCATGCTTCTGGTCTTCGCCGTGATCCTGGTCACGTTTCTGGTCGACATCGCATATGCCGCCGTTGATCCGAGGTTGCGCCGAAAATGAGCCGTTTGCCTGCCTCCTTGATCTTTGGCGCAGCGGTGTCAGCCGTGTTTCTGCTCGCGGCCTTGGTCAGTTTCCTCTGGGTCCCGCATGACGTGACCAATCTGGTCATCGCCAACCGGCTACAACCCGCGGGCGGCGCATTTGTGTTGGGCACGGACCAATTCGGTCGGGATATCCTTTCGATGCTCATGGTCGGCGCCCGCACCTCGATCGCGGTCGCGCTGGTCGCTGTCGGCATCGGCATTGTGCTTGGCGTGCCACTTGGCCTCGCCGCCGCTGCAACGCGCGGCAGCCTCTTGGATGAGGTCATCATGCGCGGCAACGACCTGATCTTTGCCTTCCCTAGCCTTGTCATCGCGATCCTGATTACGGCGGTGTTCGGCCCCTCGGCGCTCAACGCAATCCTGGCCATCGGGATTTTCAACATCCCTGTTTTCGCCCGAGTCGCACGCGGTGGTGCACTGTCGCTCTGGACCCTCGATTACATCCTTGCGGCGCGGACTGCCGGCAAGGGCAAGCTCAGGATCAGCGCCGAACATATTCGGCCCAATATCGCCAATCTGTTGATCGTGCAGGCGACGATCCAGTTTTCGCTCGGTATCTTGGCCGAGGCCGCGCTCTCCTATGTCGGCCTGGGTGCGCAGCCGCCGACGCCATCTTGGGGGCGCATGTTGGCCGAAGCACAGACGATGATCTACACCCACCCGATGTTGGCTGTGCTCCCCGGTCTGGCGATTGTCCTGATGGTGTTGGGGTTGAATCTCATGGGGGACGGCTTGCGCGACTTGCTTGATCCGCGATTGAGAAGGGGGCGCGGATGATCGAGATTGAACGCCTCAACCTTACGATCCATGGCACGCCCATCCTGTCGGACGTGTCGCTGCAAATTGGCAAAGGCGAGATTTTCGGCCTTGTGGGCGAAAGCGGCTCCGGCAAATCGATGACCGCTTTGGGGCTGATGCAACTTTTGCCGGATGGCGCAGAACTCGCGGGACAAGCGCGCCTGGATGAAATCGACCTATTGACCCAATCCGAAGCTCAAATGTGTGCCCTGCGCGGCAATGAGTTGAGCATGATCTTTCAAGAACCGATGACCGCCCTGAACCCGGTGCAGACCATTGGCGATCAGGTGGCCGAGACGCTTCTGATCCACCAGGCCGCGAGACCGTCGGAGGCGCGACGCATTGCCCGGGATCGGCTAGACCGCGTCGGGCTCTCTCATATCGGGATGGACAGCTACCCGCATGAGCTCTCGGGCGGGCAGCGGCAGCGGGTCTGCATCGCCGCAGCGATCGCGCTTCATCCCCGGCTCCTGATTGCAGATGAGCCCACAACGGCACTGGATGTCACAACCCAGGCCCAAATCCTCGATCTCCTGAAAGAGCTGGTCGCGGAGGAGGACATGTCACTCCTGCTGATCACCCATGATCTGGCCGTCGTGGCCGATATGGCCGATCGGATCGCGGTGATGCAAACCGGTCAGATTGTGGAGCAAGGACCGACGGCCGACGTGCTGCGGGAGCAACGGCATCCCTATACGCGCGCGCTTTTCGAGGCGTCGTCGCACCAGCCAGAACGGCAGGATCAGGCCGCACCCGAGCCGCTTTTGCAGGTGCGGGATGTGGTGCGAACGTATCCAGGACGGCGCAACGGACTCATTCAGCGCGGCGCACCCGTGCGCGCCGTGGATGGCGTGAGTTTCGACCTCCATGCGGGGGAAAGCCTCGGGCTGGTGGGCGAAAGCGGCTGCGGGAAGTCAACGCTGACCCGCGCGATCCTGGGTTTGGAGCCGGTGCAAGGCGGGGCCATCACTGCCTTTGGCAAAGAGGTCGGCCCCGAGATGCCAAACGCGCTCCGCTCTGGCATTCAGGTGGTGTTTCAGGATCCCTATGGCAGCTTCAATCCGCGCTGGCGGGTGGAGCGATTGGTGGCCGAACCCTTCCATTTGATGCCGACGCCACCAAGGGGGGCCGAACGGCGGGATCGGGTCGCCGAGGCGCTCAGCGCGGTGCAGCTTTCGCCCGATGATATGACGAAATATCCACATGAGTTTTCCGGTGGGCAGCGGCAGCGGATCGCAATTGCCCGCGCCTTGATCACCCATCCCGATATCATTGTGCTGGATGAGGCGGTCTCGGCCCTCGATGTCTCGGTCCGGGCGCGGATACTCGACCTGTTGGCCGACCTTCAGGAACGGCTGAAGCTGAGCTACCTTTTCATCAGCCACGATCTGACCGTGGTCCGCGCGATCACTGATCGGGTATTGGTGATGCAAGCCGGAAAAATCGTGGAAGAGGGCGACACCGAAACCGTGTTCAGCGCGCCCCGCCACTCATACACCCAGAAGCTATTGGCCGCCGCGCCAGTGCTCGACATCGCAAAGGAGACGCCTCGTGACGCTTTGGTTTGACACCGCAAAGGTGTTTATCGGGGGCGCCTGGCGCAGCCCCGCCAATGGTGGGACGTTGCCGGTGGAAGACCCCTCAACGGGTGAAACCATCGGCCAAATCGCACGCGGTACCAAGGCCGATATCGACGCCGCGGTGGACGCCGCGCAAGCCGCGCTCGACGGCGAATGGGGCCGCATGCCTGCCTTTGAACGGGGTCGTATCCTGGCACGCCTTGGCGCTCTGGTGCAGGAAAAAACCGAGGCGCTCGCGGCAATGGAGGCGCAAGATGTCGGCAAACCACTGACCCAGGCTCGAAATGATGCCATCGCCCTGGCACGCTATATGGAATTCTACGCCGGTGCCGCCGACAAGGTGATGGGGCAGACGATCCCGTTTCAGGATGGATTCACCGTCTATAGTTTGCGCGAACCGCACGGCGTCACCGGCCATATCGTGCCGTGGAACTACCCAATGCAAATCATCGGCCGCTCGGTTGGCGCGGCGCTGGCCATGGGCAATGCCTGCGTCTTGAAGCCGGCGGAAGAAGCGTGTTTGACAGCGCTGGCTTTCGCCGATTTGGCCCATCAAGCAGGACTCCCTGCAGGTGCCCTCAATGTTGTGCCCGGTCTGGGCGCGGAAGCTGGCGCGGCACTGTCGGCACATCCCGGTGTGCAGCATATCTCCTTCACCGGGTCGGTCGGCACCGGTCGACTGATCCAGACGGCTGCGGCGGAAAACGTGGTGCCCGTCACCCTGGAGTTGGGCGGCAAATCTCCACAACTGGTCTTTGCCGACGCCGATCTGGACCGCGCCCTGCCGTTCCTGGTCAACGCGGGCATTCAGAACGCCGGGCAGACCTGTTCGGCCTCGTCGCGCATTTTGGTGGAAGAACCGCTCTATGACGAGGTTTGCGCCCGGATGGCCGCCGCCTATCAAGCGCTCACCGTAGGACCCGCCAGCGCGGATTTGCACGTCGGCCCGTTGATCTCAGAGCGTCAGAAAGAGATCGTGCAATCCTATCTCGCACGGGCAGACGCCAGCCAGATTCTGGCCCAGGGCAGTATCGCGGAAGACGCCCCCGCAAGTGGTCATTACCTCCGCCCAACCCTCCTCACCGGCCTCGCGCCGGATCATCCTCTGGCGCAGGAAGAGATCTTTGGCCCGGTTCAGGTTATCCTGCCCTTCCGAGACGAGGACCACGCTATCGAGATCGCCAATGGCACGGATTACGGTCTGGTCGCCTCGGTCTGGTCTGCGGATGGCGGTCGGCAGATGCGGCTGGCAAAGCAACTCCGCGCGGGCCAAGTTTTCTTGAACAACTATGGGGCCGCGGGCGGCGTCGAACTGCCCTTTGGCGGGGTCGGCAAATCCGGCCATGGTCGCGAGAAGGGCTTCGAGGCGCTGTATGGGTTTTCCACGTTGAAGACCGTGGCGGCGTGGCATGGGTAAGGGATGGAGATGAGTATGAGGCTTGAGGGCAAAACCGCGATCATAACGGGCGCTGGCTCCGGCTTTGGGGCAGGTATCGCGCAAGCCTTTGCCCGTGAAGGGGCCGCGGTCATGGTGGCCGATATCAATGGCAAAGCGGCGGAGAGCGTCGCCTCGCAGATCGGTGGGATCGCCAAGGTTGTGGATGTCTCCGACGGCGCATCGGTCGCTACGATGTCCAAGGCCGCGATGGACACCTGGGGGCAGATCGACATCCTGGTGAACAATGCGGGAGTGACCCATCTGCCGACCCCTTTGGAGGAGGTCAGCGAGGCGGACTTCGACCGGGTTTTGGCGGTGAACGCGAAATCGGTCTATCTGACCGCGCGCGAGATCGTGCCAGCGATGAAACAGGCCGGAAAGGGTGCGATCTTGAACATTGCCTCGACCGCTGGCGTCTCGCCCCGCCCCCGGCTCAACTGGTACAATGCATCCAAAGGCTGGATGATCACCGCGACCAAAGCCATGGCCGTGGAGCTGGCGCCCTCGGGCATTCGGGTGAACGCCTTGAACCCCGTCGCGGGGGAAACGCCGCTTCTAAAAAGCTTCATGGGCGAGGACACGCCCGAAATCCGCGCGAAGTTCCTGGCGACAATCCCGCTTGGTCGATTTTCAACGCCCGAGGATATGGGCAATGCCGCGCTCTATCTCTGCTCGGATGAAGCGAGCATGATCACCGGCGTTGCAATGGAAGTGGATGGCGGGCGCTGCATCTGAACCGCAGCAAAACCGGAGAGACCTTGATGCGACCTGGAGCCAAGAACCTGATCACGGATGTACCTGGCCTGCGCGTCGGCAACGCGCAGGATGACGGCATCAAGACCGGCACCACGGTGATGGTCGGCGAGGCTCCGTTCACCGCTGCGGTGCATGTGATGGGCGGCGCGCCTGGGACGCGGGAGACTGATCTGCTCGCACCGGACAAGACGGTGCAGGAGGTCGACGCTCTGGTGCTCTCCGGCGGCTCGGCCTTTGGGTTGGATGCAGCCTCGGGCGTGGCCGATGCGCTTCGGGCGCAAGGCCGCGGCTTCCCCGTCGGCGATCAACGGGTGCCGATTGTGCCCGGTGCGATCCTCTTCGATCTGATCAATGGCGGGAACAAAGACTGGCCCGAGAACCCATATAAGCGTCTTGGCGCGGAGGCGCTCTCTGCCGCGTCGCGCGACTTCGAACTAGGCAGTGTTGGCGCGGGCACAGGCGCTTTGATCGCAGATCTGAAAGGCGGGCTTGGCTCCGCCTCCTTGCAGCATGGCCCCTATACGGTTGGCGCTTTGGTTGCGGTCAACGCGCTTGGCCGGGTGACAGTTGGCGAGGGGCCACAGTTCTGGGCCGCGCCGTTTGAGTTTGATGCGGAGTTCGGCGAGTTCGGCCCGGCCCCGAGTTTTGATCCCGCCGCGCCCGCACCGATCAAAGGCGGTGGTCAGGCGACGACAATCGCGATTGTCGCCACCAACGCCGCCCTGACCCAAGCGCAGGCCAAACGCATGGCGGTGGCCGCCCATGACGGAATGGCCCGCGCGATCTACCCCAGCCACACGCCGATGGATGGCGATCTCGTCTTTACCGCCGCCACCGGTGCGCAACCCCTAGAAGAAGCAGAGGCCGATCTGCTTCGCTTGGGCCATGCCGCCGCGCTCTGTTTGTCGCGCGCGATCGCGCGGGGCGTCTATCACGCCCGCCCGGCGCCGGGCGATGTGATGCCGTGCTGGTCCGACAAGTTCGGCACCTGACCCGCAAAAGCAAAGGCCCCGGCGATCTGCCAGGGCCTCTGCATATCAAATTCGGTCAGTGCCGCTTAGTGCAGCTTCGCCTCGACATCCGCAATCGCGCTGTCGATCAGTTTGTTGGCCTGCGCCGCAGTGGTCTGCGCCGCGATCACCTGCGCCGCTGCGGCAATCGCCACTTCCACGGCCCGATCCCGGACATCGCGAACAGCCGACTGCTCGGCGCTGGCGATTTGCTCTTCCGCGGCTTGCAAGCGGCGCGCGATCGAGGCTTTCAAATCCTCTTTCGCCTGCTCCGCAGCCGCCGCCGCATCTTCACGCGCGGCCGCCACGATCCGCTCCGATTGCTCGGCCACTTCCCGTTGCTTACGCTCGTAAGACGCCAGAATCGTCTGCGCTTCTTCACGCAGGGCACGGGCCTCATCGATATCGGCTTTGATCTGCTCCGCGCGTTTGTCCAACAACCCGCCCAACAGAGACGGCACGTTGAAATAGAACAGGATCGCGAGGAACAGCAGGAAGCCGATCAGCACCACGAAGTCGGTGTTGAAAAGCGAGGTGAACCCATAGCCGCCATATTCGTCAGCAGCCAAGGCAGGACCGGCCAGAAGGACCGCCACGAGAGTCACAAGACGCATCATTGGGTGCCTCCTCTCATCCGTTCGGCCACCGCCGCTTCAACGGCGGATGCGTCCGCCGCACCCGAAGACAGAGCCCCGACGATCTCAACCGCCGTGTCGCGCGCCACTTCTTCAACGCTTTGCAGCGCACCGGCACGGATTTCACCGATCCGGGCTTCACTTTCGCTGGCCTTCGCGGCGATCTCGGCATCCGCATGCGCGGTCGCCTCATCCAACTCGGCCTGGATCTCGACGCGCGTCGCGGCGATGATCTCTTGCGCCTCGGCGCGGGCATCGGCAAGCGCCTTGTTATAAGCCTCTTCCGCTTCGGTGGCCTGGCGTTTCAGGTCCTCGGCGGCGGCCAAATCATTGGTAATGGTTCCCTGCCTCTCGGCCAGAACCGCGCTGATCCGGGGCAGCGCGATGCGCGACAGGACCAGGTAAATCACGACAAGCGTGACCACGAGCCAGAAGATCTGGTTCGGGAAAGTCGAAAAATCGAGCTGTGGCATGCCGGGCGCGGCGTCAGCAGCTCCGTGCGCTTCGTCGGCCATCTTATCCTCCTGGAACCGGGATTACACCGGGCCACCCGCCATTGCGGATGACCCGGGCGTAAGGAAGGTTCGGGTGGCTTAGACGGCGAACATCAGCAGCAGAGCGACGAGGAATGCGAAGATCCCGAGCGCTTCTGCGAATGCGATGCCGATGAAGAGCGTCGCGGTCTGACCAGCGGCAGCCGACGGATTGCGCAGCGCGCCCGCCAGGAAGTTACCGGCCACGTGGCCCACACCGATAGCAGCGGCGCCCGAACCGATCGCGGCCAGACCTGCACCGATGAATTGACCCATGTTTGCGATATCGCCTTCCATATTCGTTTCTCCTTACGTTGGAATTGGCTGAGATTTCTGAACCCTGACCAGACCCGCGTTAGTGATGCGGGTGAAGCGCGTCTTTCAGATAGACGCAGGTCAGAATGGTGAACACATAGGCCTGGATCGCGCTCACAAGCACCTCCAGCCCGTAGATTGCAACAACGCCGATGATCGGCGCCACGGCACCGGCGCCAAGCGCACCGGCAAACCCGGCAAACACTTTCAAAACCGCGTGGCCCGCCATGACGTTGCCGGCCAAACGAATGGAGTGGCTCACGGGGCGCACGAAGTAAGAGATCAACTCGATCACAGCGAGGATCGGGCGCAGCACCAGCGGCGCGGAGGAGACCCAGAACAGGCTGAGGAACCCAGCGCCGTTTTTGATGAAGCCCAGCAGCGTCACGGTGATGAAGACGGCGGCGGCCATTACGGCAGTCACCGCGATATGCGATGTCGAGGTAAAGCTGCCGGGGATCAGGCCCAGGAAGTTGGCGCAGAGGATGAAGAGGAACAGCGTGAAGATATACGGGAAATACGGCAGCGCGTCCTTGCCCGCCACGTCTTCCACCATCTTGCGGACGAAACCATAGGCCAGCTCGGCGATCGACTGCGCCCGGCTTGGGATCACAGCACGCCCGCGGGTGCCGACCACCATCAGCAGGACAACCGCCAAGATCGCTAGACCCATCCAGACCGTCGTGTTGCTCACCGTGTACCAATGCACGGTGTCGCCGCCAAAGAAGGGCGCGACGATGAACTGATCCATCGGGTGGATCGAAAGACCACTCTCATAGTCGTCCATCAGGCCGAGGATAAACAGAACCGCAGCTACCGCGATCAGACCATAGGCGATGATCTTACCCGACCCGCCAGAAGCTGGTTTGGTTTCTGCCGATGCGTTCGTATCCGCTGCCACGTCTTATTCCCCTTTGTCTTTCGCCTCTGCCCCGCGCTGCATTTCCTGCGCGGAGCGGATCATCGTCTTCACCCCGGCGATGAAGCCGAGAAGCGTAAACACCACCATCAACCAAGGTTGGGTGCCCAAGAGAACGTCCAACCCGTAGCCGATGCCAAATCCGATCCCGAGACCGGCCACCAACTCTATCACCATCCGCCAGGCCATCTGCGCCTGAGAATAATGTTCCTCCATATGGGGCTTCGGCTCCTGCGTGCCTTTTGCTTTGGCCAGCCGCTCCTCGAGTGCCTTGAGGCGGTCGGGATCAGGCTGGTCAGGCATCGGCAGGACACCCCTTTGAGGTTCGGGCGGAAGCTAGGCCGCGCAGGGATCAGAGTCAACGCGCGAAAGACGCTCTCACGTAGTCCATAAGATATTGATATTACTCAATATAATATCCGTGCGACAAAGGCGACCCCTCACACAGCAACCAAGACCATATTCAACCAAATGGTTGACGATTGGGCCTTGCCTGCGTTTAAGCGACGTCATGTCTGACCGTCTCGACACCACATTCGCCGCGCTGGCCGATCCAACCCGGCGGCAGATTCTATCGATGCTCTTGGAGGACGATATGGCGGTGACCGACGTGGCCGAGCCTTTTGAGATGTCGCTCGCGGCGATTTCCAAACATCTGACGATCCTGACCCGCGCGGGCCTGATCACGCAGGAGAAGCGCGGCCGGGTAAAGTGGTGCAAGCTCGATCCAGACGCGATGAAAGATGCCTCCGTCTGGATGCAAGGGTTCGGACAGTTCGAACCGGTGAACCTGGATGCGTTTGAAGCCTTTCTGGAGCGCGAATTGGGCACTGATTGAACGCAGGCGACAGGATCCGCGTCTTATGTAAGACTGATCTAAGACCTGAAAGGATGCCCATGCGCGCGCTCATTCCCGCGATCCTCGCCGCCACTTTGGCCAGCCCGGCACTTACCCAAACCTGTGAAGGCCCCGTAGGTCCGATCGAAACATGTGTGGTCGGCGCTTGGGTTGGCTCCAGCACGATCCCCGAGGCCATGGAACGGATGTTACGCTCCATGCCCAACAATGTGCGCGCCAATTTCAGTGATTTCGGGCGCCCCGTGGCGATGATCATCTACGAAGACGGGTTTTTCGAAACCTTCCCGATGGGCGCAGATGGCAATGCGGTCTTCCAGGATGAGCACGGGCATGTGACGCATATGGAGATGAATGCCCAGACCATCAGCAGCGCCGGTTACCTCTCCGCAATGGGTGGCATGCTCGACATCTGCCATCTGCCGGGCGGTGAAGGCGGTCTGACGGGGCAGATGACGGTGACATCCGAAGGCGGGAGCGCAACCGCGCCCCTTGCCCCGCCGCCTGGCCCGCAAACCTTCAATCCGGTGATCACCTATACCTGTGCGGGCGATAGCCTGCAGCAGATGGTGGCCCTGCCCGCCCCGCTTGGCACGATCATCTATGATCTAACCCGTGTGCCGCTCTCGGCCTTCCCCGAAGAGATGCGCGCTCGGGTGCGAGATTTACCGGCCGAGTGACGCTTCATCCGGCCTTCTTCAAACACGCGCGGATGAATTTCGCCGCAGATCGGTAGTGGCTGGGCCCGCTTGCCTCGGCATAGCGCCCCGTGGTCCAGCCCGACGTGGTGGGAAAAGGCCCGCCATAAAGGCTCTCATCTGTGCCCGCCTCCATGAAGGCCAGCAACCTTTCATGTTCCCGCGCCAGCCAGCCCCTGGCGTCGTCCCACGACAGATCGGCATAGCGTTCCCGCAGATCGGCGTTGTAAGGCTTGAGCTGGTTCCACTTCACACCCTCATCGGGCATATGCACCGGCCCGCCGGCCGCAGCCTGATCGATCCATTTGAAGAACAGCCCGCCCCAATGGGCGCGATGGCAAATCACATCCTTGATCGACGTGTCGTCCTCAAGCTTCCGCTCCGCCAAACCGGCGGGGATATCGGCGATCAGCTTCTCAAGCTTGGCGTAGTCTTTGACAGTGACGGCGATCAGCGCATCGCGGGTGGTTGCTGCAGGCATCGCAAAGCCCTCCTTTCAACCGCAAGTTTAATGGCAGATTGCGCGCGCCTTTCCTTGACCCACGTCAAGCGGTGGCGTCGTCTTTCAAGAGCATCAGCAAAGCCATGACTGTCAACGCGATGCCGCCCAGCACCAAAACCGGTGGCACCGGCTGCCCAAGTGCGATCTCCCACAGGATCACCCAGCTTGGCGTTAGATAGGTGTAGGCCATGACCTTCGCGGCTGGCAGGCGTAGGGTGGCGAATTGCACCAGGAAGAAAGACAGCGCGCTGGCGAACACCGCAACATAGATCAATGTGATCCAAACCAATGGGCGCAGGCCGCTCCAATCGGTCGCCACAACATCACGCCAACCCCAGATCAAGACCAGCGCCGAACAGGCCACCAAAGTGCCGAAGGTGAAGACCAAGACCGGCTCACCACGGTTCAAGAGCCGCACGGCGGGTGTATAGGCCGCGTGACACACACAGCCCCAGAAATAGATCCACTCGCCCCGCCCGATCTCAAACGCCCATAGGGCCGAGAGATCGGCGCGAAAGATCACCCAAAGTGCCCCAGCCGCGCCGATGCTGAGCGCCAGAGCGATGCGCGGCGTCGTAATTTGGCGCAACATGAGCCAGCCAAACCCGGCCGCCATCACCGGCGTCAGGGTGAAGACCGCCGCCGCCGAGATCGGCGGCGCGGTTTTCAACCCTTCAAACATGGTCACGAAATAGATTGCAAAGAGTCCGCCCAAGATCAGATACCGCCACGGCGCGACGGCGACGGTTCGAAACCCGCCGCCCCGCGCCGCGATCACGGCCCCGATCACCGCCGCAGCCAGCGCAAATCGGACCCCGTTCAGCGCTGTTGGCGCAATCTCATTTGCAATCTGTCCACCGAGCGAGAAGGATCCGGCAACCAGAGCCGAAAACGCCAGCATCGCCAAATGCCCTTGCCTTGCGGCAGAAATCGCATGCGGCACGGGCTACTCCACCGGCCAGGTTTTCACCTCTTCCTTCAAGAAGCGCAGGAAGGTCTGAACCTTGGCGGTCCGGTGCAAATCCATATGGGTCACCAGCCAGAGCTTGGCCGACCATTCCTCCAAGGGCGGCAACATATCGACTAGATCCTCCACACCATCGCGATCCCAACCGGGCAGAAACCCGATGCCGATCCCCGCCATGACGGCATCTTTCACCGCCCGCATCTCGCTGGTGCGGAAATAGATGCTCTCATCGGGTACCATCTGCGTCATCCAGCGCAGAAAAGGTGCGCGCGGCGTGTCGACGACCGAGCCGATAAACCGGTGCTGATCCAGATTGGTATCGTCGAGCATCCCGTATTTTTCGACATAGGCCTTATGCGCCATCAGCCGGATCGTCTGGGTAAAAAACGGCTGCACGATATTGTCAGGCTGGTCCGGCAGCGTGCCCGCCCGGATCGCCACATGCGCCTCGCCGTATTCCAAGCGGAACAGGCGGCTATCGGTGACCAAACGGACGCGGAGTTCGGGGTGTTCCTCCTGAAACTTGCCGATTGCCGGGATGAAAAGCGGTGAGAGCGACTCCAGCGAGGTCACGATCAACTCGCCCGTCACTTCATCGCCCCGACCCTTGATCCGCCCCGCAAGCTGCGAGAATTGATCATCGGCCCCGGCGGCGACTTGCAGCAGGTCTTGCCCGGCCTCCGTCGCGGTATAACCACGCGCGTGGCGCTGAAAGAGCTTTGCGCCCAGGCGCCCCTCCAGCGCATCGATATGGCGGATCACCGTCGCGTGGTGGACACCCAAGACTTCCGCCGCACCGCTCACCGTACCCATCCGCGCAACTTGATACGCGGTGCGAATCTCATCCCAATGGTCAAAGGACATATCTGTGCACTCCCACACATAAGAACGTATATTTGGGCATATTGTGTTCATTCTCGCAAGGGCCAAATTTCTTCCCACCACGATATCCCATTTCCGAGAGGACCCGACACCATGACCCATTCCATTCTCCGCATCGATGCATCCGCCCGCCGCGACGGCTCGGTGTCGCGCGATTTATCCGATCGAATTATCGCCCGGTTCGCAGAGGCCGATGTCACCGCACGCGATCTCGCCGAGGGCCTGCCCCTGATTGATGAGGACTGGGTTGGCGCGAACTTTACCCCCGCCGAGCAGCGGACCGACGAACAAAAGGCCAAGCTCGCCCTCTCGGACACGCTAATTGAGGAGATCAAAGCCGCCGACACGCTGATCATTGGCCTGCCAATCTACAATTTCGGTGTGCCCGCAGCTTTGAAAGCCTGGGTCGATCTGGTCGCCCGTGCTGGCGTGACCTTCCAATATACAGAACAAGGCCCGAAAGGCCTGCTTGAGGGCAAACGCGCCGTTGTGGCCGTGGCCTCCGGCGGCACCGAAGCCGGTAGCGCGATCGACTTCGCAACGGGCTATATCCGCCATGTGCTGGGTTTCATCGGCATTCATGATGTGGAATTTGTCACCGCCGACCGGCTTATGGTCGATGCCGATGCTTCTATGCAGACAGCCCTAGCACAGCTCGACGCGCTGCAAATTGCGGCCTGACGCCCCGCGAATTGCGTTTTGATCCAACGATGATAGGCTTCCCTCCATGTGGAAGCCTATTCTCGCGTCATGCCTCTGCCTGTTCCCAGGCCTTGCGCTGGCGCAGACCTGTTCTCTCGATTTTACCATCGAGGTGACCCAGGGCGTTGGCGAAATTCGCCCGGGCACGCTTTTGAACGGGTCTGCCGAATACACCACCGTCGGACAGAGCTTCCGACAAGAGGGCGGCTCGACCGCGCATTTGGCCTCGGGCGAGATGGTATTGGGCGACAGTATCTCGGGCCCGATTTGGACCTTGATCACCACCTCACGTGGCAATGCCGCCGATTTGGTCGGCGTTTATGCGCATCACGTCGAAGGGTTGAGCGTGGCGGGTGTGTCTTTCGACGGCCCGATGGCGCTGACGCTGTTTGGGCCGCCCGGATCGCGCGAGAATGTTGCCCCGCCCCAGACTCAGGAAGACTGGGACCGGATGGACCTGCGCCGGGCCTTCTCACTTCATGCCAGTGGCGCCGATATGCTGGCGGGGGATGTCACGATGCTGACGGTGCAGTGCACTTGACTCCACCTACCGCGCGCGCGTAAACGCCCACCCAACATATCCGGACGCATCAACGCTCCGGTCCTGGGTGTTTCAGGATCGCCCCCCGTCAGCGAGGTTTCGCCCACGGGGGCCTTGGTGCATTCGATCCTGTCCCTTACCTGAGAAGGGACAATCGCAGTTGAGAAGAAGGGGCCCGCGCCCATGTTTGAAAATCTCTCCGAACGCCTGTCTGGCGTCTTCGACCGCCTCACCAAACAGGGCGCTTTGTCGGAGGATGACGTCCGCACAGCGATGCGTGAGGTGCGTGTTGCGCTGCTCGAGGCCGATGTCTCGCTGCCCGTCGCCCGCGCCTTCATCAAGTCGGTTGAGAAAAAGGCAACTGGGGCGGCCGTTACGAAATCGGTTACGCCTGGTCAGCAGGTCATTAAAATCGTTCATGATGAGTTGATCGCGACCCTGACCGGTGAAGGTGACCCTGGCGCGCTGAAGATCGACAACCCACCCGCTCCGGTCTTGATGGTCGGTCTGCAGGGTTCTGGTAAAACCACCACCACCGCGAAACTCGCTAAGCGCTTGAAAGAGCGCGAGGGCAAGAAGGTGCTGATGGCCTCGCTCGACACCAACCGCCCGGCGGCGATGGAGCAGCTTGCGATCCTCGGCGGACAGATTGGTGTCGATACCCTACCCATCGTGAAAGGTGAGGACCCGGTTGCCATCGCAAAGCGCGCCAAGACGCAGGCAAGCCTTGGTGGCTATGACGTCTATATGCTCGACACGGCGGGCCGGTTGCATATCGATCAAGAGTTGATCGCGCAGGCCGCCGCTGTCCGCGATGTGGCCAACCCGCGCGAGACGCTTTTGGTTGTGGACGGCTTGACCGGCCAAGACGCAGTCAATGTCGCGCAAGAGTTTGACGAGAAGATCGGCGTCTCCGGCGTGGTTCTGACCCGGATGGACGGCGACGGGCGCGGCGGCGCGGCGCTCTCGATGCGGGCGGTCACCGGCAAACCGATCCGCTTTGTCGGCCTCGGCGAGAAGATGGACGCCATCGAGACCTTCGAACCTGAGCGGATCGCGGGCCGTATTCTTGGCATGGGCGACATCGTCGCCCTGGTCGAAAAGGCGCAGGAAACGCTCGAGGCCGAACAGGCCGAGCGGATGATGAAGCGCTTCCAAAAAGGTCAGTTCAACATGAACGACCTGCGCTCCCAACTCGACCAGATGCTAAAAATGGGCGGCATGGAAGGCATGATGTCGATGATGCCCGGCATGGCGAAGATGCAAAAGCAGCTCGACGATGCAGGCATGGATGACAAGGTGATCCGCCGTCAGATCGCCCTGATCGACTCGATGACCAAACGCGAACGGGCCAATCCAGGCCTTCTGCAAGCCTCCCGCAAAAAACGCATCGCCGCGGGTGCAGGGCAGGATGTGAGCGATCTCAACAAGCTTCTGAAGATGCACCGGCAGATGTCGGACGCGATGAAGAAACTTGGCAAGATGGGAAAAAAGGGCCTGATGCGCGGTGGCCTCGGTGCCCTTATGGGCAAAGGCGCGCCGCAAGCGCTGAAAGATATGGACCCGGCCAATATGGACCCTAAAGCACTCGAAGCCGCTGCAAAGCAGTTGGGCCAGCCCGGCGGGTTGCCCGGCCTCGGCGGCGGTGCAGCGCTACCTCCTGGTCTCAGCGGGTTCGGCAAGAAGAAGTAAGATGATGCAGTCCACCTCTCTCCAGACCGAGCGATTGCTGCTCCGCGCCCCGACGGCGGCGGATACGCAAGCCATGCTCGATTTTCTGGGGTCGAAACGGGCGGAGTTCTATGGCGGGCCGATGACGGTGTTTGCGGCTTGGCACAAGTTTGCGGCCTATGTCGGGCAATGGGCGCTGCGCGGCTATGGTCTTTATGCGATCAGGCTGAAAGACACAGGCGAGACAGTTGGTATGGCTGGCCCTTATCACCCCGAAAGCTTCGCCGAACCCGAGATGTCGTGGCTTTTGACCGATGCGCGACATGAGGGCAAAGGCTACGCCTATGAAGCCTGCCACGCCATTCTGGCCGAGCTGTTCAAACGTCAGGGGTGGACCTGCTTGGTCAGCTTCATCGACACCAAGAACGCCGCCTCTCGGGCGCTGGCGCTTCGTCTGGGCGCGACCCTCGACCCCGAGACCGAAAGCCCGTTCCCGGGCTGCGACAGCTATCGCCACGATGCCAAACGTTGGTCAGGAGCGGCTGCATGACTGTTGCGCTCTCGAACCTGCCCATGCTGGAAACCGAGCGGCTGATCCTCCGCGCGCCCCGCGCGTCGGATTTCCCTGCACTGGCACCCTTCATCATGTCTGATCGGTCCAAATATGTCGGCGGCGGCGCGGACAAGGACGAAACCCACGCGTGGCGGGTTCTCGCGATTCTGACCGGCCACTGGCCGCTGCGGGGTTTCGGCACATTTGTGTTGGAAGATCGCAAGACCGGCGCGCCGATTGGCTCGGCTGGTCCGTGGTATCCTGCAGGCTGGCCCGAAAGAGAACTGGGCTGGACCATTTGGACCGAAGAGGCTGAGGGCAAGGGTTTTGCTTATGAAGCGGTGCTGGAGCTGCGGCGTCATACGTATGAAGACCTCGGCTGGACCACCGCCGTCAGCTATATCGACCCGAAAAACACGCGCTCAATCGCACTGGCCGAACGGCTTGGTTGCACGCTCGACCCCGACGCCGCTGGTCCAGATCCAGACGAGCCGCTTCTTGTCTATCGTCATCCATCGCCGGAGGCGCTGGCATGACCATTCCCACCGTGACCACCGAACGCCTCATACTGCGCGCGCCGCAACTGTCGGATTTCGACGCCTATGCCGATTTCCGGGGTTCGGATCGGGCGGCCTTCGTCGGCGGTCCCAACACACCCGGACAAGCCTGGCAACAGCTCTGCGCGCTAATCGGCCAGTGGCAGCTCCGGGGCTATGGCCGCTGGATGATTGCGGACAAGGACACCGACGAACCTTTGGGCGTCACCGGGCTGCACCATCCCCTTGAATGGCCCGAAGCGGAAGTCGCCTGGTCACTATTCGCGGCAGGCGAAGGACGCGGCATCGCCTATGAAGCGGCGCTGGCCGTGCGCACCTATGCCTATGAGACGCTTGGCTGGTCCACAGTGATCAGCTGCGTGGACAGCAAAAATGCCCGCTCTCTGGCGCTGGCGAAACGCTTGGGCTGCACACAAGATGGGCAATTCACCCACGAGGTTTTTGGGACAATGAATGTCTGGCGCCACCCATCGCGCGAGGCCTTGGCATGACACAGACCCTTGTCACAAATCGGCTGACGCTTCGTCGCCCGGCGGCGCAAGATGCAGAGGCCACGACGGCGTTCTACATGTCCGAACGTTCGAATATGGCAGGCGGCCATGTTCCGCGCCCGGCTGCATGGCGGCATTTTGCGTCGACGCTCGGCCATTGGGAGGTTCGGGGGTACGGGTTGTGGGCTGTCACGCGGCGCGGTGAAGATGCAATCATCGGCCTTGTCGGTCCCTATTATCCTGACGGCTGGCCGGAAGCCGAGATCGGGTGGCTGATATTCGATGGGGCGGAAGGCGCGGGCTATGCGTTTGAGGCGGCTGAGGCGGCCCGCCTCCACTGCTATGACACGCTCGGCTGGACAACCGCGGTCAGCTATATCGCGCCAGGGAATACGCGCTCCATCGCCTTGGCCGAACGGCTTGGCTGCACGCTGGATGAAACAGCGATCGAACCCAAACCCGGCACCCTTGTCTATCGCCACCCTGCCCCATCGGAGATTGCCGTATGAGTGACGCCACCACCCGCGCCGCCGCGCTTCTGAAAGAGCACCGCGAGAGCATCGACCGGCTCGACGCGATCCTCGTCTACACGCTTGGCGAGCGGTTTAAACACACCCAAGCGGTTGGCAAACTGAAAGCCGATCACGACCTTCCCCCGTCCGACCCCGCGCGCGAAGCCGCGCAGATCGGGCGGCTTGAAGACCTGGCGCGCCGCGCCGACCTGGACCCGGAATTCGCTAAGAATTTCCTCAACTTCATCATCGCTGAAGTCATTCAGCACCACAAGAAACACCAAGAATAACAGGCACCTGCCTGTCCACGCCATCAAAGGAGATCAACCCATGGCTATGAAAATCCGGCTCGCACGTGGCGGTTCGAAAAAACGTCCCTTCTATCGCATTGTGGCCGCTGACAGCCGCATGCCGCGCGACGGGCGCTATATCGAGAAACTCGGCACCTATAACCCGCTCTTGCCAAAAGACAGCGAAGAACGCGTGAAAATGGATATGGAGCGTGTGCAGCATTGGCTGAACGAAGGCGCACAGCCCACCGACCGCGTCTCGCGCTTCCTCGAAGCGGCTGGCGTTCTGGAGAAAAAAGAGCGTGCCAATCTGAAAAAGGGCGAGCCGGGCAAGAAAGCTGTTGAGCGTGCTGAGGAGAAGGCCAGCAAAGCAGCCGCCGCAGCGGAAGCCCCTGCTGAAGAAGAAGCGCCGGCAGAAGAAGCTGCCGTTGAAGAAGCACCCGCTGAGGACGCAGCAACCGAAGAGGCCAGCTGATCTCAGAATCGGTGGGCTGCTTGATCGTCAGTGGCCCACCTGCACAACCTTGACCCGGGTGTTGCCCAATGTTTCGCCTGATCCGTCTTGTCGTCTTCATGATCCTCGCCTTCGTGGCGGGCATGATCTTTGAACGGACGCATCAACAAGGGCTGTGTGACCAATCTGGTGGGCAATGGATGCGCGCCGGATTCTGCGCGGAGGGGTAAAGATGAGTGATCGGATTTGCGTCGGCGCGATCACCGGCTCATTCGGGGTGAAAGGCGAGGCGCGGGTGAAATCCTTCTGCGCTGAGCCAGACGCGATGGGCGATTATGGCCCCCTTAGCACGGAGGATGGTAGCCGCAACTTTACGTTGAAGATCACCCGAGCTGTCAAAAACGGTTTTGCCGCGCGGCTCTCTGGCGTCACGACTAAGGAACAAGCCGACGCGTTGAAAGGCACGCGGCTCTATGCACCGCGCGACGCCCTGCCTGCCCTGCCGGATGATGAATTCTATCACACCGATCTGATCGGCCTCGCGGTTGTCGACACTGGCGGGCAAGATCGTGGCCGGGTGCATGCGGTGCATAATCACGGCGCTTCTGACCTGCTCGAAGTTCGTGCGAAGGAGCAGAAGAACACGGTTTTGGTGCCGTTCACCCAAGAGGTTGTGCCGACAGTGGACCTCACTGCCAAACGGATCATCATCGACCCGCCCGAGGGGCTCTTCGATGGCGGATAAACCCAAATCCCATGGGCGTCTGTCGATCTCTGCCAGCCTCACTCCGCGCGATCTAATGACCCCAACGCCGCGCCTCAAAGGCGCCTGGACTGCGAAGATCGTCACGCTCTTCCCCGAGGCCTTTCCCGGTGTCTTAGGTCAATCTCTGACTGGTAAAGCCCTACAAGAGGGGCTTTGGGCACTAGAAACCATTGATCTCCGCCCGTTTGGCGCTGGCAAGCACCGCAATGTCGATGACACGCCTGCAGGCGGTGGTGCCGGATTGGTGATGCGCCCCGATGTCCTGGGCCGCGCCCTCGATCAAGCCGCCAATGGCACGCCAGACGATGCGACACGCTGGCCGCGTGTCTACCTGTCGCCGCGCGGGAAACCCTTTACGCAGGCCGATGCAGCGCGTTTTTCGAAAGCAGAGGGCATGACGCTGCTCTGCGGCCGCTTCGAAGGGGTCGATCAACGGGTGATCGACCATTTTGCGCTGGAAGAAATCTCGATCGGGGATTTTGTGCTCACCGGCGGTGAGATCGCGGCTCAGGCGCTGGTCGATGCCACCGTGCGGCTGATCCCGAATGTGTTGGGCAATCAAGCCTCCACCGAAGAAGAAAGCTTTTCCGACGGGCTGCTCGAGCATCCGCAATACACAAAACCCGCAACTTGGCGCGGTCACGATATCCCAGAGGTGTTGATGTCCGGGCACCATCAGCGCATTGCGGAGTGGCGCCGCGCCGAGGCGGAGCGGCTGACCCAAGAGCGACGCCCTGATCTCTGGGCCCGGCGGCAACAGGATGGCGAGGGTTAGGGTTTTAAGAAGCTCTGGCCAGAGGATGCCTCAGCTCCGAATTGAGCCTTGATCGTAAGGGCGATCAGACATATACACCGCCCGTTCCGGTCGGGATTTCCGACTCACGGAACAGGTTTGTTATTGGCGATGACTTTCTTGGGCGGCTTTCTTCGGCTTCTCCCTTTGGTCAGACCCTGATGACACGTCGACGAAAGTAAAGCTGACCTGATCTCTGGCGGGCGCATCTGCGGACCCGGAAGAAGACCAAGAGCTCTGAGGCGCACACACATTCGCGGGCAAACCGTGATCATATATGGAGAGTTGCGATGGACCTGATCGCACAGATCGAGGCGGAACAAGTTGCCGCCCTCGGGGCCAAGATCCCCGATTTCAAAGCCGGTGACACCATTCGTGTCGGCTATAAAGTAACCGAGGGCACCCGCTCTCGTGTTCAGAATTACGAAGGCGTCTGCATCGCCCGCAAAAACGGCGACGGCATTGCCGGATCCTTCACCGTCCGCAAAATCAGCTTTGGCGAAGGTGTGGAACGTGTATTCCCACTTCATTCGACCAATATCGATAGCATCACCGTGGTGCGTCGCGGTCGTGTCCGTCGTGCGAAGCTGTACTATCTGCGCTCGCGTCGGGGCAAATCAGCCCGGATCGCCGAAGTCACCAACTACAAGCCCAAATCTGGCGCTGAAGCGTAAGGAGCGGCGAGATGAAAAAAGACATCCATCCCGAATATCACGTCATCGACGTCAAAATGACGAACGGCGATATCGTGCAGATGAAATCGACCTGGGGCGCCGAAGGCGACACCCTTGCGCTGGACATCGACCCGACCGTTCACCCGGCCTGGACCGGCGGCAACTCCCGCCTGATGGACACGGGCGGTCGCGTGTCGAAGTTCAAGAAGAAATACGAAGGCCTGGGGTTCTAAAACCTACGCCTTGGAGACTGAGAAACGCCATCCCGGATTGGGGTGGCGTTTTTTGTTTTGCGGGTCGAGAGCCGTTTCGCGGACGAAAAGGGGATTGGTCACGTCGGTTCCGACGTCAGCTTCCGCATCGTCTGGCAACGACTGTAAACGAATGAGCCTCTGTGTCAGTCGCATCAAGTTTGCTACTTATGTCGTCAATTTCAAAGCCGCTTGATTTCAACTCAGCCTCGAGGGTGCTTTGGGAAAAGTGCTGCAACCAATTATAAACACGCCATGTTTCTTGCTCTTCCACGATAGTGAAGAGATCTAGGGAAACAGCCGCAGGTTCGTACTTCCAGGTGCTATGAAAGACGTAGCATTCATCAGCCGTCCAGAACCGACCCATGTAGTTGCGCGCAAAGACAACTCCCTCAGAGACCGTCTCAAAAGCCTTCATTGAAGGCACATCGAAGACAAAAGCGCCTTCAGAATTGAGCGAGCGGCGCACCTTGTCCAACAAGGTCCTGCGTTGAGAGGGGGAAAGGACGCAGAAATCGCAATATATGAGTGTTATCAAATCCTGCTGTGCTGGAAGTGCGTCGGTAAGGTAATTGGCTTGTCGAAATACAACTGAACCGCAGCCTGGATTGGAGTTGAAGGTGGCATATTCGATGGAACTGGCGGAAAAATCCACGCCCTCAACTTGCGCTCCACGTTGCGCGTATCGTTCTGCGTACAAACCCGGACCGCAGCCCAAATCGCAAACTTTTTTGCCGCTCAGGCCAAATTCCTCATCAAGCCACTGCACTGCTTGATCGATACTATGCAGGGGACGCGATGCCAGCGGCGTCGTCTGGTCCAGATGCGTCTTGAGCATTTGCTGAGCCAAGTGTGGCTTCGTCCACAATGTCTCCGCCGTGTAGACGGAAAACAAACCCGGTTTTCGGTGGATTTCGGATAGTTCTTCAAACATCGGGGTCATTTCCACAATCAGGATTCGGAACCGCTTCGATATCATACCAAGCCCAGATCGTGCGTGAGGGGATGACTGATCATCGTTCTGAGACATTTAGCCTGCGCACGAACTCTCGTACACCGGCCTTGGAAGCAGCCGTTCGCATTCGCCGCAGCATTTGACGCATTAGGCTCCAGGCTGACATTTATAGAGCCACACCTCATTGCCAGCCACAGGGACACCAAATTATCACGCCAATCAAGATTGGACCGGTTTCGCGCTTAACAGCTCCGGCTCCCTCCCGTATATTGCGCCGAAATATGGCGACCCCACGAAATGAGGGCCGCTCGGCAGCGAACTCCGGGGGATCGGGCATGGCGCATATCATCGTTTTGGGCAATGAGAAGGGCGGGTCGGGCAAGTCGACCACCGCGATGCATATCGCGACCGCCCTTGCGCGGATGGGCCATACGGTCGGGGCGTTGGATTTGGATCTGCGACAGCGCAGTTTCCATCGCTATATCGAGAACCGGCAAAACACGATCGCCGCCCGCGACATGGATATCGCCTGCCCCCTTCTGATGGAACTACCGCAGATCAACCCCGAGCAACTTGGGCCCGAGGAAAACATCTATGACCGCCGTCTCTCGGCGGCAGTGGGCGAGTTGGAGGGTAATTGCGATTTCATCGTGATCGACTGCCCCGGCTCGCATACGCGGTTGAGCCAGGTGGCGCATTCGCTGGCTGACACGTTGGTTACGCCGATGAATGACAGTTTTGTCGATTTCGACCTGCTGGCGCGCGTTGATCCAGAGACCTACGACATTCGTGGCCCATCGGTCTATTCCGAGATGGTTTGGCATGCGCGGCAGCTTCGCGCGAAGGCAGGGCTGAGTCCGATTGATTGGATCGTCGTCCGCAACCGGGTTGGCGCGCAGCAGATGCATAACAAGCGCAAGGTGGGCGGCGCGCTCGACCGGCTGGCGCAGCGGATCGGGTTCCGCGTCGGCACCGGGTTTTCCGAACGGGTGATTTTTCGGGAGCTGTTCCCGACCGGTATGACGCTGCTGGATCTGCGCGAGATGGGGGTGGAACGGCTGAACATCTCGAACGTGGCCGCACGGCAAGAGGTACGCGATCTGATGTCGGGATTGAACTTGCCCGGCGTGACCATCGATTTCTAAGTCACCCCGCCTCGAGAACGGAAAACGGCCCCGCGCGTTGCGAGGCCGTTTGTTTTTGAGCAGAGAAGATCAGACAGCGATCTGACCGCCCCCGTCTTTGGTCACAACCACGACCGATGGACGCGGCGGCATACCTTCGGCGAAATCAGGCCAGCGAGTGGCCGGATCTTCGAAAGTCGAGTTCCGCTCAAAGCCGGCGAAATCGCGGGTGCCATCAGTCCCCGGATGCTGCACCGCGAGGAACAAGGTCTCCGAATTGTCGGCGAAATACGGGCCGCAAAGCTCCCCACCGACAGGGCAGCGGAAGAACAGCTTGGAATGGCCGCGCAGGTCGCCTTCGGTCTCAAGGCTGTAAAGACCATCGGATTTCCCGGTCCGGCCCCAGCCAGAACCTTGGTCGGTGGAAATCCAAAGACGACCATTATCGTCCAGCGCACAGTTATCCGGCGAGCCGAACCAGCCATTTTCCGAGGTCTCCGGATTCCATACCGCGCCGACCTCGGCGATGCTCGGGTCACCACACTGCACCAAGATGTCCCAGGTGCCGCTGGTCGCCGCGTGATCGCCGCCATCTTCGTTCATCTGCAGAATATGACCGAAGTTGCTTTCCGGGCGCGGGTTCACCGCATCCACCTGCTCGGCCGTCCGGCGCGAGTTGTTGGTCAGCATCACGAACACAGCGCCATCGCCGCGCGGCTCGATATCCTCCGGGCGATCCATTGGCGTGGCACCCAGAAGGTCAGCCGCCAGACGGGTGTCGATCATGACATCCGCTTGACTGTCGAACCCGTTCTCCGCGGTCAGCGGGCCTTCGCCATGAACAAGCGGCATCCACTCATAGGTGCCGTCGTCATTGTAGCGCGCCACGTAAAGCGTGCCTTCGGAGAAGAGCTGCATATTGGCCGCTTTGTCATCCGACACCGTGTCCGCAGTGACGAACTTATAGACATAGTCGAAGCGGTTGTCGTCGCCTGAGTAGAGCACGACACGACCGTCGCCCGCCACGGTGGACTCGGCGCCCTCGTGACGGAACCGGCCCATCGCGGTGTGTTTGACAGGGGTCGAGGTCGGGTCCGTCGGATCGACTTCGACGATCCAGCCGAAGCGGTTTGGCTCGTTCGGCTCCACATCGATATTGAAGCGGTCATGATACTGCCCCCAAGCATACCAGCGGCCCGGCGTGCCATAGCGGCGCATGGACGCGGCTTCCGCCTGAGCGGAGACGTCGGGATCGCCGTCGCCATCGACGACATCGGTCCAGAAATAGCCGTGGAAGTTCTCTTCGGCCATCAGATAGGTACCCCAGGGCGTCATGCCGCCAGCGCAGTTATTGATGGTGCCGATGACGTTCATGCCAGCGGGGTCGGCCGAAGTCTGCATACGCGCGTGACCGGCGGCAGGGCCCGAGAAGGTCATTTGGGTGTCGTCGGCCGTGATCCGGCGGTTGTATGGGCTATCGAGCACAACGCTCCACTTGCCGTCATCGCCTTTGACAATCTCAAAGATCGAACCGCCATGGGCCGCCATTTCGATGTTCACCAACTCTTCGGTCATACCCTGGAAGCCGTCCCGGTCCTGACGACCAAGGCCCGGGAACATCACCTCTTCATTGGTGTATTCGTGGTTCACGCAGAGGATACCGCGGCCCGGCTCCAGCTCGTGGAAGCCAACATAATCGTTGTTGTAGCCAAAGCGCATTTTCTGATCTTCGGCTGACTGATTCTGCGGGTCGAATTCCGGTACGTTCGCGAAGATCGGATCGCCCCAACGGATCAGGATATCGGCGTTGTAGCCATCGGCGATGTGGTGGTTCACATCGTTGCCCCAGGTCAGCTCGTCAAAGACATAGCGGCTGTCTTCGGCATTGCCCATCGCAGCGGCCTGCTTGGGCGCGATCACGGCAGTGGTGCCAAAAAGCGCCGTCGTGGCGGAGACGGCCAGCGCGCCGCGCATGATGTCGCGGCGGCCATAGCGACGGTTGATCACGTCGCCAATAGTGTTGCCGAGATTGGGGTTGGTGGGAATGTCGTCAAAGGCTTCGAAGGCTTCCGCCTTGTTGCCATGTTCATCGCTTTTGATGATCTCGTCACGCTTCATGAAGGGCCTCCCTGTGGCGCTGAAAGCATAGCTGCATGGGAAACGGCACCGGAGCAGCCCGGACCGCGTGGCCCCTTTAGATAGCGCGAATGTAACGGCTATATGGCAGCGTCGTCTGTTTCATGCGGGTCGTAAGGCGCAGCCATTTGATGGGCGCGATCCGCGCTGCGCCGATCCATCCAATGCGAATCCTGCGGCCCGACCGCTCCCGATCACGGCGCTGCGCACACGCGATCGAGCCAGTCGGTCACAATCTGGACCTCAGGTTCGATCTCTCGCCCGGCGGCGACCCGACGCGTATAGGCCCAGTCTTGATCAATCGCGACATCGGAGAGCGGAACCAACCGGCCCGACCGGATCGCGCGCCCGATGGTTGCCTTTCGACAGATGGCGATGCCAATCCCGTGTTCTGCCGCCTTCTGCAGCAAAAACGACCCCTCCAGATAGATCGTTCTGGCCATATCGCCGGGTGTCCATTCGTCGCCTACCTGTGGCAGCCAGCGGGTCCACATCCGTGAGTCCTCATCTGTCAGCAATGGACCCAAGCGCACTGCGGAGGCCGGATCTTGCCCCGATGTTGCAAGCAGCTCGGGCGCGCAGACCGGAACCGCATCGCCGGGCAATAAAACAACCTCTCCCGGCAAGAGCCGATCCTTCTGCCGAAACAGAATCTCTACATCCGGGGCCGGTGTTTTCGGGCGGTCGGTCTGGGCCAAAGAGATGTGCAAACTGATATTGGGAAAGGCGCTGCGAAACTGATCGAGATTGGGCAAGAGAATCTCTTCGGCAATCACCGGCAGCGCTGAGATCGAGACGGCACGCGCAAAGCGGAGCGGCAGGAGATCGATCTCATGCCGGATCGCGTCGAAGGAATCGTGCACCACGCGGGCCAGGCTTTCGCCTGCCTCGGTCAAGGCCACGCTCCGACCCCGGCGCACGGTGATGGGGCGGCCAATCCACGCCTCTAACTGCTTGATTTGATGGCTAACTGCGGAATGCGACACGCTGAGCCTGCGCGCCGCCCCCGACACGGATCCGGTTTCGCGAACCGCTTCTAAAGCGCGCAGCGCATTCAGGGATGGGAGGCGCCTTGTCGAGTGCATGGCCGATGGAATGTTAGAAAATCAGACGGGTTGCAACTATTTTGCGCTTTTTTCTCGCATTTTTGCCGCTCTATGGTCGGGAAGCAGGACAACGCAAGGGGCGGACATGACCGAAATGCTACGTGTGTCGATGGTTCAGATGACATCGCACAATACTCACGCCGAAAATGTGAAAAGCCTGCGCGCCGCCGCCGAACAAGCCGCAGCAGATGGCGCTGAGATGCTGGCCCTCCCTGAAGCCGCAGGCCTTATGGACAAAGACAAAGACCACGCCCGCGCGCAAATCACCGAGGAAGGCGATGACCCCTATATCGCAGCCTGCCGGGAAGAGGCCGCGCGGCATGGAATTTGGGTGCACTCCGGTTCGTCGCCGATCAAGGCACCCGATGGCCGGTATCTCAACCACACCGTTCTGATCGACCCGGCGGGCGAGATTGTAGCGCGCTACGACAAGATTCATCTGTTCGATGTGTTCCTGGATGGCCGCACCCCGACAGGTGAATCCAATCGCTATGCCCCGGGTCAAGAGGCCGTGGTTGCTCAGAGCCCCTATGGTCCGCTCGGGCTGTCGATCTGTTACGATCTGCGCTTTCCACATCTCTACCGCGATTATGCCCTGGCCGGGTCTACGGTCCTGTTCATCCCCTCGGCGTTCACCGTTCCAACTGGACGCGCCCATTGGGAGGTGTTGCTACGCGCCCGGGCGATTGAGAACGGCGCCTATGTGATCGCGGCGGCGCAAGTCGGAAATCACGCCGATGGGCGTGTTACTTGGGGCCATTCCATAATCGTCTCCCCCTGGGGCGAGGTGCTTGCCGATCTGGGCGGCGAGGCTCCGGGCCAAGTCACGTTGGACTTGCCGCTCGACGCCGTCGCAGCCGCACGACGCCAAATCCCCAACCTGCAGAATGCGCGCGATTACATCCTCCGTGATCTACGCGCAGAGGGAACAACCAAAAACTCACAGATAGACCAAAAATCATCAACGGGAGCTATGACATGACCTTTCGGAACCTGATGGCCACAACACTTCTGGCCAGCGCCGTGGCGATGCCCGCCATGGCACAAGACCGCCCCGATCTGGTGATCGCGGTTGATAATCTTTGGCCCACGATGGACCCTGTGGTCGGCATCTCGACGACCGGTGCCCGGGTGCATTCTAATGTGTTCGACACTTTGGTGCGCCGAAACCGGTGGGAAGACCCCGATGGCACCGAACTGGTGCCTTGGCTCGCCGAAAGCTGGCAACAGCTCTCGCCCTATGTTTGGGAATTCACCCTGCGCGAGGGCGTGCCATTCCATGATGGGCACATCATGGATGCAGAAGATGTCGCGTTTTCTTTGTCGGCTGAACGGCTTTGGGGCGAAGAGCCAATGGCGCCCCGCGGCACGCGCTATACGCGCGGGTTTGTCCGGGTCGAGGCCACTGGACCGCTGACCATTGAGGTCGAAACCAGCTTCCCCGATCCGAACCTGCCGTTCCGCATGGTCACACCGATCGGGTTTGTTTTACCGCACCATTATTATGAAGAAGTCGGCACCGAGGCTTTCGGGCAGATGCCGATGGGCACTGGACCCTATCGGATGACCTCCTTTGACCCGTCCGTGGCCGTCGAGGCCGTCGCGTTTGACGACTATTGGGCGGGTGAGCCGCCCGCCGCCTCGCTCCGCTTTGAGATCGTGCCGGAATTCTCGACCCGGTTCGCGGGGCTGGTCGCTGGCGAGTACGATGTCGTGGTCAGCGTGCCGGCCGATCAGGTGGAGTCCCTGGAGGGCACCGAAGGCGTGACGGTGATGGAGAAGGGGATCGAAAACTACCCGATGTTCGCCTTCAACATGCTGGAGACCGAAGCGCTGCCCGACAATCCGCTGACGGATGTGAACCTGCGTCGGGCCATTGTCGCAGGCGTGGATCGGGAGGCGATTGCGGCCGCGATCTGGGATGATGCGACCTTTGTGCCAACACCGTTTAATTTCCCGGAATATGGCGATTATTTCGATCCCGACCGGGAGCGCGCCGTGCCGTTCGACCCAGAGCAAGCCGCCGCCTATCTGGCCGAGAGCGACTATGATGGCGAAGAGCTGATCTGGCACATCACCCGCGGCTTCTATCCGAATTACGAGATCGCGGCGGAATTCATGGTGGAGCAATGGGCCGAGCTTGGCATCAATGTGCGGATCGAGTTGAAAGACAATTTCTCGCTGGCCTATGAACGCCCGTTCCACTTCCTCAACATGTCGATGAGTTCGGAATTCTCCGGCGACCCCTACCGGCCGCTTTGGATGGATTGGGGCCCACAATCGAGCCGGTTTCGGGCCTCCCATCGCACTTGGGACATGACCGAAGATTTTGTTCGTCTCGGTGAGGCCTTCGAACAGAGCCAGGATTTCGAGACCCGCTATCAGGCCTATCTTGATCTGGTCGCGGAATGGGAGCGAGTGACGCCGGGCATGTATATGTGGCGCAACGTCGTGAACTACGCGATTGACCAAGACTTGGCCTGGGATCCGGGCAATTCGGCCGTCACGATTTTCGACCATCTTTATATGACGGGCCACAATGAGTGAGCCAAACCCCGAGGAGACGGCGCCGCCTGCGCCGCTCCTCTCCATTGATGGATTGACGGTCGCCTTGCCCGCAGACGGCGATCGCCCCGAAGCCGTGCGTGAGATCCGCTTTGAGATCAATCGGGGCGAAACGCTCTGCCTGGTTGGGGAAAGCGGCTCGGGCAAATCGGTGATCGGGCAAGCCATCCTTGGCATGCTCCCCCATGCGCTGCCCGTGACCGCCGGTGGCATCCGGTTCTCGGGCCAGCTCATGCCGCCGCAGCGCGACGCCGCCTTTGGCGCAATTCGGTCGGCCCAGATCGCAATGATCTTCCAAGATGCGGGTGCCAGCTTGAACCCGGTCCGCACCATTGGCGCGCAGCTGGCGGAAATTCTCGCCGTGCATGGCGTGTCAAAACCGGCGCGCCTACCGCGCGTGCTCGACGTCTTGCGCGACGTGGCCTTACCGGACCCGGAGCGCTTCGCCCGGTCTTATCCGCATCAACTCTCCGGCGGGCAGGCGCAGCGCGCCGTGATCGCGGCGGCGCTTCTCTTGGAACCCAAGCTGTTGATCGCCGACGAACCGACCACCGCGCTTGATGTAACGACCCAGGCCGAGATCCTGGCTCTGATTGCCCGCCTGAAGGTGGAACATGATCTCTCGGTCCTATTTGTGACCCATGATTTTGGCGTCGTCGCCGAGATTGCGGATCGAGTGGCCGTGATGCAGGACGGCGTGCTGGTCGAAACAGGCGACGCGCAGGATGTTCTGCGCAACCCGCAGCATCCCTACACGCAAAAACTCATCGCTGCGGTCAACCCTACACCACGCCAGCTCGGTAGCGATGATGAAGCGCCGATCCTTGAGGCGACCGATGTGAACCTGATCTATCGCAGCGGATTTTTGGGCAATCGCAAGGCGCTTCATGCTGTTAAAGACGTCTCACTCAGCATTTCGGAGGGCCGCACCGTGGCCGTGGTTGGGGAAAGCGGTTCTGGCAAAAGCTCGCTGGCACGGTGCCTGTTGCGGCTCGAGGATATCGAGAGCGGATCGATCCGCTTCAAAGGTGCGGAGATTGCCGATGTCACCGGCGCACCGCTCCGCAAACTGCGACAATCGATCCAAGTCGTGTTGCAAGATCCGTTTTCCGCCCTAAACCCGCGCCAGACGATCCTGTCTGCAATCGCCGAAGGGCCCATCATCCATGGCATGGCGCCCGATGCGGCGCGGGCCAAGGCGATGGAGTTGATTGAACTGGTCGGCCTCTCGGCGCAAGCCGCTGGCCGCTATCCGCAGGAATTTTCGGGCGGGCAGCGGCAGCGTATTTGCATCGCCCGCGCCCTCGCCTTGGAGCCTGAGCTGTTGATCGCTGACGAGGCCGTTTCTGCCCTCGATGTTTCGATCCAGACCCAGATCTTGGATCTCTTCGCCGATATGCAACGGCGGTTTGGTTTTGCGATCCTATTCATCACGCATGACCTCGCCGTGGCCCGCGCCATTGCGGACGACATCCTGGTCATGAAATCCGGTGAAATCGTCGAACGCGGCCCTGCCGATCGTGTCTTTGGGGCGCCGGAACATCCCTATACCGCGGGCCTGTTAGAGGCCGCCCCCGGGCTCGAACTCTTTCAGCAGGGGAGCGCGGCATGACCGGCTACATCCTCTCCCGATTACTGCGCGCGGCGCTGACCATGTTGGTCACGGTAACGTTGGTTTTCCTGTTCATCCGGCTCTCCGGCGATCCGGCGGCGGCCCTGGTCCCGCCTGACGCACCGCAAGAGGTGATTGATCAATACACCCGGGCCCTCGGCCTCGATCAACCGCTCTGGCAGCAATACTTGGGCTATGTCGGCGGCATCTTGCAGGGGAATTTCGGCTTTTCGATCCATACCGGCATTGCGGTGGAAGAAACATTCCTGGATCGTCTGCCCTTCACCTTGCATCTGGGGTTAACGGCACTCTGTATGGCCATTGCCATCGGCATTCCCATCGGGGCGGTGGCCGCCATCCGGCGTGGCACGGCACTTGATCGCTTCGTTATGGGGTTCTCTGTTTTCGCCTTCGCGATGCCGAACTTCCTGTTCGGTCTGGTCATGATCCTGGTCGCCGCCCTCGCATTCAGCACATTTTTGGGCGGTGAAAATGCCAGCGTCATCTGGCCCGCGCTGACCCTTGGTCTGGCCGCGATGGGCAGTTTCGCGCGGTTTACCCGTTCTTCTGTTCTGGAAACGATCAACGCGCCTTATATGCGCGCAGCAGAGGCACGTGGCATCCCCTTTGGGATGCGGCTTGTGCGCCACGCCGCGCCCAATGCCGCGATCCCGCTGGTGACGCTGATTGGCCTCTCTCTCGGCGCTTTGGTGGCTGGCTCGGTTGTGACGGAGCAGGTTTTCGCCTGGCCTGGGGTCGGGCAGCTTCTGGTGCGGTCGGTCGCAACGCGGGACCTGGCGCAGGTGCAATTTCTGGTCCTCGTCGTCGCCTTCACCATGGTCATCGCGAACTTGATCGTCGATTTCCTCTATCTGATCATCGACCCGAGGATCCGCGCAAAATGAGCGACGCAACCGCACCAGTCGCGCCGCAGCGGACGCGCGCGCCAATCCCGTTTAGCGTGAAGCTTGCGCTCAGTTTCGTGACGCTTTTCGTCATGTTCGCCCTTTTCGGCCATCTGTTGACGCCGCACGGGTTCCGCGAAACCTCTCTGTTTCATCGACTGGAGCCGCCCGGCACCGAGGGCTACCTTCTCGGGACGGATGCGCGCGGCAGGGACCTTTTTGCGCGGCTTGTCACCGGCGCGCAAATCACGCTGGTCGTGGCGATCGTTGGCACGGTGATCGGCGCGGTTTTGGGCTCGCTTCTCGGCATTCTTGCCGCCGCCAAACGCGGCAAGACCGAAGCGGTCATCGTCGCCGCCATCGATGTGCAGGCTTCTTTGCCGATCATCATCGTGGCCCTGTTCATGCTGGCGATGTTCGACAACTCCTTCACGCTTTTTCTGCTGCTCGTCGGGTTAAACGGATGGGAGGTTTATGCCCGCCTGATGCGCGGCGCGACCTTGCAAGCCAAAGAGTCCGGCTATGTCACCGCCGTTCGCGCGCTTGGGGCGTCCCCCGCCCGGATCTATCTGCGCCATGTCTTGCCCAATATCCTGAATGTCGCGTTAGTTCAGTTCACCGTGAATCTGCCACTCACGGTGCTCTTGGAAACGGCGCTCTCGTTCTTGGGGCTTGGCGTGCAACCGCCACTCACAAGCCTAGGGCAAATCATGTCCGAAGGGCGCGACCGCTTGATGACGGCTTGGTGGCTGACCCTTTTGCCTGGCGCGATCATCTTCTGCCTCGCGCTGTCTGTTTCAATGATTGGTGACTGGTTGCGCGACCGGCTCGACCCGACTTTGCGGAGTGAACGATGAACAGCCCCCTTCCCTCGCCAGCCAAATACATGATCGGGCCCGAACCACCGGCCCTCGACCCGGCCACGGTGGAGACCCTTCAGCAATGCGAGACAACGATGCTGGGGCATATTCTTTATTGGGGAGCGCTCGACCCAGGCATTCGCGCCAATCAGGGCTTTGGCCCGCGCATTGCCGGGCGAGCCCTGACCGTCCAAATCCCGGGGCCGTGTTCGGTTATGCTGCACCATGCCATCGGTTTGGCCGCCCCTGGGGATATCCTGGTGATCGACCGGCTTGGCGACCAACGCCATGCCTGCCTCGGCGACGGTGTTGCGGCGGCGGCAATGCGGCAAGGGATTGCGGCCGCCATCATCGATGGTCCCTGCACCGACAGCGTGGAACTGGCCGAACTGGGGTTCCCTGTCTGGTGTCGCGGCGTCTCGCCAATGACAACGCGGATGGCCAATCTCGGCGGGCGGGCGCATGTGCCGGTTTCCGTTGGCGGCACGGCCGTGCTGCCGGGTGATGCAATCTTGGCCGATATCGACGGCGTCTATGTCATGCAACCAGAAGACGCCGCAGATGTGAGCCGGATCGCGCTCACCAGAGGTCAGATTGTGGCCGATCGCCGCCGCGCGCGGGGCAACGACCCACTGCCGCTTGGGCAGCTATCGGGTGCCAGTCACATGGTGGCCGCGGCCATGGGTGACGGTCCGCGCGACTAAGGTCAAAGCCGTCGCCGCGCCGACGACCCCGTTTCGTCAATCAGCAATTGACATCTAGCCCCCGGTCTCTTTACCGATTGAGGCGATGGTTCCCAGACCGTTTCGGCGGCGGGATTTAAAGGGAATGCGGTGCGACTGGTACACGCCAGCCAATGCCGCAACTGCCCCCGCAACTGTAGGCGGTGAGCCGATCCGAGGAACACCACTGGGCATAGGGTCCGGGAAGGTTCGGAACCGGCCAAGACCCGCAAGTCAGGAGACCTGCCATCGCACTTCAACTCAACCCCGGGCGGGGTGCCTGGCAAGGAGCATTGTGATGACGGACCGGCCCCGCCGAGACATTTCAGATTGCCTGCGTCAGACCCGCCCCCTGCGCGGAGGGCGCTATGGTACTCAATCATGTTTTGAACAGACTTCAAACTCACCCTGCCGACCAACTTCGAGCCGTTGAGCTTGGCCAACTCGGTTTTATGGAATGGCTCGGGTCCCTGCCCGGCGATAGCGACTTCGACCGCCAGGCACGGGCGGCCTATGCGCGCGCCTTGCCATTTCAGCGGGTATCGCCCGCGATTGGCGTGTTTTGCGCATTGCTGCTTGCAGCACGGCGCATGCCGCCGGAACCGTTGAACCTCTGCCTTCCGAGACCCCATCGCCGCGGCGGGTCGAAAGCGCGGCGGCAGGTTCAATGATGCCAAAGGATGCGTGGCCTCTGACCCACACCTGACGTCGGCCACCGCCGGCCATACTGTCGCGCGGCATGGAAACGACCGATCAGAGACCATCTGGCTTCGTCATCTGGCACGTGACCTCTGCCCAGGACGACCGCAAAGGCAGTTTCGAACGCTTCGTTAGGTTGCCAAGCTGATCTATAGGGTGAACGCCGGGTCATAAAAAAGGCCCCGCTGCTCAGCGGGGCCTTCTGTTTTCCTAAGCCGACTGGCCTTACTTGTCGTCGTCGCCTTTCAGCGCCGCGCCAAGAATGTCGCCAAGCGATGCGCCGGAGTCGGAGGAGCCATACTGCTCAACCGCTTCTTTCTCTTCGGCGATCTCACGGGCTTTGATCGACAGACCCAAACGGCGGGTCTTCGCATCCACGTTGGTCACGCGGGCATCGACCTTATCACCGATCTGGAAGCGCTCAGGGCGCTGTTCGGCGCGATCACGGGAGAGGTCGGAGCGGCGGATGAAGGATTTCATGCCCTCATATTCCACTTCGATCCCACCATCTTCGATCGCGGTCACGGCCACGGTCACAACCGAGCCGCGCTTGACGCCATCGACAACCTCGGCGAACGGGTCGCCTTCAACGGCTTTGATCGACAGGCTGATACGCTCTTTGTCGGTGTCGACTTCCGAGACAACCGCTTGAACCACATCGCCTTTACGGTAGTTGCCGATCACATCTTCGCCGCGACCTTCCCAGGTCAGATCGGAGAGGTGGACCATGCCGTCGATGTCGTTGTCGAGCCCCACGAACAGACCGAATTCGGTGATGTTCTTGACCTCGCCCTCGACCTGCGTGCCGACCGGATACTGCTCTTCGAACACTTCCCACGGGTTGCGCATGGTCTGTTTGAGGCCAAGCGAGACGCGGCGTTTGGTGGTGTCGATCTCGAGCACCATGACTTCCACTTCCTGCGAGGTGGAGACAATCTTGCCCGGATGCACGTTCTTCTTGGTCCAGGACATCTCGGAGACGTGCACGAGACCCTCAACACCTGGCTCAAGCTCAACAAACGCACCGTAATCGGTGATGTTGGTGACGCGACCGGTATGGGTCGAATCGAGCGGGTACTTGGTCTCGACCGAATCCCACGGATCGTCCTGCAGCTGCTTCATGCCGAGGCTGATACGGTGGGTCTCTTTGTTGACCTTGATGACCTGCACCTTGACGGTCTCGCCAATGGTCAGAACCTCTTTCGGGTCGTTCACACGACGCCAGGCCATGTCGGTGACGTGCAACAGGCCGTCGACACCGCCGAGATCCACAAAGGCCCCGTATTCGGTGATGTTTTTGACCACACCGTCGACCACATCGCCTTCGGCCAGCTTGCCGATAACCTCGGCGCGCTGCTCGGCGCGGGACTCTTCGAGGATCGCCCGACGCGATACCACGATATTGCCACGGCGACGGTCCATTTTCAGGATTTGGAACGGCTGTTTCAGACCCATCAGAGGGCCAGCGTCGCGCACGGGGCGGACATCGACCTGGCTGCCAGGCAAGAACGCAACTGCGCCACCCAGATCGACCGTGAAGCCGCCTTTGACCCGGCCAAAGATCGCGCCTTCGACGCGGTTCTCATCGGCATAGGCCTTCTCCAGACGATCCCAAGCGGCCTCACGACGGGCCATTTCATGGGACAGAACCGCCTCACCGCGGGCGTTTTCGACATTGCGGAGGTAGACCTCCACTTCGTCGCCAACCGCGATCTCGGGGGCTTCGCCAGGATTTGCGAATTCTTTCAGCTCGACACGGCCTTCCATTTTGTAGCCGACGTCGATGATGGCTTGGCCCGCCTCGATGGCGATAACCTTACCTTTGACAACGGAGCCCTCTTCGGGCGTGTCAATTTCGAAGCTTTCGTTCAGGAGGGCTTCGAATTCCTCCATGGTTGCTTTAGCGCACATGCGTTTTTCAGTTCCTTATCAGGGTTTTATCTGGCCGTGCGGTTGTCTCCGCCGGTCTTTGGGGTTGGTCTTTGACGGGGTGGCCGCAAAACAATCAGGGCCGGGAGAAACCCGACCCTGCTCTGCCGCGACGTTGACCGCCTGCTTGACGGAGCGCCGTATAGCGCGGCTTGGCCTTATGTGCAAGGGGCAGTGGCGCTCAGAGCGCCTCGCCACGCTCCAACAACTCTTCGATCAGATCGCTATAGATCCCACCGCTGTCGCCCTGGCCGAATATCTGCGCGCCACTTGTGTAAAGCGTGCCATAGCTTTGGGCGAGGTTTACGGTTTGCCCGATCCCAAGGATCAACTGCTCCCGGGTCAACTCGGCCAGCGGATGCACGAAGACCGACCAAAGCCGCCCCTGTGCAATCGCATAGCGGGCATCTAGCGCGGTGTCGAAATTGGCCTGCAACACCCGGGTCAGATCTTCCGGGCTTAGAGCCTCGGCCGAGGCCACCGGCACCATGACCCGCATCCGATTGGCCCCTTCGTCGAGAAACACTGTCACCGGAACATCACCGAGGGTCATCTCGGCGCGCGCGCCTACCGCCCGCGCGTCAGGGTCAAGGGCAAGCAAGATTTGCGCCACCCGTTCAGGCGTCATCGGGTCTCGCGCGTCATGCGCAAACACGGGTGATACCGTTAGAAGCAAGACAATTAGCAGGGCACGCAACATGAGGTCTCCTCTCAGATGGGTGACCTCAGCCTAGCGCGACCTGAGCCACACGCCCAATGCACGCTTTGGTGATGGCGTTTCGACACACTCAACAGATATGCGCGATCGGGCGCGCGCCTCTCTCGACGCTAAGCACTCTGACGCGCGGCCCCGACAACCGCGACGGCGCGCGCGACAGCGGCTTCAATACTGAGGTCCGATGTGTCGAGCGCCACAGCATCCGCGGCGGCGACCATCGGCGCGGTGGCGCGTTCCGCGTCTCGCGCATCGCGGGCGCGGACATCTTCCAAGACGCCTTCGAACGTCACATCTAAGCCTTTGGCAGCCAGCTCCGCAAAGCGCCGTTCGGCCCGAACCTCCGCGCTTGCGGTAACAAACAGCTTCACCTGCGCCTCCGGGCAGATCACCGTGCCTATGTCGCGCCCGTCGAGCACCGCGCCCCCCGCGCGGGTCGCAAAAGCGCGCTGGAAATCGACCAAAGCCGCCCGCACCTCGGGGATCACCGCCACCTTGCTTGCGGCCTGCGCCACCTCGGGGCCACGCAGATCATCGCCCTGCAAGTCTTCTGCGCGCAGCGACTGCGCCGCCGCGACCGGGTCTTCGCCCCGCAGCATGCGTCGCCCGACAGCGCGATAGAGCAACCCGGTATCCAGATGCGCGAACCCAAAATGCGCCGCCACAGCTTTAGAGATTGTGCCCTTCCCCGCCGCAGCCGGCCCATCGATCGCGACCGTAAAACTCATAACGTCACCTGTGTCGTCAATTCCGGATCATCCTGCGCAGCCTGCGGCAATCCATCGGCAATCTCATAATAAGCGCCCTTATCCGCGCAGAAGATATGCCCAGCGAGGCGCACGCCCGGATCGCCATCAAGCGTCCCCGCGAAGATCGACAGATGGCTGCCCGGCCCATCCCAGAAGAGGTTGCTACCGCAGATGCCGCAAAATCCCCGCCGCGCGATGTCTGAGGAGGCATACCAGGTCACATCTCCGCTCACCTCAACCGCCTCGCGCGGCGCAGATGTCGCCGCCACATGATGGCCGGAGGTCTTGCGACATTGGGCGCAATGACACGCGATCACCGGGCGCAATGCGGCGGAAACACTGTAGCGGATCGCGCCGCAAAGACAGGAACCGGTGGTCATGGGCAAATCTCCATCCCGAGCAACGGTATTGCCAGACCAAAGGGCAGACAAGGGGCAGACGACCGTCCCAGATAGGCCATTTCCTCAATCAGCGCGCTACCGGTTGCTCCGCTCGATCCGCGCGCCCAAGCCCGCCATAAGAGGTTCGAAGATCGGGAAGCTCGTGGCAATCGGGCCTGCGTCATCCACCCGGACCGGTTCCTTCGTCGCCATCCCGAGACACAGGAAGGACATCGCAATCCGGTGATCCAAGTGGCTCTCGGTGAGCCCGCCGCCCGGCACCCCGCCGGGCCCCATGCCGGTGACGCTCCACCAATCGGGCCCATCCTCAACACTGACCCCATTGGCCCGCAACCCTGTCGCCATCGCGGCAATCCGGTCGCTCTCTTTCACACGCAGTTCTTTCACACCGCGCATCATCGTCAGCCCTTCGGCGAAAGACGCCACCACCGATAAGATCGGATATTCATCGATCATGCTGGCCGCCCGCTCCGGTGGCACCTCAATGCCTTTCATGTTGGGCGAAAACCGCGCTCTGAGATCGGCGACAGGCTCGCCGCCTTCCTCGCGCATATTCTCATAGGTCAGGTCTGCCCCCATATCGCGCAGCGTCTCGAACAGGCCCGCGCGGGTGGGGTTCAGCCCAATGCCCGGCACCAACACGTCCGAGCCTTCCACAATCAACGCGGCACAGACCGGAAAGGCCGCACTCGACGGATCGCGTGGCACGGTGATGTCTTGCGGGGTCAGGTCCGGCTGCCCGGTCAACGTGATCACCCGGCCGTCTTCGGTCACCTCGGTTGTGATCTCGGCGCCGAAGCCCGCCAACATCCGTTCTGTATGATCCCGCGTCGCTTCCTGCTCAATCACCACCGTCTGCCCGGGCGCGTTCAATCCCGCCAGTAGAACCGCCGATTTCACCTGCGCCGAGGGAACCGGAACCGTGTAGCGCACCGGCAATGGCGCCTCGGCGCCAACCAATGTCATCGGCAGCCGCCCCCCCGCGCGGCCCACGGCCACGGCCCCGAACAGCGAAAGCGGATCTGTCACCCGTGCCATCGGTCGCCCGTTCAAGCTCGCATCGCCGGTAAAGGTGGCGGTGATCGGCGTGGTCGCCATCGCCCCCATGATCAACCGCACGCCCGTCCCCGAATTGCCGCAATCGATCACCTGATCCGGTTCGGCAAAGCCACCAACACCGACGCCATGAACCGTCCACTCGCCTGGCCCATGTCGCGTGACCTCCGCCCCGAAGGCGCGCATCGCGCGGCCCGTATCGACCACATCTTGGCCTTCCAGCAATCCGCTGATCCGCGTCTCGCCGACCGCCATTGCGCCTAAAATCAGCGACCGGTGCGAAATCGACTTGTCGCCCGGCACCTCCGCCACACCTTTCAACGGCGCGGCGCGGCGCGAGGTCATTGGAATTGGCTCACCATGGCCGGACATAGAACAGATCCCTCGTTTGATCGTCGCATCCGCCTGATAGACCGCACCAGCATGGCAGTCCACACCCCTTCTCTGCTTCGCAAATATCCCGGGGGAGGCGCACTCGCGCCAGGGGGCAGCGCCCCCGCAGTACTGCGCGCGTCAGCGCGCGTGGATCGGCTTGCCCAAGGGGCAAGACGACATCCCTCACAGCTTCCGAAATGTCAGATAATGTGGCACCCGCCCTTCGCGCAGCGCCTTCTGTTCATATCGGGTCGACAGCCAATCACCCCATGGCACGCGCCAATCAGATGCCCCCCCGGCCAACCATTCAAACCCGGCGCGCGGCACTTCGATCAAGGTCTGCCGCACATAATCGGGAATATCGGTCGCCACGCGCAACACAGCCCCCGGCTTCAGCACACGGGCCAAGGGCTCCAAATGCTCCGGTGTCACAAAACGCCGCCGGTGATGGCGCGCCTTCGGCCACGGATCGGGGTAGAGCAAAAAGGCCTTGCTGATCGAGGCGTCCGGCAAAACATCGAACAGGTCGCGCGCATCGCCGGGATAAACGCGGAGGTTCTCCACGCCTGCAGACCGGATCTTGCCCAAGAGCATCGCGACGCCATTGATATACGGCTCGCACCCGATGATGCCGACATCGGAATGCGTCGCCGCTTGGTGCACCAGATGCTCGCCACCGCCAAACCCGATCTCCAGCCATGTCTCTCGACCCTGAAACAGCGCCGCCAAATCCAATGGCACCCTGTCAGGGTTCACGTCCCAATCCACTGGACCCGGCGACAGCGCCGCCAAATCCTCCGCCAGATATCGCTCCTGGCTTGCCTTCAAATGCTGCCCTTTGCGGCGGCCATAGAAGTTGCGGAATGGGCGATCAGACGACATTGGAGACCTCTTGGGCAAAGACCTAGCGCACCCTGCGCCGGGCTGCCCCTCGCGCGGCGCCTTTGAAACCAGAGGTGATCATAAGCCAATTGATCGGCACCATCAAAAGCACCGGCAAAGCCAAGCTAGACCCGATGATCTGCCCCTGCTCGTTTGGCGATAGAGTTGAAAGGCCAAGGGATTTGGGGAAGCCGAACGCAAACGCGACAACCGCGAAAAGCATCGCCACACATAGAGCAATCAGAGCGAACCGCCACGCATAGCCCCAGCGCTGCGCAGATGGCAGGGCACCCCCTTCACCCGCAAAATGGTCCTTTGCGAAAGCCGCTGCCGGCCAGAGAAGCGCGCCGATGGCACCCCCCGTCACAGCACCGCGGCCAATCGCCCCCGACATCAGGCCCGGCGCATAGGCCAGAATGGCCCAAACCACTCCGCTCACCACCAAGGCCGAGCCGACGAACCGGATCGCATAGGTTCTCAGATGCCGTCCGCGCGCCATGCCGACTGTTTCCAACCGTGCCCTAGACCGCCGCTTTCAGCGCCTCGACCAGATCGGTCCGTTCCCAGCTAAACCCACCATCCGCGTCCGGCGCACGACCGAAATGACCATACGCCGCGGTCCGCTGATAGATCGGCTTGTTCAGCCCGAGATGGGTCCGAATACCCCGCGGGGTCAGGTCCATGAGCTGTTCAACCGCCGCTTCGATCTTGCTCTCATGCACCTCACCCGAGCCGTGGGTGTTGGCATAGATCGAGAGCGGCTTTGCCACACCAATGGCATAGCTCAGCTGAATCGTGCAGCGATGGGCGAGCCCGGCCGCAACGACATTTTTCGCCAGATAACGCGCGGCATAAGCCGCCGAGCGGTCCACCTTGGTCGGGTCTTTGCCGGAAAACGCGCCGCCGCCATGAGGTGCGGCACCGCCATAGGTATCCACGATGATCTTCCGCCCGGTCAGGCCCGCATCGCCATCCGGCCCACCAATGACGAATTTGCCGGTCGGGTTCACCCACCATTTCGTGGCATCCGTTACCCAAGCCTCAGGCAGTTCTTCGCGAATGTACGGCTCGACAATGGCGCGCACATCATCGCTTGTGAGGCTTTCATCGAGGTGCTGGGTCGAAAGCACGATCGAGGCCACCTCGACCGGCTTGCCGTCGACATAGCGCATGGTCAGCTGGCTTTTCGCATCGGGGCCAAGGGCAGGCTCGGCGCCGGATTTCCGCACCTCGGCCAAGCGACGCAGGATGTTGTGGGCATAGCAAATCGGCGCTGGCATCAACTCCGGCGTTTCATTGACCGCGTGGCCAAACATGATCCCCTGGTCGCCCGCGCCTTCGTCTTTGTTGCCGGAGGCGTCGACACCTTGCGCGATATGGGCGGACTGTTCATGCAGGAGGTTGGTGATCTCGACCGTCTTATGATGGAACTTGTCCTGCTCATACCCAATATCGCGGATGCAATCGCGGGCGATCTGATCAATCTGACCCATGTAGGATTGCAGCTTGTCCTGATCCGACAGGCCGACCTCACCACCGATTACCACCCGATTGGTTGTGGCAAAGGTTTCGCATGCCACGCGCGCCTCGGGTTCTTCGGCAAGTAACGCGTCGAGAACCGCGTCCGAAATCCGGTCACAGACCTTATCGGGATGGCCTTCCGAAACGGATTCAGAGGTAAACATGAAATTCTGTCTTGCCATGGGAATGCTCCATTGGTGTTTTCTCTCCACGCCAGGAAGCCGTTGTGGAGCTTTGATCGGCCCGGCTTACGCCCAAGCGCAGGCGGGTTCAATGCCTGTTGCGGCGATGGGCTAGAACCAGCCCCAAAAACGTTGCGAGAATCACGAGATAGACCGGCAAATCGCCAAATCTCGCATAGACTGTCGGCGGCAGAGGCGGTGGCAAAACAACATCCAACGCACCCGCCACGCCAAGCGGCAAATGGCTGACGACCCGGCCCCGCGCATCAATTGCGCCGGACACGCCAGTATTGGCCGCCCGGATCACCGGGATCCCTTGCTCCGCCGCCCTCAGACGGGCGAGCGCCAAGTGTTGATAGGGGCCAGAGAATTGCCCAAACCACGCATCATTCGTGATGTGGATCATCCAGTCCGGCCTGTCTACCTGACGGATATAGCTTGGGAAAATCGCCTCGTAACAGATCATTAGAAAGGCATCACCCAAATCACCCAGATCAAGGACCGTCGGCCCCACCCCGGGCCGATATCCCGTTTGGAGCGCGGCGGCGAGGCCACGAATGCCCGCCTGTGCCATCAGATCGCCCAAGGGCACATATTCCCCAAAGGGCACCAAATGATGCTTGTCATAGATCGCGGAGATGGCCCCGGTCTCATCCAAAAGGGCCAATGAATTGCGGGCTGTGACCCCCTCCAACCGTTGCGCGCCCAGGATCACCGGCACCGGACCCGCCGCATCTGAGATCACAGCGCGCCAGTCTTCGGATTGGTTCAACAAAGCGGCCAGAGAGGTTTCGGGCCAGATCACCATCGCGGGCGGACGATCTTCAATCTGCGGCAGCGCTGCTGTGAGGTTTATCGCGCGCTCGAAGAAGATGGGGATCATCTCGGGCTGCCATTTCAGGTGTTGCGCGGCATTGGGTTGAACCAGTCGGACCACCGCCGCGTCAGCCGCTGGTAGAGGCGCTGGCGGCATTGCCAAGGCGAGCCCAATCATCGCCACGTGAACAAGCGGGACCCCGAGCGCGACCCTACTGCGCTGGATCACCAAGGCGGCAAGGACAGCGGCCATGAAGGTTGTATAAAGGGTCAGACCATGGGGCCCCACAAGGCTTGCCAGCGGCAACAGCGCCGTATCAATCCAGATATGTCCCGGATGGGCCCAAGGGAATCCTGTCAGAACGCTCGCGCGGGCCAGTTCCGCAACTGTCATCAGCACCGCCCAAGCCAATGCGCGCGGCCAGCCGGGCTTGGCCAAGCGCACAGCCAGACCCGCCGCCAACGCCCAGAACAACGCCAAGCCGAATGACATCAACGCAATCGCGAAGGGCGCCATCCAACCGTGGCGGACCGGGTCCACAAAAAATGGTTCGACAATCCAGTGGAGCGATACCGTGAAGTATCCGGCCCCACCCCACATCCCGAGCCAAAACCCGCGTCGAGCCGTGCCGACCTGCATCAACAAGCCAATCAATGCCGCAAAGCCCAAAACGGAGACCAGGGGCAAATCAAAGGGCGCCTGACCAAGACCAGCGACAGTCCCGACGGCGAAACTCAAGACGAGACGTTGCCGGAAACTGCGCGCGGCCAACCAGGCGCTGGCCTTGTCAGCCAGCGGCAACCTTCGCCCCCTCCGGCAAGCGGACACGCAGCCGTTTGATCCGGCGTGGATCAGCGTCCACCACTTCAAACTCCGCCCCAGACGGGTGCGGGACAACTTCGCCCCGCGCCGGGACACGCCCGGTCAGCAGAAACACCACCCCGCCAAGCGTATCGATTTCGTCGTCATCCTCGGCATCAACCAGTTTCAAACCGGTCTCAGCCTCGAACTCCTCCAAGGGCGCACGCGCCAATGCCAAGTAGGAACCGGAGCTTTCGCGGGTCCAGGGTTGATCCTCTTCGACGTCATGTTCGTCTTCGATCTCGCCGATAACCTGTTCGATCAGGTCCTCGATCGTGACCAAGCCATCGACACCGCCATATTCATCGATCACAAGTGCCATATGGGTCCGGTCCGTCTGCATCTTCTGCAGCAAGACGCCAATCGGCATCGAGGGCGGCGCATAAAGCAGCGGGCGCAACATCGTGCGCAGCGAGAAGCCATTGCCGCCGCCATTAAACCCATAGCGCAGAGAGACATCCTTCAAATGCACCAGGCCAATCGGGGTGTCCAAGGTGCCATCATAGACCGGCAAGCGGGTCAGCCCGCTCTCCCGGAACACGGCGACCAAATCGTCCAACTCGATATCGCAGGCGACCGAGATGATCTCCACACGCGGAATGGCCACATCTTCCACGCGCAACCGGCGCAGGTTGGACATGCCTGTGCCAGGCACCGGGCCCGGCACGCCATCCTCAGCGGGCAGCGTATCGGCACCATAGGCAATGTGGATATCGGGTGTACGATCTGCACCAAAGAGCCGGGCAAACAAGCCGGGTTTTCTCTCTAGCGTCTCATCGGCCTCGGGCGCGCTCTGCGCCGCGCTAGACGACGGGTCAGGGGTTGAGCTCATGGCTCCTTTCCAAACTATGCCGGACCAACGGCGGCCCGTTTGATTAATATGGGTCAGGCAGACCCAGTCTTGCAAGGATGCGGGTCTCTAAACCTTCCATCAAAGCGGCATCGGGGTCGGATATGTGGTCAAAACCCAACAGATGGAGCGTGCCATGCACCAAAAGATGGCTGACATGATGCTCAATCGGCTTGCCCTGCGCTGCGGCTTCGGTCGCACAAACTCCATAGGCGATTGCGATATCGCCCAACTCATGTGGTGGGCCATTGGGATCTGGCATCGGCAAAGTTGGCATTTCTCCTGGAGCCGTCTCTCGCGATTCTGTCGGCCAACTCAAAACATTGGTTGGCTGAGGCTTGCCGCGAAACTCGGTGTTGAGCGTCGCAATCCGATCATCGTCGCAGCCAAGCAGGCTAATCTCAAACTGATCCGGGTCCAAACCGATCTCTGCCAGCGCGGCCGCGCAAGCGGTAGCGGCTAGGGCCTCAAGCCCAACCGCCTCCCATTCCGATGCCTCGATGAGAATGTCGATCTCCATGCGGCCATCCATCCCAAGTGAGACCAATTGTCCAGCCTGCAGCTTCGCATCAGTTAGAGTGGAACCTGCGCTCGTTACTGGCAACGCGGGTGGCGGTGTGATGGGTTATTTCGCCGGATCATCCGCGTCATAGGCTTCGATGATCTTCGCAACCATGGGATGACGCACGACATCCTTGGCGGTGAAATAGTTGAAACTGATCCCGTCGATGCGTCCCAAAATCCGTTCGGCTTCGGCCAAACCGCTTGAGACACCACGCGGCAAATCCACCTGACTGCGGTCACCGGTGATCACCATCCGGCTGCCTTGGCCGAGCCGGGTGAGGAACATCTTCATCTGCATCGCGGTTGCGTTTTGGGCCTCGTCCAGAACCACATAAGCATTCGATAGCGTGCGCCCCCGCATGAAGGCTAAGGGCGCGATCTCGATCTGCTTCTCTTCGATCAGCTTGGCCAGTTGCTTGCCCGGCAGAAAGTCGTTCAACGCGTCGTAAAGCGGCTGCATGTAAGGATCGACTTTGTCCTTCATATCGCCCGGCAAGAAACCCAGGCGCTCGCCCGCCTCAACCGCGGGGCGGCTGAGGATGATCTTGTCCACATGACCGTTGATCATCTGGTTCACGGCGACAGCAACCGCCAAATAGGTCTTGCCGGTCCCGGCGGGCCCGATCCCGAAGGCCAGTTCGTGATCATAGAGGGCCCGCACATAGGCCTGCTGTGCTTGGGTGCGCGGCTCGACGGTTTTCTTGCGCGTGCGGATCTCGATATGATCCTCGGCGCTTCCTTTGAACATCTCGATCTGATCGCCGTCGCGGGCCCCTGTGCCTTCGGCGGAATCGCCCAAGCGGACGACCGCGTCGATATCTCCAGGTTCCAGACCTTTGCCAGACTCGACCCGCTCATAAAGCTTTCGCAGCGCCTCACCCGCCTCGGCGCGCGCCTCTCCCAAAACCGCCAGCATATTGCCGCGACGCAGAATCTGAACGCTCATCAGATGTTCAATTTGTGCGAGGTTGCGGTCGAACTCGCCGCATAGCTCGATCAACAAACGATTGTCTGGAAATTCTAACAGCAGTTCCACAGGCGGGTCGGCGGGGTGCGCAGTCAGCGTGGACAAGTCCAATGGGAACTCCCAAATCACATGGCTTGCCTCCAGTGTGGCAACCTTGGCGACGCAAAGCAACATCTTGTGGCCAATAGCGGACAAAAAGGCGGGTCTTGGGCCATGCAGCATAGAAAACGGGCAGCCCCCAATGGGACCGCCCGCTCAACTTACCAAATAATCTGAGACCGGGGACTATCGCCGTGGAACGCGGTCGCGGATGCCAGGGCTCGCGCTGATTTCGCCAACAACGGAGTTGGGCGGGGCAACCGGCGTGCAAACCGGCAGACCACTGCGCGGATCGCGGCGACGGGACCAATATCCTTCCAACCCATCATCAATCATCCAGATGTGGCAACCATCGGGATCAATATAAATGCCGGCTTCAAGCTGGGTTAGCGAACCAGAGTCGCGGCCACGATCCTCTCCAATCGCAATCAGCGGCGGGCCATCGCCCCGCGGTGGACCCACACCCTCAAAGGATTCGACGCATCCAGCCAAAGCCAAAGTACAAGCGACAAGGACGGCTGGGGTCTTCATGTTTTCAAGACGGATCATAGCGGTCACCTGTAGCAAACGATTTCAACGCGACGGTTCAACTGCATATTCGCAGCCGAATTGTTTGGCGCGACCGGCTGGCGCTCGCCAAAACCGATCTCGCGCGCCACCTGCGCCCCAACGGAGCGGGCGACACTGGCCACCGAGGCGGCACGGCGCTGCGACAGGCGGATGTTGTATTCATCCGATGCGCGGCTATCGGTGTGGCCATAAATCGCGTAGGCGAAGGCCCCGGCACCGCGGAAGAAATCCTCAAGCGCGCGGCGGCCTGCATGGCTGATCCGGGAGCTATCAGTGGCGAAGAGCACATCCGAATTCATCACCGCGCAGGTGTTGAACTCCATACACACCGGCATCCCATTTTGCGGGTTCACCCGGCCTTCCATATAGCCTTCGATCCCACCATCGGCGACCCAATGGTGGCAGCCATCCGGATCAATCCAGATCGTTGGCGCCACCGTGCCCGTAATCGTCGCGCTTTGTTGCGCCTGTGCGGCGCCGGTCGGCAGAAACAGCGCAACCGCCCCCAGCGCGGCGCCATACAAAGTTGTTCGGACTATCGACCCCACAGCCGATGAGAGTTGTGTAACCACGTCAGCATCCCCCAATTCTCTGTGCTAAAAGCGCGCCTGGCAGAGCGCAGCGCAAAACACCATTTATTCGCAGGAGGATAGCAAGTTTTGTGATCTTGTGAAGCCAATTTTACTAAATATAGTTCCCCAGACGGAAACACTGCACCACCGCTTGGGGCCATTGTTCGGAAAACGTTGGCTAACCGCGCACCTCTGCCGGGCCGACGTCAATCAACGCGGCGGCGTCAAAGGAGCACGCCCGCCAAAGAGTTAGCCGCAGAGTTCGTGATTCTGACGCGCGCGATCTCTCCTCGTTGGGCCTCCGGCGCGTCGACATGGACAGCATGCAGATACTCGGATTTGCCGACCATCTGCCCCGGCAACCGTCCAGGCTTTTCAAACAAGACCGAAACCTCGCGGCCCACCATGCCATCTTGGGCGGCACGTTGCTGCTGGCCCAGAAGCGCTTGAAGCCGTTGGAGCCGCTCACTTGCCTCATCCGGGTCCACGGGCGCGCGCTCGGCGGCGGGCGTCCCGGGTCGAGATGAGTATTTGAAAGAGTAAGCTTGGCCATAACCCACCGCGGCAACCAGATCGAGCGTCGCCTGGAAATCCGCCTCGGTCTCCCCTGGAAAGCCCACGATGAAATCGCCGGAGAGCAGCAGATCAGGGCGCGCCGCACGGATGCGCTCGATCAGGCGAATATAGTGCTCGGCCGTGTGCTTCCGGTTCATCGCCTTCAAGATACGGTCTGACCCTGACTGCACCGGCAAATGCAGATACGGCATCAACTTGGCGCAATCTCCATGGGCGGCGATCAAGTCGTCTTCCATGTCATTGGGGTGCGAGGTGGTGAAGCGGATACGCTCCAACCCGTCGATTTCGGCCAAACGGCGGATCAGCCGCGCCAACCCCCATTCCGCCCCTTCGGGACCTTGCCCGTGATAGGCATTCACGTTCTGACCCAGAAGCGTGATCTCGCGGACACCGCGCTCGACCAGGTCTTGCGCCTCGCCCAACAAGCGCTTAACCGGGCGCGAAACCTCCGCCCCGCGGGTATAGGGCACGACACAGAAGGCGCAAAACTTATCGCAGCCCTCCTGCACGGTCAGAAACGCAGTTGGCCCGCGCGGCGCTTTGCGCCCCTTTGGCAGATGGGCGAATTTGTCCTCTTCCGGGAAATCCGTGTCGAGCGCCTTGCCGCCCTCGGCCAGCGTATCCACCATCGCGGGCAGCCGGTGATAGGTTTGCGGCCCGACAACCAGATCAACCATGGGCTGACGGCGCATGATCTCCTCACCTTCGGCCTGCGCCACACATCCGGCCACGCCAATCTTCAGGTCCGGATTGGCCTCGCGCAGGGGTTTGAACCGGCCCAATTCCGAATAGACCTTCTCCGCCGCCTTCTCACGGATATGGCAGGTGTTGAGCAGGATCATATCCGCATCATCCGGGCGATCGGTCTGCACATAACCCTTTGCGCCCAAAGCCTCGGCCATGCGCTCGCTATCATAGACATTCATCTGACAGCCATAGGTTTTAACAAAGAGCTTCTTGGTCTCGGACATCGGTGCGGCTCCTGCGGGGTGTTGGCCCTGGCCCATATCTCATGGGCGGGCGACCTTCAACGGGCCGAGCCATTGGAATTGCAATCTTACCCATTGCCGGGCACACTGCTTTTCAAAGACCAACCCCGCAGACAGGCATGATTTACCCGACACTTGAGGCGTTCCGCGCCGCCCCAGCTTCCGCGATGGGCAAAGGCCCTTTCGCTGTCATTGTCGCCGAGGATGCGATCGAGGTTGAGGCAAGTGTTATGCACTGCCTTCAGCTTGGCTTTGGTCGGGTGATTCTGCTGGCCCCGGATCAGATTGCACTTCCGGATCACCCGGCAGAGATTTCAGACAAGATTGATGTCATCCGCCATCGCACCCGGCAACAAGGGGCGGCGCAGGATGCGGTCAATGCCTTGATCGACAAAGTGCCGGGGCAGTGGCTGCATTACTGCTACAATGGTGAGTTTCTCTTCTTCCCGTTTTGCGAAGACCGCAGCATTGGCGAGGCTGTCGCCTTCACGATGGAGGAGCGGCGCAACTCGATCCTAACCTATGTGATCGATCTCTATGCCGACGATCTGACAGCATATCCCAACGGTGTCTCTCTCGACACCGCGCATATCGACAGCTCCGGCTACTACGCCGCGACCCGGCGCAATGCCGATGATCAGATCCTTGAGCGTCAATTGAACTTCTATGGCGGCCTGCGCTGGCGGTTCGAGGAACATGTGCCAGAACCAAAGCGCAAGATTGATCGTGTCGGCTTGTTTCAGGCCCGCCCCGGGCTGCGCTTGCGTGAAAATCACACGCTGAATGATGAAGAGATGAACACCTATGAGTGCCCGTGGCATCATTCGCTTTCAGCCACCATCTGTTCCTTTCGGGTGGCCAAGGCGCTCCGCACCAATCCCGGCTCGCGTCATGATGTGCCCGATTTCCGCTGGCACAAATCGACACGCTTCCATTGGTCATCGCAGCAGTTGATGCAATTGGGATTGATGGAACCGGGGCAATGGTTCTGACATCAAATCAGCGGGGCAGGCGATGCGCCTGATCCGCGATCCGGCCATTCTGGCCCTGATGGGGATGCAAATCACCGTCTGGGCCGGATTGTTTTACAGTTTTCCAGCCTTGGTGCTTGAATGGCAGGCCGAGTTCGGCTGGCGCAGTCCGGAGATCATGGGCGCCTTCACGCTGGCCATCGCGATCTACGCCTTGGGGGCACCGCTCTATGGGCGGCTGATTGATCGCGGCGCGGCGCCTCTTAGCCTGCCACTGGGGACGGTGATGGGGGCGGGATTGCTGCTCGGGCTGACGGGGATCGAGACGCTTTGGGCCTTTTATCTAATTTGGGCTGCGATGGGCGTTATCATGGGGCTCTCCCTCTACGAGGCGACCTTTGCGATCGTCACCCGCGCCAAGGGCCCCGCCGCACGCCAAGCGATCACAGCCATTACGCTTGTCGGCGGATTTGCCAGCACCCTGGCGTATCCGTTGAGCCATTGGCTGACCGAGATCGGCGGCTGGCGGTTGGCGCTCTACGCCTTTGCGGCGCTGAATCTGGTTCTTGCGGCGCCCCTCGCGGTATTCGCCGCGACCCGTCTGGAACGGGACGCACGCACAGCCCAACCACAAGAAACAGAAGACGTGGCGACGCCGCCTGCAAGGCTCCTCCGCCGGTCGGAATACTGGCTCGTGGCGATCGGTTTTGCGGCCTCAGCCCTCACCTTAGGCATTTTCGTGAGCCATCTCCTCCCGATCATGGCGGCGCAAGGTGTGCCAGACGATCTGGCGATCTTGGCAGCCGCCTTGATCGGCCCCTCGCAGGTGATCGGCCGGATTGCGATGATGGCGGCTGGCCCGCATATCCCCGCCATCCGCATCGCGCAGCTCGCGATGGGCGCGGTGGCGCTCGGTGCTGTGATGATGGCTGCGGCGGGGTGGGTCGCCGGGGTGGTCTTGCTCTTCGGTTTTCTGCAGGGCGCAGGTCATGGCGTCGTTGGCATCATGCGCCCGGTCGTCGCCCGCGAGGTCTTTGGTCAGCGCGATTTCGGTGCCATCTCGGGCGCGGTCGCAACGCCTTATCTACTGCTTTTCGCGCTGGCGCCGTTTTTGGGCGCGGCCCTTTTTGGATTGGCGGGATATGGCCCCGTCTTGATCCTTTGTGTCCTGGCACCACTGGCCGGCGCGGTTCTCCTAAACCGGCTCCTGCGCAACTGAAAACGCAGCCCGAACGGGCTGCGCTCAAATCATAACAAAGCTAGGGCTTAGGCCTCAACCGGCTCCGCATCAATCGCTTTGGGAGCGGTCGCGTTGATCGCGATCTGCCGCGGCTTGAGCGCCTCCGGCACTTCCCGCACCAGATCCACATGCAGCATACCGGCCTCATTCGAGGCTCCCGTCACACGCACATGGTCCGCCAGTTGGAAGCGCTTTTCAAACGCGCGCGTTGCAATACCGCGGTGCAAATAGGTCCGCTTGGTCTCATCTTTCGCCTTACGCGCTGCAACGACCAACTCGGTTTCGCGCTGTTCAACACTCAACTCTTCATCGGTAAAGCCTGCAACGGCGATCGAGATGCGATAGGCATCTTCATCGGTCTTTTCGATATTGTACGGGGGGTAGGTGCTGCTACCCACATCTTGGGTCATCACCCGGTCCAAAAGGTCGGCCATCCGGTCAAAGCCAACGGTTGCCCGGTAAAGGGGCGACAAATCATAGGTGCGCATAGGGTTATCCTCCATTTGAGCGACAACAATCAGATCGGACGGTCCAGGATCGGACCCGCCCATTGGTGAGTATCCCGGCCCCAATTGGGCACCGCGACAGCCTTCATGTGTGGAAGGATCTTCGACGTTTCAAGACCGGCTCAAGGCCGCACAAACCGCGCGCCCGAGCTTTCGCGCCCATCATTCGCGCCTGAAAGGCTGCGCACCTGCGGCAGAGAGCGGACAAATTGCGCATTCGACCGGTCGAGAAGGTCCAACAGAACCACCAACTCGCCTTGCAACTCGGCTGACAACGCTACGGGATCATTCCGCCAATCCGCCGTGGCCGAGACCACGGAGACGACATTCATCTGCCCATCGCGGTTCACCATCACGGGCGACCCGGAAGACCCCTGCACGACCGAACAAGACAGGACCAAGACGCCAGGATCATCGGCCAAGACCTCGCAATCATCTTCAAGTGACGCGAACTCCTCCCGATCCCGGCCATAGGACACAACCTGCACCACATCACCGGTTTCCACGCTGCCACGTGTGGCCATGGGGCGGATCATCTGCTCAGGTATCTCGCGGTCCAATTGCAGAAGCGCCATATCGACCCGGATACGCCCCAAATCTTCGGGGCTGCCATAGGTGTATTCGGGATGCAGGATCGTCTGCTTCACACCGCGTTGCGCCACAACACGCCCGTTGCGAAGACCCGCGTTGAACGACAAGATTGCGTCCGGGCTCCGTGTCACCGTCCCATCTGTCTCATCGAACAGACAATGCGCCGCCGTCAGAACCAGATCGGGCGCGATCAAGGTTGCTGTGCAAAACCCGGTGCCTGTGTCTAACCGGCCAATGGCCTCCCACCCGCGCAACTCATCCGCCGTTTGCAATGGGCGCAACGTGGTGTCCGGCTCAATAGTGGGCAGTTGCAGCCCTTGCGCCCAAGCGCCTGAGCCAACAATAAAACATAGACCAAATGCCTTAAAAAGACGCGCCATGACCGGCCTCCAAGCAAAACCGACCCGGCGTTTATCGGGATACTGGGGCGAAATTGAGGCCCATATATGCACCCGGCGCGCACCGTTGACCCGGGCGATGCCCGGATCAAAAGGTGTGCGCCCGAGGTGCTCAATTTCGTCAGGGGCGACCGATCAGCGCAATATCGGAACCGCGGGGCCGGACGTCCTCTCGACCGTCAAAGCCGGGGGTTTCGGCCCGCCCGTGGCCCAATCGAGCAGTTCCACGGTATGGACAATCGGAACCTCCGTACCGCCGCCGATCTGCATCATGCAGCCGATATTCCCCGCCGCGATGATGTCGGGATTTTTCGCCTCCAGCGTTTGCACCTTGCGGTCCTTGAGCTGTTTCGAAATCTCCGGCTGCATCAGATTATAGGTCCCCGCCGAGCCGCAGCACAGATGGCTGTCCGCTGGTTCCACGACATTGAACCCCGCCCGCTTCAACAGATCCTTGGGATAGGTCTTAATCTGCTGCCCATGCTGCAAGGAACACGCGGCGTGATAGGCGATGGTCAACTCTTTGTCCGCCCCTTCGGGCAGGTCGAGTTTCATCAACATTTCAGAGACATCCATAGCAATCTCGCTCACCGCCTTGGCCTGCTCCGCCAAAGCCTCGTTGCGGAAGATATGCCCGTAATCCTTGACGGTCGTGCCGCATCCGCTGGTGTTAATGACGACAGCGTCCAGCCCCTCGCCCGTCATCTCCCGGCTCCAGGCCCGAATGTTCTTCGCCGCCGTCGCATGGCTTTCTTTGGTCTTGCCCATGTGGTGGGTCAGTGCCCCGCAGCACCCCTGCCCCTCGGCAATCACCACATCGCAGCCGAGCCGCGTCAGAAGCCGGATCGTCGCGTCATTGATATCGGTATTCAGCGCCCGCTGCGCGCAGCCCGTCATCAGCGCCACCCGCATCTTCCGCTCCCCTTCCGCAGGAAACACTTGCGGGTCGTCATTGCGGCTTACCGGCGGGATCGTTTTCGGCGCCATTTCAAGCATCGCCTTCAACCGCGCATCCGGCATCAAAGACGCAAAGGGCCGCCCGATCTTTGCCCCCAAAAGCGCAAGCCGGAATCGGGTCGGATAGGGCAGAATCCGCGCCAAAATCCAACGCAACGCCCGATCCGTGAAGGGTCGTTTATAGGTTTGCTCGATATACTCACGCGCATGATCGACCAGATGCATGTAATGCACACCGGATGGGCAGGTGGTCATGCAGGCCAGGCAGCTTAGGCAGCGGTCGATATGTTTGACCGTCTTCTCATCCGCTGGCCGGTCATTCTCCAACATATCTTTTATAAGATATATCCGCCCCCTGGGGCTATCCAACTCGTCGCCCAAAACCTGATAGGTCGGGCAGGTCGCGGTGCAAAATCCGCAATGCACACAAGAACGCAGAATCTCATTTGATCGCGCCGTGGCCGGGTCCAGCAGCTGTTCGGGTGTGAAGGTTGTCTGCATTAGATCATCTGCCTATCTCTACGGCCCAGCCGTTTCGCATTGGTCGCCCCATGGCATGAGCCGCCGTTTGGCGTCGGGTGAAAGCACATCCTCGATCTGCGGCCGCTCATGACATCAACCCTTGGTTCAAGATGCCGCGCGGGTCGAACTTCTCGCGCAATCCCGCTGACAAAGCCGCAATTGGCGCTGCCTCCGGCTGGAACACGGGCAGTCGCGCCTTGGTGTCCTCTGCCGCGCGGATCAATGTCGCATGACCTGGCACATCGCCGAGCTTGGCCCGCAAATCGGTCCCCGGAGGCATCAACGCCCAGACCAAACCGCCGCCCCAATCATAGAGTACGTCCAGCGCCCCCATCCGCGAGACCAGTTCTGGCGCATCCGACGGCTTGACCGACACCCGCCAGACATCCCCGGCTTGCTCGGCCAGACCCGTCACATCGCGCACCCAGGCCCAGCCCGCATCGGTGCCAAATCCGCCACTGTCACCCGCCAAGCCCGTTTCGACGTCAGCCTCGCCGAACCGCGCCAAGATCTTCTGCAGCTCCGCCGCCCGATAGGCCACCGAGGCCTCAAAGCCTTCAATCCGGATCATCGTAACCGGCGAGCCATCAAGGCCCTTGGGCGTATGCGCCGCGCCGGACACTTCAAATGGGGACCCAAGCGCCACCGCCATCGCCGACACCGCCGCCGTGTCGTCCAACCCTTTCAAAAGCAGACAAGCGGTCGCCGCGACCCCCGGCAACACTTTGAAACTCACCTCGGTCAACACCCCAAGCGTGCCATAGCTCCCAGCCATCAGCTTGACCAAATCATAGCCGGTGACGTTCTTCATCACCCGACCGCCATTTTTCACGATCCGGCCCGTGCCATCCACGAACCGCACACCGATCAAGCTGTCACGACACGCCCCGGCCTGGATCCGTCGCGGCCCGGATATATTGGCCGCCACCATCCCGCCAACAGTCGGCGTGCCGCTGGTTCCAAGCAGGGCCCGATGATCCATCGGTTCAAAGGGCAGCCGTTGGTTTTCCGCCGCCAAGGCCGCCTCAACCTCGGCCAGCGGGGTTCCAGCTTTCACAACGATGGTCAACGCACCCGGTTCATAAAGCTCGATCCCGCTCAGACCCGCCGTCGAGAGGCCTTCTCCGATCACCGGCTTACCAATCGGCCGCGTCCCGCCGCCTTGCACGCGCAGCGGCCCGGTCGCGCCCGAAATCATCTCGGACAACTCAATTTCAATTTTCGGGGTCAGCACCGGGCCTGTCCTTCTTCTGGTGATAAATATCCGTCGGGCCTGGGGTCAGCGGCCCCCAGCGGGTCGCCGCCGTCAGGCGGCGACATCCCTACGGCTTTGGGAGGCATCAAGCGGGAAGACTTTCGCCGGATTCAACAACCAGGCTGGATCAAACACATCCTTCACTTGCATCTGAAGCTCCAGATCGTCCGGGTTGAACTGCGCATTCATCAAATCACGCTTTTCAATGCCCACGCCATGCTCGCCGGTCAAACACCCACCCACCTCAACGCAGAGCTTCAAAATCTCCGCACCGAAGGCTTCGCAGGTTTCCAAATCTCCAGGCTTATTCGCATCGAACAAGATCAGCGGATGCATATTGCCATCGCCCGCATGGAAGACATTGCCAACCTGAAGCCCGTATTCTTCGCTCATCTCACCAATGCGACGCAGAACATACGGCAGGCTGGAGACGGGGATCGTGCCGTCGAGACACATGTAATCATTGATCTGCCCAATCGCGCCAAAGGCGGATTTCCGGCCCAGCCAAATCTTGGCACTCTCTTCAGCCGACTTGCTCTCGCGCAGCTCTACCGGGTCGTATTTGCGCGCGATCTGCAGGATTACGCCAAGCTGTTCGTCGATTTCGGCGTCCGATCCCTCGACCTCGACAATCAACAACGCATTACAGTCGGGGTACCCTGCATTGGCGAATTTCTCGGTGGTTTCGATGCAAAGCCGATCCATGAATTCAATCGCAACCGGCAGAACGCCCGCCTTAATGATGTCGGCAACGCACGCGCCTGCGACCTCATTGTCATCAAACCCAATCAGCACCGGACGCGCGCCCTCGGGCTTTGGCAAGATCCGAAGCGTCGCCTCGGTGACCACACCCAATTGCCCTTCCGAGCCGCAGATCAAGCCCAAAAGGTCATACCCGCCCGCATCCATATGCGCGCCGCCAATCTCCATCACCTGACCATCCATAGTGACCATGGTGACACCCAACAGGTTATTGGTCGTCACCCCATACTTCAGGCAATGTGCCCCGCCAGAGTTCATCGCCACATTGCCCGCAATGGCGCAGGCCAACTGGCTTGACGGGTCCGGCGCATAGAAAAACCCGTCTTCTTCGACGGCGCCTGTGACGCTCAGATTGGTCCGACCGGACTGCACGCGGATGAACCGATTGTCGTAATCGGTCTCCAAAACCTCGTTCAACCGGGCAACGCCCAGGATAACACTATCAGCAGTGGGCAGGGCCCCACCGGCAAGCGAGGTGCCCGAACCACGCGGCACCACCGGGACGCCCATTTCATGGCAAATCTTCAGAATCGCCGCGACCTCTTCGGTCGATGACGGAAGGACGGCGGCCAGCGGCGGACATTTATAGGCCGTGAGCGCGTCACATTCATAGGCACGCGTCTCCGCCTCTTCATGGATCACCGCCTCCCTCGGCAAAACCGATAGAAGCCGCGCAACCAGCGCCGATTTCTTCTCCAGAACGACTGGATCCGGTGTTGGCATCTCCATGATATCGGTCCTCCCATCCGGTATTGGTAAATAAATATAACCAATTTCACCGGATGGCAACTGGAATCTCAATCGCTAAGGTTCAGAGGATGGATTTCTTCTCGGTCATAACCTCTCTCAGCTGGCTTGATGCACTGGCGGTCGGGCTCCTGCTCGCCGCATGGGGCGGGCTTGGCGCTTGGATTGAATCGGATCGGGTCCGCCATCCATCGGTCACCGTGCTGATGTCGCATTATCGGCGCGCCTGGATGGACGAGCTGGTGCAGCGAGAGATGCGGATCTTCGACGCGACGATCCTGACCAATCTGCGCCAAAGCACCGCGTTCTTTGCCTCTGGCGCAATGCTGGCACTTGGCGGGCTGCTCACCTTGATCAGCAACTCCGATCAACTCTTGGTCGTCGCCCGCGACCTGACCCTGGAAGAAGAAACCGCCCTTCTGTGGCAGATCAAACTTCTGCTCACCGTTGGCCTTCTTGCCCAATCGGTGCTGCGCTTCGTCTGGTCGAACCGGCTCTTCGGCTACTGCGCTGTCATGATGGCCGCCATCCCGAACAAGCCGGATGATCCGCATGCCGCCTCACGGGCCGCAAAAGCTGCCGTGATCAACATTCGCGCATCCTATAATTTCAACCGCGGCATGCGAGCGATCTATTTCTCGCTCGGCTCCTTGGCGTGGCTGTTTGGCCCCTTGCCGCTTCTGGCCGCGACCGCCATTATCTCCTACGGAATCTGGAGCCGGGATTTCGCCTCGACATCCCGTGAAGTTATCCTAACCGATGATGGAGAGATGCCATGAGACTGGCCTTGATTGCCGCGACCTTGCTTTTCCCTGCCCTGGCCTTGGCCGAGCCCCCCGAAATTCTGGCTGCCGAACAACGGGGGGACACGATCCATGTGACGCTGGCCCATCCGGATACAGGTTGGGATCACTACGCCGATGGGTGGCAAGTCGAACTTGAAGACGGCACCGTGCTTGGTACGCGAACCCTGTTTCACCCACATGTTGAGGAACAACCCTTCACCCGCTCACTCGGCAATGTCACGATCCCCGAGGGTGTCACGCAGGTCTTCATCCGCGCCCGCTGCAATGTCACTGGCTGGGGCGCCGAGAGGTTCGTGTTACAGGTTGAGTGACACACCGACCGGCTCATGCGGATTGGGTCGCCGCACACTCGATGTCAGATGCTCGGGACAAACCGCCGGTCGTATAGACGGCGCTGATGAAAGATGTGCCGGGATCGCACCCAAAGATGCGTCAGGTCGCGGTGCCGAACTTATCCAACATCACGCCTCAGTTGTCAGCGCCTGCACCCGACGCACCAACCACTCCATGTCCGGATCGGCCAAGTTCAGCTCCGCCAGATGGGCGGCGGTGTTGTAGAGATACTGGTCATTTGGGCCCCGCCCGCCAGTGGCGCGCGCGATGATCCTCGCCTGTGTCTCCAGACTGAGCGCCCCCATATATTGCCGGTGCTGGCGGTTGATCACATAGGTCAGCGCCTCGGCCTGCCCCGTGCAGTGGAAATCGACAACGAGGCGAGTCTCCAGATAGGCCGAGGAGATCAGCTCCCGCTCCCGCAGATAGGCGAGCACCGCCTCTTCCTGCCCCCCCACAACCCGCAGCGCCACACCGTCGCAATGCGCCCCCACGGCCGCATCAAGCGCCAAGACCAGCCCCGGGTTCTCTTCGGTTCCGCGATGGTGGATCGACGACATGCAAAAGCTGCGATGCCAGCCATCAAGCCGGGCCAGCCGCCGTTCTGCCACATCGAAGCCCGGATCCCAAAGAAGCGAGCCATATCCAAAGACCCAAAGCGCATCAGACATCGAAGATGGTCCTTTCCTGAACCCTTGCCTATATGCAGGGGGCAGACGAATTTGAAGGGGAGATCGCGCCGATGCGCGTTTGGTTTTGGGTCTTGGGCATCATCGCGGTGCTCTGGTCGGGCATTTGGTTTGCCGGGGCTTATGGGACCGAGCGGGTGATGGGCGCCTGGCTGGACGCGCGCGCGTCCGAAGGCTGGCTGGTAAATTACGAGAGCCTTGAAACCGGTGGTTATCCGATCCGGTTTCGGACGGAGCTGCGTGAAGTCGAACTCGCCGATCCTGAGACCGGATGGGCCTGGATCGCGCCCGAGTTTCAGATCACACAGCCGAGCTATCAACCGCAACGGATCGAGGCGATTTGGCCGCCTGAGCAAAGCCTGGCATCCCCCTTCGAGCGGCTGACGATCACCAATTCCGAGATGGGCGCGGTGGTGGAAGTGCGCCCGGGCGGCGACCTGGCCTTGGATGAATCTGAGATGACCCTGGCCAATGTCGCGGTCCGCAGCACCGAGGGGTGGCAGATGGCGCTTGAAGCGGCGGAGCTTCAGGTCGCGCGGCTGCCCGAAACCAACGCGACTTATGACATTCTCTTTGAGGCCAATGCGTTGACTCCGGCGGAGCCCGTACAAGCCGTGCTGAACCCTGCGGGCATTTTGCCCGAAGCGATTGAATTGGTTCGGTTTGAAGCGGTCATGGGCTTTGATCGGCCCTGGGACCTGACGGCGCTGGAACAGTCGCGGCCCGGCATCACGTCGATTGATCTCGCCGATCTGAGCGCCAATTGGGGGGAGTTGTCCCTGCGTCTCGCGGGGGAGATGGCCGTCGATGCCGACGGCTACCCAAACGGCGAGATTTCGGTCCGCGCGCAGAACTGGCGCGAGATGGTCGAGATGGGGGTGAATGCCGGCGCCATTCCGGTTGAAGCGCGTGGCGGGATCGAGCGTATTTTGGGACTGGTCGCGGGCCTCTCGGGGCGCGACACCGATATCGATGCACCTCTTAGCTTCCGGGATCAGCGGGTGTTTTTCGGCCCAATTCCCGTGGGAGACGCCCCGCGCCTGGTGCTGCGGTAGCGCGCCCTAGCGGCAATAGGGCCCCGAGCGATAGCTCGCCACGTCGAAATGGAAATGATCCTGGTGGAACCGGTCCGAATTCGGGCCGAGCACAGTGCCAAATGGCCCGCAGGCCTCGCTGTGCAAACGGCGCATAAGGTTGCGCGTGTTACCGCGCCTCCAATCGCTGAGCACGCTGAGCTCTTGGCCATTCACCAGGCCAATCGCCGCCACATCGATCGCATTGCCGCGGGCGTGTTCGCTGAGCCGTGCGCCCGGGCGGCTGTTTCGCGTGCGACAAGAGTAAGACGCCACCACGCGCAATGAGGCGATGCCGCCGCCGGTACGGCCAACCGCAGGGATCGCGCCGTCATTGAGCCATGTTTGCAAGGCCCGCGCCGCGTCGCAGTTGATTGTCGCAGGCTGGCTGAGCGTGACGCCATCGATCTCGCGCACACGCACCGGCTCGGCAATCCCGCAGCCGCTGATCCGACCGGTGATTGGCGACAAACGCTCGCCGACGATCCCGGGCCGACCGCAGAGCGCGCCGCGCCGCCCAGGCTGCGCCACACGCGACGGCGTGGTGCGGGTCGCGGCGGCCCGCACGGTTTGTTCCAACCCGTCGGGGCGGATCTCAGGTCTCAAAGATCGCACAACGGCCAGCCGTGTCGCCCCGTTGATCGCCCGCACTTCCACCACACGCCGGTTCATCCCAAACAAACCGCTGCGTTCGATGATCTGAACAGTTTCGCCGGTGGCGGCGGGCACGGGCCCGGTCGGTTGCGCGGCTGCCGTCTGGGAAGGCGACCCACCGGGGCGGAGTATTGGGCGGAGCGACCGGCGCGGTGCGTTGGCACTGGCGCGGATCACGACACGCGCGGGCGTCGCGGCGGAGGCCTGACGCACCTCTGTTGTCGGTGCAGCGGTTGTCCCGCCCGGGCGCGGTGTGGGGAAAGGCGACCGATCTGGTGCCTGGGCAAGCGCCGGCCAAGCCAGCACAACGCTCAAAGCCCAGACGGCCAGCCTCATTCCGCTGCATCCTCTTTGCGCGGGCTGGCACGCCCAAAATTCGGCGCATCGGTATCTTAACCTGCTTCGATGATCCCGCGTCGGATCGCCCGCGTGCGCGTAAAGTAATCGTGCAGATGGTCCCCATCACCAGTGCGAATCGCGCGCTGCAGCGCAAAGAGTTCTTCGGTGAAGCGGCCGAGAATCTCCAGCGTCGCATCCTTGTTCGACAGAAACACATCACGCCACATGGTAGGATCACTCGCCGCAATCCGGGTAAAATCGCGGAAACCCGCAGCGGAGTATTTGATCACCTCGCTATCGGTCACTCGGCGCAGATCATCGGCCACACCCACCATCGTGTAGGCAATCAAATGCGGTGTGTGCGAGGTGACGGCCAGCACCAGATCATGGCGATCGGCGTCCATTTCCTCGACATTCGCGCCGCAGCCTTCCCAGAGCGCGCGCAGCTTGGCGACCGCTTGCGGGTCGGCGCCCTCGAGCGGGGTCAATAGCGTGTAGCGATTGTCGAACAGCTCGGCAAAACCGGAATTCGGCCCGGAATGCTCGGTCCCGGCCAGCGGATGCCCGGGCACAAAATGCACATCCTCGGGCAGATACGGCTCGACCTGGGCGATCACATCGCGTTTGACCGACCCCACATCGGTGATCGTCGCACCCGGCGTCAGATGTGGGCCAATCTCTTCGGCCACCGCAGCCATGACCCCGACCGGCACGCAGAGGACGACGAGGTCCGCGCCTTTCACAGCCTCGGCCGCCGTCTCAGCGATCTGATCGCAAAGGCCAATCTCCGCCGCGATCCGCCGTGTTTCGGCCGAGCGGGCCGTGCCGATGATCTCGCCCGCCAACCCGCCGCGGCGCATGGCATGGGCCATCGACCCGGCGATCAGGCCCAAGCCGATCAGCGCAACTTTTTTGTATAAGATGCTCATGACACGCCTCTGAACTCCGCCATGGCATCCAACACCCGCGTGACGTCTTCGGGCCGCCCGACAGTGATCCGAAGCGCCTCGGGGAAGCCATAGCCCTTCACCAGCCGGACCAAAATCCCGCGTGACTTCAGATGCGTATCTGCCGCAACGGCTTCGGCCTCATCGGCAAGCCGCGCCATGATGAAATTCGCGTGGCTCTCATCGGACGGAATACCAAGCTGCGCCAATCCCCCCGCTAGCCGGGCGCGTTGCTCGATATTCACCTGACGGCAGTGATCGACAAAGGCTTGATCCCGCACCGCCGCTTCGGCCCCGGCCAGCGCGAGGCTCGACATATTGAACGGCCCGCGAATGCGGTTCAGCACATCGATCACATGCTGCGGAGCATAGCCCCAGCCCACACGCAGCCCACCAAGCCCATAAATCTTCGAAAAGGTCCGGGTCATCACCACATTCTCGCGGGTTTTGACCAGAGACGCGCCGCCGTCATAGCCCGGCACAAAATCCGCGTAAGCGCCGTCGAGCACCAAAAGACATTCCGCGGGCAGGCCATCTGCCAGCCGGGTCAGATCCGTATTGTTCAGCAGCGTCCCGGTCGGATTGGCGGGGTTAGCGAGATAGACAAGCCGCGTGGCCGGTGTGACCCGGGCGAGCATCGCATCCACATCGACAACACGGTCGGTTTCCGGTGCCACAACCGGTGTCGCCCCGGCAGAGAGAGCAAAAATCCGATAGAGCGAGAAGCCATGTTCAGGATAGAGCACCTCATCACCCGGCCCCGCGAAGGCCATCGCCAAAAGCGTCAACACCTCATCCGAGCCCACACCGATAATGATCCGCTCGGCCTCAAGACCATGCATCTCGGCAATCGCCGCGCGCAGCGGCGCATGATCGGTGGAGGGATAGCGATGCAGCCCGGCCACGACCGCTTGCGTCGCCTCAACCGCCTTGGGCGAGGGGCCAAACGGGTTCTCGTTCGAGCTGAGCTTGAGCGGGTTTTCGATACCCGCAATAGCACTCGCCCCGCCCTGATAGAGCGCGATCTCCATAATGCCGGGTTGCGGGCGGATAGCGGCGGACATGGGCAACTGTCCCTTCTCGTTGGATCGTTCGGGGTTAATAGCGGGGCAAATCAGGCAAGGGAACCGATTTTAATAGAAGCTCTGCGGGTCGATATCGACTGCAAGGCGCAGCCCGCCTTTGAGCTTCAATCCTTGAGTCCACTCCGCAATCGCAGGCTGCAGCGCCACACCCTTGGGCGCTTTGACCAAAAGGCGCACGCGGTGCCGCCCCCGGATACGCGCGATCGCCGCAGGGGCGGGGCCATAAACCGTCGCCCCAAGCGCGCGGAGCGGTGCGTCTGTGCGGGCCAGATGCGTTCCCAGATCAAAGACTTGCGCCGCATCGGGGCCGGACAGGATGATCCCCGCCATCCGGCCATAAGGCGGCATGCCAGCCTGTTGCCGCTCCTCCGCCTCGGCCCGCCAGAACCCCTCTTCATCACCTGACAGGATCGCGCGGATCACCGGATGATCGGGCTGAAAGGTCTGCATCAGGGCGACACCGGGTTTATCCACGCGACCCGCCCGGCCCGACACCTGTCGCATCAACTGAAACGTGCGTTCGGCCGCGCGCAAGTCGGAGCCTTGCAGACCCAGATCAGCGTCGATGACACCGACCAGTGTCAAACGCGGGAAATTATGGCCCTTGGCCACCAGTTGCGTGCCAATGATGATATCGGTCTCACCTTGCGCGATCTCTTCGATTTGCGTTTTCAGCGCTCGGGTAGAGCCGAACAGATCGGAGGACAGAACCGCCAGTTTCGCATCGGGAAAGAGCGTCGCAGCCTCTTCGGCCAGCCGCTCCACGCCCGGACCAACGGCGGCCATCTTGCCCTCGATCTTGCACTCTGGGCAGGCCAGCGGCATCGGCTTCGTCTCCCCGCATTGGTGGCACATCAAACGTTTCTGAAACCGATGCTCGACCATCCGCGCATCGCAATTGTCACAGCCAACCTGATGCCCGCAGGCCCGGCAAATCGTGACTGGCGCATAACCGCGACGGTTCAGAAACAGCAGCGATTGCTCGCCATCGGCCAGCCGCCGTTTCACCGCCGCTTGCAGGCTGGGCGAGACCCAGGCATCGCCCGGCAAATCCTCCGTCCGCATGTCGATCGCCCGCATTTCGGGCAAAACCGCCTCGCCAAACCGCGCGGTCAGATCAAGGCGCGCGTATTTCCCCGCCTCGGCATTGGCCCAGCTTTCCAAGGACGGCGTGGCCGAGGCCAACACCACCTGAGCAGAGTTGATCGAGGCGCGTAACACCGCCATGTCGCGCGCGTTATAAAGAACGCCATCCTCTTGTTTATACGAGGTATCGTGCTCTTCATCGACGACGATCAAACCCAGATCGCGGAACGGCAGAAACAGCGCAGACCGCGCGCCCACCACAAGCTGCGCCGCGCCCTGCCCCAACATCCGCCAACAGCGGCGACGTTCGGTCATCGTCACCCCGGAATGCCATTCCGCCGGTTTCGCGCCAAAGCGCTGCTCGACCCGGGTTAGAAACTCTGAGGTCAGCGCAATCTCCGGCAAAAGCACCAGCGCCTGCCGCCCCGCTTTCAAACAGGCCGCGACGGCCTCCAGATACACCTCGGTCTTGCCCGACCCGGTGACGCCCTTCAAAAGCGTCGTGCCATAGGTGCCGGAGCCGACCGCCTCGCGCAAAACCTTGGCTGCCACCGCCTGATCCTCGGTCAGGTCTTTGCCCGAGCGGTCTGGGTCAAGCGGCAGATAGGGTGCATCACGCGGCGTATCGGCTTCCTCCACCGCGGCCTGCGTCGCCAGACCTTTCACCACCGAGGAGGTCACACCAGCCATCTCGCTGAGTTCCTTCAGCGTGAAGGCCAAGCCGCCATACTCCTCCAACACCGCCAAAACCCGCCGTCGTGCATCGGTCATCCGATCCGGCGCAGACGCACCCAAGCGATAGACCTTCCGCATAGAGGGCGGGTCCGACAGACCCGGCGCGCGGGTTGCTAGGCGCAGCATCGCTGGCATGGAGGTCAGCGTATATGCCCCGGCTTTCTCCAAAAACCCGCGCAACTCGCCGCGCATCGGGGCCACATCCAAGACCCGGTTCACCGCGCGCACCTTGGCAATATCCCAATCGCCCCGCCCCGGCCCCCAGACCACACCCAAAACCTTGCGCGGCCCCAACGGCACCTCGACAAACGCACCCAGCCAGCAGCCACCTTCGGGCGCTTTGTAGTCCAGCACCCGATCCAGCGGCTCGGTGGTCAACACGCCCACCAGCTCTCCTTCTGCGAAATAGTCTTGGCTCATCTCTTTCCGCATCCCGCCCCTTGCGCTAGAAGACCGGCAAATGATCCCGGCTGCCACCCGAAAGGACACCGTACGATGAAATTCTTCGTAGATACCGCAGATATCGATGCCATCGCAGAACTCAATGACCTGGGCATGGTCGATGGCGTGACGACGAACCCCTCGCTGATCCTGAAATCGGGGCGTGACATCCTGGAAGTGACCAAAGAGATCTGTGATCTGGTTGATGGGCCGGTTTCCGCCGAAGTGGTCGCGCTTGAGGCCGAGGCAATGATTGCCGAGGGCCGGAAGCTGGCCAAGATCGCCGAGAACATCACCGTGAAAGTGCCGCTCACCTGGGACGGGCTGAAAGCCTGCAAGGTGCTGTCGGGCGAAGGGAAAATGGTCAACGTGACCCTCTGCTTCTCCGCCAATCAGGCGCTTTTGGCGGCCAAAGCGGGCGCAACCTTTATCTCGCCCTTCATCGGTCGGCTCGACGATCTGAACCTCGACGGGATGGATTTGATCGCCGATATCCGCACGATCTATGACAATTACGGGTTCGAGACGGAAATCCTTGCCGCGTCGATCCGCTCGGCAAACCACATGAAAGACGCCGCTCTGATCGGCGCGGATGTGGCAACCGCGCCTCCGGGCGTGATCAAGGCCATGGCCAATCACGCCCTGACCGACAAGGGCTTGGCCGCGTTTCTGGCGGATTGGGAAAAAACAGGGCAGAAAATCCTGTAAACATCGTGTAAGGTCTGCGCCAACCAATAAAAATACTGAGGCGCAGGCGGAAAATGGGCGAAAGAGCAGACATGTTGGACGATTGGCGGGAACGGGTCTTGAGTGACCCGGAGCTTATTCTCGAAGACCGTGACCTGATGCGGGCGCTGATTGCGGCGAATGACCGGCAGATGGGCGGCAATATCGTCGATATGCGTGGCATCGCCATGGAACGGTTGGAAAATCGGCTGGATCGGTTGGAGGATACCCACCGATCCGTCATCGCCGCGGCCTATGAGAACCTCTCGGGCACCAATCAAATCCATCGCGCAATCATCGCCCTTCTGGACCAACCGGATTTCGAGAGCTTTCTGAAAATCCTCGGCACCGATGTGGCGGGGATTTTGCGGGTCGATCGCGTCCGCCTGGTGCTTGAAAGCGCCGAAGCGACCGAGACCTCTGCGCCGAAAGTGCAAAAGCTTGAGGATGTGCTGACCATCGTCGCGCCCGGCTTTGTCGATCAGTATCTGACCGGCGGTCGCGACGTGCCGCAGCGCTCGGTGACGCTCCGCCAAGTCGGGGACAGCTCCGATGTGATCTATGGCGAGGCGGCCGATTGGATCAAATCCGAAGCGCTGTTGCGGCTTGACCTCGGCGAAGGCCGCCTTCCTGGATTGCTGGTTATGGGCGCCGAAGACCCGCATCAGTTCCGCCCCAGCCAAGGAACGGATCTGTTGAGCTTTTTCAACGGTGCTTTTGAGCGGTTGATGCGCAAATACTTGGCCTGAGTCCATGACGCTCGCGCTCAGCCCGGCGGCCCGCGACCTTCTGCAACACTGGCTTGCCCATATCACCGCATTGGATGGCGCGGCAGATGCCACAGTCGAGGCCTATCGCCGTGATGTGGCCGGGTTTTTGGGCTTCCAAACCGTCTATCATGGCGACAGCCTCGGCCTTGCCCCGCTTCGGGGTCTCACAATCCGCGACATGCGCGCTTGGATGGCCGATGAGCGCGCCCGTGAGGTGAGCGCCCGCTCGCTGGCGCGCAAGCTCTCCGCCGTCAAAGGCTTCTTCCGATGGTGGGCCGAGCGGGACGGGTTCGACGCCACCGCCGTGCTGGCCGCCCGCGCGCCGAAGTTCCAACGGCCCCTGCCCCGCCCTCTGGCCGCCCCGGCGGCCCGCGACCTGCTCGACACGGTCGAGATGCAGCACCAAACCGATTGGGTCAGCGCCCGGGATTTGGCTGTCGTGACACTGCTCTATGGCTGCGGCTTGCGGATATCCGAGGCGCTTGGCCTGACCGCAAGCACCCTCCCCTTGGGCGAGGTGCTGCGCATTCGCGGCAAAGGCGGCAAGGAGCGCGAGGTACCGGTTCTGCCCGCCGCACGGGCGGCCGTGGCGCAGTATGTCGACCTCTGCCCGCATCGGCTTGATCCCAATACGCCGCTGTTCCGCGGCATCCGTGGCGGCGCGCTCAACCCGCGGCAAATCCAAAAGACCGTGGAACAGGCGCGGATGCAGCTTGGCCTACCCGCCACCGCCACGCCGCATGCGATGCGGCACAGCTTCGCGACGCATCTGCTGAGCGCGGGCGGCGATCTCCGCGCGATCCAAGAACTGCTTGGCCATGCCTCGCTCTCGACCACGCAAGCCTATACCGCCGTCGACACCGCGCGCCTCCTTGAAGTCTATCAAAGCGCCCATCCCAAAGCATAGGCCCATAACTTGCCCATTGAAGCCAGGGCCCTCTTCGGTCATGACAGTTTGATGAACGCGCGCCTTTCCGCCTTTTTCGTCCACGGCTTCACCGCAATCGGTGCGGCATTGGCCATGCTCGCCCTTCTGGCTGCGATGGAGCAGCGATGGGATGTCATGGCGCTTTGGCTCGCCCTCGCCTTCGTGGTCGACGGCATCGACGGCCCATTGGCGCGGCATTTTGAGGTCAAGACCCACGCGCCCGAAATCGATGGGGTGCTCTTGGACCTGATCATCGATTTCATGACCTATGTGGTGATCCCGGCCTATGCGCTCTACGCCTCAGGGCTCTTGCCGGGATGGACCGGCTGGCTGACCGTGTTGCTGGTACCCTTTGCCAGCGCGCTCTACTTCGCCGACACCCGGATGAAGACCGCCGATGACAGTTTTTCGGGGTTCCCGGGCTGCTGGAATATGCTGATCCTGGGCTGCCTGGTGATGACGCCGGGGGTTTGGATAACGCTGGCGCTTGTCATCATCCTCAGCGTCGCGATGTTCCTGCCGCTGAAATTCGTCCACCCCGTGCGCACCAAACGCTGGCGATGGATCACGCTGCCGGTGGCCCTGGTCTGGACCGGGGCGATCGGCTGGGCCGCTTGGACGGGGTTCGCCTCCAATCCGGCCCTGACTCTGGTCGTGGCGATAACGTCAATCTATCTGCTCGTCGCCGGGATCGCGCAGCAGGTTTTGAACGGCGATTAAGCGTCGGACCGTTCGCGGATCACCTTGGCAAAAGCCTCGAACATCCCGCCATTGGCTGCGATCAAACTGCCCGCCGTGAGCAAATCTTGCCCCTCGCGCAGCGGCTCCACCATCGCGCCAGCTTCCCGCGCAATGATCACGCCCGCGGCGATATCCCAAGCGTTCAGACCGCGTTCCCAATAGCCTTCGTAACGTCCAGCCGCGACATAGGCGAGGTCAAGCGAGGCCGCGCCCCACCGACGCACGCCCGCACATTGCGGCATCAGGCGTGCCAAGTCTTGCAACGCCGCTGGCAGGTATTTGCGCCCACCAAAGGGGACCCCGGTCGCAAAGATGCTCTCGATCATCCGGGTGCGTCCAGAAACCCTAAGCCGCTGCTTGTCATTCAACCATGCGCCTTGGCCCTTCTCGGCATAGAACATCTCGTCCTTGGCCGGGTCGAACACGACGCCCGCGACGATCTCACCCTTATGTTCCAAGGCAATCGAGACGGCAAAATGCGGCATCCCATGAAGGAAATTCGTGGTGCCGTCCAGCGGATCAACAATCCAGCGACGGGTTGGGTCATTGCCCTCGGTCTCGGTACTCTCTTCGCCGAGAAAGCCGTAGTTTGGGCGCGCCTCCATCAACTCGTCGCGGATGATCTGCTCGGCGGCCATATCGGCCTTGGACACGAAATCACCCGGCCCCTTGGCACTGACCTGCAGGTTTTCGACTTCGCGGAAATCCTTGACCAGCGAGCGCCCCGCCAGACGAGCGGCTTTGATCATGACGTTGAGATTTGCGCTGCCTTGCATGGCCTTGCCCCTTTGACTACCAGGCCGCGCGTATAGACCTGCACGCGCGGCCTGCCAAGGGCTCAATCGGCGCTAGGGGTCAGCCTGCCGCCAATTGATCGGCAAAACGGTGATTGGCATCGCGATGCCCGGCCTCATCGGCCCGGACCGCGATGATCACATCGCGCAGCCGCGCATCGGACGGCAAATGCCAGTAATCAATCGCAATCTGCGGCGCAGGCACATCCTCTTGCCGCCCGGCATCCACCTGCTCAAGATACTGGGTATAGCTGACCACGGCTTCCTCTTCCAAATAGGCCACGACGCGATGCGCGGTGCGTGGCGCAAACAGGTAGAGAAAGAAGTAGAAATTGAAGAACACCGCCTGACCGATCATGATCAAGCCGCGTTCCAGAAGCGTCGGTTGGGCGATTTTGATGAAGGTCATCAAATGCATCCGCTCATTATCCGCCTCTTCCAAAAGCTCACGGATCCAGCCTTGATCGTCTCGGATATGGCGCAGCGCCTTGAGATGCTGCAACAACCCGCCGACCATGCCGGGCACCGCCGCGACGGTTTCCAGCACGACGGCGCGGTGGCCATAGCGCTTGGCGAAAAACGCATCGGCAAAGACGCGCATGAATTTCACCGTCTTCAGAGCGATCCGGTCATGGATGTCCGCAGGCGGCTTGTGAAGGGTCAGGTCAGGGTCGGGGTTGTAAGGGTGATCATACATATCGCGTGCCTCCTGCCCCAGAATCTGAGGGTAAAGCCCGGCGGATCAATGCAACTGCGACACCTTGCGCGCGGCTTACCCTGCGACAAGTCGATGCAGATTTAAGCCATTGGGATGAAACGATTACTTGCGTTGCAATTTCAATGGCTCGGTCCGGGCCAGCTTCAGCACATGGGACATAAACGGCTTGGTGGTCTCATCACTCCGCGTGGCGCCGTAAAGCCGCCGGGTCAGGCCGGTCTTGGTCAAAGGTCGGGTGACATAGCTCGCATTCTGCCGCTGCTCGCGCACAACCCAATCCGGCAGGACCGAGACCCCCCGGTTTGAGGCGACCAGAAGCAAGATCACTGCGGAGAGCTCCACTTGCCGGATGCCGCGCGGCTCCACGCCCGCAGGGGTCAACAACTGGTTGAACACATCGAGCCGCGCCCGCTCCACCGGATAGGTGATCAGCATCTCACCCTCGAAATCCTTGGCTTCGATGAAATCCTTCGCCGCCAGCGGATGCTCGGCGGACGCGACAAACACCGGTTCATAGTCAAAGAGCGGTGTGAAATCGACGCCCGGCAGTTCTTCGGGGTCAGACGAGATCACCAGATCGACCTCTTCCCGCACGAGGGCGGGCAGAGCTTCGAATTGCAGGCCCGGGCGGATATCCACATCCACATCCGGCCAAGCTTGGCGGAACTTCTCCAAGACCGGCAGGAGCCAGTCAAAACAGGCATGGCATTCGATCGCGATGTGCAACCGGCCGGATTTGCCCGCGCGCAGGCCGGTGAATTCCTCTTCCAGCGCCGCAATGCGCGGCAGGATGTCTTCGGCCAACCGCAGAAGCTTCATCCCCGCCGAAGACAGCCGCATCGGCTTCGAACGTCGCACAAACAGCTCCACACCGGCCTGCGCCTCCAGCCCCTTTATCTGATGGCTGAGCGCGCTTTGCGTGATGTGCAGCGTATCCGCCGCCTTGGCCAGTCCGCCCTCTTCGTGGATGGCGCGGATGGTGCGGAGGTGGCGAAATTCGATATGCATGTCCGGCTCATATTGATGATGAGTTTTATGAGTTTGTCTTGAGCTTGCCCTCTATGCGACATCCAGTGGCGTCTTTTCAAGGATCAGAATCGCTATGCCTGTGCCCGCCGTCTCGTTTGAGTTCTTCCCGCCGCAATCATTGGAGGCGTCGTTTCGGCTGTGGGACACGCTTGGTGTTTTGGCGCCTTTGGACCCGAAATTCGTTTCGGTCACCTATGGTGCGGGCGGCACAACCCGAAAGCTGACCCATGACGCGGTGACCGCGATTGACAGCAATTTCGGCGTGCCGGTGGCGGCGCATTTGACCTGCGTTGACGCCACACGTGAAGAGACCCTCGCCATTGCAGAGAGTTACGCCGAAGCAGGTATCTCGCAACTCGTTGCGCTGCGCGGCGACCCGCCAAAAGGTGCGGGCAAATTCACGCCGCACCCGGATGGGTTTGCAAGCTCTGTCGAGTTGATCGAGGCGCTCGCCAAAACCGGTAAGTTTTCGCTGCGGGTCGGCGCATATCCAGACTCGCATCCAGATGCGCCTGATCTGTCGGCCTGCGTGGAGTTCCTAAAGCGCAAGATTGACGCGGGCGCGACCTCCGCCATCACGCAGTTCTTTTTCGAGGCCGACACCTTCTTCCGGTTCCGCGATGCTTGCGTGAAGGCGGGTATCGACGCGCCGATCATCCCCGGCATCCTGCCGATCAACAACTGGACCCGTATCCGCCGCTTTGCCACCGCCTGTGGTGCCGTGATCCCGGCTTGGTTGGACGAGGCCTACACCGCCGCAATCCGCGATGGGCGCGAATCCCTACTCTCGACGGCGGTCTGTAGCGAGCTTTGCTCCGACCTGATTGAGGGCGGGGTCACCGATCTGCATTTCTACACATTGAACACCCCGGAACTGACACGGGAGGTCTGCGCCGCCCTGGGCGTGACCCCGAAACTGGCCCTGGCCGAAGTGGCTTGAGCCCGGAGATAGGTTACAAAATTCCCGTATTTCGCGATTTTTCGTAACCTATCTCCGTTCTTTTTCCGACGCTGCGTCACCTTTTCCACCGCTTGCGGAACCCCCGCGCGCGCGCTTGGGTATCGCTCAGACGGATAGGAGGACGATATGGCAAACCGGGTCTACGCAAAGTCGATGGATGAGCTTCTGGATCAGGAGGCGCTTTTGTCGATGTCGGGCCTGGACTTCATGGAGGGCATAAGGGATGGCCATTTGCCCGCGCCGCCGATCTCCCAAGGGCTGAACTACGCGCTCGACACTGTCGAAGACGGGCGCGTGGTGTTTCGCGGCGCCCCGAGCTTTGACCATACCAACCCGATGGGGACGGTGCATGGCGGCTGGTACGGGACGCTTCTCGACAGTTGCATGGCCTGCGCGGTGATGACGAAAGTGCCCAAGGGTTCGATCTATACCACCTTGGAATACAAGATAAATATCACCCGTTCGATCCCAGTCGGCATGGAGATCACCGCCGAGGGTATCGTCAGTCATGCGGGGCGGTCCACCGGCGTGGCAGAAGGCACTATTCGCGGCGTCCAGGACGGCAAACTTTATGCCACCGGCTCAACCACCTGCATCATCATGAAGATGACTGATGGAGCATAACGGCTGTTGAATTGACTTAATGATACCTTTCGGGCAAGCCCGGGGCTTCTTGCAACACCGATCTCGGAGATGGTTATGATCAGCCCGGTCCTTCCCAGCTATTCCCGCGCGCCGCTGTCCTTTGTCAAAGGCGAAGGCGCTTGGTTGGTGGAAGCCGATGGCCGACGTTTCCTGGATTTCGCCAGCGGTATCGCGGTGATGGCACTTGGGCACGGGCATCCGGCCCTGGTCAACACGCTGAAATCACAGGCGGAAAAGCTCTGGCACACATCCAATCTCTATACCGTGCCTGAACAGCAGGAGCTGGCCGAGAAACTGGTCGAACACACTTTCGCCGACACGATGTTCTTCTGCAACTCCGGCACGGAGGCGGGGGAGCTTGCTGTGAAAATGGCCCGGAAATACTGGCATGAGAAAGGTCAGCCGGACCGCACCACGATCATCACCTTCGAGGGGGCGTTTCATGGCCGGTCCATGGGCATGATCTCCGCCGCCGGGGCCGAAAAGCTGACCGTAGGGTTTGGGCCGCTTCTGCCCGGCTTCATCCACTTGTCGTTTGGCGATCACGACGCACTGCGCGAAGCGGCGGCGCGCACGGATGTGGGCGCGATTATGCTGGAGCCGATCCAGGGCGAAAGCGGCATCCGCCCGGTGCCGGATCAATGCCTAAAGGGCTTGCGTGACTTGTGTTACGAACACGGGCTGTTGCTGATTTTCGATGAAATTCAATGCGGTATGGGCCGGACGGGCAAACTCTTCGCGCATGAATGGGCCGGCATTAGCCCGGATATCATGATGGTGGCCAAAGGCATCGGCGGCGGCTTCCCAATCGGTGCACTGCTGGCCACAGAGGAAGCCGCGATTGGCATGACGCCCGGCACCCATGGCTCCACCTATGGCGGCAACCCCCTTGGCTGCGCAGTGGCCGCGACGGTGATGGATGTGATCACCGAGGATGGCTTTCTTGAGGATGTGAGCCGCAGGGCGGGCCTCTTGCGGCAAAAGGCCGAAGGGTTGGTCGCCTCACACCCGGAGGTGTTTGAAGAGGTGCGCGGCGCGGGCTTCATGCTTGGCCTGGTTTGCAAATTGCCCAATCTCGACGTGATTAACGCCGCGTTTGAGCAAGAGATGCTGACGGTTCCGGCAGGCGACAATGTGGTGCGTCTGTTGCCCTCTCTCACGCTGAGCGAGGCGGAGATTGCCGAGGGGATCGACCGGCTTGATCGGGCGGCAACCGCGCTGAAGGCGCAGACCCATGATGCCGCCGAATAGAGCCTATCGCTTCGTCAAGCTGACCCGGGACCATTACCCGTTGATCGAGAGCTGGCTTGACCAACCTCATATCGGTGGCTGGTGGGGCAATTCCGCTGTGGAAATCGCGCTGATGGAAGAAGATTTTGATCGCGGCCCCACGGATATGCGGATCGTGGAACTCGAGGGCCGCCCCTTTGCCTTTGTGCAGGATTATCCGGCGCATCACTGGCCCGCGCCGCATTTCGCCGACCTGCCAGCGGACACGCGCGCGATGGACACGTTTTTGGGGGATCCCGATTTCCTCGGCAAAGGCCATGCGCAGGCCTATATCCGCCAACGCGCCATTGAGTTGATGGATCAAGGGGCCTCCACCATCGCCATCGATCCAGACCCGGCCAATACCCGCGCTATCGCCACCTACACCGCCGCCGGTTTCGCCCCGCTGGAAGAACGCGAGTGTGGCGATGGCGACCGTGTGCTGGTGATGCTGTTTCAACGGCAGATGGCCGAAACACCCGATATCGCCCAGCCATCTTCTGGCTAGACACTTCCCCGGGAAGCATGGGGTGAAGGACCGCCCGCCACGCCCGACAGATACGATAAGTGACCGACATGACACATTTTCTCGACATCAACAAAACCGCACCGTCCGATCTGAGGCAGATGATTGATACGGCCCGCGCGATGAAAGACGCCCGCGCCGGGCGGCCCAAAGGCATGGCCGATGATGCGCAGCCGCTGGCCGGCCACATGGTGGCACTGATCTTCGAAAAGCCGTCAACCCGAACCCGGGTCAGCTTCGATGTTGGCGTGCGGCAGATGGGCGGGCAGACCATGGTCCTCTCGGGCACCGATCTGCAGCTTGGCCATGGCGAGACCATCGCGGACACCGCCAAAGTGCTCAGCCGTTATGTCGATCTGATCATGATCCGGACCTTTGAGGAGGATGTGCTGCTGGAATTGGCCGATCACGCGACGGTGCCGGTGATCAACGGGCTGACCAACCGGTCGCATCCGTGTCAGATCATGGCCGATGTGATGACCTATGAGGAACATCGCGGGCCGATCAAAGGCAAGAAAGTTGTCTGGACCGGCGACGGCAACAATGTCTGCGCCAGCTTTCTGCATGCGGCGGGTCAGTTTGGCTTCGATATGGTCTTCACCGGGCCGGAGACGCTCGACCCCGAACGGGTGTTTGTCGAAGAGGCCCGCGCCAAGGGGGTCAATGTCGAGATCATCCGCGACCCCGCCCGGGCGGTGGACGGCGCGGATCTGGTGGTCACCGACACATGGGTTTCGATGCATGACAGCCAGTCGACTAAAGAACGCCGTCACAACCAGTTGCGCGGCTATCAAGTCAATGAAGAGTTGATGCGCCACGCCAAGGATGACGCACTGTTCATGCATTGCCTGCCCGCCCATCGGGAGGAGGAGGCGACCAGCGCGGTGATGGACGGGCCGCATTCGGTGATTTTCGATGAGGCCGAAAACCGGTTGCATGCGCAGAAAGCCGTTCTGCGCTGGTGTCTGGGCGTGTGAGCCGCCGCCCGCCGCCCTCCAGCAATATCGCGCAGAACCCTGCGCTGGCGGTCCTGTTCATTTTGGCCGCGACGGTTTTCATCGCCGCCACCACGCTTTTGGCGAAAGCGCTTGGCACCGATGCCCTTGGGCCGGCGCTGCATCCGCTGCAGGTCAGCCACGGGCGGTTTCTGTTTGCTTGGATCGCGATCGTCGCCACAGTCGCGGCGCTCCGCCCGCGCCTAACGCGGCCGGATTGGTCGAACCATATCGCCCGCACGGTCTGCGGTTGGGGCGGGGTGACGTTGATGTTCGGGGCCGCCGCGCTGATCCCGCTGAGCGATGCCACCGCAATCAGCTTTCTGAACCCGGTCTTCGGCATGATCCTGGCGATCCCGCTTTTGGGCGAACGGGTCGGCCCTTGGCGCTGGCTGGCCGCCGCCATTGCCTTTGCGGGCGCGCTTCTGCTGATCCGGCCCGGGGCGGAGGCGATCCAACTGGGCGCGATTCTGGCGCTTGGGGCCGCGATGCTGATGGGGTTGGAACTGATCTTCATCAAGCGGCTGGCCGGGCGTGAGCGCCCGCTTCAGGTGCTGTTTGTCAACAACTCCCTTGGCCTGGTGATCGCAAGTCTGGCGGTGATCGCCGTCTGGCACCCGCCGACGCCTGCGCAATGGGCGGGGCTGGCCGGGCTTGGGGTTGCGATGGCCTGCGCGCAGTTCTGTTTCGTCAATGGCATGGCGCGCGCGGATGCGAGTTTCGTCACGCCCTTCACCTATATGACGCTGGTCCTCGCGGCGCTTTATGACCTCATCATTTTCGACGTGATGCCGGACGCGATCAGCATCGGCGGCGCGGCGATCATCGTCACCGGCGCGGCGCTTCTGGCCTGGCGTGAGGCTGTCCACCGACGATAAAGCCTCAGGCAAATCTCGTGCTCTCTTCGGCAGTGCTCTGCGCCGCATGAAACGCGGCAAGCTGCGTCTCAACCCGCTTTAGGCTGCCCGGCCGGTAAGGTTTGAACCCCGTCGCCTTTGCCTCCTTGGACCACCGTTGATAAACCGCCGGATGCAGCTCCTCCATCCGCTCCGGCCCCTCCCGATCTTCCAACCGCATCCGCATGATCCGCTCCACGAGGCTCTGCCGCCGCTCGGAATGATTATGCAGCGGCCCCATTGGGTTCTCTTTCCGCGCGATCGCGGCAAGAGCCTTCGGATCAAGCGCCAACCCTGCTTCTGCCGCCCCTTCTGCGACCCAACGCAGCGTGATGCTCGACAAGTCAAGAATGTCGCCACCTCCGCCGACCGAGCCGTGATCGCCTGCAAAGAACCGCTCCTGATACGGCGCATCATCGGTCATCGGTCCGCCGTTTAGCCGCTCCAAATTGTCCCATCGGGTTGGGCAGAACGACGGGCGGCGTTCATCCAACGCAATCGCATGGCGGGCCATGCGGACAAGCCGGGTCAGATCCGCGTCATGGAAGCGGAACTTGTCGCGATTGAGTACCGGGGCCAGCGCGAGATGCTTGGGCACCCCCAAAGCGCCGACAGTGTCCCAAACCCCGAGATAGGCCAGCCGCAGAAGCGGTGCCTCGGGCATGCCGGCGTCGCGGCGATGTGCCGCCTCGGCCGCGCTTGTCACCACCCGCAGGGACGCGTTGGACCGAAAATCGAAACTTTCCGGCGTCGAGGGGTGTGTGGTCGGGTCCCCCTTGCGCCGATAGCGTTCAACCGCCTCCGGTATCTTGTGCAGCCGATCGCGATCAACAATTCCGGTACACCGGATAAACCCGGCAAGCGACCGTGCGGTATAGGCACCGCGGGAGAAGCCAAAAATGAAGATTTCATCGCCAGGTTGATAAAGGAACACGAGATGGCGATACGCCTCAACGATATTGGCCATCAGGCCCCAACCAAAGGCCCCGCCAAGCACCTTATCCGCCCACCGAGACAACCGGGTGACGCCCTGTCCCGTCCCGACACCCTGAATATAGATCGGCACCTGAACCACCCCGTCAGGTCCAAGCGGGGCCATTGCCGCGGCCAGCCGCACCACATTGGTTGGGGTCTGACTGTCCGACCGGTTCCAGGTCCCGTCGCAGAACACGGCGATCCGTTTCATGGCTATCCCTCCGTTCGGCGGTGCGCCGTTGAGGATAAGATAGCCTGTTTACACCAGAAAATCGGCAGGAAATCCCGCACCCCTCATGGGAGAGCAAAGGCGGCCTCGCCCGCCTCGGCCAAAAGCGGTCCGATCTCGTCAAGCGGGCCGGAGTTGACCGCAACAAAAACCGCCCGCCCGGTTTCAAAATCAAGACCCATGACAGCGAGCCAGAAGGTGTTGGAGCCATCATGCGCTAGACGCCCCGAGGCCATGCGGCTCCATCCCATGGCATAATCCGTCCCGTCTGGTGGGGTCTGCAAGACGTGCCAACTCTCCGCACTGAGATAGCGGTCCTCCCGCATCAAATGCGCCCGGAGATAGGTCAGCATATCCTCAGCATTCATATGCACCGTGCCCGCCGGGCCGAAAACAGGCGGGTTGTCGGGGCCGGTCACCGGATCGGCGGCCCTTAGACGGCCCCAAAGCCCCGTGCGGTGACCCCAAGGCTGGCTCTCCGAGGTGAGGTAACCCGGTGGGCCAAATCCGGGGCTGTTCAGACCAAGCGGTCGAAACAGTTCCGCCGCGATCAACGCCTCCCAAGATGTCTCCGCAGATACGGCCAGCATCTGACCCGCCAGCATGTACCCCATATTGGAATAGAGGAAATCGCCTGGGTTCTCGGCCAGAGGCCAGCTCAACACATCGTCGGCCAAGGCCTGCCGGTCGGCGTGATGACTCTCCGCCGACCAATCGCGCGGCAGATTTATCATCCGCCACATACCCGGATTGGCCGCGATGCCCGCCCGATGGGTTAGGAGCGCCTCCAATGTGGCGTCAGCGCCGGGCGCGTCGGGCAGGCCCAGAACCACACCGGCGGTATCGTCCCAAGCGATCACGCCGCGTTCGACCAAGCGGGCCGCAACAGTCGCGGTCATGGATTTGGTGAGCGAGCCCAGATGCCAAAGATTATCCCGCTCAATCGGGTCGTCCCGACCGTTGATCCGAACACCGGCCACGGCCCAATCCAACCGGTCGGCCTCCACCAAGCCCACGACCGCGCCCGGGATCAGAGCATCAGCCACCAGCCCGTCGGCCAGGCTTTGCAGATCATCGGCAAGGGTCGCGCTTGTCATCATGCTTCCCATCACCAGACCTGCCAAAGCCGTTTTCATGATTTCAGTCGATATCCCGTCTTGAACCACCGCCAGCCCAACGCAATCACCGCCAGACTCGCGCCCGAGGCCACGGCCAAACCCAGCCAGGGCGAGCTGTCCGAGGTGCCCAGGACCCCATATCGGACGCCGTCGATCAGATAAAACACCGGGTTCCAATGGGTCAGCGTGTTGAGCCAACCGGGCAATGCCTCAATCGAATAAAAGGTGCCGGAGAGGAAACTCAAGGGCACGACGATGAAGTTGGTGATCGCGGCGATCTGGTCGAATTTCTGCGCAATGATGCCCGCGACGATGCCGACCCCGCCGAGGAAGATGCCGCCCAGGACAACGAAGGTGAACGCCCAAAGCGGATGCGCGACGCTCAGCCCGATGATCGGGAACATCACCAGGGTCACGGCCAGCGCCACCAAGACACCGCGCACAACGCCGCCGATGATATAGCCTGCGACCAGTTCCAGAGGGCTGAGCGGTGGCATCAAAGTGTCGACGATATTGCCCTGCACCTTGCCAATGACGATCGAGGATGAGGTGTTGGCAAACGCGTTCTGGATCACCGTCATCATCAAGATACCCGGTGCGATGAAATGCAGGAAGCTGACCCCCATCACGTCGCCGCGCTGCCCACCAATCGCCAGGCTGAAGATCAGGATAAAGAGCCCGGCGGTGACCAGCGGCGCCAGAAGCGTCTGCGTCCAGACCACCACAAACCGCATCACCTCGCGCATCGCCAATGTGTAGAGGCCAAGCCAATTGACCCGGCCGAAACGGCGCACGCCCATGCCGGTTTGCATCGCTTTGGGTGGGCTGTCCATCATTCCGCGTTTCCCCGCCTTGTGTCCGCCCGCAAGGGCACGATAGGATAGGGCTTCCAATTCGCTGGTCCCGGGCCCATATGCAAGGGCCGTGGCGCACCGAGCCATGTGCAAAAACGAGCAGGAGGGGCAAGGATGTCCTGGACCGACGAGCGCGTCGAGATACTCAAGAAGATGTGGGGCGAGGGCCAGTCGGCCTCGCAGATCGCCAAGGAATTGGGCGGCGTGACCCGCAATGCGGTGATCGGCAAGGTGCATCGCTTGGGCCTGTCGAACCGGACCAACAGTGGTGCTGCGAAGCCCGCCCCCGCGAAGGAGGCCGCGAAACCGGCGGCCAAGGCCGAACCGGCCGCGCCGAAGCCTGCGCCCAAACCCGCCGCGACCGCGGCCGAACCGGCCTCGCGCCCCTCGAACGTGACCCCGCTTCGCAAACCGATTGTGCCCGCGGGCCAACCACTGCCGCCGCAGCCTTCGGCCAATGAGATCAGCCCGGAGGCCTTGGCCAAGGTCAATGAAGTTGAAAAACATGCTAAGCGCATCAGCCTGATGGAACTGACCGAGCGGACCTGCAAATGGCCCATCGGCGACCCGGCGACCGATGATTTCTATTTCTGCGGCCTGCCGGTGCAGCAGGGCAAACCCTATTGTGAGGCCCATGTGGGCGTAGCGTTTCAACCGATGTCGTCCCGCCGCGACCGGCGCCGCTAGTTCCGACGCCCAACAAGGCCGGTCAGCACGGCGGCACCAATCGCTGTGATGATCCAGCCCGCCACCTGGAAGACCGATCGCGCATAAAAGGCGACATCGCCAAGCGCACCTCGGCCCCGTGGTCGGGCGCCAAGCTTGGTCCATAACGTCAATCCTCCTGAGTTCTGGCCAATTCTCAAGGATTTCCGTCCAGCGCCCGCGAGGTTTGGGGGCATCCGGACGCCGCAGGCATCAGTCAAGCAGTTGTGATTGGGCGCGCGCCTCTGCCCGCGCTTAGGGTCGCGCAAGCAGAGGCGCGGGGAGAGACCGATGAAAAAGCAACGCAAACGGCCCCAGGGCAAGGCGAAACGGACACCGCAGGCGACGGCGTCGGAGGCCAAACCAATCGACCGGCGCGCTGTGCTTCGGTTGCTGCGCAATGGCGCGATCGCGCTGCCGGTTCTCGGCGTGGCCGGGTATTTCTCCATCGGCTATGTGCAGGCCTCGATCTGCGAGTTGGACCTGAGCAAAATTGGCAATGGCACGCCCGCGATTGTGCAAATCCATGATCAGAGTTGCAGCCTTTGCCGAACGCTCCAGCGGCAATCGCGCCAGGCGCTGCGCGCGTTCGAGGACGAGCGGTTCGAATATCTCGTCGCCAATATCAACACTGCCGAAGGCGCCGCGCTGGCCGCGCAACATGGCGTGCAGCATGTGACGCTGCTGCTGTTCGATGGGGCGGGCGACATGATGCAGATCGTGCGCGGCCCAACCACAGCCGAGGATTTGGGCGCGATCTTTGCAGCGCATCTGGATCGTTTCAGCTAGCGCCGTTTAGCAATCCCGCCTGATCTCACGGTCCAACAGGCCTGTTTCGACCAACATGCAGCGGTTGCGCGCCTCGTAGTAATAGCCGCGCGCATACCAGCCGACCGCCGTGTCGTAATCGCCATCCGAGAGCAGCCAAGCGCCACGCAGGTAGCGCACGGCGTAACGCAGATTGGTTTCCGCATCGAGCAGTTCGGAGGCCGGGCCGCGATGACCCATGGTGCGCGCCGTCTGCGGCAGGATTTGCATCATCCCATAATAGGGGCCGTTCCGCGCCGCAGGGCGATAGTCGCTTTCGCGCTGGATGACGCGGTGAACCAAGGCCGCGGGCACGTCGTTGCGGGCCGCATATTCATTGACCAAGGCGCGGATTTCCGGGGTCTCATTGGGGTAAAGCGGCGGCTCCTGCACAGTGCTGGGGGCCGGGCCACGGCCACAGGCGGCGGCGAGAGACAGAAGCGCGAGAGCGAGGATAACACGGGTCATGCCCCGCGCCTTAGCCGAGTGCCATCGTTCTGGCCAGAAACAATCTTGTGGGGCGGCGGCGGCCCGCCGATCAATCGAAGAGGCGGCGCAATTGCTCCTCGGCTTGCTCCCGCAGCCGTTGCTCCAAGGCGTCCTCAACCTCCTCCTGGCTTTGACCCTCTTGGATGTCGAGGCCCAAAGCATCGCTGGCCTGATCACGGATGCTTTGCTCCAACCGCTCTTGTTCCTCGGCCAGACGCGCCCGGGCCTCTGCCTCCAGGCGTTCGCGCTCTTCGGCCAGTTCCTGTTCGGCGATAAACGCCAGATCGGGGCGGAAGCTGAGATCGGCCCAGGGCCCGGTGATCAGAATCGGCACGGAAATCCCGCCACTGCCATCGGCCCCCTGCATCACCCCGGGGATGACACGATAATTGAGGGTCTGTGCGCCGATATCGGCCTCCCCTGCCCCGGTGACCTGCCCCCAGGGTGCCGCCAGCACCAGGTCGTCGTTCTGGAGCACGCCCGAGGTGATCGCAAAGCTGGCATTGAGACTGTCGAACACCGTCCGCTGCCCCTCGCCCTGGAAGGAGGGGTCGAAATTGCGGATCATACCCGCCAAATCGAAGCCCAGGATTGCACCTTGGCCAAATTGCACCTGGCCGGTGCCCTCAAGGCTTTGCATCAAGCTGGCGACATCATTGCCAACGCCGAGGACATTGATTGCCAAATCGCCACGCCCTTCCAGCCGGTCATATCCCGCCAGTTCTTCCATCAAGGGGCGCAGCGACACATCGCGAAACGCCAGATCGGCGCGCGTCGAGAGGCCACCGCGGCCATTGACCACAACCGTCCCGCTCATCGCGCCATCATAAGCACCAACCCGGCGAAACTCCAAGACCAGTCGGCCTTGGTCGAGCCGGGCGAGAAGATCCACGCCATCCAAATTGGCCAAGCCCAGATCGAGGCGCGCAAGCGCCAGCGTGATCTCGGCATCCAGGGCAAAGAGCCCGCTCACATCAATCGGGTCACGGGGCCAGCCGCCGGTTGTGGAGCCGTCGCTGGACCCGCCCTCTGTTTGCTCACCTTGCGCGCCGCCGGTCAGTGCACTCAGATCCCACTCCTCCCCCTGGACTGCCCCGCGCAAGCTGGGGCGATCCTCACCGGAAAGGAGATCGAGATTGGCGGTCAGCACATGATCATCGAGTGTGAGGCGACCCTGCCGGAGATGCATTGAGCCCTCGCTGGCGAGGGTCACATCACCCGCCACGGCAATTCGATCCCGGCCAAGCCCCTGGGGCAAGTCAGGCGCGGGCTGGCCGATCACCGCCAGAAGTGGCCCGAGATCCTGCGCCTCGAAGCTCAGTTGCCCGTCCATTGCCGGGCTGAGCCCTGCGCGCCCGTCAAACGCGGCGCCGCCGCCGTCCCACTCCAAAGAGAGCGTCAACGGGCGCACTTCACCTTCCAAAAGCGCAGCAATGCCATCGACGCTGGCCTGAAGGGCAATCTCGCTGCCATTCACCACGCTGCTGGCCTCGAGGCTGCCCCGGCCACCGGCCTCGGGCAGGCGCAAAGTCAGGTCCAAGTCTTCTGCGCGCAGGTCTTGGCCGCTGGCTTGGTCGAGATAACGCAGATTGGCGTTCCGGATTTCGGCGGCGTCAAAACCGAGTGTGCTGAGGAGCCCGCCACCGCTTGACGGCTCTTCGGACGCGGAGTCCGTGGAGGCCGGCTCGGCAACGCGACCATCGCCGAAATCCCAGTTCGCCCGGCCATCTGCGGCACGGATAAGAGTGATCTCGGGGGCGTCGAGCATGGCCTCTTCAAGGCGGATTTCCCCGGACAGGAGCGCAGACCAACTGACCCCCACTGTCACCGACTCCGCTGAGAGCAAGTTGCCCTCGTCAAGCCAGTCCGGGTTGCCGATCTCCAAGCCTTCTACCCGCGCACCCAAATACGGGATCAACGTGGGTCGGATGCGCCCGGTGACCACGACGCGTCGGTCGGTGGCCTGCTCCAACCGGTCGGTGACCAGCGCCGCAATCCGCTCCGTCGGGATCGCCAAAAGCGACCCCATGGCGATCAGGCCGAGCACCACAAGCGCGAAAACCGTCCGAATGACCCACCGCATAAAACGCCGCCTCCTGTTTTGCCCGAAGATTAGCCCGATGTGGCGCAGCCGAACAGTCCTTGCCCCAAGTTTGCAGGGGAAAATTCCGGCGGAACCGCCCCGACCGCTCAGTGCGCCGCTTGTCTGTGGCGCACTCGCCCATTGGACGATAGTTTCGGCGGAGACACGGAGGCGCGGATGCTGACATTGGACCATATCGCGATTGCTTGCACCGATTTGACGGTGGGGGCGGCCTGGGCTGAGACGGCATTTGGCGTGCCCCTTGCACCCGGCGGCGTGCATCAGGAGATGGGCACGCATAATCGGCTGCTGTCACTTGGCCCCGAGGAATATCTCGAGGTCATCGCGATCAACCCCGATGCGCCCGGACCGGCGCAGCCCCGATGGTTCGATCTGGACGATTTCGCGGGCCCCACACGCCCGCAGGCCTGGATCGCCCGGGTGCCTGACCTCGACGCTGCACGCGCTGCCGCGCCAGACGGGGTCGGGGTGCCTTGGTCGCTTGCGCGCGCTGATCTGCGCTGGCGGATGGCTGTACCGAAAGACGGCAAACTGCCCTTCGACACCCTGTTCCCCGCCTTGATCGAATGGGAGGGAGAGGCGCATCCGGCCCCGCGCCTGCCCGATCACGGTGTGCGGCTGACCAAACTGATCCTGGCCCATCCAGACGCCGAGGCACTGCGCGCGGCGCTTACCCCGCTCTGTGACGACCCCAGGCTAGAGGTGATCGCCGCCGAAACGCCGTATCTGAGCGTCGTGTTTGATACCCCAAACGGCCCTCTCACCCTATGATCCGCTCGGCCTCGCCCACCGACGCACCCGCGATTGCGGAGATCTGGAACCGCATCATCCGCGACACGGTGATGACCTTCACAACAGCGGAGAAAACTGCCAGCGGCCTTGCGACCGCAATGGAAACGCAGCCGTTCTTCGTTAGCGAGGCCGAGGGCGTCGTCACCGGGTTTGCCACCTATGCGCAGTTCCGCCCGGGGCCGGGCTATGTCTTCACCGTCGAGCACTCGATCCATATCGCCGATCACGCCCGCGGGCAGGGTCTGGGCAGGGCGCTGATGGAGGTTCTGGAGGATCACGCGCGGGTCCAAGGCATGCATTCGATGATCGCCGGGATCTCGGGCGAGAACCCATTCGGCGTGTCGTTTCATACGGCTCTTGGCTATGCCGAAGTCGCGCGCCTGCCGCAGGTTGGGCAGAAATTCGGACGCTGGCACGATCTTGTGCTGATGCAGAAATTTCTCTGACATCTCGGGCGGTTCCGCGCTAAGAGTCCTGCATGTCGATTTGGAGCCGCATATCTGACGCGCTATCGGCGCTGGCCTCCGGCGAGGGTCTGGGCGCGGTGTTCGACAAACTGCGCACGCCGCCGGAACGCTCGGTGGCCTTCACAATCGCGGTCATTGCGCTTTCGGCCAAGATGGCCAAGGCCGACGGGCTGGTCACGCGCGACGAGGTGACCGCGTTTCGGGACGTCTTCCACGTGCCGCCAGAAGAGGAAGCCGCCGCCGCCCGGGTTTTCAACCTCGCGCGCGAAGATGTGGCCGGGTTTGAGGACTACGCCGCCCGGATCGCCCGGATGTTTGCCGACGATCCGGCGGTTCTGTCGGATTTGATGGAGGGGCTGTTCCACATCGCCTGCGCGGACGGGCAGTACCACCCAAACGAAGATCAGTTTTTGGAGCGCGTGGCGGAGATTTTCAACATGGCGCCGCGCGATTTCACCTCGCTGCGCGCCCGCCATGTGCCCGATGCCGCACCTGACCCCTACGTGGTACTGGGCGTGGACACGTCGATGTCGCTCGATGAGATCCGCGCCATCTGGCGGCAACAGGTGCGCGAGACCCATCCCGACCAAATGCTCGGCCGCGGCGTGCCCGAAGAGGCCATTCGCCTGGCGGAACGGCGGATGCAGGCGATCAACGAGGCTTGGGAAGAGATCTCCGCCCATCACGGGAGCTGAGCGCAATGCGGATCGCCACCTATAACGTGGAATGGTTCGCCAATCTCTTCGATGATGAGGGACGCCTGCTGGAGGATGATGGCTGGTCTGGCCGCCAAGATGTGACCCGCAACGCCCAAATCGCCGCCCTGGGCTATGTGTTCCAAGCGCTGGATGCCGATGCCGTGATGGTGGTGGAAGCACCCGATATCTCGCGTCACCGCAATGGCGCCAACGCATTGGAAGGGTTTGCCAAGCGGTTTGGGCTGCGCGCGCGCAAAGCGTTGGCGGGATTTTCCAATGAGACCCAGCAAGAGCTGATCTTACTCCACGACCCCGATGTGATCGGCGCGCGGCATGATCCGCTTGGGCCCGAGACGGGTAAGAAAGGCGGTCGCGATGCGCCGCGTTTCGACAGCACCTTTCGGATCGATTTGGATATCGACGCCACCGAAGACCTTGTCCGGTTTTCAAAACCGCCTTTGGAAGCCGCGCTGGAAACACCGCTTGGACCGATCCGGCTGATCGGCGTCCATATCAAATCGAAAGCGCCGCATGGGGCGCGAGATGATGACGAGTTGATGCGCGTCGCGATTGCCAATCGGCGCAAGCAATTGGCGCAGTGCATCTGGCTCCGTGCCCGGGTGGAACAGCATTTGGCAGCGAACGATCCGTTGATTGTCTTGGGCGATTTCAATGATGGTCCGGGCCTGGACGAATATAAGAAGCTCTTTGGCCGCTCCGGGGTCGAGATCGTCTTGGGCAAAGATTTGCCCGCCGAGGCGCAGCTTTATGATCCCCATGCCGCCGAGGCGCTGCAAAGCCGGATTGCGGCGCAGCCGACCACCGCGCGGTTCTATATCGACGACGAAAACCGCTATCTCTCAGCGCTTTTGGACTATGTCATGGTCAGCCCGGGCCTACGGTCTCAGGCCAAGCGCTGGCGCATTTGGCACCCGTTTGATGACCCGGTTTGCTGGCACGATGACGCGCTTTGCCGGGCGCTGCTGACCGCGTCGGATCACTTCCCGGTTGTGCTGGAGTTGGCCGAGGCCGCCCCGGTTTCCCCTTAAAACAGAGCTGCAAATCGCTTATATTGGCGGCATGAAACAGCTTGCCACAGCCCTGATCGCCCTGTCTTTGCTCAGCGCGCCAGCCGCCGCAGATGACACGCCCACGCCTGAAAGTGAGTTCAGCGAAGGTCTGGATCTGTTCGCCGAAGGCGCGCGTCTGATCATGGAGGGGCTCCGCGAAGAGATGGAGCCGATGTTGGAGGAAATCCAACCGTTCCTAGAGGATGAGATGCTGCCGTTCATGCAAGGCATGGCGGACATGATGGATGACATCACCGCCTATCACCCGCCTGAACGGCTGCCCAATGGCGATATCATCATCCGTCGCCGGGATGACGCGCCGGACCTCCCCGAGATTGGCGAAGGCGGCGAGGTCGAACTCTAGGCTGGCCCCCCGATGCGTCTACCGTTGCGGCATGGGGCGCGGGCTCGGTGCATGCTTTCTACACCATCCGGGGTTGAGACGCCGCACATCGTGGCTCATATCAAGGGAACCGTGAATTTCACCCTTGAGGATGTTTGATGCAACTGCCCTTCCCCGCCCCGACCCGCGATGCCGCAACTGAAACCGGGGGCGCGCCGTTGGGCGATCTGCCGGAATGGGATTTGAGCGATCTTTATGCGGGCGAGGATGCGCCGGAACTGGCGCGCGACCTGAGTTGGCTGGAGGGCGAATGCGCCGATTTCGCGGCGACCTATCAAGGGAAGCTGGCAAGCCTGTCGGCTTCGGACCTGTTGGACTGTGTGCTGCGCTATGAAAAGATCGATGTGATCGGCGGGCGGATCATGTCTTTCGCGGGTTTGCGCTATTACCAGCACACGACCGACCCCGAGCGGGCGAAATTCATGTCCGATTGCCAGGACAAGATCACGGCCATCACCACGCCGCTGGTGTTCTTCTCACTCGAGTTCAACCGGATCGAGGACGCGGCACTCGAGGCGCTTCTGGCGGAAAATGCCGATCTGGCACGCTACAAACCGGTGTTTGACCGGATGCGGGCCATGAAACCGCATCAGCTCTCCGATGAGTTGGAGCAATTTCTGCATGACCAATCCACCGTTGGCGCCGCCGCCTGGAACAAGCTTTTTGACGAGACCATCGCCGGGCTCACATTTGAGATCGATGGCGAGCGTCTGGGTATCGAGGCGACGCTGAACCTTCTGACCGAGCAAGATCGCAGCAAACGCGAGGCAGGTGCGCGGGCCCTAGCCGCGACCTTCCAAGGGCAGCTTGGGCTGTTCTCGCGGGTCCATAATACACTGGCGAAAGAGAAGGAGATCGAAGATCGCTGGCGCAAGCTGCCTACACCGCAAGCGGGCCGGCATTTGGCCAATCATGTGGAACCCGAGGTGGTCGAGGCGCTCCGAAACGCCGTGGTTGCCGCCTATCCCCGCCTGTCGCACCGGTATTATGCGTTGAAAGCCAAATGGTTGGGCTTCGATACGTTAGAGGTTTGGGATCGGAACGCGCCTTTGCCGATGGAAGATACCAAGCTGGTCGGTTGGGAGGAGGCGCGCGCCACAGTGACGGACGCGTATGCCGCCTTTGATCCGCGCATGGCGGAGCTGGCGGAACCATTTTTCACCGATGGCTGGATTGATGCGGGCGTGAAAGAGGGCAAAGCGCCGGGTGCGTTTGCGCATCCGACCGTGGTCGATGTGCACCCCTATGTGATGCTGAACTATCTCGGAAAACCCCGCGATGTCATGACCTTGGCCCATGAATTGGGGCATGGCGTGCATCAACGCCTGGCCGCCGGGCAAGGCGAGTTGCTTTCTTCGACCCCGCTAACTCTGGCCGAAACCGCCTCCGTTTTTGGCGAGATGCTCACCTTCCGCAAATTGCTCGACGCGGCGGAGACGCCGGAGCAGAAGAAAGTACTGCTCGCGGGCAAGGTCGAGGACATGATCAACACGGTCATCCGCCAGATCGCGTTTTACGATTTCGAATGCAAACTGCATGACGCCCGCCGTGAGGGCGAGTTGACCCCCGACGACATCAACGCGCTTTGGATGAGCGTGCAGGCCGAAAGCCTGGGCCCGGTGTTCAATTTCATGGAGGGGTATGAGAGCTTCTGGGCCTATATCCCGCATTTCGTGCATTCGCCATTTTACGTCTATGCTTATGCCTTCGGCGACGGGCTGGTGAACGCGCTTTACGCGGTCTATGCCGAGGGCGAAGAAGGCTTCGAAGAGAAGTATTTCGAGATGCTGAAAGCGGGCGGATCGAAGCACCACAAGGAGCTTCTGGCCCCCTTTGGGTTGGATGCCTCCGACCCGGCGTTCTGGGACAAGGGTCTCAGCATGATCGAAGGCTTCATCGACGAGTTGGAGTCGATGGAGGGGTGACTCATGCCCGATCAGCCCGCAAAACGCACGTTTAAGGGACGTTTGAAGCGCGGGCTGGTTCGGGTCCGAACCCACGTCCCACCGGGCCTGCGCCTGCTGCTCGGCCTTATCCTGATTGTGGGCGGCGTGTTTGGGTTCTTACCTGTGTTGGGCTTCTGGATGATCCCACTTGGCATCGCCGTCGCCGCGCTTGATATCCTCCCAATCTGGCGTTGGCTGCGTGGACAGCACAGGCGATGAGTCAAATCCTCTTTAGAGATCGGGGAGTTACCGGCGCCCTTCGCGCAGCCAAGCCCCCACCATCAGCGCCGCTGCAAGCAGCAGGAATAGCCACGACGCAATGAGCGGTGTAACGGTGACATCTGTCGTCAGATAGGCCGCGCGCGGGGTCAGGCCGATCCACCCCCTGCCCGCCGCATTCCGCCCTTCCGACACGCGGCGCAGGTCGGGCAAGCCATCTTCGAGGCGCAAAATGCCACCTCGCATCGGATTGATCGCAGGCGCTAGGCGATCTCCGCTGGCGATGGTTTCCTCAAACTCGCGTGGCGCGGCAGGGCCTAGCGCGACCACGGCTTCCATATCGCCCTCGCGCAACCGATAAAGCCCCTGTTCGACGCCGTCATATGTCGCCACGAACTGCCCCGGTGCCGTCTCTTCCAACTCCAACACCATCTGGGATCCGTCTGGCGCGGTGACGGTGACGTCACCAACCTCTTCGGCCAAGCTCTGCCGGGTGATCTGGATGCTTTGCCCATCGGCCAAGGCGCGCAGCGCCTCTTCCTCCAGGTCCGGTTCGCCCATCATCCAATGCGCCAGGCGGCGCAGCATCTCCAATTGCGGCCCGCCTCCCTCATAGCCGCGATCCCAGAGCCAGGCATGATCTGAGGCCAAAAGCGCCACACGCCCCTCGCCAACCCGGTCAAGCATCAGCAGGGGCGCATCTTCGGCCCCGGTCATCACGGTTTGCCCCGCCCGCTCGATCAGTTCGATCTGCCGGAACCAACGCCCCCAGGGCACATCGCCCTCGTCCAGCGCACCCGGGGCTTGATCAAGCCCGGTGGTCACCGGATGCCGTGCGCCGAGGTCGGAGATTTGCGGCAGGAACGGCGCCTCGACCACGCGCGCCGTCGGTTGGCCCGGCAGAATCTCCGAAAGGGGGGTGCGATAAAGCGAATCCGCGCTGGCGAAATCAGGACCGGTCGCCATCAAAAGCGCGCCGCCGTCTTCCACATATCGCCGCACATTGTCGAGATAGAGCATCGGCAGAATACCGCGCCGTTGATAGCGGTCGAAAATGATCAGGTCGAACTCGTCAATCGCCTCCATGAACAGTTCCCGCGTGGGGAACGCGATGAGGCTCAGCTCGGTCACCGGCACGCCGTCTTGCCGATCCGGCGGGCGCAGAATGGTGAAATGCACCAGGTCGACGGCCGGGTCGGACTTCAGAAGGTTGCGCCAGGTGCGTTGCCCCGGATGCGGCTGCCCCGAGACCAGCAACACGCGGAGCCGGTCGCGGACGCCGTTGATCTGCACAACGGCGGCGTTGTTCCGGTCTGTTAACTCGCCCGGCGCGGCGGGCACGATGAACTGGATCACATTCATCCCTGCATGCGGCAGGGTCAGCGGCAAGGTGATGTCTTCGCCAACAGGCACCTGGAAACTGCGTGGGGCATCGCCGTCGATGGAAATCAGCAGTTCAGACCGCCCGGCGACCCCTTCGGGCACCGCGCCCTGATCTTCGATTCGCAGGGTCAGCGTTACCTCTTCGTCCAGGATCGCGAAGGCGGGTGCGTTCTGGACCAACAAGCGCCGGTCCCAATCGCCCGCCCGGCCGGTCAAAAGCGCATGGATCGGTGCGGGCATGTCGGGCACCAGGCCCGCATCGTGTAACTGCCCATCGGTCAGCAAAATCGCGCCAGCGACCCGAGCCCGCGGCAGATCGGCCATCAGCCCGGTCAGCGCTTGCATCAACAAAGTGCCGGAATTGTCATCCCCATCGCCAACGCGGGTTTGACGCAGTTCCATGCCCAAGCCCGCGACTTCGGCCTCAAGCCCTGTGATCGCCTCGGCAATCTGTTCGGGGCGGTCAGAGAGATTTTGGCTCGCGCTTTCGTCGATCACCAATAGGACGATATCACTGAGCGGCTCCCGCTCTTCGTTTTGCAGCGACGGGTTGGCCAGCGCCAGGAGCAGGGCCGCCGCCGCCAGAGCCCGGAACGGCCAGCCAGACAATCCGCGCCAAAGCGCCAAGGCGGTGATCAAAAGGGCGACGCCGGTCAGGCCCCAAATCAGGGGCCAAGGCAAAAGCGGATCGAAGAGGAGATCACTGGCCATCGCGCTACTGCCCCAACCGGTCAAGCAGAGCGGGCACATGCACCTGATCGGACTTATAATTCCCGCTCAAGACATGCATCACCAGATTGACCCCAAACCGATGCGCGATCTCGCGTTGCCGTTCGCCCGTGAACCCGCGCCCGACAGGGAAAAGAGGGCGCCCACTCGCGTCCACCGCCCAGGCCGCCGCCCAATCATTGCCACCGATCACAACCGGCGTGACCCCATCATTGAGATTCCGAAACGGCATGCCGTCGATCTGCTCCGCATCCGGAGGTGACGCCTCAACCCAAACATCGCGGTTCAGGTGGCGGCCCGGGAAATCTTGCAGAAGATAGAAGGTACGGGTCAGCACGTGATCCGAGGGGATCGGCTCTAACGGGGGGATGTCGAGCGGGGCCGCCAATTGCCGAAGCCGTCGGCCTGTCGGCGTGGCCGCGCCGAAGCCACCCAAATCCGCATCGCGTGTGTCGAACACGATCATCCCGCCCGAGCGCAGATAGGTGTTGAGCCGGGCATAAGCTTCCGCTGAAGGCAGCGGCTGATCCGGCGAGATCGGCCAATACAGCATCGGGAAGAACGCCAGTTCATCGGTTTCCAGATTCACGCCGATAGGTGGCGCGGGCTCGACGGAGGTCCGCTGCCAAAGCGTGTTGGAAAGGCCCTGAAGGCCGGCGCGGCTGACATCGTCCATCCGCGCGTTGCCGGTTTCTACATAGGCCAAGGTGATCTCGGAAGTGGCGAGGAGCGCCAGCTCATCCTCGACGCTCTGCTGCGCCTCCGCCATCGGCGCGAGACCAAATGCCAAGGCCAGAACAGCCGCACTGCGCGCCAAGCCGGACAAACGGCCCGACAACCAAAGCGCCGCGAGCACATCCAGCATCAACAGCGCCAGCGCCGCCGTCAGAAATGCCGCCATCAAATCGGTTGGCGCAACGACAGAGAGCCCCTCAACCGGCACATCCCGGGGCCAGACCGCTGGCGCCAAGACCGTCTCTGGCCCAATTACGTTCCGCGCGACGCGCCGTTCCGATCCGGCATAGAGACCCGGCAAAATCTCGGCGGAGAGAGGCGCTTCGGCAAGGTCGGCCCCTGACACACCTGGCCGTGCGCCCGCGTCGCGCAACACGCCGAACCCGTCCAAGACTTGTTCCGGCACCCAAGTAACACCCTCCAAATCGGCAGCCGCCGGGTTTACGGGGCGGGTCGAGATCGCCAACCGCTCCAACATCTGCACGAAGAGGCCCGAGAGCGGCAGGCTCGACCATTCCGCATTGGCCGTCACATGGAACAGCACGACACCGCCCTGACCCAGAGTTGTGCGCGTCACGAGCGGTGTGCCATCGGCCAAGGCCGCAATCGTCCGCTCCGACAGCATCGGGTCCGGCTGCGCCAAAACTTGGCTGGTGACATTCACATCCTCGGGGATCGGCAAGCCATAAAACGGCGAGTCTTCGGCGAAGGGCCGGAGCGCTTTCGGCTCGCCCCAGCTCATCGCGCCGCCGACCGTGCGCCCGCCTTCGCGGAGGCGCACGGGCAAAAGTGGGTCCATCTCAGCCCGGGCAATGTCGGAAGCCGCCAAGCGCGGACCGGCGAAACGAACCAGCAAGCCACCGTCCTGCACCCAGGCGGTCACGCCCTCCTGCTCATCTGGGCTCAACTGCGCCACATCGGCCAGGATGATCACGTCGGGGCTGGCGAGAAGCAGATCGGAAAGCGCCCCTTCCAGCAAATCCGCCGTTGGTTCCAGAGCCTCGCGCAGGAAATGCAGCGGCGAGAGCAAGACCTGCCCCTCGCGCTCGGGTGCCCCAGAGATCAAGGCGATCTCACGGCGTTGCAAGCTGTCATCGGTCAATGACACGGCGCCAGCGCTGCGCGCGCCCGTCATTTCAAACCGGGTGATCCTGTTGCGCAACTCCGGCGGCAGGCTCAGCGCCAGTTCCGCCGCCATCTCCCCACCGTCGAAACGCAGTGTGTCGCGCGCCAATTCGCGCGGGGTGCCAGCCGGGTCCAAGCCGAAGGCGGCCACAGGCATGTCGCGCGGTTCTGTCGTGCCCAAGCGCATTGCTGGAATGACGATCAGCCCATCTTCGAACCGGGGCGGTGCCAGAGCCACCACGTCGCGCGCGCCTTGGAACACGCTGAGCGGGCCCAAATCCTGAAACGCATCAATCAGATCGCCGCGCCCCGCGCGATCGACGCCATCGGAGATCCACGCAACCTCAAGCGGGCCTTCCAAACCGTCGACCCAATCGACAGCCGCCGTCATGTCGGGCGCATAGGGGCGCGGCGCCAGGTTCGGCACCCGCTGCGCCCAGGCATTTGCGGCCTGTAGCGGCAACGCGCCGTCAGCGTGCTCCCCCAATCGCACCAACGCGACGGGACGGCCCGCCCGGCCCGCTTCGTCCAAAAGCAAGCCCACCCGATCAAGCCGCGCTTGCCAGTCGCCCGCGCTGGCCCAGGAGGCATCCATCGCGATCAGGAGCGGCCCTTCGCCCGGGCGGTCCTCTTCGGGGTTCAAAACCGGCCCCGCGAAACCAATGATCGCAGCGGCCACCGCCAACATCCGCAACAGCAACAGCCACCACGGCGTTTTGTCCGACTGGCTGTCATCATCCCTTAGCCCCAAAAGCAGGGCGACCCCAGGGAAGCGCCGCCGGATCGGCGCGGGTGGCACAGCGCGGAGCAACCACCACAAGATCGGCAGCACGATCAGCGTGATCAGCAAAAGCGGTGTGGTGAAGGCCAAAGAGGACAGCATTACCGGGCCCGATCCAACATATTGTAGAGCCAAAGCAAAGTCGGTTCGCCGGATTTGTCGGTATGGTGGCAGTGATAGCGCCAGCCGGTGCGCCGGGTGATCTCTTTCAGCCGCGCCTTCCGCTCGGCCAGCCGCTCCAAATAGGCTTCGCGGAGGCTTTTGGCTTTCAACGTCTCAAACCGGATCGTCCCGGACATGCTTTCAAACAGCGTCCGCCCATCAAAAGGAAAAAGCTCTTCCTGCGGATCCAACACCTGCACCAAAGCGCCCTTTACACCCCGATCTGCGGCCTGGCCCAAGACGGTCTCAATCGCCGACGGGTCGCCCAAGAAGTCCGAGAAGAACACCGCCCGACTGCCCACGGGCAAAACGCGCGGCTTCGGCGCGCCATAATCGCCCAGCTCATGACTGTCCATCAAGGCGGAGGCCATGCGGATCAACTGCGCCTCGCCGCCCCGTGGCGGATCGACCAGATGCGTCAGGCCCACCCGTTCGCCACCGCGCACCGCCAGGATGCTCAAGGCCATCGCCAAGGTCTGCGCCCGCCGCAGTTTCGACGGTCGAGATTTGTCGCCCGTGAAAGTCATCGAGGCGGCATCATCCACCCCGATCATCAACGATTGCGCCGCCTGCCACTCGGTTTGCCGCACGAAATGGCCATCCGCTCGGGCCGAGCGGCGCCAATCGATGCTGCGATAGGCATCGCCGGCCTCGGCGGCGCGGTATTGCCAGAATTCGTCGCCCGTTCCGGCCCGTTTGCGACCATGCTCGCCCAATAGGATCGTCGCCGCCAAATGCTGCGCCTCCACCAGAAGCGGCGGCAGGCTGCGCGCAACGGATTCCGATCTGGAGCGAAGCGTCTCGGGCGTATGAAGCGCGGTGTCGCTCAAGCGGCTGCCTCAACCCGGGTGACCCGTGCCGTCACCTCATCAATCACCTGGTCCAGCTCTGCCCCTTCGGCCCGCGCCGCGAAGCTGAGCGCCATCCGGTGGCCAAGCACCGGTTTGGCAAGCGCGGCGACATCCTCCGCCGAGGGCGCCAAGCGGCCATCCAGCAAGGCGCGCGCCCGCACGGTGAGCATCAGCGCCTGCGCCGCCCGTGGGCCCGGCCCCCAAGCCACAGTATCGCGCACAACTTGCGGTGCTTCTTCGGCCTCGGGCCGACACGCGCGGACCAGATCGAGGATCAACTCGACAACCGCCTCTCCCACCGGCATCTGACGAACAACCTGTTGTGCTGCCATCAACGCCTCGGGCGTGAAGACCTGTGTCGCTTTGGCCTCTTCCAGACCGGTCGTGGCCAGAAGGATCCCGCGTTCGGTCTCGCGGTCGGGATAATCCACATCGATCTTCACCAAGAAACGGTCAAGCTGCGCCTCGGGGAGCGGGTAGGTCCCTTCCTGCTCAATCGGGTTCTGCGTGGCGAGAACGTGGAACGGACGTGGCAGGGGATGATGCACCCCGGCAATGGTCACTTCCATCTCTTGCATCGCTTGGAGCAGTGCCGATTGGGTCCGCGGCGACGCGCGGTTGATCTCATCGGCCATCAGCAACTGACAGAACACTGGCCCCTCGATGAAACGAAACGACCGCGCGCCATCGGCGGCGGTTTCCAACACTTCGGAACCCAGGATATCGGCAGGCATCAAATCGGGCGTGAACTGAATTCGGTTCGCAGAGAGCCCCATCACCGTCGAAAGCGTATCCACCAACAGCGTCTTTCCGAGCCCCGGCAACCCCATCAGAAGCGCATGCCCACCTGACAGCATCGCCGCCAAAGACAGGTCCACAACCTCGCGCTGCCCGATGATCTTTGTGGCGATGCTCTCTTTGGCCTCGGCCAGTTGAGCGCCGAGGTTTTCGATCTCCGCCACAAGGTTTTCGGGATCAGACATGGCAATGCTCCACAAGGTGAATATGTTGTGTGTAAGTAAACCGAACTATTGCCCCGACCACAAACGGCAAAAGACATGTCTGGACAAAACATTGTGACCCCTGATGCCGAAAGCCTGATGGCGTCGGCGAAAGCTGCCCAAAAAGACGGCAAACTCCCGCCTGTGCACCTCTGGAACCCGCCATTCTGCGGCGATCTGGATATGGAGATCAAACGCGACGGGACCTGGTTCTACAACGGCACGCCGATTGGTCGCGCGCCGTTGGTCCGGCTTTTCTCGTCGATCTTGAAGCTCGAAGAGGGCAAATACTTCCTGGTCACGCCGGTGGAGAAGGTCGGCATTCGGGTCGAAGACGCACCCTTTGTCGCCCAGGATTTCGAGGCGGCGGGGGATGGACCCGCGCAGGTGATCACCTTCACCACCCATGTGGGCGATACGGTGACCGCCGGGGCCGAGAACCCGATCCGCGTGATCCGTGACGCAAGCGGCGAACCCTCGCCCTATGTTATGGTCCGCGCCGGCATGGAGGCGCTGATCGACCGCAAAAGCTTCTATCGGCTGGTCGATTTGGGCGATGCCTATTGCCATGAGGACGTAAACTGGTTCGGCGTCTGGTCTGGCGGTGTGTTCTTTCCAATTATCCCGGTGTCAGAGCTAAATATCTGACCCGAGGTGACAGGCTCCTGACAGAACGTTGTCAGGAGGGGTATGCGATAGAGGTTGGGTAAATCCCGAAACATGGAGCCCAAACATGCCTGTCCATCCCCAACATACCGTCTGCTGGTTTGAGATCCCGGTCAGCGATCTTGAGAAATCCATCGCTTTCTACGACGCTGTGCTCGATACCAACCTGACCTTCGACAACAATGGTCCGAATCCTATGGCGATGTTCCCCACCTCAGACACCACCAATGGTATCTCTGGCCATCTCTACCCGGGCACACCTTCAGAGCATGGCTCGACGATTCATCTGGTCGCTCCCGATGATCTGGCCGCGACGCGCAAACGGGTTGAAGCGGCGGGCGGGAAGGTGGAAAGCCCTGACATTCCGCTGCCATCAGGGGCATTTTTCTATGCCCGCGACCTTGATGGGAACTCCATCGGCTTCTTCCAGTTCAACAGCTGAGAGGAACGCGCTGGCCCCCACCCCGGGGGCCGCGCTACCCTATTTCTCATGCGACGCGCTGACCGACTGTTTCAAATCGTCCAGCTTCTGCGTTCCGGCAAGCTGACCACCGCCCGGTATCTGGCCGAGGCGCTGGAAGTTTCCGAGCGCACGATCTATCGCGATATCGCCCATTTGATCGGCTCGGGCCTGCCCATAGATGGCGAGGCCGGTTTGGGTTATCTGATGCGGGCGGGGTATGACCTCCCGCCCTTGATGTTCACCACCGAAGAGATCGTGGCTTTGACCGCAGGTGCCCGGATGATCCGGGCCTGGGGTGGCGCCGCCATGGTGCGCGGGGCGGATCAAGCGCTCGACAAGATCACCAGTGTTCTTCCAGATGACGCCCGCGCCCGTGCCGAGGCCGTTGCGATCCACGCCATGCCGCGCGCGAATATGACCGAAGCCCTGCGCGAAACCATCGATCAGCTTGAGGCCGCTGTGACCAAACGCGAGCGGATTGCCATCGCCTATACCGATGAGGCGGGCAACAACACCAACCGGATCGTCCGCCCGGTCGGGCTTTGGTATTGGGGGCCGGTCTGGACCCTTGTCGCCTGGTGTGAGTTGCGCGCAGATTTCCGCATGTTCCGACTGGATCGGATCGGCACGGCCGAAAGCGCCGGGGCCTTCAACCCGGAACCGGGTCAAGGTTTGCAAGACTTCTACGCCCAACAATTGGCGCGCTACGGCTGCGATCCGCACTAGTCGGTTTGTGACTTGCCGCATCAGCGGGGATGTTTATTGTCACCGTCAATTACTATGCCCACCGTGCCGGAGGCCCGAATGATCCCTGCCCGCTTCGCCCATATTCTTTTTGGCCTGCTTTTGTCAGGTATGATGTCGTTTCTCGTCTCCGGTATCGCCACCTTTCGCGCCGCCGGATTGGCAGACGGATTTGTTGGGCTTTGGATGACGTCATGGGTGAATTCCTGGGCCGTGGCCTTCCCGGCGGTCCTGATCGTCGCCCCGATCACCCGCCGTTTGGTGGCGCGTTTGGTGCGCGCAGACACTTAATCTGAGATTTCTTTGAACCGCTTCGACCGGCTGCCCGACACATGAGCGGACGTGGCACCGTTTGGCTGCCTATCGCGCATCTTTGCGCGACAGGATCACAGCCTTGCTACGGTGACACGCTCCGGTTTTGAGCAGCAACGTCCTTTTAGCCACGGCCCCGCTTCGGCGGGGCCGTCTTTTACCAACCGAGACCAAATCCTGGCCTTTCCGCTCAGACCTGATCCAAATCAGCCATCCGCGCCAACATCCGGCGCAAAACAGCGACATCTTCCTCACTGAACGGCGCCGTCAAAGCCTCATCAAACCGCCGCGCCTCCTCATAAAGGGCGCGAAACACCCGGTCTCCACTCGCCGTCAGGTTCAGCAATTCCTGGCGACGGTCCGCATCCATCACGGACCGCGACAGATAGCGTTTTTTCTCTAGCGCGGCGACCGCGCGGCTCACCTTGGTCTTGTGGATATGCGACCGGCGACAGATCTCTTTCGCGGTCATCGCGCCATATCGGCCCAAATGCAAAAGCACCCGCCATTCGGTGCGCAACATGCCATAGCGCTCTTTGTAATGCCGTTGAAACGCCAGGCTCGACCGCTCCGCCGCTTGGGTCAGCAGATAGGGCAGAAAATCGCGCAGATCGAAGTCGTCATTTTTGACCATTTGCACAGACTAGGCCTTGTTAGTTACAAAACCAACTAATATTCCAACCACGTGGGGGAGGGAGGCCCCCGCACCTCGCGCCCCTTGCTCGAAGGGCCGAAGCGCGTCACGATCCCCCTTCCTTGTCCGATCGCCCGAGGGTGCCCCCCGACCGGCCCAAGCGAAAGCCGTTCCATGCCGCTAATGAAAAGCTGGGTGACCTCCGCCAATTCGGCCGAGAGCCCCTTTCCACTGAACAACCTGCCCTATGGTGTGTTTTCAACCGGCGATGAGCCGCCCCGGTGTGGTGTCGCAATTGGCGATATGATCCTCGACATGGCCGCCGCCGAAGACGTCGGGCTGGTCGACATGGGCGAGGCGGATGTCTTCTTCCTGCCGTTTTGGAATGATGTGATGGATCTGGGTCCGGAGGCTTGGGCAGCCCTCCGCGCGCGCCTGATCGCCATCCTCTCCGAGGGTGCGGCAGAGCAGGCCGAGGTGGAGCCGCTTTTGGTGCCGATGGCGGAGGCCACGCTGCACCTGCCGATCGCGGTTTCCGAATATACCGATTTCTATGCAGGTCGGCATCACGCCACGAATGTCGGCACCATGTTCCGGGGGGCCGAGAACGCCCTGCCGCCGAACTGGCTGCACATCCCCATCGGCTATAACGGTCGCGCCAGCACGGTCGTGGTCAGCGGCACGGATATCGTCCGGCCCAATGGCCAGACGAAAGCCCCCGATGCCGATGCGCCGAGTTTCGGCCCCTGCAAACGGCTTGATATTGAGCTGGAAATGGGCGCGATTGTCGGCGGCATGACCGCGATGGGCGACACGCTCAGCGTTGCCGAGGCCGATGAAATGATCTTCGGCTATGTGCTGTTGAATGACTGGTCCGCGCGCGACATCCAAGCCTGGGAATACCAACCGCTTGGGCCGTTCCAGGCCAAAGCCTTCGCCACCTCGATCAGCCCCTGGATCGTGACCACCGCTGCGCTGGACCCGTTCCGCGCGCCCACCCCGCCGCGCGAGGTGCCGCTTCTGCCGCATCTCGAAGAACCCGGCCCGATGCTTTTCGACATCTCGCTTAGCGTGGGGTTGCAGCCGGCCGGCAGCAGCATAGAAACCGTGATCTGCCGCACCAATTACAACGAGATGTATTACTCCGCCGCGCAGCAATTGGCGCATCACGCCTCCTCCGGCTGCGCCATGACCACCGGCGATCTTTTAGGCTCCGGCACGATTTCGGGGCCGGAGCGGGACAATCGCGGCTCGCTGCTTGAGATCAGTTGGGGGGGCAAAGACCCGATCCAATTGCCCGGCGACGTTACGCGCAGCTTCCTGGAGGACGGCGACACCGTCACGCTCTATGGCGCGGCCTTGGGGGACGGTTACAAGATCGGCTTTGGCAGTTGCACCGGCACCATTCTGCCCGCACGGTCGCTTTAGACCTCCACGGATGCGGTCGGCACAGATATATCCCGGCTCAAAGCCCGCTTTGCCAGTCGCGCACCGCCTCGATCGGGGCCAAGAGCATCAGCACGTTCAACGCCAAACCATCGCGGATCAGAAAGATCGTCAGCGCCTCGAAGCCGATGATGATCGCCACGCTGGCCCAAATCGGCAGCTTCCGTGCCAGCCAGAAGCCAATAAGCATCGCGGCCAGATCGGCCATCGAATTGACGACGCTGTCGCCGTAGTAATCCAGCGAGATCGTCACGGCGCGGTAATGCTCGATCACCGCATCCGTATTCTCGGAAATCTCCCAAACCACCTCGATCAGCGTCGCAATCACCAACCGCCAACCGACCGACAGCTTGCGCGCCACGACCCACAGCGCCCCGTAAAACAAGATGCCGTGGATCAAATGGCTAGGCGAATACCAGTCAAACAGATGCTGCGAGCTTTCCGAGCTGAAGGTCTGCCCGTGCCAGATTTTGATGTAGCCGCATTCGCAATACGGCACGCGACCCATTTGCAGCAAGATGATGGCACAAGCCGCGATCACCGCTGCAGTGACCCAATAGGGCACCGTATTTCGACGCAATATCATCCCTCTACCCGATCACACGCCGGATCAGGCGTCTAGCAAGGAAATCCTTACCATGGCTAAAGCTTTTGCCTCCCAAGGCGACATGACGGAAAAGACCATCTCCTTCACCGAAGTTGGTGACGGACTTTGGGCCTTCACCGCCGAGGGGGACCCGAACTCTGGCGTCATCATCGGCGACGACAGCGTCATGATCGTCGAGGCGCAAGCGACCCCGCGCCTGGCTGCAAAAGTGATCGAAAAGGTGCGTGAGGTGACGGACAAACCGATCTCACACCTGGTGCTGACCCATTATCACGCGGTGCGCGTGCTTGGTGCCTCGGCCTATAACGCCGATCAGATCATTATGGGCGAAGCGGCCCGCGCTATGGTCGTCGAACGCGGTCAAGAGGATTGGGATAGCGAGTTTCAACGCTTCCCCCGCTTGTTCGAAGGGCATGAAAGCATCCCTGGCCTCACCTATCCGACGACAACCTTTAGCGAGGATATGAGTGTTTATCTCGGCAACCGCCGGGTCGATCTGATGCATCTGGGCCGGGCGCATACGGCGGGGGATATCGTGATCCATGTGCCGGACCAAAACGTGATGTTCACCGGGGATATCGTGGAAGACCACTCCGCCTGCTATTGCGGTGACGGGCATTTCCGGGAATGGGGTCCAACGCTCGATAATATCGCGAGCTTCGATGTGGACGCGATTGCGCCGGGTCGCGGCGATGCGCTGGTTGGTAAAGACGCCGTTGAGCGCGCCATCGAAAGCACCCGCGATTTCGTGGCCAGCACCTATGCGCCCGCCGCGAAGGTTGCCGCTCGCGGCGGCAGCCTGAAAGAAGCCTGGGATGCGGTCCGCGCCGCCTGTGACCCGAAATTCGCCGATTACGCGATTTATGAGCATTGCCTGCCGTTTAATGTCGCTCGCGCCTATGACGAGGCGCGCGGCATCGACACACCGCGCATCTGGACGGCACAACGCGACATAGAAATGTGGGAGGCGTTACAAGGATGAGCCTGGAGCCATTCATTCGCCAAGCTCAGAACAACGCCTGGGCCAATGCCACGCTCTATGCGGCGGTGACAGCGATGCCAGCGGACGGCTATACCGCCGCGTACCCGAGCTTCTTCGGCTCGATCCCGCGGACGTTGAACCACATCTATGAGGTCGATCTCTTCTATATCGACGCGCTGACGAATGGCGGGGCAGGCCGCGCGGTTTTCGATCGGGACGATATCATGGACCCGGCGGAGCTTGCCGCGGCTCAGGCCAAATCGGACGCGCAGCTCATCCGTCATTGCGCGGGCCTCGACGAGGCGCGCCTGCATGACGACGTAACCGTTGAACGCCTGAACGGACCGACGGTCGAGCGCCGCGATTATCTGCTCCTGCATCTCTTCCAGCACCAGGTTCACCACCGCGGCCAGGTCCATAGCCTGCTCAGCCAGGCCGGGATCGATCCGCCGCAGCTGGATGATTTCTTTCTGGAGTTCGGCCGGGTCGAGACCGCGACGCCTTATTGGGAGGGTCAATGATGAATATGGAACCCCGCTATCGCCTCGCCTTCGAGCTTTATCCTTACGAGAAACACGCTGACCAGGATGCAAGCGTGCCCGTTCGCCACCCGATCATCATCGTCGGCGCGGGTCCAATCGGCGTCGCCACCGCCCTTGATCTTGGCCAACGCGGGCAACACGTTCTGGTGCTCGACGATCATGAGGGCATCGGCGAGGGCTCCCGCGCCATCTGTTTTTCGCAGCGTTGTCTAGAGATTGCCGACCGGCTCGGCTGTGGCGAGGCCATGGTGGAGAAAGGCGTCGTCTGGAACCTCGGCAAGGTGTTCCATGGCGCGGACCGGGTGTTCGAATTCAATCTCCAGCCGGAGGACGGCCACAAGAACCCGGCTTTCATCAACCTGCAACAACCGTATTTCGAGCGCTTCCTGGTCGATCATGTCCGCGCCGAGCAGGCCAAAGGCACGCCGATCGAGATCAGAGGCCGGAACCGGGTGACGGCGTTGGAGGAGAAGGACGACCACATCCTGCTCTCCATCGAAACGCCCGACGGTCCCTACCAAATCGAAACCGATTGGCTGATCGCTTGCGACGGTGCGCGGTCGCCGCTCCGCGATATGATGGGGTTCGGGTTTGAGGGGCGGGTGTTTGAGGATAATTTCCTCATCGCCGATGTGAAAATGACCGCCGATTTTCCGACCGAACGCTGGTTCTGGTTTGAGCCCCCTTTCAAAGACTCCGGCCAATCCGCCCTGCTCCACAAACAGCCCGATGATGTCTGGCGGATCGACTTCCAACTGGGCTGGGATATCGACCGCGAGAAAGAATTGGATGAGGCCAATATCCGCGCCCGGGTCGATGCGATGTTGGGGCCGGATGCAGAGTATGAGTTGGAATGGACCTCAATCTACACCTTCCAATGCCGCCGGATGGAGGCGTTTCGTCATGGCCGGGTGATGTTCGCCGGCGACGCCGCGCATCAGGTCTCGCCCTTCGGGGCGCGTGGGGCCAATTCTGGCATGCAGGACGCCGAAAATCTCGCTTGGAAGCTCGATCTGGTGATCCGTGGCCTGGCCCCCGACAGTCTGCTCGACACCTATTCCGAAGAGCGGGTCCATGGCGCAGATGAAAACATCCTGAACTCCACCCGTGCGACCGATTTCATCACGCCCAAAACCGAGATCAGCGCGCTGTTCCGCAATGCCGTCCTGCATCTCGCCCATGACCATCCCTTCGCACGCCCGTTGGTCAATTCCGGGCGGCTTTCGGTGCCCTGCACCTATGATGGCCTCTCGCTCACCGGCGACGACAACCTGCCGGGTGGCCCCGGGCGCACCCGCCCCGGCGCACCTTGCGTGGACGCGCCTTTGGGCAGTCAATTCCTGCTCAACATGCTTGGGCAAGGGTTCAGCCTTCTCACGATAGATGCTGAGGCCCCGGATGACCTTACCGAGGCGCAGATTCCGATCACCCGCCTCGCCCTCGGTGCAGAAGACGACGCAACTGGCGCCCTCGCAGAACGTTATCTGGGCGACACGCAAAGCGCGGTCTATCTGATCCGCCCCGATCACCACGTCGTCGCGCGTTGGGCCGCGTTCGATGAGGGTGCAACCCGCACCGCCCTTCGCCGCGCGATTGGACAGGAGTGAGCCTATGAGCTTGAACACCGCCGCCAACATCCCGGATCAAGACGGGTTCTATCAGGAGCTTTTGAGCGCCCATGACGGGCTCAGCAAAGCGGAAAGCGATGCGCTGAACGCCCGGCTGATCTTGATCCTCTGCAATCATATCGGGGATCGCGCCGTGATCTCGGCCGCGCTTAAAGCCGCCAAATGAGGGAGACCGTCCTCTACGATTATCCCAATTCTTCGGCCAGCTACCGGGTGCGGATCGCGCTAAACCTCGCGGGCATCCCTTACCGCGCGGTTCAGGTCAATCTTCTAGAAAAAGATCATAAGGCGACTGACCATCTGGCGCGAAACCCGCAAGGCTTGGTTCCCGTGCTTGAGATCGATGGGCAGAGCTTCACCCAGTCCCTCGCCATTATCGACTATCTCGACACGACGCGTGAGCTGGGGTTTCTGCCGAAAGACCCCGCGATACGGGCCAAGGTCCAAGCCCTCGCCTATGTCATCGCGGTCGATTTGCACCCGGTCTGCAACCTCTCCGTCGTGACCCATGCCACGGGCGGCGAAGAGCCTGCGCGCACCAACTGGATGCAGCATTTCATCCGCCCAGGGCTGCGCGCTTTTGAAACTCTCCTGGCGGAGTTTGAGCAAACACCCTTCGCGATTGGCGATCATCCGAGCCTGCCCGATCTCTGCCTGATCCCGCAGCTTTACAACGCCAATCGGTGGGGCGCGGATTACAGCGATTGCACGCGCATCAAAAGCATTGAGGCTGCTTGCGCCACACATCCCGCGTTTGCCGCCGCGACGCCCGAAGCGGTCACAGCCAGCTAACACTCAAGCATCGCTTGCCGCCGATCGCGCGCATGGGTCCGGAACAGGTTGTGCGGATCAACGCAGCCTCGATGCATGTCCTCGGAAACGTTGGCGCGCAGTTTCGCGATGACATTGCGCAACAGGATTGGGGTAAAACCAGGGCCAAGGCGAGATGCTCTGTGCCAGGATTCCTGAGATGCCCGAGGTGTTTGGCCTCGGCGCTGAGGCCTTCAACCCCTGCGGCAAAACCAACACGGCAGCGACCGATAAGAGCCATCAACACAATCTCGAAGGCACCGCTCAACTAAGCACAATGAGCCAGGCGCACAAACATTTGGATATCGCCCAAATGCGCGTTGGTAGCGGGCCTGCGCTGATCAGAATCCCGGGCCGGGGCGGAGCTCTAACCGCCGGGGGCTTTACGCAGCGAAAGCCTGTCTGCATACTCTTTGGGGCCAAACACCGGCAAAGATCGGTTTGGCCCAAAGGGAGGACCCCCGATGCTCCGGGAGACACCATTCGATCAATGGTATGAAGATTTGCACGCGATTTGCGGCGCCTATGACGGTGTCCCGCAACGCGGACAACGGGCCGTCAAAGGCCAGATCGGGGTACATGGATTCGACCATCTGGATGTGGCCGATGTCTGGGGCAATGTCGCCAAGATTGAGCGGGATCGTGCGGGCATTCGGCGCGACGAGAACGAATATATCTTCTTTGTGATCGAGATGACCGGCACGCTGGCCGTCGATCACAATGAGAGCCAATCGCGCCTGACGCCTGGCGATTGCCTGCTGCTCGACAGCACCAAAGAGGGCGTCTTGCACATGGCCGAAGACAGTAGCCGCTTGATGTCCGTCCACTTGCCGCGCCAAAGCTTTCTGAGCGAGCGCCGCCCGGGTGTGCGGATCGGAGAACGGCTGGACGCGGGCAATCCGGTCAACGCGATGCTGACCAAACATTTCTTCCGCTTCTTTAATGAAAACGGCGCGGGCGACCGGCAGGGCAACGCCACATTGCTCTTCGATATGATCCACTTGGCTTTCTCGCGCCCCGAAGATGGGTTGGCGGGGATCGAGTTGAGCAATGCCGCCGATCGCTATGAACTGGCGCTGGATCTGATCGACACCCATCTGACCGCCGATTACCTCTCCCTGCCCTGGCTCGCGGCGCAGCTTGGTCAGTCCGAACGCCAGATCCAACGCCTGTTCCAGGCCCAAGGCACCAGCTTCATCGATTTGGTCCGATCCAAACGTTACCGATTTGTCACCGAGCATCTGAACCATTTGCCCCATGTGCATGGCCGGATCTCCGACATCGCCTATCGCGCCGGGTTTCAGGACCTGTCGAATTTCAACCGTGGCTTTCGCGCCCGCTTTGGCATGAGCCCGCGCGACTACCACCGCCGCCACCATGAGGCGCCGCCGCATATGGCGTAAAATGCCGAGACTCCGGATTTTCCGCGCGGCACGATAGGTGCCCAAGCGGAGGTCTGTCTCGCACATGCTCGCGATCACCAGACCTAAGGGAGGACAGAATGACAGAAGGCATCGCGCCTGCTGAAAAGGCGGCTTTGGGCATCACGCCCCAGGGAGTCGCTCATGTGGCCGGACCCACGGACGAACCGTTGATCGAGTTGACCATCCCGGCGCTTCTGGCCGACACCGTGGCACGCTTTGGCGCGCAAGAAGCGGTTGTGTTTCGTGCCCAGGGCATCCGCTGGACCTGGGCGGAGTTCGCGGCCCGAGTCGACGCGCTGGCCGGCGGGCTAATGCGGTTGGGCCTGGCAAAAGGCGACCGTTGCGGTGTCTGGGCCCCCAACCGCTATGAATGGCTGCTGGCGCAATTCGCCACCGCCCGGATCGGGGTGATCTTGGTGAATATCAACCCGGCCTATCGCCTGCACGAACTGGAGTTCGCGCTGGCGAAAACCGGATGCACCGCGCTGATCCTGCCTGAGCGGTTTAAGTCGTCGGAATACCTCGCCATGCTGCGCGTCGTTGCACCAGAGCTGAACGAAGACGCGCCCGGTGATCTACACTCCGCCAGCTTGCCCGACCTCCGGCACGTCATTGTCATGGGCGACGCGCCGCATCCGGGGTGCTTCAGCTTTCCTGAGATTGAAGCGAAAGGTGTAGATGTCCCGACGGCCGATCTCGACGCCATCACGGCGACGCTCGACCGCCATGACCCGGTGAATATTCAGTTCACCTCTGGCACGACCGGCATGCCGAAAGGCGCGACGCTGACGCATCGCAACATCGTCAACAACGCCCATTTCGTGACCGCGGCAATGAAGTTCTCAGAGGTGGACCGGCTCTGTATTCCGGTCCCGTTCTACCACTGTTTCGGCATGGTGATGGGCACGCTTGGCTGTGTCACCAAAGGCGCGGCCATGATCGTCCCCGGCGAGGGGTTCGACCCGATCGATACGCTCGAAACCGTCGCGGAAGAGCGCTGCACCGCGCTTTATGCCGTCCCGACGATGTTTGTCGGGATGTTGGAGCATGACCGCTTTGGGGAGTTCGACCTCTCAAGCCTGCGCACCGGTATCATGGCCGGCGCGCCCTGCCCCATCGAGGTGATGAAACAGGTCCAACGGGACATGCATATGTCTGAGGTGACTATCGCCTATGGCATGACCGAGACCTCGCCCGTCTCCTTCCAATCCGACACCGATACGCCGCTCGACAAACGGGTCGGCTCAGTCGGGCGGATACAGCCACATCTGGAGGTGAAGATCGCGCGTGAAGATGGCTCCATCGCCGATGTGACGGAGCAAGGCGAGTTGATGACCCGCGGCTATTCCGTGATGCGAGGGTATTGGGATGAGCCGAAACGCACAGCCGAGGCCATTGATCCCGAAGGTTGGATGCATACTGGCGATCTCGCCACAATTGACGCCGAGGGGTATTGCAACATCACCGGACGGGTGAAAGACATGATCGTGCGTGGCGGTGAGAACGTCTATCCGCGCGAGATTGAGGAATTCCTCTACACCCACCCTGATGTCAGCCAAGTTCAGGTTTTTGGCGTTCCCGACCACAAATACGGCGAGATCGTCGCCGCCTGGATCGTGCCGAAACCCGGCGCCACACCGACCGAAGACGCCATCCGACAATTCTGCCGCGATCAGATCGCGCATTTCAAAGTGCCCGCCCTGGTGCGTTTCAAATCCGAACTGCCGATGACCGTGACCGGCAAACCGCAGAAATTCGTCATGCGAGACGCCATGGTCGAGGAACTGGGCATCGATATCGAAAAGACCGCGTGAAGCGGCGACACAGACGAAGGGACTGACGGCACAGAAGATCAAGAAGGACCTAAGGGAGGACCAAGATGAGACATCTGTTAGGGGCGGCCTGCGCTGCCTTGGTGGCGGGGGCCGTCCAGGCACAGACCATCACCCAAGATGAGATCCGCGCGGCGGTCGGCGCAATTGATACAGACGCGATCATTGCCAATGACGCTCATGACCGGAACTGGCTGAACTACGGCCTGAACTACGCCGAAACCCGCTATTCGCAACTCGACGCGATCACCACCGATAACGTTGGTGAGCTCGGCTTGGAATGGTCCTACAACCTCAACTCCGACCGGGGTGTGCAATCGACACCTATCGTCGTGGATGGCGTGATGTATGTCACCGCGTCCTGGTCCATCGTCCACGCGCTCGACGCGGTCACCGGCGAGCAGCTCTGGGTCTATGACCCCGAAGTGCCCGGCGATTTCGGGGAACGCGGTTGTTGCGACGTGGTGAACCGCGGCGTTGCGGTTTATGACGGCATGGTCTTTGTCGGCGCCTTTGACGGCTATCTGCACGCGATTGATGCTGCGACCGGGGAACGGGTCTGGGTCACCGATACAATCGAAAACCGCGAAATGTCGTACACGATCACCGGTGCGCCCCGGGTGATCAACGGCAATGTCTTGATCGGCAATGGTGGGGCGGAGTTTGGCGTGCGCGGCTATATCTCGGCCTTCGATGCGGCGACCGGCGAGATGAGTTGGCGCTGGTACGTCGTCCCTGGCGACCCCACCCTTCCTTACGAAAACGCTGCGATGGAGATGGCCGCGGAGACCTGGGACCCCTCGGCCGAGTATTGGCTTGCGGGCGGCGGCGGCACGATTTGGGATGCGATGGCTTATGACCCGGATCTGAACTTGCTCTATGTCGGCACCGGCAATGGCAGCCCGTGGAACCAGCATCTGCGCAGCCCCGCCGGCGGCGACAACCTGTTCCTGGCTTCCATCGTCGCGCTGAACCCGGATACGGGTGAATATGTCTGGCATTATCAGAACACGCCGGGCGACACGTGGGATTACACCTCGACGCAGCATATCATCTTGGCCGATCTGGAGATCGACGGCGAGATGCGGCAAATCCTCATGCAGGCGCCGAAGAATGGGTTCTTCTATGTGATCGACCGAGCAAATGGAGAGTTCATCTCCGCCGAGCCGTTTGTGGAGACCACTTGGGCCACCGCCTATGATGAGAACGGCCGCCCGATTGAAAACCCGGCCGCACGGTCGCGCGACGAGCCGTTTGAGACCGTCCCGTCGGCCTATGGCGCCCATAACTGGCATCCGATGAGCTACAACCCAGACACCGGGCTGGTCTATATCCCGGCCCAAGGTGTGCCGCTGGTGCAATCGACCGACCCGAATTGGGCGCTCAACAGCCATCAACCGATGTCCACCATGTCGGGTGTCGGCTGGAACCTCGGCTATCTCTTCAATGTCGTGGCGCCGGAGGCGACCCCGTTCGGCCATCTCCTGGCCTGGGATCCGGTTGCACAACACGAGGTCTGGCGCGCGGAATATGTCAGCCCCTGGAATGGCGGCACGCTGACCACGGCGGGCAATCTGGTCTTCCAAGGCACCGCCGATGGCCGCTTCATCGCCTATGATGCCACAACCGGCGAGGCGCTTTGGCAAGTGCCCGTCACCTCCGGCGTGGTCGCGGCCCCCAACACCTGGGAACATGACGGGCAGCAGTATGTCACCATCGCCGTTGGTTGGGGCGGGGTCTATGGCCTGATGCAGCGTGCCACAGATCGGGTCGGCGCGGGGCGCGTCTTCACCTTCCGAGTCGGGGCCAATCAACCGATGCCCGAGGCGGAACTGTCCTCCCGGCTCGAATTGGTCTCTGGCGTGCCCTATGACCCGGATCATGTGGGCGAAGGGTTGGCGATCTATGTCTCCAATTGCCTATTCTGCCACGGCGTGCCCGGCGTCAACAATGGCGGCGCAATTCCCAATCTGGGCTATTCCACGCCGGATGTGCTGATGAATGCTAATGCCTGGATCTTGGATGGGATCGGCGTGGACAACGGCATGCCGAGCTTCGCGGAGCGTCTGAGCGAGGAGGATGTCACCCGCCTGGTCGCCTTTATCCAAGGCACGGCGGACGCGGTCCGCCCGCAGTAAGCTGCAATAGGCCCCTCCCAGCAAACGCGGGTGGGGCCGCACCAAGGCACCGAAACCTGACGGCGAGCCGACCAAACATATCTGCATTCATGGCTCGATCTCGACGCCTACGGCAAACGCCCAAGTGGCCCAAAGGCCACGCCCGCAGCGGCGATGGCTCCCGATAGGGGGCTTGAGCTGATGCGGCCCGCTCTACCGGCTCAAGGTCCGCGCCACCGCGTCTTTCCATCCGGCATAGCGCGCCTCTCGCACCTCCGTCGACATCGCCGGTTCAAACTGACGATCCAGCGCCCAGGTCGCCGCGAACCCCTGTTGATCGGGATAAATCCCGGCCCGCATCCCCGCGACCCAAGCCGCGCCCAACGCGGTTGTCTCCAGCACTTTCGGTCGGTCCACCGGCGCGCCCAAAATGTCGGCCAGAAACTGCATCGTCCAATCCGACGCGCTCATCCCGCCATCAACGCGCAGCACATTCTCGCCGCCAGCGCCCTGCCAATCGGCGCGCATCGCCTCCCACAGGTCCCGCGTCTGAAACCCAACACTCTCCAGGGCCGCGCGGGCAAACTCCGCCGGGCCGGATCCACGCGTCAGGCCGTAAATCGCCCCCCGGCATTCAGGGTCCCAATAGGGCGCGCCCAACCCCACAAAGGCGGGCACAAGATACAGTTCCTGCTCCGCATCGGCGGCTTCCGCCAAGCCCTGGCTCTCCGAAGCGTCGCGGATGATCTTCAGCCCATCGCGCAGCCATTGCACCACAGCCCCAGCAATGAAGATCGAACCTTCCAACGCATAAGTTGGCTTGCCATCAAACTGATAGGCGATCGTGCCCAGCATCCGGTTCTGGCTTTCGACCAACGTCTCACCCGTATTCAGAAGCGCGAAACACCCGGTTCCATAGGTGGATTTCAACATCCCCGGCTGGAAGCAAGCCTGCCCCAACGTCGCGGCCTGTTGATCCCCCGCGACGCCCAAAATCGGCAGCGGCTTTCCAAAAAGATCGGCGCGCGTCATCCCAAATTCTGCGCCGCTATCCTTCACCTCCGGCAACATCGACATCGGGATGCGCAAGAGTTCGCAAATCTCCGCATCCCATGCCCCGTCGCGAATGTTATATAAGAGTGTTCGCGCCGCATTGGTCGCATCGGTGACATGGGCGGCACCACCGGTCAGCTTCCAGATCAGGAAGCTGTCCACCGTCCCAAAGGCCAGTTTTCCAGCCTCGGCCTTCTCCCGGACACCATCGACGTTCTCCAAGAGCCAGGCCAACTTGGTGCCCGAAAAATAGGGGTCCAGCAGCAACCCGGTCTTATGCTGCACCATCGCCTCATGCCCCTCGGCCTTCAGCCGCGCGCACATCTCAGAGGTCCGTCGATCCTGCCAAACAATCGCGTTGTGAACCGGCTGCCCGGTCTCGCGGTCCCAAACCACAACGGTTTCGCGCTGATTTGTGATGCCGATCGCGGCGATATCCTCGGGTCCAAGACCCGCGCGTTCAATCGCTTCGCGACAGGTCCTTGCCGTGGTCACCCAAATGTCCGCCGGATCATGTTCGACCCAACCCGAGGTGGGGAAGTGCTGGGTGAATTCCTCCTGGGCGCTGGCGATCGGCCGCAAAGCCCCGTCGAAAATGATCGCCCGGCTGGATGTGGTCCCCTGATCAATGGCCAGAACATGGGTCATTGCGCCCTCCCTTATCTTTCATGATCGTATCGCGGCCGCCCGGCCCCGCAAGTCATTCGGCCGCCATGAAGGCCTCCAGCGCCCCGATCTCTTCGGCGCTCATCCTGAGGCCCAGTTTCGAGCGGCGCCAGATCACATCCGCCGCCTCTACCGCATATTCGCGGGTCATCAACCAGCGCACTTCCGCTTCGCTCAGATCGGCACCAAACATCTGCCCCAGATCCTCGATCTTGGTGGCATCCCCCAGCATCTCCGCCGCTTCGGTCCCGTAGGCCCGCGCCAGGCGGCGCGCCCATTGCGGCGTCAGAAACGAAAATTGGGTCCGCAAATCTTCTACAAGATCATTAAACCCATCAACCGGGAAATCCCCGCCGGGCAGGGCCACCCCCGCCGTCCAGTTCCCTGTCGCTTTCGGGAAATGCGGTGCCAGTTTCGCCAAAGCCGCCTCGGCCAATTTTCGATAGGTCGTGATCTTGCCGCCAAACACGTTCAGCATCGGTGCGCCCGCGTCATCCAGCGAGAGCACATAATCCCGCGTTGCCGCCGTGGCCGATTTCGCGCCATCATCATAAAGCGGGCGCACGCCGGAATACGTCCAAACCACATCCTCGACCCGCACCGGCTGCCGGAAATACTCCGACGCGGATCGGCAGAGATAGGCGGTTTCTTCCGGAGTGCAGACCGGCGCGGTCGGGTCGCCATCATGCTCCGCATCCGTGGTCCCGATAAGCGTGAAATCCGTCTCATACGGGATCGCGAAAATGATCCGCCCATCGGTTCCCTGAAAGAAATAGCATTTGTCATGATCGAAAAGCCGCCGGGTCACGATATGACTGCCGCGGACCAGCCGCACCCCTTCGGAGCTGTTCACTCGCGCCACATTCTGCACGATATCGGCCACCCAGGGCCCGCCCGCATTCACCAAACCGCGGGCCGTGATCACCTCGGTCTCGTCGCCGCGCTTGACGGTCACCTGCCAGAGGCCGTCCACCCGCTCGGCGCTCACCACCTCGGTGCGAGTCATGATCCGCGCGCCGCGCGCTTCGGCATCGCGGGCGTTCAACACGACAAGGCGCGCGTCTTCGACCCAACAGTCGGAATACTCGAAGGCCTTGTGGAACCGGTCCTGCAGCGGCGCACCTTCCGGGCTGCCGACCAAGTCCAACGTGCTGGTCCCAGGCAAGATCTTCCGCCCCCCCAGATGGTCATAGAGGAACAGCCCCATCCGGATCAGCCAATCGGGTCGCCGCCCTTTCATCCAGGGCATCGTGATCGACAAAAGCCGCGAGGTCGGCGTGTCAGTGTCAAACCGCATGTCTTTTGAGAGCGGCAACACAAAGCGCATCGGCCAAGAGATATGCGGCATCGCGCGGAGCAGGGTTTCCCGCTCGATCAGCGCTTTGCGCACTAACCCAACTTCGAAATACTCCAGATAGCGCAACCCACCGTGAAACAGCTTGGTCGAGGCGCTGGAGGTTGCGCCCGCCAAATCAAACTTCTCGGCCAAGCAAACGCTCAAGCCACGGCCCGCCGCATCCCGCGCAATGCCGCAGCCGTTGATGCCGCCGCCGATGATAAACAGGTCATAGGGCTGGGTCACGACTCGCTCCTGTCTGAGATCATCTCGTGATCTCATCCGATGTTCGTTTTGTCAATTTTCATGTTCGTTTTTATTCGCTATACGGAGAAAAACGAAAGTTCACGCATGCCGCTCAGCCCCCGCCAAGCCGACATTCTCTCTCTCGCCCGCGCGCAGGGGCGCGTGATGGTCGACGGCCTTGCCGATGATTTCGCGGTGACGGTGCAGACGATCCGTCGCGATCTGACCGAGATGTGTGAGGCTGGTGTGCTTGACCGGATCCATGGTGGCGCGGTCCTGCCCTCGGGCGTGACCAATATCGGCTATGAGGATCGCCGTCGCCTGAATGCCGAGGCCAAGGAAGCGATTGGTCAAGCTGCGGCAGCGCTGATCCCGAATGGGGCCTCGCTTTTCCTCAATATCGGCACCACCACAGAGGCGGTCGCCCGCGCCTTACGCGACCATGCGAACCTCATGATTGTCACCAACAATATGAATGTGGCGCAAATCCTTGCTCCGAACCCGACCGCCGAGGTCATCCTGACCGGCGGCACGCTCCGGCGCGCGGATGGCGGCTTGGTCGGCGATCTGGCGGTGCAGACCATCCGGCAGTTCAAGGTCGACTTGGCGGTCATTGGCGGCTCAGCCCTCGATGCCTCAGGCGATTTGCTCGATTTCGACCTGTCGGAAGTTCGTGTCGCGCGCGCGATCCTTGATCAGGCCCGCAGCGCGATGCTGGTGGCCGATCACGGCAAGCTCGCCCGAAAAGCCCCGGTGCGCATCGCCTCGCTCACCGAGTTGGACCATTGGGTGACAGATACGCCGCCGCCTACGGCTCTCACCCGACTCTGCCGCGACGCGGAGACGGAAATCACACTCGCGATGTGAAGAGCCGAAAACGCACGTTTCGCGCCCGGACGTCCATGAATTCCGAAGACTACTCTGCCTCCACGCGGGCGATCAGCCGCTCTACCGCCGGCCCGAGAGCCGCCACGATCAGCGCCACGCCCTCAGCGTTCGGATGGATGCCATCATCTTGCATATACCGGCCCAATGCGCCCGTATCGCCGTCCACAACGGTCGCCTCCAAGCCGCCGAGAAAACTCTCCACATGCAGCGCGCCATAGGTCTCCGCGAGCTCTGGATACATCGCATCGAAGGCCGCTTGATACTCCGGCCCGTAATTCCCCGGCGCCTGGAGACCGACCAACAAAACCTCCAGCGACTGCGCCTCTGCCTCGCGCAAAATCCCATCCAGATTGGCCCGCGACACCGCAGGGTCGATCCCGCGCAGCAGGTCATTTCCGCCCAATGCCACGATCATCGCATCGACTTCGGGCGTCAGCGTCCAGGCCACACGGGCCAACCCACCCGCCGTTGTATCGCCCGACACGCCCGCATTGATCACCCGCACGTCATGCCCCTGCGCGATCAGCCACGCCTCAAGCTGCGGCACAAATCCGTCCGCCTCGACCAGGCCGAAGCCTTGGGTCAGACTGTCGCCCAAAGCCACCAAAGTGACCTCTTCGGCCATCGCGCCCGAGGCCAGGCCTGCTAAAAACCCGGCAAAAACAACCTTGCTCAACCGCATCCGCGCCCCATATGCCAGGGAGCGAATTGAACTAAGGCGTTTAGACATGGCAGAGCCGATCCTCTCCCTCACCGCGACCAAATTGGCGCTGGACGGCAATGCCGGGCGGGTCGAGATCCTGCACGGGATCACGCTCGATATCGCCAGGGGCGAAACCGTGGGGTTGGTGGGGCCGTCAGGCTCAGGCAAATCGTCTCTCCTCATGCTCATGGGCGGACTGGAACAGGCCACCGGCGGATCGGTCACAGCGCTTGGCCATGACCTGACGGTGATGAACGAAGACGCGCTCGCCCGTTTCCGCCGGGAACATATGGGCGTGGTCTTCCAATCCTTCCACCTCATTCCGACCATGACAGCGTTGGAAAATGTGGCAACCCCGCTCGAACTGGCCGGTCACCGCGATGCGTTTGAGCGCGCCGAAGCCGAGCTGGCCGCTGTCGGCCTGGCTGATCGCCTCCATCACTACCCAAGCCAGATGTCTGGAGGCGAGCAGCAACGCGTGGCGCTGGCTCGCGCCGCCGCGCCGCGGCCCGACATCCTTCTGGCCGACGAGCCCACCGGCAATCTCGACGAGACCAATGGGGCCGCGATCATGGATCTGCTCTTTGGCCTGCGTGATCGCCATGGCGCGACATTGATCCTTGTGACCCATGCGCCTGATCTGGCCGCGCGTTGCGATCGGGTGATCCGCCTCCGGGATGGTCGGATCGAGCCCGAAACCGCGCAGGACGCCGCCGAATGAGCGTCGCCATCCGCATTGCCCGGCGTGAGCTCCGGGGCGGGTTGCGGGGCTTCCGTATTTTCCTGGCGTGTTTGGCATTGGGCGTGGCCGCGATTGCCGCCGTCGGCTCTGTCCGGGTCTCGATCCAAGACGGGCTTGCCCGTGAGGGCGCGGTCATCTTGGGCGGCGACGCCGAGATGTCTTTCACCTACCGTTTCGCGACCGAAGCCGAACGGGCTTGGATGGAAGCCAATGCAACCGCCATCTCCGAGACGGTCGATTTCCGCTCCATGGCCGTTGTCGAGGGTGAAACGGGGCCCGAACGTGGCCTGACCCAGGTGCGCGGTGTCGACGATCTCTACCCGCTCTACGGCGCGGTGGAACTGACCCCGGACATCCCGATCACAGAGGCGCTGGCCCTGCACGACGGCTTGCCCGGAGGCGTCATGCAGCAGGTGCTCGCTGACCGCTTGGGTCTTAGCCCAGGCGATACCTTCCGGCTTGGCACGCAAGATTTCCGCCTGACCGCAATCTTGGAAGTCGAACCCGATGGCGCGTCCGGCGGCTTTGGCCTGGGCCCGCGCAGCATTGTCGGCCTTGACGGCTTGGCCAGTTCCGGCCTGCTGCAACCCGGCACGCTCTATGACAGCCAATATCGGCTCCGTCTGCCCGAAGCTGCCAATTTGCAGGCGCTGGAAGACAATGCGCTGGCCGCGTTCCGCGATACCGGCCTGCGCTGGCGTGACAGCCGCAATGGCGCGCCGGGCATTCAGCAGTTCATCGCCCGGATGGGGGCGTTTTTGGTCCTCGTGGGTCTGGCCGGGTTGGCCGTCGGCGGGGTCGGCGTTTCCGCCGCGATCCGCGCCTATCTCGATGGCAAAATCGCCACCATCGCAACGTTGAAGACGCTTGGGGCCGAGGGGCGCACGATCTTTGCCGCGTATTTCCTGCAAATCGGCCTTCTGACCGCGCTCGGTATCGTGCTCGGCCTGGCGCTCGGCGCGCTGGCACCGCTGGCGTTTGCCCCATTGATCGAGGCACAACTCCCGATCCCGGCTGCTTTTGGCATCCATCCCGCCCCGCTGGCCGAGGCTGCGATTTACGGCCTGCTCACCGCGCTGATCTTCACGCTCTGGCCTCTCGCGCGGACCGAACAAGTCCGCGCCGCCGCCCTGTTCCGCGACGTGACCGGCAAATCCCGCACCCTGCCCCGCCCGATCTTTCTGATCCTTACCGGCGGTCTTGTCGCCGCGCTCGTCGGCCTGGCCGCTTGGCTCTCCGGCATCCCTATCCTGGCCTTCTACACCGTTGGCGGTATCCTGGCCGCCCTGCTCCTCCTGGCTCTCGCGGCTCTGGCTGTCCGCGCCCTGTCCCGCCGCCTTGCCCGATCTCGTGGCATGCGCGGCAGGACCGCCCTCCGCCTGGCGCTTGGCTCGGTCGGTGGACCTGGATCGGAGGCGACGTCCGTCGTCCTCTCCCTCGGCCTCGGCCTCACCGTGCTCGCCGCCGTTGGCCAAATCGACAGCAATCTCAGGAACGCCATCGAACGCGATCTACCAGATGTGGCCCCGTCTTACTTCTTCGTCGACATCCAGAACGATCAGTTGCCTGGCTTCCTTGAGCGCGTCGAAAATGACCCCGAGGTCAGCCGTGTTGACACAGCGCCCATGCTGCGCGGCCTCATCACCCGGATCAATGGCGTGCCCGCGCAAGAGGTCGCGGCCGATCACTGGGTCCTACAAGGCGACCGCGGTGTGACCTATCTGACCACCGCGCCGCCCGCCTCCGAGGTCGTGGCGGGGTCCTGGTGGCCCGACGATTACGCGGGCCCGCCACTTGTGGCCTTCGCCGCCGAGGAAGCGCAAGAAATCGGCCTGACAGTTGGCGATGAGATCACCGTCAATATCCTTGGCCGCGATATCACCGCCGAGATCGCCGCCCTCCGAGAAGTGGATTTCTCCAATGCGGGCATCGGCTTCATCCTGACCATGTCCCAAAACGCGCTGGCTGGGGCGCCGCATACCCATATCGCGACCGTCTATGCTGAAGAGAGCGCCGAGGCGCAGATTCTCCGCGATGTGGCCTCCGCTGCACCCAATATCACCGCAATTCGGATGCGTGACGCATTGGAACGGGTGGCCGACGCGCTCTCCGGCCTCGCCGCCGCCACCTCATACGGCGCTGGCGCGACGCTTCTCACCGGTTTCATTGTGTTGATCGGGGCGGCTGCAGCGGGCGAACGGGGCCGGGTCTTCGAGGCCGCCGTTCTCAAAACCGTGGGCGCGTCACGCCGCCGTATCTTAGCCAGTTTCGCGCTCCGCTCCGGCCTCCTTGGGGCCGCGGCCGGGGGCGTTGCGATTATCGCAGGCGCACTTGGCGGATGGGCCATCATGACTTTCGTGATGGAAACCAGCTATGAGTTTGAGCCCGTCTCCGCGCTCGCTATCATCCTCGGCGGTGCCCTCGCCACGCTTCTGGCGGGGCTTGCCTTTGCGCTCCGCCCCTTGGCGGCCCGGCCCGCGCGGGTTCTGCGCGCGCGCGAATAACCGCCACGCCCTCTTGCCAAGCACCCTCGAAAAGCGCACCTCATGGGGCATGAAAGGCCGCCTTTCCTCTTTGCTCGGGCGCTCGACGGACACCCCGGCCGCACCAGAGAGCCGCGATCCGGGCCGCCCGACCCCGGGCCGTCCGGTCTATATCGTTGGCGATCTGCACGGGCGCGCCGATTTGCTTGAGCACATGCTGGAGTTGATCGATGCACATATCGGCGAGACCAAAGCCCAAGACCCGCATCTGGTATTTGTTGGCGATTATGTCGACAACGGCCCAGACAGCGGCACGGTCTTAGAGCGGCTCCATGAGCTGACATCCGAATTGCCCGACAACGTCACCTGTCTGATGGGCAATCATGACCGGATGATGTTGGATTTTCTCGCAGATCCGGTCATTCGCGGGCCGCGCTGGTTCCGGGCCGGAGCGGCGGCGACACTTGCGAGCCTCGGGTTGCCAGTCGAAGATATTCCTCGCCATCCGGGTCCGGAGACCTTGATTGAGCTGGCGGCCCTCCTGAAATCAAACCTCACAGCAGAACGGCATAGCTGGCTCGCGGCGCTGCCGCTGAGTTGGTCGGCGGGCAATCTCTGGGTGGTTCACGCCGCCGCCGATCCGCAACACAGAATGGAAGATCAAAACCCTAGAACCCTGCTCTGGGGCCATCCAGAGTTTGAAAGCCGCCCCCGCACCGATGACATTTGGATCGCCCATGGCCATGCCCAGGTGACGGAACCGCTCTTTGCCCAGGGGCGCATCGCGATGGATACTGGAGCGTGGCATAGCGGGCATCTGACCGCCTGCGCCCTCAGCCCCGACGGCGATCACATCTTCTTACAGACCTAGCGCAACAGGCGCCCCGCCGCGAAGCCGTTTTCCGTACGGAAAACGAACCGGAAAACGCGCGTTTTCCGGGCTCCAGCTAGCGTCGGCGGAGGGCATCCTCCGCACCGTCTTCAATCTTGGTCTTCCACATCGCAACGCCCGAGCGGAAGGCCGCACGGCCAATCATATGCGCCGCCACCGGTGCGGTGATCAGCAGAAACACGATCGTTGCTACGGCCCGGGTCACCGTCGCCAAATCCGCAAAAAGCACCGCGACCGCAACCAGGATCAATCCGCTGCCCAAGGTCCCCGCCTTGGTCGAGGCGTGCATCCGCACCAGCACATCGGGCAACCGCAAGACGCCGAGCCCCGCGATGAAACAGAAAAACCCGCCGATCAGCACCAACGCCACCAAGAACAGTTCCAAAATCATTGCTGCGTCTCCTCATCAGCCGCAGCCTCCGCATCGGTTTCGCCTTCCTGCGCGCCGCGCCGCTCCACAAACCGGGCCAAAGCCACGGTCGCTAGGAACCCAACCAGCGCCATCACAATCGCCACATCCAGGAACGCGGTCTCGCCCGAGGCCAAGGCGAACAACCCGCAGAACGCCACAATCAGCACGGTCATCATATCAAGCGCCACAACTCGGTCGGGCAAGCTCGGCCCTTTGATCAAGCGCACAAAGGCGAACACCACGCCCAGCATCACCAAGACAAAGGCAATATCGACCGCTGTCTGCAAAATCTCCATCGCGCCTACTCCATTGCCTCAATCACCCAGCGCTCCATCCCCTCTTTGAGCTGCCGCCGTATCTCATCAGGATCGTCGGCAAACATCGCATGGATATAAAGCTTGTCGCAGTCTTCATTCACATCAAGGCTCAAGGTACCGGGGGTCAGCGAAATCAGGTTCGTGACCAAAAGCACCTCCATCTCGCCTTTGGCATCAAGCGGCATCGAGATTACACCGGGTCGCGCGTGATGGGTGGGCGTCAGCACGTCCCAGACCACCTGGATCGAACTGACCACGAGTTCATAGAGAAACATCGTGATCAACCGGACCCAGCGCCAGACGCGGAGGAAGTACCGGTTCGATCCGGGATAGAGCGGTCGCGTGACATAGAGCGCCGCCGAGCCGAGCAGGAACCCGATCGCCAGACCAGAGAGCGTGAAGTTCCCGGTGAGCGCCGCCCAGGAGACCGCAAGGACGATATTGAGCGTGAAGATATTCATGGCCCTACCTCCAATTGCGCCAAGCCGGTCGCTTGGGTTGCCTCAAGCCCCAAAACAGTCTGAACATAATCCGTCGGCGACAAAAGCTGATCTGCGGCGCGTTCCGCAAACTGGACAAACGGCTCGGGGAAGAGCCCAATGACACAGGTCAGGATCGCCAAAGATGCGATTGGAAGGATCAGTGCCGTTCGGTCCCGGTTGCTCAAACTGCCAAGCTTTGGCTCAAGCCCTGCCGGGTGCGGCTTCCAAAACGCGCTGCCCCAGATCTTGGTCATCGAATAGATCGTCAAAAGCCCCACCACCAAGGCTACACCGGCGATCAGCCACATCTCTAGATCAAGGCTCGCCTTGACCAAAATGTATTTCGCCCAGAACCCGCTGAGCGGCGGGAAGCCCGCAAGCGAGAAGGCCGGGATCAGGAACAACAGGCCGAGGACCGGCGCGGTCTTATAGAGCCCGCCAATCGCGCTGAGCTCGGTTGATCCGGCGATCCGTCGAGCGACACCGGCGACCAAGAACAGGTTCGCTTTCACGATGATGTGGTGGACCAGATAGAAGACCGAACCGACCAGGGCCAGCGGCGTAAAGAGCGCCAGACCAAGGATCATATATCCAATCTGACTCACGATATGGAAACTCAGAATCCGCCGGAAATCATTCATCGCCGCCGCACCCAAAACGCCCGTAACCATGGTGAAACCCGCAATCCAGAGAAGGATCGTATGGGTGTATTCAACGTCTTCGGTGAAGACCAAGGTGAACATTCGAATGAGCGCATAGACCCCGACCTTGGTCAACAACCCGGCAAAGATCGCCGACACCGCAACAGAAGGCGTGTGATAAGAGGCGGGCAGCCAGAAGAAGAGCGGGAAGACCGCCGCCTTCACCCCAAAGGCCACCATGAACATCACGGCAACCACAGTGAGCAGGCCTTTGTTTTCGACCTCTTGGACCGCAAGATGCAGATCGGCCAGGTTGAGCGTGCCCGTCATCCCATAGAGCAAGCCAATGCCCGCCAAGAACAGGATTGTGGAGACCAGATTGATGGTCACATATTTGATGCCGCCATCAAGCTGCTGCCGCCGCCCGCCCAGGATCAGAAGCCCAAAGGACGCGATCAGCATCACCTCGAACCAGACATAAAGGTTGAAGAGGTCGCCCGTCAGGAACGCGCCGCACACCCCGGCCAGCAGCACTTGGAACAGCGCATGATAGCCGAGCTTCTCAAGCCGGCTCTCGATATCGGCCAGCGCATAGATCGCGACGGCCAACCCCGTCACACCCGTAATGACCACCATAACCGCGCTCAGCAGATCGGCCACCAGCGTGATGCCAAAGGGTGCGGGCCAATTGCCCATCTGCCCGGCAATCACGCCATCGGCCAAAACCGCCTGCATCAACAGACCCGAGGCGATCAGAAGACACGCCGATCCAATAATCGAAATCCACCGGCCCTCGGGGCCATTGCGGAACAAAAACGCCAAAACCGCCGTTGTAAAGGGGATGACGATGGGGGCCGCCAGAAGCCAACTCATTGGCTATCCTCCTTCGGCTCGGCAAGGCGCATCTCATCACTCATCAACGTCCCCATGGATTGATACCCGCGATAGACCAGGGTCAGCGCGAAGGCAAAAAGACCGAAGCCGATAACGATTGCTGTCAGGACCAGCGCCTGTGGCAGCGCATTGGCGACCAGTTCCGGCGGCACATCCGCCCCCTCGGGGATCAAAGGCGGGCTTTGCGCCACCAAGCGTCCGGAGACAAAGATAATCAGATTGGCCGCATTCGAGATCAGGACCAGCCCGAAAATGAACCGCAACACATTGCGCGCCAGCATCAGATAGGTGCCGGTGGCGATCATCACGCCGACCATGATGGAAATCAGGAGTTCCATAGGCTCAGACCTCCTCTTCCAGGGCCAAAACGATGGTCAGGATTGATCCGAACACGACCAAATAGACCCCAATGTCGAAGAACAGCACCGAGGAAATCGGCAAGCCTTTGTCATCCTCCGTCTCTCCAATGAACAGCCATTGCCCGGTGAACAGGGCATCCCCAAAGAAGGCGGCGAAGACGCCAGCGGCCAAAGCAATACCAAGGCCCACCATCGCAATCGATTGCGGGTCCACCCGGAGCGCGGCGCGCGTCGCCGAACAGCCATGGGCGATGGCGTAGAGGACAAAGCCCGTGGCCCCGATCAGCCCGCCAATAAAGCCCCCACCCGGCAAGTTATGTCCCCGCAGCAGCATATAGATCGAGAAGAGCAGCAAGAGCCCCACCAAGAGCCGCGTGGCGGCGTTCAGGATCAGCGAATTCATCATTGGCCGTCCTCCTCGCGGGCGTCTTTCGGTCGCCCATAATACGTTCCACGGAGAAGCGCATAGGCCGCCAGTGCCGCAATCATCACCACCGCGATTTCGCCAAAGGTATCCAAAGCACGGAAATCCACGAGGATCACGTTGACGATGTTCCGGCCATAGGCTTCGGGCCAGCTGGTGACTTCGAAATAGTCGGTCAGGCGCCTGTCGATATCGCCCTGCAATACTGCGATCAGAATCGCCGTTGTCACCAGGCCGACACTCACCGCCACAACCGCATGCCAAGGCCGTTTGTCTCGGTGCCCCGCCATGATCTCGAGGCGCGGCAGTTTCAACATCGCGACCGCCACCAACACCACGACCAGCGTCTCAACCAAAAGCTGCGTAATCGCCACATCGGGCGCGCTGAACATGATGAAGATCAGCGCCACGCCAATGCCAACCACGCCCAAAGAGGCAATCGCGGTCATCCGGCTGGAGGTAAACGCGGTCAAGATCGAGCCCGCGGCGACAAACACCAAAACCGCCCAGTGTTTGAACAACAGCCCGTCCAGTTCAGCCCCCAGATTCAAGTCGAACGCCAACACATCGCGGGACCAGATCGTGATGGCGCTCAGAACCGCCAGGGTTGCGAAAATCACGAAGAGATAGCGCTGCAACACGCCCGATTGCAGGTGCCGGGTCTGCCACGCGGCAAGCGCTTTCAGACCCTCTAACACGCCGTCCCAACCCGGGTCGAATTTGATCGGGTTCGCCTCAAACAGGCGCGCGAGGAACGAGCGGAGCGGTCGGTGAACTGCATAGATCACCGCGCCCGTCGCGAAGGTGATGAGTGACAGGATGAAGGCCGCATTGACCTCCTCAAAGAGGTAGAGATCAACGTCGACATCCGGGCTGCCATAAACGGCCCAAGTACCGGGCGCGACAAGCCAGGCTTCGATCGTGTCCGGGAACAGACCAAAGAACAGGCTCAGACCGGCTAGAACCAACGGCCCGGTCAGCATGAAGACCGGCCCCTCATGCGCCGGTTTCGGCGTCTCGGCCAGCGGGCCGAAGAAGGGCCGCAACGCCACAATCCCGGCGACGGCAAACATGAGGGCCGAGGCCGCGAAAGCCGCGCCGGTGACCCAAATCATCCCTTGATCCAATTCCAAGCCCGCTTTGTAGAGGAACTCTTTGCCGATGAAGCCAACCAAGGGCGGGATACCCGCCATCGATACGGCGGCCATCACCGCCGCCAATGCAGTGATCGGCATTTTGCGGCCCAAGCCGCGCAGCACCTCAGCTTCGCGTGTGCCGGTAGCATGATCGACAATCCCGATCATCAGGAAGAGCGCGGCTTTGTAGAGCGAATGCACGACGAGAAAGAGCATCATTCCCTTGATCGCATCGCTTGTCCCCGCCCCGATGAAGAGCGTCAACGTGCCAAGCGCCATCAGCGTGGTATAGGCCAATACTTGTTTGATGTCGGTCTGCCGCATGGCCAGGATACTGGCAAAGACGGCCGTAAACCCGCCCGCAATCACCAACGTCCAGAACCACAGATCGGTGCTGCCCAGGGCCGGATTCATCCGCGCCATCAGGAACACACCTGCCTTCACCATCGTGGCGGAGTGCAGATAGGCCGATACCGGCGTCGGCGCGGCCATCGCGTTCGGCAGCCAGAAATGGAACGGAAACTGCGCCGATTTCGTGAAGGCGCCCGCGAGGAACAATATCACGATGGGCACATAGAGCGGGTGCGCGCGGATCATGTCGCCCTGGGTCAGGATCACGGAGAGCTCAAATGAGCCCGCCACATTGCCCAGCATGATGATGCCCGCCAGAAGCGCCAGCCCCCCGGTCCCGGTCACAAGCAACGCTTGCAGGGCGGAGCGGCGCGATTTCGCCTCGTCGGAGTTGAAGCCGATAAGCAGGTAGGAGGAGATCGTCGTCACCTCCCAAAACACGAAAAGCGCGATCAGATTGTCGGCCAAAACCAGGCCCAACATCCCGCCCATGAACGCCATGAGATACAGCACGAAACGCGGATATTCCGGATGGTTGCCCAGGTATTTCGACGAATAAAGCGTTACCAATGCGCCGATCCCGCTGATCAGCAGCGCGAAGGTCAGGCTCAGCCCATCCAGGATCACTGAGAGCCGGATATCCAGCGCGGGCACCCACTCATAGGCCCAAAGAATGACCTCGCCCGCCGCGACCTGCGGCACGAATTGTACCAAATAGGCAAAGATCGTCACCGGGATCAGAATCGATATCCATCCCGCTGGCCCGCCTGCTGCGCGCGGCACCTCTATGCCTGCCTCTGCCACGTCTGTCCCACCCTTCTCGTTTCTGGGCCTCGCCAGCCCTGTCTTCTCGGCCCCATAAAGGCCGCGTTATCCCGCTGCTTCCAAAGTGATCGGAGAGACAAACCCCTCCGGCTTCACCGCGATCACCGCGCAATCCACCCGGTGCAAAATCGTCTCGGCCGTATTGCCCATGATGAACCCGCTGATGCCGGTCCGCCCCACTGTGCCCATCACGATCAGATCGGGGCCAAGAGCCTCGGCAAATTCCGCAATCGCGTCGCCGGGCAGACCCTTGATCATATGCAGATTGTCCCGCTCCACTTGCGGGTAGTCGGCCATCAGCGCATCGAAGCGGGCCTTTGCCTCTCCCCGTTCGCGCTCGACCATCTGATCCACTTCACCTTGGTATTTCGACGTATACCGCCCGTGGCGCAACGCATGTTCTTCCTGCAACCGCCAGGCATGCGCCACATGACAGACCGCCTTGTCACGCTCGGCGAGCGAGGTCGCCAGATCCATGACCAAATGGTCGAGTTTGTTGTGCACTGTCTCGCCTTCAGGGTCCGGGTCGACCGTGGCTAGGACTGTGTCGAAATTCCCGTCGCCCGGGCCCTTCAACATCCAGACTGGGCAGGGGCATTTGCGCAGCAGATGCATATCGACGCCCTTCAAGACACCCTTGCCGTGCGGGGCCGCCGTGGCCCCTTTGATCACAATGTCATGCCCCTCGCGCAGCACCATGCGAATGACCTCGACAAAGACACTGCCCTGCAACACCGCTTCGGTGGCCTCGACGCCTTCTGCGCGAGCCCGCTCTGCCATTTTTGCGAGGCGGTCCCGGTGATAAGCAATCACATCCTCTTCGATCTCCGCCCCGCGATGGCCCTGGATCGCGGACAAAAGCCGCGCCAACTCGCCCGGGGCCGCATCAATCACATCGACCAAGGTCAAGGCCGCGCCGTTGACCTTGGCCAAATGCAACGCCCGCTCCAAAGCCACCTCATGTAGGCTGTCTTCGGTCAGGACTGTCAGAATGCTCTTAAAGCGTTTCAACGCAGCTCACCCAAATTCGGTTGACGGACACATAATGCGCGCTTGTCGATTGGGCCAATCGAAACTAAAATCGGTTTTGATAGATAATACCGATCAAAACCATGCCCACGCTTCAACAGCTTCGTTATCTGGTCGCCGTTGCCGACACGCTGCATTTCCGCCGCGCAGCCGAACGCGCCCATGTGACCCAGCCGACCCTTTCGGGCCAATTGAAGGAGTTGGAGGCGAAACTCGGCATCCAGTTGGTCGAACGCTCTCGCGCCCGCGTCGTGCTGACCCCGACCGGGGCGGAGATTGCCGCGCGCGCCCGGGCGATCCTGCGCGATGTCTCGGATATCCAAGAGATCGCGAAACAGGGCCAACACCCGCTTGGCGGCACGATCCGCGTCGGCGTCGTGCAGTCGCTCGGCTCCTATCTCTTGCCGTTGGTGATCCCCGATCTGCATGCCAGCCATCCCGATTTGCGGCTCTATGTCCGTGAGGGACTGGCCACCGACCTGCTGACGCGCATCGATGAAGGCCGTCTGGATCTCTTGTTCTTCCCCCTGCCCGTCACCGGCGCCGATCTGAACACCGCGCGGCTCTTTCGCGAGCCGCTTCTGGCGGTGACCGCGACGGATCATCCGCTTGCCGACCGCCCACAGGTTGCCCGGGAAGACCTGCGCGGCGAGACGATCCTGACGCTGGAGCCGGGGCACAGGTTGCACGAACAGATGAAACAGATTTGTGCCGATACCGGCGCGGAGCTCAGCCTCGACTATGAGGCGACGTCGCTTGATACGATCCGGCAAATGGTGGCGATGGGGCTTGGTATCTCACTTCTGCCCGCGCTTTATGTCCGGTCCGAGGTGACTCAAAACGCACTGGTGACATCGCGCCCTCTGGCCGGTCCGGTGCCGTTTCGCTCAATCGGTATGGTCTGGCGCAAAACCGCGCCCCGCAGCCGGGAATTTGCTGAACTGGCGCAAATCTTGCGCCGCATATTGCGCGAGGCCGCCCCTGAGGTGACGGTTATCGACTGACAGATCCATGACGCAGAAAGGTTAAGGGCGATCCCCACCCGACTGACGGCAGGGGTCAGGTAAGGATCGCCCAATGGTAACGCTGCGAGTCCGTGAATACTGGAAGGGACTAAACAACCAGCATGAGCATCGTCACCGACGGCGGAGATGCGCGTGCCCACATCCCCTCCACATGATCCTTTCTTTCACAACTCTTGCAAAAGGCAAATACAATCGCATATGAACATTCGATAGAAAAAAACTAACGAGCATCCTATGCCTGTCTCCGTGCCACCGCTTACTTTGCGCCAGATGCGCTATCTTGTTGCGCTAGAAGAAACCGCTCATTTCCGCGAAGCCGCTGAATCTTGTGGTATTTCTCAACCGTCGCTCTCCGTGCAGATCAAGACTCTCGAAGATGCGCTTGGCCTCACCCTGGTCGAACGCGGTCGTGGACCGGTGCGACTCACGCTGGCGGGGCGCGAAGTCTCGTCCCGGTCCCGCGATATCCTTGACGCGACTCAAGGGATTCTCGACCTGTCGGTGACCTTGCAATCGGGCCTGGGCGGGACCTTGCGTCTTGGCACCTCCGCCACACTCGGCCCCTATTTGATGCCGCATGTGGTCGGCGATCTGCATCGCAGCCATCCCGACCTTCGGCTTTATATCCGCGAAGCCTCCCCGCGCGAACTCCTGCGTGAGTTGAACGATGGGATGCATGATCTGATCCTGACGCAGTTGCCGGTATCTGGGGCAGCGCTCACCACATCCCGGCTGTTCCGCGAGCCGCTGTCGGTGGCCCTGCCGGTTGATCATCCACTGGCAGAGAAAGAGATGCTCGACGGACCCGATCTGTCGGATCAAACGATTCTCTCCCTCTCGCCCAGCTACACCTTGCATGATCAGATTGCCGCAGTATGCCTGGAAACCGGCGCCACACTGTCACGGGATTACGAAGGCACCTCGCTTGATGCCCTTCGTCAGATGGTTGCGATGGGGATGGGCGTCACCTTCCTGCCGACACTTTATGTCAAATCCGAAATTGAAAACCGCGCCCAAGATGTTGTTGTCCGACCATTCCGTGGCCGCCGGTTCTCGCGCTCCGTCGGGTTGGTCTGGCGCTCCGCCACGGGGGCCGCAAGCGCCTATGAGCGGCTGGCGCAGTTGATCCGCGACACCGCAGGTCGGTTCCCCGATCTGGTGATCGAAGGGTAAGCCACAAGCCGCGCCGCATAAGCCCGCGACACGGTGGGCAAGCAAAGAGGAAATTCCGCCGGGCACTTTTTGGTGCACGGCGGAACTCGGGCGGGCATTGCGAAGGGCGGCGGGGCCCGGCACGATCGTCGGGGTGGACATCCGGCGCCTCATAAGGACACCGGGCAATAGACGCGATGGTTGCTGGCGGCATAAGCTTAATAGGGCCGTGGCCATTTAGGTGTGGTCTGCAACGGTCACAGAGATCACCCCACAGGTTACAAAAGACCCACATCGCGGCCTTTTTCGTAACCTATTCGCATACCCGCGCCTCACCTTTGCGCTTGCCAGTCGCCGGGGTTTCTTGCTCAACTCCGCCAACTTGCAACCAGGATGGCAGGCCGCATGATCCATATCGATGCTGCGCAATATGGGCGCAGACCCGGGGAGCCTCTTCTCCCGATACGCGTCGGGCACCGGACAAACCATTTTGATGCCGACGAAGTCGCGGTCGGTCCCCGCGACGTCCTGCAACGGCCAATCTCTCTCTGGGACATCCGCGATGTTCCATATTGGCGCCAGAGTCTGACCGCTGTCGGATTCGACAAATCCAAAATCACTGGCATCATGGGCGACACCTAGTGGACCAAGTTTTATCGCGCACTCACGAACTCAGATGAATGATTTGACCCATATCCCCCCCAAAACGCTGGTGCTTCGCCCGCCGGATATGGTGATGCGGCTGGCGCGGATGGGGGCAAGTTTTCCAACCCGGCTGAGTTTCCTGCGTGTTTTGATGCGCCGACTACATCAAGACAAAGTCAGCGTGACCAGACGGTTATGGGAAATGACGCCCGAAGGATATGGTCGGGCCGTTTATACATTGACCCTGGGCGGGCATAGTTATGCGCTGGTTGCCTTCTCTCACGCCTTGGATACCGCAGACCGAACCGACCGTGTTATCGCCGAACGATGGGACACGACTTATGCGCTGTTCGATGGGCTGCCGACGCGGGGGGATCTAGATCGGCTGGAAGCCAATGTGCCGCTCCAAGAGGCGGGCCGCGTCTCGCCGCGAGAGTTGGTGTTTAGCCGCGCTAACAAAAGCGTTCGTCTGTTTGATCATGTAGTCGATGCCTTGGCCAACGGCCAGCAGCCGGACACCGAAAAGCTGTTCGCAACCGGGTATCTCATGCGCACGACGGCGGTTTATGGCAATGGCAAATTCGGCTTGGCTGATCGCGCCCAAATTGCCGGGCGCCCGGGGCTTGGCGGCGCCTTTCAAGCCGAGATGCTCACCGTTTGGCTGATCCGGCATTTTACACATGACTTGGTCGACCACATCGCCAAGGCCCGGGCACCAGAACGGGCCGTGTCTTTGTCGAATGAAAACAAGCGGCTTTTGGGTATTGGCAATGCAACCGGCCTTGGCATGGCGCCGTTTCTTGCGACCCATCCCGAGCTAACCCATGCCTGGGTTTTGGCCCGCGAGACGGCCTTGGCTCGGATACGCGCCCTGCCAACGGCAAGCGCATCGGACAAAGCGGCATTCGCACAGGCCCTGGACCAAGCCATCGCCCATGTGGAGACGTGGGATGTCGCGGACCCGACCCAGATGGCGCGCATCCACGGCCTTCGGCGCGATCTGTCTGCGATCCGCGATCTGACGAGAACCGGATGTTTGGACGCGCCCCACCCTTGGGAAAACCTGAGCCTTGAGGCCCTGGCATACGGCCTGGAAGCGCAGGAATGCCTAAATGCCGTGATGATGGAGCCCTATGGCGCTTTGATCGATGATTTGGCGATGGAGATGCAAACCGGCGCTCCCAAACGACTGTCGCCACGGATGCGGTTAGACGAGCTCGCAACGATCATCCGGCAAACCTATGCCTGGGCCCTGAAGATAGATTTCGACGACCCCGATGAGACTCATCAGTTCTGGTATGTCTCTGAAGATAAGGCGGAACCGAGGCTGGGTGTTCGGGCTGAAGAACCGGGCGGGGAATTGGAGACGCCGCTGGACATCGCGCGCCAGGTTCAAGGCCTCGACCGGGCGCTGCGAGAGGCGCACCCCACCGATAGCGTGGCGGCGTTTCTAATGCGCCGCCCGGATCAGCGGCATGTGGTCGACCGTGTGCAGAGCATCGCAACCCATCCTTATGGAGAGATTCGCGACAACCTGATCGGGCAGGCCTGCCTGCCAGTTGATCTGCTGCGCTTCAAACTCGCGTTTTTCGGCGCCACCCGGTTTGATCCAAAATCCGACCGCTGGACCCGGATCACGCTCTGCCAAGGTGCGCCTCTGATCGGCGAGATCGCTGAGGTCGATCCAGATGGCTGGGCGCTCTGGTCACCGCCACGCGCGATCACCGCATGATCACACCATCGCTCAATGAAGTGGCCAAAAAGATGCACGATGCGGCGCGCGGTGCCGGTTGGCCGCAAGGGATCGCCGCCGAGATCGGCGCGGCAGCAGCTTGGTTATCCGCGCAAGGGGCGAATGGCGTCGGCATCGCCCTCGACGCGCTGCAATCGGCACCAAGCCCCGTTGAAGCCTGGCAAAACGGCGACGACATCTGGCGCATCGGCCCCGGCCCCGTCGCCCTTGTCGGACCGTCAGCGCTTGACCTTGCACTCACAGGTGATGGCCCCGTTTGTATGACCCTGGACGATAGCCCAGCTCTCTTTTTGGGGTTTGCCGGGTGGGCCTCCACCCAAACCGAACAGCGGATCACACTGGACGGGGCAATCGCAGCACAAATTGACGCCGGGCATTTGTTGGGGGCACCGCATAACGACCCCGCCCGCCGTGACATTTTGATCACGCTGCAACCCGGTATGGCGCAACACCCACCTGGCTTGGGCCGCCAAACGCCCGGCGCCACGGCCTGGACTGAGGCCGAAAGCTTCGCGGCAAAAACGCGTGTTCCCACCACAGAGACCTCACGCACCCGCGGGGCAGGTGCAGATGGGATTGACGCTGACTGACCCCCTGATGAAAGAATGGCTTATGAATGAAATCCTCGGCCTAGACGATGTGGAGGCGCTTGCGCGCGATGCGTTGAAACGTGCAGGTGCCAGCGATCGGGCGGCGGCCTCCGTCGCGCGCTCGACCCGCGCTGCTGAGCGCGACGGTATCCGCAGTCACGGATTGATGTATGTGCCGATTTATGCGGAACATCTGCGCTGCGGCAAAGTGGAGGGCTTGGCCGAACCAGAGGTCCACCGCCCCAAGCCCAGTGCTGTGAGGGTCGATGCAAAAGATGGCTTTGCACATCCGGCGATCGATGCTGGCTTCGATACCCTGATCGAGGCCGCGACGACCCAAGGCATCGCCGCGATGACGGTTCATAACAGTTACAATTGTGGCGTTCTGGGCCATCACGCAGAGCGGATCGCCGACGCTGGATTGTTGGGCCTCTGTTTCACCAATGCGCCAGCGTCGATTGCGCCCTGGGGCGGCAAAACACCGGTCGTCGGCACCAACCCGTTCGCGCTTGGCGTGCCGGATGGCGCGGGCGGGGCAACGCTTGTCATCGACCAATCAGCCAGCGCAATCGCGAAATCTGAGATCATGCTGCGCGCCCGAGAAGGACGCGCCATCGAAGAGGGTTGGGCGTTTGATGCCACCGGTGCGCCGACGACAGATGCCGAGGCGGCTCTCAAGGGATCGATGGCACCGGCCGGCGGATATAAGGGGTTTGGTGCCGGTTTGATGGTTGAGGTCTTCGCGGCGGCGTTGGCCGGGGCAACTTTGGGCAAAGACGCCTCCCCCTTCTCGGGCCCGTTGGGTGGACCGCCGCGCACCGGGCAATGCTTCATCGCCGTTGAGACAGGCGCGCTGTCTGGCGGCGCTTTTGGTGCACGAATCGAAGACTTGGCAGCCGCGATCGCGGACCAAGACGGCGCGCGGCTTCCCGGCAGCACCCGAGCGGCAGCCCGGGCGCGCACAGAGGCGGATGGGGTGAGCGTGCCGCAAGACCTTTTGGAACGGATCATCAACTCATGACGAGACGAGGATCAGATGCCTGATAGCGCCCTCAAGGGCGTCTCGATCAAAGGGTTGGAAGTGTTCGAGGCGCTCGCCCGTACCGGCTCGGTCGCGGGCGCGGCGGAGCGCTTGGGCATGAGCGCCCCCGCAGTCTCGCAACAGTTGAAGAACCTCGATGCGGCTCTGGGTATTGAGCTCATCGACCATTCGCGCCGCCCGATGACATTGACCGCCGCGGGGCGGCTGTTTTTGCGCCGGGTCGAGGCAGCGTTGTCGGCCCTTCGGATGGGACAACGCGATTTGGTGACACTCGACCTGTCAGGGCTTTCGGCCCTCCGGATGGGGGTGATCGAAGATTTCGAGAACGAAGTGACACCGACCCTGACATCGCGGCTGGCCGAAACCATGCAAAACTGCGCGTTTCGGCTACAGACCGGGGCGAGCCACGCGATGCAGGCCCTGATCGGTGCGCGAGAATTGGACATCGCAATCTGCGCCGCGGGGCGGACGGCCCCGCCCGGAACCGTGACCCATCCGTTGTTGAATGACCCCTACATTCTGGCAGTGCCGCGAGGGACCGATGTCTCCGCCGGGCTCAATGCCCTTACTGACATGGCCTTTCTGCGGCGGGACATGGATCAGATCATGGGCAAACAGATCGAGGAATATCTCGGTCGCCATGGATGGACACCGCCGCAGCGGTTTGAGATGGATTCCAACCAATCCATCAGCGCCCTGGTCGCAGGGGGCAAGGGCTGGACGATCACGACGCCTTTGAGCCTGCTCCGCGCCGGGCGGTTTGCGGGCGGCATTGATGCGCATCCTTTGCCCAATGAAGGCGCGTCACGGCAAATCGTTCTCTATGCCAGCGAAGACTGGACAGGCGACATCCCAGGCCAGATCGCAGCGATTGCACGGGAGTTGATCGCGTTGCATTTCACGACACCTGGACTGGAAGCGATGCCATGGCTGGCAAGCCAGTTCGTGGTTCTGGACTGACAAATCTGCGTTGATGACCAACCAAATGCGGGACATCCGGTGGGCTTCCAGTTCCGCAAATCACCGAGAATGGGATGATGTTGGGCGGCGTGAACAGGCCGAAACTGATGGGTCACGATGCCGTCGCGGAATCAAATGAGCTTCTTGGCTCACCACACGAATGATTCTTTCGCAATCGCCGTCGCTTCGGCGGGACCTGCGACATCGAGTCCAGCCGCGACTTCCGCTTCGCAGGCGACTTCTGCCGCATTGCGGCGGCGTTCGATCGATAGCCTTACAGCATCGATGCAATGAACCCGTTGAAACGCCTCACACTTTTGTGAAATTGCAAAAATATTTACAATTTCTGCGCCGCGACATGAAAACCTGTTACAGGAAAATCATTGAACGTCAGGAAGATGTTCTGGATTTAACGAATTCCTGTAACCTCACGCACATTGGCGCCGTTGCGTAAATGGGGACGTGAGGACCCGGTTCGGAGCCAATCATAGGAGGGTTAAGTCGCGCTCATCCGGGGGAGGAGAACAGACCCGGGCGGCCCGCGATGCAACGCTCCAAGAGACGGTTGGGGGAGGCTAGCCATTGAATTCGGCCCGATGATGCGGGCCCCGGTCAAAGTCAGCGTATTGCTCGCGCGGCTTTCCGGAATCGCAGAACGCGTCGGGCCCAATACGGGCCCATCATGGCTCAACGCGTTTTTGCCGATGGGAACCTGAGCCCACGACTCTTTAAGGGAGAGAGACCTTGCCCAAAGACACCCCCGATCTGCTGCCCGGTGCCCATATTGACGCCGCCCGTTACGAAGAGATGTATGCCGCGTCAGTCAACGACCCGGACGGGTTTTGGGGCGAGCACGGGCTGCGGATCGATTGGATCAAGCCCTTCACCAAGGTCAAAGACACCTCTTTCGAACATGACAATGTCCATGTGAAATGGTTCGAAGACGGCACGCTGAACGTCTCGGCCAACTGCATTGACCGGCATTTGGCGACCCGGGGTGATCAGACCGCGATCATCTTTGAGCCTGATGAGCCCGGTGATGAGGCGCAACACATCACCTATAACATGCTGGCCGAAAAGGTCGGCACCTTTGCCAATGTCTTGAAAGAATGCGGTGTCAAGAAGGGCGATCGGGTCGTTCTCTATCTCCCGATGATCCCCGAAGCTGCCTATGCCATGCTGGCCTGTGCCCGGATCGGTGCGATCCACTCCATCGTCTTCGCCGGGTTCTCCGCCGACGCGCTTGGCGCTCGGATCAACGGCTCTGGCGCAAAGCTGGTGATCACGGCTGATGGCGCTCCGAGGGGCGGGCGCGTCACCGAGTTGAAAGACAACGTCAACAAGGCGCTTCTGCACAATGTGATCGACACCAAATGTCTGGTCGTGAAGCGCACGGGTGATCAAGTCGCCTGGGTCGGTGGCCGGGACATCTGGTATGATGACGTGGCCAGCCGCGTCTCGTCCGACTGCCCGCCAGAAGAGATGAGTGCCGAAGATCCGCTGTTCATCCTCTACACCTCTGGCTCGACGGGGCAGCCCAAAGGCGTGGTGCACACCACGGGTGGCTACATCGTCTATGCCTCGATGACCCATCAATACAGCTTCGACTATCATGACGGCGACATCTTCTGGTGCACGGCGGATGTGGGCTGGGTCACGGGTCACAGCTATATCGTCTACGGCCCGCTAGCCAATGGCGCCACGACGCTGATGTTCGAAGGCGTGCCGACCTATCCGGATGCGGGCCGCTTCTGGCAGGTCTGCGAGAAGCACAAGGTCAATCAGTTCTATACGGCCCCCACTGCCATCCGGGCACTGATGGCCAAGGGCACCAGCTTTGTTGAGAAATACGACCTCAGCAGCCTGAAACTGCTTGGCACCGTGGGGGAGAACATCAACCCCGAGGCCTGGAACTGGTACAACGAGAATGTCGGCAAGGGGAAATGCCCGATCGTCGACACCTGGTGGCAGACCGAAACTGGCGGCCACATGATGACGCCGCTGCCCGGCGCCCACGAGCTGAAGCCCGGCGCGGCGCAGAAACCCTTCTTCGGTGTGCAGCCGCTGGTGTTGGAGCCAACCTCTGGCGAGATCATCGAAGGCAACGATGTAGAGGGCGTTCTGGTACTGAAAGACAGTTGGCCGGGTCAGATGCGCACGGTTTGGGGCGATCATGATCGCTTCGTGAAGACCTATTTCAGCGACTACAAAGGCTACTACTTCTCGGGTGATGGCTGCCGCCGCGACGCGGATGGCGAGTATTGGATCACCGGCCGCGTCGATGACGTGATCAACGTCTCCGGCCACCGTATGGGGACAGCCGAGGTTGAATCCGCGCTTGTGGCGCATGAGACCGTTTCGGAGGCCGCGGTGGTGGGTTACCCGCATCCCGTGAAAGGTCAGGGCATCTATTGCTACGTGACCTTGATGAATGATGAGACGCCATCGGATGAGCTGAAAGTGACGCTCTCGAACTGGGTGCGCCGTGAAATCGGCCCGATTGCCAAACCGGATGTCATTCAATGGGCGCCCGGCCTGCCAAAGACCCGCTCCGGCAAGATCATGCGGCGCATTCTGCGCAAAATTGCTGAGAACGATTTCGGGTCGCTTGGGGATACTTCGACGCTGGCCGATCCTTCGGTGGTCGACGAGTTGATCGAAAACCGGGCCAATAAGTGAGACGGGTCAGATGACAACAGAGACCATGACCCGCCCCGTAAACCTGATTTTGCTCGGCCCCCCGGGGGCCGGCAAAGGCACGCAGGCCCGGATGCTCGAAGAGCGGTTCGGGCTCGTGCAGCTTTCCACCGGTGATTTGCTGCGCGGCGCGGTTGCCGCAGGCACGCCCGCGGGCCTGGCAGCGAAAGCTGTGATGGAAGCTGGCGAGCTGGTCTCTGATGAGATCGTGCTGGCGGTGCTCAAAGAGCGACTGGAGCAGCCGGATGTCACCAAAGGCACGATCCTCGATGGCTTTCCTCGGACAGATGCACAGGCCGAGGCGCTGGACCGGCTTTTGACCGAGAAGGATCAGAAGATCGACGCGGTGATCAGCCTTGAGGTGGATGACGAAGCGATGGTCGCCCGTGTGGCCGGGCGCTACACCTGCGCCGCTTGTGGCGAGGGTTATCACGACGATTTTAAGCAGCCGAAAACCGAAGGGGTTTGCGACAAATGCGGCGGGACGGAGATGAAGCGCCGCGCCGATGACAATGCGGAAACGGTGCGCACGCGGCTTCAGGCCTATCACGCGCAAACTGCCCCGCTGATCGACTATTACGCCGCGCGCGATGCGCTGACCGAGGTGCCCGCCATGGGCAGCATCGACGACATCGCCACGGCACTTGACGCCATCGTCGGGGAACTGACGACGGCGTCCTAACCAGAATTCGCCGCGGCCCGAACCAGACATCGGGTGGCGGCGGGTACCAAGTCCGTCAGGTCAAGGAGGGCCTGCCGGATGTCACTCGAAGGGAGTAAGCAATGGCAGAACAGCCAAATAATAACGCATACTGGTCTGCGAACATCCGCCTGGTCACCATCTGCTTGGTGATCTGGGCGATTGCGTCGTACGGCTTTGCGATCCTATTGCGCCCGCTTCTCAGCGGTATTGCAGTGGGCGGAACCGATCTGGGCTTCTGGTTTGCCCAGCAGGGATCGATCCTCGTCTTCCTGTTCCTGATCTTCTTCTACGCCTGGCGTATGAATAAGCTCGATAAGGAACATGGCGTGGACGAAGAGTAAGGGACGGACCAGACCATGGATCAGACAACACTCAATATTATCGTGGTGGGGCTGTCTTTCTGCCTCTACTTCGGTATCGCGATTTGGGCCCGCGCGGGCTCCACATCGGAGTTTTACGCCGCTGGCCGCGGTGTGAACCCTGTCGTCAACGGGATGGCAACGGCGGCTGACTGGATGTCGGCGGCCTCGTTCATCTCGATGGCGGGCCTTATTGCCTTCGTTGGCTACAACAACTCCACCTTCCTGATGGGTTGGACCGGCGGCTATGTGCTTATGGCGATGCTGCTTGCTCCCTACTTGCGGAAGTTCGGCAAGTTCACGGTGCCGGAATTCATCGGTGATCGGTATTACTCCAACACGGCCCGCGTCGTGGCGGTGGTCTGCCTCATCGTGATCTCGGTGACCTACGTGATCGGTCAGATGACCGGCGCTGGCGTGGCCTTCTCGCGCTTCCTCGAAGTGGACCGGACCCTCGGCCTCTATATCGCATCGGCGACCGTGTTTGTTTACGCGGTTCTGGGCGGTATGAAGGGCATCACCTACACTCAGGTGGCGCAGTACTGCGTTCTGATTATCGCCTACACGATTCCGGCGATCTTCATCTCGCTGCAGCTGACCGGCAACCCGATCCCGGGTCTGGGTCTGTTCTCGGAGCATACCGCGTCGGGTCAGCCTCTGCTTGTCACGCTGGACGGTCTGCTGACCGATCTGGGCTTCAACGAGTACACCACGGGCTCCAGCCCCTGGCTGATGGCACTCTTCACCTTGTCGCTGATGATCGGTACCGCGGGTCTGCCGCACGTGATCATCCGCTTCTTCACGGTGCCGAAAGTGGCCGACGCCCGTTGGTCCGCTGGTTGGGCGCTGGTGTTCATCGCACTGCTGTATCTGACCGCACCTGCGGTTGGGGCGATGGCGCGCCTGAACATCACGACCACGATGTGGCCCGAAGGTGTGCAGGGTGAAGCCGTTGCGGCAGATGAGTTGCCGGATTGGTTCCAGACCTGGTCTGTGACTGGCCTTTTGGCGGTCGAAGACAAAAACGGCGACGGTCGGATCCAGTATTACAACGAGAACTCCGAAGAGATGCAGGCCCTGGCGGCCGAGCGTGGCTGGGAAGGCAATGAGCTTGTCACCTTCAACCGTGACATCCTCGTGCTCGCCAACCCAGAGATTGCGCAGCTTCCGGGCTGGGTCATCGCATTGATCGCCGCTGGCGGTCTGGCGGCCGCGCTGTCTACGGCGGCGGGTCTTCTTCTGGCGATCTCGTCGGCGATCTCGCACGACCTCATCAAGTCGACGATTAATCCGGAGATTTCCGAACGTGGTGAACTTCTTGCCGCCCGGATATCGATGGCCGGTGCGATCGTGTTGGCGACCTATCTGGGTCTGAACCCGCCAGGCTTTGCGGCGCAAACCGTGGCCTTGGCCTTCGGTCTCGCGGCGGCGTCGCTCTTCCCAACGCTCATGATGGGGATCTTCTCCAAACGGATGAACTCTGCCGGGGCGACCTGGGGGATGCTGGCCGGTCTGATCGTGACCTGCTTGTATCTGTTCACCTATCTAGGCTGGTTCTTCATCCCCGGCACCAACATGCTGGACAATACCTCGGCGAACTACCTGTTCGGCATCCCGCCGACCCATTTCGGGCCGATCGGTGCGCTGGCCAACTTCGTGGTCGCGTATTTCGTGTCGCGGGCAACCGCTGCGCCGCCGCAGGAAATCCAGGAGCTCGTGGAATCCGTTCGGATCCCGCGTGGCGCTGGCGCTGCGGTGGATCACTAGGGGATCGCCCTTTAAGGGCCTGCGACACCGTGGGCCCTATCACAACATGGGCGCATCCCGCCTGATCGGGATGCGCCTTTTTTCTTAACTGGATGATCAGACCCATGACCATCGATCTTGAGACATTGCTGACCCAGACGCACCCCTATGACAGCTTGCCGCCCGAAGATCAGGCGTTGCTGGCCGGGGATTTGGCGGAGCTGACCCTCGAGGCCGGTCAGGCAGTGTATAAGGTCGGAGAGCCGCAAGATGCGCTCTATCTGATCCTGAGCGGCCAGGTGCATATTACAGATACGACCGGCGCGCTTGTCTCAATCCTTGGACCCAAGAACTCCTTTGGCGAGCGCGGCTTGATGAAAGATGGCTTTGCCGCCGTGACCGCAACGGCGGCAGAAGCGACAACTCTGGTGGCGATCCCGGCAGAGACCTTCCGTCGGCTTGTCTCGGATCACCCGTCGATCAAGCGTTTCTTTGACCGCTCCAGGCCCGCGCAAACCCGCAAGCAAGACCTTATGACCTTGGTCATCGCCGATGTGATGACCCGCAATCCGATCACATGCGCGCCCTCAACCAGCCTCATGTCCGCGGCCCAGAAGATGCGCGATCGCAAGGTCTCCTGTCTGGTCATCTATGACGACGGTGTCTTATCGGGGATTTTAACCACCAAAGACCTGACCAACCGGGTCCTTGCCGAGGGGCTCTCCTATGACACGCCGCTTGGTGACGTGATGACGGCCAACCCACTGACCCTGCCGCCGACGGCCCTGGTCTCGGACGTGCTGATGGCGATGACCGAGCGGCGGATCAGTCACATGCCGGTGGTGGATGGCGGCAAGCTGGTCGGCATCCTCAGTCAGACGGATCTGACCCGGTTGCAGGCCACCTCCTCGGCCTCCTTGATCGGCGAGATCGCCGTGGCGCCGGACAGTGCGACCATCGCGAAGATCGTCGCCCGCATCCCGGATTTCCTGGTGCAACTCGTCGGCGCGCATAATGCGCATCAGGTGGTCACCCGTCTGATCACCGATATCGGCGACGCGGCAACGCGGAGGCTCCTGAGCCTTGCCGAAGAGACATTTGGGCCGCCGCCGGTGCCCTATCTCTGGCTCGCCTGCGGCAGTCAGGGGCGACAGGAGCAGACCGGTGTCAGCGATCAGGACAACTGCTTGATCCTCGACGACGCCGCGACAGAGGCAGATGACGCCTATTTTGCCGCTCTAGCCAAATTCGTCTCGGATGGGCTGGATGAGGCTGGGTATTTCTATTGCCCGGGCGATATGATGGCGACCAACCCGAAATGGCGGCAGCCGCTCAAGGTCTGGCGGCGGTATTTCAGCGGCTGGATCCACAAGCCCGACCCTGAGGCGCAGATGCTGGCCAGCGTCATGTATGACCTGCGCCCGATTGGCGGCGAAGAGAGCCTGTTCGCGGGTCTTCAGGAAGAGACGCTCGCGCTGTCCTCGAAGAACAGCATCTTCGTGGCGCATATGATCTCCAACTCGCTGAAACACACACCACCGCTTGGCCTGTTCCGCGGCTTTGCCACTGTCCGCTCGGGTGAGCACAAGAACACCATTGATCTCAAACACAATGGTGTGGTCCCCGTCGTCGATTTGGGCCGGATCTATGCCCTGCAAGGAGAACTGACCCAGGCCAATACCCGGGCCCGGCTGGTCGCGGCTGTGGAGGCCGGGATTATCTCAAGCACCGGCGGGCGTGACCTGATCGACGCCTATGATATGATCGCCGATACGCGGCTTGCGCATCAAGCCGAGCAGATCAAACACGGCGAGAAACCAGATAATTTCATGTCCCCCAGTGACCTCAGTGATTTCGAGCGCAGCCATCTGCGCGACGCCTTTGTGGTGATCAAAACCATGCAATCGGCCGCCGGATCGCGCGGCGGGCCGCTGAGCTAACAAGAAAGAGACGCGCATGTTCCTCTCCCTCATGGCCACGCTGTTCGCCGGTTTCGCCGGCGCTGGCATGGTGTTGCTGCTTCGGACGGTGCTGAAAGATCGGATCCCGAAATGGGCCACGCCGGTGGCCGCCGGTGCCGCGATGATCGCGGCCACGATTGGCAGCGAGTACTCCTGGTATGACACCACCCGGCAGGCCCTGCCGGAGGGGATGGAGGTCGTCGCAACCCGAGAAAACACATCCTGGTGGCGGCCTTGGACCTATGCCGCACCTTATGTCGATGGATTCGTAGCCCTGGATCGTGTCTCGGTTCGCACCAATGACGCCGCACCGGGCGTCCATCTGCTGAACCTCTATGTCTTTGGCCGGTGGGCCGCGACAACCGAGATCCCATCGCTGGTGGATTGCCTGGAAAACCGCCGGGCCGATGTGATCGACGGTGTGGAATTTGATCAAGACGGAGCACCGCTCAACGCCGATTGGCGCGATGTGCCCGAGGATGACGCACTGCTCAGTGCCGTTTGCACGGAGGCCACGAGCTAGACGACACGGCCGGGAGGGGCCAATCCGCGCGGGTAGAAGGAGGCCCGCAGCCCATGTTTACCCATCTCAGTCTGCGTTTGCGGATCTTTCTGTTCTTTGCCCTTCTGGCGCTTGGCGGCTCGGCGCTTGTCATTGGGGGCCTGACCATCGGTTACATTCGTCTTGGCGAGGACCATGCGCTGTCGTCCTTTGTTATTTCGGGCTTTGTCGGGGTCCTCGCGATTTTCGGGCTGAGCGCCTGGATCTGGGTGCTGTTTGACGAGCATGTCGCCCGCCCCGTCGAACGGCTGGCCGCCGATATGCGCGCCCGGGCCCATGCTGATGTGGATCACGACATTGATCACGCCCAGGCGCGCTATCTGGGTGATCTTGGCACGGCAGCGGCGGCAGTGGCGGCCAACCTCACCGAAACCCGCAATGCGATGGCGCTGGAGATCGGGCGAGAGACAGCCAAGCTCGGGCTTGAGAAATCGCGGCTTGAAGCGCTGCTGGCCGAGGTCCCCGATGGGGTGCTCTTCTGCACCGCCGAGCATTCGGTGGTGCTATATAATGGGCAAGCCCGTGAGGTTTTGGAGGACAGCCCGGCGCTTGGCCTGAATCGTCCGCTAGCGGATGTGATCCTGCCCGGGCCGGTGCGGCAAGCCTATGACAGGTTGCTCGCGGCAGAGGCGCGCGAGGGCGCGGACATTCTCTGCGCCACAAAGGTGGGCGCCAAACTTTTGGAAGCCCGGATGCGGTTGATGTGGCTGGAAGGCCAAGAAACCAAGCAGCCCGGCTATGTGCTCAGCCTCCGTGATGTCACCGGCGATCTCAGGGTGCAGGCCGAAAGGGCGCGCCTTCTGAATGATCTGCTGGCCGGGGTCGAGGCGGCGCTTCCCACCTTGCCGCAGGAGGACCCGACGGTTGCGGATTTGGCCGCCCTTGCGGCGGACACGGCAGCGCGGAAAGCGCCCACGGATACTGAATGGTGGCCCATGGAGGCGCTGGCCGGGAACAATTTGAGCGGCGCGTTGAAAGCCCGGCTCAAGCGAAAGGGTGTGACCCTCACCTGTGATCTGCCTGCAACCAAGCTGCGCTGCGATGGGTTCGCGGTGACCCGGCTTCTGGAACGTCTGGCGCTTGATTGGGTCGGAGATGGCGCAACCGGCCTGTCGCTGCGCCTGGAGGAAACGGGCCCGGTCACAGCGCGCCTTGTTCTCTCAGCCGATGGCACCTTGCCCGATCCGGAAACACTCACGACCTGGCTCGACACCCCGCTCTCCCCCGGCTTGGCACAATTCGCGGGCCGCGACGTGCTGATCACCCATGCCACGAAGGTGGAGATTGACCAGGTCGCCCCGGGATTGGCCCTGACCCTGCCGCTTGCCTGCCCGCCGCGGATCAGTGGCGCGCGGGTGATCCAGTATGATTTCGAGCTGCTGCATGCAGAAATCCCCGAAGAGATGTCAGGCGCAGCCCTGAAACAGCTCAGCTATGTGGTGTTCGACACAGAGACCACTGGCTTGAACCCTCAAGTGGACGAGATCTGCCAGATTGCTGCGGTTCGGATCGTAAATGGTAAACTGCTGGACGGCGAGCGGTTCGATATGATCGTCGATCCAGGGCGCAAGATTCCGCAAGCCTCGATCGATGTGCATGGAGTGACCAATGCGATGGTCGACGGTGCACCGCCGGTTGCGGAGGCCCTGAAACGCTTCCATGACTATGCCAATGGCGCCGTCCTCGTCGCCCATAACGCGCCGTTCGACATGAGCTTCCTGCAACGTCGCGAGGCCGAGATCGGCGCGCGGTTCGATCAGCCGATCCTCGACACGGTGCTGTGTTCCGCGATCCTGTTTGGGCAATCGGCGGAGCATACGCTCGACGCGGTTTGTGACCGCTTGGGGATCGTGATCCCCGAGGCCGATCGGCACACGGCAATTGGCGACGCGATCGGCACGGCCGAGGCGTTTCGGAAAATGATACCGATGCTAGAAGCAGCAGAGCTGCCCACTTTAGGGGCAACGATCAAAGCTTTCGACAAACATGCCCGCCTGATTGAGCATCTGAATTGACGCCGGGCGGACGGCCCTTGGATATTCTTCTAGAAGAGACTTGAAAGGACAAAAGCATGGCCCGTGTGCCGCTTTACCGCAAAGCCGAAACCGAAATGCTGCGCCGCATCCGCAGTGGCGAATGGGAGGTTGGACGTCGGCTGCCAAATGAGTTTGGTCTGGCCGACGAATTTGGTGTCAGCCAGGGCACCATGCGCCGGGCTTTGATCACGCTGGAGAGCCAGGGATTGCTGGCGCGAAAACCCGGGCGCGGCACGGTCGTGGCCAAACCGGGAACCGCTTCGTCGGCCGCAAAAGGCCCCAAGATCGGGTTCGACCGGCTCTCGCACCTTGATGGAACCGCGCCGGCATTGGAGATATTCCGCAGTCGGAGCAGCACCCGCCGGGCCGACAGCGACGAAGCTGAACTGACGGGCGAGGCGCGCGTGTTGGTGGCAGAACGCATGCTGAAATTGGCGGATGATCGGTTTGCGCTTGACGAGATCGTGTTACCCGAGAGCCTTTTGGCGGAGTTTGATGGAGAAGCCGCCGAAGACCTGCCCGCACTTTTGACCGCCCATGGGTTGGAGGCGGCAGAGATATCCGACCGCCTCACGGCTGAGATGTGTTCGATGTCGGAATCCGTGGCCTTGTCAGTGGATCGCAACACCGCCCTTCTCGTCCTAACCCGGGTCGCCCGCGACAAATCGGGCTGGGTGTTGGCCCGCCAGGTTCTCAAGATGATTTCCGAGAACGTCGGCTATGGGATTGTTTTGCAGGGCTAAATGCCGTCGATACAGACGTATTTTGTATCGAGGTAATCGTCGAGGCCCTGGCTACCGCCCTCCTTGCCCATGCCGGATTCCTTAACCCCGCCAAACGGCGCTTCGACCGTGGTGATCAGGCCGGAATTGATGCCGATCATCCCGTATTGCAGGCCCTCATTCAGCCGGAAGGCGCGCGCGAGGTCGCTGGTATAGGCGTAGGAGGCGAGACCAAACACCGTGTCATTCGCCATGGCAATCGCCTCTTCTTCAGTCTCGAATTTGAAGACCGGCGCGAGGGGGCCGAAAATCTCTTCCTGGGCGAAGGCCATCTCTTGCGTCGCGTGGGTGAGAACCGTGGGTTCAAAGAACTGCCCACCAAGCGCGTGCCGCTTGCCGCCGGTTGCAATCTTGGCCCCCTTGGATGTGGCATCGCTCAGCAAGCTTTCAACCTTTTCCACCGCGTCCATATCCACCATTGGGCCTTGGGCCACGCCATCGTCCAGCCCATCGCCGACCTTGAGCGCCCGGGTCGCCGCGGCCAGTTTCTCAACGAACGCGTCATGGATGCCAGCCTGCACATAAATCCGGTTTGCGCAGACGCAGGTTTGGCCCATATTGCGATATTTCGAGATCATCGCGCCTTCTACAGCGGCATCGAGATCGGCATCGTCAAAGACGATAAACGGCGCGTTGCCGCCCAGTTCCATCGAAACCTTCTTCACTGTCTCGGCGGCCCCGCGCAGCAGTTCTTTTCCGACCTCGGTGGACCCGGTGAAAGTGATCTTACGAACCTCGGGCCGCGCCATCATCGCGCCCGCAATCGCGCGGGCCGAGCCGGTGAGGATGTTGACCGTGCCGGCTGGAAAGCCGACCTCTTCGGCCAAAGCGGCCCAGGCCAGCCCGGAATAAGGTGTCGCCGTCGCCGGTTTGGCAACGACAGTGCAGCCTACGGCCAATGCGGGGGCCAGTTTGCGGGCCAGCATCGAGGAGGGGAAATTCCAGGGTGTGATCATGCCGACAACCCCAACAGGATGCCGCGTGACCAAGATACGCCGCCCGTTGACGCCGGCGGGTACGATCTCCCCCTTGGCGCGGCGCGCCTCTTCGGCGAACCAGCGGACATATTGCGCGCCGATGGCGATCTCGCCTTTGGCCTCAGCGAGTGGTTTGCCCATCTCGACGGTGAGCAGCTCAGCCAAGTCGGCTTGGTTGTCCATCAACGCGTCATGCAGGGTCCAGAGGAGCGACAATCGCTCCATCAACGGCATCTGAGCAAATGCCGGGAAGGCAGCCTCTGCGGCATCAATCGCGCGCATCGTTTCGGCCTCACCCGCGTTCGGGACCGTCCCGATGACGGCGCCATTGACCGGATTGGTGACATCGATGCTGCGCCCATCATCCGCGCCAACCCATTGACCCGCGATGAAATTCGCTTGCCGCAGCCAGGTTTGATATCCGCTCATCTGAACTCTCCCATTTTCACGGCCACATCCAGCATCCGGCAGGAGAAGCCCCATTCATTGTCATACCAGCCAAAGACCCGCAGCATGCCACCCTTGGAGCGCTTGATCTCTGGCCCCGCGACGACGAGCGATTCCGGCCGGGCGCGCAGATCGGATGAGACCAGGGGCTGCTCGGTAAAGCCCAGGATCGCCCCCGCCGCCCCCCGCAACATCTCGCGGGCCTCATCGGCTTGCGGCGCGGTGCGCGTGATCACGGCAAGATCAACCGCCGAGACGCTGGCCGTGGGCACCCGCACAGCCGAGCCGGTGATCCGCCCCGCAAGATGTGGCAAAACCAGATCAACCAGCTTCTCCGCGCTGGTCGTTGTCGGCACCATCGAGAGCGCCGCCGCGCGGGACCGCGCCAGATCGCCGGTTGGCGCATCAACGGTTGGCTGGCTCCCGGTATAGCAATGCACCGTGGTCAGAAGCGCGGTTTCCAGACCGTAGGCATCGTCGAGCACGCGCGCCAAGGGCGCCACGGCATTAGTGGTGCAGGAGGCGTTTGACACGATACGGTGTTCGGCGGTCAGCCGATCCTCATTCGCCCCCAAGACCAAGATCAGATCGGCATTAGGGGACGGACCCGAGATCAAAACCCGCCCTGCCCCCGCGGCCAACCCGGCTTCGGCGACGGCCCGATCCTTGGCGCGGCCTGTGCAATCCATCAGGATATCGACCTCCCGAAGATCCAAAGCCGACAGATCGGCCTCGCAGGTGAACGGGATCGCCTTGCCATCGATGATCAGCGACGTGCCATCCTCGGCGACCGTGCCGGGCCAAGGGCCAAAGACGCTGTCATATTGAAACAGATAGGCGCAGGTCGCCAATGGCGCGATATCATTGATCGCAACGATCTCGACCTCGGGCCAACCGCCTTTGGCCCAAGCCCTCAGAACCGAGCGCCCGATCCGCCCAAACCCGTTGATTGCCACCCGCACGCGCATTGCTGTCCCTCCTGTGCAGGTGCAGTCATGCATGGGCGGGCGGAGAGGTGCAACTCCGACGTGCTGGCGCGATCAATCGCGCAAAACGCGGGCGCCGATTTCGGCGAGATAGCTGTCTTTGTCGATATCGAGCCCCATCATCTCGATCTTACCGTCGATCATCAAGAACGACAGGCCGTGCACGAAGCTCCAGAGGAGGAAGGCGCGTCGAACCGCCTCTGGACCAACCTCATCATGACGCAGAAAATCGGCGACCTCCTGGCAGACCAATCCAAAGGTCCCTTCGCCTTGCGAGACCAGATTGGCATTGTCTGCGTGGTCCTTGGCCAAGCCAAACATCAGGCGGAAAACACCCGGCTCCTCAGTCGCGAAATCGACATAGACACGACCGATCGCACTAATCCGATCGATGCTGCCTTTGGGGAGATCCGCCAAGGCGGTCTGCATCTGCACATATTGACGCGCCATCCCTGCCGATGCGACGGCCTCCAGCATTTCATCCTTATCTTTGAAGTGCTTATACGGCGCGGCCGTTGACACTCCGGCAACCCGGCATGCTTCGGAAACCGAGAAATGGTCGGGGCCCTTTTCCTCAACCAAGGCTCGCGTCGCCTCAACCAATTGCGCCCGCAGATCACCGTGATGATAGCTGCGCCGTTTGGGGGCTTGGGGATGATTTTTCATGATCCGATTTCTTTCAGACATCGTAACCCTTGTCAAAGTTAGAAGTGCTAACTTATGTTAGAAACACTAACATTGCGAGGATGACGCCGTGACACCTTCCGCCCACCAAAGCCCGTTTCGCCGCTCTGTCCGGTGGATCGCCTCAACCGCCCTAACCCTCTCCGTCCTAGCTGGAGCCGCGCTAACCGTCGGGCTGGGTGCCGATGCCTTGGCCGACCGGGCCGAGGCAACCGAGGCGCCCGCAGCGGCGGCGCTTACGCCGGTCGATATTCTGCGCCTGACACCAACGACCGGCTACGCGATCTCGCGACAGTTCACCGGGCAAATCGAAGCGCGGCAATCCGTGGCTCTTTCGTTCGAATTGGGCGGGCGGTTGGAAATCCTTTCGGTCGACGAGGGCGACCACGTCATCGAAGGGCAGGTCTTGGCCCGGCTTGATACCGAGCTTCTCGACGCTGATCGCGCCCGCCTGTCCGCAGCACGCGATGCATTTGAAGCGCAGCGCGGCTTTGCCGAACGTGAACTGGCACGAAATGCCGCGCTTTCCGATCAAGGCTTCGCCAGCCAAGCCCGGGTCGATCAATCACAAGCCACGCGCGACGAGTTGACCGCACGCATTGCCGAAACCGATGCTGCCATCGCGGCAATTGACATCAGATTGGAAAAATCGGTTTTGCTCGCCCCCTTCGCAGGCCGGGTCGGCGCGCAAACGGTTGATGGCGGCGAGACACTGGCGGCGGGTCAATCTCTGATGACGCTGATGGATCAAACCACACCCCGTCTCCGCGTCGGCCTCCCGCTCACTGTAGAGATAGCGCGTTTGGAGTCGGTTGAGATTGAGATTGACCAAGCCCGCTTCCCCGCCCGGCTGGTCCAAATTCGCCCGGACATCGACCCGGTGACGCGCACCCGCACCGCCTTGTTTGAGTTCACCTCTGACAATGTGCCGGCCTTCGGTCAGACCGCGTCGATCGTGATAGACCACCGCATTGAAACACCCGGCGTCTGGGTTCCGCTTGATGCCTTACAAGAAGGGACGGGCAGCCTTTGGACCGTGTTGGTGGTGGATGAACGTAACGTGGTGCGGCATGCGGCGGTGGAAGTTCTGCATGCGGAATCTGACCGGGTGTTTCTGCGGGGATCATTCGAACCGGGCGCGCGGTTGATCCGCGAAGGCGCACATCGGGTGACACCAGGCCAGTCCGTTCGCATCGCAAGCGAGGGCTGAACCAATGGAAACGCTCACCTTCCGGCGACCACGGCTCGTCGCTTTGATTCTGTTGGTGCTGATCTCGGCGGGATTGTCGTCATTCCTATCCCTTGGACGGCAGGAAGACCCGACCATCACCAATCTCTTCGCAACGGTTACAACCAGTTTTCCCGGCGCCGACCCGGCGCGCGTGGAGGCCCTGGTCACCGCCGAAATCGAGGCAGAGTTGCGCGAAATTGCCGAGGTCGACACACTGGAATCGGTGTCGCGCTCGGGTGTGTCGGTGGTGTCGATTGAGCTGTTGGAGACGCTCGACGAGGCGACCATCGAACAGGTCTGGTCCGAAGCCCGCGACGCCGTGGAAGACGCGCGGCGGACCTTCCCCACCGGCGTGCAAGCGCCGGAGTTCAACGCAGAAGGCATCTCGGCCTATTCCGCCGTGATCGCGGTGACGTCCGATCATGACGCGGTGCCATTGAGCCTTGCGTATCGCCATGCGGAGACACTCGCCAGCCGTCTGCGCGCCATTCCATCAACACGCGCGGTTGATCTTTTCGGAACACCCGAAGAAGAAGTTCTGGTCGAGGTCGACCCTTCCAGCGCTGCGGCGCTTGGCTTAAGCATCGACGAGATTTCCACACGAGTTGCGGCGGCTGATGGCAAGGTCCAGGCGGGCCGATTGCAGGGCGGCGGCAGCGATCTGACAATCAATATCTCCGGCGAGATTGAGCAGTTGGCGAGATTGCGCGACGTCGTGCTGCGCGAAAATGCCGAAGGGGCCAGTGTCACCCTGGGGGATGTTGCGCAGATCGCGCGTGCGCCCCGCGATCCGGCAACGGAACTTGCCCTCGCCAATGGCCGCCCTGCCATCTTGGTCGGCGTACTGGCGCAAGACGGCGTCCAAATCGACCGCTGGATGGGGTTTGTCCGAGAGGAACTGGCCGCTGGAAGCGATGCCGTGCCGGTCGGCCTTTCCGAAGTGCTGATGTTCGATCAAAGCACTTATACGGCGGATCGTTTGGCCGAAGTTGGCACCAATATGGCGATCGGCGTGGCGCTGGTCGTGGCGGTGTTGTTTGTGACCCTCGGGGTGCGGGCCGCTGCGGTGGTTGCTCTGGTTCTGCCGGTCGTCTCGTTGGCAACGCTTGCAACGATGAACTTCATCGGATTGCCCATCCATCAGATGTCGGTCACCGGGTTGATCGTCGCACTCGGCCTTTTGGTCGACGCGGCCATTGTGATGTCCGATGAGGTTCGCCAACGCCTGGCCCGTGGCATGGCGCGGATTGATGCGGTCGGCGATGCGGTGAAACGGCTGGCCGCGCCGCTTTTGGCATCAACCGTAACCACGGCGCTGTCATTTACACCCATGATCCTTCTGCCCGGCCCGGCAGGCGATTTCGTGGGATCGATTGCAATTGCAGTGGTCCTGATGCTGCTGTGGTCACTCTTCGTGGCCCTCACCGTGACCCCTGCCCTGGCGGGATGGGTCCTTCCCGCGGCGGGACGGGGCAGTTTTCTCAGCAGAGGGGTCAGTTGGCCCACTCTCGCCAAGGTGTTTGAAGCCTCTGTCTTCTGGGCGGTCCGGAACCCGGTGAAGTCCATTGCGGTTTCATTGATCCTGCCAGTGTTGGGTTTTGCCGCCTTCCCGACTCTCACTGCACAGTTCTTTCCAGGTGTGGATCGGGATCAATTCTATCTGGAGGTCGAAATGCCGCCCGGCACTGCGATCTCAGACACCGCGGCAATCAGCATGGAGATTGATGCCATATTGCAGGGCGAACCTGATATTGCCTCGGTCTATTGGTCCATCGGGCAATCCGGCCCGGCCTTCTACTACAATATCACCGGCGGACGGTCGCAAGAACCGGGTTATGCCCAGGCGATGATCACATCGGCTTCCCCTGCGGCATCGGCCCGGCTGGTGCCTGAGCTTCAAGAACGTTTAGATCTTGGCTTTCCGGATGCGCGGATCACCGTGCGCGGTCTGGTTCAAGGCCCGCCCGTGGCGGCACCGGTCGAGTTGCGTTTGGTGGGCCCCGATTTGGACCTGCTGCGGGCGCAGGGCGATGAATTGCGCGCAATCATGGCGGATCTTGATCTCACGACCCAAGTGCGCGCCGGTGTGACAGGCGGCGCGCCGCAAGTCCGTTTTGAAATCGATGAAGTGGCTGCGCGCCTTCTCGGTCTGGATGTGAGCGATATTGCGCGCCAGTTGGAGGCTGGGTTGGTTGGGGTCACCGGTGGCTCGCTGGTGGAAGGCACCGAGCAATTGCCGGTGCGGGCACGGTTCGATACCGACACGCGGGGCGATCTGGCGGCGATTTCTGACTTGCCGATTCTGCTGCCCGGGGCGGCCACGCTTTCCGCCAGCGGACAGTTTCCGGCTGTACCGCTCTCGGAGTTGGCAACACCCGTTTTGGAACCCGCCGAAAGCGTCATCACCCGGTTCAACGGGGAACGCGCGAATACGGTGCAGGCCTTCATTGTGCCCGGCGTTTTGCCGGAAGAGGCTTTACAATCCGTACTGGCCGCTTTGGACGAGGGCGGATTTCAACTCGCCCCAGGCTATCGGATGGAATTGGGCGGCGATTCCAATGCACGGTCCAGCACGGTGGGCAATCTCTTGGCCTCGATCGGAGTGATCGTCACGCTGACCATTGCGACGATTGCGCTGACCTTCAACTCCTTCCGCCTGACCGCTGTGGCGTTGGTTGTCTGCGGCTTGTCGGCGGGTCTGTCCATGCTGGCATTGGCGGTGATGCAGTATCCGTTTGGGATCAATGCGATCATTGGGGTGATCGGGTCCATCGGCGTCTCGATCAACGCCGCGATCATCATTCTGACCGGGTTGAAAGCCGACCCGGAGGCGGCGGCGGGCGGCAAGGCCGCGATGGCCCGCGTGGTCACCGGGTCGAGCCGGCATATCACCTCGACAACGATCACAACCTTTGGCGGGTTCCTGCCCCTGATCCTGCAGGGCGGCGGGTTCTGGCCGCCTTTCGCGGTAGCGATTGCAGGCGGCGTGTTGTTGTCGACGGTGGTGTCCTTCTACTTCACCCCGCCTATGTTCGCGCTTCTCTATCGTGAGCGTCAGAAAACGGCCATCGTTGCGTCGCGAACAAAAACATCGGAACCGTTGATCCTGCGGCACGCAGCCGAATGAGGCCCTTAGTGAAAATCTCGCGATTTCGGGATGATGCGTACATTGCGCGGGTGCCCGGCGCGGGGCTCCGGTACGGGGCGGCGCACCTCATCGGCATGGGCCAGCGGCACCGGCATCGGGTCATTCGCGAGGCGGCTTAACGCATCGGTGCGGTCCTCCAACCGCTCCGCCACCACATGGATGATATCGGCGTCACGCTGCACCCGGCCATGCACCACGATTAATCGGGATCGCATAATCACCTTGCGATAGGCAGCCATCACCTTGGGCCAGATCACCAGATTGGCGATGCCTTTCTCATCCTCCATCGTGATGAAACAGACGCCCTTGGCGCTGCCTGGGCGTTGGCGGACCAACACAATACCGCCCATTGAGACCTGCTCGCCATTATGGGTGCGCGCCAGGGTCTCTGTTGAGATAAATCCTTGGTTCGCCATGCTTTTCCGCAGAAAGGAGAGCGGATGCGCTTTCAGAGACAAGCGTAGGGTTTGATAATCCGCCACCACATGTTCGCAAACCGGCATGGTCGGAAGCGCCACGCGGGTCTCGGCCCCTTCATCCCGGGTGTCCTGGGCGGTGAAAAGCGGCAGGTTCGGCGCGTCCTTCAAAGCGGCGGCGTCCCAGAGTGCGGCTCGGCGATCGAGCCCCATGGAGCAAAACGCATCCGCAGCGGCGAGGCGGCGCAAGCTGCCCGCATCCAACCGCGCGCGGGTTTTGAGGTCTTCGAGATCGGTGAATGGCCCCTGTCGCGCCGCCACCAACCGCAGCGCCGCGTCTTCTTTCATCCCATCGACCTGGCGCAGACCCAAGCGCACGGCGAATGTCCCGGGTGCGATGGGCTCAAGGGTCGAGTCCCACTCCGAGAAATTCACATCCGGCGGGCGCACCTCCACGCCGTTCTCCTGCGCATCCCGCACGATCTGCGCGGGCGCATAAAAGCCCATCGGTTGCGAGTTCAGAAGGGCGACGCAGAAGACATCCGGGTGATGGCATTTCAGCCAGCTCGACACATAAACCAGATGCGCGAAACTGGCGGCGTGGCTTTCGGGGAAGCCATATTCGCCAAACCCCTCGATCTGACTGAAACAACGCGCGGCAAACTCCGGATCATAGCCGCGTTTGACCATCCGCCCGACCATCTTTTCCTTATGATCGCTGACCATACCTTTGGCGCGGAAGGTCGCCATGGCTTTGCGCAGTTGATTGGCCTCCTCGGGGGAAAACTCCGCCGCAACCATGGCGATTTTCATCGCTTGTTCCTGGAAAATCGGCACACCGAAGGTGCGGCCCAAAATCTGTTTCAGCTCATCCGGCGGGCCGAATTCCGGCGCGGGCGAGGGATAATCTTCTGGTTCCTTCCCCGCGCGCCGCCGAAGATAGGGATGCACCATATCGCCCTGGATCGGCCCGGGGCGGACAATCGCGACCTGGATCACCAGATCATAGAATTTGCGCGGTTTCAGGCGCGGCAACATGTTCATCTGTGCCCGGCTTTCGACCTGAAACACGCCAAGGGACTCGCCCCGGCAGAGCATATCGTACACCGCCTCATCGCCCTCTTTGATCGAGGCAAGCTCCAGCGGTGTGTCATAATGGGCTTTCAGAAGATCAAAGGCTTTACGGATGCAGGTCAGCATGCCCAAGCCCAAAACATCGACCTTGAAGATGCCCAACTCGTCGATATCGTCCTTGTCCCATTCGATGAAAGTGCGATCCGGCATCGCGCCATTGCCAATCGGCACCGTCTCAATCAGCGGATGCTGGGTCAGGATGAACCCACCCACATGCTGGCCCAGATGGCGCGGCATGCCGATCATCTGATCCGCCAGTTTGATCGCCCGCGACAGGTGCGGATCGTTCAGGTCAAGCCCCGCCTCTTCGGCCTCTTTCGCGCCAATCTCCCGCCCGAAACTGCCCCAGATGGTTTTGGCCAGCGCCGAGGTCACATCTTCGGAGAGGCCCATGACCTTGCCCACCTCGCGGATCGCCATACGCGGGCGGTAATGGATCACCGTGGCGCAGAGACCCGCACGGGCGCGGCCGTATTTCTCATAGATATGCTGGATCACCTCTTCGCGGCGTTCATGCTCGAAATCCACATCGATATCGGGCGGTTCGCGGCGCTCTTCGGAGATAAAACGCTCAAACAGCACGTCGTTCAGATCCGGATCGACGGAGGTGATCTCAAGGCAGAAACACACCGCCGAATTGGCCGCCGAGCCACGCCCTTGACATAAGATTCCGATGCTGCGGGCATAATGGACGATGTAGCGGATGGTCAGGAAATAGGGTGAAATATCGAGCTTGGAGATCAGCGCGAGTTCTTTCTGGAGCGTGGCGCGAACCTTCTCCGAGATACCTTTTGGGTAGCGTTTGGCCGCGCCCGCCCAGGTCAGTTCGGCCAGATACGCATCCGCTGTTTGCCCCTGGGGTACGGTCTCTTCGGGGTACTCATAACGCAACTCATTGAGCGAGAAGGCACAGGCATCGGCCACCTCCCGCGTCGCCCGGATCGCATGGGGCCAATCCGCGAAGAGCCGGATCATCTCAGGCGGTGATTTCAAGTGCCGCTCCGCATTCGCGTGCAGCAGGAACCCGGCCCGGTCGATGGTGGTTTTCTCGCGGATACAGGTCATCACATCCTGCAAAGGCCGCCGGTCGGGCGCGTGGTAATGCACATCATTGGTGGCCAGGATCGAGAGCCCAAAGCGCCGCGCCAACCGGTCCAAATGGTTGATCCGCGCCCGATCATCCCCGCGATAGAGATAGCTGGCGGCAATATGGCGGAGCGCCGGCAAGCGGCGGGTCAACTGGCGCAGTTGCGCCGCCAAGTCATGCAAATTCTCTGGCGGCAGAAGGATCAACTGTATCTGATCCGCATGCGCCGCAAGGTCATTCAGCGTGATCTGACAGGCGCCCTTTTCCTGCCATTCACCGTCGGGCGTCGACATCTTCCCCTTAGAAAGCAGCGCGCAGAGTTGCCCATAGCCGATCCGGTTGCGCGGATAGGCCAAGAACGCCTCGCCCGAGATCAATGCAACCCGGCAGCCAATGACCGGGCGGATATGCGCTTTGGTCGCTTCCGCATGGAGCCGGACCACGCCCGCCATCGTGTTCAGATCGGCGATGCCAAGCGCGTCATAGCCCTGTTCCCAAGCCGTTGCGGCCAGATCCACCGCATCGGACGCGCCATAGAGGAAAGAAAAGCAACTGGTCACCCCAAGCTCCACATACGCCGCACGCGGGTTAGGAGTCAGGCCGTCAGTCTCCAGCGTTCGGCGTTTATGTTGATGATCATTTTGCGGCATTAGGCAAACGCCCCATGTAGAAACCAGCGCGGCGCGCCGCCCCGGCCATCGCCATGCAGCCCCTCGCGATAGAGCCAAAATCGCCGCCCGGTTTGATCCTCAACCTTGAAATAATCGCGAAGCCGGGTGCCGGGCCGGTCATTCCACCATTCCGGCGCAATCCGTTCTGGCCCCGCATAGCGGGTGACATGCAAGGTCTGCCGCCGCCAGATGAATTGCGCAGGCGGGCCTTCGGGAACGGCGTAGAGCACGCGGATTTCTTCGGGATGCTCGAAGAGACGTAAGGGTCTGTCCCTGGTCGGTGGGCTCACCGACGCGGTCGGGGCGGCCATGGCTCTTTGCCAGTTCTGGGCTCGTTCCGGCACATGGCTGGCGCGCGGCGTGGGCCGGGTCACTGCGGACGCGCCAAACCGAGCCACCAGCCGGTCGATCAGGCGCGCAAGGTCAACATCGTCTTCCGTCCCGCCCTCCAGGCGATGTTGCGCGATGATAAGCTCTTCGACACCCCCCGCCTCCAGCGTGATCAGATCGAAGCCGAAGCCCGGGTTGATCCGCTCCAACTTGCCCTCAAAGAGACGCTCCAGATGTTGTGCCTCCCGGCTCGGGCGCGACATGGCCGCCGTGATCGTACTGAGCGCACCATCGGTGTGATAGACCGTCAGGCGCAATTTGCGACAGCCCATCCCCTCCCCCGCCAGTTGTGCGCAGAGCGCTTCGCAGAGTTCCGGCAGATAAGGCGTTGGGTCTTGGATCGGTTCCGCCAAGCGCGCGAGGGTGCGAAAAACCGGCGGCGCATCGGGGCTGGAAACCGGCTCGGACGCGCGGCCCATGGCCTGATCTAGCCGCATCAGCGGATTGCCGTCCAACTCAGCCCGGGCAAAGCGGCAGGTCAACGACAGGCGCGGGATCGCGGCCAGATCACCGATGGTTTTCAGCCCCAAACGATGCAGGAGCAGCCCGGTTTTCTCCTCCAACCGCAAGGCGCGCGCGGGCAAGGGGGCCAGCATCTCGGCCTCCTGTCCCCCGGGGCAAATCGCACGGACCGGGCCAAACCGGGCGAGCGCCCAGGCCGCGCCCCAGGTGGGGGCTATCGCGATCTGACTGCCGAGGCCCAGCCCGGCCAGCCGCTCTTCCATCTCGCGCAACAAAGCCGCCTCACCACCGAAGAGATGCGCCGAGCCCGTGGTGTCCAGGATCAGCCCATCCGCCCCATCCGTCACCGTCCAGGGGCACCAGCGTCGAGTCCAGAGCATCAGTCGCTCTAGCGCCCGCCAGTCGCCATCCAAATCCGCCTGTTCAACCTGTAAATCCGGGCAAAGCGCGCGCATATCGACAACCCGTTCGCCCACCCGCATCCCCGCCAGGCGCGCGGCCCGGTTGGTGGCATGGATCACCGGGCCATGAGCGCCTTCAGTCGCCAGGGCCAGGGGCAGGTCATCCGGCGGCGCGCTCCCCTGCTGCGCGGCCCATTTCTGCCAGCGCTCCATCGCCAGATGTGGCAGAAAAATCGAGACAATGCGCCGCCCGGTCATACGACACCATCCAATCGCCCGGCTTGGCCTGTCGCGAACGGAACAGGCCCACATGCCAGCGGGGCGCCCCCGGGGCTTTGGCATCGTCTGGATGCGCCGCGGACGGGGCGGAGGTGACCCGCCAGCGATTGCGCGCGGCGCTCAAATTCGGCGCACCCGCCCGGCGGACCAACCAGCAGGGCAAGGCGTTGCTGTCGGCCCGAAGCGCCAGACGCTTGGTGGCCGTGAAGCTGAGCGCAGGCGGGTCGCCCCAGATCTCGCCCACCACGGCGGCCAAGGCCCCGCAGCCCAGACCATCTTCCATTGCTTGCAACACATCCGCCGCGCGCCCGACCTGCACCCGGAGCAGCGGCACGCCGCTTTGCATCTCGGTCAGATAAGGCACACCCGCCTCGCGGGCCGAGACCCGATCTTGCACCCAAAGCACCGGCCCCTGCCCGCGCGGCAAGGTCGCCAGAAGGAACCCGACCGCGCCCGCATCGCAGACCGTTTCCGGGAACAGGTCGGAGAGCCCGTTGCGCCGGCACAGATCGGCCATCCGCGTCCGGGCCGGTCGGGATTGTGCTTTGAGTGTGGAAACAAGTGACGCCATACACGCGAGTCGCCCAAGGTTTGTTCTTCTTTTGTTCTAATGATTCTGCCGCCAGAGTCAAATCGCATCAGCATCCAGTGAAGAGGGCCGCATTGGCACATTGCTCAACGCAGCGACAACATCCGTGTCTCGGGAACTCGGCTCCGCCCGAGCGACCCTATTTCTCGTTAGATGCCGGAAACTCAACGGGGCCGCCTTGCGCTTCCCAAGTGGAGAACCCCTCGCGCAAATGCGCCGCGTCAAAGCCCATGTCTTGCAATGTCGCCGTACTGAGCGCTGAGCGCCAGCCAGAGGCACAGTGGAAGACGAAGGTTTTGTCTTCGCCGAATATCTCTTTGAAATATGGGCTTTGCGGATCAATCCAAAACTCGAGCATGCCGCGCGGGGCATGAAAGCTACCGGGGATATAGCCGCTGCGTTGCCGCTCGCGAACGTCGCGAATATCGACAATCACCAGGTTGGGGTCTTCCATCTGCGCGATCAAATCCCGCGTCTCGATCTCTTTGACCCGCGCCCGCGCCGCGGCCACCATTTCGGCCGCGCTGGTTTTCAAATTCGGCATCCGCTTCCTGTTCCGCCATATGGCATAAGTTTCTTGAACACTGACCCAAGCGCCTCATCTCAACAACATATCGGCCAGATATCAAGGCGCACCCCAAGCCCATGATTTGATCCCTTATTGATGTGTAACGGGGGCCAAACCGGTCTCTTCGGGCGCGCCTCTATCAGACAACATTCACCGCCAGACAACTGGCGAAAAACAATCGAGGACGGTAACACTCGATCAGCCGTCATCCCAACGGATGCCGATCCAATAGACCGCAACCCTGCGGCCCCAAGACGAAACGGAGAGCCAGATGAGTGATCAACCTATTGCCCTTGTGACCGGTGGTGCCCAAGGCATCGGATATGCCTGTGCCGAAGCATTGGCCGCAGATGGGGCCAAGCTGATCCTTGCCGATGTCAATGCAGAGGGCGTGGCAGCCGCAGCGGAGGCGTTGGGCGGCGGCACGGTCGGCCTTACCTGCGATATGAGCGACCCGGTGCAGATCAACGCGATGTTTGACACGATTGAAGCCGAGCATGGGCCCGTCTCGATCCTGGTAAACAACGCGGGCATCGCCATGCCGGCAGAGTTCCTCGACCTGTCCCTGGAGAGTTTTCAGAAGGTTATCGATGTCAACCTGACCGGCACTTTCGTGGCCTTGCAACGCGCGGCAAAGACCATGGTCTCCAAGGGTATTGAGGGGTCGATTGTGAACATGTCGTCGGTCAACGCGGTGGTGTCGATTCCCGCAATTGCGGCTTATTCAGCCTCCAAAGGTGGCGTGATGCAGCTTACCAAAGCCGCAGCTCTGGCTTTGGCGCCCCATAACATTCGGGTCAATGCGGTTGGACCCGGCTCTATCGACACCGCAATGATGGCGGGTGTGAATGCGAACCCCGAAGCGTTGGAGCGCGTTCTGTCGCGCACACCGTTGAAACGGGTCGGCAGCCCGCGGGAGGTGGGCGATGTAGTTGCATTTTTGGCGAGCTCCAAGGCCAGCTATGTGACCGGCGAGACGATCTATGTCGATGGCGGACGGCTTGGTCTGAACTACACCTGCTAAGCCTCATCGAAATCGGGATTGGCGCGACCGGTCTAAGGCGCGCCAATCTCCATCTCCGCCAGGATGTTGGCAAAAGACGCCCCATGCATGTCGCGGTCTAAGGCCGTGCCCTGAATGTGCGGTCGTGGCAGGCTGAATTTCACCACGTTCAGATCGGCGATCTCGAACCGTTTCAGATCGCTCAGATCCGCGCCCATGGCATTGGCGACGATCTCGGAGGACACACCGTCACACACCCGCCGAAACACGTCCGACGAACCGCAAAATATGTCGATCGTCAGCCAGAACGGCCCGGCGTTTTTCGACCGAACCTTGGTGACGATATCGGCCAATTTGGTCATGGACCAACCTCCACTGTGGTCAGATCGAAAGCGTCCATCGGATTGTCCAACTCCAATACATGGTTGAGGCAGAACTCGTAGATCGCCCCGCGCGACATCTCCGTGGGAGAGAAGGGGAAGGCGAAGGTCGGCATCTCCTCTTGTTCGGTAAGCGCGTGGTGGAGCAAATAGGGGTTCAGGATTTTGGCAACCTCTTGCGCAATTGCTTGGGTCTCGGCCGTGACAATGCCCATCACGCCAACCTCGCTGCCCGTTTGCGCGTCGCTATCGAGCGCGCCCAAGGTGGCATCCAAACCGATCACCCGAAGCTCCAGATCGAACTGCCCGGCCACACTTGCGCGGGCCTTGGCCATACATTTCTGGTGAACATCGCTGCACCAAGCCCGGATATTGGCAACGTAGCGGGGCTCCCGCACCAGCACGAGGGAGACGGTCTGATACCCCGCCAGCCGCGCGCCCTCCAATTTCACTGTGTAGCGATCGGATGGTACCCATTGGCTGCCCGTGACACGAACCCGCCGCGGATCAAGCGCCTCGTACCGCGCGGCGGTGACATCCAGATGCCCCCCCGGTTCATAGAGCAGAAACGGGTCGCTGTTTTCATAAAGCATATGGGCCGAAACCGTGTATGGCGTGGCCCTTGCATCAGAGCCCATCGGGGTGATGACAAACCCCTCGTCATCAAACTCGATCAAAATGGTGCCAGACCCAGGGTTTGTCGTGGCCAACGCCCCACATTCGCCGATCTTTGCGCCATGCCACGCGCCGCCAGGGTGGCAGCCTTGAGCAAGTGGAAGGGCCGAGATGATCGCCGTGTCGGTTGTGCGCCCGGCAATCACGATGTCGGCGCCGGTTTCCAGCGCCGCTTGGATCTGCTCTGCGCCGGCCAGGGCAACGATATTGGTGCAGCTAGTCAGCAACGCCGCAGAGACCTCCAGCACGGGGCTCAAGGACGCGATACGGCCGGCGGCCAAGGCCGCCACCATCTTCCCGCTATCCTGGCCGCTCTTCAGAGCCGCGATCTTCATCCACTCACCGGTTTCCGCCGCGATCTCGCGCGTGATGTCGAGCAGCCAATCCACCGCATCATCCGCGCCGCTGGTGCCCGCCGTACCAATCACCAAGGGCACCCCGGCTTCTGCCCGGGCGGCCATGATGTCGGCCCATTCGGCTTTCACCGACCCCCGCGCATATTTCGACGTTCCCGTGCCCAAATAATGCGGCCCGCTATCGGTGGAGCCGCCATCAATCGCGATCAGATCGGGCTTGGCCGCCACACCATTGGCCAATGCCGCGCGATCAAACCCCAGACCCAACGCGCCGGAGGGGATCAACACCTTGGTCATCAATCACCTCCCAAGTAGGGACGCCCCGCTCAATCCCCGTCGGCGACACCCTTGGCCCTGGCCCGGGCGCGGCGCGCGCGATAGCTTGGCAAGATCACCAACAAAAGCGCAATGACCAACAAGCCCATTGTCATCGGACGTTCCCAGATGAAATCAAGGCCACGATAGAGCTGCATCGAACGGGAGAAGTTATCTTCCAGCATCGTGCCAAGGATGAACCCGATCAACAGGGGTGCAAGTGGGTAATCCGCGAAGCGCAGTATTGTCGCCAACACACCAAGCCCGACCAAAATCAGAAGCTCGGTTGCGTTGTTTTGCCCGATATAGGCCCCCATCAGCGTGAAGAAGAGGATGAACGGGATCAGATAGTTGCGCGGTATCGACAGGATCTTCGCGATATACGGAATCAGCGGCAGGTTCAGGATTAAAAGGACCAGATTGCCGATAAACATCGAGATGATGACGGCCCAGAAAATCTCTGGCGTGTCCACCATGAGGCGCGGACCTGGGGTAACGTTCAAAGCGATGAGCGCGCCAAGCAAGATGGCCGTTGTGCCCGACCCCGGGATCCCAAGGGTCAGGAGTGGCACAAACGAGCCCGTACAGGCCGCATTATTGGCGGCCTCTGGCGCCGCCAGCCCTTTGACGGAGCCTTTTCCGAACTCCTTCTGCTCCTCCCCCTTGGCGAGGTTCCGCTCCACCGCGTAGCCCAGGAAAGAGGCGATGGTCGCCCCTGCACCCGGCAGAACGCCAATGAAGAACCCCTGTACCGATTGCCGACCGATGACCGGGGCCATCGCTTTGCCTTCGTTCCGCGAAAAGCGCAGGCCAGTGATCTTGCCACCGCCGCCTTCACCTTCGGTCGCACTCCGCGCCGGGTTGAGAACCAGGAACATGGCCTCGGGCAGCGCGAACATCGCCATGGCCAGCGTAATGAAGCTCAGCCCCGATTGCAGATCCATAAGCCCCAAGGTGAAGCGCGGCATGTTGAACAGAGCACCTTCGCCCACGGTGGCAAGGATCAAGCCCAGAAGCGTCATCATCAGAGCCTTGGCAACCTGCCCCGTGCCCGCGAAGGCCGCGATGGCGGAAAGCCCTACGACCATCAGAGCGAAGTACTCCGCCGAATGGAACAAGAGCGCCACCGAACTAAGCGCCGGAGCGAAAATCATCAGGAGAACCGCAGAAATCGTGCCACCCGCGAAGCTGGCGACGGCGGCGATGGTCAGCGCCTTGCCCGCCATGCCTTTTTGCGCCATTGGATAGCCGTCAAAGGCGGTGGCCACGGTGCCCGCGACCCCCGGCGCGTTCAACAAAATCGACGAGGTCGAGCCGCCGAAAATCGCGCCGTAATAGACACCGGCCAGCAAGATCAGGGCGGCGGTTGGATCACCAATCGAAATCGCCACTGGGATCATAATCGCAATAATCGACATCGGCCCAAGGCCCGGCAACATCCCGATGAATGTCCCGATCAAACAGCCGCCGATAACCATCAGGATATTGGTGAGGGAGAAGGCCGTGCTGAGGCCAATCATGATACCTTCAAGCATGTCTCAGACTCCCATGAAGAACGGCAAGGGGCGCAGGAAGATGCCAAGCACCTCTTGCACCAAATACCAGACGACGCCTGAGGCGATTGCGCCCGACAGGATCATCACGATCCAGCGACGTTCGCCCAGAATGAAACTGCCCACGAAAATGAAGCTGGTGGTTGCCAGCAGAAACCCAATCGGGCGCAGCAAAAGCGCATAGGCCACCATCAGGCCCAACAGCATCAGCGCCTGACCCAAATTGTAATCGGTGAGGCGACGATAGTTGATCGCCGTGGCGCTTGGCTCTTCGGTATCGTCGGATTTCTCCAAGCCCAAAAGCACGATCAACCCAACCAGGGCGCCAGACACCGCGAGGACTTTCGGGAAGGTAGACGGCCAGACCGGATTGCGCTGCATAAACGGCGGCAAAAGCTGGTCCATGGTGAAAAACGCCGCGTAGCCATAGACGCAGCAAAAGGCCACGAAGATCAATGCGATCCATCGGTCAAGCGCCATTGGCTGTCCCCCTCGATTGTCTTGGAATTGGGCGCGCCAGGTGCGCCGGGGAGACAAGGCCATGCATCACAGCTGGCCTTGCCAATATCATATCCGCTTACGCTTTAGAGGAAGCCAAGCGTCCGCATCAGGTCGCCGATTTCCTGCTCCTGTGCTTCAAGGAATGCACGGAACTCGTCGCCGGAGTTATGGATGTTGACCCAGCCATTACGGGCCCGCACATCTTCCCAAGCGTCAGTTTCGTACATGGCCTCGATCGCGGCCTGGTACGCTTGCAGCTGCTCATCCGGCAGGCCGGGCGCGCCGAAGAACCCACGCCAATTGACGAAGGTTGTGTCGATACCCTGCTCCATGAAGGTCGGGGCATCTTCGAAGGCGCCCACGCGTTCCTCCGAGGTGACGCCGAGGATGCGCACTTCGCCCTGACCGGCCAATGCAACCGCTTCGGAGAAGCCGGTTGATAGCGCCTGGATTTCACCTGACAGCAAGCCGGCCATCGCAGTGCCGCCCGCATCATAGGGGATGTAGTTGAAGGCCGTTGGGTCTTCACCCGCCGACTGCATCACCATCGCCGCAACCAGATGATCCATGCCGCCCGGAACCGAGCCGCCGCCGATGGCAAAGGCCGTCGGATCTTCGCGGTATGTGCCGAGCAGATCGTCCATCGAGGTCAGTTCACTATCAGCAGGCACAACCAATGCCGCATAGTCGCCGATGGTGCCCGCCACAAGCGTTAGGTCCCGGAAGCTCTGCGGGAACACGCCGGTCAGCGACCGGATCACGATCGGGGTCGAGTTGACCATGAGCGTGCCGTGATTGCTTTCGGCATTTTCGATCATATAGGCAATCGCCACACCGCCGCCGCCACCGGACATATTCTCATAAGAGGCGGTCCCAACCAGGCCGGCCTCGGTCAGAGCTTCGCCTGTGCCGCGAGCCGTGCCGTCCCAACCGCCACCGGCGCCGCCGGGGATCAGGAAATGGATGCTATCGACCATCTGATGGCCATCCGCGAATACCGGTGAGCCAAAGCTCATCGCGGCCGCCGTTGCGGCCATCATGACCCGGCGGGTCAAATTCAGTTTCGTCATGTCGTCCTCCCTATGACGTCATATCGGTGGGTCATTCCGCCGCCTCGCGCGGTCACGCTTGGCGGGCATCGCGCCCCACTCTGTGCTTGCCACAACAGTCGACTACTCGCGCAGAGTGATCTGGGTCTTTGCCCAAGCAACACTCTCCTGACACGCCGAATGCTTGGCATCTCTTCTGCGTCGACGACGCTAGACAAAACCAGGGTCTGCGCACAATATGCGATTGCGTTTGTTTCACCTGGGAGAACTTTATGGGCGCGATGCGGACGGAATCTGTCGAGCGCGCCATGTCGATCTTGAGCGCATTTTCCGCGCAGCAGCCCGAGCTCCGGCTGACGGATTTGGCGCGAGAGACGGGCCTGCACAAAAGCACGGTGCTGCGGATCGCGAATTCCATGTCGATCTATGGCTTCATGCAGCGCACACCGCGCGGGCGCTATCGCTTGGGGCCAAGCGTCTGGCGGCTTGGCCAAATCTTCGCTCAAGACTATCCAAGCCGCGAAGCGGTGGCCCCGACCTTGCAGAAACTGGTCAAAGCCACCGGTGAAACCGCGTCTTTCTATGTCCGCGCTGGCGAAGATCGGGTGTGTCTCTATCGCGAGACGGCCGCCGATCTTCGACCGTTCGGCGCCGAGGAAGGCATGCGCTTGAACATGTCAACCGGGGTCTCCGGCTTGGTCCTGCGACGGTTCTCCGGCGAGGAGGTCCCGGATCTCAGCGTCTTCAATGACAATGGCACCGTCTCTTCCGACGCCCCAACAATCCCGGAGATTTCCGCGGTTGCAACGCCTGTTTTCTCAGCTTCGGGGACACTAATTGGCGCCCTGACCATATCGGGCTTGAGCAGCCGGTTCGATGCGGCGACGCGCCAGAAAGCCACCCCTTTGTTGGAAGACCTCGCCCGCTCGATGGGAAAATAGCGAGCCTATCCGCATTACCGCGTCTCGGCTCTCCCATCCCCGTTCATCCCAGACAACAGACTCACAAAAAGATTTCGGGTCAGCCTGACCCGGATTTTCCGATTGATGGCCTCTTGGGGCTTGATTGCTTCATAAAATGAACTATTCACATTTCAAAGCGGAGAATCACCATGCCACCATCGGACTGCCTCACCATTCCCAGCTTCTTGGAGGGTTTGACCCCCGAGATGGGGGCGCTTTTGTCGATCTATCTGATGTATTGGCGGGTCGAAGAACGGATCGAGACGATCGAACTGACCCCCGCGCTTGCCAAAGGGGAACGGCATTTGATCATCAGCCTATTCCGCCCGCGCCGCATGGGAGAGTTGGCGAAAGAGATGCAAGCCCTTCCCTCAACTGTGACCGCCTTGGCAGACAGCTTAGAGGACAAGGGTCTGCTGGAACGGCGACACGATCCAGATGACCGGCGCGCCTGGCTGTTGTGCTTGACCGACGCAGGTATGGCACTGCGACAATCGCTTTCAGAGCAAGCGTCACAGATTTTTCGCGATATCGTTGGCCTAGATGACGCGGACCGTGCCAAGCTGACCGCATTATTGGGAGAGGTCGGCGAGACAATTTTTCGGACAGGATTACCAAAAGGACTAAAACCATGAGATTTTTGATTGCGTTGGCAGCAACGGCTCTGCTGACCGCTCCCCTCTCGGCTCAAACCCCAGAGGTCGACGCACCGATCCGACCGGTACAATTGATCACCGTGGCCCCCGATACGAACGGCGTGATCCGACAGTTCTTTGGTCAGATCGTGGCACGCCAGACCGTGGATTTGGCCTTTCAGGTTGCAGGACAGATCGTGGAGTTCCCAGCAATTGAAGGCGAAGAGATCGCCAATGGCGCCTTGATCGCCGAACTTGATATGGAGCCCTTTGAACTGCAACTGGACCAAGCGCGCCTGCAACTTGACCAGGCGGAGCGGACCTTGGAGCGGCTGAACCAATTGTCCGGCACTGCCGCCTCGCAAGTGTCCATCGATGACGCCCAAACCGCTGTTAGCCTGGCCGAGATCGCCGTTCGAAATGCTGAGTATTCACTGGAGCATGCCACGCTTTCGGCCCCGTTTGACGGCCTGATCGCGGCGCGAAACGTCGCGAATTTCACCACGGTGGCCGCGGGAACGGCTGTTGTGCGGGTGCATGACATGTCGGAATTGCGGATCGAGATCGATGTCCCAGAGATTTTGTTCCAACGCGGCGGGACCGATCCCAATGTGACGCTGAGTGCCCGGTTCCCGACCAGCGACATACTCTACCCGCTTGAGATCCGCGAGTTTGATGCGCAAGCATCGGCGGTCGGCCAAACCTTTCGCCTGACCCTGGGCCTACCCCGTCCGGAAGGGCCGACCGTCTTACCCGGGTCGTCGGTCACCGTTTTGGCCGAGCTGAACCTTGAAGACACCGCCCTGATCATCCCAACCTCGGCCATTCATATTGCCAATGACGGATCCCTCCACACGATGGTCTTTGTGCCTGGCGACGGCGATATTGGCACGATTGAACAGCGCGCCGTCGAACTGGCGGCGACGCGCGAGGGGGCTTTCCGTGTTCTCTCAGGGCTGGAAGCGGGCGAAGAGATCGTTTTGACCGGGGTGAATGCCCTCGAAGACGGATTGACCGTGCGCCGGTTCACCGGCTTCGCGAATTGAGGTTGGTCAGATGAACATCGCACGCGGCTCGATCAACAGACCGATCATCATCTGGATTCTGATCCTCACCTGTCTCTTTGGCGGCACCTGGGGCTTCCTATCGCTTGGCCGATTGGAAGACCCGGCCTTTACAATCAAAACGGCTGTTGTGATCACCCAATATCCCGGCGCTTCGGCCGAGCAGGTCATGACAGAGGTCTCCGAACCGCTGGAATCCGCCATTCAGCGCATGGGCGAGGTTGACCGGATCACCTCGATCAACCAACCGGGCCTGTCGCGGATTGAGGTGGAGATTCAATCGACCTTTGACGGCACCGAGTTGCCCGCGATCTGGACCGATCTGCGCAATAACGTGGCCGATGCAGCCCGACATTTGCCCGATGGCGTCAGCCAACCGCAGGTCAATGACGGGTTTGGCGATGTGTTTGGGATCTTCTTCGCGGTCTCCGCCGAGGGGTACACCGACGCGGAGCGCCATGAGCTTGCACAATTTCTCAGACGCGAGTTGTTATCCGTCGAGGGTGTCGCCGATGTGGACGTGCAGGGCCTGCCGGATGAAGCGATTTTCGTTGAACCGGAGATGGCGCTGGCCGCCCATCAGAACATTTCGCCACAGACCTTCATCAATGCACTCGCCTCAGCCAATTCCGTGGCCTCGGCCGGGTCGATCGACCAAGCCACCACGCACACTCTGATCCAAGCGCCTGAGGGCTCGGACAGTGTGAGCGATATTGCCGGCCTGACCGTGGGTGTAGGTGGCGAAGTGTTGAACCTGATCGACATCGCCCAGGTCAGCCGTGGGCGGCAAGATGAGCCCTCTATCCTGATCCGCTATAATGGCGTCGAGGCGTTCACCTTGGGGGTCGCTGGTCTGGCGGATGAAAACATCGTCGATGTCGGCCATGCGGTGGACGCTCGACTGGCCGAGTTACAGACCGAAATCCCTTACGGCGTCATCCTGCACCCGATCTATCAGCAACATGTGGTGGTCGATGAGGCCTCCTCGGATTTCTTGCTCAATCTCGCCATGTCGGTGGGCATTGTGGTGTTGGTTTTGGGGCTTTTCATGGGGCCGCGAGCCGCCATTGTTGTTGGCTCAACCCTGTTGCTCACGGTTGTTGGTACGCTTCTCTTCATGGCGATCTTCTCCATCGAAATGGAGCGGATTTCCCTTGGCGCGCTGATCATCGCCATGGGGATGCTGGTGGATAACGCCATTGTGGTCGCCGAGGGGATGCAGATCGCGATGCGGCGGGGCAAATCCTCGCGTGACGCGGCGGATGAAGCGGCGGGCAAAACGCAAATCCCTCTCCTGGGTGCAACGGTCATCGGCATCATGGCCTTTGCCGGGATCGGGCTCAGTCCCGATGCGACGGGGGAGTTCCTCTTCTCCCTGTTCGCCGTGATTGGCATTTCGCTGATGTTGTCTTGGGTCCTGGCGCTGACCGTTACGCCGCTTCTGGGCCATTATTTCTTCAAGCAGGGCGAAGTCGGTGGCGACGACGCCTATTCCGGCCCGTTGTTCCGGGCTTATGGGGCTGTCTTGGGCCTTGCGTTGCGGGCCCGATGGCTGGTTGTCATGCTGCTTTTGGTGGTGACCGTTGCCTGTTATTGGGGGTTTGGTCAGGTCAAACAGCAGTTCTTCCCGAACTCGAACACGCCGATCTTCTTTGTGCATTACAAACTGCCCCAGGGCACGCCGATCACAACGACCGCCGAGCATATGGCCGTTTTCGAAGACTGGTTGGCCGAGCGCGAGGAGGTCACTTCGGTGGCCACATTCGTCGGCCAAGGTGCCACGCGCTTCATGCTGACCTATCAGGCTGAAAGCCAGAATCCGAGCTATGGCCACCTGATCATTCGCGCGGCAAGTCTGGATCTGATTCCAGCGCTCCAGGCAGATATAGAAGCCTATGCGGCCGAGGTTCTACCGCAGGGGGAGTTCCGCACTGCCCGCTTGGTATTTGGCCCCGGTGGCGGCGATCCGATCCAGGTTCGGTTCTCGGGCAGCGATCCCGAAGTGTTGCGCGATCTGGCCGATGAAGCGATGGCGACCTTGCAGGAGACATCGCCCAATATCCTGGCGCCCCGGACCAATTGGCGCGAACAGGAGCTGGTGCTCAGGCCGAACTACGCCACCGAGCGGGCGCAGACCGCCGGGATCACGCGCGACAATATCGCCCAGATCTTCGCTTTTGCCACCGACGGGATCACCGCAGGCACCTATCGCGAAAATGATCGGCTGATCCCGATCATCGTCCGGGTCCCGGAGAGCGCGCAGCTCAGCGTCATGGATCAGGTGGTGGAAACCGCTGGCGGCACGCTGATGCCGGTCGAACAGGTGATCGATGGGATGGCGTTTGAGCCACAAAACACCTTGATCCATCGGCGCAACCGGGTGCCGACGATCACTGTTGGCGCCAGCATCCCAACCGACCTGACAGCGGCGCAGGTGCATGCGGAGATCCGCGAGGCGATCGAGGCGATCGAGTTGCCACTAGGATACCGGATGGAGTGGGGTGGCGAGTTCGAGAACTCGGCCGACGCCAATGCAAGCCTGGCGCAGCAACTGCCGCTGTCGCTACTGATCATGGTGCTGATCTCGGTTCTGCTGTTCAACGCGCTGCGTCAGCCGCTGATCATCTGGCTCCTGGTGCCGATGTCGGTGAATGGGGTTACGCTTGGCCTTCTGGGCACGGGTCTCCCCTTCACCTTCACCGCGCTTCTCGGGCTCTTGAGCTTGTCGGGCATGTTGATCAAGAACGGGATCGTCTTGGTTGAAGAGATCGACCTGGTGCGGGCCGACGGCCTACCGCTTCGTGAGGCTATCGTGACAGCCAGCACATCGCGTCTGCGCCCGGTCGTTTTGGCCGCCGCGACGACGATTCTCGGGATGGCGCCGCTTTTGTCGGATGCGTTCTTTGTCTCGATGGCCGTCACCATCATGGGCGGTCTGGCTTTTGCCTCGATCCTGACATTGGTTGCCGCGCCGGTGTTCTATGACCTCCTCTTCGCGCGATCTGAACGGCGCGCGAAGGCCTCGGAGCCTGGGAACACGGCGGCGGCTGAACCGGTCTAGTTCACCTCTTCGCACCATAACGGGCGCGGCCTCCCGCGCCCGTTATGTCCACCAGTCCTTCGGGACGTCGTAAAGAATCCGGTCGATGCTGAGGATCGGCTGATGCACATCCTGAATAACCGCAAACAAGACCAGCGACTGCACCAGTTCGGCTGAGCGTGTGGGCATCGCCGCTTTGGCATGCCAAATCTCGATATCCGCCGCGATTGCGTCCGCGATCACCTTGATCGGATCCTCTTCCTCGCCCACCTCCGCCAGATCGATCTCAACCCCATCGGTCAGCAGAACCGAGGCCCGGCTTTTGACCGATGACGTGCTGGCGCGGGGGTCGCTGATCAAGCTGTACTCATAACGCGTCTCGATCTTGGCGGCGCGCTTATTCTTCAAAACAGAGGCAACACCGAGAACCACATTCAAGGTTTTTAGAAGGGTCGTCGCCAGATCGGGCGCGTCCTCGTCATTCTTGAATTCGTCAATGCGCAAGCGCGGGATCACGGGGTTTGCATAGGTGCTGGCCGGGGTGGCGTAGATCAAGTTGGGATTGACCGTCAAATCGCCGCCCTCGCTCAGATTGGAGTTTCGCTTGAGCCATGTCGTTAGTCGCGCGGTTTGCTGTCCAAGGGCGCTGAAATCCCACCAACGCAGCGCCAAATTGTCGGTCTCTCCGTCATACCGGTAAATCCGCGTTTGCTCATCCGCACCGGGTTTGCCGTCCTGATCGTTGATCCGTGGCCAGATCTCTGTCTGATCGCTGGTAACGATCAACTCTTTCTTCGCGTTGAAGGCGTTCTCGAAATCGATCGCATAATTGATGGTCACCTCGGCGGGTTTATCCAGCATCCGCCGACTGCGCACGCCCATGGTTTGCCAATGCGCCGGGATCGGCACGCCGCGGAACCCGGCCCAACAAATCGCCACCTCTTTCACGAGGCCAAACACGATATCGATCAACTGGTCGGCGATTGGCAGGTCGCCATGCTTGGCCACCAACTCCTCGACCAGATGTTCCAGCTCGGGCCAGGCAACGGTATAGCGCGCCAGAGCCTCGAACAGCGGCACGACATCGCCCTTTTCGCCCGGCCCCCGCGCGAAGACCGTCGGCAGGCGGTCGATCAAGATCGGCTCATTCAACCGCAACTCCGCAAAGAGCGTATCCTTGGCGTCTTTCTCGCTCTTGCGGATGACGGATTCGTAAGACCAGAGGAAGAAATCATCGACTGTCTCTGCTGTGCCCGTAAACTGCTGGATCGCGGTTTGCGCCTCCATCACCGGCACTGCCGGATAGCTGATCGACGGGATCGGCACACTGACCTCGCCGAGATCAAAGGCCAGTTCCGAGGCCAGATCGGAATCGACAACCCTGAGCCAGCTTGAGGGCACATAGCCGCCGGAGGCATGTGAGGAGGCAATCTGATGCTCCACGAAACCGACATTCCAGGTGAGATTCATATCAAGCTTGGCCTGTCGACTGGGATTGACCGCCGAGACCAGGAAATTGGCATAGCGCGGGCCGGCGTCGGCCGGCGGTTCGATTGGAATGCGGGTGTTGGAGACCGAGAATGTGTCGGATGCGTCGCCTGCCGTCCCTTTGGCTTCGACCCCGCCGAAGATGCGCGGCGCATCACCCTGACCTGGCGCTTGCGAATTGGTCACATCGGCGGCCATCTGCATGACCACCAAGCTGTCATAAGCGGCCGCCAGCCGGGTCAGCACATGCTGTTCAAACCGATCCTGCGCGCTGCCAAGATCGCCCTCGACAACTTCGCGCCCGCCAAAGGACGACAGGCTTTCCGTCCTGACGTTCGGCACCAAGATCGGCTCCACCCCGGCTTTCAGGCACTCCGCCAAGAGCCGCTTGGCCGTTGCGAATTCCGAGAACCGGTCTTGCCCCTTCTGGACAATGATGTTCGACACGGCTGGCCCCATGATCCGATCCATCGTCGACAGGAATTGCCGCGCCCAAGCATCGACATCGATCTCGGAAAAGGCGCGGGTTTCCTCGACGGGGTTCAGATCTTTGTCCCAGATCGTGACGGGCACGCCGTCATGGCCTTCCAGTTTCGTGCTAATCGGAACAAGGGTGAAATAGGCGACCGATCCAGCCTCGAACGTCACGTCGAGCCCGGCGGTCGCGCTCCATTTCAGGCCCCATAGGACCGGCCCTGTCTCAGGCGCGGAGAAATCTGAAACCCCGTTGCGGACCATCAATTTCAGCAGCCCATCGGCACCGTCATACCCTTTGAACGCATCCTCGAGATGGTTGGCAAAGCTGCGCAGGTCCACCTCGGCGGGCTCTGGGCCGTCTTTTGCAACGGGGTTCTGATCGGTCACCGACAGATCTAGCGGCACGGTCCACCGGGTCTGGGCAGCAGACGGGAGTTTTTCGGCGGCTAGCGGATCGACGAATTGCGTCCGCCGCAGCTGCGCCTCAACCGTAATCGCGAAGATCGTGTCGGGCTGTTTGGTCAGGTCCTGCGGATTGAACGGCACCGGAATGGCGGTCTTGTGCGGTTGAAGCGGCGTCCCATCGGAGAGGAACTTATCCAGATCGGTCAAGATCGTCTCAGCCGCCGCCTTAAGGGCCGTTTTCAACGCATCGCTTGAGCCAAGCGGCGCGAGCGGCCCAAAGAACGTGCTGAGCAGGTCAACCTCTACATTCGGATCACTCAATTGCGCATGGATCAGGGCAAAGCGGAACCGGGCGATCTCGGCCTGTTGACGCGCTTTGTCATCACCAAATCCGTTGCGATCGATAGCCATGAAGCGATGGACATCACTGCGGACAATCTCATCGGGTTGGAAATCGAGGGTCAGGAAGACGCATGGCTGATCTGCTTCGTTCCGGGCCACGCGATAGGTGGCCTGCGTTCCGGGCCATTCCCCGAGCGGCACCAGCGGGTCGTGATAAAGCGCGTCGAACTGCACAGTATGGGCCGCCTCGGCCAGCGCGTTGCCATAGGTATCGATCAGCCGGAACTGCAAATCAGGTGTCCGCCCCACAGCGCCATAGATGTCGTCATGCGCGCCGGTGGCAAACTTATAGGCGGGCACGATTTGCCGATAGCGACCGGGTCCATCGTCATTTTGCTCAATGTCCTTGGTATCTTGTGCCCGCGACAAGGGAAGGCTCCAGAGAGACGGGTCAAACCCGGTCGGCTGCTCATCACCGTGAACGCGGTATTGGATCAGATCGTAGAGCGAGGCGATTGTGTCAGGGCCAAAGGGCGGCGGCTGATCCGTCTCCCCAATACTAAGGGCCGCGGCGGTGGTCCAATCGATCTGGAACGCGACGCAGCCAGCCTGATAAGCGGGCTGATGCAATTCGATGGCGATCCCCCCCGCATCATCGGCGGCGATGAAGGCGGTATCCTTCACGTCGCCCGGCAAGATCAGCGCGTTGTCATAAGCGTGCAGCGGACGCGGCTCAGACGCGGCGGCCATCACCGTCAGCGTCGCCGACCCTGTATCGTCGAACATGTCATCGGGCAGCGGGTTCTGCTCGGCATCGCCATAATGCAAATAGAAGCCCGTGGCATTAACGACGCTCGCCTGCCAGATCAGCCGCAAGAAGGCCGCCACATCGCCGATCGCGGCATCATCGGGATCTGTGTCATCGCGCGTCATCCCAAGCGCCAAGGGCCGGAACAGGTTTTCGGGCTGGGTCAGTGTCGAAAGGTTCGTTTTGAACAGGTAAACCGCGTTCTCTGGCGCGGCACTGGACAAGGTCCGATAGCCACGGTCGTCATTTCCATCCCCATCGATGCGCACCAAATCAAGCTTGGTTTGCCCAATATCGGCACTGTCGAGCAGCATCCGGATTTGCGCCCGCGTCTCATCACTCGTGGTCGAGATTTCGTAGACGCCTTTCAACTCGGTCGGCAGTGGGCCGCCCTCGTCGGTGAACTGTCCGGTCGAGGGCAGCGCCACCTTGCGAATCCGGAATTGGATCATCAGCGCCGGGTGAATCTCGAAATCGGGGGTCGGCGGGGCGGTCGGATCGGGCTCCACTTTCTGGCCAAAGAGAGTCAGCGGCCCGCTCTCCGTCAGACCCAGCAACTCTGGCGGCGGCAGAAGTAACCGGCGTTCAGCCTGCAAATCGCTCCAAGCCTCGTGGTCGCGGCTGGCAAACCACCGCCGGACACTGTTGATCGAGGGCATTTGCGAGATCGTGATATCGGCCACACCAGCCCGCAGCGCGGCGTCCCGCCAAATTGGGTTTGGTGCGGGGGGTGCCTCTGCCACGGGGATGGTCGTGGCGGCACTTTCCCCCTCGGCAAAGGAAATCGCGGCCGATAGGGGGGCGTCGGGGTTTGCGACGCTGAATGTGACCGCATTGGTTGGGATGCTGGTATCGGCCGGGAACTGCTGCGCGCTCAGTTCAAAGAGGCCCAGAAGGTCGACGCCCAATGGGTCAATCCCGAACTGCTCCATCTCTGTAGGCATTGGCAAGACAACCCCGCCCAAAAGCGTACGCGCCGCCATACCTGCCAATTGGGTCGCGATGGCCGAAATGTCTTGCGCCACGTCCCCGATGGGCAGATCAGAGCCGTCAACCGGCGGATCGGCCAAGCGGCGCGCCATATCGCGCGACAACATCAGGAAGAAATCGACAAACATCATCTGCGCGAACGAGGTCTCCACCACTTCCATCGTGCCAACGCGGCTGGTGCCCTCAGGGTTGGAACTCAGGCCGCTCAGGCTGAGATCGGCGAAATACTCTCGCACAAAGGCCTCATAGCCATCCGGCACGATCTTGTCGGCGAAAATGATCGGATCGTCCTGCCCCGGGACCGCCATTTGTAAAGGTGGCAACATCGGCAGCGGCAGAAGGTCCAGATCATCCGACCGCTCAACAGTCAGGTCGATACCGGACAGAACAAAGGAAACCTCCTCGACCAGGAATTGGTCAAGCGCGTCCGAGAACCCATCGGGCGGCGCATCTCTGCCCTGCCCAAGCGTCTGCAACACCTCTGGCCAGCTATGGGTCTCCGGCGCGAAATCCCGCAGAAGCCAGGTGCCCAACCGGATCAGCAAATCGTCATAAGGCGTCGCGCCAGGCTGCCCTTTCGGCGGCGCGATCATCGGCACGCCAACCAGATTGGATTGCCCAGCCCCACCACGATAGAGCGCGGCGGGCAGCAACAGCATCGTCACTGGCAACGACAATGGCTCGGCATCTTGGATCAGCGCGCGGCGGTCATAGACCGCCGTCAGAGCTTTGCCGCGCGCCGTCAGCGTGCCGGGCACGATGCCCTGGAAATTCGGGTTTTGCGGGCCTTCGATGCTGGCCACGCCTTTGGGCCCCTCGCTGAGCGTGAAGGTCTCGGTCAGGGTCAGGGAGAAGCTAGCGCTGATCTTCACGAACAGAATCTTGACGGTGGCCTTGGCCTTGACCTGCGCCGTCACCCGCGCGACCGAGCCATACTCCGTTTCGAATGCCAAACCGGTGGTGATCGACAGGCGAATGCTGACCGAGACCTTGATGATCTTCAGATCAACCTCGCCCTGCAACAACCCGACGATGCCGACGGTTGCGGAGAACCAGAAATAATCCGGCGGTCCCGAGATCGCGTTGGACGCCTTTACCGCCGCGCGGGCATTGCGGACCACATCCGCATCCGGCGAATTCAGCAGTTTGGGATTGACCCCTTCCCAGGCCAGAATGCCCTGAAACACGCCTTGCAGCGTCAGGCTCAACTCCGCCCGGAAGACACCAGCATTGATTGACCGGCCCAGCCCGATCTTGATCGCCAGGCCAAAGGCGATAATCGGATCATAGTAGATCGTTGGCTCTGGCGCGCGCGGGTTGAAGCCAGACCGCAGTTTGGCAAAGTAAAACGCGCAACCGCCGATGAAGATATAGATCTCAAACCCGATGGAGTTTGGCCCGAGCGGCCAGCCGACCGAGACCTTGAAATCACCATTGGTGCAAATCCAAATCTCGAAGCTGGGCAGCTTGAGCGCCACAGCCCCCAAATTGATCTGTCGGTACTTCTCGGGGATCGAAATCGCGCCATAATAGACGCCCAGATCGGGGCCGAGTTTCTGATACAAGATCTCGAACTTAAACCCCTCAAACGCGCCCTGATCCGCCGTGATGCGAATGCCGTAAATTGCCGGGTCGTTGAACAGCGCCTGCACCCGCCAGCCCTTGAGATAAATATCCGCGCCGAAGAACCAGTTCCTGTCCGGGTGGTAGTAATCTTTCACCAGCGCGTTCAACACGGTCTTCGGATCATTGCTGCGCAGGTTTTTCAGCTCTTCGAAGATCTTAGCGATCGGGTCGGACTCGAGCCCGACCGTCGGCGGCCCAAAGCGCTGCCCCAAACCGAGGTAATTGACCCGGAATGTCTGCCCCCCCTGGCTGGGGTTGGGAAACGGGTATTTGACGATCTCGGTTTTGCCGTTCGGCTCCTCGGTCAGCGACATCAAGACTGTGCCATCGGTCAGCATATTCTCGCTTTCCTGCGGCCAAATCTTGACGCGCGCTTTGAGGTCGAGGCCGTCCTTCTGCCAATAGCCAATCACCAGGTCGTACAGCGTGATATCGGGTTCTATGGTGATAAAAGGTGGCAGCTTATCTGCGAACCGAATGCCATAATCAGCCGGGTTCCTCGTTGGCGCGGTGTAAAGCATCAACCGCGCTTGGATCGAGCTTGCCTCGGGCGCGACCACAACCGTCAACTCCGGCAGGATGCTGACCTGAAAGAACCTGTACCAGAAGCTGTTCTTATCCTTGTCGCCAAGGTCCGCGACAGTCTGCAACGCAGGCAGATCCAAAAGCGTACTCAAAGCCCCCAAAACTTGTGCCAAGCTAAAGGCTTTTTCGGTCGGACCCGGTGAAATGGTCAGCGCGGTTGGCCCCATCCCCGCGCCCAAACGCAGTTGGAGATTGAAGGTCTTTTCGGCCTCCAGCAAAAGCTGAAGGTCAACGCCGAAATTGATCCGGGGCATGAGCGCGCCTTCCCGTTAAGCCACGACCACCTATTCGACGGCAGGTGCGATATTCGTCACACCGAAGACGCCACCCTGAATGCCCAGGAAGTCGAAACCGGGGATCGGTGTCAGAGGCTCACCCACAAAGGTGCCCGCGATTTCCAGGGCATAGCGCACCTGATCATTGGGCCGCTTCTTGCCCGGCACATCCAGTTTGAAGACCAGCACCGAGAACTCCATGTTGATGATTGCGGTTACGATGTCGTTCAGCCAGTCGGGCAGATCGGCAGTATCGGGAAACTTCACCCCAAAGGTCGTGTCGAGCCATTCGATCAGATTGGCGAACGAGCCCAGAACCACCGGCTTCGGCAATTCGAACTGCACGCCCTCTTCCTTGATCTTCGCGATATCGGCGGTGGAGATCGGAACCGCGGTGCCGTTGATGTCGAACACCATGCCGAAGGAAAACGTCGCCTTCGCTTCCTCCTCCGGCGCCAAGACGGCTGTATTCTTAGGTTTTTTGACCATGTCAGTTCTCCTTCAATAAATCGTCTATATTTTCGGGGGTTATGGGATCGTCACCCAACATATTGGGCAGGTAGAAATTGCCTGTGCGGGTGAGAACCGCGCTCACTCGGCCTTCAAACTTGGCGTCACCCGTGCCCAGATTCGGGTATTTGATCTTGGCTGTGGCGGTGTAGCTGCCGCGCTCGGCGTCCTCCGCGACGGTGATCTCCAGCGCCCAGATATCGGCGGCGACCGTATCGGGCGGCCAGCTTTCGGGCAGGTAGAGATCGAAATCTCGGTTTGCCGTCGCGACGAACTCCGCGATGGTTTTGGCGTCGGTGATAGGGCCAAGCTTGACCGCGGTGGGGACAGGCTTCCGGGTCATGACGCCTCCACCTGCGTCGCGGCCAAGGACCAGGCGATGTCGCTTCCGCCGGGGGCGGTGGGGTCGCTGAACAGGATGAAATCCGTGACGACCTTAGGCGGCAGCGCGATCCCGAAGATCGAAATCGCCACATTGTTGAACAGCAGAACGTAAACCCCGCGTTCTGGGTCTGTCGGCTTGGGCTGATAGATCACGCGGGCCAGATTCGCGTCGCCAAATGTCGTCTTGAGATAGCCTTGCAGATCGAAGCCCGCCAAGCCGCCAACCAAGGCTGGCAATTGCACATAGACCGCCACGCCATCAGCTTCCGGCATGGCCGCACTGGGCCCCCAACCGAGGATCAGATTGGCCGTCAGCCCAACCCCGGTCTCCGCCAAGTCCCCTAGCGAGCCGAGCGGCAATTCAAAGGCCAACGCGAAGCTCGGGGTGGGTGTCGTGGCGTCGAGCACCGGGATTTGGTTCAAATCGGCGCTGTCATCCCCCTCGCCCACGCTCTGATCGGGGATTAGATCGGGGATGTTCACGATCTTGCCCGTGCGCTTGATCGTATCAAGCGCCGCCTGCCCCGACAAAAACCCCGTCAGCCGCATGGGCAAGCCCGACACAAGGCCCTCGGGTCGTCGCAGATCGGGATTGTCGACCGCGATGATGTTGGCAAAATTCGGCTTGAGCCGCAGATCGGTGCGCCCGGTTGGGCCTAGGTCGAACTCAAGATCAATCGACAGACCGCTGATCGGCAAACCGCGTTTCTGCTCCTCAATCGTGACGCCATAGGAAAACAGGTCGAGCGGCGCCTGACCCGGATTGCTGGGGAATGGCGCTTTGTCGAAGGCCAATTCGCCATCCATCGAGAAGCGCGCGGCGATGGTGACTTCCTCCGCATCGCGCAACTCATTCGAGGCCGCTGAGATCGGGCTGAGCCCCGCGCCGCGCAACATGAACCGCCGCAGCACGCGGATATCGGACTCGGCGATCTGAAAGATGAAAGACCGGCTGAGCGCGGCCTGAAAGATGACCCGTCCGACCCCTTCGACAACCTGATAATCCCCCTCCATCCGGATCGTGTTCGGTTCGGAAGGGTTGCCGCCCTGCCCGCTCACAGGCCGCTCAAAAAGCTCATTCAGCGTGACCGCAACCTCGGACGCGAATTGCTGAATTGTGGCATTGCGGATCTCGATGATCAGCTTGGTTGTCCGATAGCCATAGGCCTCTTCGGGTTCCGGTCGACCCGATGGTTCCAGATAGAAGAAGACGCCCGCAAAGGCCGTGCCTTGAATAACCGGCCGCCCGTCGTCATCCAGGGTCAGACGGTTGGTCTCCACACCAAAGTGATGCGCCATCAACTGCCCATCGATGCCGCCCAGGATCATCTGGTAATCGGGCGGCATTTGACGGCCATCAATTGGTGCGTTGAAGGTCAGAAACCCGGTCCACTCCTTGCTGACCAGGATCGTCTCCAGGAAATACCTGAAGGGCTGACCGGGCGTGTCTTTCTGGGCCTTGGCCTCCGCAATCGCGCCCAAGAGCAGCTCCCGCGCATGGGTGACCGCCCCTGCATCACCCACAAAATACTCCGGGCGATCCCAGGCATCGACCCGCGCAACAAGGTCTTCGAGTGTCTCGGTATCGGCATATTTGAACACCAGGATCGTCTGCCGCGGATCGGCCTGCCCCTCGGCAGGCGAGAGGTTCACATCGATCCCCTGCACGCTGATCGCACTGTCAAAATCTGAGAACCTGTCCCAATCGTTCATCACGATGAAAGCCTGCGGGTTGAGCAAGGCCTGCGCGAGCGTCGGGTCGACCACGCCCGCTCCGGTCTGCTTGAACGCCAGTTCGCCTTTGTCGCTCTCGCCCAAAACCAAACGGGCCCAACCGCCTTGCGGCGGGGCGGGTTCATCCCTTGCCGCAGCAATGCCTGAGCCGATCTCCAAAAGAACCCCACGTTGGGTCGAGCTGCGCCCACCAACCAGAGGCGTCCCGTCAGCATTGCAGACAATCGGACCGGTCGCGGGCCCCGCCAAGCTAAGCGATCCGAACCGGAATGGGGCCAAGGCGCCGCCTTCTAACGTTTGGAAATCCTCGCCCGGTACATCCTTGTTGGGCCAGCCCTCAATATCGCTGTCGGGCGGGAAGACCCCGCCAAAGGGGGCGACGGGAAAAGAAATCGCACCGCCACCCACGCCCGCCACGGCCGCCGCGCCCAAATGGGTGATCCGCGATGCTGTCGCCCCGGCATAGGTGGTGCCAGCCAGCGCGTTTTTGTCGAAATTCGTGCCCTGCTGCGACTGGGAGAAGTAGTAGGGCTCGACCGCGTCCGCTTGGCGCGTCGGCCTGGGACGGATCGAGAGCCAGGAGGTTGTGAATGCGGGTTCCAGAAGCGGAGCGTCGCCCTGGTCGGCCAAGGCCACAAGCCCCCGTTCCTTGTCCCCCAAATCGGCAAGGGCCGCCTGATTGGGGGTCAGATCGACGAGATCGCCATCGGCCACGGTGACGTATTCCTGCGCCGAGAGCCCGCACATCAACTGCGCATCTGCCTTGCCCAACAGATCGAGCAAGAACGGCCCCTTCGTCGCCAGATAGCTATTGGCCCCGCCGCTTGAGGTCGGGCCAGGCCGCCGCCCCAGATAGAATCCAACGCCCGGCTGCGGCGTCAACTGGACCTCATCGCCGCCGGTCGTGCGCAAGAACCGCGAGGTCAGCAAGGCGAGCGCGCCGCCTTCGTCGCGCAGATCAAAGACCGTGCGATTCGCATCATTGGGGGCCAGTGGATCCATGCGGACATCCAATGGATATGAGACCCCCTGCTCTGGGGCGGTGAACAGCGGAAAGACCAATTGCTGCGGCGTCTTCCGCCCCGTCGTTTTCAGAAAGAACCGAATCTCCCCGCCCCAAGCCGGGTCGGTGTTAAACTCGTTGTCTTCGAACAGCCGGAAGAACGCGCGCGCCTGCCAATCGGCGCGGTACCGGATCAGACCCAAGCCGGCGTCATCCGGCGCGAGCGGCATTTGCACAGTCTCCTCGGTGGGTTCCGGCCCAATTGTCTTGGCCCGGTTGAGAAAGATCCGTGCGGTGCCTGATTGCCCGACTTTCAGATCGGCCTTCGGTGCCTCCCCGAAATCAAACACGACCTCGACACCCTGCTGCATGGTCAAGGCAACGTTCAGGAACGCGATCTCGGTTGTTTCCGCGACGCGCCCGGTCTCCTCACCGGTCCAGGTCATCGGCATCAGGACCGCTTGCGGCGTGCCGCCCGGGTCATCCACCCAGGCAAATCCTCTGTTCTTGTTCTGACCTTTCAAAGGCACGGCATCTTTCAGCGCCGTAAGGTTCTGGACCTCAAACGGATCGCTCAAAAGATAAACGCCGCGAGCTTTCCAGGACGCGGCGTATTCCAACTCATCGGGCGGCGCGGACCAACCTCCCCGGTCCGCGCCGAGATAGAGCAAGTGAAGCGCACGTGGTCCCGCCGTCAGCCCTCGTGCCGTCTCGTCAGAGACCTCGGCCCGATAGAGCGCAAGCGTGTCGTCTTGCAAAACGACCCTTCTGAATACCGGTGCCACGGCCCTCGGCCTCAGCTGCCTTCGTCAGCCATAAGCGTGGGCGCGAATGTTACCTCGCTGATCACCTCGCCATTGGTCCGCATCAGCAGCGCACTGCTGCGGGTGACATAGCAGATCAGATCGTCGGAAAGGGAAATCGCCGGATCAATGGTGAGGATAAAGGCGCCATTGAAGGTCGGCCGACTGAAGCTGACCGAGTTGTCGCCCTGCGCAAAACTGCAGCTATCCGTCGGAAATTTCTCACGTGGGACGGCGAGCGCATTCGGGGAATACTTGTCATCCTTCTCCTCGCTCCAGCCATCGATCGTGTCATCCGCAGGCCAGTTCCGCACTTGGACGCGGCTCATCTCTTCGGCGTTCACGTTAAACAAATACACATTGCCAGCCATGGTTTACTCCTTCTGGGTGGTGGAAAATGGGTTGTTCGTCGCGACGGGAGGCACGAGCGGCCAATTGTATCGCTCGATCTGCTGGCCGGAGGTCCGCATCAACAGCGCGCCATTGCCGAACAGATAGAGGATGAAGTCGGACAGAACCGCATCGGGAATGTTTGGGCTGAACTCCGCGCCGGATGGCATTGGCGGCAGGAAATCCCGATAGTCCAGCGCCACAGTATTCTCCCCGATTCCGAACACCTGAGGTTCAGGGCGCCTCTGCAAACCGATTGTTTTTGGGAACGCCTTGAAGCCGGTGCTTGGCACGATTTTATCCGGTGCCTGGACTTGTCCACGATTCACGTAAAGACGCATCGCTGACGACGTCATATTAAAAACGATGATCATGGGAAGGAAACCCAAAAGAAATGCGCAAGGGGAGGGATTCGTAAGACGTCAAAATCAGATGCCGCAAGCAAACGCATTCCCCAAGCCATACCAATTGATCCCGAAGAAATTCCTCGAGACAGATCGGAGCAGAAGGCCCTCCAACCAATATTCTATATATTTGGGTCAACAAAAGAATATATGCGCAAGCGCACTGCATTCAAATCCTTGAACACGCATTACTTTCTGTTTTCCCGCTTATGTACCGCGTTAAGTAACACACAGATTCTAAATCCATTCAATAAAAATGTTCCTTACGTCACTCAAAGAACGATAAGGATTTATTAACTATTTTTGGTAAGCAGATATGAATGAAAGAGAGGTGGATATCTAAGCGCCGGAAAACCCTAACAGATTCTGAACCGTCGACATGGGCTATCGCGCATTCAGACGGTCAAATGCCATCCGAGACACGCAATTCATGCGCTGATTTATGCCGATGGTGCATATCCGCCGGATATATATTGCAAGTTTGGAAAACCAAATCTTGGCCGGGTCAGCATCCACCAACCCGACCCAGACACGCTACGTTAGACATCGAAGATCACTGGGAAGTGGTCACTCAAGACCAACGTATCGATCACAAATCCCTCAATCACCGCGCCGCTGCGAACCATATAGTCGAGCTTTTTATCCGATTTCCAACGTGTTGCCTTGTCTGGCGGGCAAAGATTGCCCGCTGGCACGCCGCCCGCGCCCCATTCATCGGGCTGTCGGTTATAATCTCCTGCGGCGTCCCATGAATTTCCCGCAGCGGTGGCGGCATTAACATTTGTGACCAAGGTTGGTGCATCCGCCCCGCCCCCACTTTGTGCATGGAGTGTAAAGGTCTCTTCCGTCCCGAACCGCACCCCGATTGCAGGTCGGCCTCCGGCATTCGCGACATAGCGGAATTCATCTGGCAGATCCTTTGTCACAACAGCTAGATTGACCCTATTTCCCGCCGGATCCGTTTGCACCCAAAGGACGTAATACAGTGGAACGCCCGGTTGCCATGTCAGAAAAGACCAAGCCACAGCAGGTGCAATACCGCCCGCCCAAGTCGGTGCCGGCGGGGGCGGCGCATAGGCAGCGGACGATGGCGGAGCCGCCCCGGCCTCTTGCAAGCAGAGTATGTCGGCCTCTGCCTTCGTTAACAATTGCTGCACACCATCGACCCATTTGCTATTTGAGCTATGGGTCGCGCCTTCCATATTCCAAGTAATAACACGTGTCATAAAGCTCTCCCTAGAATCGATACACAGCAATGATAGTCGAACCCATAAGAATACCGGCTAATTATTTTATGGATTTGATTTTTAAAATACTTCAGAAATAAGGCGCAAAGAACATATTTTGCGCCCTCAACAGTTTTCACGCACACGGAATTTATATGGAGCCGACCACAAACACGGCAGGCGACCACAAGAAGTGAATTGCACAGGCGCGTATGACGGCCTCGGCAAATGCGTTCCCAAAAACCTTATGAGGCTGGCTGCCGAGATTTGCGCATGATGACGCGGATCAAGCCCCGCCCAATCATCCTATGCAACGCGCGTCTCAGATCTTGGGACCTACTGTCGCGAAACGGCGACCTTGCGGCACATCATAACGCCCGCGCGGCCAACACGGCCGCAAAAGCCGGCAACGTGAGGGCATCCGTGATCTCGCCAACTCGCTCAGGCGTGAAATAGCCCTCATCGTCCAACAGGTTTACGGTTGCACGAAGTTCGCCGCCGCTGACCACGGGCAGATTGAGCACCGACGCGCAGCCAAGTGCGCCGATCAACTCATAATCCGGAAATACCTTGGCGATGTCATCCAGCGTATTGGCGATAAAACTCTCATGCCGATCATGCACGATCTCGAACCAGTCATTGCGCTCGATCGGTTTCGTTCCGGACGTTGGGTATGCTTCGGGCATGTTGGAATAAGCGCGCCGCGCAAGACCAGCCTCCATATCCACTGTCATGACCGTCCAAAGCCGCACGGGAACGCGCGCCGTGCTGAGGCGGTAAAGCGCCTCGAACACCTGATCCTCGGTGCGGGCGGCGGCCATATCGGCAACGAAGCAGCGTTGCACAGCTTGCGGCGTGGGGCGATCAGATTGCATTACTGGTTGGTCCTTTTTCGTAAGATCACGCCCCGCCGCTGGCGGCATAGAGCGCCTGCGCATACGGGTCTGTAAACGCGCCGTCATGCAGCGCCGTCGCTGGCGCAATTTCGACAATCCCGCCCTTATTCATCACCGCCATGCGTTCGCAGAGGAAACTGACAACCGGCAAGTTGTGTGTGACCATCAGATAGGTCAGCCCACGCTCCGACCGGAGGCGCTTCAAGAGATTCAATATCTCCGCCTGCACGCTCACATCCAGGGCACTGGTGGGCTCATCGAGCAACATCACCTCGGGCTCCAGCATCAGCGCGCGCGCGATTGCCACACGCTGCCGCTGACCACCCGAGAGCTGGTGCGGATAGCGAAACCGGAACCGACGGTCGAGGCCGACATCGGCCAGCGCCTGCTCAACCTTCGCGTCCTGCCCGCCGATCCCATGGATCGCCAGCGGCTCGGACAAGACGGCATCGACGGTCTTGCGTGGGTGAAGCGAGCCATAAGGGTCTTGGAACACCATCTGGCAGTGCTTGGCCAATGTCCGGTCAGGTCGGTGACTGCCCGGGCGGCCGAGGATTTGCATCTCGCCTGTCCATTCTGGCGCCAACCCGGCAATCGCCTTGAGCACCGTGGATTTACCCGATCCGCTTTCGCCGACCAGCGCAAAGCTTTCGCCCTCGGCCACGTCGAAACTGACCCCATGCACGACACGTTGCCCGTCATAGGCGATATCGAGGTTCTTTAGCGAGATCGCTGTCATGTACCGGCCCATGCATTGCGGTCCATCACCGGAAGCTCAGCACGCGTTTCACGCATCTGAGGCACGGCGGCGAGCAGGCCCTTGGTGTAGGGGTGGCTGGCGGCATGCAACGCGCTGGCGTCGCAGGTCTCAACCACGCGGCCCGCATTCATGACCAGAATCCGATCGCAATAGCGGGCCACCAACGGCAGGTCGTGACTGATCAGGATCAGACCCATCCCGTGATCTTTTACAAGATCATCGATCAGGCGCAGCACGTCGCCCTGAACGCTCACATCCAACGCGCTGGTCGGCTCATCGGCGATCAACAAGCTTGGGCGCGGGATCAGCATCATCGCGATCATCACGCGCTGCCCCATTCCACCCGACACTTCATGAGGGTACAGGCCCGCGACACGGTCCGGGTCGTCGATTCGGACGGCTTCCAACATCTCATGCACCCGGGCGCGCATCTCGCTGCGTGGCAAGCGTTCGTGAACGCGCAACGCTTCCTCAATTTGGGTGCCGACCGTCATCACTGGGTTCAGCGAATATCGCGGGTCTTGCATGATCATCGAAATCCGCGCGCCACGAAGCGCCCGCATCTGACGCTCGGACAGGTTCATCAGGTCCCGGCCTTCGAAGCTGATCTGTCCAGCGACGCGCCCCGGAGACCGGATCAAACGAAGAATCGCACGCCCCGTCATCGACTTGCCGGACCCGCTTTCGCCGACAATGCCAAGGCGTTCGCGGCCCAGATCGAAGGATATCCCGTCGACGACCTTCACCCGGCCATGCGACGTGGGGAAGCTGACCTCCAGGTTCTCAACGGACAGCAGGGTCACGATTTGCCCTCCGATTTCGGGTCAAGCACATCGCGGAGGCCATCGCCCAGAAAACAGAAGCCAAGCGAGACGACGATGATGGCGAAACCGGGCATCGTGGCGACCCACCATTGATCAAGAATGAAACTCCGCCCCCGCGAGATCATCGCGCCCCATTCGGGCAGCGGCGGCTGCGCGCCCAGGCCAAGGAAGCCAAGACCCGCTGCGGTCAGGATAATGCCCGCCATATCCAGCGTAACCCGGATGATCATCGACGAGGTGCAAAGCGGAAGAATGTGCCGGGTGATCAACCGTGTGTGGGAGGCGCCAAGCAGGCGGGTGGCGGCGACGAATTCCGAGTTGCGGATGGTCAGCGTTTCCGCCCGTGCAATCCGCGCATAGGCGGGCCATGTTGTGATCGCGATGGCGATGATCGCGTTTTCGATCCCTGGCCCAAGGGCGGCGGCAAAGGCCAACGCCAGAATCAGTTTCGGCATCGATAGGAACACATCGGTCAGCCCCATCAGCACCCGATCGGTCCAACCACCGAAATAACCCGAGATCGCCCCGATCAGCAGACCTAGAGGTGCAGAAATCACCGCCACCAGACCAACGATCAAGAGCGTGATCCGCGCGCCATAGACCACGCGGGAAAAGATATCGCGGCCCAGTTCATCAGTCCCCATCCAATGCTCGGCCGAGGGTGGCATGAGCCGGTTTGACAGGTCCTGTCCAACCGGACTTTCCGATGCGATCCAGGGTGCGAAGATCGCGGTCAGGATCAGCGCAAGAATGATCAGACTGCCCACCACGGCCAGCGGGTTGCGCATCAGATCACCGGCGACGCGATAGGCCCGCCCGGCGGCGGCCTGACCGCGTGAGGCGGGGCTATCATCGATTAACCAGGCGCGCATCTATCGGCTCCTCGGGTCGAGCAAGCGGTAGAGCACATCCGACACTTTGTTGATGAGAATAAAGACGGACCCGATGACCAGCGTCGCACCCAGAACCGCATTCATATCGGCGTTGAAAAGCGCCGTGGTCAGGTAGTTACCAATCCCAGGCCAAGAAAACACCGTTTCGATCATGACCGAGCCTTCCAGAAGTCCGGCATAGGAGAGCCCGATCACGGTGATCAGGGGCACCCGGATCGCACCGAAGGCATGGACCCAGATCACCCGCCATTCTGGCACGCCTTTGACCCGCGCGGTGGTGATGTATTCCTGGCTCAACTGGTCGAGCATGAAGGAGCGGGTCATCCGCGCGATATAGGCGAGGCTGAAAACGCCCAGGATCGTGGCGGGCAAAATGATGTGCGATAACGCGCTTTGGAACACGTCCCAATCGCCATCAAGCAGACTGTCCACGGTCAGCAGGCCCGTCACGGTCGGCGTGATCCCGTCATAAAAGATGTCGACGCGCCCGGGGCCAGAGACCCAGCCCAGTGCCGCATAAAAGATCGCCAGGCCGACCAGGCCGAGCCAGAAGGCCGGCACGGAATAGCCCAGAAGGGCGAAAACCCGGATGATCTGATCGATCCAACGACCCTGATGTGCCGCGGCCAAGACACCTGCGGGGATACCGAGACCCACGCCGATGATGATCCCGAGCGTGGCCATCTCTAGCGTTGCGGGAAAAACCCGGGCTAGGTCTTCGGCAACGGGGCGGTTGGTCGAGACGGACATGCCGAGGTTGAAATTCAACACATCCCAAACATAGCTGCCAAATTGCGCGATCAGCGGGCGATCCAGGCCCATGGCGACACGCGCAGCCTCATATTGCTCCGTCGTTGCCCGATCCCCGACCACGGCAAGAACCGGGTCAATCGGCACCACGCGACCGATAAAAAAGGTCAGCGCTAAAAGGCCCAAAAAGGTCAACGCGACAACCAACACAAAGCGCAGGAGCGCGACCACCGGGCCGGCCAACGCGATCTGTCTTTTCGGCTGCGCGATCATCGGGTTCTCGCCTCTCTCGCCCGCGGCATGGTCCAATCCTTTCAGCGGGGGTGCCACATTTTTCTTGGTTTTGGCAAATAGTTTTGCTTAGATCAAAAAAATTATGATGAACCGAGGGAGTCTGATGGCGCGGCCAAAGCCTAAAAGTGACCCGAATTTAGGTGCGCTGATCCGCAAGCGGCGGAAGCAGCTTGACCTGACGTTGCAGGCGCTCTGCGATGATGCGGGCCTCTCGGTCGGCTATCTCAGCCAGGTGGAGCGGGGTCATGCGACGCCGTCGCTCGGCACATTGGCGCAGATCGCTCAAGGTCTCGATGTGGGGTTAGAATACTTCATCGCGACCCCGAAACCGGCCGATAGCCTTTCGCGCGCGGGAGCGCGCCCGCAGTTTTCGCTTGATGGGTCGTCGATCATCTACGAGTCGCTTGGCGCAGAGTTTCCCGGGGCGGAACTGTCTTCCTACATTCTGCATGTCCCGCCCGGCTATGCCTCGGAGACCGTCAGTCACGAAGGTGAGGAAATCATCTTCCTTCTCGACGGCGAAATCACCCAGATGCTCGACGGTCAGAGCTTCATTCTCCAACGCGGGGACAGTCTGCATTATAGCGGCTCAACCCCGCATTCCTGGTCGAACCAGACCAAGACACCCGCGCGTATCCTGTGGACTGGCACCTTGTCGGTTCTGCAGCGCAAAGGCGCGGTCAAACTGCCTGAAATGACACCGGCCAATACCAATGGCTAAAGACCGAAACGGAGGTTTATCCCAATGAAACTGCTAAAACCCGCCCTATTGGCGGCGGTGCTGGCGCTGCCGCTGGCCGCACCTGCCACGTATGCCGACACGCCCCCTGAATTGCTGGTCGTGGCCCAGAACATCGACGACATCGTCGCGATCGATCCGGCCCAGGCCTATGAATTCACCTCCGGCGAGTTGGTCACCAACACTTATGACCGTCTGGTCCAATATGACGCCGAGGACACGACGGTGCTGGCCCCCGGTCTCGCGGCCGCTTGGGAGATCGACGCCGAGAACAAGACAATCACCTTCACACTGCGCGACGGCGCTGTTTTCCATTCCGGCAATCCGGTGCGTGCGGAAGATGTGGTGTTTTCTTTCTCGCGTGTGGTTCAACTAAACCTCACTCCGGCGTTCATTCTGACACAGCTTGGCTGGACCCCCGAGAATGTCGGCGAGATGGTCACGGCAGACGGCAACACAGTCACCGTGCGCTATGATGGCGACTTCTCGCCCGCCTTCGTGATGAATGTGCTGGCCGCGCGACCTGCCTCCATCGTCGATGAAGTGACTGTCATGGCCAATGAGGTGGACGGCGACATGGGCAATGCCTGGTTGAACGCCAACACCGCGGGCACCGGCCCCTTCGCGCTTACTGCCTTCCGCCCGGCGGAGCTGATCCGGATGGAAGCCAATCCCGACTATTTCAACGGTGGCCCGGCCATCGAAGGCGTGATCATTCGGCATGTGGCGGAATCGGCCACGCAACAACTCCTGCTAGAATCCGGTGATGTGGATTTGGCGCGGAATTTGACGCCGGACCAAGTGGCCTCGCTGGATGGCGAAGGCCTGCGGGTCGACACCTTCCCGCAGGCGGCGGTCCATTTCCTGTCCTTCAACCAAGCTGTTGATAGCCTGACGCCCCCGGCGTTTTGGGAAGCGGCCCGTTATTTGGTCGATTATGAGGGGATGACCAACTCGATCATCGCCGGTCAAATGGAAGTTCATCAGGCGTTCTGGCCCGAAGGCTTCCCAGGTGCGCTGACCGATACGCCCTACAGCTATGACCCCGACCGCGCTCGCGCGATTTTGGAAGAGGCTGGTGTGGACCTGCCGATTACCGTGTCGCTTGACGTGATCAACGCCGCGCCCTTCACCGATATGGCGCAGTCGATCCAGGCGAGCTTTGCCGAAGCTGGGATCAACTTCGACATTTTGCCCGGCACCGGCAGCCAGGTGATCACCCGCTATCGCGAGCGGAGCCACGAGGCGATGCTGCTCTATTGGGGCCCGGACTTCATGGACCCGCATTCGAACGCGAAAGCCTTCGCCTACAACTCGAACAACGATCAGGACGCCTATGCCGCGACCACAACCTGGCGGAATTCCTGGGCGGTGCCTGCGGAGATGAACGAGATGACGACGGCAGCGCTCACCGAAACCGATCCGGCGGCGCGCGAAGAGATGTACCTGGAGCTGCAGCGCCAGGTGCAGGAAAGCTCGCCCATCGTGATCATGTTCCAGGCGTCTTATCAGGTGGCCATGGCGGAGAACGTGTCGGGCTACGTGAACGGCGCAACATCTGACTTCGTGTTCTACCGTCTCGTCGACAAAAACTGATCTCTCCCTGCCGCTGGCCCCTTCGGGGGCCGGCGGTTCTTTGTTCCAAGGACAGCGTCATGGCCCTCTATCACGACCGTATTGCCCGGCTGCGCGCCCGGATGACCGAGACCGGCACCGATCTGGTGGCGCTTGGCCCCACAAGCCATATGCGCTGGCTTTCGGGTGCCGATCCGCATGGGGATGAACGGCCCGTGATGCTGTTGGTCAGCCAGGCCCATGCCGGGTTTTTGATGCCCGCGCTTAACGCAAACTCGGTGCGACAGGTGACGGACCTGCCCTTCGAAACCTGGGCCGATGACCAGGGGCCGGGCGCGGCCTTGGACCGGTTGCTGGCAAGCTGCGAAGTTACTGGCGCAGATCAAACCGTCGCTTTGGATGAGGCGATGCGCGCCGATTTTGCACTGTTGTTGCTCGACGCGCTGGACGCGCCCAAACGCAGGTTCTCAGACGACACACTCGGGCATCTGCGTGGCATGAAAGACTCCGCCGAAATATCCACTTTGCGGGACTGCGCCCATCTGAACGACGTGGCCTGCCAGGCCGGGTTTGCCGCGCTCCGCGAGGGCATGACGGAACATGACGTGGCACAGGTGATTCACGATCATTACAAGGCAAATGGCGCGACGCCCGAATTCACCATTGTGGCCTTCGGCGCAAACGGCGCCTTCCCGCATCACCACACTGGCGATACACGCCTCGCCGAGGGCATGGCCGTGCTGATCGATACCGGGTGTCGAATCAATGGATACCCGAGTGATATGACCCGCTGCGGATGGTACGGATCGGCACCCGACCCAGAGTTCCTACGGGTAGCCGCCGTGGTCGAGGAGGCGGTCCAAGCGGCGCTTGCTGTCGTTCGACCGGGCATCCTGGCCAAAGAGGTGGATGCCGCTGCGCGCGATGTGATTACCGCGGCCGGATATGGCGACTATTTCGTGCATCGGACAGGCCATGGGCTGGGCATCGATGTGCACGAACCGCCCTATATCACCGCCACATCCGAAACCGTTTTGCGGGAAGGAAACGTCTTCTCGATCGAGCCTGGAATCTACCTGCCAGGGCGCTTCGGCATTCGATTAGAAGACATTGTGACAGTAGCCCCGGCCGGCGCAGAAATCCTCTCGTCTCTTCCGCGCGATATCTGGGTACCCAGCCGTTAGAAGCTGAAGCAACATTCGCATGCGATGAAACCCGACGGTTTGGCGGAGGTTGAAACTGTTCTTTCAATGTGGAGACAATCCCGGACGCGGCCACACGTGTTCTCCCGCATCGCATGCCCAGCCAGAACAGCGGCTTCGGCCAGCGATCAGCATCTTTGAAGCTTGGCGAACGTCAAAGCATTTCTGAATATGCGCTAGTCGCGCAATCCGAGAAATAAGCGCCGTCCCCGAATCTAACCACTTTCGTAACCTCCTACGTCAGAATCATTGGTTAGAACGATCAGGTCTCTGCTGGTCGATAGGAAAAAACACCTGAAGAGATAGTTGCAATCGAAATTAATGGGTATGACGTTTGGGGTAAGTCACGAACGAACTCCGAGGGACAAAATGAATACGCCGAATGGATGCCCGCAATGCAGCGGCTTTGGTTGGGTTGTATGTCTCTGTGACGGAGATAGGTGCACTTGCGAGAACTATGGCGAAGCATTTTGTCCAACATGCGGTGGCAACGGGAAAATGCTGTCAGCACACATCGCGGAAAATGACGCCAGCGCCCTCGACCCAGCATCGGCCGTCGAGACCGAAACTCCAAAGTTGGATGAAACGGAGGGCACGACCGAACTGCCAAATGAGATCAGGCTTGATCACCCGCTGGTTGGCGCGATCCTGTCTGACGATGACGAAGAGATTCCGATCGACCTGACGGAAGCCGACATCGATGAAGAATATGCGTTCGGAACATAGGTCCCGGACCGTTCTTTGACACTGACGAAACAGGCACATGAAGCCAGAGAGTATGCCTGGTCAAAGAATCGAAATGCCGCGCGAACCATCTAACGGCAGCGTCCTGGAAGCGGCAGCGCAGTTTTCCAACGCGCGCATCTTCTCAGCACCTCCACAGCAGACATTAACGTTAGACACCGTACCAAAGTGAGCGGTCAGGATCATTCAACGTTCGGAGTACAAACGGCGATGATTCTGGTGGCCAATTTGGGGCAAAGAACGGGCTGGCAATACATGGCTGGCACTCCTAAAACCACCCCCGCGAAAGGCAAAGATATGAAAGTGATCCGCCGGTTTTTGGGGCGTAGAGCGAGCGCCGAGGTGGTAACCTCGCACAGCACGAGCACGGAGCCCCCCGCGCCCGAGCGTGACGTCTATGTTGTGGGCGATATCCATGGGCGGCTTGATCTTCTCGAGCGCCTGCTAGAGGCGATCGATGCAGACCTCACAAAGAGGGCGATTGAAGACCCGCAGTTGGTCTTTGTAGGAGACTACATTGATCGGGGGGACCAAAGCGCCGAGGTCCTTCGACGTTTGAGGGAACTTGAGATGGCGCATTGCGACAATGTCGTTTGCTTGATGGGAAACCATGAGCGGATGATGCTGGACTTTATCGACAATCCGCCACGCTATGGACCGCGATGGTTGCGGAATGGAGGCTTGCAGACATTGGCTAGCTTTTCCGTCTCCGCCGCAGGCGTTGGCGAAACTGTTGCCCCAGAAGTCTTCATCAACCTATCCGATGAGTTGCGAGACCGAATTGGCAAAAATCTAGAGGCCTGGGTAAGACACCAGCCATTGGTTTGGAATAGCGGAACCCTATGGGTCGTCCACGCCGGCGTTGATCCTGCAACTCCAATGCCGGACCAGAACGCGAAGGCCTTGCTTTGGGGGCATGGCGACTTTTTCAAATCCGGACGAGCGGATGGGCAATGGGTCGCTCATGGCCATACGATCATGGACCATCCGCTAGCCGATAATCATAGGATTTCGGTTGACACCGGGGCCGTCTATACCAGCCGCTTAACCGCCGCCCTAATCCGACAGAATGGATCGGTCAGCTTTATAAGCACCTAAGATGACGCCGAACCGATCGTCTTCGACTTCGGCGAGATTTGGCCTATCAGCGCCAGAAACCCATCATTTGCCATCTCGGATCAAGACCGTCCGCAAAGTCTTCACAAAGATGCACCAATCGAGAGCGAAGCCCGCATCACGTATATATTGCAGATCCAACTCCGCTTTCCTTTGCGTCGCGGCAACCCCCTCGGCATAGCCGTGTTCGACCTGTGCGAGGCCACTGATACCTGGCCGGATCATGTGGCGCTCACGGTATCCAGGGATCTGACGCACATACGTGCGGGCATGCGCAAAATAATCCGGACGCGGTCCGATCAGGCTCATATCTCCCTTCAACACATTGATTATCTGAGGCAATTCATCAATACGCGTCTTCCTGAGACATCTGCCCAACGGTGTGATCCGGTGACAATCGATTGGGTCATCTGCGCCGCGCCGAGCGCTCTCCTTTGTGGTAGTCCTGGAAACCATGGTCCGAAACTTAAGAACGTGAAACGCGCGACACCCCCGACCCATTCGGATCTGGACGAAAAACAGCGGCCCGGGATTGAAAAACGGATTGAGCAAGAGCAGCGCCGCGGCGATCAGCAACATGGGGCCAAGCAGGAAAAGTGACCAAATTATGTCAAAGAACCGCTTGAACGCCCAGAATACCCGCCGCCCTCCGATCGACTCATTCGTGGGTCTGCCTTGCGATAAGGCGCGGCGTACCAACAAAGTCTCATAGCGGGATAGAAAGACAGCTTTTCTAGTGTGGTATCTGTACCTAAGAGCCCGAACCGGGCTGTCTTCAGGACTGGGAGCAGACATCGTCAACCTATCAATGAGAAATAGACGCAGATTTACGCCCGAAAAGCTTACCTAAAAGTTAGGCACGCCATCGACTATTGCTCCAGTTTGGTTTTTTTCGGAGAATCGCACTCCTTAATCTTTGATAAACGAAATGCCCCCCCCAATAAAGAGGGAGCTCCGGGACCGTGACAATAAGTCGACCAACCGCCGACGCCGGGTAGCTAGAGAGCCGTGCGGCGGAATTGAACAGACCTTGACTGGAAGCGGTGGATCGGTCACGGCAATGATGGAATGTGAAACGACGTTGCTGACGCGATGAGGCCTCGATGAGATTTCTTTTTTCTGCAGTATTTGTTTTCCTTACCCTGTCTGGCTGCGGCGCGGCATACTTCTCCTCGGACGTGCAAGAGAGCGCGGATGCCAATGTTCGTGTGATCCCAGTGACGCCGGAAACGGTGCTTGCAGCGAACCGATCAAACTACAATCCGCAAAGCCTTCCCGCCGCGTTTTCGGTTATTGCGGACGGTCCGAACCAACCACGCGGAGTTGGGGCTCTGCCGGACCCCGTGTTTTACCCGGAAACACGGCCCGCGGTGCTAGAGACAAGGCTTCCGGCACCTGCGCAACCCGAACCCTACACCATCGGCGTGGGGGATGTTGTTCTCCTCTCGACATCTCAGACCGCGACCAGCGTCGAAGAGCTTTCAGGTCTTCTGGCCGCACAAACCGGACGACAAGGATACACAGTTCAAGACGACGGTGCGATTTCCATTCCAGATGTTGGGCGCATTTCAATCGGCGGCATGACGCTTGAAGAGGCCGAAGATGCCGTGTTCCAGGGTCTAGTTGAAAACCGGGTCGACCCGACCTTCAGCCTTGAACTGGCGGAGTTCAACTCGCGCCGCGTGTCGGTTGGTGGGGCGGTCGCATCACCCGGTATCGTGCCTATCACGCTGCAACCGCTTTATCTGGAAGAAGCCCTGGCCAGGGCCGGTGGGGTGGAGGTCCGCGCCCGCGATGGGGCGACGGTGCGACTCTATCGCGACGGATCACTGTTCCAGATACCTGCCAGCGAACTCTACTCTGGAAGCGGTTTGCGAAGAGTCCTCTTACGCGATGGAGACAGTGTCTTTGTCGACACATCCTTTGATCTCGATGCGGCCGAAGCCTATTTCGAAGAGCAGATCACGTTGATCCAAGTGCGCCAGCAAGCGCGGACACAGGCTTTGCAAGAGTTGCAGTTCGAGATGTCTCTCCGACGCGACGCCCTTGAAGAACAAAGAAGCAATTTCCGCGACAGGTTAGAATTCGGGGCAGAAGATCGCGATTATGTCTATGTGATCGGAGAGGTGGGCACCCAGTCGAGATTTGCCTTACCTTACAACAACACGGCTGTTCTGGCCGATGCGTTGCTCGAAAATGGCGGCGTGACACCAGCCACAGGCAATCCGGGCCAGATTTACGTCCTGCGTGGACCACAAGACCCCAGAGATTTCGCATCGATCACTGCCTTGCATCTGGACGCAACGAATGCGGTGAACTTCTTGTTGGCAACCCGGTTGGAACTACGGCGCGGAGACGTGATTTTCGTGGCAGAGCAACCTATCACACGCTGGAACCGCGCGCTTCAGCAGGTCATTCCAACGCTGAATGTATCAAACAACCTGGCCAACTGACCACGGCTCCTATTGGTCGTAGTATTTTGATCCGTTGGTATCGTAGCCATATTGACCACCGTAGCCGTAGGTTTTCATCTTACGTTGATCGACCTGCGACAACACCAAGCCGGTGATGGTCAGCCCCACACTGTCCAGCATGTCCAGCCCTTGGCGCACCTGCGTTTTCGTTGTCCTGTCCCAAGCCACGCCGTAGATAATTGCATCGGCATGGGCGCCGATCACCCGTGCATCGGGAACTGCCAGAACCGGCGGCGTGTCGATGATGATGTAGTCGTACGTGGTTCGGAGGCCTTTCATCAAAGACGCGAATTTCTCTGAGGTGAACAGATCAGTGGCATTCACATCAGATTTACTCCCGGTCAGAACATCGAAACCGACTTCTGGGACAAACGGATCGACATCCTCGGCTTTTACGGTACCAAGCAAAAGATCAAGCAGCGCCACGCTCGCATCCGTGTCAAAATACTCCTTGAAGGTTCGACGACGAATATCCGCCTCAATAAGCAACACCTTTTTGCCCATACCCGTCATGATCCGGCTAAGTGCCAGGGCCAGCGTCGTCTTGCCCTCCCCTGGAACAGAAGAGGTGATCATGATGACACGCGGCGGCTTGTCGACGTTCGACATCAACACCGATGTGCGTAGATTGCGGATCGCTTCGGCAACGATCGAGTTGGGTTTGTCCGATAGGTAGCGCAAGGTTGCTTGGCGATCCTTGGCAGGGATGACCGGTACCGAGGCCAAAACCGTCTTTTGGGTCTGCAGACGCAAATCATCGGATGTCCGGAATCCGGCAAAACGCATCTCCCGTAGCAAGACCAAGCCGCTTCCCAGCAAAGCGCCAAGGACGACTGACAGCACAACAACAAAAGGTTTGTTGGGGCTTGAGGCCGGTCGCGGAACAGCTTCGGAAATGATCCGACTGTCGGCCACTTCCAATCCTTGCTGCACGTTGGTTTCCTGCAGACGCGTGAAGAAGTTTTCATAAAGCAGCCGAGCGGCCTCAGCCTCACGCTCCAATTGCTGAAGCGCGATCAGCTCTTCGGACTGCCGCTGGATTCGTGCCGATAGCTCTTGCTCTGCGTTCTCCAGCGCCGCGACCTGCTGTTCGTTGCGCACAGCGTCAGAGGCTAGCTGGTCAAGATAATCATCCAACTGTGCATTGAGTTCGGCCTCGGAGATACGGCCATTGCGAAATTGAGTCAGGGACCGCGTGAGGCGAAACTCATCAGCCGCGAGAATGAAGCCTTCCACATCCTGTTGAGACTGCAACATTTGCAATGTCTCTAGGCGGGCCCGCATATCGGTCGCGCGGACCTCTTGCTCTCTTATGCGCGTCCGTAATTCACGCAACTGGATACCTTGCGCCACCAGGACCTCCGGGCTGATCATCTCTGCCTGCTCGGAAAAAGCCGCCAGTTGCCCCTCCACATCTTCCAAGTTCTCGCGAAGTTCCACCGTTCGGGTGGACAAGAACGCGGTCGCACGCGTAAGGGCCTCGAGCTTCACCAATATCTGGTTCTCGATGTAAATCTCGGCCAAGGCGTTGGCGATGCGCACTGATTTCGCCGGTTCTGTCGTAGTTACCGAGATCGTCAGCGCGAGCGACGAGCGCACACTGCTTGCAGAGATCTGCTGCAGCAGCGTGTCGATGACTTCATCCCTGACCGACGATGTCACCTCCTCGGCGGGTCCGCCCTGAAGCGGAGCCAACACTGCAGCACGCAAGTTATCGAACCTCGACCGAACTCGTAAGGCCGCGTTGAACTCTGGGTCCGATGTCAAATCCAGCCGGTCGACCAATTGTCCAACCAGCTCGCGCGATCGGAGCACCTCAAGCTCTGTATTAATCGCGACGTTGTCCCAAGCTCCGCCACCGAGAATACTCTCAATATCTGTTATGACCTGTTGCTGCTGAGCATTCAGCGCGACCGTGACAGTCGCCGGATAGAGCGGCACGGCCAATCTGAACGCATACACGCCGCCAAGCACCATGCTGAGAACCGCGGCCATCAGCACAATCCATTTGCCGCGCCATAGCGTTCCTAGCAAAGCCAAGAGGTCTATCTCGTCGTCGGGCTCGGCGTCAGGCGCCGGGACAAACTGCTGATTCATAACTACCGATACATCCTGGAAAGAAGTACCCCTAACTAGCGAATACGATCGGCGGGAAAAAGGCGGCATTTGCAGTGCTGGTTATTTTCTAATTGCGATGCTGGTTAACGTTTTATTTACGTCTTTCTGCTGGCTATTCGGAAGGCGGTTGCCGCTCGCTCTGTGATGTGATGTGGTGGCACCGTAACAAACACCTATGAGAATGCACTGCCGCCACATTGCGTTTTTGGCAGCGGCGGCACGCCCTCTCTGACTCGGCGAGTGGATTAGACATCACCGTGCAGTTCCCCCGAATGAACAAGGTGCCGGGTATGATCCTGGCCTGTCTGGTGGGCCTGCTCGGCGGGAACCCGCTTGGATCGGCCGCCTTGGCACAGGAAGCGCCGGCTCGGACGACACTGAACAGCTATGGCTTGCCTGGGTTGCTCGACATACCCAGTGCATTCCGCATGCCCGATGGCGACCTTGCGGGGACGGTCTCGACATTCGCCGGCCAGACTCGTGGCACGCTCAGCTTCCAGATTACGCCGCGTCTGACGGGCAGCTTCCGCTACTCTGGTCTGCGCGGATTCTCGCCCGGGACAACCACGCCGGCATCCGACTTTGTCTTCTATGACCGCAGTTTTGACCTGCATTTCAGCCTGTTGGAGGAAGATGGCATCTGGCCTGCTGTCGCCGTTGGTCTGCGGGATTTTGGCGGGACAGGCGTCTATGGTTCGGAATATCTCGTGGCCAGTCGGCATTTTGGCCCTGAGGATCAAGTCGCGGTCACGCTCGGTCTGGGGTGGGGGCGGCTTGGAACCCGAAATGGATTTTCAAACCCGCTCGGATCGATTGACGATCGGTTTGATACCCGCCCCGGGTTCGATGGCCTTGGCGGAACGTTCAACACCGGGCAATGGTTCAGGGGGGATGCGGCCGTGTTTGGCGGCATCGAATGGCAGGTTAATGACCGGCTGGCTTTTCAGTTAGAGTACTCCTCTGACACCTATAGCGCCGAGCAGGCCGACGGAGTTTTCACCGAGGAAAGTCCCGTCAATCTTGGCCTGACCTATCGTTTCGATAACGGTGCAGTTTTGGGCGCACGGTACATGCATGGCGCAGAGCTCGGCCTATCGCTGACCTTTGCGTTAAACCCGGTCCGCCCGCCAGTCATCGGTGGGCGCGACCCAATGGCCAGACCCGTTGAAGTGCGGGATCCGACGACGCTCCCTTACGCGACGGCTTGGGCCTCCGACGTCAATGCGGCGGCGACGCTGCGCACAACCCTTTCGCGGGCGCTCGTCAATGAGGGCATCGCTGTCGAGAGCCTGTCTGTGAACGCCAGCACCGCACGCATCTCGGTTGTGAACGAACGCTATGACGCTGAGGCACAGGCGCTCGGCCGAATCGCACGCGCGATGAGCGCGACGCTTCCCCCCTCTGTCGAGACCTTCGAGATTGTGTTCTTGGCCGAAGGCATCCCTCTCTCTCTGACCATCTTGAACAGGTCCGATCTCGAAGAGCTACAATACCACCCAGACGGAACCTTTCTCTCATACGGTCGGGCAACGATAACCGACGCGGCAGGGCTTAGCGACGCGGGCATGCAAACCAACACAGTCGCCTATCCACGGCTTGACTGGTCACTTGGCCCCTATATCGAAACCTCGCTTTTCGACCCCGATGACCCACTTCGCTACAATGTCGGCGTGGAACTGGGCGCCAGTTACGACATCCGGCCCGGTCTCACCCTATCCGGCGCGCTCCGTGGGGCAGCGTTCGGAACACTGGACGAATCGACACGAGCCTCGAACTCCGTCTTGCCGCGCGTTAGGTCAGACTCAAATCTCTATGACCGAGAGGCCGATGTTGCGATCCGGCACCTGACCCTCGAACACTTTGGCCGTCCCGCACCCGACTTCTATTCTCGTGTCACCTTCGGCTATCTCGAAGAGATGTATGGCGGCCTCTCCGCTGAACTGCTCTGGATGCCCGTCAACAGCCAGTTTGGCCTCGGGATCGAGGTGAACCATGTTCAGCAGCGCGACTTCGACCAACGCTTCGGCTTTCAAGACTATTCCGTCACCACAGGCCATGCCTCAGCCTATTTCTCGCTGGCAGATGACTATGACATACAGATTGATGTCGGTCGCTACCTCGCAGGCGATTGGGGGGCGACGCTGAGCGTGGACCGGACCTTCGATAATGGCTGGCGCATTGGTGCCTTCGCCACGCTAACGGATGTGAGTTCCGAAGAATTCGGCGAGGGGTCTTTCGACAAAGGCATCCGCCTGACTGTTCCGTTGTCGTGGTTCACTGGCCAGTCGACCCGTACCGAGCAAGCCTTTACCATCCGACCGGTCTTGCGGGATGGCGGCGCACGCCTGAGTGTGCGTAACCGCTTGCATGACGTGGTCCGCGATTACCATGCGCCCAGCCTTAATGATCAGTGGGGACGGTTCTGGCGATGAAGCTCCTGTCGAAACTCGTCTTGGTCCTGTCCTTTGGCCTTCTTGCGGCCTGCGGCACAGACAACAATCAACAGCCCTTGCAAATTGCACGCGGATTGCTGGCAGGCGCTGTCGGCGGCAACGCTACCCCCCAAGATCCGCGCGTCGTTCTGAACCGTGAGATCATCGATCGCGCGGCGACCCCCGTTATCCTTGTTGATACACTGCAACTGTCTGGCTCAGGCACGATGATCTCCACCGGTCGAGCTGGGCGCTATTCTTCCTGGGCCGGTCTTGATCAGGCTGGAGTTGTCCTTCTGGATGACGGGATCCTAACGGCGACCCGTGGCTATGGCGACGATCTCATCAGCTCCGATGTTGAAGACGTCGTTGAAGCATTACGAATAGGCGAGGGAGCCATCGCAGTGCGGGTCATGCGGTTTCTCGATGGCGAGGATGACGACTACACTCGGTCAATGGTCTGTAGTTTCTCGGATACCGGGCCCGAGGTCATCACGATCTTTGACCGGGACATTTCGACGACGGCGGTTATCGAGGAGTGTCGGTCAAGCGATGAAGAGATTCGCAATAGCTATTGGATAGGGTCCGACGGGTTTATTTGGCGATCTATTCAATATGTGAGCCCATCGCTCGGGTATTTCCAGATCGAACGGCTGTTTCGATAGACTTTACCAAGACCAGAGAAAGACTGGTTGCGCCATTGATGTGATCTTGTGGTCGTGATACAAAATAATCTCTATTCCCAAACAAATGGTGGTGCCGTGAAACACAGTATCAATCTCCTTGCAGCTGCGTCCCTTGCGCTCATGTCGACCGTACCTGCAATGGCCCAGGTTACAGCCGACGCTTGCGTTACCGAACTTGGTGGAACAGTTGGTCAGAATGCCGCAGGTCAAGCTGTTTGCCTTGTCGAAGAGTTGCCGGCCGGCACTCCAGGCAGCGAAGTCCTTGCGGGAGCAACCGGAGGGGCAACCGCCGGCGCAATCATCGGTGGCTTGCTCTTGCTGGCGGTTGTCGTTGCCGCAGGAGATGATGATACGTCCGGTACATCCGGAACAGTAGTAGTGAATTGACATATTCAACCAGCAGCAACTGAGTTGTAATGTTTCGGCTCATCGAGACGAATGGCACATAATGGTGTCGGGAGGCGGTGGTTTTTCGCCTCCCGACACCAATTTTACGAGATTTATATCGGTTTGTAGGGCTACTTAGCGATATCCCGGCTCTCAACCGATTGACTTACAACCAGAACAGAACATTGGCTGTGAGAGCGATGGCCGAGAGGAAGACCTTCGGGCATCGCTTTGGTGGCAATAGTCATATATTGGCTGTGTGTTCTGAAGCCTAAGTCATTGATGGAATTGAATCACTTTACTCGAACTGAGCGCTTCTATTCTGGTCACCACAAACCAAATTCGGATAAATAATCCAAAGACATCAAGGAGGTTTGGTAGCGGAGGAGGGACTTGAACCCCCGACACGCGGATTATGATTCCGCTGCTCTAACCAACTGAGCTACTCCGCCGGACCGTGCGCGGTGCTAAGACAGCAACGCGCCTCCGTCAACCTCAAAATCGCGGGGCAATGGCATCCGAAGCAGCGGTGCTTCAAGGAGGCGTGTCACCAGGTTGCGCAGCAGGCAGGATACGATAGCTTGAACGCCGACCAAAGATCGCGGATCTGAAACTCCATCCACCCAAATCGGCGAAACACCAGAGACCTTTTCAAGATGCGCGTGTCCAATACGCCTACAGAATGCCCGCACGAAGACGGCACGGCTCACCGGCCAGAACGGTGCGCGCTCCCCTTATCAGAGGTGCCAATATGATCCCGATACTCGACTGGCAGCGGTTTGCTTCCGGCCAAGACCGCAATGGTTTCGTCGCTGATCTGGGCATCGCAGCCCGACAGACCGGTTTCTTCCTGCTCAAAGGGCATGGGGTCGATCTCGCCCTACAAAGAGAGGTCTTTGACAAAGCGGATCAGTTCTTCGCCTTGCCGCCTGCGGAGAAGGAGAGCATCTCAATCCTCAAGACGCCGCACTATCGGGGCTGGGCCTATGACGGGTTGGAGTCGCTCGATGAGGCAAGCGGCATGGCGGATCGCAAGGAGAGCTTTAATATGGGGCTCGACCTTCCTGCCGATGATCCCAGAGTGCTGGCGGGTGATCCCTTTCGTGGGGTCAATCAATGGCCCGATCTGCCCGGCTTTCGCAAAACAATGCTCCGCTACTACGATGCCGCGCTGGCGCTTGGGGTCAAACTGCATCGCGCCATCGCGCTCGATCTCGGACTGCCCGAACACCATTTTGACTCGGCCTTTATCGACCCGCTGGCCGCGCTGCGCGTGTTGCATTACCCGCCAGGCAGAGATGCCAAAAACGAGATCGGTGCTGGGGCCCACACCGATTATGGCGCGATCACGCTGCTGATGACGAATGGGGAGCCGGGGTTGCAGGTCAAACCGCGCGGCGGAGATTGGATCGATGTGCCGCATGTTGCCAGCGCCTATGTGGTCAATATCGGCGATTGCCTAATGCGATGGACCAACGACATTTATGTCTCGACCCCGCATCGGGTGTTGCGCCCCAAAAACCAACGCCGCTCGGTAGCATTTTTTGTTGAGGCAAACCCGGATGTTATTGTCGAGGCCTTGCCGGGCACCGGAGCCCCGAAATATCCGGCCATTCGGGCAGCCGACTATCTGCAATCGCGTCTGGATGTGACCTATAACGCTCCGGTGCCCAAGAGCTAGCGGCGCAACACACCCGCTTGCGGGATAATCTCGCCCCCGAATGTCACGGGCTCATGCCCGTGGTTGAAGACATACTGCGTCGTCCCTGATTGGCGCAGGCGGATATCTTGCGGCAAGTCGAGGACCGGCACATCAGCGCGCTCTGCTAACCGGGTCAACACGCGCGCCAGATAGTCCGGGTCAGGCCACCCGCCGAGATAATGCACCGCGCCCGACCGCACCAAAACCGGTCGGCCATTCGCATCGCGGTCAAGAACCTCGGCACCGCCCAGCAAGTCCTCCCGCCACAAGGTGATCGCTCCACCGCCATCAACAGGCACCGGCATATCCGGGCGCAGCGTTTCGACCCGCGCCACCTGGATATCCAGATCGGGGATCGCGGGCGGCAACGGCACGAGGATCGCAAAGCCTTGGGTTTTCGTGCCAAAGCGCGGCCCAAGCAGCACCTGCGCCTCGGAGGCCCGCAGCGCCGCAATCAGGCCGTCCGGCGGCATCTCCAACCCGGGGGCCAGGATCATTGCATAGCCCTCGAAATCCCGCGTCTCCGGCGGCAGGATGTCGATCGACAGGCCCAGCTTTCGCAACCCGCGATAGATCTCAAACACCAATCGGAAGTAATCGCATCCCCGTCCTTGCGGCTGCACATCCCAAGACCACGCGGCCTGGTAGTCAAAGATCAGCGCCACAGGGGCTTGAGCGGTTTCGACCTCTGGGGCATCAGCCAATTCTGCCGCAACCGCTGCGGCCTCGGCATAGCCAGCCGCCTCGGCGCTATCGGGGCGCAAAAGCCCGGCATGCATCTGTTCCTGCGCAAAGGGAGCCTGCCGCCACCGGAAATAGCATACCGCCTCGGCACCATGGGCAAAGGCCTCCCAGGTCCAGAACCGGACCATGCCGGGCAGAGGCGCGGGATTATGCGGCGCCCAATTCACCGGCCCCGGCTGCTGCTCCATGATCCACCAGCGGCCCTGGCCGACGCTACGATAAAGGTCATGGTGAAACGCCTGGAAATCCGGGTCGCCTTGATGCGCATAGTGGCGCTTGTGTTCGGCAGAGTCCTCCAACCGGTCTTCCAAGAAACCCAGTGGATAACTGTCCCAGGTCGCGATCTCCATCTGATCGCCGGTGGCGAAATGATCGAACTCTGTGGTCCGACCCATGTAATTATGACTGATCGGCGCATCAGACCGCGCCCGGATCGCGGCCACCTGCGCACCATTGAACCGCACCACCTGATCCGAGGAGAACCGCCGGAAATCCATCGCGTGGGACGGGTTCGGCTCGGTCACCGTCAGGTTCGGCAGGTCGATCTCGTCGAAGTCCCGATATTCCATCGACCAGAACACATTGCCCCAAGCGCGGTTCAACGCCTCGGGCGATTGGTATTTCTGCGCCAACCAATCACGGAACGCATGACGCGCCGCATCGGAATAGGAGATCACCGTATCGTGGCAGCCATACTCATTATCCGTCTGCCACGCCCCAAGCGCCGGATGCCGCCCATAGCGCTCCGCCAGAAGCGTCGTGATCCGCACCGCCTCCGCGCGATAGCCTTCATGCGAAAAGCAGTAATGCCGCCGTGATCCGAAGCCGCGCGCGCGGCCCTCTGCATCCACGGCCAGCATGTCCGGGTGTCTGTCGAGCATCCATCGGGGCGGTGTCGCCGTCGGTGTGCCCAGAACGATGCGCAACCCCGCCTGCCCCAGCACCTCAAACGCCCGGTCCAGCCAGTCAAACTGTAACTCGCCAGGGGTTGGTTCCAAACGTGACCAGGCAAATTCGCCAATCCGCACCCAAGTCAGGCCAAGATCGGCCATGCGGGCCGCGTCCTCGGCCCAGATCTCCTCGGGCCAATGTTCAGGGTAATAGCACGTGCCGAGTGTACGTTTCACAGGATGACCTGATGCTCATCTTGCCCAATCAGATGGGTGTCGGTGACGAAGGTCATACCGGCCTGCGGCTGCGCTGCAAGCTGTTCTTCAGTGAAGCCTTGCTGCGCGGTGGTGACATAGAGCTTTCCCGGGCCAAGCGCGGGGCACGAGGCCTGTTCGGCCGGCAATTTGATCTCTTCGAGAAAGACCCCGGCTGCATCATAAACAGCGACCCGCCATGACCCCCATTCAGCACAGACAAACAGACCATCTTGGGTTACGATCGCACCATCCGGCCCACGCCCCGTCTCGCGGTGATCAATGAACATCTCGGGATCGCCATTTGGCCAGCCCTGCCCGTCCAGCCTCTGCCGCCAGATGAGCCGCTGCTTTGTGTCGGCGAAATAGGCATGCGCGCCGTCAGGCGCAAAGCAGATCGCATTGGGGATGCTGATCTTCTCGAAGAGCTGCCGCAGCTCGCCCCGATAATAACGGTAAATCGCGCCCGCGTCGGTTTGCGCCTGCTTGCCCATCGTCCCGATCCAGAACCCGCCGAAGGGGTCTGCGCGACCATCATTTGACCGCGTCAGCGGGTTGTCGGCCTCGAGCGCAATCACATGCTCTAACGCCCCGCTTGTGACATCGAACCGGATCAGGTCGGTCTCGGTCGCAACCAAAAGCGCCGTGTCATCCACCCAACCGGCCGCCGAGACATGGCGGTCGAATACCCAGTCCTGCCGGGTCTCGTCGGGCTTGGTAAACAGCCGATTTCCCAAGATGTCGAACCAAAAGAGCTGCCCCAAGCGCGGATGCCAAAGCGGCCCCTCGCCAAGCAGATTCCGATGGTCGTCAAAGACCTCTGCCGTCATGCCACCGCCTCGTCATAAGCCGCCACGATCTCTGCGGCCCGCGCGGTCACATCCGCGACGCTCAGGCCGGGCGTATAGATGCCGGTGCCCAGGCCGAACCCATCGGCGCTGGCCGCGATCCAGTCGGCGAAGTTCTTCGGGCCGACGCCGCCCACCATATAGACCTGCGTACCAATCGGCAGCACAGCCCGGAGCGCTTTCAGACCTTCGATCCCCATCAAATGGCTCGGGAAAATCTTCAGCCCGTCGGCGCCTGCTTTCAACGCGGCAAAACACTCCGAAGGCGTCAGCACGCCGGGAAAGCTCTGCATCCGCGCCGCTTTCGTCGCTGCAATCACCTCGGCATCAAAATTCGGCGACACGATCAGGCGTCCGCCAACCCCGGCAACATGGGCCACATCCTGGCGGGTCAAAACCGTCCCCGCGCCGATCAACGCGTCCTGGCCGAAGCTCTGCACCATCACCGCGATACTATCCAGCGGGTCGGGTGAATTCAGCGGCACCTCGATCCGGTCGATCCCCGCCTCGATCAGCGCGCCCGCGACCGGCGCGGCCTCCGAAGGGGTAATGCCCCGCAAAATGGCGATCAGAGGTCGGCTCATGCAGTTGTCTCCGAAATGGTGGTATAGGCCCGGCCAAGGCCGATCCGTGTGAGGGGCCCCGCATCTAAGACCCGCGCGGATACGCCTTGCGCCTGCAGCGCATCGCCGTAGAGCGCGGCCAGCGCCGGCGCACCGGCGACAACCACTTCCTGCCCCAACCAATAGGGCCGCGCGGCGGCCAGCTCCGCGCCAATAAGCTCACCGGAGAGCTGCGACCGGGCCGCCTCAGGGGTCAGCCCCTGCAACACGCCCTCGGCCCGAATGGCAAACAGCCGCTGCGCCAGACGTTCAGGTCGTGACAGGGCGTCCGCAACAGCGCTTTCAAAACGCGCTTGATCAAATCCCTCGTTGGCAATCCCATGCCGCAGCACACTTTCCTCCGAGATCAAGCGGAACAGCTCACCGGTCATAAAGGTCTGGAAACTGACAATTTCGCCGGCGCTGATATGGACCCATTTGGTGTGGGTCCCGGGCAGGCAGAGCACGCCATCAAACCCTGGTTCTTCTACAAGAAATCCCGCGATCTGGGTTTCTTCGCCGCGCATTACATCAGCTGGTTTCGCCTGGCTCACCCCCGGCATAATGAACAATCGGATACGCCCATCCTGCGTCGCCACTGGCACAGGCTGCAAAGCGCCCGGGGCACAAGGCACGGCGCGATAGGGAACCTCGGCCCAGCCTTGGCGGGACCCAACCATACCGCAGGCCACCACCGGCACCGGCACCGGCACCGACCCCAGCCAGGGCGCCACCAGTTTCAACAGCGCCGGTTCAAACCCATCGCGGGCCAGCCCGCCCATCCCGTCGTCCGAGGCCGCCTCGGCGCGGATCGTTCCATCCGCCGCCATCGCCCAGACGCGCAGGCGCGACGTGCCCCAATCGACCGCGATCCAATCGGCATATGCAGCTCCGGCGCTCATCCAGAAAACACCACGCCGCCATCAATGACCATCACTTGGCCCGTCATCATCCGGCTCGCATCGGAGGCCAAAAACAACGTCCCACCGACAATATCGCGGGGCGCCAGATGCTCTTTCAAACACTGCTTGTCCATATGCGCGGCGAGGTCCTCGGGGCTTGCCCACAACTCGAGCTGCTTATCGGTCAAAACCCAGCCCGGCAGCAACGCGTTGGCGCGGATTTTGTCGGGCCCAAACTCGCGCGCCAAGCTGCGTGTCATCGCCGTAATTCCGCCATTGGCGCTGGTGTAAGACGGGTAGCCCGCATTGCCCATCATATAGGACACCGAGGAGAAATTTACGATCGCGCCGCCGCCCGCGTTGCGCATGCCTTGCACCACGGCTTGGCAGGCGAAGAAATAGACTTTGAGGTTAATCGCCTGCGACCAGTCCCAAAACTCTTCTGTGACCTCTTCGGTCTTGTGGCGCTTGTCATTGGCGGCATTGTTGACCAACGCGGTCACCGGCCCATGCGCCTCCGACGCCTCGGCGATACAGGACTTGAGCCGCGCGATATCGGTGATGTCACAGGGTAAAAACAGCGGACGATTGCCGGTTTCCGCCTCCATCCTCATCACGAAATCAGACGCATCCGAACGCTGCACGAAGGCGACCTTCGCCCCCTGACGCAAGAAGCCTTCGGTCAGCGATGCCCCAATCCCCGACCCGCCGCCGGTGATAAAAACCGACGCGCCATTCAGGTCGGGATAAATCGGGTCACTCATGCGGCTCTCCGATCGCGGCACCAGTCGGGCAGCATCGCGCCATGGGCGGCGATCAGGTCATCGACCAAGCTCCGGATTTGTCGCAAATCCAACTCGGCCGCCGTGTGCGGATCCATATAGGCCGCGTGATAGATGTGTTCGCGGTTCTCTTCGGTGAGCGCCTTTACGACAAGTTCCTGCACGTTGATCTGGGTCCGCATCAACGCGGTGAGCTGCGGTGGGATATCATCAATCAGCGTCGGCTGAAGCCCGTTGCCATCGACCAGCGTTGGGGTCTCTACCGCCGCGCCGTTCGGAAGCTGCGGCACCTGCCCGCGGTTCGGCAGGTTCGCCGTGATCGTGATGAGGCTGTCCGTGACCATGGCATTCATGATCTCGGCGGCGAATTCATGGCTCTTGCTGACCTGAACCGTCTCTGCCGCGCGATAGCTCTCGGCCTGCGCTGACCAATCGGCCATCTGCTCTTCGCAGCGCTTGGGATATTCATCCAGCGGGATACCAAATTCTTCGATCAGATCACCCCGGCCATCCTTGATGAACCAAGGCACATATTCCGCAAAATGCTCGGAGCTCTCGGTGCAGAAATAGCCCAGATGCTCCATCACCTCATAGCGCACCTTGTTGGGGCAGCGCAGGTTCATCAATGGCGCTTTCGGCAAGCGCCCAGCGCGATACCCGTCCTGCAAGGCGGGATAGAGGTCACGGCCCTGATGTTCGAGTTTCAGGAAAAAGGCCACATGGTTGATGCCAGCCACCCGGTGTCGGATTTCCTCAACCGGCAGGTCGAGATCATGCGCCATCTCTTCAACTGTGTTTTGCACCGAATGACACAAGCCCGCTTGGTTGACATGCGGATAGCGCTCCGCCAGGGCCCATGTGTTGATCGCCATCGGATTGACGTATTGCATGAGCAGCGCGTTGGGGCAGAGCCGCGCCATATCCTCGGCCACGGCCCAAAGATGCGGCACGGTGCGCAGCCCCCGCATGATCCCGCCGACGCCCAATGTGTCGGCAATCGTCTGCCGCAGCCCGTATTTGCGCGGGATGTCAAAATCGATGACGGTCGAGGGGCGATAACCGCCGATTTGAAACGCGGTTACCACAAAATCAGCGCCGTCCAATGCGCGGGCGCGGTCTGTGGTTGCCTCCACCGTGGCACTGGCACCCATGGTCTGGATCATCTTCCGCGCGACCAAGGCGGATTCCTCCAACCGCACCGGATCAATATCCATAAGCGAGATCTGCGCATCCGCCAGGCTTGGAAAATGCAACATGTCTCCCACGATATTCTTCATAAAAATCGTGGACCCTGCGCCAATAAAGGCAAGCTTCGTCATCGTTGGTATCCGTATGTGTTGCTCGTTATTTCACCGCACCGAGGGTCAAACCCGCAATGAAGTGTCTCTGCATCAGGAAGAAGATCGCCACCGGCGGGATCGCCGCCACGATGCTTCCTGCACTCATCAGATGGTACTGTGCCACGAACTGGCTGTTGAATTGCGTTATCCCAGCGGTCACCGGCTGCGCATCGGGGCCTTGGGTCAACACGATCGCCCAGAAATAGTCGTTCCAGATGAAGGTGAAGATCAAGACGGCCAAGGCTGCGATGGCGGGCCGCATCAAGGGCAAGACAACGTACCAGAAAATCCGCCATTCCGCGACGCCTTCGACCCGCGCGGCCTCGATCAACTCATAGGGCAGCGCACGGATGAAGTTCCGCATGAAAAGCGTACAGAACCCGGTCTGGAACGCGATATGGAAGAGGACTAGGCCGAGCTTCGTGTCATAAAGCCCCATATCCACCGTCAGATCCCGCACCGGCACCATCAAAATCTGGAACGGCACGAAATTCCCCGCGATGAACATGAAGAAGATCAAGAGGTTGCCGCGGAACCGGTAAATCCCGAGCGCAAAACCCGTCATGCAGCTCAACGCCACGGCGCCGATCACAGTCGGCACAGTGATCAGGATCGAGTTCACCAGGTATTGCGGCATGTCGGATTCGAAGAACACCCGCCCATAATTCGCAACAAGGTCGAAGGAGGACGGCACCCCCCAATAGTTGCCATTGGTGAAATCGGCAAAGGGCCGGATCGAGAAGATCATCACCGCGATCAGTGGCGCGAGCCACATGATAAGCGCCAGCGGCAAGAGCGATTGATAGGTCAGTTGCGCCGCGCGGGAGCGTTTTTCGATCGGTGTCGGAAACATATCTGAGGCCCTCCCTTAGCGCCGCGCTTCGCGTTCTTCTTGGTACATCGACCAGAGGAAGTACCCGATGAAGACCAGCATGATCATGAACAGCACCACCGCGATGGCCGAGCCATAGCCCATGCGGAACCCAAACTCGCTCAGCGCGCGTTCGAACATGTAGAAGCTGAGCACGCGGGTTGACCCAAACGGCCCGCCATTGGTCATGATCGAGATCAGGTCGAAAGACCGCAGCGCGCCGATGATCGTCACCACAAAGGCGATAAAGGTCGCTGGTTTCAACTGCGGCAGGATCACGTGCCAGAGCATTTTCCAGCCCTTTGCGCCATCAAGCCGCCCGGCCTCCACCTGCTCCGGGTCCACCGCGTTCAGACCGGTCAGATAGAGGATCATGCAATAGGCCGTCTGCGGCCAGAGGCCGGCGGCGATGATCCCATAGGTCGCAAGGGTTGGGTCGCCGAGGATGTTGACCGATTCAAACCCGAAAAAGGTGATGACGTTGTTCAGCAATCCTTCGCGCGGCAGGTAGAACCAGCTGAAGACCAACCCTACAACGACCTGCGACAGGACAAAGGGGAAGAAGAACAGCGACTTATAAAGCCGGATGCCAACAACTGTCTGGTTCAGAAACAACGCGATGAACAAACCCGCCGGGATCGCCAACAGATAGAGCGCCAGCCATTTCAGGTTGTTCCAAAGCGAGATCTCGAAATTACGGTCGGTCAGCAGTTCCTGATAGTTCCGGGCGCCGACAAATGTCGCCTCTCCCAACCCATCCCACTCGTAGAGCGAAATCTGAAACGACTGAAAGATCGGGATGATGACGTAGACCGCGAAGAACAAGAACCCAGGCAGCAGGAACAGGATCGGCGTCACCACCATCTTGTTGCGCTGCATCCAGGTCTGGGCGTCACGCCCATCGCCCATCGGAACGGCTGCTTCTGTGCTCATATCCAGCTCTCCTCAATCGGGACGGGGCAGCGGGAGCCCATACGAAAACTGCGGGGTGGTGCGGCTTGCGAATGACCTGCCTTGGGAAGGGATCATGCCCCGCCGAGAAGAGGCGGGGCATGCGATATTCTATAAGATCAGTAGATCCGCTGGCGCGCCGCCTCCAGGCGCTCCAGGATGTCATCCAGGTTGTCTGGGAACACCATGAACTCCTGCAGACCTTCCATACCGACCGAGGCCATCTCGGCCGGGAAATCGCGGTCGAAGAACTGCGCGATACCGCCCGTGGCGTTCTGGCTCAACATCTCGAAGCCCTGCTGGATGAACTCATCATCCGCGACTTCTGCATTGGCATTCACCGGCAGCTGACCCAAGCCATCAGGCCCGTTGATCCGGCCCTGCACGTCAGGCGACGTCACGAATTGCAGGAAGGCGCGCGCGGCCTCGACGTTCTGCGCGCCTGACGGCACATGGAACGTGTCGGTTGGGGCGTCTTCGCCCATTTCGAGACCCTCATTGATCATCGGGAACTGATAGAAGTCCAACTGATCATCGGTCAGGCCCGCCAAGCGCAGCTGATCGACGACGAAGTTACCCATCAGGTAAGCGGTGGCTTGGCCGTTTACGACAAAGGGCAGCGCCTCCTGCCAGGAGTAGTTTTGGTGATCTTCCAGGAACGCGCCCATATCGATCAACGTGCGCCAGTTGTCGAAGGTTGCGCGAACACGGTCATCGGTCCAAGGCACTTCACCCAGCGCGAGCTGCATGTGGAAGTCAAACCCGTTGGTGCGCATGTTCAGGTAGTCAAACCAGCCACCGGCGGTCCACAGGAACTTCGAACCGATCGCATAGCAAACCCGGCCGGAATCGACGATCACCTGACAGTTGGCCACCTCTTCTTCCCAGGTCGTCGGCTCGCTCAGGCCAAGTTCGTTGAAGATGTCTTCACGGTAGTAAATGCCCCACTGATAGTAGGTGTAAGGCACGCCCCATTGCGCATCATTCATCGTCATCGCGCCGCGCACGGATTCGAGACCTTCGTAGTCGCCAGCGTCCCACCATTCGGAGATGTCCATAAACAGGCCCGCATCCACGTAAGGCCCCATCCGGTTGGCGGCATACCAGTTGATCACATCAGGCGGATCGGCGGAGAGTGCGTTGCGGATCTGGGTCTTCCAGGCCTCGCGATCAACGACGGTCAACTCGACCTCAAGGTTTGGGTGCATCTCGCCGAACTCGGCGGCCAGCCCTTCGATCACAGCCCGCGGGCCGGGGTTCGACATATCGGCGGTGATGCGCAGCGTGCCTTCGAGATTGGTATGGCCTTCGGCCAAAGCCGCGCCTGACAACATCGTCGCCGCCGCCAGCGCCGCAGCGCCGGTTTTAAAGATGGATCGCATGGTGTCCTCCCTAGTGATCCGGATCGGATTTTGTTTCACTATTTGAAACTTGGTTTCTTATGTTGAAATCATAACGCAACTCGGCTTAGTCTTGTCAACAGTTTCCTCCGCACCGTCAGAGTGCAGATCGAAAACGGAGGGGGCCATTGGGAGGAACAGTTTTGGCAACACCCGCGGATCATTCGGGCGACAAACCGGGCGACGGAACCGTCGGCAAAGCGCTTGGCGTTCTTGATGAGGTGGCCGGGTTTGGCCGCCCCGTGCGCTTTGGTGAATTGCTGGCTCACAGCCCTTATCCCAAAGCCACCCTCTACCGTTTCCTGCAAACACTCACCAACCAAGGCATGCTGGCCTATGATCCAGAACGGCAGACCTATGCGCTTGGCATCCGTCTGGTGCGGCTGGCCCATGCCGCGTGGCAGACCTCGTCTCTCGCGCCAATCGCGCGGCCGCATATCGACGCGTTGAGCGAACAGATCGGTGAGACCGTGCATCTGGCGCAGCTTGACGCGGCGCAGGTTCTTTATGTCGACAAGCGCAACGCGCGGGAGCCGCTGCCGATGTATTCGCAGGCCGGCAAGGTCGGCCCCGCCTATTGCACCGGCGTTGGCAAGGCGATGATCGCCTTTCTTCCTGAGGACGAGCTAGCTCCGATCCTCGCGCAGCAATCCTATCATCGGTTCACGGAACACACGCTTGGTTCCGAAGCCGCCTTGCGGACCGAGCTCGCGCGCATTCGTTTGCATGGCTACGCCTTCGACCGGGAAGAACATGAACCAGGCATCATCTGTGTCGCGCTGCCGATTCTGACTGCGACCGGTCGGATGCTAGGCGCGCTCTCGGTCACATCGTCGACCGAGCGCACATCATTGGACGCGTTGGAAGACCGCGTGCCTTTGATCAAACGCACCGCACAATCCATCGCGGAGGAGGCGCAAAGTTGGCGCTTTCCAGATGCGGGCAACACACAAAAAATCGGGAGGGGCTAGACCATGTCAGGCGTCACGCTCAGCAATGTGGTGAAGAAATACGGTGATGTGCAGGTGATCCATGGGGTCGACCTTCAGATAGATCACGGGGATTTCTGCGTGTTTGTTGGCCCCTCCGGCTGCGGCAAGTCCACGCTGCTCAGGATGGTCGCAGGCCTGGAAGAAACCACCGCTGGCAAAATCGAGATCGGCCCCCGCGACGTGACCCATATGGACCCGGCCGAACGTGGTGTAGCGATGGTGTTTCAAACCTATGCGCTTTATCCGCATATGTCGGTTGCCGAGAATATGGGCTTCGGTCTGAAGATGAACGGCCATCCGAAAGCCGAGATTCAAGAGAAGGTCGCCGAGGCCTCGCGCGTTCTGAAACTCGACGATTATCTGGACCGCAAACCCAAAGCCCTCTCCGGCGGGCAACGTCAGCGCGTCGCCATTGGCCGGGCGATCGTCCGTGGGCCAGAGGTGTTCCTCTTTGATGAACCACTCTCCAATCTCGATGCCGAATTGCGGGTCGAAATGCGGGTTGAGATTGCGCGCCTGCACCAAGAGATCGGCGCAACAATGATCTATGTGACCCATGATCAGGTCGAGGCGATGACGCTGGCCGACAAAATCGTCGTGCTCCGTGCCGGGATCATCGAACAGGCGGGCCGCCCGCTCGATCTCTACAATGACCCTGACAATCAGTTCGTCGCCGGGTTCATCGGCTCGCCAGCAATGAATTTCTTCCCCGGCGCCGCCAAAGGTGGGCAAGTAACCATTCCCGGCCTCGGCAACACAGTGCTGTCACCCGGCCTTGGCAGCGTGACCGACGGCGCGGTCACCATGGGCCTGCGCCCGCAGCATCTGAAAATCGGCGAGGGGAACACGCATCAGGTGGTGTTGAGTGAGCAACTGGGCGGCGTCGCCTATCATTATCTGACCGGCCAAGATGGGACGCGGATCATCGTCGAGGCACATGAGCAATCCGCGCCTGCCCCGGGCAGCATGGTTGGGCTCAGCTTCGATGCCAACGCGCCGCTCTATTTCGATGCAACCTCTGGTCAGCGGTTGAGATAACCAACCGCCCAGAAAGCGCCTTCAACCAATCGTGACCGACGCCATGCGGGATGTTGGCCCGCGCCCCTTCTGCGCCTAGATGATCAGGACAGATAGACGTCAGTCAAAGGGCTTACGATGCCGACCCTTCTCTCCCGTCGCGCCGTTTTGGGCGCCATGCCCGCCGCTCTGGCGGCGCCGGCCCTTTTGGCCCAAGGCCTGCCTGCAACACACGATCTGACGCATTGGGCTCGCAGCCTTGGTCAGCTTCACACACTCGTTGTGACGCGCAATGGACAGACCGAACTGGCCGAAACCTATCGCGGGCCGGGCGTGGATCGGTCCGCCAATATCAAATCCGTTTCGAAAACAATCCATGCCCTTCTGACCGGCATCGCCATCGACAAGGGCCTGCTTGATGGCCCCGAACAGCTGGTCCTCCCGCTTCTGAACCGCGCGGCCTTCGGTGACGCGAGAGATCGGCTGACCATCGGCCATCTTCTGTCGATGCAAGCCGGGCTTGAAAGCACCTCCGGCCCGAATTACGGCGCTTGGATCGCCAGCCCGGATTGGGTCGATTACGCGCTCACCCGCGACTTGATCGATCAACCGGGTGGCCGGTTCATCTACTCCACCGGGTCCTGGCACATTCTCGGCGCGGCTCTGTCGGCGGCCAGTGGGATAAGCTTGCTTGAAATGGCGCGCGACTGGCTCGGCGACCCCCTGGGGATCGATATCCCGCCCTGGGTCCGCGACGGTCAGGGCCGCTATCTCGGCGGCAATGAAATGGCGATGAGCCCGCTGGCCTTGGCGCGTTTGGGCGAGATGATCCTGAATGGCGGCCAGATCGAGGGGCAGCAGGTGGTCAGTCCCGGTTGGATCGACGCTTCTTGGCGTGCGCAGGCGCGGTCCCCCTGGTCCGGTGACGCCTATGGCTATGGCTGGTTTCTGACCCGGTTTGCCGGGCAGGAGGCCGCTTATGGCCGTGGATATGGTGGGCAAATGCTGGTGGTCGTGCCAGACATGGACCTGTCGATCGCGATCACCTCTGATCCGACGCGACCCGCCCGCTCTGGCGGATATTTCAGCGACCTACGCGATCTGGTCGACCGAACCGTCCTGACCTTCGCCCGCGCCTAAGTGGCCCCATCTTCCGCCAGATCCGCCAGGATCGGACAGTCGGGCCGATGATCGCCCGCACATTTCTCCACCAGATCGGCCAGCGTGTCGCGCATCGCGGCCAGTTCCGCCATTTTGCTCTCGATATCCACCAAATGCGCCCGGGCGATGCGTTTCACATCGGCGCTCGCCCGGCCCCGGTCTTCATAAAGCGCCAAAAGCGCCCGACATTCCTCAATCGAAAACCCCAATCCTCGCGCCCGACCCAAAAACGCCAGCTTATGCACATGAGCGCCCGAAAAGTCCCGATAGCCATTGGCCGTGCGATCCGGCGCGATCAGCCCGATCTCTTCGTAATACCGGATCGTTTTGGCGGGCAGGCCGGTCCGCTCGGCCACATCTCCGATGTTCATCTCATCTCCATCCGTCGCAGTCTAAGCGCATTCATCACGACCAGAACCGAACTGGCCGCCATCGCGCCTGCGGCCAGCATTGGCGACAGAACCGGCCCGCCAAAAATCGCCAGAAGCCCCGCCGCGACGGGGATCAAAGCCACATTATAGCCAAAGGCCCAAACGAGGTTCTGCGCGATGTTGCGCATCGTCCGGCGGCTGACCTCCATCGCGGTGCTGACGCCCGATGGCGCGCCAGAGATCAAAACAACATCCGCCGCCTCCATCGCCACATCCGTGCCCGAACCCAGCGCCACGCCCACATCCGCCGCGGCCAAAACCGGCGCGTCATTGATCCCGTCGCCCACGAAGGCCACTTTGCGCTTCTCCTTGCGCCAATCGGCCACTTTCGCACGTTTCTGCGCCGGGTCCAGCCGCGACAACGCGATCTCGATGCCAAGCGCCTCTGCCACCGCCGCGACAGGCCCCTCCGCATCACCAGACAGCATCGCAACCGCAATGCCACGGTCTTTCAGGGCTTGAACGGCCCGCGCTGCATCGGGCTTGACGGGATCGGCCAGCGCAATCGCCCCCAGATAATCCGCGTCCCGCGCCACATGGATCAAGGTTTCGGACCCATCCGCCAAGTCACCTGGCGCAACGCCCGCCTCCGCCATCAGCGCCTCTGTCCCAATCCGGAGCTGCGCATCGCCCACAAACGCCTCAACACCCGCACCGGTTCGGCTCTGAAAGCCATGCACAGGCGGCAGATCCAACCCTCGCGCCGCCGCTTCGGCCACAATCGCTTGCCCCAGCGGGTGTTCCGAGGCCTGCTCCACCGCAGCGGCGAGCGCCAGAAGCTCCGCCTCCGGCAAGCCCGGTTCTGGCGCCACACGCACCACTTTCGGCGCGCCTTCGGTCAGCGTTCCGGTCTTGTCGAACGCCACCAGATCGACGCGCCCCAATTCTTGCAACGCATCGCCCTTACGGAACAGCACGCCCAGTTCCGCTGCCCGGCCCGTGCCTGCCATGATTGAAACCGGTGTCGCCAACCCCATCGCACACGGGCAGGCGATGATCAGCACCGACACACCAATCACCAAGGCCGTGATTGGATCGGGGCCGAAGAAAAACCAACCGCCCGCCGCAAGAACCGCAATCGCCAAAACCACGGGCACGAACACACCCGTTACCTTGTTGATCAAGCTTTGGATCGGCAGCCGCGTCGCCTGCGCGTCCTCAACCATGCGGACGATCTGCGCCAAGACGGTATCGGCCCCCACATGGGTTGCCTGGTAGATCAGCCCCCCGGTGCCGTTCAGCGTTCCGCCGGTCACCGTATCGCCAGGGCCTTTCGGCGCGGGCACCGGCTCGCCGGTGATCATCGCCTCTTCAATATAGGTCTCACCCTCGATCACCACGCCATCGACGGCCACCCGTTCGCCCGGGAAAAGCCGCAGCTTATCGCCCGGCTGAATATCGGCCAACGCCACGCGTTGCCCATCCGCCGTGGTAGCCGTATCAGGCCTCAGCCCCATCAGTTCGCGAATGGCCGAGCCCGCCTGCCCCCGCACGCGGGCCTCCAGATAGCGGCCGAGCAGGATCAGCGTCACGATCACCGCCGCTGCCTCGAAATAGACAAAGCGCGATCCGGCCGGCAGAAGCTCTGGCGCGAAGGTCACGACGGTTGAGAAGGCCCAGGCCGCAGATGTGCCCAACACCACAAGGCTGTTCATCTCTGGCGCCAGACGCAGAAGCGCGGGCACCCCATGGCGGAAAAACACCCGGCCCGGCCCGGCCAAAACTGCCGTGGTCAGCACGAACTGGATCAGATGGGACGGAAACGTCCCGATCGTGGCCATCACCCAATGGTGAAACGGCGGGTAGAGATGCCCGCCCATTTCCAGAACAAAAACCGGTAGGGTCAGAACCGCCGCGATCAGAAAGCTGCGCCAGAGCGGGGCGGCCTCGTCCTCCTCTGGTTCCGCAATCTCCGGTTGGGCTTCGGGCGCGACGGGATAGCCCGCCTGATCCATCACCGCTTGGATCGCGCTCAGATCCAAGGGCCCGGCGCTGACCACATCCGCCCGTTTCGTGGCCAAATTCACCCGGGCCTCGAGTATCCCCGGCGCGCCGCCCAGCGCGGTTTCCGCCCGCGCGACACAGCCGCCGCAGGACAGGTTGCCGACGGTCAGGCGGGTGGCGATTTCACTGTGATCCTTGGGCATCGGGCAAGCCTCTCCTATCCGGTCCCACCAGATATAAGGCTTCCAGTCACGGGAAGGTCAAGAGACCCTAATCGGTGATCCAGTCAAAAAATCCGGGGCCGGCTTGGCCGCGCAAGCGCGCCGCCATCTCGGCGCCAAGCGCCGCGCCATCTTCAATTGGCGCATTGGCGTCGTCCTGCAGGGTCTCCGACCCGTCAGGCCGCAAAATCTCACCCCTAAGCCGGAGCATCATGCCGTCCAACTCCGCCAATCCGGCGATTGGCGTTTGGCAAGACCCGTCCAGCCCTGCCAAAAATGCCCGTTCGGCGGCCAAGCGTTGCCCCGTCGGCCCGTCATGGATTGCTTCCAAAAGCGCCGCCGCGCGACTGTCGGCTGCGCGCCGCTCGATACCAATCGCGCCTTGGGCCACGGCGGGCAACACGTCCTCCACGGCAATCGCGGATTTCACCACCTCTTCCATCCCCAACCGGCGCAACCCGGCCATGGCCAGAAAGGTCGCATCGGCCACCCCATCGCCAAGCTTTTTCATCCGCGTCTGCACATTGCCGCGAAACTCCACAACTTCCAGATCGGGCCGCCGCGCCCGAAGCTGCGCCGCCCGTCTCAGGCTTGAGGTGCCAACCCGTGCCCCTGCGGGCAAAGCGGCCAGGCTGTCGAAACCCAAAGACACAAACGCGTCGCGCACATCCTCGCGCGGTAGATAGGTATCGAGCAGCAACCCGCCCGGCTGCGCCACAGGCATATCCTTCATCGAATGCACCGCGATATCGATCGCGCCGGACAGCAGATCCTCTTCGATCTCCTTGGTGAAGAGCCCCTTGCCGCCGATCTCCTTCAGCGGCCGGTCCTGCACCTTATCTCCCGTGGTCTTGATCACCACGATCTCAAACGCGGCCTGCGGCAAATCGAACGCAGCGGCCAGCCGGTCGCGCGTCTCATGCGCCTGCGCTAGCGCCAGCGGTGAGCCTCTGGTGCCAATCTTCAAAGGCTCTGCGGGGGTGGGCAAATCAACGGTCATGCCTCTCTCTATCCAAGCCCGCCGGTGGTGACAACGGAGCCCGTCTTGACACTTCGCCGCCCACACCAGACGGTGCGCGCCAGACAAAGGATCCGTTGATGAGCACTGAGAAAAAACTCCTTCGCAGCTTGGCTGGCGAAACCCTTCCCATCCCGCCGGTTTGGATGATGCGCCAGGCCGGGCGCTACTTGCCGGAATACCGCGCCACCCGGGCCGAGGCGGGGGATTTCCTGTCGCTCTGCTATAACTCCGAGCTCGCAGCCGAGGTGACGCTTCAACCGATCCGCCGCTATGGGTTCGATGCGGCGATCATGTTTGCCGATATCCTTCTGGTGCCTGACGCGCTTGGCGCGGATGTCTGGTTCGTCACCGGCGAAGGCCCGCGCCTGTCGACCATCACCGGCCCGGACGGGCTCGCGCCGCTCAAAGGCAAAGACGACATCCATGACCACCTTGCCCCGATCTACGAAACTCTGCGAATCCTGCGCCGTGAGTTGCCTTCCGAGACCGCGCTGATCGGCTTTGCGGGCGCGCCATGGACCGTCGCCACCTATATGATCGCCGGGCGCGGCACCCCGGATCAAGGCCCGGCCCATAAGCTGAAAGCCGAGGATCGCGCGACGTTTGAGGCACTCCTGGATCTGTTGACCGAAGCGACGATTGAGTATCTCTCGAAACAGGTCGACGCCGGGGCGGAGGTTGTGAAACTCTTCGACAGTTGGGCCGGGTCGCTGAACGGCGAGGATTTCACCAAATACGCACTCGCACCCGCCACGCGGATCATCGCAGAGCTGAAATCCCGCCACCCAGGCCTGCCCATCATCGCTTTCCCCCGCCAGGCAGGCGAGGCCTATATCGGCTTCGCCAAGGCCGTTGGCGCAGATGGGCTGGCCATCGACACCAATGTCGATCCCGCTTGGGCGGCAGAGCATTTGCAGCCCGATAGCTGTATTCAGGGCAATCTGGACCCGAAACATATGGTCACCGGCGGGCAGCCCCTGGTCGATGAAACCCGCGCCATTATCGAGGCGCTCAAAGGCGGGCCGCATATCTTCAATCTGGGTCACGGGATCACACCCGATGCGGACCCAGAGAATGTGCACCGGATGCTGGAGGCGATCCGGGGCTAGCGCAGGAAGGGGCATCGGATGAGCAAAACCGTCGATTTCGCGGTGATCGGGCGCGGCATGATGGGCAACGCCTGCGCCCGATACTTGGCGGAGAGTGGCGCATCGGTCGCGCTAATCGGCCCGGACGAACCCGCAGACCGCATAACGCATTCCGGCCCCTTCGGCAGCCATCACGATCAAGGCCGGATCACCCGTCGCCTGGCTCATGACGCGGATTGGGCGCGGCTCTCAAGCCGGTCGATTGACCGCTATGCCGATCTTGAAACGCGAAGCGGATTGGAGATTTTCACCGCGTCAGGTGGCATGATGGCCGGCCCGCGCGCGGGCCCCGGCAGTGACTTTACCGAAAGCTTCCTGAGAGTCGCCGACGCGCTCGACATCCCACATGAGCACCACAACGACGCGACGCTTCCCCGGCGGTTCCCCGAGTTCACCTTCCCGCCTGGCACAGAGGCCGCTTGGGAGGCCAGCGGCGGTACGATCAACCCCCGCGCCTTGCGGGATGCGGAAAGCCTCTTGGCCGCGAAAGCCGGGGCAGAGATCATCCGACACGCCGTCACGGCCCTGAGCCAAAACGGGCTGCATTTGGCGGATGGCACGACACTTGCCGCTGGCCATATCGTGATGGCAACTGGCGCTTATGCGCATACGGATGATCTGCTCCCGGCCCGTCCGGAGATGAGAGTCTATGCCCGCACCATCGCCTTTGCTGAAGTTGATGAGACCGAAGCCGCCCGCCTGGCACAGATGCCGAGCCTGATCTTCATCCCCGAAGGGCTCGGCTACGATCTCTATCTTCTGCCGCCGATCCGCTATCCTGATGGCAAGCTTTACCTGAAGATCGGCGGCGAGGATGAAAGCCCACTTTTGACCAACCGATCCGACATCACCGCATGGTTTCAAAGCGACGGCGATGCAGAAATCGCCGAGACACTTCTCACCCATCTCCGCACCCTCATGCCCGATCTCGCCATCCAAAGCACCCATACGGGCAGTTGCGCCGTCAGCTTCACGACCACCGGATATCCCTATATCGACCGGCTGTCCGATGATCTGACGCTCTTGACCGGCGGCAATGGCGCGGGCGCGAAATGCTGTGATGAGTTGGGGCGGCTTGGTGCGATGGTGGCGCGTGGCGAAGGCATCCAGGCCGAAGGCTATGAGACGGATTTCCGCGCAGTCCTTGCTTGAACCGCCCAAGGCCGCTAAGCGCCCATCATGACGAGCTATCTCGACCCCGCGCAAATCGATGTGATCGCGCCGAATTTCAAACGCCGCCTTTCTGGCGTCACGGCAACGGTTGTGCGGCTGGTGCCGCTGCAAGCGCAAGAGATTGCGATTGCCGCCGTCGCCCCGGCATTGCCGACCCATGTGCCCCAAATCCGGCGCAGTGATCTGCTGACCATGCCCGCCAAAGGCCCGTCAGGTCACAGGGTGTGGCACGCGCGGCGGAACTCGGAAATGTTGGCCGGGCTGGTGCTGAAACATCTCCTTCGGAAACGGTTGAAACTGCTCTTCACCTCTGCGTCACAGCGCCACCACACGGGCTATTCCAAATGGCTGATCCGACAGATGGATGCAGTGATTTCCACATCGCAAAAGACCGCAGACTATCTTGATCGGCCATCGACGGTGATCTTGCATGGCATAAATACGGAAAGCTTCTCGCCGCCGACCGACCGCGCCGCCGTCAAAGCATCGTTTGGCCTTCCGCCCGGGCCGCTGGTCGGGTGTTTCGGGCGCATTCGGGCGCAAAAGGGCACGGATGTCTTTGTTGATGCGATGATCGAGGTGCTGCGAGATCGCCCGGATGCGGCGGCCATCGTCATGGGGCGCGCGACCGAGAAACATCTCGGCTTTGAGCGTGATTTGAAAGCAAAGGTCGCGGCGGCGGGCCTGGCCGATCGGCTGCTCTTCCCGCCCGAGGTCCCGGTTCATGACATCGCCAAATGGTATCAGGCGCTGGATCTCTTCATCGCCCCGCAGCGATGGGAGGGCTTCGGCCTCACCCCGCTGGAAGCCATGGCCTGCGCTGTGCCGGTTGTGGCCACGACGGTCGGGGCCTTTGAAGAACTGGTGGTGCCCGGAGAAACCGGCGCGCTGATCCCGCCCGGCGATGTTCCGGCGATGATCGAGGCCACCGCGCAGTTGCTGGACAATCCAGAAGACCGCGCCCGGCAAGCCGCCGCCGCCCGTGCCCATGTCGTTCAGAATTTCCGGATTGAGGGCGAGGCGCAGAAGATCATCGCGATTTATCGCGACCTTCTCGGAGTCACCCAATAGGTTACGAAAAACTCCGGATCGACGACTTTTCGTAACCTATTTTCAGGTCCATTTCGCGATCGGCGGCAGACTCATCAAGACCGCATTCGCGTCATGCCCGGTCTCGAGCCCGAATTTCGTGCCTCGGTCATAGACCAGATTATACTCCGCATAGAGGCCGCGATGCACAAGTTGCGCCTCGCGGTCTTCCCCGGTGAATGCTTCATGCCGCCGGGTCTCAACCACGCCCAAAAACGCCGGAAGAAACGCCCGGCCCACATCTTGCGTAAAGGCGAAATCGGCGTCCCAATCCTCGGTATTCAGGTCGTCATAGAATATCCCGCCCACGCCACGCGCCCGGCCACGATGGGGGATATAGAAATACTCATCGGCCCAAGCCTTAAATTTGGGATAGTATTCTGGATTGTGACGGTCGCAATGATCCTTCAACACGGCATGAAAGGCGGCGGTATCGGCCTCGTATTCAATGGCCGGGTTGAGATCCGCGCCGCCGCCAAACCACCAGCCATGCGGCGTCCAAAACATCCTTGTGTTCATATGCACCGCCGGGACGCGCGGGTTTTGCATATGCGCCACCAAGGAAATGCCCGAGGCCCAGAAACGTGGGTCATCTTTCAGCCCGCTCAGGTCCTTGCGGGCCGCCATCGCCTGCACCGCGCGGGGGCCGAGCGTGCCATAGACGGTGGAGACATTGACCCCAACCTTTTCAAAGACTTTGCCGCCCCGCATCACGCTCATCAACCCGCCGCCGGCATCCGAGCCATCCTCGGAGGCGCGCTTGGTCTCTTTGATCTCGAATCGGCCCGGGGCCCCCTCCCCGCCTTGCGTGTCTTCCAAGGCTTCAAAAGCCGCCACGATCTCGTCCCGTAACCGGCGGAACCAGGTCGATGCGCGGGCTTTGCGGGTATCAAACAGGTCACTCATCGGCGCAGTCCTTCTCATCTGCGCTCTGTTAGCAAGCCCGGCCGGGGAGGTCACGCGACCGATTGTCATGGGGCGGCGAAGATGTAGCGGCTGAAGGCGGCAAGGCCGCCAAATGTGCTAACCCGCTGCAACTGCCCCAAAAATGCCACGGTCTCTTTCGTCTTTGTCATGGATTTCTTTGAAAAAATCGCCTAGGATTCCCTCAATCGCCGCAAAGACGGCACCAGAGGCAGATAGAGCAGGTCTCGTGATACATCGAAGGTTTCTCACGTCCCTTTTGGGGGCACTCGCGCTATTTTGCGCCGTATTCAGCTTGTCGCAACAAGCCGGGGCGGCCCCCTACGCCGCCATGGTTATGGATGCGCGCACGGGTGAGGTATTGCATTCTCGCAACGCCGACACCCGATTGCACCCGGCATCGCTGACCAAAATGATGACGCTCTACATCGCGTTCGAAGCGGTGCGCTTGGGCGAGATCACCATGGACACGCAGGTGACGATTTCCTCCAACGCCGCAGCGGAACCCCCCTCGGAACTCGGCCTCCGGTCCGGGTCACGGATTGCGCTCCGCTATCTGGTGCGCGCCGCAGCGGTGCGTTCGGCCAATGACGCGGCGACGGCGATTGGCGAAGCAATTGAAGGCTCCGAAGCGGCCTTTGCCCGGCGGATGAACCGCACGGCGCGCGCGTTGGGTATGACGCGCACAACCTTTCGCAATGCTCATGGCTTGACCGAAGAGGGGCATCTCTCCACCGCGCGCGACATGACGACGATGGGGCGGCGGATCTTTTTCGACTATCCGCAGTATTACAACATCTTCTCGCGCCGCTCGACCGATGCGGGCATTGCCACAGTGCGCAATACCAATCGTAGGGTCTTGGACGCTTATCGCGGGGCGGATGGGATCAAGACCGGCTACACCCGGGCGGCGGGGTTCAACCTGGTGGCTTCAGCCGAACGGGGGCAAGAGCGGATCATTGCGACGGTCTTCGGCGGCCGCTCCACCGCAACGCGCAACCAGCGGATTATGGAACTGCTCGATATGGGCTTTGCCCGAGCACCCAGCCGCGCGACAATCAGGCGGCCTAGCCTGCCGACATATGATAATGACCCGCACCAACCCAGCCGTCCGCAAAGCTTGGCGGTCGCGCAGAGCGTCGTACCCGTGCGGCGGCCCGTCCGAGAGGCCTCGCCCGCCCTTCTGGCCGCGATAGATGCAGCCGTCGAAGGGGTGCTTGAAGAGGTGCCAGAAGACGTGGCCGAGGATTCTGTTGCAGAGGCCGTGGCCGAAGACGTGCTTGTCGCAGACGCCGCCGAAACCGAAAGCACGGCTGAGGATGCCGCGATCGAGGTTGCTGCTTTGACGCCGCCCGATACCCCGCCTGCGCCCCGGCCAGTGAATGTAACCGAAGTTGTGGCACGGGCGGCACCGATCGAGCCGGAAATCGTGACGCGAGCGTCATCGACCGGAAGTCGGCTTTATGGGGTCTCGCTTGGGCGCTATCCGACGCAAAATTCCGCAGAGCGGCTGTTGTTGACGACGGCCTTGGCGGAGTTGGGCACGTTCGACGAGGCGCTCCGCCGCGTGGTGAATCGCGCCGGTGGGTTTGAAGCCCGGTTTGACGGCATGACCGAGGAACAAGCCGCGCGCGCCTGTGCCCGGTTGATGGCGCGGGCGGTGACCTGCACGACCTACGGGCCGTAAAGAAGGGGTGCGGCGGTCTGCGTCACGCCCCCTTTCGGGAGCCCTCCTTAGACCGCATTGCCATGGAGAGATGGCAAGGGCGTCTCTTTTCTCTTGAGATGGTTAGACGCGGCTAGTCTTTCGGCGCGTCATCATAGTCGTCGCGCAGGATGCGATGCGCATCACCGTCCGGGTCTTCGAATTGGCCCCGCTTGAGCATCCAGAAGAACGCCGCAAGTCCAACACCACCCAAGAAGAGCGAAACGGGGATAAGGATGCCGAGAACGTCCATAGAGCGGCCTATTTCAAGCGCAATGCATTGAGCGACACCGTAAGCGACGATGAGGACATGGCAAGGGCCGCGATGAGCGGTGTGGCAAGCCCGGCGATGGCGAAAGGTACGGCGAGAACGTTGTAGATCGTCGCCAGCGTGAAGTTTTCGTGGATCCGTTTGCGGGCTTGGGTCGCGGTGGTCAGCGCATCGGCAATGGGTGAGAGATCACGACCCAGGAGGACCATATCGGAGGCCGAACGCGCCGCATCAAGCGCGGATGCGGGTGAGATCGAGACATAGGCGGCCGCGAGCGCTGCAGTGTCGTTAAGGCCGTCGCCCACCATGAGCACTTTGGCGTCTTGCCCGGCCAGATCCGCGACGAAGGCGGCTTTTTCTTCGGGCAGGGCCTCGGCGATCACCTCATCGATGCCAATTTCGGCAGCAAAACGGGTGACCGCGCCCTTTGTGTCGCCCGATATCAAGATCAGGCGTTTGCCTTGGGCTTTGAGGGCGGCCACGGCCTCGGCGGCACCCGGGCGGATGCTGTCTGTGAAGGTGATCGCCAAGGGCGTGGCCTCGCCGATCTGGAGGAAGGTTGCGGTGACATCAGGAGCCTCCGCGCCGAGCCATGCGGCGCGGCCCAGGCGGACGGGCTGCCCTTTCCAAGTGGCTTCGATGCCATAACCCGGTACTTCGGTGAGCCCGTCGAGGCGGGCGGGCCGAATGGTCTGCTTGCGGAGCGCCGATGTGAGCGCCTCTGCCAGAGGGTGGGCGGAGGCTTGGGCCAGCGCCAAGGCAACGCGCATCGCCTCTTTCGGATGTTCCTCCAGGCCGACGGGCTGCGGCGCGCCAAGGGTCAGGGTGCCGGTTTTGTCGAAGACCACGGTGTCCGTCTCGGCCAGACGTTCCATCGCGGTGCCGTCTTTGATCAACATACCCTTGCGGAAGAGACGACCCGAGGCGGCGGTGGTCACCGCTGGCACGGCGAGGCCCAAGGCGCAGGGGCAAGTGATGATCAGAACCGCAGCGGCGATGTTGAGCGAGATGCGCAAATCTTGGGTGTAGAGCCACCAGCCGATGGCGGCGAGAAGCGAGAGGATATGCACGCCCGGGGCGTAGAGCTTCGCCGCTTGATCCGCGAGCGAGGTGTAATTGTTCCGGCCTGCTTCGGCCACGGCGACCAGATCGGCGATCCGATGCAGCGCGGTGTCTTCGCCCGCGGCGGTAACTTCGATCGTCAGCGGACCGGTGAGATTGACTTCGCCCGCGCTCACCGCAGACCCCGGCCCGGCATAGGCAGGCAAGCTCTCGCCCGTCATAAGCGCCCGATCGATCTCGGAACTGCCCTCCGTCACGCGACCATCAACGGGGATCCGTCCGCCCGGTTTCACCAGGACCAACTCGCCTATGGCAAGTTCGGTGACTGAGACGGTTTCTTCGCCGTTTTCCGTCAGGCGCAGCGCCCGAGGCACTTCCAGCGCGGCCAGCTCCTGCGCGGCGGATCGGGCGGAGGCGCGGGTGCGATGGTCGAGATAGCGACCCGCCAGAAGGAAGAAGCAGAGCGCGATGGCGGCATCGAAATAGGCGTGGTGACCAGAATTCGCGGTCTCATAAAGCGAGGTGCCAACAGCGAGCACAATCGCCAGAGTGATCGGTACATCCATGTTCAAGCGCCGGACCCGGAGCGCAGACCAGGCGGAGACATAAAAGGGCCTACCGCAGAAAATCACCGCCGGGATGGCGATGGCCGCCGAAATCCAATGCATCATATCACGGGTGGCGTCTTCGGCCCCGGACCAGACGGCGACCGACAGCAACATCACGTTCATCATCGCGAAAAACGCAACGGCAAGCCGCATCAGGAGATCCCGGCCCCGGCGGTCGTTTTCGGTGGTGGCCAGAACGCCCGGGTCCAGTTCATGGGCCTCATACCCAGCGCGGTCGAGAACCTGTGTCAGGTGCTCGGCAGTGACCCCCGCCTCAGCTTCAACCAAGGCGCGTTTCAGGGTCAGGTTCACGCGCGCGTCCTGCACCCCCGGGGTTGCCATCAAGGCGCGCTCGACGCCAGAGATACAGGCCGCACAGTGGATCGTCGGCAAAGACAACATAAGCCGTGCCTCCTGCGGCGCCTCGGCCAGAGCTTCCGCCGCCGGTGCCCCGGCACATGCCGGGCAAGCCGCCGGGCTGGTATGGTCATAGGTGGCCGACATGCGCGCGCTTACTCTCTCAGCGTGAACGTGATGTTGTGGCGATAGTCGGTCCCATCGCGGGCCGTGCCCGTCAGGCGCAGGCGCCAGCGCCCCTCGGACACCTGAACCGGGGCGGTAAAGGCACCATTGACCCGGCTCAGCTCAAGAATCTGGTCTTCTCGTTGGTTCGTTGGCCGAGTCAGGAGCGCGTTGAGCTCCGCCGGGGCGACCGGCTGACCCGCATCATCGACCATGGTCAGGGTCAAGATATCCCCGTCCACCGCCACCGATGCGTTCCAACCGAGCGCCTCTTGGGCTTCACGGCGCAGGTCGTAATCCTGACTATCCGCGTAGCTGGAGGAGACCTCCAGCCCGGGGAATGTCGAGACCGCGTTATAGGCCATGAAGAGATTGACCCCGATGATCAGGCCGAAGCCGCCAACGAAGATCGCCAGCACATGACGACCGGTCAGTTCGCGGGCCGGTTTGGTTTCGCTGCTCATTCCATATCTCTCCCGTTGAAGACGGTATCGCGTGACGTGCGGGCGGTGCTTTGCAGATCTTCCACCCAGAAGCGGAAATCCGTGCGCTCACGATTGGCCGGGTCAGATCCAGGCGCCGCAGTGACATAGACCCGTTGCAGATGAGTCGTGTCGGCAGGCACATCAACGGTTAGCAGATCCGTGCCTTCCAACCCGACATCCAACGCCGCCTCGGAGGTCAGCGTGATCTGGAACGTGCTGTCATCATGGCTCATGTTGCGGATCCGGATGTCATAGGTGTTGCGGATCGAGCCATCGCTCATGGTGACAAATTGCGGGTTGCGGATCGGCGCGACGGTCATGTCGATCTCGGACCGGATGAAGAGCATCACCACAAGCGCAATGCCGATGCCGGACCAAAGCGCTGTATAGAGGATCGTCCGAGGCCGGAAAATGTGCTTCCAGATCGAAATTTTCTGATTGCCGGCGCGCTCGTTTTCCTCATCGGTCAGCGCCATATAGTCGATCAGACCGCGCGGCTTGCCAATCTTCTCCATGATGTCATCGCAAGCGTCGATGCAGAGCGCGCAGGTGATGCATTCCAACTGCTGGCCGTCGCGAATATCAATCCCGACAGGGCAGACATTGACGCAGGCATTGCAATCAATGCAGTCGCCAAGCGCCGCCTCGCCTTCACCCTCGTGGCGATCCTTGCCACGCCCGCGCGGCTCACCGCGCCAATCGCGATAGGCAACCGTGATCGAGTGCTCATCCATCATTGCGGCCTGAATGCGCGGCCAGGGGCACATATAGATGCAGACCTGTTCGCGCATGAACCCGCCAAAGACAAAGGTGGTCGCGGTCAGAATGCCGATGGTGGTGTAGGCCACGGGGTGCGCCTGAAGCGTGATGAGATTGACCAGAAGCGTCGGGGCGTCTGCAAAGTAGAACACCCAGGCCCCGCCAGTGGCCACCGCAATGGCGAGCCAGGCGATATATTTGGTGATCCTGAGCCGGACTTTCTTGGCATCCCAACTCGCTTTCCAGAGCCGAAGCCGGGCGTTTCGGTCGCCCTCGATCCAGCGCTCAACCGCAAAAAAGAGATCCGTCCAAACGGTTTGCGGGCAGGTATAACCGCACCAGACCCGCCCAAGCGCGGACGTGAAGAGGAACAGGCCGAGACCGGCCATGATCAAAAGGCCCGCAACAAAATAGAACTCGTGCGGCCAGATCTCGATCCAGAAGAAGAAGAAGCGCCGGTTCGCCATGTCGATCAGCACGGCCTGGTCGGGAAGTGCTGGCCCACGATCCCACCGGATCCAGGGGGTGATGTAGTAGATCCCCAGGGTCACGATCATGATGATCCATTTGAGATTGCGGAATTGACCGGAGACCCGTTTCGGAAAAACAGGTTCGCGGGCGGCGTAGAGCTTTTGTGGCTCTTCCGTGGCACTCATGACGAGACTCGCTCCTAGGTTGTTCTGATCCTGCGCAATTCTGTTCTAGGGTTTGGCGCGCGCAGGCTCCTTGACGTGGATCAAACCCTGCCCGTCATTTAGTTGTGAAGGCCAACTACAACGATGAGACAAAGCGGCCTGCGGCGATACGCGCGGGGGGCCGTAGCGTCACTTTCACGTGGTCTTTTTCGGCTTCAAGGTTTCCACGTAGGCGACAGATTGCGCGAACAGCGCTGCGACCTGATCCGGATCGGCGGCAAGTGCTTCGGGCACCGCCACATATTCCTTCATGATCGCGCCATATTGCTCCACCGGGGCCGTCTTGTGGTGCGCCATGAACTGGTCGCGAATCGACCCTTGGGTCAGTGCCTTTTAGAGCGTGGGGGGAGTGGGCACCGGTCTTGTAGGAAACGCGCGAACAGGACCAAGACCGGTGCCATGACCAAAGACCGGGAGGGGCCTTCGGTGTTTTGAGGCGGTCACTGGGAGGCCGCCAATCAGAAACACATCCTCGTGGAGACATGTCTTGAACTTGGAGTATCGACTCCGATGGCGCGCAGCTTTGACATGAATCAAGAAGTCACGAATTATTTGGATCGCTCAGTTCTTTTTCGCTCCAACAGAATGCGGAAGCCCTTGCCCCGGCCGGAGGCGCTTGTTCGGTCGAAACGAGAAAGGCCCGGCGGGGTATCCCACCGGGCCTTTGTTATGTTTATCAGCGCCTTAGGCTGCCTATTCGCCGCCACCCAGAGAGTGAACATAGACCGCGACCGAGCGGATCTCAGCCTCGGACAGACGTTCGGTCCAAGGGGGCATCACGCCGAAGCGGGAAAAGCGCACGGTGTGCTCAATCGCCTCTTCGGAGCCGCCATAGAGCCAGATCGCATCGGTCAGGTTCGGCGCGCCGAGGAACCGGTCGCCCGAGCCGTCATCCAGGTGACAAGCGGCGCAATTGTCGAGATAGACACTCTCGCCAGCCGCCGCCAAGGTCGCGTCGGCCTCCTGGTTCGAGATGTTGCGGACATATTGCACGACGCTGGCGATTTCCTCGTCGGTGAGGATCTCGTCAAAAGCGGTCATCTCAGAGTAGCGCGCGTCGAGATCATCCTCATTCCGAATCCCGTGGGACACGGTGTAGTGAATGTCTTCGATCGTGCCGCCCCAGAGCCAGTCATCGTCCAGCAGGTTCGGATAGCCCGAGGCTTGCACGCCAGCCGCACCCGAGCCGTGACACTGCGAACACCAGGTCGCAAAAGTCGCGGCCCCGCCTTGGATCGCATAGCTGTAGAGATCTGGGTTATCGGTGGCATTGATGGCCGCCAATTCGACCTCTTCGATCTGCGCCCGGATCGGAGCGTTCATACTGTCGAACTCGGCAATATCCTCGGCCACATTGGCGCGAGTCGAGTAACCCAACAGGCCCGGCGTTGCACTGTTGATCAGTGGCCAAGCCGGATAGAGGATCGTGTAAAGCAATCCCCAGGCGATGGTGCCGTAGAAGGTCCAAAGCCACCAGCGTGGAAGCGGGTTGTTGAACTCCTTGATGCCGTCCCAGACATGGCCGGTGGTATCGGGGTCGCCCTCTTGCAGAATCTGCTCGTCGGGATGTTTGTACTTGTCGTCGGTCATTGCCGCGCCTCCTTCAACTGGGCGGGAGCAGCGGTGTCATCCGCCGCCGGCTTGTCGTCATGCCGAAACGGGATATTGGCCGTGTCGCGATGCACTTTGCGGCTGCCGGGTCTGAGGGTGAATACGATCACCGCCAGGAACGCGATAAGCAGGAACATCAGGCCCCAGCTTCCGGCAAAGATCCGCATGATGGTGTAGGTGTCTTCCATCTTCTTGCTCCTTTACCGGCTTTCCGCAGCTTCTTCGGGCGTGAAGGTCGAGAAATCGACCAGCGTGCCCAGCATCTGCAGATACGCGATGATCGCATCCATCTCGGTCACTTCCGGCTGCCCATCAAAGTCACGCTGTTGCGCGCCAGGGTAGCGTTCCACGACACCGCTATCGCCGAAATCTGTCGCCTGTTCGATGAAATCGAGCTGAGCGTTTTCGATCATTTCGTCGGTGTAAGGCACCCCGACAAAGCGATGGGTTTCCATCAGATCGGCGATATAGGTCGGCTGCAGCACGTTATCGGAGAGGAAGCCATAAGGCGGCATCACCGATTCCGGCACAACCGATTGCGGATCGGTCATGTGGTCCACATGCCATTCATCCGAATAGCGCCCACCGACCCGGGCCAGATCGGGCCCGGTCCGTTTCGAGCCCCACTGGAACGGATGGTCATATTGCGATTCCGCCGCCAGGCTGTAGTGGCCATAGCGCTCCACCTCGTCCCGCATCGGCCGGATCATCTGGGAGTGGCAGACATAGCAGCCCTCCCGGATGTAGACTTCCCGGCCTGCCAACTCGAGCGGGGAGTAGGGGCGCATGCCCTCTACATCCTCAATCGTGTTTTCCAGGTAGAAAAGGGGCGCGATTTCCACGATCCCACCGATGGTCACGACCAGAAAGCTGAGTGTCAGCAGAAGGGTCGCGTTGGTCTCGATCTTCTTATGTCCGTCGAGAGTTGCCATGTTTTCGACCCTCCTTATTCAGCAGGCGCTGCGGCAGGGGCGTCCGATTTCACGGTACCCTTCTTCACAGTCATCCAGAGGTTGTAGACCATGATCAGCGCACCGGAGAGGAACATCACCCCACCCAAGCCGCGGACCACATACATCGGGAACTTGGCAGCCACCGTGTCGGCGAAGGAGTTCACCAGGAAGCCCTGAGCATCCACTTCACGCCACATCAGGCCTTCCATGATCCCGGTCACCCACATCGACGACGCGTAGAGCACGATGCCGATCGTGGCGAGCCAGTAGTGCCAGCTGACCAGGCGCAGGCTGTAGAGGGCCTGGCGGTTCCAGAGTTTCGGGAAGAGATAGTAGAGCATCCCGAAGGTGATCATGCCGTTCCAACCGAGCGCACCGGAGTGCACGTGACCGATCGTCCAGTCGGTGTAGTGGCTGAGCGAGTTGACCGCACGGATCGACATCATCGGACCTTCGAAGGTCGACATGCCGTAGAAGGCCACCGAGGTCACCATCATCCGCAGGATCGGGTCGGTCCTGAGCTTATCCCAGGCGCCTGAGAGCGTCATCAGACCGTTGATCATACCACCCCAGGAGGGCATCCACAGGATCACCGAGAACACCATGCCGAGGGTCGACGCCCAATCCGGCAGTGCGGTGTAATGCAGGTGGTGCGGACCGGCCCAGATATACAAGAAGATCAGGGCCCAGAAGTGGATGATCGAAAGCTTATAGGAGTAGACGGGACGCTCGGCCTGCTTCGGGATGAAGTAGTACATCATCCCCAGGAAGCCGGCGGTCAGGAAGAAGCCCACCGCGTTATGGCCGTACCACCACTGTGTCATCGCGCTCTGTACGCCCGACATCACATGCACCGAGCGCGAGCCGAAGATGGAGACCGGCACAACCAGGTTGTTGACCACATGCAACATCGCCACCGTGACGATGAAGCTGAGCAAGAACCAGTTAGCGACGTAGATATGCGGCTCTTTCCGCTTCAACAGGGTGCCGACGAAGACCAGGAGGAAGGCCACCCAGACGATCGTGAGCCAGAGATCCACATACCATTCGGGTTCGGCGTATTCCATGCTTTGGGTCGAGCCCAAGACATAGCCGGAGGCGGCCAGAACGATGAAGAACTGGTAACCCCAGAAGACGAACCAGGTCAGACCACCGCCCCACATCCGGGCCGCCGAAGTCCGCTGCACGATGTAGAAGGACGCGGCCAGAAGCGCGTTACCGCCAAAGGCGAAGATCACCGCAGATGTATGCAGAGGACGGAGCCGACCGAAGTTCAGATACCCGTCCGCCCAATCGAAGTTGAGCTGCGGATAAGCCAGCTGGAACGCGATGACCACGCCCACGAGAAAGCCCACAACCCCCCAAAAGGCGGTGGCAATCGCGGCGGCGCGCACGGGCCCGTCCATATATTCATGTGTCGGAACCGGTACCGCCGGTTCACCAGTGCGACGGAGTTGCCAGATAAACAGGCCACCCGCCGTGATCATCACCAGGATCATATGGATCATATAAACCATATCCCGGGCGTAATTGGCTGCGATGGCTGCACAAAGCACCACCAAGCCAAGGATCAGCAGCTTTACATAATCAAGCATAGATCGTCCCTTCGTCATTCCCCGGTTCCGACTCGAGTCGAGCCGTCCGGAGCTGTTCCATCTGACCCCACATCGCGCAGGACAGGGGGTTATGGCCTTGATCCATGTCAAACCCCGGCCCCAATTGTCTTGACGCAGGTCAAGGTGCGACGTCCCGCCCCGGTCTAATCCTGAGAAAAGCTTGCAACCGAGGAGGTTTGATATGGCCTATAAGAGCATTCTGACAATTCTCACCGATCCGGCAGAGGTCGGCCCCGTGCTAGAGGCTGCTCTGCCCTTCGCCCGTGCCGAAGGCGCGCATCTTGATGTGCTTTGCCTCGGGATCGACCGCACACAGACCGGGTATTATTTTGCTGGCGCGACGGCGCTGATGCATGAGGAGACCCTGGCCCAAGCACAAGCTCTGGCCAGCGAGATCGAGGCTGCCGCCCGCGCCCGCTTGGAGAAGACGGAAATCTCATGGGGGATCGAAGCTCTGGTCACGCAGACGGCCAGCGTGGCCGGAATCGTCGCCCGCCGGGCGCGGTTCGCTGACATGGTTATGTTGCCGAAGCCTTACGGCGAGGGGCAGACCTCTGACGCGCCGGTTGTGGTCGAAGCGGCGATGTTCCAAGGCCAAGCGACCGCCGTGGTTCTGCCCGGCGGCGACAAGCCGGTCACGGCGACGCCGGAACGGGTTGTCATCGCCTGGAATGAATCGGCTGAGGCGCTCTCGGCGGTTCGAGCGGCATTGCCGATCCTGAAAACCGCGAAACTGGTCAATATCCTGATCATCGACCCACAACGCCACGCTGCGGAGGTTGCCGATCCGGGTGCTGAGCTCTGTCAGATGCTCAACCGGCATGGATGCCAGGTGGAAGTCTCAATCGTGGCGCAAACGCTGCCGCGGGTCTCGGATGTGATCAACCGACATGTTCAGGATCAAAACGCCGATTTCCTGGTGATGGGCGCCTATGGCCATTCCCGCTTCCGCGAAGCGATTTTGGGCGGGGCGACACGGAACCTGCTGGAGAATGCCATCGTGCCGGTCTTGATGGCGCACTAAGCGGCTTCGGCTCAATAGCCTGAACGCCCCTCTTTCTCGGCAGGGGCGTTCGAACATTTCATTCTCGTGTCGCTGAGGGCCTGCGTGGAGCCCTCATGTCCCATGTCTCATGGGTGCCTAAAAGGATGTCATAACCTTCGAGAGAAGGAGTTGGGCTTGTCCCGGGGTGGCCAAGCGGTTTCGTCGCATTAGCCGTTGAGGCGTTTGGAGGTGTCTTCGCCTCGGTCGCCCGCTGCCATCTTGGTAAAGGCGCTCCGCCAGCCCCCTGCCAATTCCGGCATATGCGCCAGGACCTCTGCATCCTGTGACGAGATACGCCGCGTCAGGCGACCCAGTGTGACCCGTTTGACCGACCACTCTGGGTGCGGTCGTTCCAAAAGGCGCACCTCATCGCCCACCCCGGCGGTGCCGTTTTCCAGAACGCGATAGTACCAGCCCGTTCGCCCGCTTTTCGTGAAGAGCGCCGCCATGCGGGGATTAGTCGTGTGTTCCGCGACCTTCCAGCACGGCTGCCGCCCTTGGCTGATTTGGACGGTGGCCGTACCCAATTGCAGGATATCTCCGATGCACACCGTTTCTTCGGTCATACCGCATGTCGAGATATTCTCGCCAAACGCAGCAGGCCGTGTTCCCTCGGGGATCGCCCCTTCCGCGATCCAATCTGGATAGTGATCCGCAGCGTAGTGATGGATGGCTTTGTCCCGCCCGCCGTGATGCACAAGATCGGCTTGGGCATCCTCCACAAATCCGTTTTCCTCGATGACACGCCGACCGGTTACCGCTGTTTTGCCAATGGCAGAAGGGTCGCGCCCCTCCCAACGCTTCTCGACTCTGCCGAAGAAGAGACCGTCTATTCGCGTGGTGAGATCATGTACCATTGCGCCAACGCTCCTGAATGAGATTGAGCCGTTCCGCCGTCATTCGTGCGCCGCACAGCGCACTCAATCATGAAACCGATTGGGTCTGAAGGTTCGACCTGCCCGAAATGCGGCCACCTGATGAATCCAAGCTTGTTTGGAGAGGCAAAAGCCGTCAGGCCAGCATCCCGCCATCAGCATCGTCGCCGGTTTCGTCCAGGAGAAGATCGAAATCCGGGATCGTGATATGACGTTTGCCTTCCAGGCGGATCACCTCGTCGCGCTTCAGCGCTGACATCTGGCGACTCACGGTTTCCAGCGTCAGGCCCAAGTAGTCGGCCATCGCTTCGCGGGTCAGCGGCAGATCGAACGACACTTCGCCGGTCGATGGCAAATCCTTCAGGCTCGCATCGCGCCGCGCGATGATGCTCAAAAGGCTGGCGATCTTCTCCCGCGCCGTCTTCCTGCCCAGAAGCAGCATCCATTCCCGCGCCGCATCCAGTTCGTCCAGCGTCATCTCAAGAAGCCGCTGGCTGATATGCGGCGTATCAGCGATCAACTGCTGAAATGGCGTCCGGCGGAAGCAACACATCAGCACATCGGTCGAGGCCACGACGTCATAAGGGGCCGTGTCGCGATTCGGGCGACCGAGGAAATCACTGGGCAACAAAAGCCCGACCATCTGGCGACGCCCGTCTTCCATCGTTTGGGTCAGAGAGGCCACGCCTTCGACCACCGACGCCACGAAATCCATCTTGTCACCCGCCCAGACAATCGTCTGCCCGGCTTCGTACTTCCGATAGTATTTTATGGACTCCAGATGATCCAACTCATCGGTTTCGCAGCGCGCGCAAACGGCCCGATGACGGATCGGGCAATCGGCGCAATCTTGTTGTGGCAGGGCGAGCTGGCGATTGGTCATTTCTATCACCGGAATAGGAGTGGCTTGACCCCGCTTTGATCTCGATCAATTACAGGGGTGCTTACAACTCTTAGGTGTATAGCAATGGAGCATATGACGCAACTTCGCCGCCTGGGTCTGTTTGACTCAAAAGTGCCACGTTATACGAGTTACCCTCCGGCCACGAAGTTCTCGAACGACGTGTCTGCAAGGGATTTCGTAGACTGGATTGGTGCAATTCCGCCGGGATCGAAGATTTCGGCCTATGTGCATGTGCCGTTCTGCCGCAGGTTGTGTTGGTTCTGTGCGTGCCGGACTCAAGGGGTCCGGTCCGACGAACCGGTGATCGCCTATCTCGAATCGGTCAAATCGGAGATTGCGCTGCTGCGCGAGGTTCTGCCCGAAGGGGTGGAACTGGCGCGATTGCACTACGGCGGGGGCACCCCAACGCTGATGTCGCCGGCCATGCTGACAGACTTGACCGACGCGTTGACAGCTGTCCTGCCGCTCGCCGATGGCGCGGAGTTCTCGGTTGAGATCGACCCCAATGAAATCGACGCCACCCGGCTTGATGCGCTTGCTGCTGCGGGGATGAATCGCGCCTCCATCGGGGTGCAGGATTTCAACAACGACATCCAACAGATTATCGGTCGCATTCAGAGCTATGATGTGACCCGAGACGCAGTTGAAATGCTGCGCGCGCGTGGCATCACCTCACTCAATGCCGACATTCTTTTTGGCCTGCCCGACCAGAGTCAGGCCCGAATTTCCGAGACAGTTCAAATGCTTCTGTCTTTGGCGCCCGATCGGGTCGCGCTTTACGGCTATGCCCATGTGCCTTGGATGGCGAAACGCCAGGCGATGATCCCGACGGACACCCTGCCCTCGCCCGAGGAACGCCTTTCGCTCTTCGATACGGCGCGGCGACTCTTTATGTGGGACGGCTATGCCGAGATCGGGATCGACCATTTCGCGCGGCCCGGCGACGGGCTGGAAGTGGCCGCGCGTCAAGGGCGCTTGCGGCGGAATTTCCAGGGCTACACCGATGACACATGTGACGTGCTCTTGGGCATTGGCGCGTCGTCGATCTCGCGGTTTCCGCAAGGGTTTGCGCAGAACGATGCCGGCACCGCCGCCTATCAAAAGGCCGTGCGGGCGGGCGACATGGCCACCGGGCGCGGACACGCGTTTAAGGGCGATGACATCCTGCGCGCGCGGATGATCGAGATGTTGATGTGCGACTTCCGCATCGACAGCGCGGAGATCAAAAACAACTTTGGGTTGAGCGATGCGGAGCTTGATACGATCTATGCCGGAGCGGTGAAAGCCTTCCCGGGCGTGGTCCGCCAAGACGCGACGGGCTTCTCGATTTTGCCCGAAGCCCGCCCCCTGACGCGGATGATCGCGCGGGCATTTGACGCATACGAAATGCGCGCTGACGGGCACTCTTCGGCGATCTGATTTCAGGCCGCGCTGCCCTCAGCATGCAGGTCGAATGCGGCCGCCAAAAGCGCGCGGGTATAGTCGGATTTCGGCGCGTTGAAAATCTCGTCTCTCAGACCTGTTTCGACGATGTCGCCCTGCTTCATCACAATCACCTTATGTGCCAGGGCGCGGACGACTTTCAGGTCGTGGGAGATGAAAAGATACGCCAGGCCATGACGCCGCTGTAGCTCGCGCAGCAATTCAACGATCTGCACCTGCACGGTCATGTCGAGCGCCGAGGTCGGCTCGTCGAGCACCACCAGTTTCGGATTCAGGATCATCGCCCGGGCGATTGCGATCCGCTGCCGCTGCCCGCCGGAGAATTCATGCGGGTAGCGATGCATCATCGCGGGATCGAGCCCAACCTCTTTCAGGATATCGGCGACCATCTGGCGTTTGTCCTGCCCTGGGATGGTCCCATGCACGCCCAGACCTTCGGCCACGATCTGCTCCACTGTCATCCGCGGCGAGAGCGAGCCAAACGGGTCTTGGAACACGATCTGCATATCGCGGCGCAGCGGCCGGAGCGCGGCGGATTTCCAGCCCTGCACGTCCTGCCCCATGAAGACAACGGGCCCCTCCGACGAGATGAGCCGCATGATCGCCAGCGCCAGCGTGGTCTTGCCCGAGCCGCTCTCGCCCACCACGCCCAGGGTTTCCCCGGCACGCACCGAGATCGACGCGGCATTGACCGCCTTCACATGGCCCACGGTGCGGCGCAGCAAACCGCGCTGGATCGGGAACCAAACTTTCAGATCATGGGTGTTGACGATCTCGGGCGCGTCCTCTGGCACCGGATCTGGCTCGCCCGTGGCCTCGGCGGCCAGGAGTTTGCGGGTATAGGGATGCCTTGGGTTGTCGAAAATCTCGCCTGTGCGGCCGGCCTCGACAATCTCACCGCCCTGCATGACGCAGACCCGATCCGCGAAGCGGCGGACGATACCCAGGTCATGGGTGATGAACAGCAAGCTCATGCCCTCGGCCTGTTTCAGATCAGCCAGAAGTTCGAGAATCTGCGCTTGGATCGTCACATCGAGCGCCGTGGTCGGTTCATCGGCAATCAACAGGTCCGGCCCGTTGGCGAGCGCCATCGCGATCATCACCCGTTGACGCTGCCCGCCGGAGAGCTGATGCGGATACGCGCCAAGCCGGGTTTCAGGGTCGCGGATGCCGACCTTGGTGAGCAATTCGATGACCCGACGCCGCGCGGCCTCCCCACGCAGGCCCTGATGCAGGCCGAGGCTTTCGGAGAGCTGCTTTTCCAGCGTGTGGAGCGGGTTGAGCGACGTCATCGGCTCTTGGAAGATAAAACTGATATCATTGCCGCGCACGTGGCGCAGCTCGCTTTCAGGCGCGCCGATCATCTCAGCCCCGCGATAATTTACCGAGCCCTCGATCTTAGCGCTATCGGGCAAGAGCGCGACAGTCGATAGCGCGGTGACGGATTTGCCGGAGCCGGATTCGCCGACCAGCGCGACGGTTTCGCCCTTCTCAATCGAGAAGCTGACCCCTTTCACCGCTTCGGTTGTGGCCCCGTCCTGGGTGAAGCTGACCTTGAGATTTTTGACATCGAGCACCCTCATTTGAACGTCTTTCTGGGGTCAAACGCATCGCGCACCCCCTCAAAGATGAAGACCAAAAGCGACAGCATGATCGCGAAGGAGAAGAAGGCGGTGAAGGCGAGCCAGGGCGCTTGCAGGTTGTTCTTTGCCTGTAGGGTCAGTTCACCCAGGGACGGCGCTGAGGACGGCAGGCCGAAGCCGAGGAAATCGAGCGAGGCCAGCCCGCCGATCGTGCCGGTCACGATGAAGGGCAGCATGGTCAGCGTCGCCACCATCGCATTCGGCAGCACATGGCGGAACATGATCACGCGGTTCGACACGCCAAGCGCGCGGGCGGCGCGGATATATTCGAAGTTCCGGGCGCGCAAGAACTCGGCGCGGACAACCCCCACCAGCGCGGTCCAGCCGAAGAGCACCATGAGAAAGACCAAGAGCCAGAAATTCATCGTGAAGATCGCGGCCACGATGATGATCACGAAGAGGCTGGGCGTGTAGCCCCAAATCTCGATGATCCGCTGGAAGATCAGATCGATCCAACCACCGAAATAGCCCTGCACCGCACCTGCGGCGATGCCGATAAGCGAGGTCAGCGCCGTCACTATCAGCGCGAACATCACGCTCAACCGGAACGCATAGATGACCCGGGCCAGCACATCGCGCGCGGTGTCATCGGTGCCCAGCCAGTGATTGGCATCCGGTGCGGCGGGGGCGGGTGTGCTGATCACATTGCTGATCGTGTTGTAAGAAAAGGGCACGAGTGGCCAGAGCATCCAGCCTCGGTCGATCTCTTCACCATTCACGACCCCGTCTTCCTGCGCGTCGATAATCACCCCGTCGGGGTCGTCCCAACAGGCGTCCAACCCGCCAGAAATGATCAGGCATTGTACTTCGGGGTCCCGATAGACCGGCTCGGTTCGGAAATCGCCGCCAAACTGGGTTTCGGGATAGAAGGTGAAAATGGGCGTGTAGAGCTCCCCTTGGAAGCTGACGAGGATCGGTTTGTCATTGGCAATCAACTCGGCGAAGAACGACAGGCCGAAGAGCACGGTGAAGATCAGGAGCGACCAGAAGGCCCGGCCATTCGCCCGAAAGTTCCGCCAGCGGCGTTGATTGAGCGGCGATAGGCTGAGGAACCCTCTTTTAGGTTCGGGCAGCGCCGCATCCGCGGCGGGCGGGGTGATATCGTCTTCGCGGAGCGCCATCTCTCAGGTCTCCCGCGTTTCGAAGTCGATGCGCGGGTCGATCCAGACATACATCAGATCAGAGAGCAGCCCGACCACGAGGCCGATGAGACCAAAGACAAAGAGCGTGCCGAAGATCACCGGGTAGTTCCGGCTGACCGCCGCCTCAAAACCCAGACGCCCCAACCCGTCGAGCGAGAAGATTGTCTCGATAATCACCGAGCCGCCGAAGAACACACTCACGAACACCGCCGGGAAACCCGCAATCACGATCAGCATCGCGTTGCGGAAGACGTGGCCATAGAGCACTCGGTTTTCCGCCAGCCCCTTGGCTTTGGCGGTCATCACATAGTGTTTCTTGATCTCATCCAGAAAGCTGTTCTTGGTCAGCAGCGTGAGCGTCGCGAAAGCCGAAATGGTCGAGGCCACGACCGGAAGGGCGATGTGCCAGAAATAGTCGAGAATGCGTTCCCACCAGGTAAGTGTGGCCCAAACATCGGAAGGGGATGTGAGGCCCCGAAGCGGGAAGATTTGCCAGTAGGACCCACCCGCGAAGAGCACCAAAAGCAGGATCGCGAAGAGGAAGCCCGGGATCGCATAGGCCACGATGATGATGCCGCTGGTCCAGGTGTCGAACCGGGAGCCATCACTGACCGCTTTGCGGATGCCAAGCGGGATCGAGACGATATAGGCGATGAGCGTCGACCAGAGACCAAGCGTGATTGAGACGGGCAGTTTGTCGACCACAAGCTCCATCACGCTTTCGGAATGGAAAAAGCTGTCGCCGAAATCGAAGCGCATGTAATCCCAGAGCATCAGGAAGAAACGTTCGACAGCCGGGATACGTTCGGAACTGCATTCCTCGGCATCCAGGTCGGGGATGCCGGTGAAGCCATCAGCGCAGACGATGCGGGCGAAGTTGAAGGAAATCTCCAACTCTTCGAGGAAACGCGGCGGCACGCCCCGCGCGCCCTGATAGGCACCTTCGATCTCAATCGGGCCCGCCTCGGACCCACCGCCGGAGATGGTGGCGAAAACATCGCCCTCCCCCTCAAGCTGCGCCAGTACCTGATCCACCGGGCCGCCGGGGACGAATTGCGTCAGCGCGAAGTTGATCACCATGATCCCAAAGAGTGTCGGGATCATCAGCAAAAGCCGTCTGAGGATATAAGGGCCCATCTTGGTTTAGAACGCGCCTGCTTCGCGCAAGGCCGCTTCCGCCTCGGCATCGACCCACCAGAAATCGAGGAACCCGAGCGCAAAAGGCGGCAGCGGTTCGGGATACCGATAGATGTCGTAATAGGCGACCCAATGGGCATTGTTGAACCATTGCGGCACGCGGAAGCGCTCCCACCGCAACACGCGGTCCAGAGCAGCAACGGATACGCTCAACTCTTCCCGTGTTTCTGCGTCGATCACATGCTCAACCAGCGCATCGATGGCCGGGTCAGCCAAACCGGCCGGGTTAAAAACCGATGTATTGGCCGTTTGCGACCCGAAATACTGCCGCAGACCTGCGCCTGGCTCATACGCCATCGGGATATGGTCGGTGATGATGTCGAAATCATACTCCCGCTCGCGCTGTGTCATCTGGGCGCTGTCCACACGGGTCAGGCGCGCGTTGATGCCGATGGTGCGGAGGTTCTCCACATAAGGGTTGATGAGCCGGTCAAACATCGGGCCGGAGTTCAAGAACTCCACATCCAGCGTCTGCCCAGCCCCATTGCGCACCATGCCGTCATCGCCAACGACCCAACCGGCCTCCTCTAGCAGGCCGATGGCGCGGCGCGCCTGACGACGATCGAGCGCGCGGTCAGGATTAGAGGCCGGCAAGCTAAACGGCTCCTCGGTGAAGACCTCGGGCCGTAGCTGGTCGCGAAGCGGTTCCAAAAGCACCAGTTCCGCCTCGCTTGGCAGGCCCTCGGCGACCAGATCGGTGTTTTGCCAGAAGGAGTCATTCCACTCATAGAGACCGTAGAACAGAGTCTCATTAGTCCATGCGAAGTTGAACATCAGCGCGATGGCTTCGCGCACACGGGCATCTTGGAATTTCTCGCGGCGCAGATTGATAACGAAGCTCTGACCCGTCGAAATCGTGCCATCCGGCAGTTCCGCTTTCACCACATGGCCGCGGTCCAGTGCTGGGAAATCATAAGACGTGGCCCAGTTGACCGAGCTGCTCTCCTGCCGGAACAGGTAGTTTCCGGCGGTAAACCCTTCGAAGGCCGCAACAGCATCGCCGTAATACTCGATCCGGATACGGTCGAAATTGTATCGCCCCTGATTGATCGGCAGGTCATTGCCCCAGTAATCGGGGTTGCGGCGGAACACGGTCCGTTGCCCAGATTCCACTTCATGCAGCACATAGGGGGCCGAGCCCATCAACGGCTCCAGCCGCGCCTCGCTAAACCCGTATCCCGATGCGTCATGGCTGGCGCGCGAAAAGACCGGCAGGCCGCCGGCCGATTGGATCCGCCCGCGAAGCGGCGCCTCTGGATTGAAATCAAACCGGATGCGGCGATCGTCGAGCACTTCGGCGCCAGCAATCGTTCGCCCGATGGACGCCCGGAAACTGGGCAGGCCCTCGTCACGCAGGATTTCATAGGAAAAGAGCGCGTCATCCGCCGTTACGGGGGTGCCATCCGAAAATGCAGCACCCTCGCGAATCGTGAAGATCACGAAGGATCGATCTTCAGGATACGCGAGGGTTTCGCAGAGCAAGCAATAGGCCGATCCGATCTCATCCGCTGTACCTTCGAGCATCGATTCAAAAAAGATCGAGGAGAGTACCGCCGGGCGGCCTTCCCGTGTGAACGGATGCAGAGAGTCGAACGATCCACCGGCGGACGACCAAGAAAACGACATTTCGCCGCCTTTGGGCGCGTCGGGATTGACGTAGTCCAGATGTTCGAAATCCGGCCCATAGCGCAGATCGCCGAAAGTCGAGATGCCATGGGTAACGATGAGGTCATCGTCCTGCGCGCGCGCCATGCCTGCCGCAAGCATGAGCAAGATCATTGGCAGCAAAAGCCAATACCTCGCGCTTGCGCTGCACGGTCGCAATACCGCCTGAGCCTCGGATTCGCGGTTGCGCATGACACCCTCCACTGCTGTTTTTCGGACTCTCTGGCCAATTATCTGGGCTGCCTCACGTTACGGGCCATCCCCCGGACTCATCAAGTTGAGAAATCGTGAACAGATGTGGTTTTGGCCCGGATCTGCTGCTTCTGCATAAAAAAGACCGCCCGAAGGCGGCCTCTCTTTAAGTCTTATACGCAGGATCAGTCGACCAGCGTCGCCAGATAGGCAATCAGATTGGCCCGATCTTCCACGTCGCGCATGCCGTTATAGGCCATGGCGGTGCCCGGCGCATATTCGCGCGGGTTGGCGATGAAGTCCGAGATATTCTCAGGCGTCCAATCTCCGGTTGTGGCCAGGAGTCCGTCGGAATAGCCAAAGCCTTCCGCTGTGTGCTTCGCACGGTTCACCACCCCATGCAGCGACGGGCCAACCCCATTGCGACCAGCCTCATCGGAATGGCACGCCGAGCATTGGCGCCAGAGACGCTCGCCCGCGCCGGCATCGGCCGTGGCATACACATCGGCAAAAGCGACCTCGACCACCTCTTCGGCGGGTTCGTCGCTTTCTGCACCTGTATCGATCACATAGCCCGCGCGATGCTCATCATCGTGGGACCCGCCCACGGAATAGAGCCCGTCGGCGGCCCAGCCCCCAAGCAGGAAGATCAAGAGCGCGGCGCAAAGAGAGCCGCCTACCTTGGTGATGGTCATTGTGTCAAACATAGTTGTCCCGTTCTCTCACCTGAGCTTGCGCGCTATCTATCGGCTTTCCCAGGGGGCTTTCAAGGTGTAGGGAGCGCGACAAAACACCATCGGGAAAGAAATTCGCCCATGACATCGCGTATCGCCTTCCAGGGAGAACCCGGCGCCTATTCGCATCAGGCCTGTCACGAGGCCCGCCCAGCGATGGAGGCTTTGCCCTGTCCGACCTTTGAAGATGCCATCGAAGCGGTCCGGGATGGGCGCGCCGATATGGCGATGCTGCCGGTGGAAAACTCCACTTATGGACGGGTCGCGGATATTCATCATCTGCTGCCCGATAGCGGGTTGCATATTGTCGATGAAGCCTTTGTGCGGGTGCATATCAACCTGTTGGCGGTACCCGGCGCGACGCTTTCGGATGTGAAAAGCGCACAGAGTCATACGGTGCTTCTGGGTCAGTGCCGGGATTTTCTGCGCGAATATGGGATTCGCGGCCAGGTTGGCGCAGACACCGCGGGATCTGCGAAGATCATCGCCGAACGCGGCGACAAAGCGCAGGCGGCGCTGGCCTCGGAACTCGCCGGGGAGATTTATGGGCTAGATGTGCTCGCCCGTCATATCGAAGACCATGATCGCAACACCACGCGCTTTCTTCTGATGTCGCGAGAGGCGGATATGACCCGCCGCGCCGATCACATGATGACAAGTTTCGTATTCCGGGTCCGCAACATCCCTGCGGCCCTCTATAAGGCGATGGGTGGGTTCGCGACCAATGGCGTGAACATGACCAAGCTGGAAAGCTACATGGTCGGCGGCTCCTTCACCGCCACGCAGTTTTATGCCGATGTCGAAGGCCACCCCGAGGATCGCAATGTGCAGTTGGCGTTGGAAGAGTTGGGGTATTTCACGACCAATTTGCACATCCTCGGCACCTATCCCGCCGACCGCGCGCGGGACTAACTGCCGTCGATCAAAACTTCTGAGGTGAAATCTAACTCCAAGCCCGGATGCGCATTGGCATCCCGGCACAGGTCGGTTACGAGTGCCTGTGTGGATCTATCCGCGCAGTTTCCAACCTAGTCGGATTTGGCAGAGATGGCGATGCGTGCCTTTTTGAACTCTTTGATTACTATAGGCTTTCTGTGCATCGCGACAGTCTTCGCGAGTATGGCGGCCGCACAAATGGACATTCTCAGGGGACCGCTCTCAGACGAGATCGGCGATCGCGAGGTGGCCTTTCTCGCCCGCGATCTGGAGACAGGTATCGAGTATGTGCTGACCGGTAGCGACCTGAACACTCGCCATGCGCCTTGGTCCACATTCAAAATCCCCAATCTGCTGATCGCTTTGGAAACAGGCGTCGCTGCGTCGCTTGATCACGCGTACCCATGGGATCAAGATCGCCGCCCTGCCGCCGGATACTGGCCGCGAGACTGGCGCCAGGATCAAACCTTGCGCAGCGCGTTTCGGGACTCAGCTGTTTGGGTCTTTCAGGACATTGCCCTGGATGTCGGAGTTCGCGAATACCGCCAACGGCTTGGCGAATGGGGATATGGCAACGCCAGTGTTCCAGATGGCTCCGACGGCTTTTGGCTTGGCGGGCCGCTCATGGTGTCCGTGAGGGAACAGGTGGACTTTCTCGACCGGTTCTTCATGGGCACGCTGGCGCTATCGGGCGCAAGTGCCAACGCGCTGATCGAGGCCAGCCATTTCGCCCAGTTCGGCACCGCGACTTTGCATGGAAAGACAGGAGCGGGCGCGACCTCCAGCAATGGATTTAGTGGAGAATTTGAAGGCTGGTACACCGGTTTCGTCCTTCGGGAGAATGCCGAACCGGTGGTGTTTTCGCTCTACACCCGCGCGCGCAGCTTTTCTGCCCTACAGCATTTCCGGCAAGATTTTGCGATCCGCCTGCTACAGGAAGCTGAACTTCTGCCCGGATCATGACGCCGTTTCGCGGCATTGCGCTCAAGATCGCGTCGGTCTGCGTCTTCATGACGATGGCGAGCCTGATCAAATCGGTATCTGACACGGTGCCCGCGGGGCAAGCCGTGTTTTTCCGCTCAATCTGCGCTCTGCCGGTGATTGTCGTTTGGCTGCTCTATCGCCAAGAATTGCATATTGGGCTCAAAACGCAGAATCCTATCGGCCATGTCTGGCGCGGGCTGGTCGGCACGATGGCGATGGGGCTTGGTTTTGCGGGCTTGGGTCTCTTGCCGCTGCCCGAGGTGACCGCGATCGGCTATGCCGCGCCGCTTCTGGTGGTGATTTTCGCCGCGATGTTCTTGGGGGAGGAGGTCCGCGCCTTTCGGCTCAGTGTCGTGGCGCTTGGGTTGGTCGGGGTTCTGATCGTGCTCTCCCCACGGCTGCAAGTCGGGGTGAGCGGTGCCGATACGCGGGAGACATTGGGGGCAGTCGTCGTTCTGATGGGCGCGATTTGCGCCGCGCTGGCGCAAGTCTTTGTGCGCAAACTGGTGCAGACCGAGGGCACCGCCGCGATTGTGTTTTGGTTTTCGGTCACGGCCAGCACTTTGTCGCTTCTGACGATCCCCGGGGGTTGGGTCATGCCAAGCCCGGTGCAGATCGTCATGTTGGTTCTTGCCGGGCTTTTGGGCGGGTTTGGACAGATCTTGCTCACGTCGAGCTATCGGCATGCAGATGCGTCTCTGATTGCGCCGTTTGAATACACATCCATGCTGTTGGCGCTTGGTGTGGGGTATCTGATCTTTGATGAGATCCCGACATTGACCATGCTCGGCGGGGCCGTGATCATCATTCTGGCAGGTGTTTTGATTATCTGGCGCGAGCGGCAATTGGGCATGGCAAGGGCCAGACAGCGTAAAGCGATGACACCGCAAGGTTGAGCCGCGCACGCGATCTAGCCAGCCAAGATTCGCCCAGTCGCCACATTTGACGAACCTGCGAAGCCTCAGCCGCGCGCCGCTTGTCGCCATGCCGCGGCCGTCTGATTGCCCTGCCGCATCAAGTTTCTGGTCATGCGCCGCACGACGCGCCCGCGGGCCAATTTCAAGGTTTGGATGATCAGCCGTGCCGTCAACGTGCGCGGCTTCAAATCCAGCTCCGTCGCTACCCGCGTTACTTCAGGCGAAAGGGCGATGAAGGCCATTTGATAGACCGCCTCCATCCCGCCAACCGTGATGTCGACCTTCGCACTCTCATCCGGGACCAGCTCGGTCAATTCGGCTTCGATCTTGCGCTTCTTACCGCGCACTTGAACGGCCCCACGCCATTGCACGCCCTCAGCGATCTGGGTCCAATTGCCGACACGCCGCAGGTCAGCCCCCCGGCGCTTAACATCCGCCTCGAATTGCGAGAAATCGGTCATCCGTTCAAACACGAACCCGATGGGGGCGTCGACATCTTCGGCCACTTTGAACTTCATGTCTCGACTGTCCTCATCAATACCCCGGTCTTGCGGCGCAATTTCGGTTCAATCCAACCGATCCGCAAGCCAGTTTTCCAATAGGAAATGCGCGATCGCGCCCTTCCGGGCTGGCAAGATTTTCGTGTGTCGGCCTGCAAAAACCTCGGTCAGCTCTTCCCGGCTGAGCCATAAAGCGTCTTCGATCTCAACCGGGTCGACTGTGATCGCGCGGGTGCGCGCCTCGCCGCGACATCCGAACATAAGCGATGCGGGATAGGGCCAGGGTTGGCTGGCCAGGTAGGTGACCGGCCCAACATCGACCTGCGTTTCCTCAAAGACCTCCCGGCGCACCGCCGCCTCCAAGGTCTCGCCAGGCTCCACGAACCCGGCAAGCAAAGAGTACATGCCTTCGGGCCAGCCCGGCGACCGGCCCAACAAGACGTCATTGCCATGCGTAATCAGCATAATCACGACTGGGTCGGTGCGTGGGAAGTGGCGCCCGCCACAGGTAGCGCAGACCCGCTGCCACCCACCTTGATCGGCCACACTCTCAGCACCGCAGCGCGAGCAGAACCGATGGGTGCGGTGCCAATCAAGCACAGCTTTGGCCGTTGCCGACAGCTCAGCATCGCGCGCACTCAGCCAGGTCATCGCACCGCGTAACTCACGAAAGAGCGCTTCGTTCGGCGCGGCCGGGTGGGCCTGAAGCGTCGGGTCCAGAAACGCGCCGATTTGCGCTTCATCGACGTCAACCGGCGTCCAGGCCGAGATATCCGCCGCGAAGCGCAATTGCCCGTCATTGCGCCCTAAAAACACCCGAACAGGCGCAGCCTCGGCAAGAACCGGGTGGTCATTTGGCAGCCAGACCAAGGTGGCCCGCCCCGCCTCGCCCCGCATAAGTGGCTTGCCGCGCCAGAGCGGCAAGACCAGACCGGCCTGGCTTTCCAACGCCTCATCAAGCATCGCCGCATCTCCACGCAGTTCCGCCGCGCGATCAAGACCCGAGCCGCCAAAAGTCACGGTTTCCGCGAGTTTCATTACTTTACGCCTTCCTGCCGGTTTGGTCCCACCGCTCGGTATGGCAGGAATGTCGCAGACCGAAAAGGAGGCGGCGCAAAGACGCAGATTTATCCACAGAAGCTCTGGCTCCGTCCAAAAGCGCGCGATATAATTGATGTCTCGTCTCACGTTAAGACTATGCTCGGCGCTCGGGGAAAGGGTCGTTCTATGGGTGCTGATGCCAGTTTGGAGTCAGGGGTGCTTAGCAGCCTCAGCTTGCGCATTTTAGCGACAAGCGATCTCCATGCGAACCTGCATCCTTATAACTACTACACCGATCAACCACAGAATCGGGGCGGCTTGGTGCGTGCCGGTGGCGTAATCGCAAGCCTGCGCCGCGCCGCTGAAAACTGCCTTTTGGTTGATAACGGCGATACGTTACAAGGCACGCCGCTTGGCGATTTCGCCGCGCAATCTCAATGCGCGAACGGACGACCGCACCCAATGGTTGCCGCAATGAACGCGCTTAACTATGACGCGATGGCATTGGGCAATCACGACTTCAACTATGGGTTGGAGTTCCTGCAAGCCGCCCTCGCAGGTGCGTCTTTTCCAGCTGTTTTGGCCAATATCAAACGGGTCGATGGCGAAAGCTTTGTGCCGCCTTGGGTCATTCTCGATCGTGATATGCAGGATATGTCCGGCAGATCGCGCCGATTGCGCATCGGTGTCATTGGCTTTGCGCCGCCGCAAACCCTGATGTGGGACAGATATCTGTTAGAAGGCAAGCTGGAGGCGGAAGACATTCTCACAGCCGCGCGCCGGGAAGTACGCGCGGTGCGCGAGGCCGGAGCGGATCTCGTCATCCTCTTGAGCCACAGCGGGTTGGGGCCAACGGAGGAGCATCCGCAGATGGAAAATGCGGTTGTACCTCTGGCCCGACTCGATGGCGTTGACGCCGTGATTGCAGGGCACACGCATGAACTCTTCCCAGCGCCGAACAACGCAGCGCCAGATTGGCTGGACCCGAATGCGGGGACGATCCACGGCACGCCGGTCGTGCAACCAGGTGCCGAAGGATCACATCTTGGGGTGATCGACCTGACGTTGTCAGAGATTGACCGAGATTGCTGGCGGGTCAGCAACGCCAGAGGCCAGTTGATCCGTATCGCCCCGCCAACAGCTGCTGCGGCCTCAACTTGCAAGGTGCCAGAGATCGAGAGTTGCCCTGATGTCATACGGGCCACCGCCGAAGACCATATCGCCACACTGGGATTTATCCGTCGCCGGGTTGGCGAAACCCTGGTGCCGTTGGAGACGTATTTTGCGCTCCTGGCAAACTCCGCCGCCGTCCAGGTGATTGCCGACGCGCAGCGCGATTTTGCGGGGCAGATCCTCCGCGGGCATAAGCTTGCCCACCTACCGCTCTTGTCCGCCGCCGCTCCCTTCAAAGCGGGCGGTCGCGGCGGCCCAGTGAATTATACCGATATTCCCAAAGGTCCTCTGGCGATCAAGAACGCCGCTGACCTCTATGTTTATCCGAACATGGTCGCGATCCTAAAAGCAACAGGCGCCCAGGTGCGCGATTGGCTAGAACGGGCGGCCTGCGCATTTCATCAGATACGGCCCGACGAGCCGCAACAACCTCTGATCGACCATCGCTTTGCGGGTTACAATTTCGATGTGCTCGACGGGTTGACCTATGCGATCGATGTGACCGTCCCTGCGCGCTACAGCGCTGATGGTGAAGAGGAATATGAAACCCCGGGGCGAATCCGCGATTTGCGCCATAACGGGCAGCTTGTGACCGAAGATCAGGAGTTTTTGGTCGTCACAAACAGTTATCGGGCCAGTGGCGGCGGGCATTTCAAAGCCCCTGCAGATGCGGAGCAAATCTGGCTAGAGCGCCTCTCGGTCCGCGATGTTCTGGTTCGGTATTTCACCACCTATGATCGACTCTCCGCTGTCACAAACCCGACGTGGCGCTTTGCCGATGCAGGCGGCATCCGCGCAATTGCCGAGATCGGGCCCGGCGCTTTGGCCTATCCAGACCGGATCAAGGAGTTTGGATTGGATTATCTGGGAGTGGCCGAAACCGGCTTTGCCCGGTTTGCCATGACGCTGTAATCTCGGCAGATCACCCGTTGGCTGCCAAATAATCCGTCGACATGCTTGTTTTTTGGGCAAAGCTTAGGGCAACCTATGCTGCGGGGCGCGTGCAGATTGACCCTCGCCGTTGTCCTGCCTGAGTTAACGGGGTCAATGATCGCTGCCACCAAGAGGAGAGACCGCCCGTGAAAACCCGAATGATTGCCACCTGCGCCGCCGCCATTGTCGCGGCGACCCCGCTGGCTGCTGAAACCGATATCGCCTTCGCGCTGGATTGGCGCTTTGAAGGCCCGTCTGCCCCCTATTTCCTTGCCATTGATAACGGCCATTTCGCCGCGCAAGATTTGTCGGTTGAGATCACTGCCGGCCAAGGCTCACTCGATGCGATCCCGAAAGTGGCGTCTGGTTCCTTCCCACTGGGCTTTGCCGATATCAACTCATTGGTGCGGTTTCTCGACACCAACCCGGGCGCGCCGGTCACCGCCGTGATGATGACCTATGACAGCCCGCCATTTTCCATCGTCGGCCGGGTCAGCCAAGGTATTTCCGGCATCGAAGACCTGGAAGGCTCGACCCTTGGCGCACCGCCGCCCGACGGCGCTTGGGCGCAGTTCCCGATCTTGGCCGAGGTGAACGGGATCGACGTCTCGACAATCACTGTGGAGCCCGTGGGCTTCCCGACGCGTGAGCCGATGCTGGCCGAAGGCAATGTGGATTCGGTGACCGGGTTCAACTTCTCGTCGTATTTGTCGCTTGCGCGTCTTGGCATCCCCGAGGATGACATCACCACCATCCTTTTCGCCGATCACGGCGTTGAGCTTTATGGCAATGCGATCATCGTCAATACCGATTTCGCCGAAGCCAACCCGGATGTCGTGACCAGCTTCCTGACCGCGGTCGCGCAGGGTTGGTCGGACGCCATTGCCGACCCCGCCGCGGGTGCTGCGGCGGTCATCGCGCGGAACCCAGCGGGCGATGTGGAGCTGGAAACCCGGCGTCTGCAATTGGCCATCGACAGCAACGTGTTGACCGACACGGTTGTCGAAAACGGCATGGGTTATGTGGATCAAGACCGTCTGGCGCGCGCCTTGGAGCAGATGACCCTGGTTTATGAGTTCCAGAACGCACCCGATGCGGCGCTCTATTTCACCGACGCATATCTACCCGAGAGCGATGTGTTGATGGTTGCGCCAGAGTAATCGGCCAAACGCCCTATCCCATGCGGGCCGGATCCACCCGGCCCGCATTTCTGACGAAAGCCCCCAATGACATCTTCTTCCCAAATCGAGCTGCGTGAGGTGACCCACGCGTATCGTACCGCCGCCGGCCCGCTACCAGTTTTAGACCGGCTTTCGCTGCAAATGCCGAAAGACAGCTTCACGGCTGTTGTGGGGCCCTCTGGCTGCGGGAAGTCGACGCTGACCCGATTGGTCTCGGGCCTGATGCGGCCCAATGAGGGGGAAGTCTGGCTCGCCAATCAGAAAGTGACCTCACCCCGGCCCACGGTTGGCATGGCCTTTCAAAACCCGGTTTTGCTGGAATGGCGCACGATTTTGCAGAATGTAATGCTGCCGCTGGAGATCATCAAAAGCAAGATGACCAAGGCCGAGGGGCTGGAACGTGCCCGGCATCTACTTGAACTGGTCGGGCTGACGGGATTCGAGGGAAAACGCCCCTCGGAACTTTCGGGCGGGATGCGCCAGCGGGCGTCGCTCTGCCGCTCACTGATCCATCGGCCCGAAGTATTGATTTTGGATGAGCCTTTCGGCGCGCTCGATGCATTCACCCGCGAAGACCTGTGGTGCACGATGCATGATCTGCGGGAAGAGGAGCCGTTCACCTGCCTGTTGATCACCCATGATCTGCGGGAAAGTGTGTTCCTCGCCGATCAAGTGGTCGTTCTCTCCGGTCGTCCGGCGCATGCGCAATTTGTGCTGGATGTGGATATCGAGGGTAAGCGCACATTGGACGATCTTTACACGCCGAAAGCGGTCGAGATGCTGGCCGTCTTGCGCCACCAAATTCAGGTTGCGCAAGGCCGCGCCAGTAGCCCGGATGAGCCCTTGGCCGAACACGCGCCCGCCGCATCGGCCAAAGAGGGGATCGTGCAATGAGCCGCGAAACCGTCCGCAAAATCGCCTCGCCAGTTCTGTTCATCGTCGCGGTCCTAGCCATCTGGGAATGGCTGGTCTGGGTCTATCAACTGCCCGATTTCCGCATGGCCTCCCCCTCGGATCTCTTGCCGAAATTCTGGCAGTTCCGCGATCTGTTCCTGGTGAAAAGCTGGGAAACGCTTTGGCGCACTGTCGCGGGCCTCGGCATCGCCGTGGTGTTCGGCACACTGGTCGGGATGATCATGGGCTTCTCGCGCGTCGCACGCGAGGGTCTTTATCCGCTTTTGGTCGGTTTCAATGCGATCCCGAAAGCGACTGTTGTGCCAATTGTCGCACTGATCTTTGTCGGCCAGCACGATTTCAACACGATCCTGATTGCCTTCATGATCTCGTTCTTTCCGATCGCCGTTTCGGTTTCGATTGGACTGTCAACGCTGGAGCCGGAATATCGCGACATCCTGCGCTCGCTTGGGGCCTCGAATTTTACGATCTTCTGGAAGATCGCGCTGCCAAAAACGCTGCCGGAGTTCTTCGGGGCGCTCAAAGTCGCAGTTACACTGGCCTTTATCGGCACCAATCTGATGGAAATCGTCTCGCCACACGGGCGCGGCCTGGGGGATCTCTTCGATAGCGGGCGGATTAACGCAGACTATCCGCTGATGTTTGCGGTGCTCTTCGCCTTGGCCGCACTTGGGATTTTCCTCTTCTATATCGTGGTATTCCTGGAGCGCATCTTCGCCGGTTGGGCCGAACGCGCTCCAGGATAAGATGGCCGCAGCGCCCGTTCACGCGCCCCAACGTCGTCATTGGGGCGCCCAACTCTATTCACAATTACCAGGCATCTCTTCAATTGTCGGTTTAACTATTTGGCCCTGTATCCATGCGCATCACCTATTTCGCTGTCCTCGCTCTCCTTGGGGCAGCCTTTCTTGCCGCAATCGCCGTTCTGGTGACCCCCAATCTGATCCAGGATGATCGCAGCTATATGACCTTGTCGGCCCCCGACGCTGCTAATGGGACGTTTGTCGAGACAGATCGGCCAGATTTACGCCCGTCTATTCCGGATCATTTCGACTATAACCCAGAAACCCGAAACACGGTCCGCCATCGGCTTCTGAATGGCGCAGTCCCGCGCAGCTTTGTTGTTTATGCGCCCGTGATCGACCAAGGCCCTCGGCCAACCGTCTTATTGTTCCACGGCGCTGGGCGAGATGCCGCGTCGATGATCGACATGTGGGATGACGTGGCCGATGCCGAGGGGTTGATGCTTATTGCTATCCAAGCGCCGTTCAGCGGGTGGCCCGTCGAGGCACCGAATGGCGCCTTTATTCATAACGTCCTGACTCAAGCAGAAACAACCTATCCCATTGATCGTGAACGGTTGTTCCTCTTTGGCCATTCCAACGGGGCAAAGATGGCACAGGTTGTCGCCAACCGTGTGCAAGGCCCCTGGCGCGGCGTGGCCAGCCATGGCGGTTACCCTGATCCGGCTTGGATGCATCGAATTGAAGAGGCGCCGCCGATCCGTTCGTATCTAGGGACGTCAGATCATATTTTTGTTCCGGCCCAAGCACGCCTGTCGGGCTCCGTCGTCGCCACCGCCGGGCATGACTTCGAGCTGATCTTCATCCCGAGCCATACCCATTGGTTTTATGAGGGTGGTCCCGCCTTTGCCGCCGATGCGTGGAGTTGGTTTGAGAGCCTCTAGACGGAACCCGGGAGACACAAGTCGTCCGGGCGTCTGTCACGTCCGCGCAAGTACCCGAAGCCGGGCGTCGAACTCACTGCGATCCACGTAACAGCCTTGCAGATGCCGGAACCCAGTCGAGGGGTCGAATGCCTGCCGGCCATGCAGGACTCGGCGATTGTCAAACACGACCATTTCGCCTGCTTGCAGTTTGAGCGTCACCTGGAATGCGGGATCCCGCGTGCGCTGCATAAACGCCCGGTAGGCGCTATAGTAAGGCACCATCAAGCCCGGCTCCATATCGAAGACACCGGCCAGATGGGCATTCCAGCGCAACTCGATCACCGCGCCAGACGGATCCAACGTGATCACCGGACGGTGGATGCGCAGATCGGTCTCTCCATCATGGAACCGGAATGGGATGGCGATGGTCGAGAGCAGGTCGAACGCATCCGGATCGTTTTGTCGGAGGTCTTCGGCCATCGCATAGCCATCGGCGAAAAGCGATCCACCACCTTCCGCCTCATTGGCGATGCAGTGGAGGAACTGATAGCCGGGCGGCACTTCCTGGTTCGGCAGATCGGTGTGGAGCGGCAGCGCCACCGCCGTATAGGCCAGATTGTTCGGGTCCGGCTTGTTCACCACCTCGAAATCGACACCGAAATTGGTGCGCCGCAGGAAGCCGATCCGCTCGGCCAGCGCGCGACCCGCACCGGATGCCGCTGCGACGCCTTCGACGATGCTGATCCCATACCGCCCGGTATCGCGCATCCAAGCTGCGAGCGCTTCATCGGATCCGGCAATCGCGTCGGCTTGATGCCGAGGAATGCCGTCAGCCCCAAGATCGCTTTGCCAAACAACCGGTGGTGCGGCAGCCGGGTCTTCCGGCGGTTGGCCGGGGCGGAAGGCCTGCAACCACGTCAGGGGGAATCGGCTCTGATGCACCTCGCTGCCCCAAACAAGGTTCAAATCCGGCCCGGCCAGCTCCGCCTTGGTCACAACGGGGGCCTCCGGCATCTGAGTCAAATCTGCCATCCGTTCTTGCGTGTCCGGATGCAGGCCCGAGGGGCAATTGTCTCGCAGCCAGATATAGGGGTAGTCCGCTGTGCCGCCATCGGGCCAGCTCAGGCTTAGCGCATCCGCGCCAAGCGTTACGTTTACGTCTGTCATGTCTGTCTTTCCTTGATCGGTGTTTCAAAAATCCGGTCAGGAAAAGGCTGGGGGCGGCCACCATTCTTGCGGTTTGCCATAGGGCACACCCGGCAACCGATTGGAACTCCAGCAATTGGCGAGAAGCACCATCATAGACGCGCCACTCCGAAGGTGTCGGGTAGCGCGAGATCGGCCGTGGTTGACGCAGTGATCGGATCAACATCACCGATACCGGCCGCTCCGCCACCCCGGCGCAATCGCCGGTCAACGACATTTCGACTGCGGCGCGCATCTCTGAGGCGCATGGTTCGCTCCCTTCGCATTACGTCCAATCCTAACACCGGAACGCATAGGCGGCGCAATGGGTTGCGACTCTCCAACAAAAACCCTATCTGAAGCGTTGAGAGGTTGGCGCGGGCAAGCACCTCGCCAACCTGGTCAGGTCCGGAAGGAAGCAGCCACAACGAGACCCGCTTGGGTCGCTGTCCAGCCTCTCACCAATATCGGGACCCGCAACACGGGTGTCCGATGCGCCCCGGTCGCTCCTTGCGACCAAAGATCGAAAACACCGGACAGGAGGCCTCATGGAGAGTGTCACCCTCATCCGGGCCAGCGCCGCCTAATCAGGCAGCCCTCAAGCCCGGCGATCAAATCCGCAGAGTCCAACCCGGCCTCTGCCCGTTTTGACGTGTTTTCGGGACTTCAAACCATTGACCCATTCTTCTCTCTCCGACCTCGGATGGTCGGCCCGTTTTCTGGCGCAACTGTCGCTGGAAGAAGCGGAAACTCTCCCCGTCGCTCGTATCACCACGGTGGCACGAGACCGTCTTTCGGCGCTGACGCCGGAGGGCGCCTTGACTCTGACCCTGCCACCCGGATCAAGCAGCGGCGCCTTCGCCACCGGCGACTGGGTGGTGATCGACCCGGCGATCAACCGTGTGGTTCGACGTCTCAGCCCCACGACGGAGCTGAGCCGGCGCGCCGCGGGCACCGGCGCCGACCGGCAATTGATTGCCGCCAATGTCGACACGCTTGGGATCGTCACCTCCTGCAATGCCGATTTCAACCTGCCCCGGCTGGAGCGCTATCTGGCACTGGCCGCGACGGCGGGTGCACTCCCGTTGGTGATTCTGACCAAGGCCGATCTGACGGACGATCCTGAGAGCTATCGCAGGCAAGCCGAACGGCTCTCTCCCATGGTGACTGCCATCGCACTGGACGCCACTGACGAAACGGAAACGGCGGAAGCGCTGGCACCGTGGTGCCGTGCCGGGCAAACCCTGGCGCTTCTCGGCTCCTCTGGCGTTGGCAAATCAACCATCGCCAACGCGCTGACCGGTGGCACCATCGCCACGCAAGGCATCCGCGAAGATGATGCAAAGGGTCGCCACACGACGACCGCGCGCGGCTTGGCGCAAACCAAGCTTGGCGGCTGGCTGATCGACACGCCCGGGATGCGGGCCTTGCGTCTGACCGATGCCAGCGAGGGGATTGAGGCTGTCTTCTCCGATCTCGCCGCGCTGGCGGCAGACTGCCGGTTCTCCGATTGCAAGCATGAGACCGAACCGGGATGTGCGGTGCAGGCCGCCATCGCCAGCGGAGAGATCGACCCCGCCAGGCTCACCCGTTGGCGCAAGCTGGAACGCGAAGATGCGCGTAACAGCGCCACGCTCAGCGAAGCCCGGGCGCGCGACAAGGCGTTTGGCAAGATGGTCCGCAGCATCGCGAAAGACAAACGCGGGCGCATGCGGCGATGAGGCAGGCCCTGTCTCCGGTCCCACGACCCCGGGGGCAGGGTCACACGCCTGGTCTCGCCGCCAAAACCGTTTCCCAAACCGCCCGGTTCTGACGCCGGAAAAACCCGATATGGCCGATCTTGCCGAGTCCGTGCTCGGCGGCGCGAACCGTGACTTGTCGTTTTGGTGCTTGGGCATAGTAGGGCATCAACCGCCACACGGCTTGCGGCGGGACCAACTGATCATCATCCATTGCCACGAAGGTTACCGGCGCCGTGACGGCGTTGAAGTCGGGCATCGGCAGCGCCCGACCGAAATCGCTGGCCGTAAAACCACGCGTTGTGCACCAGCGCCGCCATTGCCAATAGACCCCGGCAGGCAAGTTTGCGCCCAGGCCCATCGCTTGGCCCGGCAAGTAGCCCAAGACCGTGGTCAAGACCGGACCATAGAGAAACCAGAATACCCGCGCGAGCGCCTGATAAGGCCAGGGATGATCGCTTGTATGCACTGGGCCGCTCGCCACCGCGATCACGCGTGCAATCTGTTCCGGTTCAGGCTGAAACGGCAGCATGAACCCGCCAAGCGAATGGCCAACCACCCAGATCGGTACGTCCGGCAGCATCCGCGCGGCAGCCTGCCGGGCGGCATATTGGTCATGGACCCCCCAATCCGCCATCGTCGCTTTGGAGGCGCGCGCCGACCCACGGGCAGAAGCGCCAAAGTCGCGGTAGTCATAGGTCAGGCAGGCGATGCCTTTCTCCCGTGCCAACCAATCCGCGAAATGCCGGTAATAGCCATGCGGCACGCCGGTGGCCCCATGGAGCACCACAACAGCTTTCGGCGGGCGGGCGGTATGGTGCAGCGTGCCGGACAGTTTGGCGGTGCCGGACCGGAAGGTGACCGGGGTTGGCACAGCTTCTCCGGCGGAGACGGGGCGAATGTCGATGGTCATCTGCGCGGATCCTTTGACGGATTAGACCGATTGGTCCACCTCCCCTCTAGACCAATCGGTCTATGCCTGTCAAAAGAAGAATTATGACACCCCCTGCCCCTTCGACGCGTGACCGCCTGGTCCTGAACGCCGCGCTCCTGTTTCGGCAGAAGGGGTATCATGGCGTGGGCGTCGCCGAGATTCTGGCGCAAGCAGGCGCGCCAAAGGGCTCGCTTTATCACCATTTCCCCAATGGTAAGTCCGATCTGGCGCTGGCTGCCGCCGATTGGGCCTCGGCCGAGATGATGCGGATCATTGGCGATGCGTTTGATGCCGCACCGGATTTCGCAACCGGCGCGACGACGCTGTGTTACAAGCTGGCAAAGCTCTTCGATCTCTCAGGCCACTCGGATGGCTGCCCGATCTCGGCCACGCTGTTCGAAGGCCCGCAAAACGATGCGTTTCGCGCCAAATCCGCCGCGCTGTTCGACAGTTGGATTGCCGAGGTCGCGCGACATGGCCAGCGGTTTGGCCTTGGTGCCGCAGCCGCCAAAGACGCCGCGGAGATGCTGTTGATGGGGTTGGAAGGCGCTTGGATTCTGGCGCGGGTCCGCAAGACCTCAGACCCGCTGCGGCGGCTGCCCGGGCTCTTGAGGCATCAAAGCTAACTCCAGCCGATTAAAAACCCATACGCAAACAGCGCCACGATCACGGCAAGCAGACCCAAGGACCACCAGCCGGGGATGCGCCCTAAGCGCCGGAGCATGTCCCCGCTCTCCAAATCCCGCACTCCGAGCCACAGGATCAGTGCCGTGACCGCGGCGGCCATTTGCCAGCTCAAAAACCCGGTGAGCCGGTTCATCCCCCGCGTGAACCCACTGCCCTCGGCCGGTTCCAAAAGCGAGAGATCCGAGAGACCGATCGCCAAGACCCAGATCGCCAACAGGATCCATATCGTTCTGCGGCTCAGTTGCATGCCTGCCCCCAAAACATCGTTCTGAGGGCAGGCTAACACAGCACAACCCCGTCAGGCGACGCCGTGTTCAACGACCTGGCCCGGGTAGCGCTCGGCCCAATCCGTCAGGAACTCCGCCACATCCGGCTCGCCCGCCAACTCGATCGCGCGTTTCGGGAGGGCCACCCCCTCGTCCAGTGCCAATCGCAAGCATCCCAGATAATCACGGCTCTCCCGTTCCGGACAGTTTTCAGACCCATGGATGATGGTGCTCAGCAAAGTCCCGCCATAGCCGTTCACATGGCTCAGATCGGGTTTGAGGCCGATAAAATAGCCCATCATCTCCGGCAACCCCTCCCAGCCGGCAAGCTGGACCGGGGTCAGACCTTCGGTATCCGGGCGATCATATTCGACACCCAAGGCCACCAACCGTTGCACATGCGGAAGCTTGCCCGGCAGGTGCTGGATCATCCGGATGATGTTGCGATAGGCGTCCGGCAGCTTGTCTGGGTCGACATAGACACCGGCAGGAATATCCCCCTCCGCCGCCATGGCCAGAAGTCGTTCCTCTAGCGTCAAATCAGGCACCGCGCCGCGCGCACGAATGGCGGAGGCCAGATCGGCGTTGCCGAACACCTTTGCGTAGCCATAGGCGCTGCCCCCCTCATAAACCCGCGCCGGATCGGCCCCGGCGTCGAGCAATATGTCGATCATCCGCCGATCCGACATTCGCCGCGCCGCCTGGTGCAAGGCGGGCACGACCCAGGGCGCTTCGCCGCCCACATGGGTGCCATCGAAATCATCAGCGCGCGCGCCATGCGCCAGAAGCATCTCAACCGCGCCATGGTCGTGGAAATCCATCGCGCGCAGCAGCGCATTGGTGCCTTTCGGATCGGCCCCGTGCTCCAGCAGCATCCGCAGCCCATCATGATGCCCAAGCTCCGTCGCATGATAAAGCGACTCGTTGTCATTGGGGTCCGCGCCATGTTCCAGCAACCACCGACCAAGCGGCATGTTGTTGGCGTGCCCAATCGCGAAATAGAGCGCCGACAACATGTGGTCGGTGCCCTCATAGGACGGCATGCCCGCATTCACATCGGCACCGCGCTGAAAGAGCATATCGGCAATCGCCAACATATCCGCCTCCCGCTCAGGCCAGAGATGGATCATCCGAGATTGCGCCAGTTGCACAATCGGCGGCGCCATCCCAACCTTGGCCGTCGCTTGCCTTGGGTCGGACCAAAGCGCAGCCTCCACCGCATCGCGATGATAAAGCGCAATCTCCAGGCCGAAATCGCCATCCACCAAATCCGGCGTATCGCCCAGGAGCTTTTCGATCACATGCGCCTGCCCGTGATGCACCGCGACTTTCAACCGTTGCCGTTTGGCGGCCTTATCCATCCCCAAGGTCTCGACGGCGAGTTTCAACGCGGGCCAGCTTGCAAAACTGTTCTCGCGCGCCACCACATGCAGGTAATCGGCGAGTTTGAGCTCGGTTCCCTCGGGCCGGGGACGGTAATTGTTCACGCGGACCCAGGCCTCACGGTCGCCTGCATCATGGGCTTTCTTCAACGCCTTGGCATCGCGGCGCAACTGTTCGATGGATTTTGTCATCGGCTTCCTCATCCATTGGCCCGCCGATCCGCTGCTTCGGGCATGAGAAAGACCGAGAAGGTCTGTCATATGGTCGTATCAGGGGGGGCCGATGACAGCTTTCCGCGGATCTGGATGCCGCCCCTAGCGGCAAGGCTGATCCTAGCGGAACCCCTCGACAGCGGCAAGCTCGCTTCTATTATCCAGATATGAGTGAACCCGAAGACATGGCCAAAAGGCGGACGGATTGGGCGGAGGATCGGACGATTCTCGCAAATGAGCGCACGTTTTCCGCCTGGATGGGCACCGGTATGGGCGCGATCGGTGTGGCTATTGGTCTGAAGGCTGTCTTTGGCGCCTTTGAGCCGACATGGGCAGCAAAGGCGGTCGCAACGATCTTTCTGATTGCTGCAATTCTGATTTTTTGGGCGGCCCGACGGCAAGCGTTGAAAACCTATCAACGCCTGAACCAGACTGATGCTGAAGCGCAACCCACGCGCTCCTTCACCGTGCTGGCCAGCATCCTCACCACTGCCACCGTTCTGACGGGTGCGATCCTCTGGAGCCTCTAATCCAGTGGACGCCAGGCGCATGCCCGCATAGGTTCAGATCGGTTGCTGCATGAGGAAGCCATGACCGACACCCAAGACACCGGTTACCAGGTTCTGGCGCGAAAATACCGCCCGGCAAGCTTTGCCGATCTGATCGGGCAGGACGCCATGGTGCGAACGCTCAAAAACGCCTTCGCCGCCGACCGGATCGCGCAGGCGTTTATCCTGACCGGCATTCGCGGAACGGGCAAAACCACCACCGCCCGGATTATCGCCAAAGGCCTAAACTGCGTTGGCCCCGATGGCGAGGGCGGCCCCACCACCGAGCCATGCGGCCAATGCGAACCCTGTCAGGCGATCGCCGAAGGGCGGCATGTGGATGTGTTGGAGATGGACGCAGCCTCGCGCACAGGCGTGGGCGACATCCGCGAAATCATCGATTCGGTGCATTATCGGGCCGCCTCGGCGCGCTACAAAATCTACATCATCGATGAAGTGCACATGCTCTCGACCAGCGCCTTCAACGCGCTGTTGAAGACGTTGGAAGAGCCACCTGCGCATGTGAAGTTCATTTTCGCGACAACTGAAATTCGCAAGGTGCCCGTGACCGTCCTATCGCGGTGCCAGCGCTTCGATCTGCGGCGGATTGAGCCCGAGGTGATGATCGCCCATCTGAGCTCAATTGCGGGTAAAGAGAATGCGGAGATTTCCGAAGACGCGCTGGCGCTGATCACCCGCGCGGCAGAGGGCTCCGTCCGCGATGCGATGAGTTTGATGGATCAGGCGATTTCCCATGGTGCGGGAGAAACCACCGTTGATCAGGTGCGCGCGATGTTGGGCCTCGCGGATCGTGGCCGGGTTTTGGACCTGTTCGAGATGATCATGTCGGGCGATGCGGCGGGGGCGCTGAACGAGCTTGGCGCGCAATATGCCGATGGCGCCGACCCGATGGCGGTGCTGCGCGATCTGGCCGAGATCACCCATTGGCTGTCGGTGATCAAGATCACACCCGAAGCGGTCAATGACCCGACGATCAGCCCCGACGAGCGCAGCCGGGGGCAAGGCCTGGCCGAGAAACTGCCGATGCGGGTTCTCTCACGCATGTGGCAGATGCTTTTGAAAGCGTTGGAAGAGGTGGCGCTCGCCCCCAATCCGATGATGGCCGCCGAAATGGCGGTGATCCGGCTGACCCATGTCGCCGATCTGCCGAGCCCGGAAGATTTGCTGCGAAAACTGTCCAATACACCCGCGCCGGCCCCCAGTGCGGCAACACAATCCACGCCTGCCCCATCGGGCGCGCCGACGGGGCCGCAGGCTCAAAGCCGCTCTGGCCCCACAGCGCGTGGCGGGGCGCAGCCGGCTGTGGCCGAAATGTCGGAAACGGCGCTTGCGCATTACCCGACCTTCCAAAGCGTGGTGGCGTTGATCGAGGCCAACCGCGACATCAAGCTGCTCGTTGAGGTGAAGACCACGTTGCGTCTGGTCTCCTATCAGCCCGGCCGGATCGAGTTTGAGCCGACCGAACGCGCCCCTGCCGATCTGGCACAGCGGCTTGGCCAGAGCCTGAAAGGCTGGACCGGGGTCCGGTGGGCCGTGTCGGTGGTCGCCGAGGGCGGTGGCGAGACGATAGAGGAACAGCAAAACGCGGACCTCGCGGCGCTCAAGGCCGAAGCCGAGGCGCATCCCATGATGCAAGCCGTCATTGCCGCGTTCCCAAGCGCGAAAATCACCGAGATTCGCACCCGCGAAGAGATCGCCGCTGAGGCCGCCATCGAGGCGTTGCCGGAGGTGGATGACGAATGGGACCCGTTCGAAGACGACTAGGCCCCATCCACCTTAGCTTTATCTGCCCGGCCAGCGATCAGGGATGATATGGCCCAGCATCTGCAAACCGCCCTGCCCGTCATGGCGGAGGACATAGGTGACGCCCATCGGCTCAGGATAGACGCCCGTCGCAGCTTCAAACGGGTCGTCATGGCCAACCAGGATGCGGTTTTCGCCGGGTGCCAGCTCCGGCAGCATCACGCCAAGCATCCCCTCCCGCATCTCCGCGATCTGTGCGTCGGTATACTCCTCAGCCGGGGCGAAATTGAGCCCGGGGTTCATCTCATACGCGCCGAAGGCCAGCCAAGCCGTCTGCCAGGCGCGGCAGTATTGGCTTGAGATCACCTCGCCGACGGGAATGTCGAAATAGGCGAAGCTTTCGCCAATCTGGACCGCCTCGTGCCAACCATCTTCGCTGAGCGTGCGTTGCGTTGAGCAATCCAACGGATCGGCGGTGACCTGATCGGCATAGTCGGTTTCGGTGGTCGCATGGCGAATGAAGATCACCACGCCGCCATCTTGCATGGTTCGCACCAGTTCCTGAGGCGTGAAGTTCTCGGTCGCGTTCCCTGCGAACGGGATGAGAGTAAAGATCAGAGCAGGGGTAAGCATTGCGCGCATTGGCACATCCTCTTCTAACAAACGCCGTCAGGGTTTCGATCGTCAGCTGAGGTGCCAAAGCGGGTGCCTTTGCTGTTGAAAGGGTCGCGGAGCAGGCCGATTCTGTCAACAGGTCCGACCTTGTTTGGCGCAGTCGCGCGGCGTATGTCGGTGCCAACACTTGATGGATGAGAAGGAGCGCGGTGGATGCTGAAAGGTTTGGGCGGGCTTGGCGATATGGCCAAGTTGATGAAACAGGCGCAGGAAATGCAGGGCAAGATGGCCGAGATGCAGGAGAGCCTGAACGCCATCACCGTGATTGGCGAAAGCGGCGCCGGGCTGGTCAAGGCGACGGCGACCGCCAAAGGCGAGTTGATCGGGCTGGAGATTGACCCGTCGATCTTCAACCCCGAGGAGAAAGAAGTGGTTGAGGACCTCATCTTGGCGGCGATCAAAGACGCGCAAGCCAAGGCGCAAGAGCGCAGCCAAGAGGAAATGGCCAAGCTGACCGAAGGCCTCGGCCTGCCGCCAGGCATGCAGATGCCGGGTATGTAAGCCGTGTCTGACAGCACCCGCGAGATCGAAGCGCTGATCGATATGATGGCCCGGCTGCCCGGCCTCGGGCCTCGTTCGGCGCGGCGCGCGGTGCTGCATCTGATCAAGAAGCGCGGCGCGCTGATGCGGCCCTTGGCGCAAGCGATGGCCGATGTTGCCGCCTCGGCACGGGAATGCCTGAACTGCGGGAATATTGGCACCTCGGATCTGTGCGAGATTTGCAGCAACCCGAAACGGGCCAATGGGCAGCTTTGCGTGGTCGAGGATGTGGCCGATCTTTGGGCGATGGAGCGCGGTCAAGCCTTTGCGGGGCGGTATCATGTTTTGGGCGGGACGCTCTCCGCTCTGGATGCGATTGGCCCGGAGGAGTTGCGTATTCCGAAGCTGCGGGACCGGGTGGCGGACGAGCAGATCACCGAGGTGATCCTGGCGCTGAACGCCACCGTCGACGGGCAAACAACTGCGCATTACATCGCCGGCGAGTTGGAGGCAGCGGGTGTCACGATGACCTCACTGGCCCAAGGCGTGCCAATCGGTGGTGAGTTGGATTACCTGGATGACGGGACGATCTCCGCCGCGCTGAAAGCCCGGAAAAGCTTCTAAATCAATCGCTTGATGTCGACCTGTGCGGACGCATCACCGCATTGGGCTGAAGACCGCATCGGCAAGTGTGCAATCGCGCACGACATCATCGCCACAAAGCCGAGGCTCCAAATCTCGCGTGAAGCAAAGACGAACCTCTTGGATGCGACGGTCCCGACAGGTCACGGTCAGCATATCGGGCGCGAGTGCGGGATTGGCCTCCAAAAACGCCTCTTCGATCACCGCGGCGGGCAACCGCACTTCGCGATCAAGCTGCCGCAACAGATCGGGCCGGGTGACCCGCTCATAGGCCTCCCGCGACAGGGCGTAGTAGTCGGTCGCCGACAGCCCGGAACAGACTCCATGCTTGCGCCACTGATGCCAAGCAAGCCCAGAAGACCCCATGATATCAATCATATCCGCCGTCATCGCGCGGGAGGGCGCCCGCTCGGAGGTTGGGCAATAGCTCGGCCAGCCGCGTTCATATTGCGGCCAGAGACCGTGCAGCGTGAACCCATACCCTTGCCCGGGATCACATTGTTCGGACTCGCGCGCATCACCCTCGATCGCGCACCAGGAGGGCGTCCAACTGAGGCTCAGCACGTAGTAGTCAAACTCCCCAGCGGCCTCGCCCTCGGCCCGCGCGATCCCTGCCACCAACAGCAGCGCTAATAGTATCCGCATCATTTGCCTCTTCCCTCCAACCGCCTCGGCGCTTATATAGCGGCCAACTTCCCCGAAATCGAGGAACCGCGAGGCCCAGCCCCGCAGCCGTTTTCCCGGCACGTCCGAAGTGCATCTATGAGGAGCCCTGAGATGAACAAACCGATCATGGCCAAAGCCACCGCCGTCTGGCTGGTGGACAACACGACGCTCAGCTTCCGCCAGATCGGCGAGTTTTGCGGACTGCATGAATTGGAAGTCCAAGGCATTGCCGATGGCGATGTGGCGGTCGGTGTTAAGGGGTTTGACCCGATTGCGAATAATCAGCTGACGCAGGAAGAGATCGCCAAGGCCGAAGCCGACCCGATCTATAACCTGAAGCTGAAGTTCAACGCCGCCGCTGTGGGCGAGGAAAAGCGCCGTGGGCCGCGCTACACGCCGCTATCGAAGCGGCAGGATCGGCCTGCCTCGATCCTGTGGTTGGTGAAGTTCCACCCCGAGCTGAGCGATGGGCAAATCTCCAAACTTGTCGGCACCACGAAACCAACCATCCAGTCGATTCGCGAGCGGACCCATTGGAACATCTCCAACATCCAGCCGATTGACCCGGTTGCCCTTGGCCTCTGCAAACAGTCCGAACTGGACGCCGCCGTGCAGAAAGCCAATGCCAAGAAAGCCAAAGATGGCGAGGTGATGAGCGATGAGGAGCGGCGCAAGCTGGTCTCCACCGAGCAATCGCTTGGTATGGATCCGGAACCGAAAATGCCGAGTGCCATTTCAGGGCTGGAAACCTTCTCGCTCACCGGCACCGAAGACGAGGAAGAGAAGCCCGAGGAGACCTTGGTCGATGCGGACAGTCTCTTTAACCTGCCCAATGCAAGCGATGACGAGGACGAGGAAGACGATCAGCCCTAACGTCGGATCGTCTCTCCCGACGTTTTAGTAAGATCATTGTGACGGCACCGAGCGCCGTCAGCCTTTCAGGATATCCGCTGTCACCGCGTTCAATCGGTCAAGCCCGTCGCGCAGATGCGCCTCGGGCAGAGCGGAGCTGAACCGGAAATAACCCTCGCGCCCAAACCGGGCACCGGGGATGACAAGAACGTCCTGGTCTTTCAGGAGCCGTCCGGCAAAGGCCTCGGAGCCAAGCGGCAAGTCGAAGCGCACGAAGGACATGGCCGAGGCTTGCGGCGGGATCACGGAAAACACGCCGGGATGCTCCGCCAGCGCTTCGGTCAACGTATCGAACCCGCGCCGGATTAGGCCCCGCGCCCGCTCGGTCAGCTTGGCCCGCGTCACCGGTGCCAGCGCGTATTCGGCCAGTTTCATCGACATCATGCTGGCCGAGATCGTTGCATATTCATGCCGCCGCCAAAACGCGGGAATCAAATCTGCGGGCGCCGCAAGCCAGCCGAGACGCAAGCCCGGCAACCCATAGGCTTTGCTCATAGAGTTGATCGCGATGACCCGTTCAGATTGCCCCCAGAAGCTGGGTGTGGCCGTATCCGTGGCCCGCTCGGTCCCTGAATAGACCTCATCGGCGACGATCCAGGCACCGACGCGCTCCGCCGCCGCGATGATCGCCGCGCGATCCGTATCTGACAGGACACACCCTGTCGGATTGTTCGGGTTCACCACATGGATGATTTTCGTGCGGCCATCGACCACGGTCGCCAGCGCATCCTGGTCAATGGACCAGCCTTCCGCCTCAATCAGGTCGACGGTGCGAACCTCCACGCCGAGATTGCGCGCGTTGCCTGCCATCTGCTCATAGGTGGGCCGAAACACCACCATGTTGTCACCGGGTTCCAGCAAGGTGGTTGCAACCAAGGTGTTGGCCTCACTCGCACCGACCGTGACGAGGATATTCTCAGGCGTCGCCCCATCATAAACGGCCGCGATCCGCGCGCGGAGCAGGTCGAAGCCGTTCACCTGCGGGTAATCGACGAGGGTCTCGAAGAGGGCCTCCGTATCGATCTGCGCCATCGCGAAGAGCGCGGCATAGCTCATCGGGTGCACACCGCTTTCGGAGAAATTGAACCGCACCCCGTGTTCCATTTCGGACAGGAACTGCTCAACCGCGAAGGGGTGGAATGGCATCTCGGGGCCTCTAATGCGCAGCTTTGGTGACGCTGTCGAGCAAGGTCCGCCCGCCATCGACCGTCAAAATCTCGCCCGTCACGAACCCGGCCCCTTCCGAAGCAAGGAACTGCACCGCGCCGGCCACTTCTTTGGCCGAACCGATCCGGCCCAACGGCGTGCATTCCTTGATCTCTTTGCGGAGACCATCGGTCTCGCTCAGGCTGTCTTTCAAGCTCGCCGACATCAGCGAGCCAAAGGCCACGGCGTTGACGCGAATGCGGTGCGGCGCAAAAGCCACGGCGAGGCTCCGTGTGGCCTGATCCAGCGCCGCGGCGCTGATCGAATAGCCAAGAAGATCGGGATGCGTGCGGCGCGAGGCGATGGAGGAGATATTGATGATCGAGCCAATCACCCCTTCTTCGACATCATCGTCTTCGGCCTGTTGGATCATCCGTTTGGCCACCGATTGGCTCAAGCGCAGCGCGGTGAACATGTTCTGATCCAACAGCGTCTCGACCGAGCCTTCTTGCGGGTCCAGTGGGTCGGTCGTCATCATCTGACGGCTGGCATTGACCAGAATGTCGACCCGGTCAAAAGCATCAATAGTAGCCGAGAGCAGATTGGCCACCGTCAGTTTTTCGCGCAGATCGCCCGCGAAGTATTTCGCATTCTCGGATTGCTCTTCGGGATTGCCGCATTCATCGACCAGCCGCGCCTCGTCCCGGTCGGCCAGCATCACATTGGCACCGCGTTCGAGAAAATGGCGGGCGATCGCCAGGCCGACGCCATTGGCGGCACCGGTGATAATCGCAGTCTTGCCTTGGATCGAAAGAGTCATGTCTGACGTCTCCTGCTCAGGGCTTGGCCCGTTTGGGCTTGGCCGCCTGATAGAGTTTGTAGCCTTGGATTTCGGCCAGCATCTTGCCGGTTCCGAAATGGTCTTTCAGCGCGGCCTCATAGGGCAAATGGCGGTTGGCCACCATGAAAAACTGCCCCGATGGTTTCAAGATGTGCGCCACATTTGCGATAAAGGCGCGGCCCAGTCCTGGGTCGGTCTCGCGCCCGGAGTGGAAGGGCGGGTTTGACACCACGGCGTCATAGAGTGTTTCGGGGCGGTAGCTGGTGGCGTCGCCCCAGATGAAATTGGCACGCGGGTCGTCGATATTCGCCTTGGCGGCTTCCAGAGCCGCGTGTTCCGCCTCGATCAGATCAATCTCGACTATACTCTCTTGTTCGGCCAAAAGCTCCGCCGCGATATAGCCCCACCCCGCGCCGAGATCGGCGACCCGGCCCTTCAACTGTGGCACAAGCGCGATCAACAACTCTGACCCCGGGTCTGGCCCATCGGCCGAAAACACGCCCGGCGCAGTGATATAGCCGCCCTCAACCTCTTGCGGCTCCGCCACCCAGTCTAAGACCGCTTCAGGCAGGGCCTCTGGCCGGGCCAGCCAGAACAGTTTGCCGTGCGATTTCGAAAGCACGTCATCGACGGGCAGTGCCCCTCGCACGTTTTTCAAGATGCTTTCGATCCCTTCGGCTTTCTGCCCATCGACGAGGACCAGCCCGCCGGGCCGCACATGTGCCAAAGCTTCGGCCACCAGCGACAAGCTTTCCGGTTTCGATTTCACGATCTGCACCAAAGCGGCGTCAAACTGGCCCTCTGGCGCGATCTCAACCGGGATGCCCCGCGCGCCCAACCTCTGGTGATCTGGATAGAAACCCTGGATCGCCGTTACCTCACCCAAAGCCGCGAAGTCCGCATCGGCCCGCGCGCGCAGCACCAAGACCCGCCCCTCCTCGGGCAGGCTCAACGCGCCGCTCTCCAGCGCCAGGGTCCATCTGTCAGGGGTCATGAGCCAGAACAGGCGCGGCCTATTCCTCTTTCTCCATCGTGCATTGCAGTGGGTGCTGGTTACGCCGGGCGAAATCCATTACCTGGGCCACCTTGGTCTCAGCGATCTCGTAAGAGAACACGCCAACCACAGCCACACCTTTCTTATGAACGGTCAGCATGATCTCCACCGCTTGCGAATGGGTGATGCCGAAAAACCGCTCAAGAACGTGCACGACGAATTCCATCGGCGTGTAGTCATCATTCAGAAGCAGCACCTTATACAAAGGTGGCCGCTCGGTCTTGGGCTTGGTCTTCGTGATGACGCTGGTCTCGTCCCCTTCATCAGGGGTGTCGGCCATCATCGTCCAGGCTAGGCTTTGCATCAGGTCTCCCGCGGGGCTTATGCCACGTGTCAGGCCGCAGTATATAGGGCCTCTGCCGATTCATAAAAGAGGCTCAAGCTAGGAACCATGCCCAAAGGATTACAAACCATCGGATTCGACGCCGATGACACACTTTGGCAGAACGAAAGCTTCTATCGGCTGACGCAGGAGCGTTTTGCCGAGTTGCTCGCCGATTACACGGACCGCGATCATATTTATGATCGGCTGTTGGAGGCTGAGAAGCGGAACCTGGGTCATTATGGCTTTGGGATCAAAGGCTTCATGCTGTCGATGATCGAAACGGCGATTGAGGTGACGGATCAAGCCGTGCCAGCCTCAGTCATCGCCGAACTGCTCGCCGCGGGGCAAGATATGTTGGCCCATCCGGTTCATCTTCTGCCGCATGCGGAGGACGCCGTGCGCTCGCTGGCGGAGACTCATACGATTGTCCTGATCACCAAGGGCGATCTCTTGGATCAGGAGCGTAAACTGGCGCAATCGGGCTTGGGCGATTTCTTCGACGGCGTCGAGATTGTCTCGAACAAAACCCAAGCGACCTATCAGACCACCTTCGCAAGATACGGGGACGGCCCCGACCGCGCGATGATGATTGGCAATTCGCTCAAATCCGATGTGATCCCAGCTTTGGAGGCAGGTGCTTGGGGCGTCTACATCCCCCATGGGCTCACCTGGGAGCTGGAACATGCGGAACCGCCGGAAGGCTTTGATCGCTATCGCGAGATGACGGATTTGGGCGAGGTTGTGGCCTTGCTGCGCGCCGTCGAAAGCTGATCTTACTTGACGCATTCTAATTAACCTATATGTTAATTAACTATGAATGGAACTAACAACCCCCTAGCGGCGCGATTCGCGGCCCTTGGCGACCCAACCCGCCTGGCGATTATGAACCGGCTGATCGAGGTCGGCCCGCAAAGCGCCGGTGATCTCGGGGCGCTGGCCGATATCTCCGCCCCCGCGATGTCACGACATCTGAAAGTGCTGCACAGCGCCGAATTGGTCCATCGCGAGATCGACAAGCAGCGGCGAATCTATTCCGCGAATCCCGAGGCGCTCCAAACCATCGCCACATGGAGCATTGGCCGCCGCGAGTTTTGGACGGCGAGCCTCGACCGTCTCACTCACCATCTCAGCCCCCCGGACGAGGACTAAACCTCATGCCAGATCTCGAAATCACCCGCCAGTTGCCGGCCCCACCGGCCCGCGTATTTGAAGCCCTGACACAGCCCGCAGAATTGTTGAAATGGTGGGGACCGGAGGGGTTTACCGTGTCCGAGGGTCCGCTTGACCTCCGCACAACCGGCCCATGGTCCTCGGTAATGGTGTCGCCGGACGGCCAACCCTACAAGGTCTCCGGTCATGTCACGCATGTGACGGCAGGCACGTCCGTGGGCTTCACCTGGGCCTGGCATGACGAGGCGGATCAACGCGGCCCGGAAAGTCATGTGGTGATCGCGCTCGCCCCGACGCCCGATGGCGGCACAACGCTCACCCTCTCGCATCGCGATTTGCCGAATGAGGAGGCCGCCGCGCGGCATATGGGTGGCTGGCAATCCACGCTCAACAAACTCGAAGCCCTTGTTGCGGGCTAACCAACCTGGAGGACGGAGTATGTCGAAGTTCATTTATGTGTATCACGGCGGGTCGAAACCCGAATCCGAAGCAGAGCAGCAGCGCGTGATGGCGGCCTGGGGGGCCTGGATGGAAGGTCTCGGGGCCAAGTTGGTCGATGGCGGCGCGCCCGTCGGACTGTCCAAAACCGTCTCCGCGAGTGGCACGGCGGATGATGGTGGCGCCAATCCGATCTCGGGCTATTCCATGGTCGACGCCGCCAACCATGCCGAGGCTGCGAAGATGGCCGAAGGGTGCCCGATCATCGAAGATGGCGGCTCGGTCGAGGTCGCGGAAGTCTTGTCGATGTAAGACAAGGCCCACCGCTCACGAACGGCGCGCGAGATCGTGTCTTGCGCGCCGATGGCAAGGTCGTCAGGTTGCGGCGGATCAATAGCCGCCATCTGCGCGGCGCCGCATCCGGACCTTCGATGATCGACGCCGCCCTTCTCCCCCTGCAACGCCGATTGCTGACACCACCGGCGCAACTCTTGCGACGGGCTGGCATTTCGCCGGACCATATTACTGTGACCGGCTTCGCCATTGGGGCATTGGCGCTGCCGGCAATTGCCTTTGGCTGGTACGGTCTTGCGCTGGCTTTGATCCTTTTGAACCGCCTGGCCGATGGGCTGGACGGGGCGGTGGCGCGATTGACCCAGCCAACCGATCGGGGCGCATTTCTGGACATCGCCTTGGACTTTGTGTTTTACGCGCTTGTCCCGCTTGGATTTGCGCTCGCCGATCCCGACACGAACGCCTTACCGGCCGCCGTCTTGGTCACCGCCTTCGTCGGCTCAGGCACCAGCTTTCTCGCCTTCTCGATCATTGCGGCCAAACGCCAGTTGAAGGCCGAGGATTACCCGACCAAGGGGATCTACTATCTCGGCGGCCTGACAGAAGGCTTCGAGACAATCCTGCTGTTCGTCGTGATCTGCCTTTGGCCACAGCTCTTCCCCGCCTTGGCCTACATCTTCGCCGCCGCCTGCCTGTTGACGACGGTGACCCGCTGGATTCAGGGGTGGCAAGCATTCGGAGACCGCTGAGAGCGCGGCGATTAACGCACTTTCAACACGATCTTCCCGATATGCTGACTGCTCTCCATCCGCGCATGAGCTGCCGTCGCATTCTCCAGGGCGAATTCGCTGTCCATCACTGGCGCGATCCGGCCAGCATCCAGAAGCGGCCAGACATGCGTGGCCAGGTCCGCGGCGATATCCGCCTTGGCCGCGTCGCTCTGTGGACGCAAAGTCGAGCCGGTCATGGTCAACCGCCGGACCATCAGCGGGGCAAAATTCATCTCAACCTTCGGCGATTGCAGGAAGGCGATCTGCACCAAGCGGCCATCATCGGCCAGCGCCTTGATATTCCGCGGGATATAGTCACCGCCGACCATATCGAGGATCAGGTTCGCCCCGCCCTCGGCCCGCAAAACATCGACAAAATCTTCCTCGCGATAATTAATTGCACGTTCAGCCCCCAACGCGGTACACGCGGCGCATTTCTCTGCCGAGCCTGCGGTGGCGAAGACCCGGGCACCAAAGTGATTGGCCAGTTGGATCGCGGTCGTCCCGATCCCGCTGGACCCGCCATGAACCAAGAACCGCTCGCCACCCTTGAGCCCGCCGCGCATGAAGACATTGGACCAGACCGTGAAGAACGTCTCGCAAAGCGCTGCCGCTTGGTCCATCGCCATGCCGCTTGGCACGGGCAGGGCATGATCCTGATGTGTGGTGACAAATTCTGCATAGCCACCGCCCGGCAACAGCGCACAGACTTGGTCGCCCACAGCCCATTTTGTGACCCCCGGCCCAACAGCCGCCACGGTCCCCGCCGCCTCAAGCCCGGGCAAATCCGAGGCCCCCGGCGGCGGCGCGTAGTTGCCCGCGCGTTGCAGAGCGTCGGGGCGGTTCACCCCGGCATAATCCACCGCGATCAGGATTTGCTCCGCCATCGGCGCAGGCACCGGGCGTTCGACCAAGTGCAACACCTCCGGCCCTCCGGGGCTGCTGATCTCAACGGCGCGCATCACGGAGGGCAAGGGCATTTGGTCTTCCTTCTTAGGTGTCGGTATTCCCCCGTCCGGTCCAACTGCCCGGCAGGTCCACACGGGGCATCTTGGCAGGGGCTTTCACCTGGCTCAACAGCCAGTTGGGACCAGCCAGAAATGGTTTCAAAACCGGGTTGTCATTCACCTGTTTCTTTAGCTTCTCGAACTGCATGACATTCTCAATCCGCCGATCCAGAAAGGCCCATGTCGCCGCATGGCCTTCAGAGTGATCGCCGAGCCAATAAAGTACCGTCGAACTGTAGACGCCGGAGAGCGTCGCGCGTTTCGTGTACCAGTTGATGTCGTCCGACGGGTCGCCCAACCCGTCCCAGATCGTATCGCAGGTGCTCCATACCGCCGCCGCACCGTCGGCAGCGTAAATCGGCAAGGCAAACAGGGTCGAACCGCGGCGCACCGCCTCTTTATGCGCTTCGGCCAACTCGAGCCGGGTCCGAACGGCAAAGGTGATCCGCTCGCGAATCCGCATCTCGGACAAGTCCGCCGCCCGCAGCGCTTCGCGCAGTGCGTTGTCGCCCCGTTTGTGAAACCCAAGCGCCAAGTCAACGGCACCCCGCGGGAACAACGCCCGGGCGCTGACCTCATCAACCCCGGTATCCGCAATCGCGGCCTGAAACGTGACCTCGGACCAGCCGTCAAAAGGCACATGATCCAAGGCGGCGTCGATCAATCGATCCTTCACATCTTCCATCGCTCACTCCACGAAAAGGGGCCCGCGCACTTACTGGACAAGTTCTGGGGCCTTTGCTATAGGGCCACTTCCTGCAATCTCTTGCAACTCAAACTTAGGAAGGTGGTGACACCACATGCAGGTTAGTGTTCGCGACAACAATGTCGATCAGGCGCTTCGGGCCCTGAAGAAAAAGCTGCAGCGCGAAGGCGTTTTTCGGGAAATGAAGCTCAAGCAACATTACGAAAAGCCGTCTGAGAAAAAAGCACGCGAGAAGGCGGAAGCGATCCGTCGGGCACGCAAGCTGGCTCGGAAAAAGGCGCAGCGCGAAGGGATGCTCTAAGCATTTCCTGACATTGCGAACCGGCAGTTTCGATTGCCACATGAGATACCCCCGCGCCGCCTGGCCCGGGGGTTTATCTTTGTTCAGCCGCCGAACTCTTCGGGCAGATAAAGCTGAGCCCGGCCTTGGGCCTGTAGCAGCTCGAGATTGTCGTCCGAATCATCATCAAAGACTTGGCTGGTCCGAACGCCGGGCAACTCTTCAAACCGATTCATCATCCGGTTTGGAAACCAGCCCGTTCCGACGCTCTCAAATCCCGGTGTCGCGCTCAGGATACGCGAGATCGACAGCGCGCATTGGGCCTGCGACACGGCCCCATATTCTTGCACCGCGCGAGACAGTTGCGCGGCAACCTCTGGCGAAACTTCGACCTCTTGCACGACCATGTGATAGGTCTCGCGCGCATGGTAATCCATATAGAAACCAAAGAGTTGCGGCGACATTCCATAAAGCACGTCGTTGCGCTCAGGCACATTCGGATGGTGCCAGCTTCCCGCCGGATCAAACAGCAGCCGTTGGGCGCCATCGATCAAGAGCGCGGAATGCCCACCCGATCCGGAGCGGTTGTTGATCGCGGTGAGCAAGGTCACCGTCGCAGGACCTTCGGGCACGTAGGCGGCGCGCGCGACAGCTTCCTCAGGTGCCCAAACGGACTCAGCCCCGCAAGCCGAAAGAGCCATCAGCGCGGCGAGAAGCGCACCCGCTTTGCGCAGGGTCATCGTGCAAATAGTGCCAGGAAAACAATAACACCGAGACTAAACAGACCAACAATCACCGACCAGCGGATGAAACCTTCGAAGGTCTTCTCCTGATCGGTGATGTCCATCTCACCATGTTTGTGCTGTTGCTCGGCCATCAGTCGTCTCCATCGTACCGGTCCAAATCGCTGTTCTCGCGATAGCCGATTTCCTTTGGTCTGTCACGAGGTGCAAAGCGCCGCAGGATCAGGTTTCATCCGTCAGATCGGCGGCCAGCCGAAATCCGATCCGTTGGGCCGGCGCGTCGGGGGCGGCTTTTGGCAAGGCGCGGATGGTCACGCTAAGCTGGCTGACATGCTGGATCAGTTGGGTTTTCAGCCCCGCCCCATCGGTTCCATAGAAGGTGACAATATCGGGGGCGAAAAACCCCATACCTTCGATCCGAAGCACGCCTGCATCACTGCCGGCAAAACCCATGGCGGCCTCATGCTCGGCATCAAGCTGCTCCTCGAAATTCTTGATATAGAGGATGATCCGCTCATAAGCCCATTCGGCAGGGGACTTCTGATCCACCGGCTTTTGCGCCACCGGGCCAGGCAAGGGGATTTGTTCTGCCGATCTTGGCGCATTTGGGTCGCAGTGCACCGCGCCTGCTTCGGGGAGCGCCGCGCCCTCCATCGCTTCAGCCGAAGTCATGATCTCATTCGCCATTATCAGTTCTCCCGCTGCCAAACCCATGCCCCGTCCGCCCGTTTCTCGCGCGTGACCTCTCCCAGAGCAAGAAGATGGTTTAGATGTGCCAGCGATTCGACCAGAGCCAATCCATAGGTGCCCTCTTCAATTTTCCGTTTGAAGAGCGGCGCGAAACACTCCGCGGCGGTGCGCGGCGTGCCGAGATGCTCCCGCAGCCGATCCAGTGCACCATGGTGGTTATCGATCAACTGACGCAACCGATCAGGCAGGCCCGTGTAGGGCAGTTTATGACCCGGCAGAACGAAATGATCCTCGGCGGCAAAGGGCTGGAAAGCTTCGCAGCTTTCCAGCCAATCGTGCACCGGGTCGGCGGCGGGTTCAGTTGCATAGACCCCTAGATTGGGAGAGATCGACGGCAAAAGCTGATCGCCACCGAGCACCAGATTGTCCTCGACCGACCAAAGCGTGGCATGTTCCGGCGCATGGCCGTGCCCGATGCGGATATGCCAGTGCCGTCCGCCGATCTGGATCACGTCACCCTCCGCAATCCGGGTGTAGCCAAGCGGCAAAGGGTGGACCATATCAGCGAAGTTGAAGGGCCGCTCCGCCGCACGTTTGGCCAGAATATCGGGTGCCATCCCGGCGGCGCGCCAGAAGTCGAGCGTTTCTTCCGTGGGCCGCGCCTGTTCATCCAAGATCAACATCCGCGCCATCAACCAGGCCGTGCGCGTTGTGATCAACTCGGCCCCCTGCCCCATGAACCATCCGGCCAAGCCGATATGGTCGGGGTGGTGATGTGTGGCGATGACTTTGGTGATCGGGTCGCCCCCGAGCGGCGCGGCGAGGATTTCGGCCCAAATCGCCCGGCTGCGGCGGCTATCAAATCCTGTATCGACCAATGCCCATCCGGCGCCGTCGCGAAGGGCAAAGACATTCACATGATCCAGCGCCATCGGTAGCGGCAAACGAATCCAAAGCACGCCATCGGCGAGTTCAATCGCCGCGCCAGGCTCAGGCGCGGTGTCATAAGGGTAGTGGATCACGCGACGAGATCGTCGTCGCTGAGCGCATAGAGATCTGCCGCGCCAAGCCGAACTTGCGCCAGAAGCCCATAGAGTTCGGGCAATTGCCGGTTCAGGAAACTCGCCGCCAGCCGCGCGCGTGGTCCATCAGGGTCGGCCATCGCGGCTTTCAGATGGTAGTGCCCACCAAGCGCCAAGGCGAAGGCGCGCAGATACGGCACCGATCCGGCAAAGCGGTCGTTCATCTCCATCTCGACCAGGCTCTCAGTCGCGGCGCGCAACGCAACGACGGCCTCAGTCAGCGCGCCGCCCATCTCGCTGGCCGCCGCCGTCTCCGCGATTTCATCCAAGATCAGCCGCGCCTCGGCCCCGCCATCCATCATTTTCCGACCCACCAAATCCATCGACTGGATACCGTTGGTGCCTTCGTAAATCGCCGTCACCCGTACATCGCGCAGATATTGCGCCGCGCCCGTTTCTTCAATGAAACCCATGCCGCCATGGACCTGAACGCCCGCATCGGCAACCGCGATCCCGGTATCGGTGCCATAGGCCTTGCAAATCGGCGTCAGGAAGGCCGCGCGCGCCGCCATCTCGGCATCGCCTGTCGCATGGGCCAGATCGATCGCCACCGCCAGGTCAAGGGTCAATGCCCGGGCGGCGAAGGTCTCGGCCTTCATCGCGGTCAACATGCGGCGCACATCGGCGTGGCCCAGGATCGTCTCGGTGCCCGCCTCGGGGCTGCGGCCTTGCTTACGCTCCATCGCATAAGACAGCGCGTGTTGATAGGCGGCCTCGGCAACCCCTACGCCTTGTACGCCCACACCGAGACGCGCGTTGTTCATCATTGTGAACATCGCCGCCATGCCCTGATGCGCCTCCCCGACCAACCAGCCGGTGGCGCCATCATATTGCATTACCGCCGTGGGGGAGCCGTGCAAGCCAAGCTTATGCTCAAGGCTCACCACTTTGAGACTGTTCCGCACGCCAGCCCCGCCACCTTCAGTCGGCAGGTCGCGCGGCACCAAGAATAGGCTGATCCCCTTTGTCCCCGGCCCACCATCGGGAAGACGCGCGAGGACCAGGTGACACACATTCTCGGTGAAATCATTGTCCCCCCAAGAGATGTAAATCTTCTGCCCTGTCACCGCATAGGTGCCATCGCCATTCGGCTCCGCCTTGCTGCGCAGTGCGCCCACATCCGATCCGGCTTGCGGTTCGGTCAGGTTCATCGTGCCGGTCCATTCTCCCGAAACGAGCTTCGGCAGGTACAGCGCCTTGATCTCATCACTGGCGTGGTTCTCCAGCGCCTCGATCTGGCCTTGCGTCATCAGCGGGTTCAACTGCAACGACAAACAGGCCGAAGCAATCATCTCGTTGATCGCGGTCGTCACCGACATCGGCAGGCCCAAACCGCCATATTCCGGGTCGGCCGAGATCGCGACATAGCCGCCCTCGGCAATCGCGCGATAGCCGTCGGCAAACCCGGGCGAGGTGCGCACGACGCCGTTTTCCAGCCGCGCGGGCGTCAGGTCTCCGGCGCGGTTCAGCGGTGCCAGGACTTCCTCGGCCATTTTGCCAGCCTCCCTCAAAACCGCGTGGACCGTGTCGGGCGTGGCCTCGGCAAAGCGGTCGGTGGCGGCGACGCGATCCATGCCGACGACATGGCTCATCAGAAACTCAAACTCAGAGACTGGGGCACGATAGGACATAGGCATATTCTCCTGGTCGAGAGGCTGCGTTGCGCCGACGGGCAGGGCACGATATGTCCCGACGGCCTTGTCTTTCGCGGTAGCTAGGAAACCAGCACCGCTCCCTTCAACCGATACGTTACGTCACAGATGCCGCAAAGCCAGCCCGAAATTCTTCTAGAAGATAGCGAGGGAATCGCCCGCGCCGCTGCTTTGCTGACGCAAGGGGCACTCGTCGCGATCCCGACGGAGACGGTCTATGGGCTGGCCGGTGATGCGCGCAATGATACGGCTTGCGCCCGGATTTTTGAGGCAAAGGGGCGGCCACGCTTCAACCCGTTGATCGTGCATCTGCCCGGATTGGACGCGGTGGCAGAAATCGCCGAACTGTCGAACAGCGCGCGGGATCTGGCGCAGGCGTTCTGGCCCGGCCCGATGACGCTTGTGCTGCCGCTCAAACCGGATCATGGACTCTCGCCCCTGGTGACAGCGGCGCTCGACACCGTGGCGATCCGCTTGCCGGCCCACCCGACCGCACGCGCCGTTTTGACGGCGTTTGACGGCCCGATTGCGGCGCCTTCCGCCAATCCCTCGGGTCAGATCAGCCCGACGACAGCAACGCATGTGATTGACGGGTTGGGCGATCGTGTCGCGGCCGTTTTGGATGCGGGACCCTGCGCGGTCGGCCTCGAATCCACGATCTTAGCTCCAAGCGATGCCGGCACCCGCCTCTTACGCGAGGGCGGCTTGCCTCGGGAAGCGATCGAACCTCTGACCGGGCCGCTCATCACCGACACGACCCCAGGGCGGATCGAAGCACCGGGACAGTTGAGCCGCCACTACGCGCCATCCGTTCCGATGCAGTTGAACGCACCGCTTGATGACATGTCTGCCGTCCGGGTTGGCTTCACTGAAGCGGAGGGCGGCGATCTTGCCCTGTCGGAGTCCGGTGATCTGGTCGAGGCGGCCGCCGCGCTGTTCCGCGTCTTACATGAGGCCGACGCCTTGGCCCGAACTCAAGGCAAAACCGTAATCCATGTCGCCCCCGTGCCGGAAACCGGCCTCGGCCGCGCCATCAACGACCGGCTGCGCAGGGCTGCCGCGCCTTAGGCGTGCCCGGCCTCAGATGACAACATCAAGGGGTCGACGCCAAGGCTCGCCAAGGCCGCCTCCCATTTCCCATCCATCCGTTGGCCGAAAACCAGTGTCGGCGATGCGTCACAGGTCAGCCACCCGTTGCGCTGGATCTCACTTTCCAATTGCCCAGGGCCCCAGCCCGCATAACCAAGCGCCAACAAGGCCTGTTTCGGCCCTTTATCCTCGGCCATGTCGCGCAACACATCCAGCGTGGCCGTCATCGAAAACCGTGTATCGACCCGGAGCGTTCCATCCTCTGCCGCATCGCGGGTGCGCGGTGCATATTCCGCCGAGTGCAGGACAAATCCGCGCCCGGTTTCGACGGGGCCGCCAAAGCAAATCGGGAAATCCGGCGGCGCGGCACTGGGGATTTCCAACTGCGCCAGCATCTCGGCGAAACTCAACTCGGTGATCTGCTTGTTGACGATCAGCCCCATCGTGCCGCTCTCGGAATGGGCGCAGAGAAACACAACGCTGCCATGAAATCGGGGGTCGCCCATCCCCGGCATGGCGATCAACAACTGGCCGGTCAGGTCACTGGGCACGGTTTCAATGGTCATGGGGTCAGCATGTGGCCGAAGGACGCCCGGTTCAAGCCCGGTTTTGCCGCAGGGCAGCGATCATTCGCTTAAACGTGATTTTGCATTTCAGGCGCAACTGCATAGGTCAGACCGTATGACGAATCGATCTTTCTTCTCCGCCTTGGCCGGAGCGGCCCTGGCCGCCGTTCCGTTGGCCGTCTCAACGCCCGCGTCAGCGCAGTTTGAGGGGCGGAGCGCTGATGATGTGGTGCAGGTGCGTCTGCTGGAAGGGTGGCGAACCGACGATGGGCGTCATATGGCTGCGATTCAGATCACCATGGCGCCCGGTTGGAAGACCTATTGGCGCGCGCCCGGCGAAGGTGGCATCCCACCTCGGCTCAGGCTCGATCCATCGAGCAGTGTCGAGGGTTTACAAATTCACTGGCCTAGACCGGAAGTGTTTTTCACCAATGGCATGCGCAGCATCGGCTATCGCGACGACGTGATCCTGCCTGTTGAATTGTCCCTCTCCGACGATGGCGCGGTCGAGGTTGATGGGCGGCTTGATCTGGGCGTGTGTCTGGATGTGTGTATGCCCGTGACATTGGATTTAGACGGGCTCCTGCCACCGGAAGGTAACCGTGATCCATCGATTGCCGCGGCTCTGGCGGATCGGCCCTTGACCCGTGCGGAGGCAGGTGCGGGCAGCGCGACATGCCAGATCACCCCGATCTCGGACGGGCTGAGGGTCGAGGCGCAGATGCGGGTGCCGTCCGTTGGCAATGATGAGACGGTTGTCTTCGAACTCTCCGATCCCGGGATTTGGATTTCCGAAACCTCGTCGCATCGTGACGGCGATCTGGTCACAGCCGTCGCCGATGTGGTGCCGCCCGATGCTGGACCGTTTGCAATGGACCGGTCCGATCTTCGGATCACCGTGTTGGGCACCCGTATGGCCGTTGAGCTGCAGGGCTGTACCGGCTGATCAGGCTTGCCGTCGGCTGGCCATGATATGGACCAGGACGGCCGCCAGCCAGGCGACAAGGCACAAAAGCGCTGTCCCCAAGACGAAAACGATCAAAGCGCCCATCGCCATGTTGGCGCCAAGTGGCACCATAGCCGCCAATGGTGCAGCCACTTCGCCAGTGATGATGAGCGCCCCCAACGTGCCCGCAAAGAGCAACGCGACCGCCACAGTGAGTCCAACAAGCGACGCGCTCGCCACCGGGATGCGGCCAGAGCCGCGCACCACACGCCGGAACGCCCGCATCCGTTTGCCCACGTCTTGCTGCATCGCCAGGATCGCCGGGACCACCAGCAAGACCACGATCAGGCCAAAACCAAGGCCATAAACCAGCGTGATCACCGTGGGCTTCAGGAACTGTGCCTGTTGCGAGCCCTCGAAGAGAAGCGGCGCCAAGCCCAAAACCGTCGTGAGCGTCGTGAGAAGCACTGGCCGGAGCCGGTCCGTCGCGCCATCGATGATTGCCGGGATCAGGCCGCGTTCTTCGGCATATTCATCCACTGTGGTCACCAAAACGATGGAATCGTTGATGATGATCCCGGTCATCCCGATCAGGCCCACAACCGTGAACATACTCATCGGAATATCCCAAACGTTATGTCCGTAAATCGTCCCGATCAGGCCAAAGGGAATGATCGCCATCACAACGACGGGCCGGGCCCAACTCGCAAAGATCCAGGCCAGAACCAGGTAAATCCCGATCAGGCAGAGCGCGAACCCAAGCAACGCATCGTTCAGGAAATCTCGCTCTTGTTCGGCGAGACCGGACAGAAGCCAGCCAACGCCGAAATCCGCCTCGATTTGCGGCAGGATCACCTCGCGCAGCTCGGTCATGATCGCCTCGGCCTGGGCCGGGTCATCTTCGGACAGATCGCCGGTGACCGATACAATCCGCAGCCCATTCTCGCGATTAATGGTGGAAAACCCGGTTCGTGCACTGACACTGACGATATCGGCCAGCGGCACATATTCGCCGCTTGAGGCGCGGAGCAACGTTCGATCGAGGAAATCCGCTGTCAGTTCACCCTCAGGCAGTTCCACCCGGATCGCACCGGTGCGAATGCCGGAAGGATAAGTGGCCGCCTCAATCCCCCCTAATCGATTGCGCAACACGCGGCCCAACTCGCCAATCTCGAAGCCAAGCGCCTGGCCTTGCGGTGTTAATTCAAGGCTGAGCTCTTCGCGGTCATACGCCAAGCTGTCTTCCAGGGCCGAGACTTCGGGGAAGCCGATCAGCGCCGTTTTCACCGCTTCGGCGGCAGCTTTCAGCACATCGGTTTCGGCCCCGAAAAGCTGCACATCCAGCGCATCCCCGCCTGGCCCGCCTCGCCAGCCACGAAACGAAACCGCCTCGGTCAGCGGCAATTGCCGCACTTCGTCCTGCAAATCGGCAACAAACTGGAAGGAGGAATAGGGCCGAAGATCGGCATCGATCAGTTCAATCGCAATGGAGCCCAGAAGATCAGCGTCTTTGTTATCCGCCGCCGCCAAGCCACGCCCGGTTGTGCCGCCAACCTCGGACAACACGTAAAGCAGCGGGTTCGCGCCGTATTCTTCCTCATAACGCGCCGCTACAGTGTCGGCGGCGCGCTGCATCTCGCGCATCATCGCGAAACTGTCGTCGCGGCTGGCCCCATCCAACATCGCAAAATTGCCTGAGACGCTGGACAGTTCTGGCGCGTTGAAGAAACGCCAGTTGACATCGCCGCGTATGAACACGGCGATCTGGCTTGCCAGCACCAGGATCACTGCCGCGACCACCGGATAACGCGCCTTGATCACCCATCCCATCGCCGGGCGGAACAGCCGGTCGCGGACCCACTCAAACCCCTTGTTCACCTGTCGTGAGGGCCAATCATACCAATGCTCTTTCGCGGAATGTGCAAGCGCATGGGCCATGTGATTGGGCAGGATCAAGAAGCATTCAACGAGGCTGGCGGCGAGCACCACAATCACCGTGAAGGGAATATCGGCAATCAACTCGCCAAACCGCCCGCCGATGGCCACCAATCCGGCAAAGGCGAGGATCGTTGTTAGGGTCGCGGAGAAAACCGGCGCCGCCATCCGTCGGGCCGCGTTTTCGGCGGCAACAGCGGGTGGCTCTCCCAGGGTTCGGGCCCGAAAATCCGCATGCTCGCCCACCACAATGGCGTCATCCACCACGATCCCGAGCGTGATGATCAGCGCAAAGAGCGATATCATGTTGAGCGTTAGACCCGACACATACATCAGCGCAATCGCGGCCAACATCGCCACGGGGATACCGGCGGCGACCCAGAAGGCCGTGCGCGCATTGAGGAATAAGAAGAGGAGCAGGACGACTAGGCCAAGGCCGAGCAGACCATTATCGAGCAGGATGTTTAGACGCGCCGAGATCGACTCCGCCCGGGTGCGGATCAACTCAATCGCCACGCCTTCGGGCAAGGTCAACTGCATCTCCTCGGCCACCGCTTGCACGGTTTCCTGAATGCCAATCGCGTCGCCCTGATCGGTCCGGTCCACGCGCACCGAAATCGCCGGGTCTTCTCCAACGAAATAGGCGCGTTCCCGGTCCACGCCTTCGGTCCTGACTTGCGCCAACTCGCCGATTGTCAGCGTCGACCCATCAGCGTTGGTCCTGAGCACGATCCCCGCAATCTCTTCGGCGCTGCGCCGGGCGGTCCCGGTGCGGACGCGGGCATTGGCGCTATCCACATCGCCAGCCGGGGCCGTATCAGCCTCGGCGGCAATCGCGGCCGCAATCTCGGACATCGAGATATCGTGACGGATCAGCGACGCAGACGGCACTTCGACAATTGTCTCGGGCGCGGCCACGCCGCGAATAGTGGAGCGGGTCACGCCTTCGGCAAAGAGGCGCGCGACAAATTCGTCGGCGAAGCGCCCGATCTGCTCGACACCCACCGGCCCGGTGATCACCACATCGGTCACCCGGTCGCGCCAGGCCCCACGGCGGACCGACGGGTCATCGGCATCCTCTGGCAAATCGGAGATCGTATCGACAGCCGCCTGCACATCATCCGCCGCGCGGCCCATATCCCAACTGGGTTCAAACTCCAGCCGGATCGTCGCGCTGCCCTCCCGCGCGGTGGAGCTCGATTCGGTGACGCCTTCGACGACCAACAAACGCGGCTCCATCACCGCGACGATTGCTTCGTCCACATCTTCGGCGCCTGCGCCGTCCCAGGTGACCGTGACCGTCACATTGTCGACCACGACATCAGGAAAGAATTGCGCCCGCATGTTTGGGAAGGCGGAGAGCCCCAACACAATCAGGGTGACAAGCAGCAGGTTTGCCGCCGTCCGGTGCCGGGTGAAGTATGACAGGACACCGCCCGTGCTGGCCGGAAGCTGCCGCATGCGCTAGCTCCCCATCCGCGCTTCGATACGCGCCACCATGCGGGCCGGCACCTCGTCTTGGTTCAACTGCCGCAGCATCCGCTCTTTCACATCCGCAGGGATGAAGGCGTTGCTTTCGACATAGGCAATCAATCGGGCGCGGCGATCCGGATCAAGCGCGACGGTCTCCGGCGCTGTTTCGGCCTCACCACCTTCGGTCGGCCGCAGCGGGTTGATCCGAATGCCCGCGCCCAGAACTGGCGTCCGGGCCAAAACGACCTCTCGACCATGGAGCGGCGGCGCGCGGATGATCACATCGTCGCCCTGCCGCCGGAGCAAGGTCACCTGCGCCTCTTCCAGCCGGTCCTCCGCACCCAGGACCAAGACGCGATTGTCGCCATCCACCGCAGTCGCGGGCAGAAGGGCGACATTGTCCAACGGCGCTTCCTCAAGCTGCACGGTCACGAAATCGCCGGTGCGAAACCCACGGACTTCCTGCAGCTGTGCAAAGAGCAGACGGCCCGATTGCCCCTCTTCAACCGCGCCGCTCTCGCGGGTCAGGACAGCCGGTGCGGTGACATCAAGGCCAAACACATCAAGCACAACCGTCACGGGCAGCCTGGGCAGCTGCCCGTCATCATCCAACAGGCGGGAATATTGCGTCGTCGAAACCCGGAACGCGACTTCGAGTCTTTCGGGATCAATCAACCGCGCGATTTGTTCGTTGCGATTGACCAAACGGCCCGCGACCACATTGACCTCTGCCAGAACGCCGGAGAACCCGGCGCGCAATTCGGTTTCGGCCAAAACCCGGTCCGCTTCGGTCAGGCTGATCCGCCGCCGGTCAATCGCGGTGCCGGCTTGATCCACCCGTGCCTCGGCCTGCGCAAGGGCCTGACGGCGGGACAAAACGGCTTGATCCGCGGTGGCGGCGGCCAGTTCCGCCGTCTCGACCGCGGCGGCGCTGCCCACCCCGCGTTCTGCGAGGTCTTGCTGCCGGACCAAAGCGCGCGCGCGCAGCTCTGCCTGGGTTTGCGCGGCGGTCACATCCTCCTGAGCTAAATCCAATGCTCGGATGGCATCGCGCAGCTCTGCTTCGGCTTCGCGCATATCGGCGGCGGCGGTGTCGCGGGCCGATTGCGCCTCGGCAGGGTCGATGCGGAGCAAGAGCTGCCCGGCCTCCACCGCGCCGCCATCCTCAAACCCGTCAGCCAGTTCAACCACCAGACCCTGGGCCGGGGCGCGCAACTCCAAGGCCCGGCGGCTGCGCACCTCGCCAAAAGCCGTGAGAATAGGCGTGGCCGTCTGCGGCTCCAAGCTGCGGACTTCTGCCGTGAACACGCGCTCGCGCGCTGCCCCCGGGCGTCCCTCCTCCGCCCACCGCGATTGAAGCGCGGAATAGACCGTGTTTCCGGCCCAGGCGAGCAGGCCCACGGTCAGAGAAATCAGGAACAGGCCCACAACGGAGCGTCGGAAAAATCGCATTCAGGTGCCTATCACGGTGCCAAGAGCCTCAAAGGTAGTATCTGAGGCGATCACGTCCAAGTCACGGGTCTTTGCAGGCTTGCACGCAGCCGCCGCTTACTTCCGTCGCTTATGTTCATCTAAACGTGGAAAAATTTCGACGAAATTGCAGGGGCGGTGCCGATAATCGAGCTGCCAGCGCAAAATCTCGTCCCACGCGTCTTTGCAGGCCCCGCTGCTTCCGGGCAAAGCAAACAGATAGGTTCCATCGGCAACACCACCCGTCGCGCGAGATTGCACGGCGGAGGTGCCGATTTTCTGCATCGAGACCATGGTGAACACGGTGCCGAAGGCTTCGATCTCTTTCTCATAGACATCGCGATGGGCCTCCACGGTCACATCGCGCCCCGTGAGGCCGGTTCCACCAGTGGAGATAATCACATCAATCTCTGGGTCCGCGCACCAGGCGCGCAGTTGATCCGCGATCTGGTGTCGCTCATCACGCACGATTTGACGCGCCGCGAGCTTGTGGCCCGCATCGGTCAGTCGCTGAACCAAAAGATCGCCGGATTTGTCTTCTGCCAAACCGCGCGTGTCAGATACCGTCAGAACCGCGATGCGGACCGGCAGAAATTCTTTGCTTTCGTCAATTCGGGACATGGGTGACCTCAAAACGGGGGTTATTTCTGGAAGATTGGGGCGCCTATGTCTCGGCGTGCCCACTTAGAACAATGAGCAGGTGTATCATCCTCCGCCGCCCAGCCGCGCCTGGAGGCTCAGCAAATCCGCCCAGGTCTCGCGCTTCATGATCGGGTTTCGCAGCAGATAGGCCGGGTGGAACATCGGCAGAACCGGCTTGCCCAACCCTTCGGTCCAGTGCCCGCGCATCCGTGTGATACCTTTGCGACCCAGAATGCCGAGGCAGGAGATATTGCCCATCAGCACCAAAACCTCTGGTGCGGCGAGTTCCACATGCCGTTTCACGAAGGGCAGCATCATCGCCATTTCTTCTGCACTAGGGTCGCGGTTCTGCGGCGGACGCCAGGGCAGGATATTGGTGATGTAAAGCGCGTTGTCTCCGTCTCGGTCGCGCCCCATCCCAATGGCATCGAACATCTTGTCGAGAAGTTGCCCCGCGCGGCCAACAAAGGGCTTGCCTTGTATGTCTTCATCGCGCCCGGGGGCTTCACCGATGATCATGACCCGCGCACCGGGCACGCCATCTGAGAAAACCAAGTTCCGCGCGCCGCGTTGCAACTCGCAATGTGGATAGGCCGCCATCGCTGCTTTCAACGCATCCAAATCGTCTGCGGCACCCGCCATCTGGCGTGCCTCAGCCACAACATCGGCCTCCGCCGCGATAGGTTTCGGAGCAGCGGCTGGCGTCGGCACCGGTTTGGCAGATGGCTTCGGCGCGGCTTCGGCCAACTCAAAGCGGTTGAGCGGTAGATCTCCGATCGCTTCATCCGCGCCCAGCTCCACCTGCCACTCCAAGAGCGCCTTTGCCGAATGAAAATCCAGAGCCTGATCCATGGTGCCAAGCTAGGCCTGCTGGCGACCGAGGTAAATGGCTATTGGGTGGTCCGAAATGCCGTCATTCGACGCATGGCCAGTGATCCGACAAATGCGACGGCCCAGACGCTTGCCCGGGGCCGCGCGCCTGCCTATAAGCGGCGCAGTCAGAGCGAGGGTTCGATGACGTTCCGCCAAAACCATCTGCTTGGGATCGAACCTCTGCATCCGGAGGAGATCACCACGATCCTCGATCTGGCCGACCGCTATGCCGAAATGGAGCGCGGCACGCAGAAGCATGGCGACGCGCTGACCGGGCTGACCCAGATCAACATGTTCTTCGAGGCCTCGACCCGCACCCAGGCGAGTTTTGAGATCGCGGGCAAACGGCTTGGCGCCGATGTGATGAACATGGCGATGGCTGCAAGTTCGCTGAAAAAGGGCGAAACGCTAATCGACACGGCGCTCACGCTGAACGCGATGCATCCCGATTTGTTGGTCGTGCGTCATCCACATTCCGGCGCGGTGAACCTGCTCGCCGATAAGGTGAATTGCGCGGTTCTGAACGCCGGGGACGGGCGGCATGAGCACCCGACCCAAGCGCTGCTCGATGCCCTGACCATCCGCCGGGCCAAAGGACGGCTGCACCGCCTCAACATCGCGATCTGCGGTGACATCGCGCATTCCCGCGTCGCCCGCTCCAATATCCTGCTGCTTGGCAAGTTGGAGAACCGCATCCGGTTGATCGGTCCGCCGACTCTGATGCCCTCAGGCGTCGCCGATTGGGGTGTTGAGGTCTATGACGATATGGATGCGGGGCTTGAAGGTTGCGACGTCGTGATGATGCTCCGGCTGCAAAAAGAGCGGATGGATGGCGCGTTTATCCCGTCGGAGCGCGAATACTATCATCGCTTTGGGCTCGACGCGGAGAAACTCTCTGCGGCGAAAGACGATGCGATTGTCATGCATCCGGGTCCGATGAACCGCGGTGTGGAAATCGACGGCACCCTGGCCGATGACATCAACCGCTCGGTCATTCAGGAACAGGTAGAGATGGGCGTGGCCGTGCGCATGGCGGCCATGGATTTGCTGGCGCAAAACCTCCGCGCCGCCCGTGAACCCCAAGGGGTGATGGTGTGACCGTGGTGCTGCATGTTCTGGCACTGAACCTGCCGCTTGAGATGCGCCACACGCATCTGACGCGGCAACAGGGCGAGACGCCAGACCTTCCGGATTTGGCGGCATGGCTGGGTGTGGGCACCCTCCAAACCGATCAGGTAGAACTGTTCCCCGTGGCGGACTTGGCCGGGCTGTCGCTGAGCGCCTATGTGATGGCCGCCTTTGATGTGGACGAGGCCGCCCTAGAAGAGGCCATCAAGCGCCTCGACGTTCTGGAAGGCTCCGTTTTGCTGGTGCCCTCTTCTGCTGTCGATGCAGAGCCATCACCCGGCGCAGAGGCGACTTTGATCGCATCCCTCTCGATGGCAGAGCCAGATCATTCCGCGGATTTGCCACATGCCGATGTGGCGCCGACACGCTCAGCTGAGCCGACACCCGCGCCCAATGGAGCCGGTTTTCGCATCCCACCGGTCGGGATCGGCCTAATCCTCGTGTTTGTTCTGGTGCTTTTGATCTGGTGGTTGAGATGAGCAACGCGATGCAAACACATACACCGATGGCACCAACCTCCGAACTGAACCCTGGCGAGGAGGTCATCACCAGCTTCACCGGAGATAAAACCACCTACTGGCGTGCTCATGCCTGGATGGCGGCGGCTGCCATGGCGCTTGGCATGGGCGTTCTGGCCGCCCTCGGGAATGCGCATATCTGGACAGGTGCCGTCGGTGGTCTGGCCGCGATTGCTGTGCGGGCTTTCTATCTGGCCAGCGACGAGGTGGCCGCCCGATGGGATTTGACCAATCACCGCCTGCTCGGCCCCGGCACCCGGTCGATTCCGCTTGATCAAATCACCCTGGCGCGCAGCCTGTTTAGCGCGGTGCAGATCGTCACCAGCGGCGGCGACAAACATTTGCTCAAGTACCAAGCCGATACCGCCGCCGTGATTGCCCAGATCGACGCCGCGCGCGGCGCAGAGCCGGAGACGACGCCATGACCAACGCGCTCTTGCACAACGCGCGATTGATCGATCCGGAGAGTGGATCGGACACACTTGGCTGGCTGCGGATCGAAGATGGCGCGATCGCCGAGATCGGCGAGGGCGACCGTTCCGGCGGCACCGATTGCGGCGGGCTTTGCTTGGCACCCGGGATCATCGATCTGGGTGTGAAGGTGGGCGAACCCGGGGAGCGGCACAAGGAGAGCTTCCGAACCGCAGGCGCGGCGGCCGCAGCCGGCGGGGTGACAACAATCGTAACCCGCCCCGACACCACAACGCCAATCGACACGCCCGAAGTGCTCGATTTCGTCCGCAGGCGTGGGCAAGAGGCGGCACCGGTGCGCTTCCGCCCGATGGCGGCGCTGACCAAGGCCCGCGACGGTCGCGAGATGACGGAGCTTGGCTTTCTGCTCGATGCGGGCGCTGTTGCCTTTACCGATGGCGACCGGGTCACGACCGACATCAAAGTTCTGAGCCGGTGCATGACCTATGCCCGGTCTCTTGGGGCGCTGATCGTGGCGCATCCGCAGGACCCGGGCCTGAGCGCGGGCGCGGCCGTGACTTCCGGCAAATTCGCCTCACTCCGCGGTCTGCCCGCCGTCTCGCCCATGGCTGAGCGGATCGGGTTGGAGCGGGACCTCGCCTTGGTCGAGATGACCGGCCCACGCTATCACGCCGATCAGATCAGCACGACCGCCGCGCTGCCCGCGCTCATCCGAGCGAAAGCCGCTGGCCTTGATGTCACCGCAGGCGTTTCGATCCACCATCTGACCTTGAACGAGCTGGACGTGGCCGATTATCGAACCTTCTTTAAGGTCAAACCGCCGCTTCGATCAGAGGAAGATCGGATGGCGATGGTTGAGGCCGTGCGCGACGGCATCATTGATGTGATTTGCTCCATGCACACACCTCAGGATGAAGAAAGCAAACGCCTGCCTTACGAAGCCGCCGCCTCGGGGGCCGTGGGCTTGGAGACGCTCCTGCCCGCCGCGCTTCGCCTCTATCATGCGGAACAACTGACCCTTCCAGAACTGTTCCGCGCCATGTCCTTGAACCCAGCTCGCCGGTTGGGGCTGCCGGGTGGCCGTTTGGCCAAAGGCGCGCCCGCCGATTTGGTCTTGTTTGACCCCGATGCGCCTTTTGTCTTGGACCGCTTCACGCTCAGGTCGAAATCCAAGAACACCCCCTTTGATGGGCAGCGCATGCAAGGCAAGGTCGAGCAAACCTTTGTCGGCGGTGAAATGGTTTATGACCGAGGCGCAGCATGATCCCGGCGATTGAAACCGCTGGCGCGACGCTCGCTCTGGTCGCGATTGCGGCCTATCTGCTTGGCTCGGTGCCGTTCGGCCTGGTGATCGCCCGGCTTTTCGGCCTCGGTGATATCCGGCAAATCGGCTCGGGCAATATCGGTGCCACCAATGTGCTGCGAACCGGCAACAAGCTGGCGGCCTTTCTGACGCTGATCTTAGACGCTGGCAAAGGTGGCATTGCCGTTCTGCTTGCCCGCGCGCTCTTCGCAGATGACGCGGCGCAGATCGCCGGGTTCATGGCCTTTCTCGGCCATTGCTTCCCGGTCTTCCTGGGTTTCAAGGGCGGCAAGGGCGTGGCCACATTCCTCGGCACGCTCCTGGCCCTCTTCTGGCCCGCAGGCATCGCCGCCTGCCTGACTTGGCTCGTAACCGCCGCGATTAGCCGGATTTCCTCTCTCTCAGCTCTGGTGGCCGCCGTTTTGACTCCGGTCTGGATGACGCTTCTTGGGATGCCTGAGGCCAGCATCGTAACAGTCGCATTGGCAGCGCTGATCCTCGTTCGGCATCAAAAAAACATCGAACGTATTCGCGATGGCAGCGAGCCAAGAATAGGCAAGTAATTTCGGCGCAGTTGGTTTATCCTATCGGACATCACAAATTAGACGTGAGGTCATCATGAATTTTCAAACGGCCGTTCGTACGGTTCTTCTCGAAAAATATGCCACCTTCTCTGGCCGGGCCCGCCGGGCCGAGCTTTGGTGGTTCGTTCTCTTCAATATCGTGGTCAGTATCATTTTAAGCATCATCGATCGGGCGATATTCGGTGTCTCGATGGAAACCGGCATGACGAACAGCGTGCTCGGGGTGATCTACTCCCTCGCCGTTCTGCTGCCCAGCATCACGGTCGGTGCGCGGCGGTTGCATGACATTGGCCGGTCCGGCTGGTGGCTGCTGATTGCCTTTATCCCGCTGATCGGCGCTTTGATCCTGATCTACTGGTATATCCAGCCCAGCCAAGACGGCAGTAACGAACACGGCCCGAACCCGATCACCGGGGATTAATAGCTGTATTCACCGTAAATCCGGGTCAGGTCTCCGCCCCAATCACCATGATAATGCGCCAGAAGCTCATCGGCGGGGACCTGACCCAATTCAACACTCTCTTTCAGCGCATTCAGGAAATGGGTCTCGTCCGGGATCAATCCGCCCGCGCCGGGGCAGCCCCGCGCCGCCAGCCCAGACTCTGCAATGCTCAGCACCTCGCGCGCCAGATCATGCATTTTGATCGCGCCAACCTCGGCTTGTAGCCCATCGACCGAGGCCGCGACGCGAAGCGCCTCGCGTGTCTCCGCATCCCAGCCCTTGACCAGATCCCAAGCCGCATCCAGCGCCCCTTGATCATAGGTCAGCCCGACCCAGAACGCCGGAAGCGCGCAAAGCCGCCGCCAAGGCCCGCCATCAGCCCCGCGCATCTCGATGAATTTCTTCAGCCGCGCCTCGGGGAAAATCGTGGTCAGATGGTCGGCCCAATCGCTGAGTGTCGGCACTTCGCCGGGCAGCGCAGGCAGCTCACCCTTCAAGAAATCGCGGAAGGACATGCCGAGCGCATCGACATATTTTCCGTCGCGATAGACAAAATACATCGGCACATCGAGCGCGTAATCCGCCCAGGCCTCGAACCCGAACCCATCTTCGAACACGAAAGGCAACATGCCGGTCCGGTCGGCATCCAAATCGCGCCAAACGCGCGACCGCCAGCTTTTATGGCCATTCACCTTGCCTTCGAAAAACGGTGAATTGGCAAAAAGCGCGGTCGCGACGGGCTGTAACGCGAGGGCAACGCGCAGCTTTTGCACCATATCGGCCTCGGACCCGAAATCGAGATTGACCTGAACCGTGCAGGTCCGGCGCATCATCGCCGTGCCCATCGTGCCGACCTTCTGCATATAGGCATCCATCAGCTTATAGCGCCCCTTGGGCATCAGCGGCATCTGCTCATGGGTCCAGATCGGCGCGGCTCCCAACCCGATGAAACCAACCCCGATTTGGTCGGCGACGGCCTTCACTTCACGCAGGTGATCGTTCACCTCGTCACAGGTCTGATGGATCGTCTCCAGCGGAGCGCCAGAAAGCTCCAACGCCCCACCTGGCTCCAAACTCACATTCGCGCCGTCTTTCTCCAGCCCGATGATATGGCCGCCTTCCAAAACCGGCGACCACCCAAACCGGTCGCGCAGCCCTTCCAACACCGCCTGGATCGAGCGCGTGCCCTCATAAGGCAATGGCTTCAACGTGTCTTTGCAATAGCCGAATTTCTCGTGTTCGGTACCAATCCGCCAATCTTCTTTGGGTTTGCAGCCATCGGCCAAGTATTCGGCCAGTTGCTCATGCCGCTCGATCGGGCCGCCGCCAGATTGGGGAATAGACATGGGGGTTCGCTCCGGGGTTCAGGGCATATGTGAAGGCAAGGACTGACGCGCGGGCCTGGTCAAGTCAAGGCCGCGAGCGGGGCCTTTCGCCAAAGCGTGATCGTGCCGGGTTCGGTCCGGCGCAGGCTGGCCAAGAGATGCGGGGTTGAGAGGCCCTCGAGCCGGGTGAAAGCATCAAACAATATATCTGCTCCGCTCGCATCCGTGGGAATGACCAGCACCTGTTCCACTTCGGCCAAGACCCAATAGGTCTTCCCATCGCCAGCGCGGCGAAGCGACAAGGCCTCCAACTCATCCAGCGCGACCGCGCCGCCGTAATAGGGACCCATATAGGTGACCTTCCCCTCAATCAGATCGACAACCCCCGGCCCCTCGCCCGAGCCTGCAAACCGCATCCGGCGCACGGCAATTGCCCCCATCGGCACCGCCACGACCACCAGAACCCATCCGAATGCCGGTACGATCCGCCCGTGATCCAGCGCGATCCAGAGGCCCAGTGCGGCCAGGACCAGGGCCGCCAAGACCTCACGCCAGCGATAGAGCGTCCGACGTGCCTCGGGGCGGAGAAAGCTAGACATGGGTCGGCTCCTCAAAAAGGCAGATTGAAAACGTCCCGATCCGTTCAAATCCGATTGCAATATAGGCCCGCGCGGCGCTCTCGCTGGCGGCGAAAAGCGTTGCGCGGGAGGCCCGGCTAGCGTCGCGCAACCCAGCTAGGTGCAAGGCCACTGCCCGGCGTGCATAGCCGCGACCACGCAACTCCGGTGGCGTATAGACCCCGCCGACCTGCACAACATCCAGAGCCGAGGCGTTGATGCCAGTCAGCGCCAGCGGCACGCCATCGTCGATCAACACGGCATGCGAGCCCTGCACCAACCAATCCGATATCGCCGCCTCTGCTTCGGCTTCGGCACGCTCCGGGGAGCGGCCAACCACCTCGATCTCATAGGCCACACGCCAGTCATACAGAAATGGGCGGTGCGTGTCGGAGAGCGGAACCAGTTCACCCGGCCCGTCAGGCACCCGCAGATCGCTCAGATCAAGCGCGAATTGAGGCTCATCATCATCAATCGACATCGGCTGCGCAGAGAGACCTAACGCGGTGCAAAGGGGCCGCACTTGATCTTTTGCGCCGACAAACCCGGCCAGCGGCAAGTCTTGGAGCAGGGTTCGCGCATCGGTCCAAGGTGCTGCGCTTGTTCCTTGCGGCATCACCATACCACTCTCACTGACACCAAGAAGATCGGTGATCTCCTCCCCTGTCCGGGCAATCCAGAACCGCATCGCATGGCGGTGTCCGCCTACCATCCCGTATCTCAAAAGGTTAGAAAGCGGGAACATGGCGGTCATCACATGTTGGCCCAGAAACACAATAATCGCCTCCCGATCATCAAGCGTTGCGGGGATCATTCCCAATCGCCTTTCGTGGCCTGGAAGAGGGTAAGCGCCGCAACGGCCGCTGTATCGGCGCGGAGAATGCGCGGGCCGAGGCTGATTGGAGTGACATAGGGCAAGCCGTGCAAACGGTCCCGCTCCGATGGGCTGAAGCCTCCCTCCGGTCCGATCAGGATCGCCCATTTCGATCCATCTGGCGCACGCTCAAGCGCGGCTTTCGCCCCAACGAGCGCCTCATCCGCAAAGATCAGGTGCCGATCCTCGAGCCAATCGGCCAAAACGGCGCTCAGTTTCTGCAACCCCACCACCTCGGGCACATAGGTCCCACCGCACTGCTCCGCCGCCTCAACCGCGTGGGCCTGGAGCCGGTCCTGGCGGATGCGTTCGGCATTGGTGAACTCGGTCTGCACCGGGCAAATCCGGGCCGCACCAAGCTCGGCGGCTTTTTCGACGATGAAATCCGTCCGCGTCTTTTTGATCGGCGCAAAGAGCAACCAGAGATCGGGCGGCATCTGCAATGGCGCGGTCTGCTCGACACAGGCCAAGACACCGCCCCGCTTGCCGGCCTCCGCGATCTCGGCCCGCCATTCGCCATCGCGCCCGTTGAACAGCAAAACGGCCCCGCCAACGGCCTGCCGCATCACGCCAAAGAGGTAATGCGCCTGCTCCCGCGACAGAGGGACCATTTGCCCAGGACCCAAAGGGTGCTCTACATAAAGCCTGATTTTTGCATGTGCCGACATGGGGCCAAACTATGAGCGAGACGCCAGGAACGCCAGAGGGCCAAGTTGCCGATGCGGTGCGCGACAACTGGGTCGACACATATGCGCCAGATTGGTCGCGGCCCTATCTGCGGCTAAGCCGGGCGGACCGTCCGATTGGCACGTGGCTCCTGCTTCTGCCGTGCTGGTGGGGCGTGTTTTTGGCCGCCGCTGCTGACCCTGAGGGCTTGCGCCTCTTTGACCTCTGGATCGTTATCGCCACCGCTTTTGGGGCGTTTTTGATGCGCGGTGCTGGGTGTACGTGGAACGACATCACGGATCGCGACTTTGATGCTGCCGTCGCCCGCACCAAATCTCGGCCAATCCCGTCCGGGCAGGTGACCGTCAACCAAGCGCTCGGCTGGCTGGTGATCCAAGCGCTGATCGCCCTCGGCATCCTTTTGACGTTCAACCTGAACACCATCTTGCTCGGCATTCTCGCGCTTGTGCCGGTCGCGATTTACCCGTTTGCCAAGCGCTTCACCTGGTGGCCGCAGGTGTTTTTGGGTCTCGCCTTCAACTGGGGGGCGCTTCTGGCCTGGACCGCCCATAGCGGCAACCTTGCCGGGCCAGCGGTGGTTTTGTACCTGGCCGGGATCGCCTGGACGCTGTTTTACGACACGATTTATGCCCATCAGGACACCGAGGATGATGCGCTAATCGGGGTAAAATCCACCGCGCGATTGTTTGGCGAGCAGAGCAAACTCTGGCTCCGGGCGTTCTTGATCACCTCGGTCCTGGTGATGGCCATCGCCGTGATCATGGCGCTGGCGCCTGGTGGCAACCTCTTGGCGATGGTGTTTGCGCTTGCCGGGGCCTGGGCATTCGGCTGGCATATGGTCTGGCAATTGGGCCAGCTTGATACAGATGATCCCCAGACCTGCATGCGGCTTTTCAGATCAAACCGCGATACAGGCCTTCTTGTTGCGCTGTTTTTCGCCTTAGCCGCGCTGGTTTGATTGAACGCCCCCCACCAAGGCGCTAAGCCCTTTGGCATCCGTGACCAGAGCTGGACGTGACCTGATGAGCAAGATTTCCACCCTTATTGCCGCGCTGGCCTTTGTGGTCGCCGGCGCGCTCTGCGTTATCGTTGCGGTCGTCGCAGCGCTCCGGATTGAGGATCGCTCGACCGAGGCGGTGGCCTTTGCGATGCGCGAAGAAGGGTTGGATTGGGTCTCGGTCGAGGCGGATGGGCTGCAAGTCCAACTGATCGGCACAGCGCCTGATGAGGCCGCCCGCTTCCGGGCGCTGGCGCGCGCCGGTGCCGTGGTGGACGCGGATCGGGTGATTGACGCCCTTGATGTGACGGAGCCCGATAGTGTCGCGCCGCCACGTTTCTCCCTCGAGATGCTCCGGAACGGCGATGGCATTTCGCTGATCGGATTGGTCCCCGAGGCGATTGGGCGCGAGGCCGTGGCCGATGGAATTTCTGGCATTCGCGACGGTGTCGAGGTGGCCAATATGGTGGAGACCGCGACCTATCCGATCCCCGCCGATTGGGAGGCCGCGATGGCCTTTGGCTTCCGGGCGCTGAACGAACTGCCACGGTCACAAATCTCGGTCTTTGACGGGCGCGTCGAGGTGACGGCGGTGAGCGAAAGCATCGAAGAGCGGCGGCGTTATCTCGCCGCTCTGAACCGGGCGCGGCCCGATGGCGTCGAAGTGATCATGGACATCTCGGCCCCGCGCCCGGTGATCACACCCTTCACGCTACGCTTCGTCCGCGATCTCGACAGCGCGCATTTCGAGGCCTGCTCCGCTGATACCGTCACAACCCGCGCAGCCATTCTCAGCGCCGCCCGTGAGGCCGGGCTGAACGGCCCGGAAAACTGCGTGATCGGGATTGGCGTGCCGTCCCCGCGATGGGCCGAAGCGGTGACCATCGGGATGGAAGCGCTGACGGCGCTCGGCGCCGGAACGCTGACCTTTTCCGACGCCGATGTCACCCTGATTGCGGCGGAGGGCACACCGCAGGGGCTGTTTGATCGGGTCATCGGCGAACTGGACGCCGATTTGCCCCCGGTCTTCTCCCTCCATGGTGTTTTGCCGGAACCACCCGAGGACAGTGATGAAGAGGGCCCGCCCAGCTTTGTCGCGACCCGCAGCCCGGAAGGGTATGTGCAACTGCGTGGCCGCCTGCCCGATGATCAAGCGGAGCGTGCGATCTATGCCTATGCCCGCGCCACGCTTGGCCGTGACGACACTTATCTGGCCACCCGCAATGACGACGACCTGCCCGATGGCTGGGTTATCCGCGTTCTGGCCGGGCTAGAGGCCCTTGCGTTGCTGAACAATGGCAGCCTGACGGTGGAGCCCGGCCTCGTCTCCATCCGCGGCAACACGGGCAGCCAATCGGCAGTATCTGACCTCTCGCGGCTTCTTTCCGAGAAACTGGGCGAGGCCGATAATTACGAGATCGACGTCACATATCAGGAACTTCTGGACCCAACGGCCAACATTCCAACCGCCGAGGAATGCGTCGCGCGGATCACGACCCTTCTTGGAGAGCGCAAAATCACCTTCGATCCCGGCTCGGTTGAGATCAACGAAACCTCGGGCGAAATCCTCGACCAGATCGCCGAGATGCTGCCGGATTGCCGCCATGCGCGGATGGAGATCGGCGGCCACACCGACAGCCAGGGCCGCGAAGTGATGAACCTCAACCTCAGCCAAGCCCGCGCCGATGCGGTTCTGAATGGGCTTCTGGCGCGCGGCGTGCTGGTCTCAAACCTTACCGCGCAGGGTTATGGCGAGACGCAGCCGATCGATGACAATGGCACCGAAGAGGGCCGCGAGCGCAATCGCCGCATCGAATTCCGGTTGCTTGCGGGCGGCGTGCCGTCTAGCCAGAGAGAGACGGCGGAGGACCCCGCCGAAGAGGCTGCGGCAGAGGCGGACGACCCGCCCGCCGAAGAGGGATCGGATGAACAGAACTGAGTTTATTGTCGCCATTGCCATCATTCTGTTCGTGGCGTTTGTGTTGGGCTGGTTTGCGAATTGGCTGGTGCATCGGTTCAGCCGGGTGACCGGCGCCGATTTGAGCGAAATGGATGAGATGGCCAAGGCGCTGCACGATGCGGAAGAAACCCGCGATCAAGCGATCACGTATCTGCAGCAGCGCGAGGCCGAACTGACCAACCAGCTAAGCCAGACCGAAGCGGAACTGCGCGCGGCGATGGAGGGTTTGCGCGAAGCCCGGCAGGAAGCCGAAGAGCTGCGCGCGTATGTCGAGCGGGCCAATCAGGGCTAGACCTGTAAGCCCCGAGACTTACCAGCGCTTGAGCGCCGCCTCATCTTCGTCACGTGCCGCGACCCAATCGGCCTTATCGCCGGCGATTTCCTGTTTCCAGAATGGCGCGCGAGATTTCAGGTAATCCATCAGGAATTCGGCTGCGGCAAACGCATCCGCGCGATGGCGTGCGGCCGTGGCGACCATCATGATCGGCTCGCCTGGCGTCATCTCGCCATAGCGATGCAAGACAAATACATCCGTCAAAGACCAGCGGAACCGCGCTTGATCCGCGATCTCGCCCAACGCCTTCTCGGTCATGCCGGGGTAATGTTCGATGATCATTTTGCTGAGATCACCCGTCGCCACGTCCCGCACCAAACCGGAAAAGCTGACCACCGCGCCCGCACCTGCGGCATCGGCGGCGAACCGGTTCAGCTCAGCACCCATATCGAACAGGTCGGACTGCACACGGATCATGCGGCTCAGCCCCCGGTCATCGGTGGGAAAAACGCAATCTCGCGGGCACCAGCCAGCGGCGCATCAAACTCCACCAGTTCTTGATCAACCGCGGCGCGGATCGCAGAGAGGTCAGAGAACGCGAACGCATAGGCCTCGTCGCGCGCCTTGAGCTCGTTGATCAACTCGCCGACGGTGGCGGCTTCCGTCTCGACCTGTTCATGGCCGACACCGACGCGCTCCCGAAGCCAAGCAAAATAGCGCAGTTCCACCATATCAGTCCTCTCGCAGATGCGGCATCGCCTTTAGGAAATAGTCGACGCCAGTCACCAATGTAAGGCCTGCTGCCAACCACAGCAGCGCCAAACCGCCCCATGAGGTGAGCAGCAGCCCGTAATACTTCCAGATCAGCCCAAATTCGTCTTCGATCACGCCGCCCAGCACATCGCGCACGATCTCGCCATCCATGCCATAGGTCTGCATCCCGAAATAATGCTCAAACAGACCCCAGGCAAAAAGCAGCGCGATCGCCACCATCTGCACGGCTGTCTTCCACTTCGCCAATGGCGTGACCTTAAGCGTGCCAGCGGTGTCGCCCAAAAACTCCCGCAGGCCAGAGACAAATACCTCCCGAAACAGGATCGCGACGACCGGGATCATCAGCCAAACAGAGACCCCCAATATGCCAAGCAGCACCGCGAGCGCCATCACCACCATCGCTTTGTCGGCAATCGGATCCAACATCGCGCCGAATTTGCTCACCTGATTCCAACGTCGGGCGAGATCGCCATCGATATAGTCGGTGAGTGAGGCGGAGATGAACAGAACAACCGCCACCCAATCGGCGTAAGGCCTGTCCAGAAAAAGAAAAATCAGACCCAAAGCCGGGGCGGCCAAAAGACGGAAGACGGTCAGGATATTGGGAATGGTCCAACGCATGTGCCAGCCTTATCGCCTTAGCCGCGCTCATGGAAGAAGTCATAGATCGTCTCGGCCATCGCATCGGAAATCCCTTCAACGGCTTTGAGATCGGAGAGGTCGGCACGGGCCACCGCCTTGGCGCTCCCGAAATGGCTCAGAAGCGCACGTTTGCGGGTTGCACCGACGCCTGGCACGTCATCAAGCGGCGTAGCCCCGACCGCTTTCGACCGTTTCTGACGGTGCGCGCCGATGGCAAAGCGGTGCGCCTCATCCCGCAGACGTTGGACGAAATACAGCACCGGGTCGTTGTGTCTCAAGGCGAAGGGGCGCGTGCCGGGGCGGTGGAATTCCTCTTTCCCTGCATCCCGGTCGATGCCTTTTGCCACGCCGATGAAGGGCACATCATCGACGCCCAGATCGCCCATGATCTCCGCCACCGCGCTGATCTGTCCCGCACCACCATCGATCAGCAGAAGATCGGGCCAGGCCTCGGTCTGGCGATCAGGGTCTTCTTTCAGAAGCCGTTGGAACCGGCGAGTGAGCACCTCTTTCATCATCCCGAAATCATCGCCTGGCGTGATATCCGTCCCCTTAATATTGAACTTCCGGTACTGGGATTTCATGAAGCCATCGGGGCCGGCGACGATCATCCCACCAACCGCGTTGGTGCCTTGAATATGCGAGTTGTCATAGACCTCGATCCGCTTGGGCGGCGCATCCAGATCGAAGGCCTCCGCCAGCCCGCTCAACAGTTTGGTCTGTGTCGCGGTCTCCGCCATCTTGCGCGCCAAGCTCTCGCGGGCGTTGCGCTCCGCACCGGCCACAAGCTCTGCCTTTTCGCCGCGCTGTGGCACCAGAATTTCCACCTTGCGGCCAAGCTTCTGACTCAGCGCCTCGGCCATCAGGTCTGTGTTTTCGATGCCGTGAGACAGGATCAACTGCCGCGGCGGCTCTTTGGTGTCGTAGAACTGTCCGATGAAGGCTTCCAAGACCTCAGGTGCCTCGGCGCCCGCCACGCGGGGATAGAAATCGCGGTTGCCCCAATTCTGATTGGCACGGATGAAAAACACCTGCACACAGGCCTGCCCGCCCTCCATATGCAGCGCGATGATGTCGGCCTCTGTGACACCTTTTGGGTTGATGCCTTGGGCCGACTGCACATTGGTCAGCGCGCGGATCCGGTCGCGGAGCGCGGCGGCCCGTTCGAACTCCATCGCCTCCGACGCCGCCGCCATATCCCGGGCGAGGGTTTCTTGGATTTTGGTGCTGTTCCCCGACAGAAACCGCTCCGCATCCTTAACGGAGGCGGCGTAGTCTTCCTGGCTGATATAGCCGACGCAGGGCGCGCTGCAGCGTTTGATCTGATAGAGCAGACAGGGTCGGGTGCGGCTATCGAAGGTCGCGTCGGAGCAGTTGCGGAGCAAGAACACCTTCTGCAATTGGTTCAGGGTCCGGTTCACGGCGCCGGCACTGGCGAAGGGGCCAAAATAGCCGCCTTTCTCTTTCTTCGCGCCGCGATGTTTTTTGATCTGTGGGAAGTCATGCTCGGCCGAAACCAAGATATTCGGGAAGCTTTTATCGTCCCGCAGCAGCACATTGTAGCGCGGCTTGAGCTGCTTGATCAGGTTCTGCTCCAGAAGCAGCGCCTCGGTCTCCGTCCGCGTGGTGAGGAACATCATCGAGGCGGTTTCACGGATCATCCGGGCGATGCGAGGATCATGCCCCGTCGGTTTGGCATAGTTCGACACACGCTTTTTCAGCGCCCTTGCCTTGCCGACATAGAGCACCCGCGACTGCGCATCGAGCATCCGGTACACACCCGGCGAATTGTCCAAAACCTTGAGGTAGGATTGGATCACCTGGTGCCCGGTTGGCGTGGTTTTTTCGGCCTTATCAGACATGTCTCAACGGTCTTAGCGATTCCCGTTCTGGCTGCAATGAGATGGGTCAGGGATCAACCCTAAAGGTTTCCACCATTCCTGTGGATAAGCTTTCGGATAAATCTTGGGCAGGGCGATTTTTTTGTTGTTTTTGGCCCAGTTCATCGGTTTGCCTATTTTTTAGGCACTTTCTCAAAACGTTGTTTTCAAAGGAAACTTTTTGATGATTCCTTCATGGCAACACGGCTGTCATAAAAGAGTCGTCGGAGCGTTACATACGCGTTCACGGTGGACAACTGACCTTTCGGAACCGCGCGTGCTCCTATTCGACGCCCAACACATCCGGCGTCTGCCACCCCAGATGCTGCCCCCCGTCGACACAAATCAACTGTCCAGTGACAGCGCTGGCAGAGAGGAGATATCGCAGCGCCCCGACGATGTCCTCCGGTGACGCGCCGCGCTCCAAAACCGTTGCTTTGCGTTGTGCCGAAAAATGCTCAGCTGATTGTCGCGCACCCTGCAGGGTCGGTCCAGGTCCGATGGCATTGACCCGTACCTTGGGCGCCAGAGCTTGCGCGGCGGTCTGGGTGAACGCCCAAAGCCCCATCTTGGCAATCGTATATGTCATGAATTCGGGCGTCAGCTTGCGGACCCGCTGATCGATCATGTTAACGACGAGCCCCCGGGCCATGGGTTCACCCGCCGCATCAACAGCCGCCTCCGGGATCTGATCGGCCAACGCTTGCGTCAGAACAAACGGTGCGCGGAGGTTGGACTCCAAATGCCGATCCCAGCTTTCGCGCGTCGCGGTGGCCAGCGTGTCATATTCGAAGATCGAGGCGTTGTTGATCAGGTGCGTGATCGGGGTGCCCAACGCGTCCACCGCGTGCGGCAAGAGCGCGTCAGTTTCTTCCTCCGAGAGCAGATCGGCCTGCAAAGCAACCGCCCGCCGCCCAAGCGCCGTGATCTGCGCCACCGTTTCCGCGGCCTCTACCTCGGAGCTTGCGTAATGCACAGCCACGTCAAACCCCGCCTCTGCCAGGGCAACGGCCATTGCGCGGCCCAGACGTTTACCCGCCCCTGTCACCAATGCGGCCATGTTTCCCCCAAGTCTCAGGCCAGAAGAGTGCCGATATAGATGATGTAAAGCGCCACGAAGGCCAAACCAACCACCCGGCCCATTTTCAGCTTCATGAAGACAAACGGCGCCAAGACCAAGGATGCGGCCAGCATCACCCAGAAATCGAAGACAAAGAACTCAGGCGCAACCGGGATCGGCCCAACAAGGGATGCCACCCCAATAATCGCCAGCAGGTTGAACATATTCGAGCCGATGACATTGCCGATCGCCACCTCGGCATGCTGTCGGATCGCCGCCATGACCGTGGTGGCGAGTTCTGGTAGCGACGTACCGATGGCCACGAGGGTCAGACCAATCACCGTCTCACTGATCCCATACGCCCGCGCGATAGAGGTTGCACTATCCACTAGGAGGTCCGCCCCCAAGGGCAAGCCAATCAAGCCCAGAAGCATATAGAGACCGATTTTCCACCACGGCATCGACGGATCCGCTTCTTCCAGTTCTTCTTCGGCAATCATCGCGCCATTGGCTTCGGCGCGGTGGGCTTGTGCGCTGCGAAAAGCGTCGCCCAGTACCAAGCTCAAACCCGCCAGAAGCACCAACCCATGCCACCAGATAAACGGACCCGCATAGGCCAGGCCGATGAAAAGAAACGTCCCGGCAATCATCATCAAATACGTGCGACGGGTTTCGCATTGCCTGGTGTCCAGCCCGGAGATCAAGGCCGGAACCCCAAGCACCAAAAGAACATTCGCGGTGTTGGAACCGACAACATTGCCCAGCGCCAGCCCGGGCACGCCTTCCCAAATCGCCTGGATCGAGATCAGCAGCTCGGGCGCAGACGTGCCAAAGGCCACAACCGTCAAACTGACAATCAACGCCGGAATGCCCAGCCGCAGGCTCAAATTGACCGCACCCCGCACCAAGACATCGCCGGCCAAGAGCAAGATGATCAGGCCAAGGCCCGCAAGCAGAAACTCGATGATCATCTTTTAGTCCTGCTCCTCGGAACACCGACGGCATGGCCCGCCTTTGAGATTGTACCGGCCACATTCCGGGCAGAGCCGCGGTTTCGGCAATCCGCCGGACCCATCGCGGCGCCCGATCCGCGGCAGGCGCAACCGCCCAAACATCGCCAAAACGACCATACCAATCAAAAAGAGTGAGACGATTTTAACCATCATCAGAGCCCATACCTGGCCCAAGCCGCGCGGGCATCCACCGCACCGGCTAGGTCATCGACGATCTGCACGCCGACCCGCTGCAACAAACCGCGCCGAGGCCCGTAAGCTGCGAACCGGGTTTTGTCGCCATAAAGCTCTTTCATCTTTGGCTTGAGATGCGCCACACCGTCGGCCAGACCCAGACCAACCGCCGTCTCGCCCACCCAAAACTCTCCAGTGAACAGGTCATCATCCTTTGCCAGACGATCACCTCGGCTGGATTGGACATGCGCAATAAACGCATCGTGAATCTGCGTTTGGATCGACTTCAGACGCTCGACATCTTCGGCACGCTCGGCACGAAACGGGTCGAGCATGGATTTGTCTTTGCCCGCCGTGTGCACCCGCCGTTCAATGCCAAAGCGCGCGATAAAATCCTGCAATCCGAAGCTGGCCGAGATCACACCGATGGAACCGACAATTGAACTTGCATCGACCCAGATCTTCTCCGCTGCGCAGGCGAGCCAATACCCGCCAGAAGCCGCCACATCCTCGACAAAGGCGTGGACCGGCACCTCTTTCTCTTCCGACAGCCGTTTGATCCGCGCAGCGATGAGCGACGACTGCGCCGCAGATCCGCCCGGCGAATTGATGATCAGAGCCACCGCTGCGGGCTTGCCGCGCGAAAAGGCCTTTTCGATCATCTGAGCCGTGTTCGCGTCGTTCAAAACACCGCCGCGGCCCGTGCCTGCGATCACACCTTGCAACCGCAAAACCGACACAAGCGGATCGCTTTTCATAAAAGGAATGAAGCGCTTCATGGAGGGGCATGTAGCCTGCGACCTCGCTTGGAACAAGGTACAGGGCCAAGAATTGGTGTCCCTGTGATCAACAGGCGGCAGACAATCGGAAAAAACCGCGCAAGTGGTTGCGTTCCCCGGAAATCTGACGCGCAATTGCGCCATGTGCCGGAATACTCTCTTTGCCCCTTTGCGCGCCCTTGGGGTCGTGACCCTGATCTTCTCCGGGTTGCCCAGTCTGGCGCAGGCCGAAGATCTTCTGATCTTTGCCGCCGCCAGCATGCGCGATGCACTGGAAGATGTGGCCGAGGCTTGGGACGGCGCGCCGCTGGCGATTTCCTACGCTGGCAGCGCTGTTTTGGCCCGGCAGATCGAAGCAGGCGCGCCCGCCGATATCTTCATCTCGGCCAATGAAGCCTGGGTCAGCCACCTCGTGGATCAGGCGGCAATTGACCCGGCGCGGACCGAGGTGATTGTGTCCAACCAACTGGTCGTGGCAGGGCCGATAGACGCCGTGGAGACCAACACGGACTTCGCCGCCGCGCTCAACGCGCTGCCCGACGACACACGTATTGCAACAGGGTTGCTCAACGCGGTTCCCGCCGGGATTTATGCGCGCCAAGCACTCGAGGCCGAAGGGGTATTGGATCGTTTTCTGCCGAGATTGGTGCAGACCGACAATGTCCGTATCGCGCTGGCCCTCGCCGCACGGGGCGATGTCGCGCGTGCGATTGTCTATCGGACGGACGCGCTGGCTGACCCGCAGGTGGCGATTGACGTGCACATTCCGGGCCATCTGCACGACCCAATCCGCTATCCCGCCGCCGTGACCACGGGCAGTGACCACCCTGACGCCACCGCCCTGCTCGACTTCCTAACCTCGCCGCAAGCCCGCGCGATTTTTGAAAGCCACGGATTTGAGGTGCCGCAATGACCCTGGGGCTTGGTCCGGCGGAATGGCAGATCGTGGGCCTGTCGCTGCAGATTGCGGTTTGGGCGATCATGGCCAGCCTGCCCCTTGCGGTCTTGGTCGCGCTCGCCCTGGCACGGAGGCAGTTTTGGGGCCGCGAGATTCTCAACATTGCGGTGCATTTGCCCTTGGTTTTGCCGCCGGTCGTGACCGGCTACCTTCTGTTGATCCTCTTTGGTGCCCAAGGCCCTTTGGGGCGGTTCTTTGAAACAGTCTTTGGCCTCACCTTCGCGTTCCGCTGGACCGGGGCGGCGCTGGCCTGCGGGATCATGGCCTTCCCCTTAATGGTCCGCGCCATCCGCCTCGCTCTTGAAGCCGTGGACCCGAAACTGGAAGAGGCCGCGGCAACGCTTGGCGCATCGCGGGTCCGGATATTCGCGACCGTGACGCTTCCCTTGATGCTGCCCGGTATTCTGGCAGGCACCATCTTGGGCTTTGCTAAAGCGCTTGGCGAATTTGGGGCAACCATCACCTTCGTGTCGAATATCCCGGGACAGACCCAGACGATCCCCACGGCGATCTACAGCTTGCTCCAAGTGCCGGGGCAGGAAGCCGCAGCGCTGCGGCTGATCTTGATCTCCATCGCGCTTTCCGCCGGGGCGTTGATCGCGTCGGAATGGATGGCGCGTGGCATGGCCAAACGGGTGCGCGGCACATGAACGTGCATCTCTCTTTCCACCACCGGTTTCCGGATATGGAGTTGGCGCTCAACTGCACCATCCCGAACGGGGTTACAGCGTTTTTTGGCCCCTCGGGTGCGGGGAAAACCAGCGTTCTGCGCGTGGTCGCCGGGCTGGAAACACCCGATGAAGGGGTGGTCGAGATCGGCGATCACCGCGTCTTGGACACCGACGCCAAAATCAACGTCCCAACCGCCGCACGGCGCATCGGCTATGTGTTTCAGGAGCCGCGCCTGTTTCCACATCTGAGCGTCGCCGCCAATTTGCGCTATGGGCAAGCGCGCTCCGAAACCCGCGCCCTGCCCCTCGGGTTTGACGATCTTGTAGCACTTTTGGGCCTCGACGCGCTGCTTGACCGGCGCCCGGCGACCTTGTCAGGCGGCGAGGGGCAGCGCGTGGCGCTTGGGCGCGCTTTGCTCTCCGGCCCCGATCTTCTGCTGATGGACGAGCCGCTCTCAGCACTGGATGCGCGCCGCAAAGCGGAACTCTTGCCCTATTTCGAGCGGCTCAGGGATCAGCTTGGCCTGCCAATCCTGTATGTCAGCCATGACGTTGCCGAGGTGACCCGGCTGGCCGATACGATTGTCCTGATGGAGAAAGGGCAAATGCGCAGCATCGGCCCAGCGGCGGAGATCATTGCGGGCGGCGAAACCGGCAGCCAGATCAGCCGCGATCTGGCGGGCGCGATTCTCAACGTCACGATTGCTGGTCATGACCCGACCGATGGCCTGACCGAAGCCCGGATCGGCAGCCAGCCGATCTGGCTCCCCGGTCAAGTTGGGGCCGCCGGGGACCAACTACGTGTCAGACTCGATGCGCGCGATGTGATGTTGATGCGTGAAGCGCCGCAAGGGATCAGCGCGCTGAATGTGCTGCCTGTCACTGTGGTGAGCATCGTGCCCGGCCCTGGGTCCGGCGCTCTGGTGCGCCTTGATCACCAAGGCCAAATATTGGTGGCTCGGGTCACCAAACGCTCGGTCCGCGCCTTGGCTCTCGCACCGGGTATGCCCCTGCACGCCATCGTCAAATCCATGTCTGTCACGCCGGAGCGGGTCGGGACGGGGTAGCGCTCACTGCGCCGTCCAACCACCATCAATCGGGATCGACGTGCCCGTGACGTTATGAGCAATCGGCGCGCAGAGCCAAAGTACCAGCGCGCCGATTTCAGCCGGGTCAGACGTCCGCAAACTGGGTTGTTTCTCCGCCAACAGCTCCGCGACCCCGGCCGCCCGATCCCCACCATGGGCCTTGGCGCGCATCTCGATCTGCGGCTCTATGATCGCGGTTTCGGTCCAGCCTGGGCAAATGCAGTTGACCGTCACACCACCCGAAGCCTTCGACCCGGCTGCGGCATATTCCAGGGCGGCAACCCGGCTAAGCCCCACCAACCCAAATTTCGCCGCCACATAGGGCGCTTTGTCTTTCGAGGCGACCAACCCATGCACCGACGCGATATTGATCACCCGGCCATATCCCCGCTCCGCCATGATCGGCATGGCGGCTTGCATCGTGTGAAACGCGGCGGAGAGGTTCACCGACAAGATCGCCTCCCACATCTCGCGCGGCATCTCGGCCAGGGGTGCGGTATGTTGCACGCCCGCGTTATTGACCAAAACATCGGCCCCGCCCCAGGCCGCGACCGCCTCCATCAACGCAGCGATCTGGTCAGGGTGGCGCAGGTCTCCGTTGAAGAATTCGGCCTGCGGCGCGCCCAGCTGACGCAGATGTTCGCAGACCTCATGAATTTGCGCATCCCCCGCCAACCCGTGCACCGCGATTCGTGCGCCCGCGCTTGCCAAAGCCTCCGCAATCGCCAATCCGATCCCCTGCACCGATCCGGTGACCAAGGCGGTTTTGCCTCTGAGATCACTCATGCCTCGCTCTCCAATCTCTGGCGCAGTTCCGTCTTCAGGACCTTGCCATAGTTGTTCTTGGGCAACTCCGGCAGCGCGATATAGGCCTTCGGCCTTTTGAACCGCGCGATCTGCTCCAGGCACTGCGCGTCAAGCGCGGCTTCGTCCAAGTCGGCACCTGGCGCGCAAACCACAAAGGCCACGACATCCTCGCCCCATTCCGGCGAGGGGCGACCAACAACGGACACTTCATGGACGGTTGGATGTTGCAGCAAGACCTCTTCGATCTCACGCGGATAGATATTGCTGCCGCCGGAGATAATCACATCTTTCGACCGGTCTTGCAGGGTCAGATATCCATCCTCGTCCAACCGCCCCACATCGCCGGTCATCAACCAACCGTCTTTCAGCGCCGCCTTTGTCGCCTCTGGATTGCGCCAATAGCCGGGCATCACCGGCGCGCCGCGCACCATGATTTCGCCGACCTCGCCACTAGGCAACGGCACGCCATCGGCCCCCGCGATTGCGATCTCAACCTGCGACTGCGCGCGACCGACCGAGGCAAGACGTGCCCGCCAATTCGGATGGGTCCGGTCCGCGACCTCCGCGCGGCTCAGCGCCGAGATCGCCATGGGGCATTCGCCCTGGCCGTAGATCTGCACGAATTTCGGGCCGAACCAATTCACAGCCTCTTCGATATCCGCCCGATACATGGGACCGCCGCCATAGACGATGGTTTTAATCCCTTCCCCGGTCTTCTCGCTGGCTTTGGCAGTATCGATGAGACGGCGCACCATCGTGGGGGCCATGAACATCGACGTTGGCCCATGGGCCTGCGACAGGTCCAACAGCTCGACCGGGTCGAACGCGCCCGAGACCGGGCAAATGTGCCGAGCGCCCATCCGCACATGGATGGGGGCATAGATCCCCGCGCCATGACTCATCGGCGCGGCGTAATAGGCCGCATCCTCCACGCTGACCGGATCGACATCGACGGGGTAACAGAGCGAGGTGGCGGCGATCATCCCATGCGTGATCTGAACACCTTTCGGCTGTCCGGTCGTGCCGGAGGTGTAGAACAGCCAGGCGAGGTCGTCCGCATTTCGCGCGACGGTGGCGAGCGGTGGCGCCGCACACATGTCCGCAAACGCATCGGTACTGATGTCAGTCAGAGGCACGTCGGTCGCCTCGGCCAGGTCTGAGACAAGGTCGGGCGTGACAAATACTTGGCTTGCGCCGCTATCTTGCAAGATGAACGCCGCTTCTTTCGGATGCAGCTTCGCGTTGATCGGGACCACTGCCGCTCCCGCAGTCCAAACCCCATAATAGACCGTCAGATAGTCCGGACAGTTCTTCATAAACAAGCCGACTCGGTCACCCGGGCCGACACCCCTGGCCTGAAGAGCCGTCGCCAGACCTGCGGCCTGCCGGGCAAAATCTTCATAGGTTGCAACAACCTGATCGCCCAGCAACAGCGCCGGCGCGTTGCCATTCGTCTGCGCAACTCGGTGCAGCCAATCGGCGATGTTCATCGGCCCAACCCTCCCCGTTTCGATTAGTTGAAGCCGCAAATAGTCATGTATGCAACCCGTCGTCCCGACAGGTCTATTGGCGAACGTGGTGGCCATATCTGAGCGATTGGCGTTAAGGTCAGCAGGCTATCGGAGGTGGCTATTGGCACAGATCAGCTTGAAACAACTTGAAGCGTTTGTGCAGGTGGCGGACCTCGGCAGCTTTCGCAGGGCAGCTGAAAAACTTCACACGACACAACCCAACATCTCCTCACGCATTGCCGGGCTTGAGGAGCAGCTTGGGTTGAAACTCATGGATCGAGACGCCGGATCCGTTCGGCTGACACCGGTTGGCGAGACCTTGCTGGCCAAGGCGCGGGATGTCCTCAAATCAATGGACGCGTTTTTTGTGGCCGCAGGGGATGAGCACCTCTTCGATGGCGTGCTGCGCCTCGGCGTTACCGAGATGATCGTGCATTCCTGGCTTGGCGATTTTCTAAGTGCGCTGACGGAGCGGTTTCCGAATATCGACGTGGATTTGACGGTCGATTACTCGGCCAATCTCTCAACCTCGTTGTTCAACCGATCCATCGACCTGGCGCTTCAAAGCGGGCCGTTCAATCGACAGACCTCCGCCAATATCGAGCTGGGGAGTTTCGATATGATCTGGGTGGCCGAACCCAAGCTCGGCTTCACCGACCGCGTCTTGTCGATGGCCGATTTGGCGGAACGCCCGATACTCACACATGCCCGAGGCACGCTGCCCTATGAGCAGTTGAAAGATCACGTTCAGAAACTACCGGAAACCTCTGTCCGGCTCGTGGCATCGACCAATATGTCCGCCTGCCTTCAGATGACCCGCAATGGGCTTGGCATTGCCTGTTTGCCCGAGGTGATGGTGCGCGACGATATCAAATCAGGTGTCTTGGCGCCTCTCCGCTATCTTTGGGTCCCGGATCCGCTCTGGTTCCGCGCCCGGTATGATGGTGAGACCGCGCCGTCCTATGTCGCGCAGGCTGCGGAACTGGCCGGGCAAATCTCTCAGGCGTTCCAGCCAACGGATCAAGATCAATAATTTCAATCGTTTTGATCCAATATAATAATTTGTTTGAATTTTCCGACGTGTCTAGGATGACCTCGACCAAGACGAGAGGATTGACAGAATGGCGAGCGTCACAACCCGTTTGGGCGTCGATATCGGAGGGACGTTCACCGATGTCGTTCTTGAGATTGATGGGACCCGATATTCGACCAAGGTTCTGACAACTTATGCCGCCCCGGAAGATGCGATCATTGACGGGATGCATCAGGTCTGCGGCAAGGCAGGGATCGCAACAAACGAGATTGGTCAGATTATTCATGGAACGACCCTCGCGACCAATGCGCTGATCGAACGGCGCGGCGCGAAGACGGCTCTGATTACCACGAAAGGCTTTCGCGACGTGATCGAGATGCGGACCGAGAGCCGGTTCGAGCAATACGATCTAAACCTGACCCTTCCAGAACCACTTTTGCCTCGCAATCGCCGCTATGTCGTCGACGAGCGCATCGACGCAAGGGGCGATGTTTTGCGGCCTCTTGATCGCGCCGAAGTTGAGGCGCTGGCCGATGAGCTGGACCAAGCGGGTTATGAAAGCATCGCGGTCGGCTTGCTCCACAGCTATGTCAGCGATGTCCATGAACGTCTGATCGCCGAGGTTCTAGCGGAGAAGCTTCCCGGTGCGATGATCTCCCTGTCTTCGGACGTCTCGCCACAGATGCGAGAATACGAACGCTTCAACACCACCATCGCCAATGCCTATATCAAGCCGCTGATGAAATCCTATCTTGGCCGCTTGAAAGAGCGCCTAGCTGCGGAAGGCGCGGAATGCCCGGTGTTCCTGATGCATTCGGGTGGTGGGATTATGTCCTTGGAGAGCGCCGCGGAGTTTCCTGTACGCCTGGTCGAATCCGGCCCGGCGGGCGGCGCGATTTTCGCCGCCGATATCGCTGCGAAACACCAGCTCGACAAGGTGCTGAGCTTTGATATGGGCGGCACAACGGCGAAGATTTGCTTGATCAAAAACCAGACGCCGAAAACCGCGCGCGTCTTCGAAGTGGCCCGCACATATCGCTTCAAAAAGGGCTCCGGCATGCCGATTTCGATCCCGGTGATCGATATGGTTGAGATTGGCGCGGGCGGTGGATCGATCGCTCATGTCGACGCGATGAATCAAATCCGCGTCGGCCCTGAAAGCGCAGGGTCCGAGCCTGGCCCCGCCTGCTATGGTCGGGGCGGCGCTGAGCCCGCTGTTACCGACGCCGATCTTGTGCTTGGCAAGCTTGATCCCGACAATTTCGCAGGCGGTTCCATTCCGCTCCACCCAAAGAACGCCGCCGAGGCGCTTCAGGCGGCGATCGGTCAAAAGCTCGACATGGATCCCCGCGAGGCCGCCTGGGGCCTAGCAGAAGTGGTCGATGAGAACATGGCCAACGCCGCACGCGTTCATGCGGTCGAGAATGGCGAAGACCTCAGCGAGTACACAATGATCGCCTTCGGCGGCGCGGCCCCGCTTCACGCGGCACGCCTTTGCGAAAAGCTTGGTGTCGCGCGGTGCCTCGTCCCGCAAGGGGCCGGGGTTGGGTCCGCCATCGGCTTTCTCAGAGCGCCCTTTAGTTTTGAGGCAAACCGTTCCGTCTTTATGCGTCTCTCGGCGTTCGACCCCGATCTTGTGACCAAGCTTTTCGCGGACATGAAAGAGGAAGCGACGCGGTTCGTCCGATCCTGCGATGCGACTGCCGAGATACTGACGGACCACAAAATCTATATGCGCTATGCGGGCCAGGGATGGGAAATTCCGATCCAGCTGACCGCTGAGCAAGCCGCCAATCCGGATGCCGAGACGCTTCTTGCCCTGTTCGAAGCCGACTACGCCAATCTTTTTGGGCGGGCCGTTGAAAGCTTGGAAGTTGAGATCACCGTCTGGTCGGTCAACGCCTATACACAACCCGGCGAAGCCCAGCCGATTGGCGCGGTTGACGCCACCCGCCCCGCCGACACTGCGGGACAGCGGCATCTCTTCGACCCCGGCCTCGGTTCTCAGGTCACCGCGACGGTTGTAAACCGATCCGACATTCGTCCAGGGCAGATCGCAGAAGGCCCCGCCATCGTTGTCGAAGACGAGACCAGCGTCGTCGTGCCGAGCAGCCGCGAAATTCTGTCCCATTTGGACGGGACATTGGATGTCCGGCTGAAGACCAACAAAGACCGATCAGCGTCAACGCCGCAGACAACCGAGGAGACAACTCATGCCTGATCACAGCAAAGTCGCCTATCAGGTCATGTGGAACCGCTTGATCTCCGTCGTCGAAGAGCAGGCCCAAGCCCTGGTCCGCACGGCGTTCTCCACCTCTGTGCGGGAGGCGGGCGATCTGTCGGCTGGTGTCTATAACGAAAAGGGCGAGATGCTTGCCCAGGCCGTCACCGGCACACCGGGCCATGTTAACGCCATGGCCGATGCGGTGGGCCATTTCATTCGGCGGATCGGCCTGGCGAATATGGCGGCGGGCGATATCTACATCACCAATGATCCTTGGGAGGGGACGGGTCATAAGCATGACATCACCGTCGTCACCCCATCCTTTCATGAAGGTACCCTTATCGGGTTCTTTGGCTGCACCGCCCATGTGACCGATATCGGCGGGCGTGGCTTCGGAGCGGACGCCAATGATGTGCATGAGGAAGGGCTTTATATCCCAATCATGAAATTCGCGGACAAAGGCACGGTCGATCAGACGCTCTTGTCGCTCATCCGCGGGAATGTTCGGGAACCGGATCAGTTGGTGGGCGATATCTATGCCCTGGCAAATTGTAACGAGATCGGCCACCGACGCCTGATTGATATGATGGCTGAGTTCGGGCTGACCGATCTGCGCGGGATTTCCGACTTCATCCTGACCAACTCGCGTCAGGCCACATTGGAACGGATCAACGCGCTCAAACCCGGTATAGCCGATGGCCATATGCGGATTGATGGGTATTCCAAGCCCATTGACCTCAAGGTCCGGCTGACCATCGAAAAAGATCGGGTGTTGAGCGATTGGGCGGGAACAAGTGGCATCGACAAAAAGGGCATCAACGTCCCACTGGTCTACACCAAAGCCTATGCTTGCTATGCCTTGAAATGCGCGATTGCGCCGGAGATCCCCAATAACGCGGCCTCGCTCGCACCCTTTGAAATCGTGGCCCCAGAAAACTCGATCGTGAACGCCGTCCACCCGGCTCCGGTCGCGCTGAGGCACGTCATTGGCCATATGGTCCCCGATACGGTCTATGATGCGCTCGACAAATTGCTGCCCGGTGTTGTGCCCGCGGAAGGGGCGGGATGCTTGTGCAACTTCCAGGTTTCTTTGCGGCCACGCATGGATGCGCCCGCGCCGGAAGATGCGGTTCGGGCCGAGGTGTTGACCTTCAACTCCGGCGGCTCAGGTGCGCGACCGACCCTTGATGGGATGAATGCAACCGCCTTCCCTTCTGGCGTCATGACCATGCCGGTGGAGGCGACGGAGCAGGTTGGCCCCGTGATCATCTGGCGCAAAGAGCTCAGGCCCGATAGTGGCGGCGCCGGTCAATATCGCGGCGGGCTGGGACAATTCATGGAGGTTGGCGCGCGCGACGGGCACGAGTTCGACATTTCCGCCATGTTGGATCGTGTCGATCACCCCGCCCACGGACGCCAAGGTGGCCAAGATGGCGCGCCGACACGCATTGCGCAGGATGACGGCACCCCGATGAAAGGCAAAGGTAAGCAATTCGTGGCCCATGGCCAACGCGTCTGCATGGCCTTCCCGGGCGGGGCTGGATATGGCGCGCCGAAGGACCGATCCTTGAACGATATCAAACGCGATTTGGCGTATGGCTATATCACAGCGGAGTTTGCCGCAGAGCACTATGGGCTTGCCGACGCGCAAATCACTGACATCCTGACTCGGGCAAAACTGGGCGAGGTCTTCTGATGGCAAATGGTCAGGTTTCGGCATCGCCGACCAAATCCTCTTATGATGTTGTCATCATTGGCGGCGCGATCATGGGGTCTTCGACCGCTTGGTTTTTGTCGGATAATCCGGATTTTAATGGCTCTGTTTTAGTCGTAGAGCGCGACCCGACCTATGAAACCGCATCGACGACCCACACGAACTCCTGCATGCGGCAACAATTCAGCACCGAGCTGAATGTCCGCGTCTCTCAGTTTGCCGCCGAGTTTGTAAAAAATCTCCGCAGCTATATGGGAGGAGATGACCGGGTGCCCGCGCTCTCCATCCGCTCGTTTGGCTACATGTACCTGGCCGATACAGATGCGTTCGCCAACGTCCTGCGCGCCAACCAAAAGGTGCAACTGGCCGCTGGTGCCGCCACGCAACTGATGACGCCTGAGGAGATCGCGGCGGCATATCCGTTCTACAATACCGATGACATCGTGCTTGGCTCAATCAATCTCGTTGACGAGGGCTATTGGGACGGGGCGACCGTGTTCGATTGGTGGCGTCGGCAAGCCCGCGAGCGAGGCGTCGAATATGTGACCAATGAGGTCGTCGCGATGACCAAGAACGCCTCCGGCACACGGGTGGACAGTGTGACATTGAAATCAGGTGACGTCATTTCATGCGGTCAGGTGGTGAATGCTTCCGGCCCACGCGCCGCACGGACCGCGCGTATGGCTGGCATCGATGTGCCTGTTGAACCACGCAAACGGTATTCTTGGGTCTTCAAAGCCGAAACGCCGCTGGATCGCGATCTGCCACTGACCATCGATCCGTCTGGCGTTCATGTGCGCGAGAATGGCGGCGGTACCTATCAATGCGGTGGTCATTCTGATGCCGACCCGGCAGTGGCCCATGATGACTTCTCCATGGACCACGGGATTTGGACCGATCATGTTTGGCCCATCTTGGCGACGCGCATTCCGCAATTCGAGGCCATTAAGGTTCAAAACGAATGGGCCGGGCATTATGCGATGAACACCTTTGATCACAACGCGATCACAGGGTCTCATCCGGAGATTGAGAATTTTGTCTTCCTTAATGGGTTCTCAGGGCACGGATTGCAGCAATCTCCGGCAATGGGGCGGGGAACAGCCGAATGGCTGACCTATGGCGAATATCGCAGCCTTGATCTAAGCCCGTTCAGCTTTGACCGCATCGGACAGAATGCCCCCATCGTCGAGAAGGCGGTTATCTGACGGGCTGGGGTCAACATCCGAACGTAATGGCCCCCGAGGTCTGTCTGGGAGCGTCGCGCCTGATCTGACGCGCCTACTCGACCGCCTCATCGGACTTGAGCGAGGTCCACGCATCATATTGCGACAGAAAGACCTCTCCATTCAGGGCATCAAGAAAATGCGCCTTCCCAAGCCGGTCCATAACCGGCCCCTTCACTTCGCTCAGGTGCAGCCCAACACCCAGATCGGTGAGCCGGTGATTGATCGCCTCGAGACTTTCCAGGGCCGAATAATCCACCTCGTTCACAGCAGAGAACATCAGAACGACATGGCGAATCTCGCAGCCTTCGGCGATCCGATCCTGAACCAAGTCTTCCAAGAACCGGGCATTGACGAAGTAGAGGCTCTCATCCACGCGCAGTGTCAGCACGCCCGGGTCGGTTTTCACCTCATGGCGGAGGATATTGCGAAAGTGCTGCGTATTGGGAACAAGCCCAACCTCGGCAACATGCGGCCTGGATGTTTTGTAGAGATGCAGCGCGATGGACAGCACCACACCACTGGCAACCCCAACTTCGACACCGGCGCCGAGTGTTAGTAGAATCGTCGCGGTGACGGCGGCAAAGTCACTCTTCGAATAGACCCAAGTTTTCTTGAGGATGGAGAAATCCACCAGGCTCAGAACCGCGACAATGATCGTCGCCGCAAGGGTCGCTTTGGGCAGGAAATAGACCAGCGGTGTCAGCGCGAGGGCCGCAATCGCCAGGCCAACGGCCGTGAAGGCACCGGCCGCGGGCGTCTCTGCGCCCGCATCGAAATTCACGACCGATCGCGCGAATCCGCCCGTCACTGGGTAACCTCCAGTAAAGGCCGCCCCCAAATTGGCCGTGCCCAGGCCGATGAGTTCTTGGTTCGGATCGATCCGCTGCCGCTTTTTGGCCGCCAGCGTTTGCGCGACCGACACCGATTCCACAAAGCCGATTACCGAAATCAGGATCGCCGGAACGGCGAGTTGTCGGATCAAATCCGGTGACATCCCCGGCAGGGTCAGCGGCGGCAAGCTCTGAGGCACCGCGCCGACAATGGCGACACCCTGGTCGGCCAGGCCGAAGGCCCAAGTCGCGACCGTGGTCACCACGACCGCTGCAACCGGCCCGGCTTTGGTCAAAACATCCGCAGCCCGCGCGCCAAGCCCCAGGGCGCGCAAGAGCGGCTTCAACCCCTTTCGGACCCAAAACAGGAAAGCTGTCGCGGCACCGCCGATGATAAGGGTGATCGGATCGACCTGCCCCAGATGCGACAAGAGCGTCGCCCCCATTTCGATCAGGGTGTGGCCGCCAGCCGGAACGCCAAGAATATGGGTCAACTGACTGGTCGCAATCAGAATACCAGACGCCGTGATGAAGCCCGCGATAACCGGATGGCTTAGAAAATTCGCAAGAAAACCGAGCCTCAGGACACCCAGGAGCAGAAGGAAGCCGCCGGAAAGAAACGCCAGTGTCAGAGCGGCGATCGCATATCCCGCCGTCCCCTGCTCCGCCACCTGCCCAACGGCAGACGCGGTCAACAACGACACCACTGCCACTGGCCCAACCGCGAGCGCGCGGGACGTTCCAAAGATTGCATAGAGGATGATCGGCACAATCGAGGCGTAAATCCCGGCCTCGGGCGGCAAACCGGCCAGAAGCGCATAAGCCAGCGATTGTGGGATCAGCATGATCGTGACGATCACAGCCGCAATCAAGTCGTTTGAAAATGCACCGCGACTATATCGCCGTCCCCAATCGAGAATCGGTACGTAGTTGGAGAGCTTGCGCATTCAGGGTCTCGGATCAAATGGTTAGACAGGGATCGGCGGCGAGCCATGGAGGCAAACCGCCAAGTCCAACAGTTTCATTCAGCGGCGCCAATAGGTGTCTACCCTGCGCGGGATGCGGCAAGTTAGTCTCTAGCAATCCTGGCAGGTCTTGAGGCCCACAATGCGATAGAGCGGGCAGTTGCCGAGCAAAGCCGTGATCGTGAAGATCGCCGCGACCGCGATGGCGAGCCAGTGTAGGAGGCCTGTGGCCGCGAGCGTCGTGCCGAAGGCGACCCAGAGTAGCAGTGCAGCCGCCACAAGGCGTAGGCCGCGATCAAGTTTGCCCATGTTGATTGTCATGTCATGCTCCATCTCGAATCATTTCGAGGCCGATCATCTCACGAAACATCGCGGCTCAACGGTGACTAGGTCACAAAGCGGTTGGTTCTGCCCGGACAGCAGATCAGTTTGCGCCCGCTGACCGGGCAAACCGCGCGAGGCTCGGACGGTCAGTTATGCGCACCGCACCACGCGTTTGCTCGACCCATCCGCGGCGATGAAACTCAGACAGAGTTCGAGAGATCACCTCGCGCGCGGTCCCTAACTCCGTCGCCAAGACGGCATGAGTCGCGTGAACAGTGTCAGTCTGACCCACCAGCTCGAGAAGTCGCTCGGCAAGCCGAACATCCATCCGCTGAAAGACGATGTCATCGATCAAAGCAAAGAGGTCCGTGATACGACGGGAATAAGCGGCAAAGACAAACTCTCGGAAGATCGGTGACCGGGCGAGGAGATCGTCGAATGTCTTGCGCGGAATGGCGGCTGCGGTGACATCCGTTTCGGCGATGCCGTCGGCAGAGTAATCTTCGAAGGCAAGCATGCATGCGGTCGTCAAAACGCAGCTTTCGCCAGCATGCACCCGATAAAGAAAAATCTCTCTACCAGTCTCAGAGCGCTGCTGAACCCGCACGGTACCGTCGATCAACAAAAGCAAGTTGTCGGCGGATTGTCCGGGTTGGAAGATTTGGGTCCCTGCCGCGACCGACAGGACCTGACTTCCCCTGACAAGGTCCGCGCGAATATCGGATGGGAGCTGCGCAAGGCCCCGAAATCGCTCGATCCAGCTTTCATTGGAACCCGAGAGTTCTTCTTTCATTTCAATCCTCTGACATTCTTGTAACGTCGTCCCTCCAGCCATCATGCGCTGCGACAGTTCGTATGCAGCGCAGGGTAAGCCACGCGGCGTTGTATCGTCAGGTCACGCCAACACTTGAGCCGAATAAGTCAAAGTCCAAGGCAGATACAACCACGCGGCATTGTGAGACAACTCGCTTTACGAGCGGAGAGAATGTGGGGTTGGGCGCTCGACCGAAACAAATGGCTCGGAAATTGGTTGCGGGGGTAGGATTTGAACCTACGACCTTCAGGTTATGAGCCTGACGAGCTACCGGGCTGCTCCACCCCGCGCCAATGGCTTGTCATCTATCTGTCATTGACGAGAGCCGCAAGAGCACCAGTCAGAAAAAAAGTCTTGATGGGCGGAAGGAATCAAGCATCGTCTAGCGAACCTGCTTTCCCTTCGGCGCCAGCACCACAGGCCTTAGAGTGGCGCGATCAGATGAGGATCGTCAGGATCGGTTTTAAATCAGGCTGTCCAACACCTGATCAGCGTCACGCATCCTTGCAGAGCATCGAAGCCTAACCTCGGCATTCCTCGACGAACTCTTTGAATTGCGCGCGTTCGAGATAGAGGGGCCTATGGTGTGCCAGTTCGACAAGTTGTTTCTGGAGACCGTGTTGTGTGACAAACTCCCGTATGACTCTCGCGAACCTCGGCCTGAGCTCCAATGGAAATCCATCCCAGTTGGGCTCAAGTCCAGGCAAGACACCAAAGTTTTGCACGATACGCCAGGAAGACGCAGTTGCATCGACCGTGTGTTCGAAAAGTGGTGTATCGCCAACAAACAGCTCATTGTAGCGGCGGTAGACTTCGCTCTGCCACAACACGGTGATCATTGAAGGGTCCATTTCCTTAATGAGACGCGCCATAAGGTATGGGCCGGCGAAATCCATCACTCGATAAACATCTTTGCGTTCACGCAAGTTCTTCGTGATCTGTTCGAGCATCGCGCGAGCCAAGTCCGATCCGCGGGGCATATAGAGAAACCCGTTCATCACATCGCCGCGCTGTTTCAGCCTCGGCTTCGTGTCACGGAAAACGATGACATTCGTATCACCGGTCAATGGCCGGAGATCTCCAGTGGGGAGGGTGTCTGCATCAAGATACCAGCCGCCAAACGCATAAAGCGCCGCCAGCCGCGCGATGTCGGAGCGGCAAGCAGGGATCCATATGTCATTGTATTCTTTGGCGATCTCCGGCCAATCGCGCTCAAGCAACCGGTGTGCGGCGACATCAGTAAGGATCGAAAATGTCCACTCTGGATAGCGTGCCTCTGCAAAATCCAGGTTTTCGTGAAACGCTTTGGGGAGCGACTCAAGATCGTGCCAAAAATAGAAAAGATTTGGAATCCCTTGATCCGTCAAAGCGCCCAAGTGTTCTAGATCAATCTCAGCGGTTTTCATTACCCTCGTTACGCGATTGTTTTCTTTTTGCGCATCGTGAAGGAGACAGCCGCCATTGGCAACGGTCAGTCATTCGAGATGCACGAAGACACGCTTGTCGGTCAGGCGCTTATGTTTATGGTGGAGACTATCGTCAGAGAGATAAAAGATGTTTCTTACTAGGTTTGGCGGTGACCTACTCTCCCACACCTTAAGATGCAGTACCATCGGCGCAACGGCACTTAACGGCCGGGTTCGGAATGGAGCCGGGTGTTTTGCTCGCGCTATGACCACCAAACCGAGAAAGAAACATCGTATCCAAGTCAGATACACGTGGTGTATGCTTTTGATCCGCAAAGCCTAGCTTTTACTGGATCAAATCAAGCCTATCGAACAATTAGTACCGGTCAACTGAACGCATTACTGCGCTTACATCTCCGGCCTATCGACGAGATGGTCTATCTCGGTTCTCAGGGATACCTTGTTTTGAGGGGGGCTTCCCGCTTAGATGCCTTCAGCGGTTATCCTTTCCGATCATAGCTACCCAGCACTGCCATTGGCATGACAACTGGTCCACCAGTGGATCGTTCACCCCGGTCCTCTCGTACTAGGGGCAACTCCTCTCAAGTATCCTACACCCACGGCAGATAGGGACCGAACTGTCTCACGACGTTCTAAACCCAGCTCACGTACCTCTTTAAACGGCGAACAGCCGTACCCTTGGGACCTGCTCCAGCCCCAGGATGAGATGAGCCGACATCGAGGTGCCAAACGGTGCCGTCGATATGGACTCTTGGGCACCATCAGCCTGTTATCCCCGGCGTACCTTTTATCCGTTGAGCGATGGCCCTTCCACTCGGGACCACCGGATCACTATGGCCGTCTTTCGACTCTGCTCGACTTGTCAGTCTCGCAGTCAGGCTGGCTTCTGCCATTGCACTCAACGAGCGATTTCCGACCGCTCTGAGCCAACCTTCGCGCGCCTCCGTTACGCTTTAGGAGGCGACCGCCCCAGTCAAACTACCCGCCACACAGGGTCCCGGATCCGGATAACGGACCGCGGTTAGACATCAAGCAATGCAAGGGTGGTATCTCAAGGGAGGCTCCACAGAAACTAGCGTTCCTGCTTCAAAGCCCACCACCTATCCTGCACATGCATGGCCTGATGCCAATGTGAAGCTGTAGTAAAGGTGCACGGGGTCTTTCCGTCTAACCGCGGGAAGCCTGCATCTTGACAGGCAATTCAATTTCGCTGAGTCGATGTTGGAGACAGCGGGGAAGTCGTTACGCCATTCGTGCAGGTCGGAACTTACCCGACAAGGAATTTCGCTACCTTAGGACCGTTATAGTTACGGCCGCCGTTTACCGGGGCTTCAATTCGGAGCTCTCACTCCTCCTTTTAACCTTCCGGCACCGGGCAGGCGTCAGACCCTATACGTCGTCTTGCGACTTCGCAGAGCCCTGTGTTTTTAGTAAACAGTCGCCACCCCCTGGTTTGTGCCCCCAGCCACTAGTTGCCTAGAAACTGGGCCTCCTTCTCGCGAACTTACGGAGGTATTTTGCCGAGTTCCTTCAACATCGTTCTCTCAAGCGCCTTGGTATTCTCTACCAGTCCACCTGTGTCGGTTTAGGGTACGATCTCATGGAAGAGCTATTTCCAGGAACCTCTTAGCAGCCCATTCAATCCGATAAGGATGAACTACCTTCGAGATCCGTCACTACTTCCTGGCCCAGGAATATTAACCTGGTTCCCATCGACTACGCCTTTCGGCCTCGCCTTAGGGGTCGGCTTACCCTGCTCAGATTAGCTTTAAGCAGGAACCCTTGGACTTTCGGCGACAGGGTCTCTCACCCTGTTTGTCGCTACTCATGTCATCATTCTCGCTAGTGATCACTCCACCGGATGGCTCACGCCCCGGCTTCACAGTCAAACCTGGTCCTCCAAAACACCCGAAGGCGCTAAAGAGGAACGAGTTTATTCACACTACGCTCCGCTACCATGCACTATGTGCATCCTCAGCTTCGGCTCATGGCTTGAGCCCCGATACATCTTCGCCGCAGGACAACTTAATTAGACCAGTGAGCTGTTACGCTATCTTTAAAGGATGGCTGCTTCTAAGCCAACCTCCTGGTTGTTTTGGTCGTCCCACCTGCTTTCCCACTTAGCCATGAATTAGGGGCCTTAGCTGGAGGTTAGGGTTGTTTCCCTCTTCACAATGGACGTTAGCATCCACTGTGTGTCTGCCATCTAGTACTCCCGGGTATTCGGAGTTTGGTTAGGATCAGTAAGCCTGTGGGGCCCCATTACCCATCCAGTGCTCTACCCCCCGGGGTATTCGGATGACGCTCTACCTAAATAGATTTCGCGGAGAACCAGCTATCTCCGAGTTTGATTGGCCTTTCACCCCTAGGCACAACTCATCCCGACCTTTTTCAACAGGTGTGGGTTCGGACCTCCAGTAAGTGTTACCTTACCTTCATCCTGGTCATGCCTAGATCACTCGGTTTCGGGTCTGATCCCACGAACTCATGCGCCCTATTAAGACTCGCTTTCGCTGCGCCTACACCTATCGGCTTAAGCTTGCTCGTGAGACCAAGTCGATGACCCATTATACAAAAGGTACGCCGTCAGCTCTCAAGGAGCCTCCGACTGCTTGTAGGCGCTCGGTTTCAGGTACTGTTTCACTCCCCTCGTCGGGGTGCTTTTCACCTTTCCCTCACGGTACTGGTTCACTATCGGTCAGTAAGGAGTACTTAGCCTTCGAAGGTGGTCCTCCGATGTTCAGACAGGATTTCACGTGTCCCGCCCTACTTAATACGTCTGATCATGCTTCCAATACGGGGCTGTCACCCACTATGGCCAACCTTTCCAGGTTGTTCTTGTCACATTCACAGCTCGGCTGGTCCCCGTTCGCTCGCCGCTACTAGGGGAGTATCTATTGATTTCCTTTCCTCCGGGTACTTAGATGTTTCAGTTCCCCGGGTTTGCCTTTATAACCCTATGTATTCAGGTTATAAATCCCTGGTTCAGCGACCTATTGATTACCGAAGTAACAATAGGAAACTGTCAGGTGGGTTGCCCCATTCGGAGATCTGTGGGTCAAAGCCTATTCTCGGCTAACCACAGCTTATCGCAGAGTATCACGTCCTTCATCGCCTCTTACTGCCAAGGCATTCACCAAACGCCCTTCTTGCGCTTGATTTGATCCAGAAAAAGACAGGCTTTTTCTGCACCCGACCCCCTTTTGTGAAAAGGTCGGGCATTGATCAAAAGCATACTTTCCCGCTCCCCCGACTGGTTCATCCGGGGGAACTTTGTCGGCCGTCCGAAGACGACCTTGGGTTAGTGTACTTGACTTGGATTAGTTATCTTCACTTTCGGGGTCGAACCCCAGACCTGCCACACTTGGCAGCTCAGTGAAGAAACTGATGTTATTATCTCTCTATACGATGTCAATTCGTCCGATTGGACGGCTAAACGCAGCTGCGCTTAACGGTCAAATCGAAATCGGGTTTTGGTGGAGCCTAGCGGGATCGAACCGCTGACCTCCTGAATGCAAATCAGGCGCTCTCCCAGCTGAGCTAAGGCCCCTAGGGATATGGTGGGTCGAGGAGGACTTGAACCTCCGACCTCACGCTTATCAGGCGTGCGCTCTAACCACCTGAGCTACCGACCCAAGTCCCGGGCGGTAACCCGTTCATGTTCTGAAGAGATATGAGGACGGCTCGGTCCGATGCGGTCATCTATGATGACCTTATGCTCTTGCGAGCTGCTAAGTGTTTCATGAGATGAGCAAGCTCATCTGACTAGAAACATCCTTAGAAAGGAGGTGATCCAGCCGCAGGTTCCCCTACGGCTACCTTGTTACGACTTCACCCCAGTCGCTGATCCTACCGTGGTTGGCTGCCTCCTGCGAACAGGTTGGCGCACCACCTTCGGGTAGAACCAACTCCCATGGTGTGACGGGCGGTGTGTACAAGGCCCGGGAACGTATTCACCGCGTCATGCTGTTACGCGATTACTAGCGATTCCGACTTCATGGGGTCGAGTTGCAGACCCCAATCCGAACTGAGATAGTTTTTGGGGATTAACCCATTGTCACTACCATTGTAGCACGTGTGTAGCCCAACCCGTAAGGGCCATGAGGACTTGACGTCATCCACACCTTCCTCCCGCTTATCACGGGCAGTTTCCCTAGAGTGCCCAGCCGAACTGCTGGCAACTAAGGATGTGGGTTGCGCTCGTTGCCGGACTTAACCGAACATCTCACGACACGAGCTGACGACAGCCATGCAGCACCTGTCACTGATCCAGCCGAACTGAAGGAAACCGTCTCCGGTAACCGCGATCAGGATGTCAAGGGTTGGTAAGGTTCTGCGCGTTGCTTCGAATTAAACCACATGCTCCACCGCTTGTGCGGGCCCCCGTCAATTCCTTTGAGTTTTAATCTTGCGACCGTACTCCCCAGGCGGAATGCTTAATCCGTTAGGTGTGTCACCGAGATGCAAGCATCCCGACGACTGGCATTCATCGTTTACGGTGTGGACTACCAGGGTATCTAATCCTGTTTGCTCCCCACACTTTCGTACCTCAGCGTCAGTATCGAGCCAGTGAGCCGCCTTCGCCACTGGTGTTCCTCCAAATATCTACGAATTTCACCTCTACACTTGGAATTCCACTCACCTCTCTCGAACTCAAGACTTCCAGTATTAAAGGCAGTTCCAGGGTTGAGCCCTGGGATTTCACCTCTAACTTAAAAGTCCGCCTACGTACGCTTTACGCCCAGTAATTCCGAACAACGCTAACCCCCTCCGTATTACCGCGGCTGCTGGCACGGAGTTAGCCGGGGTTTCTTTACCAGGTACTGTCATTATCATCCCTGGCGAAAGAGCTTTACGACCCTAGGGCCTTCGTCACTCACGCGGCATGGCTAGATCAGGGTTTCCCCCATTGTCTAAGATTCCCCACTGCTGCCTCCCGTAGGAGTCTGGGCCGTGTCTCAGTCCCAGTGTTGCTGATCATCCTCTCAAACCAGCTATGGATCGTCGGCTTGGTGAGCCGTTACCTCACCAACTACCTAATCCAACGCGGGCCGATCCTTCTCCGATAAATCTTTCCCCCGAAGGGCGTATACGGTATTACTCTCAGTTTCCCGAGGCTATTCCGTAGAGAAGGGCACGTTCCCACGCGTTACTAACCCGTCCGCCGCTCGCCCCGAAGGGTGCGCTCGACTTGCATGTGTTAGGCCTGCCGCCAGCGTTCGTTCTGAGCCAGGATCAAACTCTCAAGTTGAAAAGCAGTTACCTGCTTAACCTTGACGTTCGAACCTCTGCACATCGTCCCTCCCGGCAAGGAAGGGACAGTCTTCTGTTTGTTGTGCTTCTGGTTTCATAAGAAACCGGAAACCGTCCAAACAGTGAAGCTGACACTGGATCATCGGATCGAAACCCTACCAGCGCGATATACAGACGTTGATCCATCGAATGAACCAAACCGCCCACATATCTCTTCAGATACCATCGATTTCAAAGAGCGTGAGACAAAACAAACTGAGATGCGCCGTAACTTGTTTGGCGCGCCCCGCCTGTATTATCTCGATTTTAGTCTGCGTCTCGTTGCCCTGCGGCCCGTTTGGCGCCCCGGTCAGTCGCCTCAGCGCCGCCGGTGAGGGGGTATTTACGGATTGGGTGGGGGGGCCGCAAGGGGTTTTTTGCAGAAAGATGACATTTTTTGCGAGATAACGTGTTTTTTGTTTATTTTCATGATCTTAGATATCCACGAACCTTTAGGGTGAGGTCTTGGCTGGACGCCCCGCCAGATCGGCCCCACGACTCAGGGTACGGTAATACCCCAAGATATCGGCTTATCCCCAGAGATGTCCCCAGATATGGATTTTTGGCACGCCGAGTCCCTGCGACTCGGGCCGACTCAACTGGCGAGTCGGGTGCGAATAACCGGCAGTCGGAGTGCCAAAAGCCCCAAAACCACCGCCAGATAGATCATCGGCTCTAGCTGGAAGCCTTTTGCCAGCCAAACGTAATGCACCGCACCGAGAAGCGCCGCCGGGTACACAAGCTTATGCAGCTTGCGCCAAGCGGCCGCGCCCATCCGCCGAACCGACAGGTTGTTTGATGTGACCGCCAAGGGGATCAGCAAAGCAAAACCCGCCATCCCAATCGTGATATAGGGCCGGTCCACGATATCCGCCCAGACTCGGCTCAGGCTTTGGACATCAAGCAGGGCCCAGACCAAGAAATGCGCCAAGACATAGAAGAAGGCGACGACCCCGATAGCGCGGCGGAACTTAAACGCATTAATGCCTGCAATCTGGCGGAGCGGGGTGACGACAAGACCAAGGATGACCAGTTGAAGCGCGATCTCACCATATTCATGCTCCAGCGCTTCGATCGGCTCGACACCAAGCCCGCCGGTCGCCCCGAGATAGAACAACCATGCCGCCCAAGCCGCTCCTACGATGTAGAGAAGCCACGGCGGCACCAGCCGCAAACCGCGATTGATCCGATCGGTCAGCATGACGCACCTCGTGTCCCGTTGCGGACTTCAACGGTTGGCCCGAACGCATGGATGTTTGGCAAAAAACGATCAACCCGACTCATTTCAAGATCCACAGCAATTCTGGCCAGCCTGAATCGGTGGGCAGGGCACGGTTCCATAAGAACAGAAGACGCAGCAATCACCAGGGCGAGGTTTCAACACATCTCCACACCCGACGCAGGCGTGAAACCACTGGCAGGCCTCCGTTGGCATCGTAAGCGTCTCGACATGGCCGCAAGACGGACAGGTCAGCACGGAACTCAGCACAATATCAGCCAGCGCAGTGGACATCAGAAATACTCTGACAGATCCATGCCCTCATAGAGACTGGCCACCTCGTCCTCATAACCGTTGAACATCAGCGTGTCCTGGCGACTGGCAAAGAGCCCGCCACCGATCCGCCGTTCTGTGGCTTGGCTCCAGCGCGGGTGATCCACATTTGGATTCACATTGCTATAGAAGCCGTATTCCCGGGGTTGGGCCATATTCCAACTGGCAAGCGGTTGGTCTGCCGTCAGGGTGATCCGCACGATGCTCTTGATGCTCTTGAAACCGTATTTCCAGGGAACGACCAAGCGGATCGGCGCACCGTTCTGGTTCGGCATCGGTTCCCCATAAAGACCAGTCGCCATAATCGTCAGCGGGTGCATCGCCTCGTCCAGGCGCAATCCCTCCCGATACGGCCATTCCAGAACAGGGAAGCGGAGGCCGGGCATTTCCTCGGGCCGGTTCAGCGTCTCAAACGCCACATATTGCGCGCCATCCTGCACGCCGACCCGCTCCAGCAGATCGGCCAATTCAAATCCGTTCCACGGCACAACCATCGACCACGCCTCGACACAGCGCAGGCGATAGATACGTTCTTCAACCGTCATCCCCTCCATGATCTCGGCAAAGGAATAGGTGCCGGGATTGTCGACCAGCCCATCGACCACGATCTCCCATGGCTCGGTCGTCATCATATGCGCATGTGCAGCAGGGTCGTCCTTGCCGGTCCCGAACTCATAGAAGTTGTTATAGTTGGTGATCTCTTCCCAGGTATTGGGCTCCAGGTCCTGAGCCTGTGCCTGCCCCCCGATCAGCCCGGCGCCAAGAAGCGCGCCACTGCCCGCCATGATCTGGCGGCGGTTCAGATACATCTCTTTCGGGGTCACATCCGCCCAAGTCAGGGGGGAGCGATAACGTCCTGCCATGTCAATCTCCGTGTCGGTTGGCCGCAACTTGCCTTAAAAGATGCGTCCGGCCCAAGCCAAAGCACGTCTGATCACGAAACTGTTTGGCCCGCGCGATCAGACGGGAACAATTCGTTCATCGGGATTGACGTCCCATCTGGCTGCACGAGCCGCACATGGCGGCGACGCAGCAAACGCGGCTCGGACACCCCGACAGAATGGGCAATCGTCTCAACTTCTTTGACAATCGACGTGCCATACATCGCGACGCGCTTGTCCTTGTCTTCGACGACCAGCCCCGCCTGAAAACGCGGATCATGCGTAGTGATGCCGGTCGGACAGGTGTTTTTGTTACATTTCAGCGCCTGGATACAGCCAAGCGAGAACATGAACCCCCGCGCCGATGTTACAAAATCCGCGCCCGCCGCCAGCGCCCAGGCGACATCGCCCGGATTGACCAGCTTGCCGGAGGCGACAATCCGGATGCGATCCTTCAAACCCGCCTTGTTTCTGAGATCGGTCAAAAGCGGCAGCGCCTCACGGATCGACATGCCAACAAGATCCATCAGCGGCATTGGCGAAGCGCCCGTCCCGCCCTCGCCACCATCAAGTGTGATGAAATCGGGCGCGCATTCGCCGCCGCGCGCATTGATCCGGTCAAACAGATCGTTGAACGCCTCGACACCGCCCATCACGGTCTTGATGCCAACCGGTTTGCCCGTCACATCGCGGATATGGCAGATCATGTCCAAGAGATCGTCGAAATTGTTGATCTCCTTGTGCCGGTTCGGCGAAAGCGAGTCCTTGCCAGGATCAATTCCCCGAATCTCGGCAATCTCATCCGTGATCTTCTCCGCAGGGAGAATGCCGCCTTTACCGGGCTTGGCCCCTTGCGCCAGCTTCAACTCGAACATCTTGACTTCGGTCTTCTCGGCGACACGTTTCAGCTTCTCGTCATCGAGATTCCCATCCGCGTCGCGCACGCCGTATTTCGCCGTACCGATCTGATAGACAATGTCGGCCCCACCCTCGAGGTGATACGGCGACAGCCCCCCTTCACCGGTGTTCATCCACATCCCCGCAGCGCGCGCACCACGGCTGAGTGCGCGAACCGCTGGTTTCGAGATCGCGCCATAACTCATGCCCGAGATGTTGAAGAACGACCGTGCCATGAACGGAATCCGCGCATATGGCCCGATCTCCATCGGTTCGGATTTGGCGAACTGATCATCCAGCGGCGGAAATGGGTCCGGCGTAAAGAGCGGCGTGCCGACGACACCAATATTCCGCGTGGAACCAAAGGCCAGCGTATTGCTGCCCCCATCCGCCGCATGCTGCACCCAATCGCGCTGCGCCCGGTTGAACGGCAATTCCTCACGATCCATCGCAAAGAAATACTGCCGGAAAAACTCCCCCAATGTGCTGAACAAGCTGCGGAACCGCCCGATCACCGGGTAGTTCCGCCGGATCGCATCGCTCTTCTGCGCCCGGTCAAGCACGAAGATCACGACGATCAGAAGAGCGCCAAGACCGATCACCAGCCAAAACACCAGGGCGAGAGCTTCCAAATACCAGGTCATATTCTTCTCCAAACCGCGCTGCGCCATCTTTGCGATCACATATCACAAGGCAAGCCAAACCCGCGTGATCGGTTCACGTCCGATAACACCGGGTAACATCCGTTTTACTGGATTTCGTTAACCGTCCCGGCTTAGGCGCGAAGGACATCCCGTCAACCCCCTCAGCGGGTCGTCGCTTATCTTGTCTGCCTGTCGACCGCGGCCATCTCCCGCCACACGGGGAGCAACCCCGCAGATGACTTATGGGAGACATCCAATGCTACGACGTACGCTTCTTGCCCTCACGGCTTCAAGCTTTCTGGCCGCTCCGGTTTTCGCCGATGGCCACGCGATGGATATCGTCGACACAGCCGTTGATGCCGGCACCTTCAACACACTCGTGGCGGCTGTTGAAGCCGCTGGCCTGGTCGACACGCTGAAGAGTGAAGGGCCGTTCACCGTTTTCGCCCCCAACGATGATGCCTTCGCCGCCCTGCCCGAAGGCACGGTCGAGTCGCTTCTGATGGAAGAGAACCGCGATCAGCTTGTGGCGATCTTGACCTATCATGTGGTGCCGGGCGCCGTGATGTCCGGCGATCTCAGCGATGGGATGATGGCGGCCACGGTCCAAGGTGGCGAAGTCATGATCGGAACCGAGGGCGGCGTGACGGTTAATGAGGCCAATGTGGTGGCCGCCGATATCGAAGCGTCCAACGGCGTGATCCATGTGATCGACGCGGTGATCTTGCCGGAGATGTAAGTAGGAGTGCCAGTCGAGCGCGGTCTCAGACCCGGCCGACGGGTGATACTCATCAGAGATAGACAAAGGCCCCGGCGCAAACCGGGGCCTTTTCATAGTGACATCGGGTGTCCCTAGTGAACGACGGCATCCTCGGGCGGTTGCCTGTTTGAGGCGCTAACCCGATCGCCCACAATCAACCCTTCGGACCCGGCGCTGATATGAAGCGTCTCGCCGTCTTTCACCTCACCCGCCAAGATCATTTCGGCCAATTGGTCTTGGAGACTCCGCTGGATCACCCGTTTCAACGGACGGGCCCCAAAGACCGGGTCATAGCCCTCATCGGCCAGCCAGGTCATTGCGCCCTCATCCAGATCAAGCGTGATTTTGCGCTCGGCCAGTCGCGCGCCAAGCCGCTGAAGCTGGATCGTCACGATGCCGTCCATATCCGCCCGGCTCAGCCGGTCGAAGATGATCGTCTCATCCAGACGGTTCAAGAACTCGGGCCGGAAATGTGCCCGAACCGCATCCATCACATCGCGTTTCGCGTCTGAGGCATCGGCCCCATCTGGCAACTGGCTCAACGCCTGCGCGCCAAGATTCGAGGTCAGCACAATCAGCGTCTGCTTGAAATCGACCGTCCGCCCCTGACCATCCGTCAGTTGCCCGTCGTCAAGCACCTGCAACAGCACGTTAAAGACATCCGGGTGCGCTTTCTCCACCTCGTCGAAGAGAACGACCTGATAGGGCCGTCGCCGCACCGCTTCGGTCAGCTTGCCGCCTTCATCATAGCCGACATAACCCGGAGGCGCCCCGATCAGCCGGGCGACCGAATGCTTCTCCATAAACTCGCTCATGTCGATCCGGACCATCGCCTGATCATCATCGAAGAGAAACTCAGCAAGCGCCTTGGTCAACTCGGTCTTGCCGACACCGGTCGGCCCAAGCATCAGGAAGGAGCCAAGCGGCCGATTCTCGTCATTCAACCCGGCACGCGCCCGGCGCACGGCGTTTGAAACGGCCCGCACCGCCGTATGCTGGCCAATGACGCGCTTGCCGATCTCCTCTTCCATCCGCAGAAGTTTCTCCCGCTCACCTTCCAGCATCCGAGACATCGGAATACCGGTCCAGCGCTCGACAACAGACGCGATCTGCTCGGGCCGCACGGCCTCTTCCACCAGCATCTCGTCTTCTTGCGCTTCAGCCTCGGCGAGATCTTTCTCCAATTGCGGGATGACGCCATAGCTCAACTCACCCGCCTTGGCCAAATCACCGGCGCGCTTGGCCTGATCCAACTCCGCCCGCGCATGGTCGAGCTTTTCTTTGATGCTCCGCGCACTTTCCAGTTTATCGCGTTCCGACTGCCATTGGGCGGTCATCTCCGCGGATCTCTGCTGCAAATCGCCCAGCTCTTTCTCAAGCTTCTCAAGCCGATCTTTCGAGGCCGCGTCATCTTCTTTCTTCAACGCCTCCGCCTCGATCTGCTTTTGCAGAATGTCGCGATCCAGCGCATCCAACTCCTCGGGCTTCGAATCCACCTCCATCCGCAGGCGGGAGGCCGCCTCATCGACCAAATCGATCGCCTTGTCGGGCAAGAACCGATCCGTGATGTAGCGCTGACTCAATTGCGCTGCGGCCACCAAAGCGCCGTCCGAGATTCGCACCCCGTGGTGCAGCTCGTACTTCTCTTTGATACCCCGCAGGATCGAGATCGTGTCTTTGACCGTTGGCTCTTCCACCATCAATGGCTGGAACCGGCGCGCTAAGGCCGCGTCTTTCTCGACATATTTCCGATATTCATCAAGCGTCGTGGCCCCAACGCAGTGCAACTCACCGCGGGCCAAAGCCGGTTTGATCAGGTTCGCCGCATCCATCGCGCCATCGGTCTTGCCCGCACCCACCAGCGTGTGCATCTCATCAATAAAGAGGATGATCTCACCGGCGGCGGCACTGATTTCGTTCAAAACCGCCTTCAGGCGCTCTTCAAACTCGCCGCGATATTTCGCGCCCGCAATCAACGCCCCCATATCAAGGGACATGAGCGTCTTGTTGCGCAAACTCTCCGGCACATCGCCATCGACGATCCGCATCGCCAAGCCCTCGGCGATCGCAGTCTTACCCACGCCCGCCTCGCCGATCAGCACCGGGTTGTTCTTGGTCCGACGGCTGAGCACCTGCATCGCGCGGCGGATTTCCTCGTCGCGCCCGATGATGGGGTCGATCTTGCCCTCTCGTGCAGCCTCGGTCAGGTCGCGGGCATATTTGCTCAACGCCTCGTAATTGTCCTCGGCGCTGGCACTGTCGGCGGTCCGCCCCTTACGAATATCGTTGATCGCTGCGTTCAAGCTCTGCGCATTCACGCCACCGGCTTCCAACGCGCTTTTCGCAGCCGATTTCACCATCGCAAGCGCCGTCAAGAGGCGCTCGACCGGCACAAAACTGTCGCCGCCCTTTTCGGCCAGTTTCTCCGCCTCGCTCAGCACTTTCGTAGTCTGACCATCAAGATACAGTTGCCCTGCGTCGCCGGTCACCTTAGGCAGCTTGCCCATCGCGACATCCAGCGCCTCGACAACCCGCGCGGGCTCGCCGCCGGCGCGCGCAATCAGATTGGAGGCGAGCCCTTGCTCGTCATCCATCAGCGCTTTCAGCACATGTTCCGGGGCCAGTTTCTGGTGGTCTTCACGCTGCGCAATTGTCTGGGCAGCCTGCACAAACCCGCGCGCGCGATCCGTGAACTTTTCAAAGTTCATCACGTCTCTCCTTCTCAAAGCGCTTGACCTTTGCCTCGCCCTCAAGCGGCACGACGACAGTTGCAAGCCTTGAGGGATAGATGGGAGAACACCGCGCCAATCTCAAGATTATTGCGGCAAATTCACCCCAAATTCCCGCGCCAAAGCCCGCGCGCGCGCCTGCATTGCCTTGGACCGGTGGGTCAGACCTTGACGGATACGTGCCGCCCGGTCGGCCTCTTCTCCCGCCGGCGTGGTCCGGCAATAGGCGTCGAACGCCCAAACAGTCACCAACAGCTTGGGATGCCCCGCCAGAGGCACGATGGCCTCCCGGATCGGGCGCGCCAGGTCCGGCGCGTGTTGAACCATCTGGAGGATATGGAGAATGGCGTCGGGCTCCGAGAGCTTCGGCAAGGCCGCAAAAGACAGCGTGAGCGCACCCGCGGGAAGCCGTCCGGTCTCGGCCAGCGCTTTCAGACACCAGGTGGCGGCAATCTCATTCGGTCCTGGCAAAGCGGTTACAAGAGCATCAACAGCCTCCGGCTCCATCCTTGTCTGAACAAGCGCCTTAAGCGGCGTGGTACGCACCCCATCAAAGGCCCGAATTGCCTCGGCGACGGCTTTGGCGGTTTGTCTCATGCGCCCAATAGTGCCGCATCCGATGCCGACGCGAAAGGTCGTTGACCCTGAGCTTCTATGTCCTCTTGCGCAGATAGCTGACGTCATTTGTCAGGAGGCCCATGATAGGGTTCCGCGCGACTGCGATCACACAAAGGATCTGCCGGTGCACATCATTCTTAGCGGAACAGGACAGGTTGGCTCGGCGACAGCGCGCGCGCTGCTCCAGGCCGGTCAAGCCGTGACGATTGTGACACGCGATCCGCAGCGGGCCGAGGCACTTGCCAAGAAAGGGGCTCACGTTGCCGTCGCCGATTTGCGGGACCGTGATGCGCTCGGCGATATCTTCCGATCGGGCCAGCGTGCTTTCGTGCTCAACCCACCTGCCGATCCATCGACCGACACCGATAAAGAAGAACGCCAAAACGTGGCTGCGATCCTCGCCGCTTTGGAGGGATCAGGGCTGGAGAAAATCGTTGCTGCATCCACCTACGGGGCTTTCGAAGGTGAGCGATGTGGTGATCTCACGGTGCTCCACGAACTGGAGACACAGCTTCTGGCGCAGTCCATACCCACGGCCATCAACCGTGGCGGTTACTACTTTAGCGACTGGGCGGGGATGGCTGGGATGGTGCAGGAGAGCGGTCTGCTGCCCAGCTTCTTTCCCGCCGATTTATCCATCGCAATGGTCGCGCCACATGATCTTGGTTTGGAAGCCGCGCGGCGGATGATGTCGGATGTCTCCGATATTGGCATCGAACATATCGAGGGGCCGGAACACTATACGCCAAATGATGTGGCGGCGGCGTTCGCAGAGGTGCTGGGTCGCGAGGTTGAGGTGCAAGAGATCCCGCAAGATCAACTAGAAAATACGTTCATTCAGTTTGGGTTCTCGGAACACGCCGCCGCATCCTATGCCTGCATGACGCGGCGCTTGATCGACGGCAAGATCGAGATGGTCGGCAAAGCAATCAAAGGACAAACAGGTTTGAAGTCCTATATCGCCTCGGCGCTGAAGGGCTGAGCAAAATCCGCTTAACTGACTGCGTTGGACCCCCGCCGGCTCCAGGTATCGGTTAGCGATCGACTCCAACCACCTCCTTTTGATGCGACCGTTTGGACCGTCACCAACAGCGGCGCGCCGGTAGAGACCATCCCGCAGGCCGATTTCAATATCTCCGCCCGCCGGTTCAAGAAAGATTTGAACCCTCCGCTCTGCCGGACCGTCCTACAGGCAGAGATGAAGGAGGTCATTATGCCCCGTATCAGATTGAACACCGTGATCTACGATGCCCGCCGCCGGGGCTTTTCGGCGCCCACCCGCATCGATGACGCCCCGCTTCCGCGCCATCTGGCTTGTTTCTGGCCCGGCCCGCAGACAGCCGAGTTTTCGCAGATCAGCCGAGGCCTGGCCCACGCGGCGGCCCGCACCACACATTGAGTTCCCTCTGGGTTGCGGCCTGTCCCGGCTGCACCCCATCCCGCAGATTCGGGCTTCTGTCTCGCCCGGCTGCTGCCTCAGGCCCGGATCGCGGATCATCCTCCGCATCCGGGTCCTTTTTTGTCTGGAGCGATGGACAGCTTGATCGACCACCTCTAATCACGGCTCCGGACAAGTTGGGGGAATTGATATGAGTGATGACCGTCTGATCGTGGCCTTGGATGTGCCAGATGCGCTCTCCGGCCTGCAATTGGCCGAGCGGATCGGCGATGCCGTGAGTTTCTACAAGATCGGCTTGGGCATGTTGACCGGCGGCGGGCTGGCGCTGGCCAATGAGCTGAAACAGGATCACGGCAAGCGCATATTCCTCGATATGAAACTGTTCGACATCTCCGCGACGGTCGAGGCCGCCGTGCGTGGATTGGCGCAGTTTGATCTGGATTTCCTGACGGTTCATGGCGACCCGCATGTGGTCCGCGCTGCGAAAGAAGGGGCGGCGGGCTCAGATATGAAAATCCTCGGTGTCACCGTGCTGACCTCGCTCAACCGCGCCGATCTCGACGCCTGCCTGATCCGTGATGGCGCGATCCCCGATCTGGTGGTCGAACGCGCCATCCGGGCATTTGAAGCGGGCGCCGATGGCATCATCGCCTCACCGCAAGAGGCTGCGATGATCCGGGCGCTGCCGGAGGCGCAGGGTCGCTTGATCGTTACGCCAGGTGTTCGCCCGTCTGGCGCAGATTTGGGTGATCAAAAGCGCGTCGCGACCCCGGCCAAGGCGATCGCCGAGGGCGCGGATCATATCGTGGTGGGGCGTCCGGTCTGGCAGGCCGAAGACCCTGCCGCAGCAGCCCAAGCGATCTTGGCCGAACTGCCGTAAGACTCAGTTGTCGTTGATATCGTGATCGAAGGTCCGCACCTGCCCGGTTCGGACCCCCAACCAACGGCGGAGCCCCAACCACGCCAAAAGCGAAAAGATCGCAAAGGCCAGGAGCGTCAGATAGACGGACGCGCCCACCCAGACCGCCACCGGCCCGCCCACCAGCAGGATCACCCCGACCAGCACCGCGCCGATGCCGAAGCCAAGGAGGACATAGCTCGGTAGCAAAACCTCTCCGACGGCGAGCACAAGCCCCGCCGCCATCCAAGCCCACCATTCGCCGAGCAGCATCAGCCCCGCCCTTTCAACATCTGGAACGCCTTGCCAAAGGCATCCGCCGCATCCGCAGGGACAACAATCGTCTGCGTGCCTTGGCCCGCGGCGATCTGCGAGATGCCTTCGACTTGTTTCAGCGCGATATTGTACTGCACCGCCTCAAGCCCACCTTTGGCAATCGCTTCAGCCACCACATTGGTTGCGTATGCCTCCGCATCGGCTTCAACCCGGCGGGCCTCGGCGGCCTGTCTCGCGGCATAAAGCTCCGCATCCGCTTGCAACTCGACATCGCGCTTTTGGCCTTCCGCACGGGTCACTTGCGCCCGGCGTTCCCGCTCTGCGTTGAGCTGCTGCAACATCGCATCGCGCGTTGCCTGGTCCAGCGCCACGTCGAGAATCTCGGCACGCGTCACCTCGATCCCCCAATCGTTCACGGCCGTTTCCACCATCGCCTTGATCTGGCCGATCAACTGGTTCCGGTTGGATTGAACCTCATCAAGCTCCATTTTGCCGATTTCCGCCCGCACGATACCCGCAACGGTTGTGGAAATCGCCGCATCCACATCGCGAATCCGATAGACGGTCTTTTCAGGCTCCAACACACGGTAGAAAACGCTGGTCTCAACCTGCAACAGCACGTTGTCCGACGTGATCGCGTCTTGGCTCGCATTGGGCAACTGCCGCTCCAAAATACTGACCTTATGGGCCACACGGTCCAAAAACGGGACGATGAAGTTAATCCCCGGCCCCAGCACCGATTTGAGACGGCCAAACCGCTCCACCACATGCTGTTCGGATTGCGGCACAATCCGAATACCCAGGAAAATGCAGAGAATAATGAAGCCGGCCAGCAGCAGGATCACGATATTCCCGCCCAGAAGATCGGCGAGCAGCTGATTAAAATCCATTGTGTTATCCTCAGGTTTCATAGCGCTATATAGGCGCGCTCAGATCGATTTGCCTAGAACGAACTGCTGCCAATTGGGATCGTATATCATGCCCGCGCTGTGCCGCGATTGCCTGACCACCTTTGAGACTGGTGCCCGCTGCCCCGCCTGCGCCCGGCCGCGAATCGTGTCGCATCCCGAACTGTTTGATCTCTCCATCGCCCATATGGATTGCGATGCGTTCTACGCCTCGGTCGAAAAGCGCGACAATCCGGAGCTGCGCGACAAGCCGGTGATCATCGGCGGCGGCAAGCGCGGCGTGGTCTCGACGGCCTGCTATATTGCGCGGATCAAAGGCGTGAAATCCGCCATGCCGATGTTCAAGGCGCTGAAACTGTGCCCCGAGGCGGTGGTGGTGCCCGGGCGGATGGAGGTCTATGCCCAGGTCTCCCGCCAAATCCGCGCGATGATGGAAGATCTCACACCGGCGATCGAGCCGCTCTCTCTTGATGAGGCGTTCATGGACCTGGCCGGCACCGCCCGCCTGCATGGCAAACCGCCCGCCGCGATGCTTGCCGGCTTGGTGCGCCGAATGCGCTCAGAGCTTGGGATCACCGGCTCGATCGGCCTCAGCCACAACAAATTTCTCGCCAAGATCGCCTCTGACCTCGACAAGCCGCGGGGGTTTTCGGTGATCGGGGCCGCGGAAACGCTGGACTTCCTGGCGGAGAAACCCGTCCGGATGATCTGGGGCATCGGCGAGGCGGGCCAGGCCTCGCTCGACAAGGCCGGCATCCGCACCTTCTCGGATCTCAGGCGGTGGGACCGCAAATCCCTGTCAGAACGCTTTGGGACTATGGGGGATCGGCTCTATTTCCTGTCGCGCGGGGAGGATTATCGCCGTGTCAAACGCGACCGCGCGGTCAAAAGCATCTCCAACGAAACCACATTTTTTGACGACATCGCCGATCCGGATATCCTCGACGGCCATATCTGGCGGATGACTGAGAAAGTCGCCGCCCGGGCCAAGGCGAAAGACATCGCCGGGCGTGTTGTGACGCTCAAACTGAAACGGGCGGATTTCAGCCAGATCACCCGCCGCATCTCGCTTGGCGACGCGACCCATATGGCCGACCGCATCTATCGCACGGCGCGGGAGCTTTTCGACGCGGTGGAGCACACGAAACCCTACCGGCTTTTGGGCGTCGGCCTCTCCGATCTGGTCCCGGCCGATGAAGCCGACCGTTCGGGCAACCTGCTCGACCCAGACCAAAGCAAACGCTATGAGGCCGAACGCGCCGCCGATGCGATCCGAGATCGGTTCGGCAAAGATGCCATCGTGAAAGGCCGCGCCCTCCGCTGATGGATCGAAATTCCCGATCTACGATGACCCGCTCACCTCCCTCAAAGGTGAACGTCCCCTAGCTTCTCTGCTTCAAAAATATCCCCGCCGGAGGCATCTATCATCGGCCACGGGGCGCAACCGCGGTTCAACTCACTCCGCCGCCAGCGGCACTTGCCCGGCTTGCGGCCCGATCACCCGGCGCAGAACCTCCGCAATCAGCGCCTTCACGTTTTCGAAATTGCCATTCGGGCGGATCAATTGCTCGTTCATATAAAGCGACCGGTCGATCTCGATCTGCACCGCATGTCGTCCGCGCGCGGGGCGGCCATAATGCTGCGTGACGAACGCCCCGGCAAAGGGCGCATTCCGGCTCACAATCAAACCGGCCTCCTCAAAAGCCGCCTCTATCTCCTCGACAACAAACGGATCACAGGACGCCCCAAAGCGATCGCCCAATACCACTTCGGGCCGTCGCTGCCCCGGTCGCGACATGCTGTCGAGCGCCTCATGTGGCATGGAGTGGAAATCCAGCAGCACGGCGCGCCCAAACCGGTCATGAGCCTGGCGCATCAGCCCGTCCAGCGCCTCATGATAAGGGTGCCAGACCTGGCTAAGCCGCGCTTCCGCCTCTTCCAGGGTCAGTTTCCCGCGATAGATCACCCGCCCATTGGCCACCACGCGCGGGATCACGCCAAGGCCTGAACTGATCCTTGGGTTCTGCGACGGGCGGCGCAGACCAGCCACGACACTGGGGTCCAACTCATCAGAACTGCGGTTCAGATCCACATAGGCGCGGGGATATTCCGCCACCAAAAGCGGCGCGCCAAGCGCGGGCGCATCGGCCACCAGCATATCCATAAACGCATCTTCCGAGGAACGGATCGCGCGTTCATCCAGCACCGTCCGACGGGTAAAACTCCAGGGATAATGCCGCCCCGAATGCGGCGACGCAGCAACCACCGGTGTGGTCACGGTCTCAGGCAGATCGAGGCGATAGGCTTGGCGCGGCATCTAAACCCTTTCCTTGCCCTGAATATAGTCGGATTCTTCTCGTGGCCAAAAGCCCCTGAAAGCTCTTGAACCACCCACCGACTCCTTTTATAGAGCGGCTTCACTGTGCGGCGGGTGCCGGACCGGGCCGTCTCTCGGCTTGTTCTGATTCTCGGTGTCACACGGGCGATTAGCTCAGCGGTAGAGCACTTCGTTGACATCGAAGGGGTCACTGGTTCAATCCCAGTATCGCCCACCATTTCCGCCCTTATCTAAAGGGCTTAACCCTAAGGCGCATCGCCGCGCCGCGACGAAGGAGATAGGCCATGAAGGTCAAGAACTCGCTCCGCTCGCTCAAGCAGCGCCATCGCGATTGCCGCGTCGTGCGCCGTAAGGGCCGCGTTTATGTGATCAACAAAACGCAGCGCCGGTTCAAAGCCCGCCAGGGCTAAGCCAAAGCGCCAGAGCTGAAAAGGCCGCCCTTGGGGCGGCTTTTTTGTTGTCTGCGCTCAAAAGACCGATGGTGAACGGCGCGACCCTAAGCCGAACCAGTCACGCGCCGAGGATGAGGAGTTCTTCAAACCGGGTCATATCATTGAACCGACAGAATGCAGGCGCGGTCAGCGGAATGACCGGCGCCGCTTCTACGAGGTCTTCGAGAATCGCAGGCAGCTCGGCCTCCCAGACGGGCAAATCGGCATCTGTAATCCAGCCAGTCGGATAGGCAAAGGTCATGTGGTGGCGATAAGCATCATGCTCCTCATGGCGGTACCCGAACGGCTCGGTCAAAGCCTCGCGCCACGCCCGCATATGCGCCGCATCCTCAACCGTCGCACCTTCGAGGATGAGACCCGACGGCCTGATCCCAACGGCGCTCACGGCAAAGCGCGGCGGCGGACGAAACCGCGCCAACCGGTCGGAGAGGATCTCCGTCACATGCGCGATGGAGGCCTCTCGATCAAGGCCCTCTGGCCAGGCGTCGGGCGTTCGGCGGGTCTCGATCACACCTTCAAACACTGTCATATGCAGGCTGTCGACAGGCGTGTAGAGAAACTGCTCCGCACCTGGCAGGGCCTGTATACGGGCACGGGCCTCAATCACGGCTTGATGGGCGGGTGCATTGAAATCCAAATGGCAGACCACCGTATTGCCCGCTTCGGGCAGAAAGCGCGTCGCGTCATAGCGTGTGCCCAAACGCGAAGGTGGGCCGCTATGGCTGCGGGCGGCGTAGTTGATGATTTCGATATTGCGCGTCATGGCCTCTCTCCAGCTGTTGTGCCGCATTTAGGGGCCTGCGTTAACAGCACGATGACACTAGAGATGACGACCCTTAGCGCCCCTCACCGCGCCAAGCCAAGCAAACCGCTCACATCCAAATGCGCCTCCATATGATCGGCCAGCGCATCCAAGGTCTGCTCGACACTCTCCCCGTAAGCGGCATCCGACGCGGCGACATCAAATTGACCAAGCCACGCGGCCCGGAACTCATCATCACGGAACATCCCATGCAGATAGCTACCCTGCACCCGCCCATCCGCGCTCACCGCCCCTTCGGGCGTATCGGCGATATAGGCAAAGGGGCGGGCGCGATCCGGCCCGTCGCTCACCCCGATATGAATCTCATAGCCGTGAAATCCTGCCCCGCTCGCCGCGTGAACCGCGTCCACTTCCGTCAGCCGCTTCGCTGGTGTCATCACCGTCTCAATATCCAAGAACCCAAGGCCAGGCGTTTCGCCGGCCGGCCCTTCGATCCCCTCAGGGTCAGCCACAACCCGGCCCAACATCTGATAGCCGCCGCAAATCCCCAGGATATGCCCGCCCCGGCGATGATGCGCCGCCAGATCAACATCCCAGCCCTGCGCCCGCAAAAAGGCCAGATCCCCACGAGTCGACTTCGTCCCCGGCAAGATCACCAAATCCGCATCCCCGGGGATCGCCCGGCCCGGCCCCAGCATGGTCAGCCGAACGCCCGGTTCTTGCATCAACGGGTCCAGATCATCGAAATTCGCGATCCGCGAAAGCGCCAGACAAACGATATGAAAACCACCTTCGCGCTTCGGCGCGCCCATCGACAGCGCATCCTCCGCAGGCAGCTTCCAAGCGTCATGGAACCACGGCAGGACGCCGAATCCGGGCCAGCCCGTCTCGCTCTCAATCCGCGCATATCCATCATCGAAGAGGCTCACATCGCCCCGGAACTTGTTGACCAAGAACCCCGCAATCATCGCTGCATCGCCCGGGTCGATCACCGCTTGCGTGCCGACAATCTGCGCAATGACCCCGCCGCGGTCGATATCACCCGCCAACACAACCGGCACATCCGCCGCCACAGCAAATCCCATATTGGCGATGTCGCGCGGGCGGAGATTGACCTCCGCCGGGCTGCCCGCGCCTTCGACAATCACCAGATCATGCGCCGCTTTCAGCCGCGTGAAGCTCTCCAAAACCGCCGCCATCAGCGTTGGTTTCAGCGCGCCATAATCCCGCGCCGAGGCCGAAGTCAGCCGTTGGCCCTGCACCACCACCTGCGCGCCGATATCGGTTTCCGGCTTCAACAAAACCGGGTTCATATCGGTCATGGGCATCAGGCCACAGGCCATCGCCTGCAACGCCTGCGCCCGCCCGATCTCGCCGCCATCGGCGGTCACCGCAGCATTGTTCGACATGTTCTGCGGCTTGAACGGCGCGACCGAGAGCCCGCGCCGTCGCGCGGCTCGGCAAAGCCCGGCGACCAGCATCGACTTGCCCACATCCGAGCCCGTGCCTTGGATCATCACTGCCCGCATGAAGGCGCCCTATTTTGCCGCACTCACCACTGGCTCTCGCGCTGGCGCAATTGCTGCAAGGTGTATCGTGGTGCAATCGGTCCGGCATCTCCGGCGATAAAACGCGGGTCCTGGCCCATGCAGCCCAGGCCACAGATTTGCGTCGCAACGCCGGTGCGACCATCGATGAACCAGAGCCGCCCGCCGGGCGTCGCCACATAGCCGTTCACACCTTCGGACATGTCGCCTTCGACATCGTTGCTCGACGGCACCTCGCTATCGGCTTCGGTGTCAAACCCGGCATGGGTGTGGAACGAGGCCGTCACCTCGACGAACCGGCTCTCATCGCCGCGTGAAAGGCAGCTGTCGCTGCGCCCGCGCGTCACCTCGGTGGCGGCATATTGGCCGTTTTCGATGATCCCGATATAGCCGCAGTATTCCCGGTTTTCGGCGAAGGACCGACCCTGCAACTGGCCCAAAGCCTGCCGCGCGGCGGCCAACTCACCCGCCGGTTGCGCTGACGCCGGAACGGGTAAACTCATGACAACCGCAATAGCCAAGATTCCAAAGCTGCGCATGAAGGGTCCCCATTTTTCGTCTTATTGCCGGATGATCACACCCACCGCATCGGCCAACAGCCGAACCACCGTAGACTGATCCAGATACCCCGTCACCTGCAAGTTGCGTGCCTGTTGATAGCGGCGCATCGCGCGGCGGGTGTCGTTGTCAAACACACCGTCGACCGGCCCCGGGTCGAGGCCCGCGCCCGCCAAGCGCTGTTCGATCAGGCGCCGCGTTACAGGGGTCAAATTCAAACCCGCTTCCCGCGCCTCAAGCTGCGCAATGACATCGCGGTCGCGCCCGTCATCGTCCAGCTCATCCAACCGCGCATTGGCGGCCCCAGCAAAGGCACCATCCGGATAGTTCTCCAGATACCCGCGATAAGCGGCCTCCGTGTCCTGATCCTGCGCCCAGTCCCAAGCCGCGCGCTCCTCCGCCTCGGTTTCCGCGCGGGCCACAGCTTCGATCTCGTCCAACCGGTCGCGGGCGAGATCGGAAAACACCCCATCGGGATACCGCTCCAAGTAAGACCGAAGCCCGGCTTCATCCGCTCCCTGACCCGAGGCTTGCCAATAAGCCCGGTCAGCCCGTTCCTGCGCCTCGGCCCGCAACTGTGCCTCTCGCTCCAACTCCGCTGCCCGCGCATCGGCCATATCCGACAGTCGGGTGATCTGACCGGTGTCGAGATAACCTGACGCCTCGATCCCCTGCGCTGCCTGCCAAGCGCCGATCGCGCCGCGAGAACCGGGGCCGAAAATCCCGTCAATGCCGCGTGGATTGTAGTCCAGAAGGGTCAGATCGCGCTGAATCTCCTGCCGTTCCGCCCGTGTTAGCTCCAGCGCCTCTTCGGCCAAACGCGCCGCCCGGCCCGGTTCGGCGCGAATAGCATCGACCCGCGCCCGCGCTTCGGCCGCATTCGGCCCTGCGGGGTATTCGTTGAGATAGGCGGTATAAGCCGCTTCGGTGTTCAGTTCAGCAACCGCCTCCCAAAGCGCCCGTTCCTCAGGGTCCGGCCCAGTCTCGATCGGCGGCGGTGCGATAACCTCGGCGCCGCCTTCGGCCTCTGGCACGTCGAGAAACGGCAGTGATTGCGGCAGAAACCCAAACCCGGTCAAGGTGTCGGACTGAGCCACCATTTCACCGATAGACACGCCCGGCTCCAACAGGTCCCGCCGGGCAAACCGGGCTACATCCCGCGCCTCACCTGTGATCACCGTAACCCCTTGCGGCACATCGATTTGCCCCATGCCTGGCTGCAACCCCGTCCCAAGTTCAATCGACCGATCCTCGGTGCCCAAGAGCACAATAGCCCGCCCCTGGGCTTGGCTCGCGATCTCGAGAATGGTGCTCAGCGCGACGCCCTGTCCGCCAACGGTCGCCAGATCGGGCGCATCCACGTCGCGGCCCAGAAACCAGCTCTCTCCGCCAGCGCCGTCGAAGACGGTCGACTGCACAAAATGCCCACTGAGCGCGACGACGAAACGGCTCTCCTCACCTTCAGCCAAAACCTCCGAAAGCAGCGCCCGAATCTCTGCGGCGGTTTGATCCTCGCCGGCGAAGACCCGAAACCCCGCCTCTTCCAAATCATCCGCCGCATCCAGAAGATCATCCGCCGCCCGGATCGTCACGGCCTCGTCAAAGCGGCTGTTGCCAATCACAAGCGCCGTATCGGCAAACGCGACTTGCGGCAAAAGTAGGCCAAACGCGGCCCATAGATAACTATAGCTCATACGGTCTCTCCCAGGGGTCGATTTTACCCCAAGAGACTTAGCATGATGCGCTTTGTTAGCCGATAACAGGTGCGCGGTTAGTCATAAACCCGCTGATCATCGATGACTTTGCCATCATTGGGCAGGCTCCCCGGGGCCACCAATTCGATCTTGGCTTTCAGCTTCAGACTATCCACCACGCTTGCCGCGTAAACATCAGCTTCGCCTCCCTCGGCCTCGATCTGAACCGTCATCGCATCCATCTCGCCCTCGCGTGTGGCGATAACGCGCGCCTTGCCCACTTCGGCATGTTTGGCGACAAAATCGGCCACCTGTTCCGGGCGCACGAACATACCCTTGATCTTGGTGGTCTGATCCGCGCGGCCCATCCAGCCCTTGATCCGCATATTGGTGCGTCCACAGGGGCTTTCTCCCGTCATCACGGCGCTCAGGTCACCCGTTGCAAAACGAATGAGCGGGTAATCGGGGTTGAGCGTCGTGACCACAACCTCGCCCACTTCGCCTTCGGCGACCCGATCGCCGGTGCCCGGGCGCACGATCTCCACGATCACGCCCTCGTCGACAATCATCCCCTCCATCGCGGCGGACTCGTAAGCGATATTGCCCAAATCCGCCGTGGCGTAGCTTTGCAGACAGGAAATCCCACGATCCGCGTATTCCTGGCGCAAGCTGGGGAACAGCGCGCCCCCCCCCACAGCCGCCTTGGTGATCCCAAGCGGCACACCCATCTCTTCGGCCTTGTCGAGGATAACTTTCAGATAATCCGGCGTCCCCGCATAGGCGGTGGAGCCGACATCTTTTGCCGCCCGGACTTGCAATTCGGTCTGCCCCACACCAGCGGGCAACACCCTTGCACCAACCGCTCGTGCACCGCTTTCAAAAATCATCCCCGCAGGCGTCAGGTGATAGCCGAAGCAGTTCTGCACCACATCACCGGCGCCGATTCCGGCAGCATGTAAGAACCGCCCCATCCGCCACCAATCATGGGTGATCCCACCGGGTTCATAAATCGGACCTGGGCTTTGGAACACATGGGCCACATTTGACACCGGAATGCCCCCAAAGGGCGGCGCGGCGGCCTGCCATTCGCTCAACTGCGATTTCCGCAGAACCGGGAGTTTGGCCAGATCATCGAGGCTTTCTACCTGTCCGATTCCCGGCAAACAGCTCCCTGGCGCGGCCAAAACCCGGTCGATCTGTGCCTGCAGGCCAGCCAGTTGATCGGCGGCGCGGGCGTCGGCGCGGCGGGTCTCTAAGGTGTCGAAATACTGGGTCACATCGTCCCTCATTAGCTCAGCCACCGTTTGCGGCGACGATAAGAGCGCACGTCACGGAACGATTTGCGCCCGTCATCGCCCACACCGAGATAGAATTCTTTGACATCCGGGTTTTCGCGCAGATCGGCGGCGGGGCCATCCATCACCACGCGCCCGCTCTCCAGGATATAGCCGTAATGGGCAAAGCGGAGCGCCACATTGGTGTTCTGCTCAGCCAAGAGGAAGCTCACGCCCTCTTTCTCGTTCAGGTCTTTGACGATCCCGAAAATCTCTTCGACCAGCTGCGGCGCGAGGCCCATGCTCGGCTCGTCCAGCAGAATCGTCTCTGGCCGCGACATCAGCGCCCGGCCAATCGCCGTCATCTGCTGTTCGCCGCCGGAGGTGTAGCCCGCGAGGCTCTTCCGCCGCTCTCTCAGCCGCGGGAAATAGTTGTAGACCAGTTCGAGATCGGCATCGATCGCCCCGCGCCCGTCTTTGCGCGTATAAGACCCAGTCAGAAGGTTCTCTTCGACGGTCAAATGCTCAAAACAGTGGCGGCCTTCCATCACCTGGATCACGCCCCGTTCCACCAGATCGGAGGGGCTCAAATCTTGCACCCGCTCGCCGCGATATTGGATCGACCCTTTGGTGACCTCACCGCGTTCGGAATGCAGCAGGTTGGAGATGGCTTTTAGTGTCGTGGTCTTACCGGCCCCATTGCCGCCCAAAAGCGCCGTGATCCCGCCCTTCGGAACAGTCAGGCTAACGCCTTTCAATACCAGAATCACGTGGTTGTAGATCACCTCGATATTGTTGACCTCAAGAAGCGTCTCCGCCCCTTCCAACTCTGGGGCTTTTCCGTCCCCGTGGATCTCGGCATCCAGCATGTCGTGGCTCTCCAACTCCGGCCTGGGGATCACTCGATCGCCCCACCGTCATCTTTCCAAAAATTCGAAAAATCCCCGGCGGCAGCATTGGCCGCCGCCGGAGGTGTTCAGATCAGCTTTCGTTGCACCGCAGCTCGATATTGTTCTCGGCTGCAAACGCGGCGCTGTCTTCCAGAACCAGCGGCGTGGTCACACTGTCATCGGGTGCGATGAACTCGGTGAGGGTCACCCATTCGCCGGCTTCGGCATTCCACTGCTGCATCCGGGCCATGCCGGTGCCGCCGTGATCTTCGCAGGAGACCGCGAATTCCGGCCCAATGCCTGGCATGCCAAGCTCGTCCATCCGTGCATTGGTCAGCTCAAGCGCCTCCATACCGTCACGCATCATCGATGCATCGATATCGGCTACGCCGTGGATTTCCTGCGCGGTGCGGGCAGCTTCGGCGGCCAACATCGCGGCATACATGCCACGGGTGTAGAGCACCGAACCCAGATTGGTGCCGTCACCGGCGGCCATGCCCGCATCGATCACATGCTCCTGGATCTCGTCAAAGACCGGCAGATCGCCCAGCACATTCATGTTCAACGCGCGGTAGCCATTGGCATCCATGCCCGCAGGTTCCACGTCATGCTCGGCCCCGGCCCACCAGTTGCCGATGAAGTTTTCCATCGGGAAGCGGATGTTCGCGGCTTCTTGGATCGCGACCTGGTTCATCACGCCCCAGCCCCACATGATCACATAATCCGGACGCTCACGGCGGATGGTGAGCCACTGGTTGCCCTGCTCTTGACCAGGATGGTCCACGGCCAGTTGGCTCAACTCGAAGCCATGCATCTCTGCCAGGGTTTCCAAGGTCCGGATCGGCTCCCGGCCATAGGCCGAGTTGTGATAGAGCAGTGTAATCGACTTACCTTCGAGAGATCCATCATTCTCGGTCAGCAAGTTGTTGATGATCACCGAGGCCGCGTCCCAGTAGTTCGCCGGATAGTTGAACACATGGGAGAAGACGGCACCGTTGGAGGCCGAGGTCCGGCCATAGCCCATCGTGTGAAGTGGGATGCCATCCGCCGTCGCGCGCGGGATCAACTGATAGGTGATACCAGTTGAAAGCGGCTGATAGACCAACGCGCCTTCGCCTTTGGTCGACTCATAGCATTCCACACCACGCTCGGTGTTATAGGCGGTTTCGCATTCGATCACCCGGGTCATCACCCCGCCGATGCCCCCATCGCGTTGGTTCAGAAGCGTCATGTAATCCTGGTAGCCATCCGAGAACGGAATGCCGCCCGCCGCATAAGGCCCTGTCCGATAGCTGAGATCGGGGAACACAAGATCGGCAAGTGCCGGGCCTGCGGCCATCGCGCCTGCGATGGCGAGGGTTGCAAGTTTCTTCATCGGGGTAATCCTCCCTTTGGTTGATCCGATGTTGCGAATGCCGGGGTACGCCCCCGGTCGTCTGATGCGGCCCGCCCCGTCAGTGCGGGAAGGGCCACAGCCGTAGTTTTTCCTTCAAAAGTGCCCAAAGACGGGCCAGGCCGTGCGGCTCAACAATCAAGAAGAACATGATCAATGCGCCCACGATGACAAACTCGAAATGGGTGGCCAGCGCCGTATCCCAGCCCAGCACATCCGTCAGAACGTTCCGTAGCAGCACCGGCAGCAAGACCATGAAGGCCGCGCCCGCAAAGGCTCCAAAGATCGACCCGAGCCCGCCAATGATGATCATGAAGAGCACCAGGAAGGACTTGGTGATGCCGTAAGCCTCACCCACTTCAACCGCACCCAGATAGACGGTGAAGAGCAGCGCGCCGGAAACGCCAACATAGAAGGAGCTGACCGCAAAAGCCGTCAGTTTGGCCTTCAGCGGATTCACACCAATGATCTCCGCCGCAATATCCATATCGCGGATGGCCATCCATTGCCGCCCAATCGACCCGCGTGTCAGGTTCCGTGCGGCCCAGGCCAAAACGAAGACAAACCCCAGACAGAACAGGTATTTCACCCAAGATTCCGCGTTCGGCCCGGTGATCGCGAGGCCGAACATCGTCCGCTCCGGCGCGTTAATCTGCCCCGAGGCGGAATAGTTGTAGAACCACGGCACCTTGTTGAAGAGCCAAACCAGGAAGAACTGCGCCGCCAGCGTCGCCACGGCGAGATAGAACCCCTTGATCCGCAAACTTGGCAGACCAAACATCACACCGACAATCGCGGTCATGAACCCCGACAGCAGGGTGATCGTCACCATGTCCATCCATGGGAAGGCCGTCATCAGTTTGTAGGAGGTATAGGCACCAACCGCCATGAACCCGCCGGTCCCCAGGCTCACCTGCCCGCAATACCCGGTCAGGATGTTCAACCCCATCGCCGCGATGGCGTAGATCAGGAACGGCAACAGAATGGCGTTGGACCAGTAGTCGTTGATGATGAAGGGAATAACCGCCAGCGCCACAAACAGGACGAAGTAATAGCGATAGCGATCGAACGCGATCGGGAAGGTCTGGTTGTCCGTTGTGTAGGACGTTTTGAAATCGCCGGCTTCACGGTAGAACATCAGACCGCCTCCTCGTCGTCAAAAGTGGGCGTCCCACGGTTCGGCCGTTTGGCATAGCCGGTGTTTTCGGAATGGCGGACCAGCCAGAGATAGGCGAAGAGGCTCAAGCCGCCGCCCACCGCTGCCAGGATCACGGCGGTGATCATCTGCCCAGTCTGGGAAACATCCGCCGAAAGCGCCAGGTAACCAAAGGCCCAAAAGCCGGACCAGGCCACCACATTGAGGATCGCAATAAGCTTGGCCATCGCTATACCCTCTCGATGATTTTTTCGCCGAAGAGGCCCTGCGGTCGGAAGACCAGGAAGACCAGCGCCAGCACATAGGCAAACCAGTTCTCCGTCGCGCCGCCGATCATCGGGCCGATGGCGAATTCAAACAGCGCTTCGCCCACACCGATGATCAACCCGCCGACAATCGCGCCCGGGATCGAGGTGAACCCGCCCAGCATCAGAACCGGCAGCGCCTTCAGCGCGATCAGCGACAGCGAGAACTGCACGCCCGATTTCGAGCCCCACATGATGCCCGCGACCAACGCCACGATACCGGCCAGGGACCAAACCAAAATCCAGACGTAGTTCAGCGAGATACCGACAGACAACGCCGCTTGGTGATCATCCGCCACCGCGCGCATCGCGCGGCCGTTCTTGGTGTATTGCGAATAAGCGATCAGCCCGGCCACCAGAACAGCCGCGATCACCGCCGCCCAGATATCCAGATTGTCGATGAAGAACCCATAGCCGAAGATATTGAAGGTCGCCTGATCAATCGCGTCATTGATCCCCTGCGGCAAACCCACATCAAGATTGCGGATCTCCGAGCCCCACATCAGATCGCTCACGCCTTCGAGGAAATAGGCCAAGCCAATCGTCGCCATGAACAGAATGATAGGCTCCTGCCCCACCAGATGTTTGAAGATCACCTTCTGCACAAAAAGCGCGAACAGGATCATCACACCCACGGTCAGCAAAATGGCGATCAGCGCCGGGACCTCCCACCCGAAATAGTGGATATCCGTGCCGAAAATCTCGTTGATCAGATGGCCAAACGGCACCCGGCCATCCTGGATGCCCACCAGCGTCATCGCCGCAAAAAGCGCCATCACGCCTTGGGCATAGTTGAAGATACCCGAGGCCTTGAAAATCAGCACAAAGCCAAGCGCAACAAGGGCGTACATAACCCCTGTCATGAGGCCGTTCAGCGTGACCTCCATCGCGAAGATGAGTTGTTCAGGCATTGGTGCCTCCGCTTGCTTTGTGTCTGCTCTGGGAGAGAGAGGGGAAACAGGGGTCAGTCATGGGCCACCCCCAGATAGGCGTCGATCACATCGGGGTTGTTGCGCACCTCATCGGGAGTGCCGTCACCGATCTTCTTGCCATAATCCATCACGACCACGCGGTCGGACAGGTCCATCACCACACCCATATCATGCTCGATCAGCGCGATCGTGGTGCCAAACTCGTCATTCACGTCGAGGATGAAGCGCGACATGTCTTCCTTCTCCTCCACATTCATCCCCGCCATCGGCTCGTCCAGCAGCAAGATGCTCGGCTCCGCCACTAGGGCGCGCGCCAGTTCGACCCGCTTTTTCAAACCATAGGGCAGGCGGCCAACGGGCGTTTTGCGGATGTTCTGAATTTCAAGGAAGTCGATGACCTCCTCGGCCTTCTCGCGATTCTCAACTTCTTCGCGCTGCGCCTTGCCCCACCAGAGCGTCTGATCAAGGAAGTTCGACGTCATATGGTTCAGACGCCCGGTCATGATGTTGTCGAGCACGCTCATCCCGTCAAACAGCGCGATATTCTGAAATGTCCGCGCGATCCCCTGGCGGGCAACCTGATAAGGCCGCATCGCCGGGCGGCGTTTGCCGCGATACCAGACCTCGCCTTCCTGCGGATTGTAGAAGCCCGAAATCACGTTCAGCATCGAGGATTTGCCGGCGCCATTCGGCCCGATGATCGCCCGGATCTCGCCTTCGCGGATATCGAAAGAGATATCCTTGATCGCCACCACACCGCCAAAGCGCAGCGTGATATTGCGCATCTCCATGACAACGCCGCCGATCTCACGACCGTCTGCCGTGGTGTAGCCCTCTGGGCTCATCTCATTCATCACGTCTCCTCCCGCCGCGCGCGGGCCGCGCGAAAAACCAGGGCCCCGACGAACCCGTAAGCCAGCATAACGCCAACCGCGATCACCAACTCGTTGGCCCAAAGCTCAGGCATTCCCAAGATCAAAGCGGCCACCCCGCAAAGCCCGATGGCGCCGCCTTGCACGACCGTCGCGCCGCGCTGCAAAAAGCGCCCCGCGATCCAACTGGCAGCCAGGCCAATGGCAAAGAAACCAACCGCGATCAGGCTCATTCCGCAGCCACCTTCTGCACCGCATCCGTCGCGGCGATTGCGGCGTCGCGAATCTCCAGTGTCGCGGTGATCTTGCCCTTGCGCCCATCCTCATAGGTCACTTCGGTTTCGGTATAGACGCTGTCCGATCCGTCATAGAGCGCGGTGATCAGGTCCGCGAACTTGTCTTCAATGATCCGGCGGCGCACCTTCCGGGTCCGGGTCAGCTCGCCATCATCCGCGTCCAACTCCTTGTGCAGCACCAGGAAGCGATGGATTTGACAGCCCGAGAGCATCTCGTCCTGCGCCACGCTGCGGTTCACCTCTTCCACATGGGCTTGGATCGTGTCCAAAACCTGCGGGTGGCCCGCCAGTTCCTGATACGACGCATAGGCAATGTTGTTCCGCTCGGCCCAGTTCCCCACCGCGGTCAGGTCGATATTGATGAAAGCGGTGCAGGTGTCGCGGTCACTGCCGAACACAACAGCCTCAAGGATATTCGGGAAGAATTTCAGCTTGTTCTCGACATATTTCGGCGCGAACAGACGACCATCGGCCATCTTACCGACATCCTTGGCCCGGTCGATGATCCGCAAATGCCCGGTATCGGGCTCGATGAACCCGGCATCGCCGGTTGCGACCCAGTTTTCGGCGTCTTTGGTCGAGGCCGTGCTTTCGGCATTCTTGTAGTATTCCACAAACACGCCAGGCGAGCGGTAGAAGACCTCGCCATTATCCGCGATGCGAATCTCCACACCGGGGCTTGGCACACCAACCGTATCGGGGCGCACTTCATTGTCGGGCTGTTGGGTGATGAACACGCTCGCTTCGGTCTGACCGTAGAGCTGTTTCAGGTTGATCCCCATCGAGCGGTAGAAATCGAAAATCTCCGGCCCAATCGCTTCGCCCGCCGTGTAGCCAACGCGCACGCGGGTAAACCCAAGTGTGTTTTTCAACGGCCCGAAGATCAGCAACTCACCAAGCTGATATTTCAGCTTATCCATCGCGCCGACCGGCTTGCCGTCAAGCAGCGCGGGGCCGACCTTCTTCGCGTGATCCATGAAGTAATGGAACATGCGCTTTTTGAAATTGCCGGCATCTTCCATCCGGATCATCACATTGGTGAGCTGTGTCTCAAACACGCGCGGTGGGGCGAAGTAATAAGTCGGCCCGATCTCGCGCAGGTTGGTCATCATCGTCTCGGGGCTTTCGGGGCAGTTCACGCAGAACCCCGTCCACATCGCCTGCCCGATGGAGAAGATGAAATCGCCAACCCAAGCCATGGGCAGATAGGCCAACACCTCATCGCCTTCGCGCAGATGATCGAACTCGGCGGAGTTTTTCGAGGTCTCGATGATGTTCTGATTGCTAAGCACCACGCCCTTGGGCTTCCCCGTGGTGCCTGAGGTGTAGAGCATCACGCAGGTGCTATCCCATTTCAGCTCGGCCTCGCGGGCAGCGAGTTCCTTTTCAAACCGTTCATGGGCCGCGCGGCCCTCCGCCTGCACATCGGCCAAAGCGTGCAGTTTCGTATGGTCGTATTTCCGCAAACCGCGGGCATCTTGATAGACGATATGCTCGATCTGATGCACGGTCTCTTGCACCTCGATCACCTTGTCGACCTGCTCCTGATCGCCGCAGATCACAAAGCGCGCCCCGCAATGCTCCAGCACATAGGCCATCTCTTCGGCAACAGCGTCCTGGTAAAGTGGCACCGGCACCGCGCCGACTTTTTGCGCCGCAACCATCGACCAATAAAGCGCCGGCCGGTTCCGCCCGATCACCGCGATATGGTCGCCCCGATCCACGCCCAATGCCAAAAGACCGAAGGCGATCGCGTTGATCTCCTCTTCGGCCTCACGCCAGGTCCAGCTTTGCCAAATCCCGAACTCTTTTTCGCGATACGCAGGTTTCGAACCGAACTGCGCGACGTTCCGCGCCAAAAGTGCGGGAACGGACTCGGGAATTCCCGCCGCCACGGATGCTTGTGCCAAATCTTCTTCCTCCCTTTGTCGGCCATTGCCGACACCACGGGTCGCATAGCTCTGCGACTCTCGCCGCCTTACCGTGGCATGAAATCTTTCACGGTCAAACTTTTCCTGACTTTTTCCCAAACCTAACGAATTGTAACAGGCACCGTGCAGGGCTTGACGCGCGGTGTCCGCCGGTGCCAGCGATGAAAGAGGGAGGCCCGAGACAGCATGCCCAGAGGCGATTTAACCAATCAGATGACGCGCGCGGGGCTGAACCTGATTCAGCAGGCGTTGACGATCTATGATGCCGATCTCCGCTTGGCGGTCGGCAATCGCCCCTTCCGCACGATGTTTGGCCTGCCGCAGCATCTGGTGACACCGGGTGCCAGTTTCGAAGACACGATCCGCTATCTCGTCACCCATGGCGAATATGGCGAGGTGGAGGATACCGAAGGGTTCGTCCGCGACCGGGTTGAGCAGGCGCGCGCCTTCGTGCCGCATTACATGGAGCGCCAACGCTCCAACGGCCGCACGATCAGCGTCGAGGGTTCCCCACTGCCCGACGGCGGATGGGTAACCGTCTATACCGATATCACCGAGATCAAACGGCAAGAGAAACTGCTCCGCTCGCATTCCAAGGAACTGTCCGATCAGCTTTTGACCCATGCCGAACAACTGGCGCAGACCAACCGCGAACTGGCCGCCACCAATGCGCAACTTGAAGAGGCCAAACGCGGACTGTCCGAGATGGAAGCGCGCATCCGCCTCACCACCGAGATGACGCCGGCCCATATCGCCCATGTGGATCGCGACCGGGTCTATACCTATACCAATCACCGCCTCTCCGAGATCCTGCCCGGGCGCCCGAAAGATGTGGTCGGCCTCGATATGGGCCAAGCGCTTGGGATCAGTACCGCCGCACGGCTGTCCCCGAATCTCGAACGCGCCCTGGCCGGCGAAGCGAGCGTTCTTGAGTTTACCGAGCCTGACAGCGGTCGCCGCATCCGCACCGCCTTCACGCCGGATCAGGCGGCGGAGGGAGAGATAGTCGGCTGCTATCTGCTCTCCACCGATGTCACCGAAGAGGCGCAGGCGCGGGCGGCGCTGACCCAGACCCATAAACGCGAATTGGCCGCGCAATTGACCAGCGGCTTGGCGCATGATTTCGCCAATCTTCTGACCATCATCCTTGGCCTTCAGGGCCGTTTGGAAAAACTGCCTCTACCGGTCGAGGCCACCGAGTTGACCGGCGCAACGAAATCCGCGGCGCGGCGCGGCGGTATGCTGCTCGACAAGATCGCCCGCATGTCGGGCCCGCGGGAGATTCACCCCACGCCCACCGACCTGGCCGAGATGCTCACGGCTTTCGCGCCGCTGGCCCGCGCGCCGCTGCCGGACGGAACCACGCTCACCATCGATGTGGACCTGCCGTCGCAACCGCTCCTGCTTGATGTCGGGTCCTTGCAAGACAGTCTTTTGAACTTGGTTTTGAACGCCCGGGACGCAATTGGCGCGGGCCCAGGCGAGATCATGCTCCATGCCCATGCCGTCTCAGAAACCTGGCTGGAGATCACCGTCAGCGATACCGGGCCGGGCTTTACTGAAACCGCGCTTGACGCTGCTCTTGATCCGTTTTTCACCACCAAAGGCGAACACGGCTCGGGGCTTGGCCTGTCTATGGTCTATGATCTAACGCAGCTCTCCGGCGGCACGGTGAAGCTCTCCAACGGACCACGCGGCGCACGGGTGAGCTTGCGCCTGCCTCTCCGGCCTGCCGGTCAGGGTGACGCCCCGCATCTCGTTCTTCTTGTCGAAGACCAGGCTGAGCTGCGGATCACGATCCGCGATATGCTGACCGATCTCGGCCATCAGGTGATCGAGGCGGCCAGCGCCGAAGAGGCGCTTGGCCTCGCCGATTTGCCTGGGCTGACTTGGGTTCTTTCCGACATCAACCTCGAAGGCGAGACCGATGGCGTCGCCCTGTTAGAGCAAGTGGCTACGCGCCACCCCGATATGCGCTTGGCGCTGACCACGGCCCTGCCGCATAGCGACCCGCTCCGCCAAAGAGGCGCGGCGCGCTGGCCGGTTCTCTCAAAGCCCATTGAGCCTGCGGCACTGACTCATCTGTTCCATGCGGAGGCTGTCGCATGAGCGCTTTGGTCACCATCCTTGATGACGAGCCGCAGATTCGGACGATGCTCTCAGACGCACTCTCCGAGGCCGGGTTTCGCACCGCCGCCTATGCCCGCGCCACGGAGTTCGAGGCCGCTTTGCGCAACGCCACGCCGGATGTCTGCCTCGTCGATCTGGGCCTACCCGACCGCGACGGCCTGGCGGTAGTCCATCGCCTCGCGCTCGAATCCGGTGCTGCGATTATCATCATCTCGGGCCGCGCCCAGGTCCAAGATCGGGTCACCGGGCTCGAACTCGGGGCCGATGACTACATCATCAAACCCTTCGACCCGGCGGAGGTCGTGGCCCGGGTCCGCGCGCGTCTTCGGCAGTCGAAACCCCGCGAGCAGGCCGGCAACACGGCGCAATTCAACGGTTGGACCGCGTATTTCGACCGTTATGTTCTGGTCGATGACGCTGGCGAAGAGATCGGGTTTTCCCATGCCGAGGGCGAGGTTCTCCGGCTTTTCCTTGATAGCCCGAAGCGGCTGATTTCTCGGCAACAAATGCAGGAAACACTGGGTGGGGCAGCGGGCGAGAGCTTTGACCGGGCAATGGATGTGCGCATCTCGCGGCTCCGCACGAAACTCCGCGAAGACCCCAAAAACCCGCAACTGATCAAGACGATCTACGGCGCCGGATATATCTTCCTCGGCGATGTGAGCTGGAGCTGACCCCTGGCCGCCATCAACGCGGTGCCAGAGCATCGGCCGCCGCTGCCAAGACCTTGAGGCCAGTCACCAAATCGGCCTCATCGGTGTCTTCCGCAAAATCATGGCTGATCCCACCAATCGACGGCACAAACAGCATGCCGACCGGCATCAGATGCGAGACATTCGACGCGTCATGCAACGCACCCGATGGCATCGACCGCCAATGCCCCGGTGCATGCACCTCCGCCGACGCGCGCAAAGCGGCTTGCATACCCTCATCCATCGGCACCGGCGTTAGGTCATGGCGCAGCCGGTCGGCCTCCACCTGCATGCCGGTCTCCGCGGCAACACCGGTCAGAACCTCGTCAATCACCCGCTCCATCCGATCCAGCCGATCGGCATCGCCATCGCGCCACTGGATGGTGAACACCGCCCGGCCCGGCACGATCGACGACGCATTGGGGTGCAGTTGTATATGCCCAATCGTCCACACCGTTTGCGGTGTGACAACATTCGCGAAGCGCTCATTCAAGAGCCCGGCAATCCGCGCCGCACCCTGAAACGCATCCTGCCGCATCGCCATAGGCGTCGTGCCTGCGTGGTTTTGCTGACCCGTCACGGTCACCTGGATCTGACGTAAACCCACAATCGAGGTCACAACGCCAACGCTTTCTCCCACCTGGTCCAGAACCGGTCCCTGCTCGATATGCATCTCCAAAAACCCGGTGAACCGCGCCGGGTCGACGAAATCTTCTTGCATAAGATGTGCCAAGCCTTGCCGCGCCTGCCCGAAGGTCAGCCCATCCGTGGCAGCGAAGCCATCAGCCTCGGCCAGGGTCGTCCGCCCGGCCCAAAGATCGCTCCCGGTTAGTGCTCCGAACTGCCCCTCTTCATCCTGAAAGCTGACCATCGAAATCGCGGGCCCGCCCGCCTCGACGGCGGCGCGGGCAATCTCCAACGCCGCAATCACGCCATAAGCCCCGTCGAGCCAACCGCCTTCGGGCTGCGTATCGGAATGCGAGCCAATTAGAAGCGAGCGCTCCTTGGCCAGGCCGAACACATTGCCAGCCGGGTCGACATGCGCGGTTAACCCTATCGCCTCGATCTGCGCCACCAGCCATTCCCGCGCGGCGACATCCGGTTCGGAAAACGCGCGCCGCATCACGCCATGCCCGGCGGCCCCAAAACTGCGCAGATAATGAAGGTCAGACAGAAAACGTGCGGGATCAGGGGTCATGCGGGCTCTCTTGATTTGGGAACCCCCAAGACATGGCAGCAGATTATGCTATGGTCCAGCCATGGACGTGACGGCACTCGCATTCTACGCGGCGGTCTGCGGGCTTCTGAGCTTGGCGGGCCCGCGCCTCGGCGCGCCGCTGACCCGGATGGCGATCGGCGCACTGGTCGGCATCGCGGCGGCGGCTCTGCTCCCGGCGATCCGGGCACAGATCGGGCTTTGAGCCGCTACTCGGCCGCCACCTGATCTTCGACCACCTCAACCTTCACCGCGCAGAATTTGAACTCGGGGATTTTCCCGAATGGGTCCAGTGCTGCGTTGGTCAAGAGGTTCGCCGCTGCCTCGACATAGGCGAAGGGCAGGAACACCATATCCTCGGCGACATTCCGATCCGCCCGCGCCATGATCTCGATCGACCCGCGCCGTGTACTCAGCCGCAACATCTCGCCCGGGCTGACGCCCAGCTTGCGGAGGGATTTCGGATGCAGCGAACAATTCGCTTCCGGCTCCACCGCGTCCAGCACCGCCGACCGCCGCGTCATCGAGCCGGTATGCCAATGCTCCAATTGCCGCCCGGTGGTCAGGATCATCGGATACTCCGCATCCGGCACCTCATCGGGCGGGATCACCGCGGCGGGGGTGAATTTCGCCCGCCCTTCGGCGCGCGGGAAGCCATCGCCGAACACAATCGCCTGGCCTGGGTCTTCCGGGCTGAGAGACGGGTATGTCACAGCGTTTTCACCCGCCAAGCGATCCCAGGTGATGTTGTCGAGTGAGGCCATGCCAAGCTTCATCTCGGCAAAGACATCGGAAGGGTGGGTATAGGTCCAGCCGAGGCCCAAGCGTTTCGCCAGCTCCAAGGTGATCCACCAATCCTCTTGCGCCTCGCCCGGCGGCGGCACGGCGGGCCGCCCCATCTGCACCTGCCGGTTGGTGTTGGTCACTGTTCCCGACTTCTCGGCAAAGGCCGAAGCGGGCAAAATCACGTCGGCATAATTGGCGGTTTCGGTCAGGAAAATATCCTGCACCACCAGATGATCCAGCATCGCCAACGCGGCGCGCGCATGATCAACATCGGGGTCCGACATGGCCGGGTTTTCGCCCAGGATATACATGCCCTTGATCGTGCCGTCATGGATCGCCCCGACAATTTCCACCACCGTCAGACCCGGGTTCGGATTGATCTCAAAGCCCCAGAGATCGGCGAATTTCGACTGCACGTCCTCGCTACCAACCGCTTGATAATCCGGCAGAACCATGGGGATCAGCCCTGCATCGGAGGCCCCTTGAACGTTGTTCTGCCCCCGAAGCGGATGCAGACCCGCGCCGGGGCGGCCCACATGACCGCACATCAGCGCCAGCGAGATTAGGCAGCGGGAGTTGTCCGTACCATGAACATGTTGCGAGATGCCCATGCCCCAGAAAATCATCCCCGCCTGCGCGGTCGCGAAGTCGCGCGCCACGGCGCGGATCACATCCGGCTCAATGCCGCAGATCGGTGCCATCTTCTCCGGTGAAAAACCTTTCAGATGCGCCTTCTCCGCCTCCCAATTCTCGGTATAGGCATCGATATACTGCTGATCATAGAGCCCTTCCTCCACGATCACATGACAGATCGCGTTCAACAGGCTCACATCCGCACCGGGGCGGAATTGCAGGTTGTGCGTGGCATAACGCGAAAGTGCCTGACCACGCGGGTCCATCACGATCAGCTTGCCGCCGCGCTTGGTGAACTGCTTGAAATAGGTCGCCGCCACGGGGTGGTTCCCCGCCGGGTTACACCCGATGACAATCGCCACATCAGCGTTCTCAATCTCGTTGAAGGTCGCGGTCACCGCGCCAGATCCGACATTCTCCATCAGCGCGGCCACCGATGACGCGTGGCAAAGCCGGGTGCAGTGATCCACATTGTTATGGCCAAAACCCTCGCGGATCAGCTTTTGGAACAGATAGGCCTCTTCATTGGTGCATTTGGCCGAGCCGAAACCAGCAACGGTGTCGCCGCGTTCGTCGCGAAGCCGCGCCAGGCCGTTGGCGGCCGCATCAAGCGCCTCGTCCCAACTCGCCTCGCGGAAATGGGTCTGCCAATTGCCCGGGTCGACATTGAGGCCCTTCGCAGGTGCGTCCTCGCGCCGGATCAGAGGTTTGATCAGGCGATGCGGATGGTGGATATAGTCGAAACCGAACCGGCCTTTGACGCAGAGACGCCCTTCATTTGCGGGGCCATTGATACCCTCGACATATTTCACCTTGCCGTCTTTGACCTTGAGCGACACCTGACAGCCGACACCGCAGAAGGGGCAAATGCTCTCGACCTCTTCGTCGAAATCCGCCCGGTCGCCGACCTGGTTTTCATCGACAACGCTGGACGGCATCAGCGCGCCGGTGGGGCAGGCCTGGACGCATTCGCCGCAGGCCACGCAGGTGCTCTCGCCCATCGGATCGTTGAAATCAAAGACCGGATAGCTGTCCTGCCCTCGGCCTGCCATGCCGATCACGTCATTGACCTGCACCTCGCGGCAGGCCCGAACGCAGAGGCCGCATTGGATGCACGCGTCCAGATTGACCGACATCGCCACATGGCTGTCATCCAGAAGCGGGATGCGCCATTCTTCGAGCTTGGGGAAGCGGCTTTGGTCAATGCCGTTCGACTCGGCCATGTCCCAGAGATGGGCGGATTTGTCATGCGCCACATCGCGCTCCGGCTGATCAGCAAGGAGCATTTCGACCACCAGTTTCCGAGCATTTTTGGCACGGCTCGAATCGGTGACGACAACCATCCCCTCGACCGGTTCGCGGATGCAGGAGGCGGCCAAAGTCCGCTCGCCCTCGATCTCGACCATACAGGCGCGGCAATTGCCATCGGGGCGGTACCCGGGCGCGGGTTTGTGACACAAATGCGGGATCACCAGGCCACGGCCATTGGCCACTTCCCAGATCGTTTCTCCGGGCTGCGCCTCGACTTCTTGGCCATCCAGCGTGAAGCGGATCATGTCACTCATACGCGTATCTCCCTAAGCAGAGACACCCTATCGCAGATTCCCGCCCCCGCCAGTCCCAGTTCGCGACCGGGATAGGTCCAAATCCGGCATGACCGCATCTAAATAGGTTACGAAAATTCGCAGATGCCGCGATCTTTGTAACCTATTCTTGCCAAACAGGCCCTGATGCCCACGCTTGCCGATGCGATTGCCCAGCCGTAAAACGCCCGTACACCATCGAAGGACATCGCCGATGACACATCTCTGGGTCCGCGCCGAACAGCGCCCGAATGAAGAGCGCGTTGGGCTCACGCCGGCGGGCGCGAAAGCTCTGGTCGCGGCGGGTCTGCGGGTGACGGTCGAGGAAAGTTCGGTCCGCGCCATCCCAATCGATGGCTATCGCGCCGCGGGCGCGGAAATCGCTGCCGAGAATAGCTGGCCCGAGGCGCCCGAAGACGCGATCATTTTCGGGCTGAAGGAGCTGCCCGAAGATGGCACGCCGCTCCGCCATCGGCATATCATGTTTGGCCATGCCTATAAGGGACAACCGGCGGGGCAAGTGCTGCTGCAACGTTTCAAGGCTGGCAGCGGAGCGCTCTACGATCTGGAATATCTGGTCGACGAAGCCGGGCGGCGCGTTGCGGCTTTCGGCTATTGGGCCGGGTTCGCGGGCGCGGCGGTGGCGCTGAAATGCTGGACGGCGCAACACCGCGGCGAGATTTGTGGGCCGGTGGGCGTATATCCAGGCAAAGACGCCCTGGTCGCTGACCTCCGGTCCGAGATGTCGGGCATGACACCGCCAAAAGCCTTGGTCATTGGAGCCCTCGGACGGGTTGGCACGGGGGCCGCAGATCTCTGTGAGTCGATGGGAATGACGGTGACAAAATGGGATATGGCCGAAACCGCCTCTGGCGGGCCGTTTCCCGAAATCCTGGCGCATGAGATTCTGCTCAACTGCATCCTGGCGCAGCCTGGCGCACCGGTTTTCGTGCCCGCAAGCGCCAAGACGGCGGCGCGGAGCCTGTCGGTGATTGGCGATATCGCCTGCGATCCAACGTCTGATTTCTCGCCGATCAAGGTCTATGACCGGACCACCGATTGGGCCGCGCCTGCGCTGCGCGTCCACGACGAACCGGTGCTGGATGTCACGGCGATCGACAACTTGCCCTCGATGCTGCCGGTGGAAAGCTCCGAGGATTATGCGGCGCAATTGCTGCCATCTCTGATGACGCTTGGCGATCTAAACGCGAGCGTTTGGGGACGGGCGAAGGCGGAGTTTGACCGCCATATCGCCTTGATTTAGAAGGTTAAACCGGCAGCACCGCCCTACATGATGTCGTCTTCTTCGTCCTTCGCATCGACGCCCAACATCTCTAGCCCGGCCTCTAGATGGTCCGACATATGCGGCGTGCCGATCAGGTAATCCGCCGTCGGCGTCGTCGCCTCGGTCCGCGCCGTTCTCAGCGCTTCGGCAAAATCCTCTGGCTCAAAGCTGCCGCGTCCAATCCACATGATCGCGACCAGCTCGGCCATCTCGTCTTCATTCAGAGTGTCGATCAGACCGCGCATTTCAGGCTCAGCCCGGTCAAGCTCATGGCCCATCAGAATGATCTGCGCCACTTTCCGTGTTGATATTGCAAGCATGATTTGTCCCTTCTCGCGCGGTGGTCTGCCCCTGTTATCGGTCAACCCAGGGTGGAGCGTCTTTGATCTTGCGCAAATTGCGGGTCAACCGAAAAGACGGACATAAAGCCAATTTGGCAGGAACACACTCCCCCGGAACAAGAGGCTAAACGCCCACGGGAAGCTGCGCTGAAACTGATCGGTGTTCATGTGTTCGAACATCACGGCGGCGGCGTCATCTGGCTCCATGATAAACGGCATGGAGATGGTGTTTTTGTCGGTCAGGCGGGTTTTGATGAAGCCGGGATTGACCGATTGCACCTCAACGCCCGTATTCCGCAGGTCGAGATACATCGACTGCGCCAGCGACATCATCCCCGCCTTCGACGCGGAATAGCCGATGGCGCCGGGTAAGCCCCGAAACGCCGACAGTGAACCGGTGAGCACGATATGGCCGCGGTCGCGGGCGACAAATTTCGGCACCACCTGGCCAAGACAGCGCGCGGCGCCGGTCAAGTTGATGTCGAACATCGCCTCGACCTGATCGGCATCCCACTCCCGCGCGGATTGCGGCCAATAGACCCCGGCTAGGAAGACAAACCCGTCAATTTCGCCCACCTCTTCCGCAGCGGCTTTGACCGAGGCGGTGTTGGAGATGTCGATCGGGACGTAAGACGCGCGGCCAGGCAATTCGGCCACCAAGTCTTGCAGCCGGTCTTCATTCCGCGCGCTGAGGACCAGATCGACACCGGCGCGGCTCATATGGTGCGCGAGCACCCGGCCGAGACCTTCGGAGGCGCCCACAAGCCAATAGCGTTTTCCGGTCCAGTCGCGCATGGGTCAAAGACTCCTTGGGTTATCTTCGGGCAGGGGTGTGGCCGCCAAGAGGGCAATTGCCGCCAGTTTCAACACACAAGGAACCAGGGCGTAAAGGAGGGTCAGGAGCGACAAAGCCGCCGGATCGTTGGAACCGCCTGCGACAAATCCGACCCGGTCGAGCGCGGGCAGAAGGGCGACGGCGGCGAAGGCGAGGGTGAATTTCGACACGAAGGACCAGAGGCCGAAGGCCGCGCCGGCCTCTGGCGCGACGCGGGCCATCCGGCGGGCGAAGATCGCGGGCAGCAGCGTGAGGTCTGCCCCGAGGGTTGCGCCGGAGATCAGGCAGATGAGCGCGAAGAGGGCCGTGTCGCCGGGGCCAAGCGCGAGCACGGTGGAGAAAGACAGGATCGCGGCGACCATGGCCGCCAGCAGGGTGCGGCGTGCCCCAAAGCGTTGCGCCAGACGGGACCAAAGCGGCGCGCTGGCGGCAGCAGCAAGGAAGAAGAGCAGGAGCAGCGGGCCTTCCCAACCGGGCGCATCGAGCGCGCTTTCGACGAAGAACAGGAACAATGTCGAAGACACAGCGACAGGCGCGGCATTGACCAGCGCGATCAATAGCAGGCGGCGGGCGATTGGGTCCGCCAAAACGCTACGAAAGCCGCCTTGCGCCTGAGGCGGGGGCGGGGGCGGGCGCCATTCGCCCTGCATCAGAAGGAGCGCAACAAGGCAAAGACCTGCGAAGCCCGTGGCAAACGCGGCGAAGGGTGCGCCAGTGAAGAGCAGAACTGTCGGGGCCACAGAGGCGAGGCAGACGCCAAGCAGCGCGCCCGTCTCGCGCCAGGCGGCAAGGCGGAGATGCCCTTTGTCACCGAGGCTGCCCGCCGTGTGGACCCCTTGGGCATAGAAGCAGATCGTCAGGAAAGAAAAGGACGAGAAGAGGCCGATCAGGGTGAGCGCGAACCACCAAAGCGGGGCGATGGGCGGGGTGACGGCAAAGAGGCCGATCATTGAAAACGCGAGGATCACAGTGGCGATGGTGATCGCCAAGGCGCGACGTTTGCGGGTGGTTTGGGCGAGCCAGCCAAGCGCCGGGTCTTGGATCACGTCGAAGAGGCGGAGACCGAAGAGGACGGCAGCCAGCGCGGTCAGGCCCACGCCATATTCATCGACAAAGAATTTCGGCGCGTGGATGTAGATTGGCAGTCCGGCGGAAGCAAGCATCGCCGCAAAAACCGCATAGCCCGACAAGCGGGGGTGGCTCACCGCGAGACCTCGTCGGCGGGCGGCGTTGGGCGGACGCGATACTTTGCGCCCTTCCACCAGAGCTTCAGCGCCTGCCAGTGGATCAGGCCCAGCACCCGGCGCGACCCGAGCGGGCGGCGGAGGGCGGCGCGGAGCAATCCGAGAGTGGTCAAAGGTTTGCGCGTGCCCGTGAGCGTCGCGATCAGACCCTCATTGCCGGTGGCATAGTCGATCCAGATGCCGATGCGATCCTCCCGGATATCGAAACGGAAGGTGTAGCCGCCCGAGATGGGCTGGAATGGCGAGACGTGGAAGATCTTTGCGGCTGTGAGCGTGTCGGAGCGGGTGATTTCCGCGTGATCGGGATGGGCACAAAGATAGGAGTGACGGTCGCCGAACGTGTTAGACACTTCGGCAATCACCGCGCTGAGAGCATGGTCTGCGTCATAGGCCAGCCAGAAGCTGACGGGGTTGAACACATGACCCAGCATCCGGGGTTGGGCGAGCAAATAGAGCGGGCCATCCGCAACCTCCGACAAGCCATGCGCGGCGAGCACTTCACGCGCCCATGGCGCGCCTTCGCCCTGTTTCGGCGGGCCGCCATGGTCGCTGTCCCAAAGCGACGCGAGATTGCCTCGGTTCCGGCCAAACAGGCGCGGTGTGGGCAGCTCCGCCTCGGCATCCAGCATCACGTAATCAATGCTGTATTTGAACGCGTTTTCGACCGCGCCGCGACGCCCGTGGAAGGTCTCGCCTGCGATATGGTCGATCCGCGCGGTCATGCAGCGAGCGCAACCCGGTCGCGGGCGGCCATGGCCTCGACCACATCAATGGCGCTGGCATAGCCGTCTTCGTGGAAGCCGTTTTTCATCCACGCACCGCAGAACCAGGTGTTGTTGGTGCCGTTCATAGCCCGGATTGTGCCCTGCGCCGCCAGCGCCGCCAAGTCATAGACCGGATGGCGGAAGGTGGTTTGGTCGTAGATCAGCGCCTCATCAATCGGCCCTCGGCTGTTCAGCGTCACGAAAAGCGGGTCGCTTTCGGGGATCGGCTGCAAGCAGTTCATCCAATAGGTGAGGTCGATTGGGCCGCCGGTATGCCCCTTCCGCTCGGTGTAGTTCCAGGAGGACCAGGTCGCGTGGCGCTTGGGCATGGCGCTGGCATCGGCATGCAGGATGGCTTCGTTGGGTTGATACCGCACGGCCCCAAGGGCCGCGGCCTCCTCTGGGCTTGGGTCAGCGAGCATCGCCAGCGTATCATCGGAATGGGTGGCGAAGACCACATCGTCAAACATCTCCCAATCGCCGCCGCGACGGACCTCAACGCCGCCGGGCACACGGCGCACAGCCTCAATCGGTTTGCCGAGGCGGATATCGACACCCTGCCCGCGCATCGCGGCATCAAGCCGTTTGACATATTCGATGGAGCCGCCTTGGACGGTCCACCATTGATGCTGCCCCGTGGCGCTTAGAAGCGCGTGGTTGCGGAAGAACCGCACCAAAGCCTGCGCCGGGAAATCCATGATCTCCTCTTTCGGTGTCGACCAGATCGCGCCCGAGATTGGCGTCAGATAATAATCGCGGAACCAGCGGCCCATCTGCATCTGATCCATCAATTCGCCAAGCGTGCCAGCATCATCATCGGCCAGTTCTTCGGCGCGCGCATTGAAACGCAGGATGTCGCGGATCATCCGCGCAAAGCCGGGGCGGAGCAGGTTGGATTTCTGCGCGAAGAGCGTCGGCAGGTTGCGCAGGCCATATTCGATCCTACCTCCGCCGATGGATGCCGCGAAGCTCATATCGCTTTTCGCAACCGGCACGTCGAGCGCATCAAAGAGCGCGGTCAGGTGCGGGTAATTGGAATAGTTGAAGACGATAAAGCCGGTATCGACCGGTTGATCGCCGTTTTTTCCGGCCAAGACCGTGCGCGCATGCCCGCCCAGCCGTCGCTCAGCCTCTAGCAGCGTCACGGCATGGGTCCGCGACAAGTGATAGGCCGCCCCCATCCCGGAGATGCCAGCGCCGATCACGGCAATTCGACGCGGCAGGGCAGCGATAGTTTCAAATGGCACGGAGGACCCCCAGAGACAGTTTTTCAATGTTTAGACAGGTCTACGGCCAAAGTCCCAATATGGATGAAAGAAAAAAACTTTGATCCAGTCTCGGGCTGGGGTCGTAAGCTTGGTATGCTCTTGTTAAATGATCTTTCTGAGACACAAGACCTGTCACCGCCGCCGACGCGTTACGAAGACGCTGTTCGGGCACGGCACGCAGGACATAGGAGAGTCGTGACAAGCGCAGCACAGGATGACGCGCAGTGGGTGGCCAAGGTGACGGCCATCGCCGCGAGCCAGGATCAGGCGGCCTTTGCCGATCTGTTCAGGCATTTTGCACCCAAGGTGAAAGCGTTCCTGATCAAATCGGGCGCGGATGTCAGCCTGGCTGAGGAATGTATGCAGGATGTCATGGCGACGCTCTGGCGTAAGGCGCATATGTATGACCCGGCGCGCGCCAGCGTAGCGACTTGGATATTCACCGTCGCACGAAACCGGAAGATCGATCTTCTGAGAAAATATGCCCGGCCCGAACCGGAAGACCTGCCCTGGGGGCCCGAAGCGGCGCCTGATCAGGCCGAGGTCATTGCCCTCCAACAGGATAGCGCACGGCTTGCCGAGGCGCTGAAGAACTTGCCCGAAAAGCAACGCATTCTGATCGAACGCGCCTATTTCGGAGATTTAACCCATAGCGAAATTGCCGCGGAGACGGGTCTGCCCCTTGGCACGATCAAGTCGCGCATTAGGTTGGCGCTGGACCGGCTGCGGCACAATATGACGTGATATGATATGACCGATGTAAAACACCAAATCCCCGATGACCTGTTGATGGGTTATGCCGCCGGCGCCCTGCCCGAGGCCTTTGATCTTGTGGTCGCCACCCATGTCTCGCTCAGCGACGACGTGCGGGCGCGGCTGGAAAGCTTCGAAGCGGTTGGCGGCGCGATGTTAGACGAGGTTGAGTGTGCCGAACTGGCCGAAGACAGTTTCGAGGCGACGCTGGCCCGGATCACCGGGATGGAGATGCCGGAGGCGCGGCCAACCCCGCCAAGTAGCGGGATTTTCCCAGGGCCGCTGCGCGATGCGGTGGGCGGCGATCTGGATGCTGTGAAATGGCGCTCCGTGGGGATGGGCGTGAAGCAATGTGTGCTGCAGTCGAGCAAAGATGCCAGTGTACGACTCCTGTCGATCCCGGCGGGGCAGGCGATGCCGATGCACAGCCATCACGGCACCGAGATGACGCTGGTTCTGCAAGGCGCCTATGCCGATGAGGATGACCGGTTCGCGCGCGGCGATATCGAGGTGGCTGATCAAGATGTGCATCACACGCCGGTGGCCGAGGCGGGGCAGGATTGCATCTGTCTGGTCGCGACAGATGCACCGTTGAAGTTCGACGGGCTACTGCCCCGGATCGCACAACCCTTCGTGGGCATCTAAGCGCACAATTCCGACAGTCTCCGCAAGATTGATGTCGCGCGCTGGTCTTTCCGGCGCGCGATCTGGTTTAAGGTGGCGCCAGGAGGTGCCCCAATGTCCGAAAGCTTTCTTGCGCATGTGTCCGACACGCTCGATCAGATCCGAGCCGACGGGCTGTATAAGGTCGAGCGCCCGATCACCTCGCCGCAAGGCGGGCATGTGGCCGTTGAGGGTACTGCGCAGCCACTGTTGAACCTGTGCGCCAACAATTATTTGGGTCTGGCCGATCACCCGGCCCTCATCGCGGCGGCGAAAGACGCGATGGATGGGCACGGCTTTGGCATGGCCAGTGTGCGGTTCATCTGCGGCACGCAGGATTTGCACCGGGAGTTGGAACAGGCCCTGGCGCGGTTTTTGGGCAAGGATGATTCGATCCTTTTCGCGGCCTGTTTCGATGCGAATGGCGGCTTGTTCGAGCCGCTCCTTGGCCCCGAAGACGCGGTCATCTCGGATGCGTTGAACCATGCCTCGATCATTGATGGCATCCGCCTCTGCAAAGCCAAGCGCTATCGCTATGCCAATGCGGATATGGAGGAGTTGGAGGCGCAGTTGAAAGCCGCCCGGGGCGAGGGCGCGCGGCATATCATGATTGCGACCGATGGCGTGTTTTCGATGGATGGCTATCTGGCGCCCTTGGCCGAGATCACTGCCCTTGCGGCGCGTTACGATGCTGTGGTGATGGTGGATGATTGCCACGCGACTGGCTTCATGGGGCCAGGCGGGCGCGGCACGCCGCATCATGCGGGCGTGGCCGATGGGGTGCATGTGCTGACCGGAACCTTGGGCAAAGCACTGGGCGGCGCGATTGGCGGCTATATCGCCGGGCCGCAGCCGGTGATCGACCTTCTGCGCCAGCGGGCGCGGCCTTATCTTTTTTCGAACGCTTTGCCGCCAGCCGTCTGCGCCGCCGGGTTGGCGGTTCTGAAACTGGTCGAAGAAGGCGGTGCGCTTCGGGCGCATCTCTTTGAGAACGCCGCCTATTGGCGCGCAGGGCTGACCGAACTGGGTTTCGATCTGTTGCCTGGGGAGCATCCAATCATCCCGGTGATGCTGGGCGATGCGCGGTTGGCGCAAGAGATGGCGGCGGCGCTTTACAAACGCGGGGTCTATGTGGCCGGGTTCTTCTTCCCCGTTGTGCCAAAGGGCCAGGCGCGGATCAGAACGCAGATGAATGCCGCGCTTACCAAGGGCGATCTGGATCAGGGTTTGGCGGCGTTTGCCGTCGCAGGCCGGGCTGTCGGGGCGATCACATGACCGGTGAGGCCGCCATTACAACCTATGAGGCGCATGCTGAGACTCTGTGCGACCGCTATAACGCCGTGACGAGCGAGGATGTGTTATCTGCCGTCCTCGACCTTTTCCCCGCGCCACCGGCGCAAGTGCTAGATGTCGGTGCAGGCAGCGGGCGGGATGCGGCATGGTTCGCCGCACGAGGTCACGACGTCACCGCCGCGGAGCCCGTGGCGGCCTTCCGCGCCGCGATCCAGGCGCGGCTGCCTGAAGCGCTTGTGATGAATGCGCGGCTGCCCGACCTTGAAGGGGTCGACGGGGCGTTCAGCCTGATCCTCGCCAATGCGATCTGGCATCATTTGCCCGCGGCAACCCGAGCGGCGTCCCTGGCGCGTATGGTCACCTTGCTCGCGTCAGGTGGCCGGCTCATTCTCTCGCTGCGCCACGGGCCGGTGCCCGACGGCCAACCAATCCACCCGCTCGACGCCACTGAGGAAATCGCACGTGCCGAGGAGGTTGGCCTCACGCTTCTGCGCGACGCGGCTGCCCCATCGCACCAGCCGCAAAACCGCGCCGCCGGTGTTACCTGGACCTGGCTTGCCTTTGAACGGAGCAAAACCGATGACAAATGAGATGCGCGCGCTGGTGAAACCAGGTCCGGTCGTTGGGCTGGAGATGCAAACCGTGCCCGTTCCGGAGATCGGCCTAGATGATGTGCTGATTCGGATCAATAAAACCGGGATTTGCGGGACCGATATCCATATCTGGAACTGGGACGAATGGGCCGCGAAGACGGTGCCGACGCCGCTAGTCACGGGGCATGAGTTTGCAGGGGAAATCGTCGATATGGGGCGGCATGTGGAGGGGCTCAGCCTCGGGCAACGCTGCTCTGGCGAAGGGCATCTGATCGGCAAAACCTCGCGGCAAAGCCGGGCCGGGAAGTTTCATCTCGATCCGGAAACGCGGGGCATCGGGGTCAATGAGCAAGGGGCCTTCGCCGAATACCTGGCGCTGCCCGCGTTTAATGTCGTGCCGCTGCCCGATGATGTGGATGACGAGATTGGCGCGATTTTGGACCCGCTTGGCAACGCGGTGCACACGGCGCTGAGCTTCGATCTTCTGGGCGAAGATGTCCTGGTGACCGGCGCCGGACCGATCGGGATCATGGCCGCCGCCGTGGCCCGGCATGCAGGCGCGCGGCATGTGGTGATCACGGATGTGAACCAAGCGCGGCTCGATCTCGCCGGGCAAGTCGCGGATGTCCGGCCAGTCAATGTTCTAGAAGAAGACCTGGCCGCGGTGATCCCGGAACTGGGTATGAGCCAAGGGTTTGATGTCGGCCTGGAGATGTCGGGCAATCAGATCGCACTCGATCAGATGGTCGAGACACTGGTCATGGGTGGCCGGATCGCGCTTCTGGGCATCCCGCCGGGCAAATCGCCGGTTGATTGGAGCCGAATCGTGTTCAAAGCGATCACCATTAAAGGCGTCTATGGTCGGGAGATATTCGAGACCTGGTACAAGATGATCGCGATGCTGCAGAACGGGCTTGATGTGCGGCGTGTGATTACACATCGGTTCAAGGCGGACGACTACCAAGACGGGTTCGCCGCGATGCTCTCGGGGCAGTCGGGCAAGGTGGTGCTCGATTGGACCTAGGCCCGATTTGACAGCGATGTTAGCGGCTCTAACTTCCCTGTCATGGCGCAGATCTACATCTCCATCACCGGGCTGAAGCTCAAAGCTATCTGGCATGCGCCGCGCTTCTGGTCGCTCGCCATGCCCGCCATGGCGGAAGCACAATCTGCGCCGGGCAATTTGGGCGCTAGCGCGCGCAGCATCGACGGGGTGCATCACACTCTCAGCATCTGGGAAAGCGAGGCCGCAATGCGCGCCTTCCTGACCATGCCCCGGCATCTCAAAGCCATGCGCGTCTTTCCCGGGATCGCAACAGGCAAAACCATTGGGTTCTATGCTGATCAGGCGCCCGACTGGCCAACAGCGCGCCGGATTTGGGAGGCAAGGGCCCGCGAATATGAAGTGCCGCGCGCTCGGCTTCCTTGACTTCGTTGCAAACACAACGATACTTTCCTCATCGGCCCGAGGAGCCTTGGAGGATGCGCAGATGAACACACAGAACACGCCCGCTGGCATGGTCCAGGCGGTCACCCCCGTCGGCACGACCGAGGGCTATATGCCCGGTTTCGGCAATGATTTTGAGACAGAGGCGCTACCAGGGGCCCTGCCGCAAGGGATGAACAGCCCGCAGAAGTGCAATTACGGGCTCTATGGCGAGCAATTGACCGGCACCGCCTTCACCGCGCCACAGCATCAGAATGAACGCACCTGGTGCTACCGCATCCGTCCCTCGGTGAAACATTCGAGCCGCTATACCAAGATCGATCTGCCCTACTGGAAATCGGCCCCGCATGTTGACCCCGATGTGATCAGCCTCGGCCAATACCGGTGGGATCCGGTGCCGCATTCCGATGCGCCGCTGACCTGGCTGACCGGCATGCGCACGATGACCACGGCGGGCGATGTCAACACGCAGGTTGGCATGGCGAGCCATATCTATCTGGTCACCGCCTCGATGGAGGATGCTTATTTCTACTCCGCCGATAGCGAGATCCTGATTGTGCCGCAGGAAGGGCGTCTGCGCTTCTGCACCGAGCTTGGGATCGTCGATCTGGAGCCGCAGGAGATTGCGATCATCCCGCGCGGGCTGCTGTATCGGGTGGAACTGATCGACGGGCCAGCGCGTGGTTTTGTCTGCGAGAATTACGGTCAGAAATTCGAGCTGCCCGGGCGCGGCCCGATCGGTGCGAACTGCATGGCCAACCGGCGGGACTTCAAAACCCCCGTGGCGGCATTTGAAGACCGCGAGGTGCCCTCAAGTGTCACCGTAAAATGGTGTGGCCAGTTTCACCAGTGTGAGATTGGGCATAGCCCACTCGACGTGGTTGCCTGGCATGGCAATTACGCGCCGGTGAAATACGACCTGAAGACCTATTGCCCAGTCGGCGCGATCCTGTTCGACCATCCCGACCCGTCGATTTTTACCGTGCTGACCGCGCCCTCCGGCGTGCCGGGCACTGCAAATATCGACTTCGTGCTGTTCCGAGAGCGCTGGATGGTGATGGAGGATACGTTCCGCCCGCCCTGGTATCACAAGAACATCATGTCGGAACTGATGGGTAATATTTACGGCCAGTATGACGCGAAACCGCAAGGCTTCGTGCCGGGCGGGATGAGCCTGCATAATATGATGCTGCCGCACGGGCCGGATAAGCAGGCCTTTGAAGGCGCATCGAATGCCGATCTGAAGCCCGAGAAGCTGGACAACACCATGTCCTTCATGTTCGAGACCCGGTTCCCGCAGCATCTGACCGGCTTCGCCGCCAACGAGGCGCCCTTGCAGGATGACTACATCGATTGCTGGACCTCGCTGGAGAAGAAGTTCGACGGCACACCGGGGAAGAAATGAGACCGGACCGGCTGGTTCTATTGGGGACCAAAGGCGGCCCAGCGATCCGACCGGGTGGGCCGATGCCAACGGCCTCGCTGCTTGAGATGGGCGGCCGGCGGATCGTCGTCGATTGCGGGTTGGGGGTTGCAAAGGGTTTGGTCGAGGCAGGGGTGTCGCTGAAAGAGCTGGACCTGATCTTCGTCACCCATCTGCATTCCGACCACGTGTTGGAACTGGGGCCGTTGATCCACACCGCCTGGACGGCGGGGCTGGCGACGCCAGTGACGGTCTATGGGCCAGCGGGCATCGGCGCGGTTTGGGCCGGGTTCCTGCAATCGCTCAGCTACGACATCGCACTGCGGATTGATGATGAGGGCCGCCCCGACCTCAACGAGCTGGTTCAGATCGTTGAGTTTGGTGAGGGACCCTTAGTGGTGCCGGGCCTGGAGGTCGCCGCTCTGCGTGTGCCACATCCGCCGGTGATCGACTGCTTTGCTTTACGCTTTGAGTACGACGGCTGGCGGGTCACCTTCAGCGCCGATACTGCGTATTTCCCGCCGCTGGCCGATTTCGCCGCTGGCTCGGATATTTTGATCCATGAGGCGATGTTGGAACGTGGCGTTGACCGGATCGTGGCCAAGACCGGCAATGGCGAACGGTTGAAAGCCCATATCCTGGCCGCCCATACCGAGGCGCGCGATGTGGCGCAGATTGCGGCGGCGGCGGAGGTGCAACTCTTGGCGCTGCATCATCTGGTTCCGGCTGATGACCCAGAAATCACCGAAGCCGATTGGCTGGCCGAGATCATGCCGGTCTTCGACGGTCCGGTGATCGTGGGGCGAGACGGGACCGAAATCCACCGCATGCCCGCAGAGGATTAGGTCGGTCTTCCGATGAGTTTGCACAAGGTCAAGCCCCGGGGCAATACGCTCCCTTGACCTCGCTCGACTATCGCCCACCAACGGCCCCATTGGACGTGATCTTTGAAAATTACGAGTTGATTTTATAAATAAAGCCAGCAGGTTAATGAGGGCACCAGGCAAGGGGGATGACCTCTCGGACTACCCTTGATCTTGGATTGGCCGAATCTCCCGTTGCAGCATGTGGACCATGAGAGGGGCAAACCAGGAAAAGAAATAGCCCCACCATCCTTGGCAAACCGCGTGCACCCTGTGTAAGCCGGGCGCGTGTTTAACTTTTTTTGCGAGGACACGCGCGGAATGGATTTCACACTGGTCGATCCACCGATCCCAAGCTTTGCCGACTGGCGGCGGCTAAGGGCCAAGGGGCGCGACATGACCATCTTACGCGCCATGGAGTACGACATTCTGGACCGATTGCAGGTCACTGGCCGGGTTTTGGATTTCGGTGGCGGGCGGAATGCCGAATACGCGCCTATTTTTCCATCCGACACGCAGGTTTTGTCGGTCAATATTGACGCGGAGTTCGATCCCACTCATATCGTCACCCCAGGTGCGCGCTTGCCTTTCGATGACGCAACGTTTGACACGGTTCTCACCTTCAACACGCTTGAGCACATCTTTGACGATATCGGTGCCTTGATCGAGTTGGCGCGGGTGATGAAACCAGGGGCTGCGCTGCATATTACAGTGCCGTTTCTTTATCGGGTTCACGGTCATCCGGACGACTACAATCGGCACACTCCGTCTTGGTGGCAACAAGCCCTGGCGCAGTGCGGGTACCGCCGGGCCACGCTTTTGCCGCTCGTGTTCGGCCGGGCGACCGCCGGGCAGTTGATCACCGGGCGCGGCGACAAGCTTGTGCGCCCGCTCACGACCGAATGGGCGGCGATGAAAGACATCCTCTCAGCCAAGATCAGGATGCGCGGCCAGAGCCACTATACTGGTCGGCGGGGCGAACGGGTCTGGCATTGCGCGCCCGGCTGGTACATTTGCGCAACCCGATGAGTGGCAGGCGTCTCCAAACAGGCGGAAATGACGGCACGCCGATCCGCGTGCTGGGTTACCAACCACCCGACACCGCGCTGGAGATTCTGCATGAGGATCACGAGTTGATCCTGGTTAACAAGCCAAGCGGCCTTCTAAGCGTTCCCGGTCGCGGCGAACATCTGGCCGATTGCCTTCTGTCCCGGGTTCAGAAGGCATTTCCCGAGGCGCTTTTGGTGCATCGGCTGGATATGGACACCTCCGGCGTGATGGTGTTTGCGCGCAGCCCGCATGCGCAACGTCATCTGGGTCTGCAATTCGAGAAACGCCAGATGAAGAAGGTCTATGTCGCCCGGGTTTGGGGGGAGATGGCGGCGAAGGAGGGGCATATCGACCTGCCCTTGATCGTGGATTGGCCGAACCGCCCGTTGCAGCACGTAAACCATGAGATCGGCAAACCGGCGCAAACCGATTGGCGGGTGGTGCGGGTTGAAGATGGGACAACGCGGGTGCGCCTCTACCCGAAGACTGGCCGGTCACATCAGCTACGGGTTCATATGAAAGAAATCGGCCATCCGATTCTGGGCGATCCGTTTTATGCCGAGGGGGCCGCGCGCGATTATCCCCGGCTGATGCTGCATGCGGAGAGCTTGAAGCTGCGCCATCCCGATGGCGGCAAAGGCATCAGCTTCCGGGCGAAAGTGCCGTTTTAAGGCGAGCGCTATAGGTGTCTCTGACCGTCCTACGCGCCTCTCGCGGCCGCGAATGCCGCCAACCAAAGAGCGTCGACGCCGCGCAACTCGGCGGCATCGAACTGGTCCGCCACTTCCCAATAGCGACCCGACGGCACCGCATAGCCCAGTGCATGCTCCCGTGCCTGAGCCGCCGCCAAGCTGTTAGGCTCCGGTGTGATCACCTGCGCATCCGACAGCGTCTCTGGGATTCCGCGCGGGAATGTCAGCCGACTTTCGCCGTCCGACAGATTCACGCAGGCACAACCACGGGCCGCCGCCATGAGTTCGAGCCGCGCAGATTTCGCCTCAAGAGATTGCAGCGTGATATCATCGCGCAGCGGGTCCGCCGCGCCAACGCCGTAGAAATGCGTGTTGCCTGTGGCGGGGTAGACCATGTTGCACCCGACAAACCCCATCGCGGCAGGTTTGAGGCTGGCCAAAGCCCAATATCCTGCCGTGAACGCCATCGTGCCACCGGCATAGACGAAGCCACCCAGGGTGTTTTGAACCGGAACGTAATCCGCCGCCTCAACAATCCGCTGCCCCGGGCGCAGACCCGTCGGCCGACGGTCCACCGGCAAATCCTCCGGGTAGATCGCGAAATCCCAATCGGGTCGGATGGCGAAAGCGTTGTTGATCGCGACGATATGCGTAAAGGCGTCGCGATCCCACGCCGCCGCCTCGACCGCATTCGGTCCACTGCCGATGATCAGAACGGTCTTTCTCTGCGAATGCGTCGGCACGGGCCTCAATCCTGTCATGCTCCGGAACGAGTTAGGCGGCGATCTGGGCTTGCCCAGAGCGAATCATCAGATAACCCTTATGGCTATGTTGCCCGACCCAAACCACCTGCAAGAAACGCCAGAAGGTGCCATTGCCGACATGTGTGGCGGAGGTCATGAGAGGTCGAACGTTGAAAGACGTCTGCAACTGACTTATGCGCTGATCTCTCAGCGCGCCGACAAAATCCGGCGTATCACGACTGCAACTGACTGGAGAAACCGACAATGATCGTAAGAGACGGCACCATCGAAGATGTTGAACAGATCAGCGCGTTTCTTCAGCAATTGACTGCGTCTGGCAAACGGACGCGGCCCGATGACGAGGCTTTCGTGCGGGCCAACTACATTGAGGATGCGGACAAGATCTGCTGCGCGGTGGCCGAAGAGGATGGCGTCGTATTGGGGTTCCAGTCGCTCAAGCGCGCCCGGGCTGGGAATGAATGGGGCGTCGAACCCGGATGGGGCATCATCGGTACCCACATACGGCCCTCGGCGGCTAGGCGCGACGCCGGTCTGGCGCATATCGATGCAACCATCGGGGCCACGAACCCCGAAGCGCTGTCGTATTATGAAGCGATGGGCTTTCAGACCTATCGGACGCCCGAGGGTTCGGTCTGTAAACGGTTCGATGTCTCGACGTGAATGCTGAGGCAGGCGCCATCGTATGGGCCGCATCAGCGACTTCAGACGATGGCGACACTTAAAGACCAGGCCCTGGCGCGGCATCACAGCACGCGCGCGTCTCGCCTATTCGCCCCAGCCACTCACGGCCTTGATCTCCAGGAACTCGTGGAGGCCAAAGCTTCCGCCCTCCCGACCGTTGCCGGATTGCTTGAACCCGCCGAAGGGTGACCCCTGACCAAAGCCCACGCCATTGCCTTCGACCATGCCTGAGCGGAGCTGCCGGGCAACGCGGCGGAGTTTCTCATTATCGCCGGTCTGGATGTAGTTGGTCAGGCCATAGGGCGTGTCATTGGCCATCTCGACCGCATGGGCCTCATCCTCGAACGGAATGACCGAAAGGACGGGGCCAAAGATTTCCTCGCGATAGATCGTCATATCCGGCGTCACATCGGCAAAAACGGTCGGGCGGATGTAATAGCCGCGGTTGAGGTTCTCGGGGCGTCCCGTGCCACCGGCGACCAAACGCGCGCCTTCGTCGATGCCTTTTTGGATCAGATCTTGGATCTTGTTGAACTGCATTTCCGACACGGCGGGGCCGATATGGCGGCCTTCTTCATTGGCGGGGCCCACGGTGGTGGCTTGCGCTGTCGCCGCAGCAATCTCCACCGCTTGATCATAGCGGGACCGCTCCACCATCATCCGCGTCGGCGCGTTACAGCTTTGACCGGTATTCCGGAAGCAGCGGATCACGCCGGATTTCACCGCTTTCTCGTCGGCATCGGCGAAGATGATATTGGCGCCCTTGCCGCCAAGCTCCAAGCTGACGCGTTTGATCGTATCAGCCGCCGCGATGGAGATCAGACGCCCGGCACGGGTCGAGCCGGTGAAGCTGACCATATCCACATCCGGGTGGGCAGAAAGCGTGCTGCCGACGCCGGGGCCATCGCCATTGACCATGTTGAAGACGCCGGGTGGCAGATCGGCCTCATCCATCATCTCGGCAAAGAGCAGGCCCGAAAGCGGGGCGATTTCCGAAGGTTTCAAGATCATCGTGCAGCCGGTGACCAGCGCCGGGGCGCATTTCAGCACGATCTGGTTCATTGGCCAGTTCCAGGGCGTGATCAGCGCGCAAACGCCAATCGGCTCATGGAGGATGCGCTCGGTCGGCGCTTGCGGCCCGAGCGGGTGATCCCATGCAAACTCTTTCGCCGCATTCAAGAACCCATCGAGATGCCAGATGCCTGCGCCAACCTGCTGCTGCTTGGCCAGATCAATCGGCGCGCCCATCTCTTGGCTGATCGCTTCGGCCATCTCGCCTGCGCGTTTCTTGTAGACATCGCGGAGGCGCTGCAGGGCCGCAATCCGATCCGCAATGGGTGTCGCGGCCCATCCGTTAAACGCCGCCTTCGCGGCGGCGACGGCTGCGTTCGTATCAGCCTCGGATCCAAGCGAGATGGTCGCGCAGACCTCCTCCGTCGACGGGTCGATGACCGGGAAATCATCGGGCTGATGCGGCGCCACCCATTGGCCGTTGATATAGAATTCTGTCGATGCGGGCATGGCGATATCTCCCTTCGCTTCGCGCGGAGCCTGTCACTGCGATTTGGCGCGCGCAAGAGGCGATGTTCGCCGCCATCGTGACGAAACGGAACGCGCGTTCGCGCAAGCGGAGGGTGCGCGACCTGTTGCTCTTATCTGCCCCTGCGACGCCACGCGCGGGTGCACAATCCGTGTTATATGCCTATCTGACACATGACGACGGCACTGACAGGAAAAGGAGGCACTGCCCATGTCCCTGCGCATCAATGATACGATCCCGAACCTCACCGTGGAAACCGATCAAGGCAGCTTTGCCCTGCATGATTGGATTGGGGATGACTGGGCAATTTTGTTCAGCCACCCGAAGGATTTCACTCCGGTTTGCACGACCGAATTTGGCGCGGTTGCCCAGCTGGCCGATGAATGGGCCGCGCGCGGCACTAAGGTCATCGGCGTCTCCGTCGATGGGGTCGAGGATCATAAGAAATGGAAAGGCGATATCGAAGCGGTTGGCGGCGCAAAAGCGGGCTTCCCAATCATCGCCGATGACGGTCTGGAGGTGTCCAAATCCTTCGACATGCTGCCTGCCGAGGCCTATTTGCCCGACGGACGCACGCCCGCCGATAGCGCCACGGTGCGCTCAGTCTTCATCATCGGGCCGGATAAGCAGCTGAAATTGTCCATGACCTATCCGATGAATGTGGGTCGGAACTTCGCCGAAGTTCTGCGTGCGCTCGATGGGTTGCAGACCGCCGCGCGCGAGAATGTGGCGACGCCGGCGAACTGGGTACCGGGCGAAGATGTGGTGGTACCGGTGGCAGTCTCCGATGCGGATGCGATTGCCAAATACGGGTCGATCGACACCAAGCTGCCCTATCTGCGGATGGCGAAACTGCCGGAGTAAGCGGCGGGCCTCGACGACCCAGGCAAAACAGACCTAGGACAAACCATAAAGGCCCGCAAAACTGCGGGCCTTTCCTATTCGGTCAACGGCAGGAACTAGGCGGAATGCAGCGTGATCCGCGCCCCAAGCGGGACGCGAGGATAAAGATCCATCACGTGATCATTGACCATCCGAACGCAGCCAGAGCTGGCCGAAGTGCCAATTGACCAAGGCTGCGGCGTACCATGCACCCGCAGATAGGTGTCCCGGTTACCATCATAGAGATAGAGCGCCCGGGCCCCGAGCGGGTTATCCGGCCCACCTTCGACACCATCGGCATATTGCGCATAAAGATGCGGCTCACGTTCGATCATCGCATCGGTCGGACGCCAGGAGGGCCATTCAACCTTGCGGCGGATCGTGTAGGTGCCAGGGCTTTGCAGGCCAATCCGGCCCACAGCCACGCCATAGCGCAGAGCGGTCAGTCCATCTTCCCGGATCAGGTAAAGATAACGCGCGACGGGATCCACATGCAGGTCGCCCGCGGCAAGCCCCGCGCGGGCTTCAACCACGGTGGGCATAAACCGGGGGTGCAAACCCCAAGGGTTCGGGCCCTCTGACTCCGGACGAACCACGGATTCGTCAAAGGAAACAGCGTCTTGCCCAAATACGGGCGTCGCGGCCAAAGCGGCCCCTGTGATGATGAAATGTCTGCGGGTCAGCATGTGAAATCCCCGAAATCGATCCAAGTTCAGTGCGGCGGTGAGTCTACGTGATTTCCCCTTTGCCACAAGGCAGAGGCAGTCACGTTTCAGTTAGTGTTGCAATATTCGAAGAGCAAACCAGCACCAAGAAGAAACGGGGTCAGTGTGACCTGACCCCGCATGGTGTTTTGTGATGGAAGACCGGCCTTAATCGGCGGCCTCTTCCTTGGCTTGCTCTTCGCCGGTCTCTTGGTTGACCATCTTCATCGCCAAGCGGACCTTGCCGCGATCATCGAAGCCCAAGAGCTTGACCCAAACTTCCTGGCCCTCTTTGAGGACGTCGGAGGGGTGGTTCAGGCGGCGGTTCTCGATCTGGCTGACATGGACCAGCCCGTCGCGCTTGCCGAAGAAGTTCACGAAGGCGCCGAAATCGACGATCTTCACGACCTTGCCTTTGTAGATCTTGCCTTCCTCGGGCTCGGCCACGATGGAATGGATCATATCATAGGCTTTTTGGATCGACTCGGCGTTGGCCGACGCGATCTTGATCACGCCATCATCGTTGATGTCGACCTTGGCGCCGGAGACTTCCACGATCTCGCGGATCACCTTGCCGCCCGAGCCGATCACTTCGCGGATCTTGTCGGTGGGCACGGTCATCGTTTCGATGCGTGGCGCATGGGCGGAGAACTCCTGACGGCCTTCGGTGAGCGCTTTGCCCATCTCGCCGAGGATGTGCATCCGACCGGCTTTCGCCTGATCAAGTGCTTTCTCCATGATCTCCGGCGTGATGCCGGCGACTTTGATGTCCATCTGCAGCGAGGTGATGCCGTTTTCGGTGCCCGCCACTTTGAAGTCCATATCGCCCAGGTGGTCTTCGTCGCCCAGGATGTCGGTCAGGACCGCATAGGAGCCGTCCTCTTCCAGGATCAGGCCCATGGCCACACCAGCAACCGGTGCTTTCAGAGGCACACCGGCATCCATCATCGACAGCGAGCCGCCGCAGACAGACGCCATCGAGGAGGAGCCGTTCGACTCGGTGATCTCGGAGACCACGCGGATCGTATAGGGGAAGTCGGTCGGAGCAGGCAAAACCGCCTGCAACGCCCGCCAAGCCAGTTTCCCGTGCCCGATTTCACGACGACCCGGAGGGCCCACACGACCGGCTTCACCGACCGAATAGGGCGGGAAGTTGTAATGCAGCAAGAAGTTCGAGCGGAACGTGCCATGCAGCGCGTCGATCATCTGCTCATCATCGCCGGTGCCGAGCGTGGTCACAACCAAGCCCTGCGTCTCCCCACGGGTGAAGAGCGATGAGCCATGGGTCCGGGGCAGAAGGCCCACTTCGGAGACAATCGGGCGCACGGTGTCGAGGGCCCGGCCATCGATCCGCTTGCCGGTTTTCACCACATCGCCCCGCAGCACGGACGCTTCGAGCTTTTTCAGGGCGGAGCCGAGATTGGCGTCTTCCTGTTGCTCTTCGCTGAGCGCATCGATGATCGCGGCTTTCGCGTCGGAGACGGCGGTGGTGCGCTCCTGCTTGTCGGTGATCGCATAGGCGGCGCGGATTATCTCCTCACCGGCGGCTTTCACGGCGGCATAGAGCTCACTGTAATCCGGCGGCTGGAAGTCGAAGGGCTCTTTCGCCGCCTCTTCGGCCAGCGAGATGATCAGGTCGATCACCGGCTGGATCTGCTCATGGGCGAAATTCACCGCACCCAGCATCTCCGCCTCGGTCAGCTCATAGGCTTCCGATTCCACCATCATCACCGCGTCTTTGGTCCCGGCAACCACGAGGTCCAACCGCTGATCGGGGTTCATGCGCAGCTGGTGCATGTCATCCACGGTTGGGTTCAGGACGTATTCGCCATCCTCAAAGCCCACGCGGCAAGCGGCGATCGGACCCATGAAGGGCGCGCCCGACAGGGTCAGCGCGGCGGAGGTCGCGATCATCGCGACCATGTCGGGGTCATTGACCAGATCATGGGAAAGCACTGTGCACATCACCAGCACTTCATGTTTGAAGCCAGGCACGAAGAGCGGGCGGATCGGACGGTCGATCAAGCGGGCGGTCAGCGTCTCTTTTTCAGTCGGACGCGCCTCGCGCTTGAAAAAGCCGCCAGGCACTTTACCGGCGGCATAGTATTTCTCTTGATAATGCACGGTGAGCGGGAAGAAATCCTGCCCCGGCTTGGGCGATTTGGCGAAGGTCACGTTGGCCATGACCGAGGTTTCACCCAAGGTGGCGATGACCGAGCCATCTGCCTGACGGGCAACCTTGCCCGTTTCGAGCGTGAGCGTTTCTTCGCCCCACTCCATCGATTTTTTTGTCACGTTAAACATCTACGGTTCCTGTGTTGGCCCAATTGGCCATTGCATAGGGGGCGCATTCCCCCTGACCCCGATATCTTCTTTGTCAGGCGCTGGGGTCCGGGCGCCGGATTTCAGATTCTGCGGCCATACATGAGAAAGCTCTGTTTGGGAAGGTGCCCTGAGGGCGGGGAGAGAGGAGGCGGCACGATGGCCGCCTCCCTCAATGTCTTAAGCCGCGTCCGCAGCGCCGAATTTCCGGATTTCACCGGATTTCAGTCGGGCGGTGTAAGACGCCAGCTCGGCGCGGACCACTTTCATCAAGAAGTAAAGCGCTGTGATGTTAACCACGGCCATGGCGAAGATCGCCGCGTCCGAGAAGTCGATCACCGGGCCAAGGCTGGCCGCCGCACCGATCACCACGAAGACGCAGAAGATCAGTTTGAAGATCAGTTCCGAGGTCTTGCCTTCGCCAAAGAGATAGGTCCACGCCTTCAATCCGTAATAGGACCACGAGATCATCGTGGAGAAGGCGAAGAGCACCACCGCAATCGCCAGGATATAGGGGAACCAACTGATCGACGCGCCGAAAGCGGCCGAGGTCAGGGCGACACCGGTATTGCCATCAACAGTGGCAATATGGTTGCCATCGAGCAGGTAGAGGCCGGTTTCGGGATCGTTGATCAACTGACCGGTGATGATGATCACCAGCGCCGTCATGGTGCAGATCACCACGGTGTCGATCAGCGGCTCCAGAAGCGACACGAAGCCTTCGGTGATCGGCTCTTTGGTGCGCACCGCCGAGTGAGCGATCGCCGCCGAGCCAACGCCCGCCTCGTTCGAGAAGGCCGCTCGCTTGAAGCCTTGGATCAGCGCGCCGACCATGCCGCCCGCAACCCCGAGCCCGGTGAAGGCGCCCGCGAAGATCTGACCGAAGGCCCAGCCGATCATGTCGTAATTCACGGCAAGGATGATCAAAGCTGCGCCGACATAGAGGATGCCCATGAACGGTACGACCTTTTCGGTCACCCGTGCGATGGACTTCACCCCGCCGATAATCACCGCATAGACCACCGCCGCGAAGACAAGGCCGGTGATCCAGCCTGGATAGTCTCCGACGATCCCGGAGATCTGCGCATGTGCCTGATTGGCCTGGAACATATTGCCCCCGCCCAACGCGCCCAAGATACAGAAGATCGAAAACAGCACGGCTAGGAGCTTACCGCCGGGCAGGCCCAACTCCTTGAACCCTTTCGAAATATAATACATCGGGCCGCCAGAGACGGTGCCATCGGGGTACTCGTTGCGGTATTTCACGCCCAAGGTGCATTCGGTGAATTTCGACGCCATGCCTAAAAGACCCGCCAGGATCATCCAGAAGGTCGCGCCCGGTCCACCAATGCCGACGGCCACCGCGACGCCGGCGATGTTGCCGAGACCAACCGTGCCGGAGAGCGCCGTTGCCAGCGCCTGGAAATGGCTGACCTCACCCGCATCATCGGGGTCAGCATAGTCGCCTTTGACCAGCGAGATCGAATGCATGAAGTATTTGATCTGCACAAAGCCGAAATAGAGCGTGAAGACGGAGGCCGCGATCACCAGCCACATGACGATCCAGGGGAATTCTGTTCCCGGAAACGGGGCGAAGATCAGGCTCACAAATGGCCCGGTGAACGACGCGAAGGCCGCATTGACGCGCTCATCAAGGCTCATCGCCTCTTGCGCCATCGCAGGGGTCACCATCGCGGCCAATGTCCCGAGGGACAGGCCCATTTTCTGATATGTTTTCATGACTTAGTCCCTTATCCCACGACCGTGACGGGCACGTTGGCTTCCATCACCAGATTGGCGGTCGAGCTGCCGAAAATCCGCTTGGACAACCCACTTTCAGTGGAGCGAGCTACGACGATCTGCGTCGCGCCTTCCTTGACGGCGACCGCGTTCAGCGTGTCGGCGACATTGCCATGGCGGACCAATCCCGTTGCGGTCAGACCGGCGTCGTTCAGGCGGGCAAGCGCCGGGGTGACAACCCGTTCCATCGCTGTTGAGATTTCCTCCTCACGGCGTTTATGCCGCTCGGCGTTTTCTTCCGGTGTTTGGAAGGAATATGGCGACCATTCGATGACATAGACGACCAAGAGCTCACACGCTCCGATCAGCTTTGCCATTTCTTCACCATATGCCAGCGCCCGTTCACCGGAACTATGGCCGTCAAGGCCAACTAGCAGTTTTGTAGACATCCTAGGGTGGCTCCCATCGTTCCGCCCGGGGTCCATTCATATCGGGAAAGACATGGCGGTCTGCGCTGTGCAGCCGGCGATACCGACCCTGGGATTGATTTTTATTGTTCGCGTCTTTCCTATTGCCATGATAGTCTTTTTGGCTAGTTTTTGGGCCTCTTATTGCGGAAATCTTGGGTTTTTTCCCTTTTTGCAGGCAAAAAACAGGAAAAAAGACCAATGCGAAGACCATTAGACGTTATCGATCGCAAGATTCTCGACGAGTTGCAGCAAAACGGACGGCTCTCGATTGTTGATCTCGCCAAGCGGGTGAACCTGTCAAAAACACCCTGTTCCGAGCGGGTGCGGCGGTTGGAAAAAACGGGAGTGATCAGCCAATATCGCGCGATCCTCGACCCAGCCTTGGTCGACATGAAACATGTCACGATCGTGCATATCAGCCTGACCCAGACGAGCGACAACTCACTCGATGAGTTCAACGCGGCGGTTCAGGCCATTCCCGAAGTTCAAAGCTGCCTGATGATCGCCGGGCAATTCGACTACATGCTGAAAGTGCGCACCCATGACATCGCGCATTTCCGAGAGGTTCTGGGCGAAAAGATCGGCAAACTGCCAGGCGTGATGCAGACCCATTCCTTCGCTGTCATGGAAACCGTCAAGGAAAACGACCTGATCCGGATGGCGGATGTCGGGGCCTAGACGCATCGCCCCGCAAAGAAAAACCCCGCGACCGGATCGGCAGCGGGGCATCTCTATCACATCTGTGACGCTGGGTTAGCGGCGCAGACCCAGGCGTTCGATCAGCGACTGATAGCGCGCTTCATCTTTGCCTTTGAGATAGTCCAGCAATTTGCGGCGCTGGGCGACCATCATCAACAGACCACGGCGGGAATGGTTATCCTTCTTGTGGCTTTTGAAATGTTCGGTCAGCGTGGCAATCCGCGAGCTGAGGATCGCAACCTGCACTTCGGGCGAACCCGTGTCGCCTTCTTTGGTCGCGAATTCGGTCATCACGCGGGCTTTTTCTTCGACCGTAATCGACATCGGGGTCTCCTTGGTTTGAGAAAAAGGAATGGCACAAGCCGGGATGTCGTCCAGCAGGGCCCGTGGAGATTTGCCCGCCTCTTGCGAAGCGGATGCGCGCGTATAGGGGGTTTTAGACGGAAAGAAAAGTGCGAATGACGTCTCGCTGGTTTCGAGTTCTCATCTGCGGCTTAGGGTGGTGCATCCGGCTTACTAGAGGGTGCTTGATGACATCATTGAAACCACTTGAGGCACTTTAGTCGATAAAATGCGACCCGATGGCGGCAAGTACGGCATCGGGCACCTCCTCCATTGCGAAATGACCACAGCCGGAAACCTCCGTGCCGGTGACATCCTCAGCCCAATTCTGCCAGATCCCAAGGGGGTCGCCGGTACGCGCCGGAAAGCCGCCCTTGGCCCAAACGAAATGCAATGGCGCGGCGATTTTACGGCCAGCGGCGCGGTCCGCCTCGTCTAGTGCACGGTCAAACGTGGCCCCCGCGCGGTAATCGTCGCACATGGCGGCAATCCGCGCCGGGTCGGCGGCTTGGCGGCGATAACTGGCCAGCGCTTCGGCGGTGAAGGGTGAGAGGTCTCCGGCGAATGTCCAACTGGCCAGGGTCCAGTCCATATAGCCAGGCCCATCGGTTGAAATCATCCGCTCGGGCAAAGGTGCGGGCTGTGCCAGGAAGGTCCAATGATAGCCCTTCATCGCCAAATCCGCGTCCCAAGAGGCCCAGAAATCGCCGGTGGGCACAATCTCGATGATGCCCAATCGGTCGACCCGCTCTGGATGATCCAGCGCCAGCCGATAGGTGACCCGCGCGCCCCGGTCATGGCCAAGGATATGGGCGCGAGGCAAATCAAGCGCATCCATCAGGCCGATGATGTCCAGGGCCATCTCTCGTTTCGAATAGGCCCGGTTGTCGGGGTCGCTTTTGGGGATATCGCTCTCGCCATAGCCCCGAAGATCGGGGATGATCACGTGGAAATCTTCGGCCAGTTTCGGCGCGATTTTCACCCAGGTCATGTGATTCTGCGGATAGCCGTGCAACAGGATGAGCGGCGCGCCCTGCCCGGCCTGATGCACCGAGAGGCGGGTGCCATTTGTGGCAATCATACTCTGTGTGAACCCTGGAATATCCGACATTTGACACCTCCCTTTTGAGAGCGGACCCTGCCGCGCCCGCCGGGCCGCGTCAATCAGATGGCCAGAGCACCGGCTGGACCGCATACCCGATATAGAGTGGATGTTTCGGGTGGCCCTGTTTCGAGAGGCCCAGGTGGTAAAGGGGCGTCCCCGTCTGGCGCAGCAAGGCCTCTACCTCTGGCCCGCGATTGAGATGTGCGCCATGTGTGCCCCAAGCGGCGATCGTCTGATCCGCCCATGGCAGGCTGTCGATAATCGTTGCGTCGTTGTCTGGGCCCACCGGATCCGCAGCGGCGCGCATGGCCTTTGGGTCGGTATCGCGCCACGCAAAGATGTTAAGCACGCGGAAGGCGCCAAACCCAAGCGTGCGTGCCCGGCGCTCACAACGTTCCACTGTCGGGTCATTCTGAACTTCGGTGGCGGTCGAGGGGTTGAGCATGATGAACAGCGCCTTGGTCCCGTGCGGATCCCAAACCCGGGTCAGGCTATAGCGGTATCGCTCGCAATCGGAATAGACGGCGACACTATCCGCATCGCCCTTTTTGAAGCTCCGCTCGATCATAGGTTGAACACACGATGCGGATGCAGCGTGCCGCCCCGATAGATGCCGACCGCCACGGGCGTGCCGTCATGCGCCGCCCAACACTCTTCGCCATACTCGGCCGACGTGATCACCTCCCCCGGATTGCCGTTTTTGAGCCGCGCCGCCCCAAGATCGGTACAGTACAGCTGCGGCAAGTCAGATAGGCCGGTTTCCAACGGCAAAAGCAGCGCGTCGATTTCCTCGGACCGGGCGAGTGCTTCGATCTGCTCCAAAGTCACGCCCTCCTCCACATCGAAGGGCCCCGACCAAATGCGCCGCAGATGCCGCACATGGGCGTAGCAACCCAGCTTCTCACCAAGATCGCGGGCAATCGCGCGGACATACCCGCCTTTGCCACAGATCAGTTCCAATTCGGCATGATCAGCGTCAGGTCGGCTGAGCAGTTTCAGGCTCTCCACATAAAGCGGGCGCGCGGCAAGCTCGAGATCCTCGCCATCGCGCGCCAGCTTATAGGCGCGCTGACCATCGATTTTGACAGCGGAGTATTGTGGCGGGACTTGCGTGATATCCCCTTCGAAAGACGGCAACGCTGCTGCGATCTCGGCGTCACTTGGGCGCAGGTCACTCTCGGCAATCCCTTCGCCCTCGGCGTCGTCGGTATTGGTGGCCTGGCCCAGACGGATGGTGAAGGTGTAAGCTTTCATCGCATCGGTCACATAAGGCACGGTCTTCGTCGCTTCACCCAGTGCCACGGCCAGCACACCGGTCGCCTCGGGGTCGAGCGTGCCGGCGTGGCCCGCCTTCTTCGCGTCGAACGCCCATTTCACCTTGTTCACAATCGCGGTCGAGGTCAGCCCGGCGGGTTTGTCCACCACCAGCCACCCTGAGATATCCCGCCCTTTGCGTTTGCGCGCCATTGCCTTGCCTATCTTTCAATGAAGGCCGGTCTGCTATCCGCCTGCGACGGTCTCGTCAACAACCGTGCCGAGGATTGGGCCAATGGGAAAGCCCAGATCACTTCGGCCCAAGTCTGGGGCATAGAGCCGTGAGACACTCCCATCGAGGAACAGAGCATTGGGCAGATCCAGCCCATCGCGGAACAACCGCGCGAAATGATGGAAGTTCACCTGCTGATCCGAGATCGCCATAACAACCCGCGTGCCGGTTTCGTCAACCCCAACCCCATTTCGGATGTTGAGACTATCGCTGTGCTCGAGAAAGCGGGGATGCAACTCCCCATCGATCACCAGCATCGGGCCGGATTGCGTTGCATATTTGCAGGCGGGTGGGTCGGCGGCATAGGCACGGCTTTCGATCACCTGCGCCCGATCCCCGTTCAGGCAAAACACGCCATTGGGCAAGAGGCCGAAATTCCCTGGACCGTCCGAGGTGATGACGCGCATCTCCTCAACACCATCTTCGATATAAAGCCCGACCGGCGCGCGATTGTCATGGAACATACCGGCATTCATCGCCATGCCGAGGCGTTGCCCCTCGGGCAGGCTTTGGTTGAGCCGGGTGAAGGAGCCGAAGACCTGGCCGGCCTCGTCGCGTAGAAAGAGGCGGATATCGTCATCCACCGTCGACATCTCGCAAATCGTGAACCGCGCGCCGTCGAACGTGACCGCGTTGCAAGCCGCCTGGGCAGCTTGGGGCGCAAGCGTCGCAAGAACGCCAAGAGCGGCCAGCCGGATCATTCGGGATCGCGGTCCAAGTCTTGGCGGACCTTATCTTGCGCGAAAAGGCGGCGGCTTTCATCCATCCGGTCAAACGTGTCGTCGATCACAAAGCGCAGATCCGGCGCGTATTTCAACGTCATCTCGCGGCTGATCGCGCGGCGTAACTCGGATTTGTTGCGTTTGAGCGCTTGGATCGCTTCCTCGCGCTTGTCGCCGCCCAGCGGCATGACGTAAACGGTCGCGATTTTCAGATCGGGAGAGGCGCGCACTTCGCCCACGGTAATCGACATCGCGTTCAACTCGGGGTCATGTACGTCGCCCTGATTCAACACATCAGAGAGCGTCCGACGGATCAGCTCCCCCACGCGCAATTGGCGCTGCGACGGGCCGGGACCATCATGAAACTTGTTTTTTGCCATTGGCTCTATCCTCTGATCCCAGCATCTATGGGATCAGATGGCCGCTCGCAAGCAAGCGCTTTGCGAAACGGGCGGGCATCGGCTAGATCGGGCCAAACCCCGGAGGGATCGATATGAGCGACAGTGTTGGCATTGCGGTGATGGGCGGCTCTGGCCGGATGGGCCAGATGTTGATCGAAACGATCAATGCCAGCGACAAGGCGCATTTGATCGGCGTGACAGAGCGCGCGGGCCATGACTGGGTCGGGCAGGATTTGGGCGAAGCGATGGGCGGCGCACGGTCGGGCGTGCCGGTGTTTGATGACCCGCTTGAGGTGATCGTCAAAGCGCAGGCCGTGATCGATTTCACCTCACCACACGCGACGGTGGATCACGCGCTTCTGACGGCGCAGGCGCGATGCGTCCATGTGATCGGCACTACCGGGTTCGAACCGGCGCATTTGGAGAAAATCGCCGCCGCCGCGCGTCATGCGACGATCATCCGAGCGGGTAATATGAGCCTGGGGGTAAACCTTCTGGTGCAACTGACCCGACAAGTCGCCGCCGCGTTGGATGAAGAATTCGATATCGAAGTGATCGAGGCGCATCATGGCAAGAAGGTCGATGCACCCTCCGGCACCGCTTTGATGTTGGGCGAGGCCGCCGCCGAGGGGCGCTGCATGTCCCTGGAAGAGGTTGCGGACCGAGGTCGCGACGGCATCACCGGCGCGCGGACGACCGGACAGATCGGGTTTTCCGCCATTCGCGGTGGCGACATCGTGGGCGAACACGATGTGCTTTTTGCCGGGCCGGGTGAGCGGATCGTGCTCCGCCATATGGCGACAGATCGCGGGATCTTTGCGCGCGGTGCCTTGAAAGCTGCGCTTTGGGGGCAAGGCAAAGGGCCTGGCGAGTTCTCGATGCTTAGTGTTTTGGGCCTCGGGTGATCCAGAGGCGCCGTTGATCCGTATCTGACGCGTAGCGGTTTTTTTTGGGAGAGACCAGTTATGCTGCGCAGCATCATGATCACGGCCGCCTTTGTGGTCGCAACACCGGCAGTTGCAGATAGTTTCAGCATCGTGGAGTCCAGAGAGCGGTTCGTATCCCTTGTCGACGGCCGGGACCTCACCCGATTTGGCATCCGTCTGAACGTCGGCCCGGGCGGCGAGATTACCGGACGCGCTTTTGGCACGCGGGTAACCGGCCAATGGGATTGGGAGAGTGGTTATTTCTGCCGCGATCTCTTCTTTGGTGACGAAGATTTGGGCCCAAATTGCCAGTTGGTGCAAGTTGATGGCGATACTTTGCGCTTCACCTCAGACCGGGGCGCGGGGATTTACGCCGATCTGCGCCTACGCTGATCGGCGCGACCTTACGCCTATGACATCCGAAAGAAGAGCTTTTTCGACCTCATATTGAACCGGCCCCCGATGATCCGCGACCGATAGGTATAGCTGATCAATGGAGGGCCAACCAATGCCAAGCACCACGTCAAAAGACCTCATACTTCTGGATGTGGCACCCGCAAAAGGCGCCTTCATCGCTGGCCCCACGGTTTTCGGCCATAATGGCCCATCATCGCGGTCTGATAAATTGGCCATTCCAGATGGGAGCCATGATGGGTATCCCGGCGGGAAACCGTCCTCAACAGAGGTGCATGGCACCGGAGGCGACGACGCGATCGACCATTTTCACGTCGGCATCGGCCAGAGCCTTTATGGCTTCGCGGGCGACGACACGATCATTGCCGGATACGCAGATGACAAAGTCTTCGGCGGGCTCGGCAATGACGAGATTTACGCAAATGCGGGCGATGATGTGGCAGTTGGCGGCGATGGAGATGACTTCATCGCTGGCGAAGATGGCAATGACTCGCTTCACGCGGGCGACGGCATCGATATGCTCTATGGCGGGCAGGATGACGACTTCATCTTCCTCACCGATGATGGCGATGTGGACACGGTCTTGTTCCAACAAGGCGACGGCAACGATGTGATCGACAATTTCGAACTTGGCGTAGATCAGGTCAGCCTCGGCAATTTCGGCTTTGCCTCTTTCGCCGAGATTGAGGGGCTGATCACCTATTCGGGCGATCAGGCGCTGCTTGATCTTGGCAATGGCGATACGATCATCTTCACCAATTTGGATGGGCCACTGGGCGCCGCTGACTTCATCTTCTGATGGCCGAGGCGGTGCGCGCTAGAAATCGATCGCCAAGCCCTTCTTTTCCCAATCGCCATAACGCACCGGCTCGGGCCCGTCGCGACCACCCAACTCGGTCGGCAGTTTATCATCCGCTTTGGCTTTGCGGCGCGCCTCGGCTTCGGCCAGCGCGCGTTTCGCGGCGGGCGGCAGGTCAGGTTGGTCGTCGTTTGTCGTTACGTCAGACATTATGGGCACTCCTTGCCTGGGCGTTGCTTGTGATATACCCCGCCGCGGCGGCTGAGCAAGAGGAGCGTCGATGTCAACCGAAGGGCTAGAGGCGCGCCGAGCGGCGCTTGATGCGCTTTATGCGGTCTTGTGGGAAAAGCGGCTCCTGTCTCACCTGGGGTTCGGCGATCTGCCGCCATCCGAGGCCGCGCGCGCCGGGCGTTTGACCACCGAAGTGCTGCGGCACTTGGGCCGTCTCGACGCCGTGCTCCGCCCCTATCTGACGCGGCGACCCAATATGGCGGTGCAAAACATCCTGCGCCTCGGGGCCTACGAATTGTTGGTGGATGGCAGTGGTGCTCATGGCATTGTGAACAGTGCTGTGGCGCTGGCCAAACGCCATCCGCGCACCGCGCGCGCCTCGGGTATGGTCAACGCCGTGCTTCGGCGGGTGGCGGAGGAAGGGGCCGAGGCCTGGGCGAAAACACCGCCGCATCCCCTGCCGGTTTGGCTGCGCAAGCCGATCGGCAAGGCGTTCGGTCATGATGTCCTTCTGGCGATCGAGGCGGCGCATGAGAAGGGTGCACCGACCGATCTGACTCCAAAACATACTGGCGTGACAGTGCCGGGCACCGATTTGCTGCCGACGGGCAGTTTGCGATTGCACCAGGGGCAGGTCAGCGCGCTGGAGGGCTATAGCGAGGGGCGTTGGTGGGTGCAGGATGCCGCCGCGGCGCTGCCCGCCAGTCTCTTGGGCGATATCGCGGGGAAAACCGTGTTGGACCTCTGCGCGGCACCGGGCGGCAAGACGCTGCAACTGGCGGCCGCCGGAGCGCATGTTACCGCGCTTGATATCTCCGAAGATCGGATGCGGCGGGTGGAAGAAAACCTGAACCGGACCGGATTGCAGGCCGATCTGGTCGTGGCCGATGCCTTGGCCTGGAACGGTGGCCCGTTCGACGCGATCTTGCTGGACGCGCCCTGTTCGGCCACCGGTACGATCCGCCGACATCCTGATTTGCCCTTTGTGAAGTCTGCGGACGAAGTCGAAGCGCTAACGAAACTGCAAATGCAGATGATCGACCGGGCGCTGACATTTCTGAAACCCGGTGGGCGCATGGTCTATTGCACCTGCTCGCTCTTGCTGAACGAGGGCGAAAACCAGGTCAAAGCCGCACTGAAGCGCCACGAGGATTTGGAGATCGTGCCGATTGATCCCGTCCCGCTTGGTGGCGCGGCCGATTGGGCCAGCCCCGAGGGTGGCCTGCGTCTGCGTCCCGACTTTTGGGCCGACCGTGGCGGGATGGACGGGTTTTATATGGCGCTGCTGCAAAGGCGGTGACACTGCCGCCCGGCGCAGGTATCTTAACCGCGAGACAGGCAGAGCAGTAAACGCCAGAATGACAGAGCCCTTGTCCCCTGCCCCCGTCGCCTTGCGGGAACGCCCCGGACGCAGATCGCGCATCCTTAACCGGCTGGCCGCCTGGCAAGCGGGTCTCGGCCATGTCGCGCGCGGCTTTGTCTCGCAACCCGAACCCAAAACAATCGGCAGCGATGCGCGGGGGCGGCAGTTGATGGCCGGCAATCTGATCTTCGCGGGGGTTTTGATTGAGGCAGCAGACACCAGCCCTTGGGCGCTTGATGCCCCCACCGACGCTTTTGAAGATGAGTTGCACGGGTTTGAGTGGATGGATCATCTGGCCGCCGTGGCCGATGGCAGTGGGCGCATCCTGGCGCAGGACTGGCTAGCGGATTGGCTGGCCCGATATGGGCGCGGGTCCGGTCCGGGCTGGACCCCGGATCTAACCGGGCGGCGACAGATCCGCTGGATCAATCACGCGCTTTTTCTGATGAACGGTCAGGACCAAAGCGTTGGGCAACAGTTTTATGCCGCTCTTGGACGGCAAACGGTGTTTCTCGCGCGGCGGTGGAAGGCCAGCTCGCACGGGCTGCCGCGGTTTGAGGCACTGACCGGGCTGATCTATTCGGCCTGTTCGTTGACCGGGATGGAGACCCATTTGGCCCCCGCCCTTCGCGCCCTGGCCCAAGAATGCGCCCGTGAGGTCGACGCCAGCGGCGGGATCATCACCCGAAACCCCGAAGAACTGCTGGAAGTTTTCACGCTGCTCACATGGGTGTCCGCGATACTGCATGAGACAGGCAAACGCCCGGACCCGGCGGTCGATACGGCCATCATGCGGATCGCGCCGACCTTGCGCAGCTTGCGCCATTCAAACGGGGCATTGGCCCGGTTTCATGGCGGCGGGCGCGGCGCAGCGGGGCGGTTAGATCAGGCGTTGGCGCAATCCGGCGTCCGGCCCGGCACCACAACCGGGCTGGCAATGGGCTATGCCCGGCTTCAGGCGGGACGAGTCTCGATGGTGATCGACGCAGCCCCGCCGATGATGGGCAACCGCGCGTTCAACGCCCATGCGGGTACGCTCGCTTTCGAGCTGACCTCCGGGCGGCGCCCGGTGATCGTGAACTGCGGCTCTGGCGCGAGCTTTGGTGCCGAGTGGCGGCGGGCTGGGCGCGCGACGCCGTCGCACTCGACCCTATCGATTGAAGGGTACTCCTCCTCCCGGCTTGGTGCGCGGGCGGCCGATCATGGCGTGGTGCGGCAAAGCCTGATCGACGGACCCGTCAAGGTCGAGGTGCAGCACTCTCAAAGCGGCGGCGCAAAGGCCGTCGCGCTCAGTCATGATGGCTATCGCAAGACCCATGGACTTCTGCACCTGCGCAGCTTGTCTTTGGAGGAAGACGGGCGGCTCCTGAGGGGCGAAGACGGGTTGGCCGCCATGAATGAGGCCGACCGCGACGTGCTCGACCGGGTAATGTCGCGGCTGAGCCCTGAAGGCTTGGGTTATGCGGTCCGGTTCCATTTGCACCCCGAGGTGGAAGCGAAACTCGACATGGGCGGCCATGCGATCTCGCTCGGGCTTAAAGGTGGCGAGACCTGGGTCTTTCGTCATAGCGGCGTTGGCGAGATGCGCCTGGAGCAGTCGGTTTACCTGGAAACCGGGCGGCTGAAACCACGCGCGACAAAACAGATCGTTCTCTCCGCCCGCCTAACCGATTATGGCAGCGCGGTAAGCTGGAGCCTGGCCAAGCCGACCGACGCCCCGCGCGGGCATCGGGATTATGAGGCCGATACGCTCTGGCAATGAGACAATTGGAGACCACATGACCGACCTCGTCCCGCTGCGCCGCGCGCTTCTTTCTGTGTCTGACAAAACCGGATTGGTGGAATTTGCCCAGGCGCTTGCCGCACGTGGCGTGGAACTGCTCTCCACCGGCGGCACCGCCGCCGCGCTGCGCGATGCGGGGCTGGCAGTCGTGGATGTGGCCGAGGTCACCGGATTTCCTGAGATGATGGACGGCCGGGTCAAGACGCTGCACCCGATGGTGCATGGCGGCCTCTTGGCATTGCGCGACAATGCCGAGCACCAATCCGCGATGGAAACCCATGGGATCGGCGCAATCGACCTTTTGGTGGTCAATCTCTACCCGTTCGAAGAGACCGTTGCCAAAGGCGCGGACTATGCGACCTGCATCGAGAATATCGACATTGGCGGCCCGGCGATGATCCGCGCGGCGGCCAAGAACCATGCCTTTGTGACGGTGGTGGTCGATACCAAGGATTATGCGCCGCTTTTGGACGAGCTACAGGAGAATGACGGCGCGACGCCTCTGGCGTTCCGGCAAGGGATGGCGCGCACGGCCTATGCCCGGACGGCGGCCTATGACGCGGCGGTCGCGACCTGGATGGCCGGCGCGCATGAGGACAAGACACCGTATCGTCGAGCCGTCGCGGGGACGCTGGCGCAACCGCTCCGCTATGGTGAAAACCCGCACCAAGGGGCGGCGTTTTACACCGATGGGTCGAACCGGCCCGGCGTGGCGACCGCGGAGCAGCATCAGGGCAAAGAGCTGAGCTATAACAACATCAACGACACCGATGCGGCGTTTGAGTTGGTGGCCGAATTCGATCCCACCGATGGCCCGGCCTGCGCGATTATCAAACATGCCAATCCGTGCGGCGTGGCGCGTGGGTCCAGCTTGATCGAAGCCTATAGCCGGGCGTTTGACTGCGACCGGACCAGCGCCTTTGGCGGGATCATCGCGATGAACCAGCCGCTGGATGCCGCGACCGCCGAAGCGATCACCGGTATTTTCACCGAAGTGGTGATTGCCCCCGGCGCCGATGCCGGTGCACGCGAAGTCTTTGCCGCAAAGAAGAACCTACGCCTGCTAACAACAGAGGGGTTGCCTGATCCGCGTGCGGCGGCGCTGACCTATCGCCAAGTCTCGGGCGGGTTTCTTGTGCAGGATAAGGACAATGGCCATATCGGGCTGGACGATCTGAAGGTTGTCACCAAACGCGCACCGGATGCCGATGAAATGACCGATCTGCTCTTTGCTTGGAAAGTGGCGAAACACGTGAAATCGAACGCGATTGTTTATGTGAAAGATCAGGCCACCGTCGGCGTCGGCGCGGGGCAGATGAGCCGGGTGGATTCCAGCCGGATCGCCGCGCGGAAGGCCGCAGATATGGCCGAGGTTCTGAGTCTGTCCGAGAGCCCGGCCAAAGGATCGGTTTTGGCCTCGGATGCATTTTTCCCCTTTGCCGATGGTCTCTTGGCCGCTGCCGAGGCCGGCGCGCGCGCCGTGATCCAGCCGGGTGGCTCGATGCGCGATGATGAAGTAATTGCCGCTGCCGATGAGGCCGGGCTGGCGATGGTTTTCACCGGCATGCGCCATTTCCGGCACTAGTTTAGGACCCTCCCCTATGCGCCTTGTCTTTCTCGCCGCCGTGTTCTGGTTCGCCGCCGATCAGCTCAGCAAATGGGCCGTGGTGCATTGGATGCGGCTTGACGAGATCGGCCATATCGCTGTCTGGCCGCCCTTTCTGAATTTCCACATGGGCTGGAACACAGGGATTAATTTCGGCCTCTTCGCTGGATATGAAGACACGACCCGGTGGATTTTGATCGCGGTCGCGATTGCAATCTCGGCCTGGGTGCTTTGGTGGGCGAAAACCGGGCTGACCCGACCCATCGCGTTGATCGCGGCGGGCTCCATCGTTGGCGGGGCGCTTGGCAATGCGCTCGACCGGGTGATTTACGGCGCAGTTGCGGATTTTCTGAATATGTCCTGCTGTGGGATTGTGAACCCATTTGCCTTCAATGTGGCCGATATCGGCATCTTCGCGGGCGCCTTTGGCTTGCTCTTCTTTGCGGACAATAAGAAGATCACCCCGTGACGGCAGCGGTGTCTTGAGCTACACCCAGGGCCGAAGGAGACGGTGATGAGACATTGGTGCGGTCTGATAGCGACGGGATTGCTGCTGCTGAGCGTGGCGGCATGTGGCCGTGGTGAGCCGCGCCTGATGAATGTCACCGCCGATGGCCCCGGCCCGGATGAGTTTTCGATCCTTCCGACGCGGCCACTGGAGATGCCGCCCAGTTTCGCCGAGTTGCCGCAACCGACACCCGGCGGCGTAAACCGCACCGACCCAGATCCAGAGGCAGATGCGATCGCGGCCTTGGGTGGCAATATCGACCGCGCCAGCACCAACAATGGCAGCCTGGTTGGGTATACGAGCCGGTTTGGCATCGGCGCAGGCATTCGTGAAACATTGGCGGCCGAGGATTTGGACTATCGGCGGCAGAATGATGGGCGGCTTCTGGAACGGCTCTTCGATGTGAACATCTATCATCGCGCCTATGAGCCGCTCTCGCTTGATCAATACCGCGAGTTGGAGCGTATGCGCCGCGCCGGTATTCGCACGCCAGCCGCGCCCCCCGAACCCCAAGAGTGACGCGTTATCACAGGCCTGTCAGGTCAGTTGAGGATTTGCGCCGCGCGCTTATGTTGCACTGAACGCAGATGCCCGAGCCGGAGGCCTTGATGATCCTACGCCGTCTTTTGACGATTGCCGTCGCCGCGACCCTTCCAGGCGCCCTTTGGGCCGCGGGCGAGGTCACAGAATTCACCTTGGAGAACGGCATGGAAGCCGTGGTGATCGAAGACCACCGGAGCCCCGCCGTCGTCCATATGGTGTGGTACCGCACGGGTGCCGCCGATGAGCCGCCCGGCGTCTCCGGCATTGCGCATTTCCTCGAACATCTGATGTTCAAATCGACCGATGACCTGGAAAACGGCGAGTTCAGCCGGATTGTTGAGGCCAATGGCGGATCAGACAACGCCTTCACCTCATGGGACTACACCGCCTACTTCCAACGGGTGGCCGCAGACCGTTTGGGTCTGATGATGCAGATGGAAGCCGACCGGATGCGCGATTTGGTGATCACCGAGGCCGATGTTGTTACGGAGCGCAGCGTGGTTCTCGAAGAGCGGGCGCAGCGCACCGACAGTAGCCCTGGCGCGCTCTTCAACGAACAAATGCGGGCGGCGCTCTATCTCAACCATCCATATCGCATTCCGATCATCGGCTGGCGACACGAAATGTTAGAGCTCGATCTTGATGATGCGCTGGCCTTCTATGAACGGTTCTACGCGCCCAACAACGCAATCCTGATTGTGGCCGGGGATGTGGAGCCGGAAGAGGTTCAACGGCTCGCCGAAGAGCATTACGGCCCGCTGCAACCGACGCCCGACCTGCCCGAACGCGTTCGGCCTTCGGAGCCAGATCACATTGCCGACCGGACTGTACGCTTTGAAGATGGCCGCGTCGCCAACCCGTATGTCAGCCGCACATATTTGGCGCCCGAACGGGACAGTGGCGCACAAGAAGAGGCCGCCGCGCTGACCCTTTTGGCGGAAATCCTTGGCGGCAACGGCACAACTGCCGTTTTAGGCCGAACCCTCCAAAACGAGGAAGGCCGGGCGCTCTTTGCCGGGGCCTATTATCAAGCGACGAGCCTTGACGATACCAGCTTCACTGTTCTGAACGTCCCGGTGCCGGGCATCAGCCTGGAAGAGGCGGAGGCCGATCTCGACCGGGTGATCGCCGATTTCCTGGAAACCGGCATCGACCCGGCGCAGTTTGAGCGGATCCAGTTTCGCTACGCCGCCTCAGAAATCTACAATCAGGACAATGTGCAAGGCTTGGCGCGGATGTATGGTGTCGCGCTCACCACCGGTTTGACCGTTGAAGATGTTCAAGCTTGGCCCGATGTGATCGCCGCCACCACGGCGGAAGATGTGATGCAGGCCGCCCGCGCGCTGTTCGGTGGCGATACGCGGTCGGTCACCGGATATCTTGACCGCCCCGCGACCGTTGAAACCGAGGAGGCGACCCAATGATCCGCGCCACGCTCACCGCACTTATCGCAATGGTCTGCTCCTTGCCTGCTTGGGCAGTGGAGATCCAAGAAGTCACGTCGCCGGGCGGCATCACCGCATGGCTGGTAGAAGACTCGTCGATCCCGTTCGTGGCGCTGGACATTCGGTTTCAGGGCGGCACCTCAATGGACGCGCCGGAAGATCGCGGCGCGGTCTATCTTATGACCGGGCTGCTAGAGGAAGGGGCCGGCGAGCTGGACGCACAAGGCTTTGCACAAGCAACCGAAGCCTTGGCCGCAGGCTTTTCTTTCAATGCCTATCGCGACAGCGTCTCGGTCAGCGTGGAAATGCTGACGCAGAACCGTGACCAGGCCGCTGATTTGCTGCGCCAAGCGCTGATCACCCCCCGGTTTGATCAAGACGCATTTGATCGCGTGCGCGGTCAGGTCATGGCCTTGATCGAGTCGAACTTGCAGGACCCGGATTCCATTGCGCAAGAACGGTTCAACGCGCTGGCGTTCGGTGCGCATCCCTATGGCAGTTCTCAGCTTGGCACGGTCGAAACGGTCTCTGCTCTGACGCGCGAGGATATGGTTGCCACCCATACCGCTGTCTTCGCCCGTGATCGGGTTTATGTCGGGGCTGCGGGCGACATTAGCGCCGAAGAATTGGGGCTGCTTCTGGACACACTCCTGGGCGACTTGCCCGCCGAGGGCGCACCACTGCCTGGCCCGGCGGAGTATCTGTTGGAGGGCGGCACGACGGTTGTGGACTTCCCGACCCCGCAATCGGTGGCGGTATTCGGCCATCGCGGGATCGAGCGGACCGATCCGGATTTCTTCCCGGCCTTCGTTCTGAACCAGATCATGGGTGGCGGCAATTTCCGCTCGCGCCTTATGCGGGAAGTTCGGATCGCACGCGGACTCACCTACGGTATTTACTCCTACCTCGCGCTTTCAGACCACCAGCCGATGATCGCAGGTCAGTTTTCCTCCTCCAATGATCTGGTGGCCGAAGCCGTCGCCGTGACCCGAGATCAATGGGCCGATATCGCGGCCAATGGCGTGACAGACGAAGAGCTGCGCGATGCGATCACCTTCATGACCGGGGCCTACCCCCTGCGTTTCGACGGCAATGACACCATCGCCGGGATCATGGCTGGCATGCAGCAAGACGGCATGCCCGTCGACTATATCGCGACCCGAAACGCGCAGGTCGAAGCGGTCACAATGGACGATATTCGCCGGGTTGCCGGAGAGTTCTTGCAGCCCGACGGTTTGCATTTTGTCGTCGTTGGGCAGCCCGAGGGGTTGGGCCCGTCCAACTGAGACACCCGTTTCCGAATCGGCATTGGCCATGCTACCCATAGTGGCATGGCCAACCCACACCCCAAGATAGGCGACCCACCCCGGGTGATCCGACAATTGGACGACACCGCAATCAATCGGATTGCGGCGGGGGAAGTTGTCGAACGCCCTGCGTCTGCGGTGAAAGAGCTTGTGGAAAACGCGATTGATGCGGGCGCCAGCCGTATCTCGATTGATGTCGGCCATGGCGGCAAGCGCCTGATCCGAGTGACGGATGATGGGTGCGGCATGGGGCCGGAGGATTTGCCGCTGGCCTTGGCGCGGCACGCCACGTCGAAAATCGACGGCTCGGACTTGCTGAACATCCGCTCCTTCGGGTTTCGCGGCGAGGCTTTGCCCTCGCTTGGCGCGGTCGGGCGATTGACGATCACGAGCCGGATGGCCGGTGGCGAGGCGCATCAGGTCAGCGTGAGCGGCGGCGCGATAGGTCCGGTGAAACCCGCCGCTCTGTCCGCTGGCACCGTCGTAGAGTTACGCGATTTGTTTTTTGCCACGCCCGCCCGGCTGAAGTTCCTGCGCACGGATCGCGCCGAGATGCAGGCGATCTCCGATGTGGTGAAACGGCTCGCGATGGCGGAGCCTGGCGTTGGGTTCACCCTGCGCGATGTGAGCGATGGCGCGGCGCGGGTGACCTTCCGCGCCGATGCGGAACAGGGCGAGTTATTCGACGCGCTGCGCGCCCGGCTTGGCACCGTGATGGGGCGCGAGTTTACTGAGAACGCCCTGCCGATCGAGGCCGAGCGAGAGGGGCTGCGGTTGATTGGCTATGCGGGCCTGCCGACCTATTCGCGCGGGTCTGCCGTGGCGCAGTATCTCTTCGTCAATGGCCGCCCTGTGCGCGACAAGCTCTTGGTTGGCGCCCTGCGCGGGGCCTACGCGGATTTCCTGAGCCGGGACCGGCACCCCGCCGTGGCGCTTTTCATCGACTGCCCGCCCGAGCGGGTGGATGTGAATGTGCATCCCGCGAAGGCGGAGGTTCGGTTTCGCGAGCCGGGTGTGGCACGGGGCTTGATCGTCACAGCGCTCCGTCATGCCCTGGCCGAAGCGGGGCACCGTGCCTCGACCACTGTGGCGGGGGCCACGCTTGGGGCGATGCGGCCCGAACCAGTGGAGCCACGCATCTATCAGATGGACCGGCCAAGCCAGACCACCCTGCGCGCCGCGCGCGAGTGGCAGGCGCCCGGTCTTTCTGAAACCGCAGAGCCCTTTGCCGAGGCCAGCGCAAGGGTTGAGGTCATCGAAGAAGACCCGGGCGAGGTTGAAGCTCTGCCCTTGGGCGCGGCGCGGGCGCAGGTGCATGAAAACTATATCCTGGCTCAGACCGAGGATGGGCTGGTGATTGTCGATCAACACGCGGCCCATGAGCGGCTGGTCTATGAGAAACTGAAACGCCAGATGGCGGAAAATGGCGTTGCCGCGCAGGCTCTGTTGATCCCGGAAATCGTGACGCTTGGCACGGACGCTGAACGGCTCTTGGACATGGCCCCGGAGCTGGCGCGCTTTGGGCTCGGGATCGAGGCGTTTGGGCCGGGCACGGTTGCGGTGCGGGAGACGCCCGCGATCCTGGGCGCCGTCAATGCCGAGGCAATGCTCCGCGATATTCTCGATGAGCTGGATGAGCTGGGCGACAGTCAGACCTTGCAAGCCCGGATCGAAGCGATTTTGAGCCGCGTTGCCTGCCATGGATCAATCCGGTCGGGGCGGCGGATGCAGGCCGATGAGATGAACGCGCTTCTGCGTGAGATGGAGGCGACGCCACATTCGGGGCAATGCAACCATGGGCGGCCGACCTATGTGGAGCTAAAACTCAGCGATATTGAACGGCTGTTTGGGCGGACATGATACAGTTTGGCGAGACCCAGATTGACCTCAGCGACCCGCTGATCCTGGCACTTGTCATCGGCGGCGGTATCCTTTTGCTCATGCTGATCCTGATCGTCCTGGCGATGCGTGCCGCCAACCGCTCGGCCCGCGCGGTGGAACCGTTGGCGCAGCATATCGGCGGGCTTGGGCAACGGGTGCAGGGGTTGAGCGATGGTCAACATCAACTGGCCGGCGGACTTTCCCATGTCTCGGAAATGCAGGCCAAAGCACAGGCGCAGATGCTGGAAGCAATGGAACGGCGTCTGGAAGATGTGCAGAAATCCATGGGCGAGACACTGCACGGCACCTCAACCCGCACCGCGCGGAGCCTGGGCGAGTTGCAGCAGAAGCTGGAGCAGATCGACAAGGCCCAGGCGAATATCGAGAAGCTTTCGGGTGATGTGTTGAGCCTGCAAGATATTCTGTCGAACAAGCAAACACGCGGCGCATTTGGCGAGATTCAGTTGAACGATATCGTATCGAAGGCGCTGCCATCGGACAGTTATGCGTTTCAGGCGACGCTTTCCAACGGCAAACGCGCCGATGCGCTGATCCATCTGCCGAACCCACCGGGACCGATTGTGATCGACTCGAAGTTTCCCCTGGAGGCCTATGAAGCGCTTCGTCGGGCGAAGACCGAGTATGAGATGAATGAAGCCGCCAAGCAGATGCGCGTGGCCGTCAAAGCGCATATCAAGGCGATCTCTGAGCGCTATATTCTGGAAGGGGAGACCGCCGAGGGGGCGCTGATGTTCCTACCCTCCGAAGCGGTTTACGCCGAGTTACACGCGAATTTCCCGGAGCTTGTGCGCGAAGGGTTCGCCGCGCGTGTTTGGATCGTGTCGCCCACCACCTGCATGGCAACGCTCAACACGATGCGCGCCGTCCTGAAAGATGCCCGGATGCGAGAACAGGCCGGTGAGATACGCAAAGCGCTGAAGCAGTTGCATCGGGATGTGGAGATCGTGGAGGAACGGGCTGGCAAGCTGGAAACGCATTTGCGGCAGGCAGGCGAGGATTTGGCGGGAATCCTGACTGCGAGCGCCCGGGCCGGCAAACGCGCCGAACGGCTCGACAATTTCGATTTCGAGGAATTGGCCCCAGATGCGCCCGGCGACAGTGTGGTGCCCCTGCCGCGCCGTTAGCGCTGGAAGGTGTCCGCCAAGATCGTGGTTAACCGGTCCGCATCTTTTTTGGTGAAAGCGCTCGGCTGATCGCTGTCGATGTCGAAGACACCAATCAGGTCGCCAGCTTTGTTCCAGACCGGCAGGACCAGTTCGGATCGGGTCGAGGAGGCGCAGGCGATATGGCCGGGGAAGGCATCCACATCGTCGACGAGCTGCACCGCGCCGGTCCGGGCCGCAGCGCCGCAGACCCCGCGCGAAAACGGGATATGCAGGCAGCCATGTCCGCCTTGGTAGGGACCGATTTTAAGGAGTTCCGGCTCTGTGACCCGGTAAAACCCGGTCCAGTCGAAGCGATCATCGGCGTGATGCACCTCGCAGGCAACGGTCGCCATGAGCGCGACCTCATCGGTTTCGCCGTCGGTGAGGCTGGCGAGGGTCTGGGCGAGGGTCTGGTAGTTTACATTCATGGTAGCGCTTTGGATTTCTGTGGGAACGAGGGGTTTTCCACCCCTCGCGCTCCCCGAGGATATTTTTGAAGCAGAGAAGGTCAGACCCGCTCGATGGCAATGGCCGTGCCTTCTCCGCCACCGATACAGATCGCCGCGATACCGCGTTTGAGGTCGCGTTTTTCCAGCGCGTTGAGCAGGGTGACCATAATCCGCGCGCCAGAGGCCCCGATTGGATGGCCGAGGGCGCAAGCGCCGCCGTTCACATTGACCTTCTCGCGCGGCAGGTTGAACGCGTGCATGAAGGCCATGGGAACAACTGCGAAAGCTTCGTTCACTTCCCAAAGGTCGACATCTTCGGCGGTCCAGCCAAGCCGGGCGAGCAGTTTCTCCGCCGCAGGGACCGGCGCGGTGGTGAACCAACCGGGCTCCTGCGCATGGGAGGCGTGGCCGAGAATGCAGGCGCGGATCGGCAGGCCGTTTTCTTCCGCCACGGTTTCGCGGGCCAGGACCAAAGCCGCCGCCCCGTCGGAGATCGAGGATGCATTTGCGGGTGTCACAGTGCCATCTTTGCGGAAGGCTGGTTTCAGGGTCGGGATTTTCTCGGGCCGGGCATTTCCGGGCTGTTCATCGACGGCGACTTCAAAGGCGCCCTTGCGGGTTGTCACCGTTACAGGGGTCACCTCATCAGCGAAGGCGCCGCTTTCGATCGCAGCCAAAGCGTTGGAGAGTGAGCCCAGCGCATACTCGTCCTGCGCCTCGCGGGTGAATTGGTATTTCTCGGCACAATCCTCGGCAAAGGTGCCCATCAGACGGCCTTTGTCATAGGCGTCTTCCAACCCGTCGAGGAACATATGATCGATGGTTTGCCCATGACCAATGCGGGCACCGCCGCGCATATTGGGCAGGAGGTAAGGCGCGTTTGTCATGCTCTCCATGCCGCCCGCCACAATAAGATCGGTTTGGCCAAGCGCGAGTTGATCATAAGCGATCATCGCCGCCTTCATGCCGGAGCCGCACATTTTGTTCAGTGTGGTGGCCGGAACGTCCTGGCCAAGGCCCGCCTTGAAGCCAGCTTGACGCGCGGGAGCCTGGCCCTGACCGGCGGGCAGAACGCAGCCCATCAGCAACTCGTTCACCTGCGCGGCTGTCGCGCCAGATTGTGCCAAAGCAGCCTCAATTGCCGCACCGCCAAGATCTGCCGCGGTGACATCAGAAAACGCCCCCTGAAATCCGCCCATCGGCGTTCGCGATGCGCCGCAAATGACGACCTTATCCATGTTTCCCTCCGCTTTCTTCGCCCAACCCTTCGATACCGAAGAGCAAGCCCTAACTTCCAGACTCTATCTTACGGGCGGCGCAAGGAACAGGGATGACGCTGACCAAGGAGACCGAGGCGACGCCTGCATGATCCATATGGAGGACGATCGTCACACGCCAAGATAAGTGGGGTTGGCCAGGTCATCATCCACGATCCAACTTGGGGTTAGGACAGGTCTTGAACGCGCGAGAGAATCACCCGGACGTTTCGATTGCCCGGCCACCGAAGCCAATCACCGGATCATATCATGATTGTTTCCTGGCCACCCAAATTGCCACCGAAGCGCCACAATCGTTCCCAAACTTGGCCCGTTTGAGTCGCCAGACCAAGGCTGTAGCTGCATAGGCTTCCCTCGGTGCCGTGTCGCAAAGCCCCCACCCAGTGGCGCGGTTCCGAGGTCCTTGCAGTTTTCCCACTTGCTCCTGCTGACCCTTCCCCTACTTTGCCTTCGGATCATCGACGGAAAGGTAGACATATGCGCGATTTTCACCAACCCGGCCGCTCAACGGTGTTTGCAGAAAACGGCATGTGCGCAACTTCACATCCTCTCGCCGCAAAGGCGGCGGTCGGCCTCTTGGAGCAAGGTGGCAACGCCGTTGATGCCGCAATCGGGGCGGCGATTCTTCTCGGGTTTTGTGAACCTCAGATGACCGGCCTTGGCGGCGATATGTTCGCCATGGTGAAACGCGGCGACAGCGATGAGATCATTGGGCTGAATGCGTCGGGCAAAGGTCCGACCGGATTGTCCGCAGCCGCATTGCGGGCTGACGGCCACGAGACGATGCCGCTCTACCATCCGGCCGCCGTGACCGTGCCCGGGGCCGTGGATGGGTTTTGTCGATTGCACGGCGATATGGGGCAGCTCGCTCTCGCCGATGTCCTTTCTCCCGCCATTCGCTATGCGGAGGACGGCGTGCCGGTCGCACCGCGTGTCGCCGCAGATTGGGCAGAAGCAGCCGGAAATCTGTCTGGCAAGGCGCGAGACTTGTTCTTGCGACAAGGCCAAGTTCCGAAACCCGGGCAGGTGTTCCGCGCACCCGGGCAGGCAGAGGTATTGCGCAAGATCGCCGCCGAAGGGCGCGCCGGATTTTATGAGGGGGAAGTTGCCGCCGATATGGTCGCCAGCCTGCAGGCCTTGGGCGGCACGCAGACGGAGGCGGATTTCGCCAATGTCGCCTGCGATTACGTCACGCCGATCAAGACCACCTATCGCGGTGCGGAGCTGATCGAGCTGCCGCCGAATGGTCAGGGCGCCGCCGCAATCCTCCTCGCCAATATATTGGCGGAGTTTGACATCGCCAGCATGGACCCTTGGGGGACCGAACGCGCACATATTGAGGCCGAAGCGACCAAACTGGCCTATGATGCGCGCAATCGCTTCATCGCGGATGCAGAAAGCTGCACTCGGGTTGACCATCTGACATCGCCGGAAACCGCCAAATCCTTGGCCGCGCTGATTGATCCCAACGGCGCGATGACGGATGCCGAAGCCGTCTCGGAAGCGGTGCATAAAGAAACCATCTATATCACGGTGGTCGACAAGGATCGGATGGCGGTCTCCCTGATCTACTCAATCTTCCACAGCTTCGGCTCGGGCCTGGCCAGTGACCGCTTTGGCATCCTGTTCCACAACCGCGGCGCAGGCTTTGCCTTGACAGAGGGGCACCCAAACGAGGCTGGCCCCGGCAAGCGCCCGATGCACACCATCCTTCCAGGAATGCTGCGTGACCCGAACGGCAACCTGATCTCCTTCGGGGTGATGGGCGGGCAGTACCAGGCCACAGGACATGCGCGCTTTTTGACCAATGTGGTCGATTTCGGCATGGGGCCACAGGCGGCAATCGACGCCCCCCGCTGTTTCGCCGAGGCCGGAGAACTCAAGATCGAGCGTGGCTATGCACAGGATGTGCAGGACGCATTGGCCGCAAAAGGACACAAGATCGCGGTGCCTGATCTACCGATCGGTGGTGCGCAAGCAATCCGCATTGACGCCGAAACCGGCCTCTTGGAAGGCGGCTCAGACCCGCGCAAAGATGGGTGTGCTCTCGGGTATTGATCGCGCGGCGCTTCGGCGCCGCAGTAGCTCAATTCAGCTGATATTCAAGCGGATACCGTCCGTCTTGGAAATCGCCGAACAAATCGGGCAAATCCGGGTGATCAACCGGCTCGCCGGTGTTGTCGGGAACAAGGTTCTGCTCCGACACATAGGCGACATAGTAGGTCTGATCATTCTCCGCCAAGAGGTGATAGAAGGGCTGCGCCTTGGACGGGCGGCTGCCCTCCGGTATGGCGTCATACCATTCCTCTGTATTGGCAAACTCCGGATCGATATCGAAAACCACCCCGCGAAACGGGTGTTTTTTGTGCCGAACAACCTGCCCGAGGTTGTATTTTGCGTTGCTGGTCAACATGGCGAAGCGCCCCCTTAACAATTTCCTAAACCTTGGGGCGGGCCCTTGTCCATCGAACATCGCCAGATTTGCGGGAAACAGACTGTGAACCTTAATTTGACAGTGCAAAATTCTCAATCAGACGAATGGTTTGGCCAGCACCATCACAATGCTGTTCATCCTGGGCGATGATGTGCAGCTTGGCATTTCCTGATCCGCAGAAATCCCGTATACTCCTTCAAAACAAATATAGAATTCGAGCAGGCAAAAATTCATGAAACAGGCAGTGTTTTTCCTGATGTTGCTGGTATTGGCAGGCTGTGGGCGCAATTTCTCGGCCCCTCGAGACCTGGATAATGCCTGCGAGATCGCAGACGAACGCCCGGCGTATTTCCGCGCGATGCGCGCGACCGAGCGTAATTGGGGCGTGCCAATCCATGTGCAGATGGCGACAATTTACCAGGAAAGCCGGTTTATCGGCGATGCGCGGACGCCGTTTCGCTATGCGCTTGGGGTGATCCCCATGGGGCGCCAAAGCTCCGCCTTTGGCTATAGCCAGGCGTTAGACGGAACTTGGGAAGAATATCAGCGCTCTACCGGCAATCGCCGGGCCCGGCGCACTGATATCGGCGATGCGACCGATTTCATGGGCTGGTATATGACCCGCACAGTGGAACGGAACGGTGTGCCGCTAACCGATGCGCGGAACCAGTATCTGGCCTATCATGAGGGCCACACAGGCTATGCCCGCGGCAGCTATAACGCCAAACCCTGGCTTCTCCGCGTGGCCAGCGATGTGGCCGACCGCGCGCAAACCTATCAGCTACAACTGGCCAGCTGCCGCCGCTGATCCGTCAATCGTTCAGACCGCGGGCATCAATCTCTTGCGGGATATTGAAGAGCCGGGCGCGAACCGTCACGTCTGTCTCCAGTTCTCCCAGAATGACCGTCGTATCGCTGCCCGCTTCGTCGGTGATCACCCATTGGCGAAGTTCCACCGGATTGCCGGTGAAAACCAAAGTGATTTGACCGATCTCCGGATGTTCGGGGTCTTGTGCGACCACCCGTGTTGATGTGCCATCGCCCTCATGGCCGATCACCATACCGGATCGGCCCAGATCTACATTCCGCGCGAGGATCAGGTGCAGCGGCGTGCGGCGGAGCGGATATTGTTCGGGCCTTTGGTTCGAGCGCGCGTCGAAGATCGCAACTTGGCCGCCCCCTGCAATGACCAACAGGTCATCATCGCCGCCGCCATATTCAAATCGCACACGTCCAGGCCGCTGAAGATAGAGCGTTCCGGTTGAGATTGTGCCATCGGCGTTGATCTGCGTGAACGACCCTTCGGCGGTGCGCAGCGTGTTCAGATAGGCCGACAGTTGGGACAGCGGGATCGCTTGCGCCCAAGCCGGCAAGGCGGTGGTGACGACCAGCGCCACGGACAGAAGAAACCGTTTCATGGCTCCAATTTAATCAGTCCGCGCCGGAGTTACACCTCACGTCCGCGCCATCGGCGGAAAATCACGCTTGTTCCGGCACCAAAATCTCGCGTTTGCCCACATGGTTGGCGGCAGAGACCAGCCCGCTATCTTCCATCTGCTCCACCAAGCGCGCAGCTTTGTTGTAACCAATCGCCAGTTTGCGCTGGATGTAAGAGGTGGAGCATTTGCGGTCATTGATCACAATCGCCACTGCCTGATCATAGAGGGCGTCTTCGCCATCGGTGTTGCCACCAAGGCCCAGCACCATGTCGATATCGCTTTCTTTGTCCTCATCGGGACCATCCAGAACGCTCGCGGCATAATCGGGCGGTCCGAAGCTCTTCAGATGACGCACGATCTCTTCAACCTCTTCATCGCTGACGAAGGGGCCATGGACGCGGGTGATCTTGGCGCCACCCGCCATGTAGAGCATATCGCCCATGCCTAAGAGCTGTTCAGCCCCCTGCTCACCCAGAATGGTCCGGCTGTCGACTTTTGAGGTCACGTGGAACGAAATCCGCGTCGGGAAGTTGGCTTTGATCGTCCCGGTGATCACGTCAACCGAGGGCCGCTGCGTCGCCATGATGATATGGATGCCTGAGGCCCGCGCCATCTGCGCCAGGCGTTGGATGCAGGCCTCAATCTCTTTGCCCGCCACCATCATCAAATCCGCCATCTCATCGACGACAACAACGATGAACGGCATGCGCTCGGGTGCAAACTCCTCGGTCTCGAAGACGGGTTCGCCGGTTTCGTCGTCAAACCCGGTCTGCACCGTGCGGCTGAACATCTCGCCTTTGGACAGCGCATCATCGACGCGGCTGTTATAGCCTTCGATGTTGCGCACACCCATTTTGGACATTTTGCGATAGCGCTCTTCCATCTCGCCGACAGTCCATTTCAACGCAACCACAGCCTTCTTCGGGTCGGTCACAACGGGCGAGAGCAGATGCGGGATGCCGTCATACACGCTGAGTTCCAGCATTTTCGGGTCGATCATGATCATCCGGCACTCTTCCGGTGTCATTTTGTAGAGCAGGCTCAGGATCATCGTGTTGATCGCAACGGATTTACCCGAGCCGGTGGTCCCCGCGATCAGGAGGTGAGGCATTTTCGCCAGATTCGCGACCACAGGATCACCGCCGATATCCTTGCCGAGCGCCAAGGGCAGGCGTTGGTTGCTGTCGCCGAAATCGCGACTCGACAGAATCTCGCGCAGCACCACCTTCTCGCGATGCTGGTTCGGCAATTCGATCCCGATGACACTCCGGCCCGGCACGGTGGAGACGCGCGCCGAAAGCGCCGACATGGACCGCGCGATATCGTCGGCCAAACCAATCACCCGGCTGGCTTTCAGGCCAGGCGCAGGTTCAAGCTCATACATGGTCACGACCGGGCCGGGGCGAACGCTGACGATCTCGCCTTTCACACCGTAGTCATCCAACACATTTTCCAGCATCCGCGCGTTTTCTTCGAGCGCCTCATCGCTCAGATGATGCCGCTCGATGGCAACCGCGCTCGTCAGAAGCGACAGGGGCGGAAACTCATACTCGGCCGCCTCCGCCTCCAAGGGCAGTGACGGTTGTGCATCGGCCATTGCCGCGCGAGAGGGCGTCATTTTGCGGGCCTGATGCTGGACCACCTTTTTCGGTTCAGCTTGCGGGACGGCAAAGGCGGCCGCGCGGGACGGCTCGGCATCATACTCGGCCACACGCTCGGAATGCGGCAGTGGGATCGTCTCCTGCGGGGCTAGGGGCTGCGCCTCACTTGCGACGCTGGTTAAGGGCGGCTCAACCCGCGTGAGTGGCGGCGCGGCCCGTGTCGCGGTCATCGCTTTGTGCCGCGCGACGGCTGCTTGCGGTGTGGTCAGCGGTCGCCGCACGCGACTTTTGATCACATCGGCGATTTTCTCGCGAATGCGGTCGTCATCAGGGGCATCAATATCATCAACCGCTGCGGTGCCGCGTTCGGGCAACTCGGGTTCTAGATCAACTGCCCGCTCCTTGCTGCGCAAAAGCGGGACACGGGCCAAGAGGCCGGGGCGCGGCGCGGCGATGGGGGCCGGATCAAGCTCTGCAATATCCTCATGGAAGATATTCTCGTCTTCAATCTCGTCTGCCTCGTGTCGGGCAAGGGCGCGCGCCTGACGCCGTGCCTGTAGGGATTGCGCAGCTTGTCCAGCACCGCGACCGGCCTGCCCAAAGAGCGTGGCCAACCCCGCAATGGTCGATACCAGCCCGACCAGCAGGAAGCGCAAAGCCACACGCAGTTCAGGTTTGTTGACGCCAAGCACAAACAGGCCGAGCGCCAGGAAGGCCAGGAAGCTGAGCGCGGCGAGGAGTTTCAGGCCGAATTCCGACCCAAATGGCAGGATGTTCAAAAGCGCGCCAAGCACCGTGTCGCCAAACAGCCCGCCCAATCCAAAGCTATGGCTCCATTCCGACCCCGGCGCATAGCTCGCGGCATAGATCGCCGCTAAAGCAACCGCAATTGGCAGGAACACGACCCGCCCAATCGCCCGGTCAGCGCCACGATGGAAGAGGAGCCGCGCACCCCAAACGAGGGCACCAATGGCGAGGCCGTAAGCCCCATAGCCGACGATCAACATCAAAACCGCCGCAATCGCCGCGCCCACATGGCCCAGATAGTTCTGCGGCACTGCATCCGTCGCAACGGTCCAGTTCGGATCTTCCGGCGAGTAGGAGACAAGCATCATAACCAGCGCGACACCGAGCACCATCAAGCCCAGCCCCAGAAGCTCTTGACCGCGTCGTTCAAGCGCGGCTTGCATCCGGCTGTCCAAAAGCGGGTCGCGCTGTCGTGTCTGATACGCCATAGATCTCTACCTCACCGATATAAACAGTCGCGGAGCTTGATCAGCCCGCGCCGCATGTCGTCTTTTTCAGCCACCATCGCCACGCGGATGCGATCCGCGCCCGGCGTGTGGCCCTCGATTGTCCGCGCCAGATAGGCCCCGGGCAGAACCCGAACACCCGTCTCGCGCCATAATTTCAGGGTTGCCGCCTCGCCGTCCTCCGCCGGAAGCCAGAGGAAAAACCCCGCCTCGGGCGGCCTGTAGCCTTGGAGGCCGTCGAAAACCTCGTCGGCGATGGCATACTTCTCCGCGTAAAGCGCGCGGTTGGTGATCACATGGTCTTCGTCCGCCCAAGCGCGCGCAGCGACAGCTTGGAGCGGCATCGGAAGAGGCGCGCCCGCATAGGCGCGCAGCTGTTTCAGGCGCGCGATGCTCTTTTCACCGCCAGCGGCGAAGCCAGAGCGGAGGCCGGGCAGGTTGGACCGCTTCGAAAGCGAGTGGAAAATCACGACCCGGTCAGGGTCCGCCCCGATCTCAGAGGCGATCTGCAACGCGCCCGGCGGCGGCATCTCGCGATAGATCTCCGAATAGCACTCATCCGCGAAAATCTGGAAATCATATTGCTCGGCCAGGCTGATCAGATCGGCCCAATACGCTCGATCCGCCACCGCGCCCTGCGGGTTCGCGGGCGAGCAGATATAGGCGACCGTGACCCGCTCCAATATCTCGGGCGGCAAGCCTGCATAATCCGGCAAGTTGCCCGTCGTGTCGGTCGCGGGGACATAGACCGGCTCCGCCCCGACGGCCAACGCGGCCACGGCATAGACTTGATAAAACGGGTTGGGCGTCAGAATAACAGGCTGTTTGCCGCCCTTCGTCTCGGGGCTCAGCGCGATCAGCGCGTTGAAAAGCCCCTCGCGCGTGCCATTCAAAGGCAAGACCTGGGTCCCCGCATCGACCGAGACATCATAGCGGCGTTTGATCCAATCGGCGATGGCTTGCTGCAACGCCGGGCTGCCATCATTCGCCGGGTATTTGGCGAAGCCGTCGACGTTTTCGGCCAGCACATTGCCCACCCAATCGGGGAACGCGTGGCGCGGTTCACCGATCGTCATGACAATCGGTTCGTCCCCAGGCTGATGGGAATCGAGCAAGGTCCGCAAACGCGGAAACGCATATTCTGGCAGGTCCGAAAACCGCTCTGGAAAGTCCATGTCTGCCTCAGTTTCAGGATCATAGCGCCCTGATTTGCAGACAGTGTACGGCGATGGGCCGCGTGGGTCCAGAAAAACGCGCCTTTTCAGGGCGTAAAGGCGCAACGCCTGTGGCGCTTAGGCCAATGCCCGCTCCGCCGCCGCCGCAATGCGCAGAAGTTGTGGCTCTGCCATCGGTGGGCACAAGATCATGATGCCTGTTGAGGGAATACCCGTCGGCAGGGTCACGGCGCAGAGCCCCATCAGGTTGCCAACACGGGTGTTGCGCAGGGTCAAAAGGTTCTCGGTCACGAAATAATCGTCGTCATTCATCAGGCGCGCGGCATTTGCGGGCAGGTTCGCCGCCGTTGGCAATAGCACCGCGTCATAGGCGGCGGTCTCACGCGCCCAATCTCGCCTCAGACGGCGCAACCGCTGCCATCCGGCAACGAAATCAGGCGCGCTGACCTCGCGCCCCTGGCGGAACCGGTCGCGGACCCGGTCAAACATCTTCTCGGGCGCGGCCTCGATCGTCTCGCCCCAGGTGCCATAGGCCTCTCCGGTGAACAGCATCAGCGTTGTCTGCATCGCCTCGTCGATAGCCGGGATCGTCCCGGTATCGATCTGCGCCCCGGCTTGGGCAAGCCGGGCGACGGCGGATTGAAATGCCGCACCGGACGCGTCGCGCACATCCGAAGAATAGGGCTCCAGCACCAAAAACCGTTTGTCGGCCAGTCGCGCGCCGGTGAGATCGACAGGCTTGTCGCCCTCCATCACCGCCAGCAAATGCGCCGCATCTTCGACAGTCTTGGTTAGCGGGCCAACAGTGTCGAAGCTCTCCGCCAAGGGCACAACGCCTTGACGGCTGAGCCGCCCGTGGGTGGTTTTAAGGCCGACCAGATCGTTGTAAGCGGCAGGCAAACGGACCGACCCACCGGTATCCGACCCGATCCCTGCCGCCGCCAGACCGAAGGCGACAGAGGCGGCCGCGCCGGAAGACGACCCGCCCGGCACGAGCGCGGGATCATTCACATTGGGGGGTGTCGCGGTGATCGGGTTCACGCCCAGACCGGAAAAGGCCAGTTCCGTCATATGGGTCTTGCCGAGGCAGACCAGACCAGCCCGCGTCGCCCGCGCCAAAACCTCGGCATCTTCAGACGGCACGCGACCTTTCAACAGAGCCGATCCCGCCTCCGTCGGCAGGCCAGCGGTATCGAACAGGTCTTTCCAGGAGATTGGCACACCATCCAAAAGCCCGCGCCGCACGCCGTCTTTTGCCCGCGCCGCCGAGGCCTCTGCCTCCGCCAGCGCGCGCTCTGGCGTCAACATCGTGTAGATTCGGTCTGTATCCGGAAAAGCCCCACAGGCGGTCAGATAGGCTTCGGTCAACGCCACCGGGTCGATCTCGCCCGCGCCGATCGCCCGACCCAAATCGCTCGCGCTCAAGCTTTGCCAATCGTCCCGCATATTCCTGCCCCCGTCATGGTGTCGCGGGCCACGCTATCTGTGCGTTCCGCGTTGGACAATCCTCGACGCACCTGCATATTCCCTCTTATGGCACATGACGCAGATGTTCTGATTGTCGGCGGCGGCTTGAACGGCCCCTGCCTGGCGCTGGCCCTGGCGCAAGCGGGGTTTTCCAGCCTGGTTTTGGACGCGCAAAGCACCGAAAATCGAGGCGCAGACACGTTTGACGGGCGGTCTTACGCGCTGGCCCTGGCCTCGACCAAACTGCTGGATGCGTTGGGGCTTTGGGAGGATTTGGCCGATCACGCGCAGCCAATCTTGGAAGTCATTGCAAGCGATGGGCGGGCCGGCGAAGGGCCGTCGCCGTTTTTCCTGCATTTCGATCATGCGGAGATTGAAGAAGGCCCAATGGGCCATATGCTGGAAGATCGCTATCTGCGGCAGGCCCTGCTCGCCGCGATGGAGGCCGATCCTCTGGTCACACACCGCCCGGGCGCACGCGTCATCGCACAGGATACGGAAACAGGCGCGCGCGTCACGCTCGACGATGGCACCGACCTGACCGCACGGCTGCTTATCGGCGCCGATGGGCGGCAAAGCGGTGTGGCCGCGCGCGCCGGGATCAAACGCACCGGATGGGATTATGGGCAAACCGCGCTGGTCTGCGCGATTGCCCATGAGAAACCTCATAACGGCATCGCGCATCAGTTTTTCATGCCGCCCGGGCCGCTGGCAATTCTGCCGCTGCCCGGCAACCGGTCGTCAATTGTTTGGAGCGAAACTCATGAGGCTGCCGCGCGGATCAATGCGCTCTCCGACGCAGACTATCTCGACGCGCTCCGCCCCCGGTTCGGCGATTTTCTGGGCGAGATCAGCCTTGAGGGCGCGCGGTTCAGCTATCCATTGACCCTGACACTCGCCAGCAGCTTCGTGGCCCCAAATCTGGCCCTGGTGGGGGACGCCGCCCATGGTGTGCACCCGATTGCGGGCCAAGGTCTGAACCTAGGCCTCCGCGATGTCGGCGCATTGGCCGAAGTGCTGGCGGATGCGAAACGGCGTGGCGAAGATTTTGGTGCCATTGATGTGCTGGAGCGCTATCAAACTTGGCGCCGCTTTGACACCGCCGCGTTGGCCGCCGGGATGGATGCGGTGAACAAGTTGTTCTCCAACGATAATCCGCTGCTGCGTGCCGGGCGTGACCTGGGTCTTGGCGTGGTGAATGCGCTGCCGGGTCTCCGGCGTCGGTTTATCCGCGAGGCCGCCGGGCTGGCCGGCGATTTGCCGCGTCTGCTGCGCGGCCGTCCACTTTAGTCGATTTTCCGAGCTTCTTCTTCCAAGAGAATCGGAATCCCGTTGCGGATCGGGAAGGCCAGATGCGCGGCTTTGGAGATCAGCTCCTGCGCCTCCGCATCATAGCTGAGCGGCGCATGGGTCAAGGGGCAAACCAGGGCCTCCAACATCCGGCGATCGGCTTGAGCAGCAGGGGTCATTGCAGAACCTCTTCGGTCGCACCACCGCGCAGCGCAAATTCGATCAGCGTCACCAGGGTTTCGCGGCGGGTGGTCAATGATGGCGCCTCCAGTAGCGCCTGCTTCTCTTCGGGCTCAAACGGGCAGAGCATCGACAGCGAGTTGATCAACAACTCATCCTCCGCATCTTTCAGACTGTCCCAATCCGTCGACAGCGACAGCGCTTCGAAATAACGCGAGAGAAGGTCGAGAAATTCGGGCCGGTTGAAGCTTTCATCCCGCTCAATGCCGCCCCGGTCGGCCTCAAACCCGTCCCAAGATACATCCGCCTTCAAATATGGGCTGAACCCCGAGACCTCACGCGTCACGCGATAGCGCGAGATGCCCGACAGCGTGATCATGTAGCGCCCATCCTCGGTCTCCGAGAATTGCGTGATCCGGCCCGCGCACCCAATCGCATGAAGGCGTTTGTCAGCATTACCCGGCACGTCGCGCGGCTGCACCATGCCGATCAAGCGGTGCCGAGTTTTGAGCGTATCATCCAGCATCGCGAGATAGCGCGGCTCGAAAATATGCAGCGGCAGACGCGCGCGCGGCAAAAGCAGCGCGCCCGGAAGTGGGAACACCGGAAGGGTGTCGGGAAGGTCGGCTGAGGACATCATACCCAACATGTAGCACGCTGTGCGTTTAGGCAAAGATCATTGAGCTGAGTTTCCGGCGACCGGTGAGAACAATCGGGTCCTCAGGTTTGAGCGCATCGAAAATCGTGAAGAGCTGTGTCTTGGCGGCGCCATCGTTCCACTCTCGATCTCGGCGGAAGAGATCAAGCAGTTGATCAACTGCCTCTTCAACTTGACCGGCAGCATGCAAGGCCAGCGCGTAATCAAACCGGGCTTGATGGTTGTCGGGGTCGGCCTCGACCGCGGCGGACAGATCTCCCAAAGGCCCTGCATCGGCGGCCTGACGCGCCAGTTCCAATTGCGCCCGCGCGGCTTCAACCTCTGCCGAGTTGGCAATCGCCTCGGGCGCATTCGCCAAGAGCGCGTCGGCCTGATCGGTGTCACCCGTCGCCAAATGGGCACGAACCAAACCACCATAGGCGGCGGCGTTTTCGGGTTCTTCGCCGAGGATGGCGGCAAAGGTCTGCGCGGCATCGACGGCGGCGCCTTCCTCCAGCATCGCCTCAGCCGCCTCAACCGCCTCGCTCAACCCATCATCGCCGGCAAGCGCCGAAAGCTTCTCGACAAAGCGTTTCACCTCGGCCTCGGACACCGCGCCTTGGAACCCATCCACCGGCTGCCCCTGGTGGAATGCATAGACAGTCGGGATCGACTGGATACGCAACTGACCCGCGATCTGTTGGTTCTGGTCCACATCGACCTTCACCATTTTGACCTTGCCCTTGGCCGCCTTGACCGCCGCCTCAAGCTGCGGCCCGAGCGTTTTGCACGGCCCGCACCAGGGCGCCCAGAAATCGACGATCACCGGCACGTCTTTGCTGGCCTCGATCACATCGACCATAAAGGTCGCTTCAGAACTGTCTTTGATCAGATCGGCCGCACCGGCATCCGCCGCGCCTTGCCCCAACTCCAACATGGGTCATATCCCTTCAGATTCACTTGGCAGTGTATATGGAACCTGAACGCGCCGAGGCCAAGGGGCGATGCGCCGCTCCTAGAGATCGAAGGTCGCAAAAACCGGCGCGTGATCGGAGGGTTTCTCCCATCCGCGCACATGGCGCAAAACGCGCGAACTGTGCGACGCGTTTGCGATATCCGGCGTTGCCCAGACATGATCGAGCCTGCGGCCCTTATCTGCGGCCTCCCAATCCCGCGCGCGGTAGGACCACCAGGAATAAAGCACGCCCTCGGGGATATCTTTGCGGGTCACATCGACCCATCCGGCACTGTCTTGCACTTGCGCCAGATGCTCCACTTCGATCGGCGTATGGCTCACAACCTTGAGCAATTGCTTGTGGGACCAGACATCATCCTCACGCGGTGCAATATTGAGGTCGCCGACAAGAATGCTCTTCTCGGGCGTCTCACCATGGAACCAATCCCGCATCTCCGTCAGGAAATCGAGCTTATGGCCGAATTTCTCGTTCTTCTCGCGGTTCGGCTCGTCGCCCCCGGCCGGGACATAGAAATTATGCACCGTAACGCCGTTTTCGAGCTTCGCGGCCACGTGGCGCGCGTCGCCCTTACCAACGAAATCCCGGTGCCCGACATCCTCGAGTGGCAGCTTCGACAGGATCGCGACGCCGTTATATCCCTTCTGTCCGCGCGCCACCATGTGGCCATATCCAGCGGCGGCAAACACTTCGACCGGAATTTTCTCAACCGGCGACTTACACTCCTGCAAGCAGAGCACCTCCGGCCCTTCGTCGCGCAAAAGCTTGGTAACAAGCTCGGCGCGAAGCCGAACGGAGTTGATATTCCAGGTGGCAAGCGTGAAAGACATGATGCGGTCCCGATCCCCGTGTTGTGCCGCTTCGGTTTACGTGCCAGCGTCGGGCTTTGCAAATGTCCGAAAGGTGGGCGTGATGGCGTGGCTCCTTCTGAAACAGAACCGGAACTACCGCCTGCTTTTCTCCGGCGCGGGCGCCTCCAATCTCAGTGACGGGGTGGGCGCTCTGGCCTTTCCTTGGCTGGCCACGTTGATTTCGACAAACCCGTTCGATCTTGCCCTTGTGGCCTTTGCCACCCGGCTGCCGTGGTTCCTGCTCTCGTTACCTGTCGGGGTCATCACCGACCGGGCGGACCGGCAACGGTTGATGGTGCGCGCGGACTTGGTGCGGATGGGGCTGGCCTTTGGCGTGGTGGCGCTGATTGCCGCCGGGCCGCCGCTGCCTGCGGGCGAAAACGCGACTTGGATGATCGCGGCACTGGCGGGCCTCGCGTTCCTGATGGGCGCGGCGGAAGTCGTCCGTGACAATGCGGCACAAACGGCTCTGCCGTCCCTCGTGGAAAAGCGCGACCTGGAAACCGCGAATGGCCAGATCTGGAGCATCGAGCAGATTATGGGGAGCTTTGTCGGCCCGCCGCTTGCCGGTCTGCTGATCGCGCTGGCCGTGCCCGCCCCCTTCCTTTTTGAAGCGATCGGCTTCGCCTTGGCCGCCTTCGCCGTCTGGGCCATAGCTTTTCCACCGCGCCTCAACCGGGGTCTGCCCGCCGGGTTCTGGGTAGAGCTGATCGAAGGTGCGAAGTGGATCAAGCAGCATGGCGTTCTCTTACAACTTGCCATCATGCTTGGGCTGATGAATGCTCTCTCACTGGCCGCGATGACCTATCTGGTGCTCTTTGCACAGGATATCCTCGCGCTAGAGGCCGTGGGCTACGGCATCCTGCTCACCGCCGGAGCGGCGGGCGGCGTCACAGGGGGGCTCTGCGGCCCTTGGATCGCCGCGCGCCTCGGTCCGCAGCAAAGCGTGATCCTCGCCCTCTTCGGCATGGCCCTGCCGTTCTCCTTGCTCTATCTCACGTCGTCCGCGTTGGTCGTGGGTGCCGCGCTTTTTGCAGGGATCCTCTTCGGCATGCTCTGGAATGTGGTCACCGTCTCTTACCGCCAAAGGGTCGTGGCCGACCTTCTGCTTGGACGGGTCAACAGCATCTATCGGTTCTTCGGATGGGGCATGATGCCCCTCGGTGCCCTGGCGGGCGGAGCGTTCATGGCATGGGCCGAGCCGGAAATGGGCCGGGAGCTTGCCCTGCGGGTGCTTTACCTCGGCGTCTCAGGCGGCCTGGGGCTGATGTTTCTTTACGGTCTCTGCTGCCTGCGCCTGCCCCGGACGTGAAAAAAAGAGGCCCGGACGCGAGGGTCCGGGCCAGTCCAACAGGGAGGTAATAAACCTGTTCTACGGCGCAACCAAAAGTTGCACTTTGATTTCGATCAATACCGCCAGGCGGTCGTCACGAGACCAGCCGATAGCCGCCGCTTTCGGTAACCAAAAGCCGCGCATTTGACGGATCTGGCTCGATTTTTTGCCGCAAGCGATAGATATGGGTCTCAAGCGTGTGCGTGGTGACACCGGCATTGTAACCCCAGACTTCGTGTAGAAGAATATCGCGGGCCACAACACCATCCTGAGCGCGGTAGAGGAACTTCAGGATGTTCGTCTCTTTTTCGGTCAGGCGGATTTTCTTGTTGTCCTCGGTCTCCAAGAGCTTCATCGCGGGCTTGAACGTATAGGGTCCAAGCTGGAACACGGCGTCTTCGGACTGTTCGTGCTGGCGGAGCTGGGCACGGATACGCGCCAAGAGCACCGGGAACTTAAATGGCTTGCTGACGTAGTCATTGGCACCAGCGTCGAGGCCCAGAATCGTGTCGGCATCACTGTCATGACCGGTCAGCATCAGGATCGGGCATTTCACCCCTTGCTTACGGAGCAAACGGCAAAGCTCGCGCCCATCGGTATCGGGCAGACCCACATCGAGGATCACCAAATCATAGATCGCTTCTTTCGCGCGCTCCATCGCGCCGGTGCCGTTACCGGCTTCGAACACGTCAAACTCTTCGGTCATCACCAGCTGTTCCGACAGCGCCTCGCGCAAATCTTCGTCATCGTCGACCAGCAGAATCTTTCGCAAAGTGGCCATGGGTCTACCTCGTTCCTGTTTCTGGTCCCCGACATGCGCCTCACTCACGCTGTTGGCAAGGTGGTCGAAAAAAACCTCACGCAGCCGTGTCAGGCCGGGAGGGAATGTTTCAAATTCCTTCTGTAGCGGGTAAGGAACGGGTCTGAGCCCCGCGCTTATGTGAGAGACTATGAGCCTGATCCCCTCGTCCACCGAACTTGTCGCCCGTGCCCGCGCCGATCTTCGTGTCGGTGTGCCCGTGGTTTTGGCCGATGAGGCTGGTGCTGGCATCATGGTCCTCGCCGCTGAGCGGGTGAGCGCGGCGCGGCTCGCAGATATCTGCGGATTGGGCGGTGAAGTAAGTGTCGCGATTACCGCATGGCGGGCGGAGACTTTGAAAGCGCGTGCCTATGACGGGGATCTGGCGCGGCTTGTGTTGCCAAGCGACGCGGATACGGCCTGGCTAAATGCGATTGCGGACCCGGCCTATGATCTGCAGGCGCCGATGAAGGGCCCGTTGCAAAGCCTCCGCACGGGAGAGGCCGGGCTTCATCGCTTGGCATTGCTGCTGGCAAAATCGGCACAGCTTTTGCCAGCCGTTCTGACCAGTACCGTAGAGAACGCACGCAAATTGGCCACTGAGGCTGGGCTGACTTGTCTGATGGCCCGTGATGCGCAGAAGGATTTGGCCGCCCATCACCCGCTGCATCCCGTTGCCGCCGCGCGCCTGCCGATGGAGGCCGCTGAGGCAGGCCGGTTGCATATCTTCCGACCCGATAATGGCGGCATTGAACATTACGCAATCGAAATTGGCCGCCCCGACCGGGAGACACCAGTTCTGGCGCGCATTCATTCGGCCTGCTTCACCGGCGACGTTTTGGGCTCGCTGAAATGCGATTGCGGGCCGCAGCTTCACACAGCTCTGGCCGAGATGGGCAAAGCCGGTGCCGGCGTCTTGCTCTATCTCAACCAGGAAGGTCGCGGGATTGGGTTGGCCAATAAAATGCGCGCCTATTCCCTGCAAGATCAAGGGTTTGACACGGTCGAGGCCAATCACCGGCTGGGTTTTGAGGACGATGAACGCGACTTTCGCCTCGGTGCGGATCTGCTGAAACGCATGGGGTTTGGTGCCGTCCGCCTGATGACCAACAACCCGCGCAAAGTTGAAATCATGACCGAGATGGGCATTGAGGTCACCGAACGTGTCCCGCTGATCACCGGCACCAACCGCCACAACGCGCATTATCTGGCGACCAAGGCCGCGAAGTCGGGGCATCTCTTGTGACACCGGAGGATCTGGTGCTGACCCCGATGGGCATCCGGTTTCAGAACCGGGTGTTTCCCTGTTCCATCGGGCGTGGCGGGGTCAGGGACGAGAAACGTGAAGGCGATGGTGCGACCCCGGCGGGGGGTCATCGGATCGTCGGCTGCCTCTATCGGGCGGACCGGATCGAGCGACCTTGCGAATGGGCCCTGCCGATTAGCCCGCGCGATCTATGGTCTGATGATCCCGCGGATGCGGCTTATAACCTAATGGTTCGCGCGCCATATGCTCATAGCCACGAACGCCTCTGCCGTGCCGATCCGCTCTACGATCTGATCTTGCTGACCGATTGGAATTGGCCAGATGCGACATCCGGCCGAGGGTCGGCGATCTTTCTGCATCAATGGCGGCGGCCGGGCTTCCCAACCGAAGGATGCATCGCGTTTGACCGCGCCGATCTACATGGGATCACAAGGCGGATCGCGCCGGGCACGAAACTCCATGTTCCGACCTGAACTTATTCGGGGTAGCGCCTCTGTGCCGTTGCAACGCCCAAGACTTGGCGGCCAGCACGGGCGGTTGCTTGCCATTCATAGGTATGAACTTCACCCGGCGGGCATGGACTGCGGTAGGTGAAAAGGCCTTCGGGCACCGTACCGCTGCCGCTGATCCTGAGCCGTCCACCACCGTGGTTGTAGGACGGCACATCCAAATCAACGAGGCGAAATTCAATCGTCTCGGTCCCAGCCGGCACATCGCGCAACGTGAACGCCGGGTTGCCAACCGTATTCGGCCGGCCCGTGGTGCAAAGCGGGATATCCCCCCACTCGAAGGAAAGCCGAAACTCTGCCAAAGCCGCCGTCGCGGACAAAGCCAATGCAAGAACCGAGATCGTGAGGGTTTTCATAGCCGCCTCCCAAAAGTTGGATGCGGTCAGCATGCGGCGGAGATGTACGGGCAATCAAGTCTGCGGCGCGACCCGCTCCCCGAATATCGCCGAGCCGACGCGGATATAGGTCGCGCCAAACGCAATCGCCTTCTCGAAATCGGCGCTCATGCCCATGCTGAGTTCCGGCAAACCATTGCGCTCGGCCAGCTTGGCCAAAAGGGCGAAATGCAGGCTGGCCTCTTCCTCAATCGGCGGGATGCACATCAGCCCGGTGACGGGCAGGTCCAAAGCCCGCGCCTCGGCAACAAAAGCATCGGTTTCCGCAGGGAGAATGCCCCCCTTTTGCGGCTCTTCGCCGGTGTTGACCTGGATCAGAAGCTCAGGCGACGCGCCGCGCTCTTGCGCGAGATCCGCGAAGCGACGCGCCAATTTCGGCCGGTCGAGCGTGTGGATCGCGTCGAACATCTCAACGGCTTGGCGCGCCTTGTTGGTCTGCAACGGGCCGATCAGATGGAGAGAGATATCAGGGTATTGCGCTTGAAACGGTGGCCAGCGCCAGGCGGCCTCCTGCACCCGGTTTTCACCGAAAAGCCTATGCCCCTGGCGCAACACATCTGCGACCCGATCTTCCGGTTGCACTTTCGACACCGCGATCAGTCGCACCGATCCAGGCACACGGCCCGCCTTGGCTTCAGCAACCGAAATAGCTTCCGTGATATCGGAAAGTGACATGCGCGATCCCCAAACAGAAAAGAGCGGGCCAAAGCCCGCTCTTCCCTTACCAAATAATCCGTTCGGATTAGAAGGACATTGCAACGCCGAGCGACCAAGAGTCGGAGTCAACACCGCCGGTTTCGCTGTTGCCGTAACCGAGGTGGATGCCAGCACCGCCGCCCAGATCATAGGCTGCTGCGATCCCGTAACCCGAGTTGCCGCTGTCAAATTCACCCCAGTTGGCGTGAATCGAGAACGCGTCGAAGGAGTAGCCGACACCGATGCCGATATGGTCGTCATCGTTCCCAACGGTGCCCCCGCGGTCTTCCCAGTCGCTATACTGGATGCCTGCTTCAAACCCGCCTGCAAATACAGCAGCGATGCTCACACCGACGATGTTCTGGTCAACACCTCCGATGTCGCTGGTCTGATAACCCAAGCCGAGGTTAAGCTCAACGCCACCCAAGTCGGTGCCATAGCGGAAACCGATAGCTGCGGAGCCGTCAGACGCGCCAGCGGGAACGACACCGGAGTCTGCATCGCCAGCTTGCTCAACCGATACCGCGACGCCGAAATCACCAAAGGTGTTGTCGTAACGCAGAATCTGGCCATCAAACGCGCCGTCACCGTACGCACCCAAGTAACCAGCATGCTCGGTTTCTGCATCGTTGATCGAACCTGGGTTGCCAACGTTACCGGCCTCAGTCAGAGCCCAGTCCAGAGCACCGTCGGTGTCACCCATGGTAACCGTACCGAAGTTGCCGGAGATGAAGATGGTGGTACCACCGTCATCATTAGGATCGAACGCGCCAGAGGCACCGCGCGTGTCGCCGTCAGCGAAGGTACCGGAGCCATCGGACTCATCGAGATCGACGCTTGCGCCGAAGGTCAGGCCGTTGTCGGTGGTGCCGGACATGGTGAACGTAACGTCCAGATCCTGGAAGAACTGGGTTTCGACACCGTCGCCGCCATAGATACCCATTTCGGCCGAGCCGCTGAGCGTCACGCCTTGGGCAGCTGCTACGCCAGCCGAGGCAACCAGTGCCGTGGTAGCGAAGAGAACCTTTTTCATGGTTTTTCCCTCGTATTCTTAGAATAAGGTGCACCTCAACACGGGGAATTCCGAATTGAGTATGCCCCTACCTCTCTCTTCGCCCTTCGAATTGCAAGAAAGGCCAAAGAGATGCCGCGATCTTGCCGCCCGCCTGGTGCAGAGTTGCCACAGTCGGTTTTGCGCCCGGAAACCAATGCCTCTTGCCGCGCAAGAGGGGCTAAGATACCAAGCGGACAGAGTTCTACGACAAAGAGGCAGCAGGGCATGATGTTTTCGGGAACGGCAAGAGCCTTCTGCGCGGTTTTGCTGGTTTTGAGTGTTGCAGCATGCTCGGGCCGAGGCGGTGGGCTGTTCGGCTCCGGCAGCCTGGATAATGAGATGAGCCCAGAAACCAGGGAGCAGTTGGTGGAGGCCGGGGCCATACCCGACCCGAATCGCCGCACCATCTTTGATCTTTTCCAGAATAGCGCCGATCCGAATGTCACCGTCGAGGTGAACCGTTACCTCTGGAATGCGTCGCTTGAGATCCTGGATTTCATGCCAATCGAAGCCGCTGATCCGTTCTCAGGCGTTATCGTCTTTGGCTACGGCACCCCGCCAGGTGCTGGCCGCGCCTATCGCGCCACGGTTTACGTGAATGACCCCGCGCTGGATGCGCGCAGCCTGCGTGTCGCCCTGCAAAGCCGCGGCGGTGCCGTCAGCCGCGAAACCGCGCGCCAGATTGAAGACGCTATTCTCACCCGTGCGCGTCAGCTACGGATTCGCGACGGCGACCTCTAGACCCTGCGGCACACTCCCCCTAAACACAGCGCCGGGTCCACAGCCCGGCGTTTTTGCGTTCGACCTTAAGGAAATCCGATGTCCCGTTATCAACCGTCAGAGTTGGAACCGAAATGGCAAAAGGCCTGGAACGAGGCTGGCACCTTCCGCGCGACCCGCGAGGGGGGCAAGCCAAAATATTACGTGCTTGAGATGTTCCCCTACCCGTCTGGCCGGATTCATATCGGCCATGTGCGCAACTACACGATGGGCGATGTCATCGCGCGCTATAAGCTCTCGACCGGGCACAACGTGCTGCACCCAATGGGATGGGACGCGTTTGGTATGCCGGCTGAAAACGCGGCAATGGCCTCCGGCGGGCACCCCGCCGATTGGACCTATGACAATATCGCGGTGATGCGCGAGCAGATGAAACCTCTGGGCCTCTCCATCGACTGGTCCCGTGAGTTTGCGACCTGCGACCCGGAATATTACGGCCAGCAGCAGGCCCTGTTCCTGGATTTCCTGAAGGCCGGGCTGATCGACCGGAAAAATGCCGTGGTCAATTGGGACCCGGAGGACATGACCGTCTTGGCCAATGAACAGGTAATCGACGGCAAAGGCTGGCGCTCGGGCGCGGAGGTCGAACGCCGCGAGTTGACGCAATGGTTCTTCAAGATCAGCGATTTCTCAGAGGAACTGCTGGACGCGCTGGACGGGCTCGACAACTGGCCGGACAAAGTGAAGTTGATGCAGGCCAACTGGATCGGCAAATCCCGCGGGCTGCAATTCTCCTTCGGCCTGACCGAGAGCGCTGGTGGCCATGATCGTGTGGAGGTCTACACGACCCGTCCCGACACGCTGATGGGGGCAAGCTTCATTGGCATCTCGCCTGATCATCCATTGGCCAAGGAGCTGGAGGCGCATAATGCAGACGTGGCGGCCTTCTGCGCCGAATGTCGTGCCACAGGGACATCGGAAGAAGCTTTGGAGAAGGCCGAGAAGAAAGGCTTCGACACCGGGCTCACCGTGCGCCACCCGTTTGACACCTCTTGGGAGTTGCCGGTCTATATCGCCAATTTCATCTTGATGGATTACGGCACCGGCGCGATTTTCGGCTGCCCCGCCCATGACCAGCGCGACTTGGATTTCGCGCGGAAATACGGGCTGGATGTGATCTCCACCTATGTGCCCGCTCAGGGCGAAGCTGGGTTCACCCGGCCCGAGGAAGGCGGCGAGGCCTATGTTCCGCCCAAGCCCGAGAAGGTCCGCTATGTCAAAGGCTTCGCGGGCGACGAGGTGCAGACCGGGACAGAGGGAATCGACACAGCCATCGCGTTTTGCGAGGCCAATGGCGTGGGTCAGGGCGTCACCAAATTCCGCCTGCGCGATTGGGGGCTTTCGCGGCAGCGCTATTGGGGGTGTCCGATCCCGGTCGTGCATTGCGAGAGCTGCGGCGTGGTGCCCGAGAAGAAAGAGAACCTGCCCGTCGAACTGCCCCGCGATGTGGATATCAGCATCCCGGGCAACCCGCTCGATCGGCATCCAACTTGGCGCGATGTGCCCTGCCCGTCTTGCGGTGCACCGGCAAAGCGCGAAACCGACACGATGGACACGTTCGTGGATTCGTCATGGTATTTTGCGCGCTTCACTGCACCTCACGCGGCCACGCCGACCTCTGCCGAGGACGCGGCCTATTGGATGAATGTCGACCAATATATCGGCGGTATTGAGCACGCGATCCTGCACCTGCTCTATTCCCGCTTCTTCGCCCGCGCGATGCAGATCACCGGCCATTTGCCGGGGAGCGCCATCGAACCCTTCGATGCGCTCTTTACCCAAGGCATGGTAACCCACGCGATCTATGTCACCCGCGACGAGAAAGACCGCCCGGTCTATCACTTCCCAGAAGATGTAGAGATAACCGAGTCGGGCGCGAAGCTGGGCGCGACCGGCGAAACTGTCGAGGTGATCCCCTCCGCCAAGATGTCGAAATCGAAGAAAAACGTCGTCGACCCGGTGGCGATCATCGACCAATACGGCGCCGACACGGCCCGCTGGTTTGTGCTCTCCGACTCGCCGCCCGAACGCGACGTGGAATGGACCGCGGCCGGGGCCGAGGCTGCGTTCAAACATCTCAACCGCGTCTGGATGCTCTGCGACCGGATTGGTGCGATGGAACCGGGCGCGGCGGGTGAGGGGGATGAAGACCTGATCCGCGCGATGCATCGAACGATCCATGACGTGACCATGGGCGTCGAAAGTTTCGGCTTTAATGCAGCAATCGCGAAGCTTTACGCTTTCACCAACACGCTGACCAAATCGAAAGCCAGCCATGCCGCGCAACGCAAAGCGATCATGGTTCTGGCGCAGTTGATGTCGCCGATGACCCCGCATCTGGCCGAGGATATCTGGTCGCATCAAGGTGGTGAGGGGCTGATCGCCAATGCGCCTTGGCCACAGGCCGATGACGCGATGTTGGTTGATGACACCGTGACATTGCCGATTCAGATCAACGGCAAACGTCGCTCGGAAATCATCGTGGCCAAAGATTTGCCGAAGGAAGAGGTTGAAAAGCTGGCGCTGGCGGATGACGCTGTGATCAAGGCCCTGAATGGCGGGGCCCCGAAAAAGCTCATCGTTGTGCCGGGCCGTATCATCAATGTCGTTATCTGATCGTCGCACCTTTCTGACCCTGCTTGCCGCAGCCCCGCTTGCGGCTTGCGGCTTCACGCCCGTCTATGCGCCGGGTGGGGCGGGGGATGTGCTGCGTGGTCAGATCCTGGTGGAGCCGCCTGAGACACGGACAGAGTTTCTCATGGTGGCGCGATTGGAAGACCGGCTCGGCCGCGCCTCCAGCCCGCGCTACGCCATGACGATCGATACGGTTATTGATGAAAGAGGCATCGCGGTCACTGGCTCAAACGACATCACCCGGATCAATTTGACTGGCGCGACCCGGTTTCGCGTGGTTGAGGCGGGTACCGATGTGCAGGTCCATGCGGGCCGGGTGCAAACCTTCACGGCCTATTCAACCACCGGCTCGACCATTGCGACGGCGGCGGCGGAACGCGATGCGGAAGAACGGCTGATGATCGCGCTCGCGGATCAGATCGTCTCGAATCTTCTGGCCAGCGCCAGCCGCTGGTCATGAAGCTCGGCCCGCGCGACGCGGCGGGCTATTTTGCCCGACCCAACCCGGACGCCACTGGCCTTTTGATCTACGGCGCCGACGCGATGCGCGTGGCGCTCAAACGGCAACAGATGCTGGAGGCGCTGTTGGGGCCTGAGGCAGAGGCCGAGATGCGGCTGACGCGCATTCCCGCCTCCGATCTCCGCTCGGACCGCGCCGCGTTGCTGGACGCCATCAAAGCGCAGGGCTTCTTTCCCGGCCCGCGCGCCGCCTTCGTCGAAGACGCGGGCGACGGGCTTGCGCCCACAATCAAGACCGCGCTGGACGAGTGGCAGCCGGGCGATGCGCAGATCATCGTCACCGCGAAACAACTCAACGCCCGCTCGGCCCTGCGCAAACTTTTTGAGGCCCATCAAAACGCCTATGCGGTGGGGATCTATGACGACCCGCCATCGCGTGCCGAGATCGAAGAGACCCTGCAAAAGGCTGGCATCGCGCAAATCGGCCCCGATGCGATGACCGATCTGACCACCTTGGCGCAATCCCTCGACCCCGGCGATTTCCGCCAAACGGTGGAGAAGCTGGCGCTCTACAAACATGGTGATCCAACACCGGTGGCCCCCGAAGATGTCGCCGCCTGCGCCCCCGCGACCATCGAAGCGGAACTGGATGACATCCTGCACGCCGCCGCCGAAGCTCAGGCGGGCGCGATTGGCCCTTTGATCACCCGATTGGGGGGGCAAGGCGTGCAGCCGGTAGGGCTGTGCATCGCCGCGCTTCGGCATTTTCGGATGCTGCATATGGCGGCGAGCCATCCCAATGGTGCCTCCGCCGGGATCGCCGCTGCCCGCCCGCCGATCTTTGGCCCCCGCCGGGATCGGATGACCCGGCAGGCGCAAAACTGGGGCATGCATAATCTGGAAGCGGCGCTGAGCCTGTTGGTCGAGACAGATTTGTCATTGCGCTCCACACAACAGGCCCCACAAATGGCGTTGATGGAACGCGCGCTCATTCGGTTGGCGATGATGCGGCGCGGGTAAGGGAGACCGAGATGTATCAAGTGATTGGTGGGGTCAAAAGCCGCACGCTTCGGGTGCTTTGGGCGCTGGAGGAGATGGGGCTGGACTATGAACATGTCGCCGCCCCCCCGCGCTCTGACGAGGTGGTGGGGTTCAACCCGGCGGGCAAAATCCCGGTGCTCGTCTCGGGCGGTGTGCCGATCACCGACTCGGTCGCGATCATGACCTATCTGGCCGACAAGCACGGGCAACTGACCTTTCCCGCCGGCACGGTTGAACGCGCCAGGCAAGACAGCCTAACGCAGTTTATCGTCGATGAGTTCGACCTCCTGCTTTGGACCGCCGCGCGGCATTCCTTCATCCTGCCGGAAGACAAGCGCGTGCCGGAGATCAAAGACAGCCTGAAATGGGAGTTTGAGCGCTCCCAGAAAGCGCTGATCCCGCGCATGGCTGAAGACGGACCATTTCTGATGGGCGAGACGATGACCATCGCTGACATCCTGCTGGCGCATTGCGGTGGATGGGCGATCACCGCGAAATTTCCAATTGTAGAGCCGCAATTCCGCGAGTTTGTGAGCCGTCTTCGGGATCGGCCCGCCTTCCATCGCGCGATGGCCGCCTAAGACCTACGGAGCGGCCCATTTGGCGGCGTGCTGCCCGGCCCATTTGCCCGTCGCAAGGCAGGCGGTGATCAGGTAGCCGCCGGTTGGCGCCTCCCAATCCAACATCTCCCCGGCGCAAAAAACACCTGGCATCGCGCGCAACATAAGGCCATCGTCGAGCGCGACGCGCGCAACGCCGCCCGCGGTGGAAATCGCCTCATCCATCGGCCGCGGGCCTTGATGAGGAACCGGAAGCGCCTTGATCACCGACGCCAAGGCCGGACCCTCCGGCAAGGGCCGCCCGAACTCCTGCAACAGCGCCAGGCGCGCGCCGGTCAAACGCAGGGTTTTGCGCAAGAAATTCGCGAGGCTGTCTTTCCCCCTCGGTCGCGACAGCCGCGCCGCGACCTCCTCGACGGTCAAATCTGGCAACAAATCGAGCGTCAGTGGCGCGCCCTGTCTCAGCGCTCGCGAGACCGTGTAAATCCCGCCGCCTTCCAAACCGCGGGCCGAGATCACGAACTCGCCGCGATGTCTCTCATCCCCCGCGATCAGCGCCGCGTTTTTCACCGGCGCACCGAAATGCGCCGCCATATGGGCCGACCAAGCCACATCGAAGCCCATATTTGCAGGTTGAAACGGCGTAATCTCAACGCCCCTTTCTTGCAGCCATGGGGCCCAAGCCCCGTCCGAGCCCAGCCGGGCCCAACTCGCCCCGCCAAGCGCCAGAACCGTGACCTTCGGCTGCAACACCTGCCGCCCTTCGGGTTTGTCAAAGGCAAACCCGTCGCCGTCCCAGCCCTGCCAATGCCAACGGGTTCGCAGATCGACCTGCATCCGCCCCATCCAGGCCCGCAGTAAGGGCGAGGCTTTCATCACAACCGGAAAGACGCGCCCGGTCGTGCCGGTGAACAGCTCCTGGCCGAGGCTACCAGCCCAGCCTTGCACCTGTTTCGGGCCAAACGCGTCCAACATCGGCGCAAGCCATGGTTCGGCCTCGTGATACTGGGCGTAGAACGTTGCCTGCGGCTCAATCTTGGTGAGGTTCAGCCCCGATTTGCCCGCCATGAGGAACTTGCGCGCGGCGGAGGGCTTGCCCTCGGCCAAGACCACCTGCCGCCCGGCCCGCGCCAAGGTCTCTGCGGCCATCAGACCGGCGGGACCCGCGCCGATCACCAAGGCGTCGATCATGGAACGTCACCCGGCCCTTGCCCGGCTTTCCATTCCAAAACACGGTGCGGATAGGGGATGGTGATGTCGTTCTCTTTCAGCGCGTTCCAGATCAGGAACAGCACATCGGAGGTGTATTTGTTCTCGCCATCGTCGATACCGTTCACCCAGAACTCAACGCTGAAATCGACGCCGCTGTCGCCGAAACCTCTCAACTCGCAATCGGGCGGGAAGGGATCATCCAAAACGCCGGGATGGGTTGCAACGGCGGCCTCGACAATCGCGGGGACCTGATTGATATCGGTGTCATAGCTGACCGAAAACGGCGCCTCATAGCGGTTCGCGCTGCCGCTATCCGAATAATTCACCACCCGTGTGGTGATGAAATCCTCATTCGGCACCACGATCCAACGCCCGTCAAACGTCTCCAGAATCGCGGCGCGGGCGGTCATTTTGACGATCTTGCCGTGCTCACCGCCGTCCAACTCGACATAATCGCCAACCGTCGCCTGACCTTCGAGCAGCAGGATAATGCCAGAGATGAAATTCGCCGCGATCTTCTGCAGACCGAAACCGAGGCCAACACCAATCGCCCCGCCAAGAACCGCAAGCGTGGTGAGGTCGATGCCCATGATGTTCATCAAGAGCAGGAAGGCCGCACCGAAAATGACGATCTCCACCGTCTTGATCGCCAACTCGCGGGTCGCGGGCCGCATCTCCTGCTGTTTGCCGATGAACTCGGCGCTTTGGGTGTTGGACCAGCGCCCAAGCCAGAACAGAAGACTGCCCGCAATCACGCCGCGCACCAGCGACATGACGGAGAAAGAGATATTGCCCAGATTGACCTGCAGTTCGGTCAGCGCGACGGTTACGTCATCCAACACGCCCAGCGCATAGAGCGCCGCAACCGGCACCAGCACATAGCGGCCCAGAAGCTTCAAGAACGGGTCACTGATGATGTGTTTGACCAGGCTTCGCGCCGCAAGAAACAGGAAGACGCGCTTGCCAAAGGCGATCACCGCGCCACTGTCGAAGAGCGAGCGGACAATGGTCTCCCCAATCGCTGTGAACGCATAGGCCAAGACTGGCAGGAGCAGCGGCAAGAACATCGCCAGAAAGCGCCGCGCGGTAGCGAGAATCGTCTGGCTGTCCTCAGACGGGGTCAGCAGTTTGGTCAGGGTCGGAGTCAGCCGTCGCGAGACAAGAAGCGCAACCAGGAAGGCCACCACCAAAAGCGCGAATTGCGACCAAGCGGCAGGGCTGGTCAGCCAACCCAACGCAAACGCATAGCTGTCTTCGGCGACATCCAGCGCCTGTTGCACGATTTCCGGCTGATTTTCCATCACGCCACCCTTGCCACGAAGCAAAACTCCCTCAGTCTAATGACGAGGGATCGGCAAAAGGACAAGATAGATGGGGAAAGAGGCACCGATTTGCCCCCTATGTGATCGGCCGATTCCCGAGGGCGTAAGGCAAAGCCTGCATCACCTGGTCCCGCGCCTGCGCGGCGGCAAGGGTGGGCCGACGGTGCTGCTGCATCAGATTTGCCATAACGAAATCCACGCGACCCTGTCCGAGGCCGAGCTGGCCCGCAGCTATTCCACGGTCGCGACGCTCAAAACCCATCCGCGCCTGGCCAAATTCATCGCCTGGGTGCAAAAGCGCCCGCCAGAGTTTCAGTCGAAAACCCCGGGCGACCGGCGCGCCTGGAAACGGCGATAGCCCGGCCCGGGCGCGCTTAGCCGCAGAGCCGTTTGATCCCGCGCAGATTGGCCGCATCGCCCGCCAAAGCATCCGCCGAAAGCATCCTGGCCGTCTCCAACAAAGCGTCCGGCGCCACCATCCGGTCAATCAGGCCAAAGCTCAGCGCCTCTTCGGCGGTCAGTTTTTGCCCGGCCAGCAACACCAGTTTTGTCCGCGCCGGTCCAATCAGGGCCGCCATGCGCTTCGGATCTGACGGCTGCGGCAGGAAACCAAGCTTGGCCACGGGATAGAAGAACTTCGCACTCGGCACCGCAATCCGCAGATCGCAGGCCAAGGCCATCCCAAACGCGCCACCGGCCAGCGTGCCATTCAGCGCCGCAATCGTCAGGCAAGGCAGGGTCGCAATCGCGCCGGACGCCCGCTCCCAAACCGGCGAGGTCGCGAGCCCCGCCTTGGCCGCCTCCAAATCCGCACCGGCGCTGAACACCCGGTCGCCCGCCCCGGTGATCACCAACGCCCGCACGGTTTCGTCTTGCCCCGCCTCCTCGGCAATCTCGGCCAGATGCCGCAGCATCTCTTCGGTCAGGGAGTTGGCTTTGTCCGGACGGTTGAGCGTGACGGTCCACAACCCGCCGTCCCGGTCCAAATCGATCATGCGATCAACCCGATCTCGCGGCGCAGGCCTTCGTCCCGCAGCGAAAGCTCCGTCCCCAAATGCGCATCCGCCGCAGATGAACACATCCAGACCAGCGCCTTGGCGGGCCATTCCGGCGGGATGTGATCGGACCAATCGAGCTCGCTCACGGGGTTCAATCCGCTCGATTTGATCTCGCGCTGCATCTCGGTGGCGACAGTGCCGGGCGACAGACCCATCGCGCGGATCCCATTCTCGCCCCCCTCTTTATGGGCACACATGGTCAGCATCGCGGCCCCCGCCTTAGAGGTGCAGTAATGGCTCCAGCCTTCCAGCGCGTTATGGGCCGCGCCCGAACTGATCGTGAGGATCGTGCCGCCACCCCGCGCCATCATGCCGGGCATGGCCGCGCGCATGCCATAGAAGACGCCTTTGAGATTGATATCGATCACATGGCTCCACGCGTCCGGGTCGGCCTCCGCCAGATGTGAGATCGGCTCGATCACACCGGCATTGTTGATCAACACATCAAGCCCGCCGAAGGTCTCTTCCGCGGCAGAGACTGCCGCCTCAACCTCCCAATACCGGCTCACATCGCAGGGTACGGCCAGGGCCTGGTCGCCAATTTCGCCGGCCAACTCCACCAAGCTCTCCCGCGACCGGGCCAAAAGCGCCACATTGGCGCCCTCTGCCGCAAAGGCGCGGGCCGCCGCCGCCCCGATCCCTCGGCTCGCGCCGGTGATCATGATCGTTTTTCCGCTCAACTCACTCATATCATTCCCCTGTCGTCGCTGCCTGGCAGATGAGCCCTTGACGCCCCCTGGCCAGAGGCCGAACATCACCCATGCAATTCACCCTTGGTAGGTCATTATGTCAAAGATGAAATCCCTTTCTATTAGCCTTTCTTTTGCGGCACTTACCGCCGCAGCCCCCGCATTCGCCGATGTCGATGCCCAAGAGCTTTGGGCCGAATGGCAAGCTCAAATCGCCGCAACCGGTCAGACGATGACGACGGAGTCGGTCACCGAAACCGCCGATGGCCTGGTCATCTCTGGGCTGACAACAACCAATGTGCAAGCCGATGTCACGTCAACCGGTAGCATCGATCAAGTGACCTTGACGGAGAATGCCGATGGCACGGTCAGTGTCGAGATGTCTGAGGTCTATCGCATCCGAACCCAAACCGATGCCGGAGCCGGACCGGCATTCGATGTCTCAATGGAAATGCGGCATCAGGGCCTTGAGGTGACTGTATCCGGCACACCAGCAGCGCGGCAATATGACTACTCAGCCGACAGCATGATTTTCACGACAGAACAGATCACGGTCGATGGTGAATCCGAGGGCATGTTCGATCTCGACTTCACGATTTCAGACCTCGTCGCGCAATATCTCGTCGAAGGTGCAGATGTCGACGATGTGTCTTTCACCTCGACCAGCGAACTTGGCGGCGTGACCGGCACCATCGACGCGGCGGCGCCAGATGGCGAAGCCGGGAACTTCAAACTGAGTTTCAATATGGGTGCAACCACCTCGTCCGGGTCGGGCACCCTTGGCTCAATGGCGGCGCTCTCGCAAATGTCGAGCGGTGGCGTGCTTCCGGAAGAGTTCGATCTTGAGGGGCAGGCCAGCTACGACCGGTTGAGCTATGAAATGACATTCGAGGCACCCGGCAGCAACTTCAACATGGCCTTTGCCAATGAAGGCGGCGATCTTGGCGTGGCCTTTGGCCCAAGCGGACTGACCTATGATCTATCGAGCGAGAATGTGGTCTCCACCGTGCAGACCTCGGATTTCCCGCTCCCGATTGAAGTCAGCGCCGCATCCGCTGCATTTTTGCTGACGATCCCAATGATGCCCGAACCCGAGCCCTCCGACATGGCCCTGCGCCTCGACTACCAGGAACTGACGGTCAATGACGCGCTTTGGGGCATGATCGACCCGGGCGCAGCCATTCCACGCGATCCCGCAACGCTGGTTTTGGATGTAACGGGCCAGGTGCAGATGCTCGTCAATCTGATGGCCGGTGATCCAAGCGCCTTCCAGGGCCCTCCGGGCGAATTGCGCGATGTGACGTTGAACGAGCTTGAGGTGTCTGTGGCCGGTGCCTCGCTGACCGGTGAGGGCGATTTGGATTTTGCGCCGGGGCAGATGATTCCGCAGCCTGTGGGCGCGATTGATCTGCAGCTTTCGGGCGCAAATGCGCTCATCGAGCGCTTGGTTGGCGCAGGGCTGCTACCGGCGCAGCAAGCGGCCATGTTCCAAGGTATGGCGGGCATGTTTGCTCGTCCCGGCGCGGCACCCGACACGCTGGAAACCACCATCGACTTCCTGCCCGGCGGCGGCATCACCGCCAATGGTGTTCCGCTGCAATAAGCGGATCTGACACGAATAAACCGCCCGGTGCCCGTCTGTGGTCCGGGCGGTTTCCTTTGACCCGATCTTGCGCCTCCGCCGCGCGCGCCCTAGGTCACAAGCCAACGCGCACCGCCTTGGCAGGACATTCTTCATATGACCCGATCCCTTTCCGACCTCACCTCCGATCTCCTCGCCGCAGCCAGCAAAGCCGGCGCAGAGGCGGCCGATGCGATTGCGGTCGATGGAACCTCGATCTCGATCGACGTCCTGAACGGGAAGCTGGAGCAGGCCGAACGATCCGAAGGCGTCGAGGTCGGCCTGCGTGTGCTGGTCGGCGCGCGGCAAGCTTGCGTATCTGCATCCGACATCAACCCAGCAACTCTGACAGAGATGGCCGACCGCGCCGTGGCGATGGCGCGTCTTGCGCCCGAAGACCCCACCATCGGCTTGGCCGATCCCAACCAACTGGCCACAAGCTGGGATGCAGACGCCCTTGATTTGATCGACCCAAGCGCCGAGCCCGCGCCCGCTGCCCTCGAAGAGGCCGCGCGCCAAGCCGAGGCTGCCGCCCTGGCCGTTAAGGGCATCTCACAAGTGCAATCGGCAACGGCTGCCTATGGGCAGCGCCGCGTTCACCTCGCCGCGACCAACGGGTTTTCCGGCGGCTACGGGCGCACCGATCACGGGCTGAGCTGTGTCGCGATCACCGGCGCAGGCACCGAGATGGAGCGCGACTATTTCGGCGAAGGCCGGAGCCATGCCGAAGATATGATGAGCCCCGAAGAGGTCGGGCGCTTGGCCGCCGAACGCACCATCGCTCGCGCCGGGGCACGCAAACCGCCGACCGGGGCCTACCCGGTGCTGTTTGACGAGCGGATCTCCTCTTCGCTCATCGGCCATTTGCTGCAAGCCTCCAACGGCACCTCCGTTGCACGGGGCGCATCCTGGCTCCGCGATGCTTTGGGCGAGGCGGTTTTGCCCAAGGGCCTGACGATCCTGGAGGATCCACACCGCCCGCGCGTCACCGGCTCCCGCCCGTTCGATGGCGAAGGTCTGCCGACCGCGAAACGCGAGATTGTCGCCGATGGCGTGCTCACCGGCTGGACCCTCGACCTCGCGACCGCGCGCAAGCTCAACATGACGTCTACCGGCAATGCCGCGCGCGGCACCTCCGCGCCGCCATCGCCCTCCGTGGGAAATATCGCGCTGACGCAAGGCGCGGCCAGCCAAGCCGACCTCTTGGCGCAAATGGGCACTGGCCTGATGATCACCTCGATGATCGGCTCCTCCATCAACCCGACCACCGGCGACTATTCGCGCGGAGCCTCGGGCTTCTGGGTCGAGAACGGCGAGATCACCTATCCGGTCAATGAATGCACCGTTGCGGGCAATCTGCGCGAGATGCTGCGCACAATCACGCCGGCCAATGACGCTCGGACCCATCTGTCCCGCATCGTACCCTCGCTTTTGGTCGAAGGATTGACGATTGCCGGGGCCTGAATCCGAGCTCGACCTGCTGATCGCCGCCGCGCGAGACGCCGGAGACATCGCCGCCCGGCATTGGAAATCCGACCCGAAGACTTGGGAGAAATCCGGTGGCGAAGGCCCGGTCACCATTGCCGATCTCGAAGTTGATGAGATGCTCCGCGAGACGCTGACCGCCGCCCGCCCGGGATATGGGTGGCTGTCAGAGGAAACCCCCGATACCGAAGCGCGGCTTAGCCAAGACAAAACCTTCATCGTCGATCCGATTGACGGCACGCGTGCCTTTATCGATGGCTCGCGCAATTTTGCCCATTCCATCGCGCTCGCGGATCGCGGACAGGTCATCGCCGCCGTCGTCTATCTGCCGGTCAAGGACCAGCTTTTCGCCGCCGCCCTCGACCAGGGGGCCACCTTGAACGGTGAGACCCTTCAGGCCTCACATCGCGAAGACGAGGCTGGCGCTACGGTTCTAACGGCGAAGCCCAATCTCAAACCCGGGCTTTGGCCTGGCGGCCCGCCACCGGTCACGCCACAATTTCGCTCTTCTCTGGCCTATCGGCTGGCTGTGGTCGGCCAAGGCCGGTTCGACGGGATGATCACGCTTCGCGATAGTTGGGAATGGGATATCGCCGCCGGTGCACTGATCGTGACCGAAGCGGGCGGCGCGATCTCGGACCGTCACGGCGCGACGCTTCGCTTCAACAACCCCACGCCACAACTGCCCGGCGTTTTGGCCGCCGCGCCGCAAATCCATCGGCAGTTCCTGGCCCGTCTGACCCCGCCTCAAGCTTGACGGCTCACCCCATATCCGTAGGGTGCCCGCAAATTTGATCCCTTCACCATAAGGCCGCGCATTCATGACCCAACGCTTGCACCTTGTCTTTGGCGGCGAGTTGATCGACCCCGCCAAAAGCGAATTCAAGAACCCTGATGACATCCATCTGGTCGGCATGTTCCCGAATTATGCCAGCGCCTATAACGCTTGGAAATCCGAGGCGCAGCGCACGGTCGACAACGCCCATATGCGCTATTTCATCGCCCATATTCACCGTCTGCGCGACGAAGAAACCGAAGCCTCGCCGACCGAAGAACTCGGCGGGTAAGCCGACATCATGAGCCGTTCTCTGGCGCTTCGTCTCTACCTCATGTTTTCGGCCCGCGCCGAAGGCTTCGCGGAGCGTAAGCTGGCCCAACGCCTTGCCATCGGCAAAGAAGACGCCAACCGGCTGGATGAGCGTCGCGGGATCGCATCACGGGACCGCCCGGATGGGCCGCTGATCTGGTTTCATGCCGCCAGCGTCGGCGAGTCACTGGCCTTGCTGGAGTTGATCCGCCGTTTGACCGAAGAACGGCCTGAGATCCACATTCTGGTCACCACCGGCACGGTCACCTCCGCAAACGTGATGGCGCAACGGCTGCCAGATCGCGCCGTGCATCAATACGCGCCGCTCGACGCCTTGCCCTTTGTCCGCCGGTTCCTCGATCATTGGCGACCCGATCTGGCGGTTTGGACCGAGAGCGAGCTTTGGCCCGCGCTGATCACTGAAACCGATGCGCGCCATATCCCGATGCTGTTGATCAATGCGCGAATGTCGAAGGCCAGCCATGACAAATGGCGGTTTCTCCGCGGCATGGCCGAAAATCTGCTCCGCCGGTTTCGCCATGCCCATGTGCAGGATGATGTGACCTCGGCCTATCTGCGCCGCCTCGGCCTGCCAGGCAGGCGTCTGGAAGTGACCGGCACGCTCAAAGAAGGGGCGGCCGCTTTGCCCTATGAGGAAAGCGAGCGGGAGCGGATTGCCTCGCGACTGTCGGGCCGCCCGGTCTGGCTTGCGGCGTCGACCCATGAGGGCGAAGAAAAGAAGGTGCTCGAGGCCCATAATCTGGCCCTGCGCGCCAATCCACGCCTGCTGCTGATCTTGGTGCCGCGCCATGCCGACCGCGGCGACGCGGTAGCCGAGCTGCTGCAATCCGATGGTTGGAGCTATGTGCGCCGCACCGCCGAAGAGCTGCCGGATGGCGATACGCAGGTCTATCTTGCCGACACGATGGGCGAGTTGGGGCTTTGGTATCGGGTCTCCCCAATCAGCTTTGTCGGCGGATCGCTGGAACCGATTGGCGGGCATAACCCGTTTGAGCCCGCGGCCCTAGGCTCGGCCATTTTGCACGGACCCTATGTGACCAATTTCGTCGATATCTACCAACGCTTGACTGAAGCGAAGGCCGCACGACTGATCTCCGCGCCCGACAGTCTCGCCGCCGCGATCAATGATCTGATGAACCCAGATCGCGCCGCTGCAATGGCCAATGCCGCGTGGGAGGTTTCCTCCTCCGGCGCGGATGTCACCGATATCGCGGTCGATTTGCTGCTTGAGACCCTCGACGCCCCGGCGCAGGCGCGCGTCGCGGACCAAAGCTGATGCAACCGCCGAGGTTTTGGCATCGTCCGCCAGGGTTTGTGTCGACACTGCTCGCTCCCCTAGGCGCCCTTTATGCCGCAGGAACGGCTTGGCGGCTGAAACGCGGGGCCCGGGCCTGCGTCGGCGTGCCGGTCATCTGCGTCGGCAATATCAACGCGGGCGGCACCGGCAAGACCCCAACCGTCATCGCCCTGACCGAACGGCTCCGCGCCCTTGGCCACACACCCCATGTCGTCAGCCGAGGCTATGGCGGGACGTTGGAAGGTCCGGTGCAAGTATCAGAGACCGATCACACAGCGGCTGAGACCGGCGATGAGCCGCTGCTTCTCGCCGCCTTTCTGCCCACTTGGGTCGCGAAAGACCGGGCTGCGGGCGCCCGCGCGGCGGTCGCGGCAGGGGCAGATGTCATTGTGCTCGACGATGGGTTTCAGAACCCCGCCCTCGCCCATGACCTTTCGCTTGTGGTGGTCGATGCGACGCGCGGGTTTGGCAATGGCAAGACTCTCCCCGCCGGGCCACTGCGCGAGCCAGTGGCCACCGGCCTCGCGCGCGCCGATCTGCTGCTCTCGATTGGGCCGGACTCGGCGCAAGCCGCGTTTCGGCAAAGCTGGGCCGATGACATATCACTGCCCCATCTAACCGCGCGACTTGAGCCGCTTCCAACCGGCCTACCGCTTACCGGCTTGCCGGTTCTGGCCTTTGCCGGCATCGGACACCCCGAGAAATTCTTCGCCACGCTCCGCGCCTTGGGTGCCGATCTGATCCGTGCCGAAGCACTTGCCGATCATCAACCGCTGACCGACACGCTAATGGCCCGGCTACAAAAAGAGGCCAAACTGCGGGGTGCTCAGCTTGTCACCACAGAAAAGGACGCCGTGCGCTTGCCGCAAGCCTTCCGGCAATCGGTGATGACCGTGCCCGTCAGGCTAGTGTTCGACGATCCCACGCCGCTTGATGCCGCGTTGGAACACCTGTTCAACTAGGGTCATCCTCGCCCAATTTCGGGGCTGGGCAGTGGAGCGCGATCTCCGCGTCTGAGAACCGAAACGGCGGGCGCACACCGGGCACACCGTCCAACTCGATCTGCAAACCCCGCGCTTGCACCTGCGGGTCGGCGAAAACCTCCGCCAGATCATTGATCGGCCCCGCCGGCACCCCTTCGGCCTCGCACGCCGCCAGAAGCGCGGTTTTGCTGCGCACCCGCGTCGCTTCGCTCAGCCGCCGCGTCATCTCATCGCGATGCGCGATCCGGTCGGCATTGGTCAGGTAATCAGGGTCTTCGGCCATATCCTCCAACCCCAAAACTCGACAAAGACGGCGATATTGCCCGTCATTGCCAGTTGCGATGATCAGCCAGCCATCGGCGCAATCAAACACCTGGTATGGCGTCAGATTTTGATGCGCATTGCCGATCCGCCCAGGCGCCTCGCCAGTCACCAGATAGTTCATCGCCTGATTGGCGGTGAAAGCGGTCGCCACGTCCAGCAGGGCCATATCAATGTGCTGACCCTTGCCGGTCGCCGCCCGCTGATGCAGCGCCGCCAACACCGCATTTGTGGTGTAAAGCCCAGTCAGAATATCGGTGACCGCAATGCCGACCTTCTGCGGCTGCCCTTCGGGGTCACCCGTGACCGACATGATCCCGCTCATACCTTGGATGATATAATCATAGCCCGCGCGATGCGCATAAGGCCCGGTCTGCCCAAAACCAGTGATCGAGCAATAAATCAGCCCCGGATTGAGCATCTTCAGACTGTCATAGTCGAGCCCATATTTCGCCAACCCGCCAAGCTTGAAATTCTCGATCAGAATATCCGCCTCGGCGGCCAGCGCACGGACCTTCGCCTGCCCATCGGCGGTGCGGAAATCGGCGACAACCGAGCGTTTGCCGCGATTGCAGGCATGGAAATAGGCGGCCGAGACATCGCCATCCCGCTCAACAAAGGGCGGCCCCCAGCGGCGCGTGTCATCCCCTTCGGGGGCCTCAACCTTGGTGACCTCGGCGCCCAGATCCGCAAGCGTTTGACCGGCCCAAGGGCCGGCCAGGATACGCGCCAATTCCAGAACTTTGACGCCCGCAAGCGGCGCCGTCATTGGGCGGCAGCCAACCGTTCATCCAGGATCTCGGCAAAGCTGGCATAGCTCATATTGCTATACATCTCGCCATCGATGATGAAAGACGGCGTGCCGGTGACGTTATGCTCCGCCTGATGACCCTCATAGCGGTCGATCAAGGCCTGGGCCATATCGCCATCGGTCAGGCAGGCTTCAAGCTCCGCCTCGCCCAGACCGACCGAGCGGCCAATGCGGCGCAGGTTCTCGGCCACCGTCGCAGGCTCACCTTGAACCCATTCCCGTTGCGTCCCGTAAATCCGGTCGACCACGGCGAAATACCGATCCGGGCCTGCGCACCGCGCGACCATCGTCGCCCACAGGCCGAAGCGGTCGAAATACACCTCCCGATGGATGAACCGAACCTGGCCCGTATCGATGTAGTTCGCCTTGATCTGCGGATAGACATCCTCATGGAAACTCGCGCAATGCGGGCAGGTGAAGGAGGCATATTCGATCACCGTGACCGGTGCGTCCTCCGCCCCGACGGCCATTTCGACGATTTCAGGCACCGCTGCGTCAGCGGTCTGCGCGCCAGCGGCACCGACCGGCGGCAAAAGCGGGCTTTGCTGGCCCTGCCACGGTCCAAACAGCGCCGCGCCACCAATGGCGAGGCCCGTGGCCCCCAATCCGGTCAGAATAATCCTGCGCTTCATCAGTCGCTCCTTCAGGGTTTCGAATGGGTCATTATGTTGCGGGCCAGTCGCTCCAGCGCGGCCTTAAGCTCGGGGCTTTCCACCCCCTCGGCGGCGGCTTTGGCGGCGGCATCAATCTCTGGGCGCGGGGCAGGCGCGGCTTTCGGCTTCGCAGTGAAGGCGACGCGGCCTTCAGAAAACCCGGTCGCCGCCGTCTGTGTGATCTGGACGCGCGAGACGGCGCGATAGCCGTAACAGGCGTTCACCCGATCTTTGATCTGCTCTTTCTGCATCTCCAGCACCGGCGCATGCGCCCCGATGGTCAACAACACCAGCGTGCCGCCCAACGTACCGCCACGCCCATGGCTGATCTTGACCGGCTGCGCGATTTGCGCGGTCTCGTCACCGACAATCTCGGCCCAATGGGTCAACAGCTTGGCTTCTGAAAACCCGCGCTTCTCAAACGGCCCGCGCAACTGCCCCGCCACCAGCCGGCTTGCGGGCTGAAAACCACGGCCCTTTCGCGGGCGAGAGGTTGGCGTTGACGCGGCCATGTGAATGCTCAGGCTTTCCTTGGTTGAAGATCAATGTATCTGTGGTGCAGATGTCATCCAATAACAAGCCAAAGAGCGGGCAGATAAACCTTGCGTGATCAACAAAAAAGCGCGGCATTGCTGGACTGGTACGACGCCCATGCGCGCGATTTACCCTGGCGGGTCGGACCCTCGAAACACCAAGAAAACAAGGGGCCAAACCCCTATCGCGTGTGGCTGTCCGAGATCATGTTGCAACAGACCACGGTTGCCGCCGTCAAATCCTATTTCGAGCGCTTCACATTGCTCTGGCCCACGGTTTCTGACCTCGCGGCGGCCGAAGATAGTGTGGTTATGGGGGAATGGGCCGGTCTGGGCTATTACGCACGCGCGCGAAACCTATTGAGATGCGCCCGCGTGGTGGCAAACGAGTTCGACGGCCACTTCCCCGATACCGAAGCCGCGCTGTTGGAGCTGCCAGGCATCGGGCCTTATACCGCCGCCGCCATCGCCGCGATTGCGTTTGATCGCCCGGCGGTTGTCATGGATGGCAATGTGGAACGGGTCATGGCGCGGCTCTTTGCCATCGAAACGCCCCTGCCTGCGGCCAAACCGGAGTTGAAGGCCCTGGCCGCACGGCTCACGCCGCAGACTCGCCCTGGCGATCATGCGCAAGCGGTGATGGATCTGGGCGCGACCATCTGCACACCTCGGAACCCGGCTTGCGGTATCTGCCCGCTGCGGGAGCCTTGCGCTGCGCGGGCCAAGGGGATCGCCGTGAATCTCCCGCGCAAATCTCCGAAGAAACCGAAACCGACCCGCCAGGGTATCGCCTATCTTGCCTTGCGGGAGGATGGCGCCTGGCTGCTAGAAACCCGCCCCGACAAGGGTTTGCTTGGCGGGATGCTCGGCTGGCCCGGTACGGATTGGCGTGAGGCTGCGGCGCCGGAAGCGCCACCGCTCAAGGCCGATTGGCACGATCCGGGCGGCGAGGTCCGCCACACCTTCACCCATTTCCACCTGCGCCTGGCGCTGCGTGTCGCCTTGGTGCCGATGGCGGCGACACCAGATCGCGGCGCGTTCCTGCCACGCGCCCAATTTCGGCCATCCGACCTACCGACCGTGATGCGCAAGGCGTTTGACCTCGCGCAAGGCAGCATCGCCAAAGATTGAGATCATCGGCGGACTGCGGCACACTACGCCCGAACCCAGGCATGGAGACCCCGATGATCCCCGCTGCTCAAGTCGCCAAACTACAAAATGCGCTGCCCTTCTGGCTATCGCTTTGCCTGATCCCGCTGATCATCTTTGTCGCCAATCAGGGCGGCTGGTGGCTGCTCCTGATGCCGCTCTCGACTTGGTGGCTGTTCACCATGCTGGATGCCGCGACCGGGCTGAACCTGGAAAACGCCGATCTTGAGACCCGCGAGGAAGATCTCTTTTGGTATCGACTGGTCACGCTGATCTGGTTCCCTCTGCAGTTCTGCGTGATTTTCGGGATGATCTGGTATGTCTCTGTCACCGACCACCTAAACGTGCTTGAGCAAATCCTGCTCTTCTTCGGCGTCGGCGTGATCTCCGGCACAATTGGCATCAATTACAGCCATGAGTTGATGCATCAGAAGAGCAAGGCCGAGCGCTGGCTGGGCGATCTGCTCCTCGCCACGGTGCTCTATTCCCATTTCCGGTCCGAGCATCTTCTGGTCCATCACCGCTATGTCGGCACCAATCGCGACCCGGTGACGGCGCGCTATAACGAAGGCTTCCACCGCTTCTTCCCGCGTGTGCTGATCGAATGCTGGCGCTCGGCCTTCCGCGCCGAGAAAGCGATGCTGGCGCGCAAGGGCCTACCCTGGACCGATCTCTCCAACCCGTTTTGGCGCTATTGGGCCCTGCAAGGCGGCTTCCTTCTGCTGGCTTTTGCAATCGGCGGCACCGCGGGCGTGGCGCTCTTCATCTACCAAGCCTTCATCGCGATTTGGCAGCTTGAGCTGACCAATTATGTCGAACATTACGGCCTGACCCGGAAACATCTGGGCGACGGGAAATACGAACATGTCTTGCCGCGCCATTCCTGGAACGCGGCGCATAAGGCCTCAAACTGGCTCCTGATCAACCTGCAGCGCCATTCCGATCACCACTACAAACCCGATCGCCGCTTCCCGCTTCTGCAGAACTATACCGAAGCCGACGCGCCGCAATTGCCCTTCGGCTACCCGGTGATGACCGCCGCAGCGATGATCCCGCCAGTTTACAAGCGGATGATGAACCCGCGCGTCAAGAAATGGCGGCAGATGTATTACCCCGAGATCACCGACTGGCACCCCTATAACAAGGCGCTGCACCCAGCCCCGCGTTAGGCCGCCTGCGCCATCGGCAAATGTCCGGTCTTCACGTAGATCAGGCAGCCCTCGTCAGACCACGGATTGTGCTGCGACAGATGCGGGCTTCTGATCCAGCTGCCCGCCGGATAGTCGCCATGCTCGTCCTGAAACGTCCCTTCGATCACGAAAATCTCTTCGCCGCCCCAATGGGCATGTTGCGCGAATTTCGTCCCCGGCGCCCAGCGCACCAGCGCGACGTTTTCGCCCGTCACCGAATGCAGCGGCAGAACCGTCAGCCCCGGAACCGATCCGGGCAGAAACGCCGCCGTCTTCGTATCGATCACCTTCTGCTCGGTATCCGCCGCATCGAATTGATGGAGCTTCACCAAGATCGTACAGCCCTCGGGCCCGATATGCGGCCGATGTGAGGTGCCAATCGGGTTCCGGACATAGCTGCCGACCGGGTAGTCGCCGCTCTCGTCGGAGAAGACGCCGTCCAGCACCAGATATTCTTCGCCGCCGCCATGGGTATGGGCGTCAAACTGACTGTTCGGAGCGAAGCGCACGATGGTCGTAGCGCGCGCCACCTCATCGCCGATCCGATCCAGCATCATCCGCTCCACCCCGCTCGCAGGCGAGGAAACCCAGGCATAATCCTCGGGCCGGATCACCACACGCTCCGAAAAATCCGCGTTCACTTTCATGCCGTCTCTCCTGTCTCAATCCGCCCGCGCAAGAGCGCCACGGCCTCATCGAACCGCGCCGGCGATACACCTGCCCGCGCCACAATCTGCGCCCCCTCCACAAGGGCAAAACACGCTGCTGCCTCGGCCCTCGGGTCGGTGACGCCCGAGACCGATCCATCCCCTTGGGCGCGTCGAAACAGGGCCTCCAACCAAGCGACCGATTGCGTGCGGAAAGCTTCAACCAGGGTTTGCGTCGCCGGCGGAATCGCATCGCGCAGGGCGCTGAAGGCGACGCAAAGGCAAACCGCCTCACCACCCTTCAACGCCGCGCGATAGAGCGCCAGATAGCCGTCAAGAGCCGCACCTGCCGTCGGTTCTTCAACCAAATCCGCGAGATCATCGAAAAACCGGGCGGAATAGACCTGCATCAACCGCTCGGCCAAATCCGCCTTGGTCGGGAAGTGATAATGCACACTGGCCTTCCGAATGCCGGCCCCGGCCGCCAGATCGGCAAAGCTGAACCCGTCATAGCCGCAGCTTCGCGCCAGATCCTCCGCATGGGTTAGAAGTGTGGTTTGCATATCCATGCCTACCTACTAATAGGTAGATTTCAGAATTGCCAGACACATACCCGTGAAAAAACCCCGCCAGTCTTGGGACCAGCGGGGTAAGGGTCGTGCCTGACCCCAAGGGGCCGCAGGCACGGGCGGTATTCTTTTGAAGAGTTTAGCTCTGCATCTCCGAGCGGATTTGCTGGCGCAGCAGGTCGATCGGCACGGTCTTCCCCTCGCGGCGAAAATGCCAATAGGTCCAGCCATTGCAACTCGGCGCGCCTTCCAGCTTGGCCCCGACTTGATGGATCGAGCCTTTGGTATCCATCGCCACCAGCGTGCCATCGGCGCGAATGCGCGCGCGGTGCCGCCCATTCAAGCTGGTCAGTTCTTCGCCCGGGTTCAACAACCCGCGCTCGACCACCTGGCCGAACGGCACCCGGGGCTCGGCCCGTTTGCTCTGCGAGACCTCCAGCGAGGCACGGTCAAACTTCCGCACCTTGGAGATACGTTTCTCGGCAATCTTGCGATACTTTTCTTCCCGCTCGATCCCGATGAAATCCCGGCCCAGCTTCTTGGCCACGGCCCCGGTGGTTCCAGTGCCAAAGAACGGGTCCAGCACCACATCGCCCGGATTTGTCGCGGCCACCAGGACCCGGTGCAGCAAGCTCTCCGGCTTCTGTGTGGGATGCGCCTTGTCGCCCTTCTCATCTTTCAGCCGCTCGCCCCCATTGCAGATCGGCAGCACCCAATCAGAGCGCATTTGCACACCCTCGTTCAGCGCCTTCAGCGCCTCGTAGTTGAAGGTGTATTTCGCGCCTTCGGATTTCGAGGCCCAGATCATTGTCTCATGGGCATTGGTCAGCCGCTTGCCGCGGAAATTCGGCATCGGGTTGGACTTCCGCCAGACCACGTCATTCAGGATCCAATAGCCTTGATCCTGCAACGCCGCACCGACTCGAAAAATATTGTGATAACTGCCGATGACCCAAATCGCGCCATGCGGCTTCAAAAGCCGCTGCGCCGCTTTGAGCCACGCGCGGGTGAAAGCGTCATAGACCGCGAAACTGTCAAACTGGTCCCAGGCGTCGTCGACCGCATCCACAAGGCTGTTATTCGGCCGGTGCAGATCGCCTTTCAATTGCAGGTTATAGGGCGGATCCGCGAAGATAAGATCGACGGATGCCTCGGGCAAACTGTTCATCGCCTCGATGCAGTCGCCGGACAGAATGGTGTTGAGCGGAAGCGATTTCGCCCCCGGGCCTTTGGTCTTTGTGGTCATCACTGCCTCTGTGATTGGCGCCTCTTTTGGGCGCTGATTTGTTATCCACAAGGATGAGTCAAAGGCGATTCGGCGTCAAATTCTTTTTTGAATCAGAGGCTTAGTTATTTGCTTGATACAAGATATTGTGGACAGGTTTGAACGAACGCCTATGAGCGGGGGTCACACCCAAATCTCGCAGAGCGGCCAAATGCTCCGCCGTGCCATAACCCGCGTTCCGCTCCCATCCATAGCCGGGGTGCTGTTGCGCCAGTGCCACCATCACCCGGTCGCGCGCCACTTTCGCCACGATGGAGGCCGCCGCGATCGATAGGGATCGTGCGTCGCCTTTGATGAGCGTCGTCGCAGCGCAAGGCATATCCGGCGGCACCGTATTGCCATCAATCAGCGCATGAGATGGCAGGCGAGGGAGCCCCTCCACCGCACGACGCATCGCCAGGAGGGAAGCGCCGCGAATATTCAGCGCATCAATCTCATCGATATCCGCCCAGCCAATCGACACTTGAGCGACCTGATGCAGGGCGTCAAACAACACCTCCCGCTTTGCCTGAGGCACTTTCTTGGAATCGTTCAGCCCCTCCGGGATCGCACCCGGATCAAGCACCACAGCCGCCGCCGTCACCGGCCCCGCCAGCGGTCCGCGTCCCACCTCATCGACACCGGCGACGATGCCACCAAGGGCCTGTTCGTGGGAAAAATCTGGTCCATCTTGCATGGGGCCAGAAACCACGCCGCGCGCCCCGGCACAAGCAAAGGCGGCGGTGTTTCGCACCGCCGCCCCCTGCCTCACTGCTCGTTATTCAAACGTCAATGGCGCCAGCCGGCCTCCCGATGCCAGCCATTCTGCACCAGACACCGCCCACCATAGAGGTTGCGTGTGCCACGATAGGTTTGTACCCGCCGGATACATTCCGGCGGCAGCAACCCGGGACGGCGGACATTGTTCTGCATGCAGCGCGCGCCATAGCCACGCCGAACACCATTGCGCGTGTCGAACTCACGGAAACACCGGGCGGGTGCGACGCGCGGGCCGCGATGGCCACCGTTTCCAGCCCCGGGTCGCGGGCGTATCGGATCAGCCCGATGGTCATCATTGTTGTCCTGGATCGCGCGCCCGATGGCGTAAAGCGCGGCCAATCCGGCGAGCACACCAATGACATCCTCGGCATCGGCGGCGCGCGCCTGGTTCGGGGTTGCGGCCACGCTGGTGAACGCGAGGGCGAAAGTGAGAACCGCCACCATGGCGGATTTAGGGAGATGTTTCAGCATGGGGTCCTCCAAGTGGTCAGTGCTGATCGAGGCGCCTCCATCATGGGAAACGCGATGACCCAACCCTCACCCGAAGCTCGAAAGTCGCTCAATAACGCCGCCCCGCTATCGGATAACCGGGCGCTCAACCCCTTGCCGTTATTGAATAACGGGTCAGTTTCGCCCATCGTGGCCTCATGAAACAGCGTTTGCATAAACTCGGGCTTGCTCTGGTCCTGGCGCTTGCCGCAGGGCCGCTGCACGCGGCGTGCTTTGCCGATTACAAAGCGAAGATGGATGACCCACTCCGGCTCCACTATGGTGTGATTGAACTGCCGGACAATGCCTGCGACCCAGACGCGGCATTCAATGCCATCGCCCCGCGCGTCGCGGCAGGCGGCTGGGAATTGCTGGAAGTGATGTCGATCTTCGACGAAACCGGGTTGGACGCAAGGAGGGGTGATGCAGGACAGTTCTACCTCCGCTTCTGACACCCGCGCGGCCGGTACACGCGTGGTTCAGATCGGCATCGCCGCCATCGTCGTGATCCTCCTGGGTGCGGCGATCTTGCTGTTCCTCAGCCTGCCCGACGCGAACGCCTTCAACGAACGGGTCGAGCGGATCTTTGTCGAGAATGACACGCTGACCTCGGGCGAGTCGATCCGCCTGCTGGAAGTCCTGGCGCAATCCGGCACCTCGTTTTCCGAAGTCTTGACCAGCTACCGCGCGATCATCTTCGTGCTGCTGGTCTTTGCCACGGCCCTGCTCATCGCCTGTCTTGTCTTCCTCGTCACGATCATCGCCCTCAACCGCCGAATGGGGGAGATCGAACGCTCCGGCATTCAAGTCTCCTCCCTTATCCTCAGTCGCGAGGAACGGGTCGTGCTGCTCAACAACATGGAATTCAAACTGACCGATGCCGCGATGGAGACACTGTCGGTCCTGGCAGAGGCGCGCATGGATGACGATGTGCTCTCCGGCGCGGAGATCGAAGCCATGGTCTCTGGAAAGGACGCCGCCGATTGCGACGAAGCGGCCGGGGCGACGCGGATCAAACGCTTGCGCGACACGCTCGGCAATCAGATGGTCAGCGAGCTTCTGGTGAAAAACATCGCCCGGCGCGGCTATATGCTTGCCATCGACAAAGACGTCATCCGCATGGTCTGACCCCACGAAAAAGGGCGCGACCAGATCGGCCGCGCCCTCAAAAATGGTCTAATCAATCAGCTCAGCAGTAAGGTGCGCCGCGGCCATACCCGCCCTGGTCGGTAATCGCGCCATTGTCGCTATCGGTTACGCCGGTGAAAATACCGCCGCCACCGCGCGGGCAACTGCCGCTATCGGTCCAGGTGCCATTATCCACGTCGGCGGCCTGCGCCTGCTGCGCGGTGCCTACAACCGTGGCCGCCGCACCACCAACCGCCATCAGGCCCAAAAAGCCTCGGCGACCGGTTGCACGTTCGGTGCTGATCTCGTTATCTGTCAGGCTTTTGAGCCTGTTTTTGCGTTCCTCGGACATACGTCCCTCCCGTATTAGGTAGCCTCAATGCTGCCTGGCGCGACCGTAGTTCAGCGACGGCCCCAACGTCAACGATAGTTGCCCTCTATTATGACTCAGTAGATTGCCTAACGCGTGCCAACATGGTCAGTGTTGCATCATATAATTGCCAGGCCCGCAAAAGGACCCAGATAATGTCTCAAGATTTTGGTTTTGATTGGGCGATTGCGCCCCTGACCCGTGACGAGTTCTTCAACACCTATTTTGAAAAGAAACATGTGGTCGTGAAGCGCGGCCAGCCGGACTATTACAGCAGTCTCCTATCCTTCGCCCAGATCGACCATGTAGTGACAACGATGGGTCTCTACAGCCCCGAAATCACGGTCACCAAATCCGATGGCCACGCCCACGGAACAGATAGTGACACCGACGCTGCGCCAAAGCCCGCAACCGACAGCGACACGGCCGCGAAAACCCAGGCGACAGACAGTGCCGCCGCGCCCGCTACAGATAGCAACACCCACGGCAGCGGTGGCCACGGCGCTCATACGATCCAGCCCGGCGATTACAGCTATGAAAGCGGCTATATCGATCCGGTCCGTGTGGCGCAGCTCTTCGCCGATGGCGCGACGGTGATCCTGTCGGGGCTGCATGAGCGCCTGCCACAGCTTGGGCTTTTCTGCCGTGCATTGGAGAACGTGCTGTCCTGCCGGGCGCAGACCAATATCTACATGACACCCACGGCATCCCAAGGGTTCCGCCCGCATTACGACAGCCATGACGTTCTGGTGCTTCAGGTCGAGGGCACCAAGGAATGGCGGATCTATGACACGCCGGTCGAGTTGCCGCTGAACTCTCAAGGGTTCAACCCGCATGACGTGCCCATCGGCGAAGAGACCGATCGGTTTGTTCTTGAGCCTGGCGATATGTGCTATGTGCCACGCGGGCTGGCCCATGACGCTGTGGCAACCGACGAGACCTCACTTCATATCACCACCGGCCTGATGACCCGGAGCTGGGCCGACCTAATGGCTGAGGCGGTGAATGTGATGGCGCATAAAGACCCCGCCTTCCGTCACGCGCTTCCGCCCGGGTTTGCCAGTTCGGATTTTGACGCCTCCGCCTATGAACAGACCTTCCGCGACTTGATGCACAAGCTGGCGGATACCGCGCCCTTTGCGCCGCTTCTTTCCGGTTTCAAGCAAGAGTTCATCGCCAACCGCGTCCCGCGAGTCGAGGGGCAATTGGCGCAAGTTGGAAAGCTCGGTGATCTGTCAGGCGACAGCATCGTCGGCGCCCGTCCGCATCTGGTCTATGACATGGCCGTTATGGATGGTGGTGACGGGAAAGACCCCTCCGTCAGCGTCCTCTGCTATGGTGCCGAGATCACACTCCCGGCCCACGCGGAAACGGCGCTGCGCTATGCGCTGGAGACACCTTCGTTCAAATTGGCCGACATGCCCGGCGATCTGGACGACGCGGGCAAGATCGTTTTGGTCAAAAGACTGGTCCGCGAGGGGATGATGGTGCTGCACGACTAATACATACTCACGCACAAAAGCTCGAGAAACCTCCTCCGATCGTGCGAAAATCGCGTATGTATGGAATCTGTATGAGATCTGTATCGGATCTGCATGCCGGATATTGGCGACCCCGGCAGGACTCGAACCTGCAACCTATCCCTTAGGAGGGGATTGCTCTATCCAGTTGAGCCACGGGGCCGTCTTCGGCGTTTCTGTGGGATTTCCGCGAAAGGCGCAAGCGCGTCCATTCTCTTGGACAAGCAATTTCAGACCGCGTATCAACAAGATGACAGCGATGTAAAACGGAAACGGCGATTTGCGCGGACGCAACCCCTTTGACGGCAAACCCCAACTGACCCTTCGCGACGTGGCCGAAGCGGCGGGCGTCTCGGAAATGACCGTGAGCCGGGTCCTGAGAAATCGTGGCGATGTCTCCGAACGCACCCGCGTTCGCGTTTTCGAGGCCGCGCGAACACTTGGCTATGTGCCCAACAAAATCGCCGGCGCCCTAGCCTCGAACCGGGTGAATCTGGTGGGGGTAGTGATCCCATCGCTCTCCAATATGGTCTTCCCGGATGTCCTGAGCGGGATTGGTGACGTTCTCGACGAGACCCCCCTGCAACCGGTCATTGGCACCTCGCAATACAACCCGGAGACCGAAGAGAAGGTGATCTACGAGATGCTCTCGTGGCGCCCATCCGGGTTGATCGTCGCCGGGTTGGAACACAGCACCGCCGCCCGCGCGATGATGCGCAGCGCCGGTATTCCGGTGGTCGAAGTGATGGATATTGACGGCGCCCCGGTGGCAGCGGCGGTTGGCATCTCGCATGTTAAAGCCGGTCGTGAGATGGCCCGCGAGATTATCGCGCGCGGCTATCGTCGGATCGGCTATCTCGGCTCTGGTTCCGGGGGAGATCACCGGGCCCAAAAGCGGTTGCAAGGGTTCCGCAAGGGGCTTGAAGATGCGGGAATTGAACTCGTCGAACGCTGTTTCTATGAGGGCACCTCCGGCTTCGGCACCGGTCGCGCGATGACGGCAGAGGTTCTCACGCGCATCCCCGATCTCGACTTCCTCTACTACAACACCGACATGAACGCCGCTGGCGGCCTGCTCTACTGCCTTGAAAAAGGCATGAAAATTCCAGATGATATCGGGCTGGCCGGGTTCAACTCTTTCGAAGTGCTGGACGGGCTGCCGATGCGTATCGCCACGATGGACAGCCGCCGCAAAGAAATCGGCGCGCGGGCCGCTGAGTTGATTGCCGCCAATGCCCTTACGGATGAGGTGATTGAGTTGGATCCCGAATTCCTACCCGGCGATACGGTTCGGCCAGCCAGCTGACTGCTGAAAAACATCCGTGGCAACGCGGGCCGAGGATGGCTCCTTCAGGGGCCTGACGAGGCCCGCCCCCTTAACACTCGGGCAAGTTCACCGCCAAGCCACCCAGGCTCGTTTCCTTATACTTGGTGTTCATATCGAGGCCGGTTTGGCGCATCGCCTCGATACAATTGTCGAGCGGCATGAAATGCGTCCCGTCCCCGCGCAGGGCCAATGATGCCGCCGACACAGCTTTGATCGCCCCCAAACCATTGCGCTCGATACACGGCACCTGCACCAGACCCGCCGCCGGGTCGCAGGTCATACCCAGATGATGCTCGAGCGCGATCTCGGCTGCGTTTTCGATCTGTTCATTCGACCCGCCCAAAGCCGCACAGAGCCCTGCCGCCGCCATCGCTGCCGCTGACCCAACCTCACCCTGACAGCCGACCTCAGCGCCCGAGATCGACGCGTTGTGCTTGATCAGCCCGCCAATCGCCGCCGCCGCCATCAGGAAGTCCATCGCGCCAGCCTCGCTCGCCCCGATGCAATGCGCTTTGTAATAGCGCAGCACCGCCGGGATCACGCCCGCCGCGCCGTTGGTCGGCGCGGTCACCACCTGTCCGCCAGCCGCGTTTTCCTCATTCACCGCCATCGCATAGACGCTTAACCAATCATTCACTGTATGCGGCTGCGCGATGTTCTGCCCCGCCTCGGCCTGAAGCTGTTCATGGATCGCCTTCGCGCGTCGCTTGACCTGCAGCCCGCCCGGCAATTCGCCCTCGATCCGCAATCCGCGGTCGATGCAGGCATCCATCACACCGCGCAGAGCCGCGACTTTCTGCGTCACAGACCCACGATCCGAAACTGCCAACTCATTGGCCCATTTCATCTCGACAATGCTTTTGCCCGACCGGCGCCCCATCTCCAGCATCTCTGCGGCGGACCCAAACGGATAGGGATAGCCGACCTCCTCCTTTTCGGCGTGAAACTGCGCGGCACCGCCATGGCTTTGCGCCTCCAACTCGGCAGCGGTCAGCACGAAGCCACCGCCAATCGAGTAATAGGTCTCTTCCAGGTAGAGGTTTCCCGCATCGTCAAAGGCGCGCAGGATCATCCCGTTGGCATGGCCCGGCAGCGTCTTGTCATAGTCGAACACCAAATCCCGCGCCGGGTCGAAGCGCAATTCCGGCAACCCCTCAGGTGTCACACGCCCAGTTTCCATGACCTCGGCTTCGATCGAGGCCGCTGCATCCGGGTCCAACGTATCGGGGCGGAGTCCGCAGAGCCCCAATATCACCGCGCGGTCGGTCGCATGGCCTTTGCCGGTGAAGGCCAAGGACCCGTGAAGTGAACAGAACAGCGCCGCGACCTCGCCCGCGCCCGGCTCTCGCTCGCGCCCATTGCGCAGGTCGTCGAGAAACCGCGCCGCCGCACTCATTGGGCCCATAGTGTGGGACGAAGACGGCCCAATGCCGATCTTGAAGATGTCGAAGATACTTAGAAACATTGGCCGACGCGCTCCCTTGGATGGGCGGACCATAAGCCAAAGCCAAGGCTTGCCAACCCGGATTGCGACCAGCGCGTGATGGGCTGCGACCTCAACGCGGGATCATCGCCCCGCTTGGCTCCAGCCTGGACAGATCATAGCCGTTGAACGCCAGCACCTCGCGCGCCGCAATCAGACGGTCTGCCGGGATCACCGGATCGCGATTGAGGATCCACCCTGCACGCCCATTGGGTTGGCCGATCACCGCTGTCCGATAGCCTTCATCGACCCATAACACCCAATAGGGGGCCGATGCCGGCACCCCTGACAACCTGAGCGAAAATCGGCCCGGCCCGGATTGTGTCGCCCGGCCAGCGATGGTGCGAATTGCGTCGCCATTTGCATCAAGACAAGTGTTCTGCACCAAGATTTCGCCGACAAGCCCCAAAGAATAATCGGCGATGGCCCCTGCGCAACCGTCTTGGAAGGCATTCGGATAGCGCGCCACCTCATACCAGCGGCCAAGATAGCGGTTCGGGTCAAAACTCGCGTTGGAGGCGATCGTGACAGAGGGATCGCGGTAGCTCGGCGCGGCGAGGCCGCACGCAGCAAGCAAGAGCAGAATTGGTATCAGACGCATAGGGGCCTCGCCATCTGGGGCTCGAACCATACCCTCGGGCAGTTTTTCGGGCCGAGCAAGCATCACGACAGAGGTCGATCCCGACGAAAAACGTCAGAAACTCGGCCAGCGCATCTTGTGCCTCCCATCCCGCATCGCCTAGAGCAGGGGCATGTCACGGCGCTCTTCTTCCACCAAACGTCTTAGTTGGCTCGCTTGGCTGGCCGCAGGCCTCTGCCTGCTGCCGATTTGCGCGGTGATCCTGGCGGCGACTATGGGCGGTCTCGACACGGTGCGAAGCCTGCTTGGCACGGTTCTGCCCCGCTATGCGGGAACGACCGCCGCCTTGGTGCTAATCGTTGGCTTGGGCACAGCGGTGATCGGAACCGGTGCGGCCTGGCTGGTGACGATGACCCGCTTCGCCGGACGGCAGGTGCTTGAGATCATGCTGGCGCTGCCGCTGGCCTTCCCGGCCTATGTGCTCGCCTATGCCTATACGGATTTCTTGGATCACCCGGGCTGGGTGCAAACGACGCTGCGCGATCTGACGGGCTGGGGGCCGCGCGACTACTGGTTCCCGGAAATCCGTTCGCTTGGCGGTGCGGCGGCGATGCTGACCTTCGTGCTCTACCCTTATGTCTACCTGCTCGCGCGAGCGGCCTTCTTGCAGCAATCGGCCACGGCCTATATCGCGGCGCGGACACTTGGCCAAACGCCTTGGGGCGCGTTCCTGAGGGTGTCGCTGCCTATCGCCCGGCCCGCCATCGCGGGTGGCATGCTGCTCGCCATCATGGAGACCTTGGCCGATTTTGGCACAGTCTCGTATTTCGCCGTACAGACTTTCGCCACCGGCATCTACCAAAGCTGGTTCGCCTTTTTCGATCGGGCTGCGGCGGCGCAACTGGCGCTCTGCCTGCTGGTTGTGGCCTTGGTCGTTGCCTCCCTCGAACGCATGCAGCGGAGAGATCAGCGCCATCATGGCGCGGGCCGCCGGTTTGAACGGATGCAGCCGATCGAGTTGACGGGTGCGAAGGCCGTGGGCGCCATCGTATTTTGCGGATTGCCGGTGTTGCTCGGCTTCATCGGCCCGACGATTCTGCTGATCACGATGGGGTGGGACTCGGGCCAGATTCTGTTCACCCCGCGTTACTTGGCCTTCTTGCAGAACTCCGTAACGCTTGCGGCAATTGCCGCCGTCCTAACGGTCGCGGCGGCCGTGTTTCTCGGCTTCAACGCCAGGCTGCACCCGACAAGACCTGCGCGGACCGCCGTGCAGATCGCCGGGATCGGCTACGCCGTCCCTGGCGGGGTCATCGCGGTTGGACTTCTCGTACCGTTTGCCGCCTTCGACAACGCCGTCGACGCCTTCATGGAAGCGAATTTCGGGATCGATACGGGCCTTCTGATCACCGGCTCGATCTGGCTGATGATCGTTGCCTATATGGTCCGCTTCATGGCGGTCGCGATCAACACCTATGAGTCGGGTATGTCCACGGTGAACCCGAACCTCGATGCCGTCTCGCGAACGCTTGGCCATGATCCAAGCTCGATGCTGCGCCGGGTGCATATCCCAATCATCAGCCCTTCGGTCCTGACAGCACTTTTGATCGTCTTCGTGGATGTGATGAAAGAGCTGCCCGCCACACTCATCTTGCGGCCGTTCAATTACGACACACTCGCGGTGCAGGCGCATCGCCTGGCCGCCGATGAACGCTTGCACGAGGCTGCGGTGCCAAGCCTGGTGATCGGGGCGGTCGGCCTCTTGCCGGTCGCGCTCTTGTGTTGGGGCATCGGTCGCGAATCTCGCCGGGCGCAAGATATGCGCCACGCCACCCCAGCGAAAACATAGCCCAAAGAGAAACGGGCGCCCGCTATGGGCGCCCGCTAAATTCATGCAACCGTTGATGGTAGGGATTATTCCCAGCCAGCGGCGTTCAGGATTTCCGTTGCGGTCTCGATATTGTCCGCGATCTCGGACAGATCGATCACGTCGGGGCGGAAGAAGCCCAGTTCGGCAACCGACGGAGCCAATGCCACACCAGGCACAGCAGGGTACTCGTCATTACCGGCCGAGAAGTATTCCTGCGCCTGGTCGGAGGCGAGATACTCAAGGAAGGCAATCGCGTTCTCACGGTTCGGCGCATGCGCCGCAACACCACCGCCCGAGATGTTCATGTGAGCGCCAAGGTCGTTTTGGTTCGGGAACACCCATTCAATCATGTCGAGACTGTCCGACAGACCATCAACCGGTCTCCGGATCGCGCGCGCGAAATAGTAGGTGTTCGACATGGCGATATCACATTCGCCCGACACGATGCCACGCAGCTGATCGGTATCGCCGCCCTGCGGGTCACGCGCGAAATTGCCGACCACGGCTTCGGCCCATTCGGCCACAGCCTCTTCACCCAGATGGGCCACCAAGGCCGCGGTGATGTTCTGTGTGTAGACGTTGGTCGAGGAGCGGATGCAAATCTGCCCTTCATATTCGGGGCTCGCCAGATCTTGATAGGTCTGCGGTGGGTTCGGCACATCAGCGGGATCGTAGAACAGGATGCGCGAACGCTGCGAGAAGCCGAACCAACGGTTGTCATCGTCCTGCAAGAATGCCGGGATGCTCGCTTCGAGCACATCGCTCTCGGTCGGCTGCAACAGGCCAAGGTTGGCGGCGCGCGCCAGGCGTACGGTGTCGACGGTCAGGAAGACGTCAGCGGGGCTGTTCTCGCCCTCGGCTTCCATCCGCGCGATCAGCTCGTCGGCATTGCCTTCGATCCGGTTGATGGTGATGCCGGTCAGATCGGTGAAGTCAGAATAGAGACGCTCATCGGTGTCGTAGTGACGCGAGGAATACAGGTTCAACTCTTGCGCCTCGGCAGCGGTCAGCGCGCTTGCGGCGATGGTCGTGCCCAAAAGGACGGCCAGTGTGCGGGTCATTGGAGAAGCTCCGTTGTTAGAATTTGGTATTACCTGACCGTTTTTGTCGGTTGGGTGCCGGTGTTGAACCCGATCGCTCTTGGGGTGTCAAGAATATCCGACAGAAAACATCGGAAATCCTATTGGCAGCGTTGGTCTTGCCGTTCGGCGACGCGAGTTGCAGGGTGCCTGGCAAGGGAAGGTGGTATCTTGTGAAGGCTGGTATCGGGTTTTTGGTGCTGGGCTATGTGCTCAGTCAGTTTTATCGCGCGTTTTTAGCCGTTTTGGCGCCGGTTCTAGAGGCTGATATCGGGGCAAGCACCGATGACCTCGCTCGCGCATCAGGCCTTTGGTTCGCGGCCTTTGCCTTGATGCAATTGCCGGTTGGTTGGGCGCTTGATCATCTTGGTCCGCGGCGCACCTCCTCTATTCTCTTCGCACTTGGGGGTGCAGGTGGGGCCGCGCTCTTTGCTGTCGCGCAAGGGCCTGTGGCGATTCAGATTGCGATGGTTCTAATCGGCCTCGGCTGCGCGCCGGTCTTGATGGCCAGCTATTTCATTTTTGCCCGCGTCTACTCGCCGGGCGTCTTTGCGACACTCGCCGGATTGACCGTGGGCGTCAGTTCTCTCGGCAATATCGCCAGCGCTTTGCCGATGGCCTGGGCGGTGGAGGCCATCGGTTGGCGCGAAACCGTCGCGGGTTTGGCGGCGCTGACTCTTGCGGTTGCAGCGGGGATGGCGCTTTTGGTCCGCGACCCAGAGAAGCTCGACGGCACAACACGCGGATCGCTGTTCGATCTGCTCCGCAATCCCGGGCTCTGGCTGATCCTACCGCTGATGTTCATATGCTACGCCCCCGCAGCGGGCATGAGGGGGCTCTGGATTGCGCCCTATGTAACCGACATCTACGGTGCCGATCTTGTTCAAATTGGCCATGTCACTTTAGCGATGAGCATCGCGATGGTGATCGGCAGCTTTGCTTATGGACCGCTTGATCGACTCTTTGGCACGCGAAAATGGGTCCTGCTGCCGGGCAACCTCCTGGCTGGCCTACTCTGCATCGTTTTCTGGTTTGCCCCGCCAACGACCCTCTGGAGTGCAACGGTCCTTTTTGCCGCGATTGGGCTTTTCGGAGCGTCTTATCCAATGATGATCGCCCATGGGCGGAGCTTCTTTCCACCACATTTGATGGGGCGCGGCGTCACCCTCTTGAATCTATTTGGCATGGGCGGCGCCGGGGTGATGCAATTTGCGAGCGGACCCTATTTTGCGCATCTCTCGACCCGGAATGATCCCGAAGCGGCCTATGCCGCGCTCTTCGGGGCGTTCGGCGTTGTCGTGCTGATCGGCGTTGCAATCTATCTGTTCAGCCAGGATCGCACCGACTGAGGCTTGCGCGCCACGCAGGGCCGTTTCCCGCATGACCCCCTAGCCAATCCGGGCCAAGCGCCGTATGGCCGCCGGAAACGTGCACCCGGCCGTGACCCGGCCCAGACGGAGACACCCTATATGTCCCCTGATTTCCTCACCCGCATGCGGGTCGATTGGCTTGGCAATATCCGCGGCGACTTGCTGTCGGGCTTGGTTGTGGCGCTCGCATTGATCCCTGAGGCGATTGCCTTCTCGATCATCGCCGGTGTCGATCCGAAGATTGGGCTCTACGCGTCTTTCTCGATCGCCGTCATCACGGCCATCGCAGGTGGGCGCCCCGGAATGATCTCGGCGGCAACGGCGGCGACAGCAGTTCTGATGGTGACGCTGGTTCGCGACCACGGGCTGGAGTATCTCCTGGCCGCGACGGTTCTGGCCGGTTTGCTGCAGATTGCAGCGGGAGCCTTGAAACTCGGGCGTGTGATGCGCTTTGTCTCTCGTTCGGTGATGACGGGGTTCGTGAACGCGCTGGCAATCCTGATCTTCCTGGCGCAATTGCCCGAGCTGATCGGGGTGCCATGGCTGACCTATGTGATGGTCGCGGGCGGGTTGGCGATCATCTATCTCTTCCCCTATCTGACCACCGCGATCCCCTCACCCTTGGTCTGCATCCTTGTCCTGACCTCGCTGGCGTTGGTCTTCGGGATGGATCTGCGCACCGTGGGCGATATGGGCGAATTGCCCGATACACTGCCGATGTTCCTGATCCCCGATATCCCACTCACCTGGGAAACCTTGCAGATCATCCTGCCCTACTCCGCCGCAGTGGCCGCAGTGGGCCTGCTTGAAAGCCTAATGACGGCGCAGATCGTCGATGATCTGACGGATACAAAATCGGACAAGAACCAGGAATGCATTGGTCAAGGCATCGCCAACACCGCAACCGGATTCATCGGCGGCATGGCAGGCTGTGCGATGATTGGTCAGTCGATGATCAACGTGAAATCCGGCGGTCGCGGGCGGCTCAGCTGCTTTGCGGCGGGTGTGTTCCTTCTGATCCTGATCGTTGTGCTCGGCGACATCGTCTCGATCATTCCGATGGCGGCGCTGGTTGCGATCATGATCATGGTGTCGATCGGAACCTTCTCTTGGTCGTCGATCAAGAACCTCCGCGATCACCCGCGCAGCTCTTCAATCGTCATGCTCGCCACGGTGATTGTCACGGTCTACACCCACAACCTGGCGATTGGGGTGCTGACCGGTGTGCTGCTGTCCGGCATTTTCTTCGCGGGTAAGATCGCCCAACTCTTCAAGATCACATCCGAGTTGTCCGACGATGAAACAACGCGGACTTATCACGTGCATGGGCAGTTGTTCTTCGCCTCCGCCGATGATTTTGCGGCGGCATTTGACTTTGGCGAGGTTTTGGAGCGGGTCGTGATCGACGTCACCCGCGCCCATATCTGGGACATCTCGTCTGTTACCGCGCTGGACATGGCCGTGCTGAAATTCCGCAGAGATGGCGCGGAGGTTGAAATCAAAGGCCTAAACCAAGCGTCCGAAACCATCGTGGATCGGCTGGCCGAGCATGACAAACCCGGCGCAATGGAGCGCCTTATGGGCCATTGAGGGAGAGCGGCATGGGCAAGATTATCGCATTGGTAGACGGCTCGACCTATTCGGAAAGCGTCTGCGATCACGCGGCCTGGGTAGCAAAGGGCAAAGGCTGGTCAGTGGATATCCTCCATGTGATCGGGCGGCGCGATGAAAGCACGGACCCGCGCAACCTGTCCGGCAATATCGGCTTGGGCGCGCGCACAGCACTGCTGCACGAACTGGCCGAGCTTGATGCGCAGCGCGCCAAACTGGCGCAGAAGCGCGGGCGCGCGATTTTGGAAGATGCGGTGGCGCGGGTCAGCGCCGATGGAGTTGAGGCGCATTCCAAGCTGCGTATGGGCGACCTGGTCGAAACGCTTCGCGAGATGGAGACCGAGGCCGACCTGGTCATCGTTGGGAAACGCGGCGAGGCGGCAGATTTCGCCACGATGCATCTGGGCAGCAATTTGGAGCGCGCCGTGCGTTCCTCGACCAAGCCGGTCTTGGTCGCCTCCCGGGCGTTTCAACCAGTGAAGAAGCTGCTGGTGGCTTTCGATGGCGGGACGTCCGCCCTGAAAGCGGTCGATCACATTGCACGGTCGGAGCTTTTCGCCGGTCTCGATATTCACCTGCTGACCGTCGGTAGCGAGAGCACCGCTGCGAAACGCGGGATCGAAGGGGCGGCGGCGCTCTTGAAGGGGGCGGGCTATGAGGTGACCTGCGAGATCGTGGCGGGCGAGCCGGATAAGGTGATTGCCGACCGCGCCGAAGCGCATGATTTCGATCTGTTGATCATGGGGGCCTATGGCCATTCCCGGATCAGGAGCCTCTTTATCGGCTCAACCACGACTGAGATGATCCGCTCCTGCAAGGTGCCTGTCTTGCTGTTCCGCTAACAAATGGTGCTTGCGCCGGTGGCACCTGTTCGATGCCTCCGGCGGGGATATTTATGAAGCAGAGAAGCCCGGGGGGTTCCCGACGCTCAGGCCGCACGGCGACGGCGGGGCCGGCGCGGCTTGCGGTTGCTGTTGTTACCTTGCGGTTTGCCTGCGCCTTGGCCTTGCGGCTTGTTGCCACCGCCGCCTTGACCACGGCGGCGTTGACCACCTCTGCGGCCGGTTTTCTCGGGTTTGACAGCGGCGGGTCGCGTGCCGCCAGCGACTGGGATCTCGATCTTCATCAGCTTTTCGATCTGGTTCAGATAGTCGATCTCATCGGCGGCGCAGAACGAGATCGCCTCGCCCTCACGGCCCGCCCGTGCGGTGCGCCCAATCCGGTGCACATAATTGTCTGGCACATTTGGCAGGTCGAAATTCACTACATAGGCCACGCCTGGGATGTCGATACCGCGCGCGGCCACATCGGTGGCCACCAGAATGGTGATTTGGCCGTCGCGGAAGGCTTTGATCGCCCGGTCACGCTGACCTTGCGATTTGTTGCCATGGATCGAGGCGGCATTGAACCCATCGGCAACCAAGCCTTTCATCAGCTTTTCGGCACCATGTTTGGTGCGGGAAAAAACCAGAGTCAGCGCGTCGAGATCACGGGAGAGAACCTCGCGGAGCTTCGTTGGCTTATCGGCCTTTTCGACAAAATGGACCGATTGGGTGATCTTGTCAGCGGCTTTGCCCGGGGGCGAGACCTGTACCCGGCGCGGGTTGGTTAGGTAGGCCTGGCTGATCTCTTCCATCTGCTTCGGCATCGTGGCCGAGAACAGCATGGTTTGGCGCGGCGTGCCCAGTTTCGGGGCGATACGGCGCAGCGCGTGGATAAAGCCCATATCGAGCATCTGATCGGCCTCATCCAGCACCAGATGCTGAACCGTGTGCAGCTTCACCGCACCACGATCCATCAGGTCGATCAGCCGGCCCGGTGTCGCGACGAGGATATCCGTGCCTCGCTCCAAACGCTTCATTTGCGCATTGATCGACTGGCCGCCAACGACGACCTGCACTTTCAATGGTGTGCCAGTGGTAAAGACCCGCAGGCTTTCGGCGATCTGATTGGTCAGCTCGCGGGTGGGCGCAAGGACCAGCGCCTTTGCCGTTTTGGGATCGGGTTTGCCGGGCAGCGCCAAGAGGTGCTCAATCAAAGGCAGGCCAAAAGCCAGGGTCTTGCCGGTGCCGGTTTGGGCCAAGCCCATGATGTCATGGCCGTCGAGGGCAAGCGGAATCGCCTGGTTTTGAATCGGTGTGGGTTCTGTGAAGCCGGTTTTCTTCAACGCGGTCATCAAGGTCGGCGAGAGGCCGAGCATATCGAAATCGAACAAAGTGTACCTTTCTGGCGCGGAGCCACATCGGCGCCCGCGCGATAACATGAGTCGGGGCCGCGACGAAGCGCGGCGGCGAAGGGTGCGACCTGACGCTAATCTACGCGGGCTAATCCCGCGCAAACCGGCCAAATCGTCAGACCCTGCGTGATGGGGACTGTTGGGAATCTTCATCCTGTAGCGCGATCAAGGCGCGCGGCTGCTCACGCGGCAGCGCAGAATGCTTGAAAAGGCACATGTCGCTTCGCAGTGTATAAGTCAAGCCGTGCGAGGGCTTTTCCTTTCGACCTGCATCCATTATGTGCCGCGCATCCACACCTAAAGGATAAGGAAAAATGGGCTATAGAGTCGTTATCGCGGGCGCCACGGGCAATGTGGGCCGCGAAATGCTGAACATCCTGGCCGAGCGCCAGTTTCCGGTCGATGAGATCGCGGTCTTGGCATCGCGCAAATCTCTCGGCACCGAATGCAGCTTTGGCGACGAAACCCTGACCACAAAGGATCTGGATACGTTCGATTTCACCGGATGGGATATCGCGCTGTTCGCGATCGGCTCCGATGCGACGAAAACCTACGCGCCCAGGGCCGCCAAGGCCGGCTGCGTGGTGATCGATAACTCCTCGCTCTACCGCTATGACCCGGACGTGCCGCTGGTCGTGCCGGAGGTAAATCCCGAGGCGGTGGATGGCTATGCCAAGAAAAATATCATCGCGAACCCGAATTGCTCGACGGCGCAGATGGTCGTCGCGCTGAAGCCGCTGCATGACCGCGCAACGATCAAACGCGTGGTGGTCTCGACCTATCAATCGGTCTCGGGCGCGGGCAAAGGCGGCATGGATGAGCTCTGGGATCAGACCAAGGGCATGTATGTCCCGGGTCAGGAAAAAGACCCCGATCAGTTCACCAAACAGATCGCCTTCAACGTGATCCCGCATATCGACAAGTTCATGGATAGCGGCGAGACCAAAGAAGAATGGAAGATGGTCGCGGAGACCAAGAAGATCGTTGATCCGAAGATCAAGGTCACGGCAACTTGCGTTCGCGTTCCGGTGTTCGTCGGGCATTCCGAAGCGGTGAATATCGAGTTCGAAGACTTCCTCGACGAAGATGAAGCGCGCGATATCTTGCGGGAAAGCCCGGGGATCATGGTGGTCGATAAGCGCGAAGATGGCGGTTACACGACGCCGGTGGAATGCGTCGGCGACTACGCGACCTTCATCAGCCGTATCCGCCAGGATTCTACCATTGATAACGGTCTGAACCTCTGGTGCGTATCTGACAATCTACGCAAGGGCGCAGCCTTGAACGCGGTGCAGATCGCCGAGACGCTTGGCAAGCGCGCGCTGAAAAAAGGCTGAGATCTACGCCGGTTATTGAATAACCGGCGCGGACGGGGGAAGCTTCGGGCAATTTCAGCCCCGGAGGTTTCCCCCATGCGTTTTTCCGTTTCCGTCTTGGCCCTGCTCGTGGCCAGCGCCGCCCATGCCGACGATATCATCACCCGCGCAGATATCGCCGAAGCGACGGTTTATATGGGCATTGCGGAGGTTAATCGTGTGGCATCTGTGACCGTGCCGGCCGGGACACATCGGTTGATTGTCGCCCTGCCAGACGCCCTCAATGCCGAGGTTCCTCACTTCTCATCCGACGCGGATGTCATTTTCGGGCCGCCAAGCCTGGTGCGGGGCATTCAAATCTCCGAAGGCGCGCTGGATACAGCCGAACAGGCAGCGGCGCGCGCCGCTGTTGAGGCGGCTGAAGACGCGGTTCAAGCGGCACAAGACCGGATCGCCCTGGCCGATGCCACGATCCGCGCGGCAACGCTGCAACTGGCCTATCTGGAAGCCCTCGCGCGGGGGGGTGAAGACGGGGCGGACTTGCCCGATGATTTGAGTGATCTGACGGCGCAAATCGGTGCGATTGGGACCGAAACGGTCCGAGTCGCCGAAGCGCTCCAGGCCGCGCAGATCGCCCGTCGCGAGCTGACCGATGCGCTTGAAGACCATCAGATCGAGCTTAATGCAGCTCAACAAGCGCTATCAGCACTCCGGCCGTTCGGAACCATGGTCAATGGTCTGGCCGTTGAGGTGATCGCGACCGCCGAAACCGAGGTGGATTTTGTCCTGGAGCATCTCATGGGCGACGTCGGGTGGTCGCTTGTCTATGAGATGCATCTGGATAGTGACAGCGGTGCCCTGTCGATCGATCGCTTCATTGCATTTGGTGTCGGAACTGTTGAGCTTTGGCGCGATGTGGCAGTGACCTTCTCTGCCGCCGACCCGTTTCGCGCCCACGAACCAAGCCGCCTTTATCCGCGCCCGGCACGGATTGAAGAGCCGCGTCCGCCCGCGCCCAGCCCGACGCTGCGTAGCGTGACGGAGGAATCCGAAGCGCTTTCGGGCCTCACCCAAACTCTCATGGAACCGGTCATCATTGCGGAGGATACGGTCGACTTCGCAATGCTGGGTCTGAACGTCAGCTACAGCTACAACCGCCCGGTCTCCATCGGCACGTCCGGTGAGACATTGCTGCCGCTCGATGGGTTGGATTTTGACGCGGAGTTGGCAAAGCGGGCGGTGCCGCGCCAAGACGATACCGCGTTTCTGATGGCGGAGATCGAGAACGACAGCGGTGAGCCGATCTTGCCCGGCGAGGTGATATTCTTTCGCGACGGCGGCCCGATTGCGGAGGGGTATGTCGAGATGATCCCCGCTGGCGCAACGGAAGAGTTTGCGTTTGGTCCGGTCGATCATATCCGACTTGAGTGGCAGGACTTGTCTCTGGACGAAGGGGACCGGGGCGTTTTCGTGCAATCCAACACCCAAGACCGCCGCATTCGCTTCTCGGTCGAAAACACCTCGGACCAGGTCGAAGAGGTGCACGTGCTTTATGCCACGCCGTTTGCCGAGCAAGAGGATTTAGACGTCGAGGTCACGCTTAGTTTGGCCCCGACAAAAGAAGACTATGACGACCTGCGCGGCGTCATGGCCTGGGACATCACCCTTCAGCCTGGTGAAACCCAAGAGATCGAGATGGAGGTCAGCCTGGATTGGCCCGACGGCCAAATCCTGACCTGGCGACCGTAAGCTACCCGGCTTCGACCAGGGCTTTCAGATTGGCCAAGCCCTGCTCGTAATCCGCGCCAACCATGCCGTCCATCATCAGACCCATCCAACGGCCCATGGGGTTCATCCCCATATCTGCATTCAACCCCCACGTGACAGAGGTCCCGCCGCCATTGGGGACGAGGTCGAACCAGGCCTCAGCCGTGCCCATATCACCGAAATCAAGCGCGGTGGCGACGCGCGTATCAGCAACGCTTTCAATGATCTCTTGTCGGCCATTGCCAACGCTCGGCTCATCCGAGGCCCACTCCATCGTGGCGCCCACACCTGCGGCGGGGCCGGTATGCGATATTTGGACCTCTGGATCGCGCTCCAACCACGGCGACCACTCCTCCCCCCTCTGCAAAGAGTTGATCAGGGGAAACACCGCACTTGGCGGGGCATCGATGGTGATCTCACGTTCGACAATGACATTGCGCGGCAGCAGATAAGCCCCCGCTGCCAGCAAAAGGACCAACCCGATAAGACCAATGAACAGATTTCGAATAAGGCGCATGATGCTCCCTCCATGCCGCGTTCGGCGTTCAGAATAGCACGACAGGACGGGGTCTAGAAACGCTCGGCGCGCAGGACCTGGCAATCGACCACGCTCACCACCCCGATATGCCGATCCACGACACTAAAGGCGGCGTCGAGGAGGGCGTCCAACGTCTCGGGCCGGATGATGCACACGACACTGACCATTCCGCCGGCGCGGCTGACTTGGCCCTCGCGGCTCCAACGGCCCGACCGGCCTGAGCCGCCCAAAACGGGCAGCACTGTAAACCCCGTGACGCCCGCCTCGATCAGCGCGGCGGATAACCGGCTCTCCATCACAGATTCAATTGTGATTTCAACACGTTTCGCCTGATGAGTTTGCATGGAGCTAGCCTCCGGTGACGGCACGGGCGATCGCGAGATAGATCGGAATGCCAAGCGTCAGGTTAAAGGGAAAGGTAACCCCAAGGGAGAGGGTCAGATAGACCGACGGGTTCGCTTCCGGCAGCGCCACACGCATCGCCGCGGGGACAGCGATGTAAGAAGCGGATGCCGAAAGCGTCATGAAGAGCGCAACCCCGCCGGTCGAGAGGCCAAGCAGCATGCCCGCGGCCAAACCAAACAGGCTGCCAACAAGTGGCATGATCACGCCGAACAGGAACAATGGCGGGCGAAGAACGCCGCGCGCCTGACGAAGGCCTCGGCCCGCGACCAGCCCCATATCGAGCAGAAACAGGCAGAGCACGCCTTGGAACGGCGCAACGATGAAGCTTGAGATCATGTCGAGCCCCTCTTGGCCGGTGATCCAACCGATGAGGAACGAGCCAACCAAGAGAACAATTGACCCGTTGAGCAAGATTTCCCGGATCAACCCCGGCTCCATCCCACCTTGCCCGGCTGATCCGAACCGCGCGATTAACCAAAGGGCCGAGAGGATCGCGGGCGCCTCCATCATCGCGGCAACAGCCACCATATAGCCTTCGCTTACGATGCCCGCGCTGGTGATGACCGAGGTTGCCGCGACAAAGGTCACAATCGAGATCGACCCGTAATGGCCCGCAACGGCCGCTGCATCGACAACACTCAGACCCGTCATCGCCCGCAAGAGCGCGAAGGCGACAAAGGGGATGATGAAGGACAGAACCCCGCCCGCAACAAGCGACATGACCAATGTCAGGTCCAGCCCGTGGGCGGCCACACTCGCGCCGCCTTTGAAGCCGATCGCAAAGAGCAGATAGAGCGACATCCCCTTGGCCACCGCTTCGGGGACCGACAGATCAGACCGGGCAAAGGCCGCCGCAAGACCCAGTGCGAAGAAGAGGATGATCGGCGAAATCAGATTGTCCGCCGCAAGTGCCAGTATTCCGTCCATAGCCCCGCCTGTGCCAAGGTTTACGCGGGGATAGTCTCTGCCCCGACAGAGGTAAAGGGGCCTAACTCTTTACAAATCGGCGTACAGATCCGTCAAACATCTCTAGATCGCCTTCGGCCAGTTCTGCCCAGACGCCATGAAGGGTCAGTTCCTCGCGATCGACAGCCTCCATCACAAATGGGTAAGTCATGAGGTTCTCAAGGGAAACTTGAATGCCCTCTTTTTCCAGCGCCGTCTGCCGCATCTCGGGGTTTTCGATGTCGCTCACCCGGTCATACCCGACTTTGAGCACATCGAGCCACCGGCCGATGAAGCTTTCCTGCGCCTCCAACTCGGGCGCGGCGCCCGAGCACATATCAATGCAGCCCCGCACACCACCGCAATTGGAATGACCCAGCACCAGAATATGCGCAACTTTCAGCACCTTAACGGCATATTCAATGGCTGCGGCGGTGCCATGATGCTCCCCATCGGGCGTGTAGGGCGGCACCAAATTGGCGATGTTGCGATGAACGAATATCTCGCCAATCTCTTGCCCAAAGACCGACGTGACCGCCACGCGGCTGTCACAGCAGGCAATGGCCATGGCCCGAGGACGCTGCCCCTCCACCGCCAAACGCCGAAACCAAGCGCGATTTTCGACAAATGTCGTCGCTTTCCAGCCTTTGTAGCGGCTCATCAGATAGGAGGGCAAAGCCTTGACACGATGCATTGCGGACCTTTCCAGCGTGGGCTTAACGGAGTAGCGCGGATTCGGTGTAATTTCGAGATGTTTTTCAACTGCACCGAAGGCGTTTCTTTGGCAGAATGGATGCGGGTGCCCTACGCCGTTGGGGAAGAAGTGGAGTGAGAAATGAAGCCACCCGTGGCCATTTTGCGGTTGGATGAACCTGCGCGGTTCAATCCGGACCAGCTTGAGAAGCTATGCACCGAGTTGGGCGAAGTACGCGCTGAGTCAGAGGTCGCCGACGCGCTTGGCGTTATCGGCAAGCTTCTTCAGGACGTCGAAAACCTTGACCAAGGCCAGCATCCGCACGGGTTAGGCCAGCCGGTTCGTCACCTGATTGCGGCATCCGACAGAATTGGGATGGCGACCCTCGCGCGGGCTGCACGCAATGTGGAAATGGCCCAGGCAAGCGGCGATGCGGTCGCGCTCTCGGCAACCTTGGCGCGGCTGCAACGGGTGGGCGAGCGCTCGATTCTGGCGATTTGGGACCTGGAAGACCTCTCAGGCTGAAGGGGGCTTGCGGCAGGGATCGGGCACGCTAGGGTGGCGACATCTTAGGAAAGCGCCCAATGCCAGCCCGATTTAGCGAAGCCAAAACCGATACCATTCCGATCCGATTGATCGCCCCTGCCGACGTGCCGGATGCCTTCGCCGATCTGACCGAAGCGCAGAGATCTTGGGTTGATCATATGGGATTTGCCGCCAAAGCCGGCCAAGTCTTGAGTTTGGCGGATGCATCGGGTCGACCGGCACTGGCCCTAATTGGCCTCGGCAAACCCGAAGCGCGGAAACGCACACGGTTTGCTGTCGGTGCCACCATCGCCCAACTGCCGACTGGCATCTATCGCATCGACGCGTTGCCAGAGGATGTGTCAGGCGACGAGGTCGGGTTAGGCTATCTCCTGTCGTGCTATCGCTTCGACCGATACCGGAACCAACCGCAAGTGAAAGCCGGTTTGGTTGCCCCGCCCCAGACCAATGCCGCGAGGCTAGAGCAAATCGCCGAGGCCGAAGCTCTGACCCGCGATCTAATCAACACACCGGCCGAAGACATGGGGCCAGATGCCCTTGAAGCCGCGATGCGCGATCTGGCGGGCCGGTTTGGCGCGGACGTAACGGCGACAGAGGGAGAGGCGTTGATTGGTGCCAATCTGCCTTTGATCCACACCGTGGGCCGCGCCGCGACGCGCGCGCCCCGCCTGTTGGATATGACCTGGGGGAACAGCGGGCCAACGCTGACCCTCGTGGGCAAAGGCGTCTGTTTCGACACCGGCGGATTGAACCTGAAACCCGGCGCCTCCATGGGCCTGATGAAGAAGGATATGGGCGGCGCGGCCACGGTTCTCGGCCTCGCCCAGATGATCATGAGCGCCGCTCTACCGCTTCGGCTTCGCGTCTTGATCCCCGCCGTGGAGAACAATGTTGCGGGCAACGCGTTCCGGCCCGGCGATATTCTCACGGCCCGGAATGGGCTGACCGTGGAGATCAATAACACCGACGCCGAAGGCCGCTTGGTCTTGGCCGATGCATTGGCGCTGGCAAGCGAGACGCCATCAGATTTGCTGATCTCAATGGCCACCCTGACCGGCGCTGCGCGTGTGGCGGTTGGGCCAGATCTTGCGCCGTTTTACACCGATGACGATCCACTCGCCGCCGCCTTTGCGATGGCCGCGAGTAACGTCGCCGACCCGGTTTGGCGCATGCCCTTCCACACGCCTTATGAGAGCATGATCGAACCCGGAATCGCTGATCTCGACAATGCACCGAAGGGCGGATTTGCGGGCTCGATCACCGCCGCGCTGTTCCTGCGCCGCTTTGTGAAAGACACGCCGCGTTATGCGCATTTCGACATCTATGGCTGGCAACCAAATGCGGCACCCGGGCGCCCCAAGGGTGGTGTCGGTCAGGGCGCGCGCAGCGTGTTTGAAGCCCTACCAGAGGTCTTGAACCTATGACGGATTCCCGGACAACCCCAAGCAACGGGCGCGTGGCCCATGTATCGCTGCAGGGCAAGATTGAAGCGGAGCGGTTTGTTCAGGGTCGCTGGACCATGGTGCAGCAGCCGATGGCCAACATCACGGACAAGCCGCAAGGCGGCCGGGTCAGCCAGTTGGTGTTTGGCGAACGGTTTCTGGTGCTCGAAGCCAAAGACGGCAACGTTTTCGGCCAGGCCGAGCGCGACGGCTATGTCGGCTATATGGCAGCCGGCGCATTGACCGAACCGGAGGAGCCGACACATTGGGTGGTGGCCCCTGCAACGCATCTGTATCCGAAGGCGAATTTCAAATCGCCGCCGGATGTCTCGGTGTTCTTCGGCTCCCGAGTGCGGGTTCGGGCGGAGCGAGAGGATTTTCTGCGCATTCATACCGGCCATTTCATCCCACGCTCGCATCTTCAGCCAATCAAGGCGCGGTTTGGCGACCCGGTTGGCGTCGCCGATCTGTTCTTGGGCACGCCTTATCTCTGGGGTGGAACCAGCCGATGGGGCATCGACTGTTCCGGCTTAACGCAAGTGGCGCTTTTGGCCTGTGGGGTCGATTGTCCGCGTGACAGTGATCAGCAGCAGGCCGCTCTTGGGCGGGAGCTGCAGCGTGGCGAGCCGTTACAACGCGGTGATCTGGTGTTCTGGGAGGGCCATGTGGGGATCATGGCGAATGAGCGGATGTTGCTGCATGCCAACGCCCACCACATGGCGGTGGCTTATGAGCCGCTGAAAGACGCCGCCGCCCGGATCGAAACCGCAGGAGACGGGCCGATCACCGGTCGGCGACGGTTGAACATCACCTGAGTGTTAGTCGACCGCGCGGATCAGTTTCCGCTCCAAGACCCGCAGAACGGTTTTCAGATCATGGCCGCGTTTCAGGATGCGGCCATCCATTCCGATCACAGCGTATTGCCCTTGCCGCTGCGCCAATTTCGGGCGTTTCTCGACACGATAAATGGGATGCTCCGCGCTGCGCCGGAAGATCGAGAAAATCGCCACGTCGGAGAGCAACGAAATTCCATAGTCGCGCCATTCCCCGGCGGCGACCATCCGGCCATAAATCGTCAAGATCACCGCAAGCTCCTTGCGGTCGAAAGCGACCTTTTCGGGAATACGCACGGGGCCTCTGGGCTGGATCTGCACGACCATGTTTCAAACTTGGCCTGGGTTCGACGACAAATCAAGATTCACGAAGTACCTGGCCTGGCTCACTTAGCTAAATCGGTTGCTACCTACTCTTCGTCACTCATCTGTCTATGGTTGATTCTGCTAGCAAGTATTCTTGCTGCGAATGGGCCACCCACAGATACGATAGCTATGACCGCCGCCGTAAATGATCCCGACCAACTTTCATTAAAAACTGATACGAGACCGGCGATAACGAGGCCGGCAATGGCCACAATAGGTCCAAACATGGAACTACGAGAACGCAGTAGTCTTGCTTCTTCAAAAGCTTCACGCTCTAACTGCCTGCGATGGGTCGTCTCGCTTTCAGACCACTCAACGAGTTTCTTGTCCAAGTTCGGGATAACATTCCCATAACGCTGGAGAACTTCTGGTGGCAGTAGCGGACTCTGAAACCCCTCGAGGCGGACTGAGAACTGATCTTTTTCCTCCGAGGTTAGCTTGTCCCAGTCTTCTCGGGAGATAACCTCAGGTTCTGGCCGATTGTCCGGCGTATCACTCATCTTTCATTACAATCCGACGAGCTGCGTTATTGCTCATGGCACGGTTGGTATCTTCTGATATCCGGACAAAATCATCCCAAAGAGCCGCAGCCCCCCGCCTTCTCGAAGATGAAAAGCAAGCTGGGTTTGCATCGAGAGACGCACCATATGCATCAAGAAACAAGTCAAGACGCTCCTGCTGCAGAGGTCGATCACCGAGCAATCTCAGGTTATAAAGAGTCTTGGCCATACGCCTTTCATATAGGCGAATCCAGAAACCCCACAAGCTGGTGAAGCCAGACTCATGATGCATGTCGTGTTATCTCTCTATATATAGTATCTGCGTTCTGCTTTTGGTCAACATGATGAATCAGCTGAAACTTAGCGTCAAGAGTCAGATACCAGACTATTCGCTATGTCACTCCCGAACCTTAACCTCATAGCCCTCTGCAATATCTCGGGCCAGCGCGCCAACTTCGAAGTTATAGTCGCCGATCTGCCCCACCGGCGTCACCTCGGCGGCGGTGCCGGTCAGCCAGCATTGCTCGAAGCTTTCCAACTCTTCGGGCATGATATGGCGTTCATGCACTTTGATCTGACGCTCTTTCAACATCCCGATCACGGTCTGCCGGGTGATGCCGTTTAGGAAGCAATCCGGGTCGGGCGTGTGCACCTCACCGTCTTTGACAAAGAAGATATTCGCCCCCGTCGCCTCGGCCACATAGCCGCGATAGTCGAACATCATCGCATCCGAGCAACCTTTGGCCTCCGCCGCGTGTTTCGACATGGTGCAAATCATATAGAGACCGGCGGCCTTGGCGTGAGACGGGATCGTCTCCGGCGACGGGCGTTTCCATTTCGAGATGTCGAGCTTGGCGCCTTTCATCTTGGCATCGCCGTAATAGGCACCCCATTCCCAGGCCGCGACGGCCAGGCGCACCGGGTTTTTCTGCGACGCGACGCCCATATCTTCGCCCGAGGCCCGCCAGGCAACCGCGCGGACATAGGCATCGGTCAGCCCATTGGCTTTCATCACCTCGTATTTCGCGGCTTCGATCTCATCGACGGTCCACGGGATCTCAACATCGATCATCCGGCCCGAAGCCAGAAGCCGTTCGGAGTGACGGCGGCTTTCGAAGATTTTGCCGTTATAGGCCCGCTCGCCCTCAAACACGCTTGAGGCGTAATGCATCGCATGGGTCAGAATATGCACATTGGCATCGCGCCACGGCACCAGTTTGCCGTCCATCCAGATTGCGCCATCGCGGTTGTCATAGCTGCCGCTCATCTTTCCCATCCTTCATCAATTCGCGGCTGGCAAGCCGCTATCTTTCTGTTTGTTGCGCCCAATATGGCCGGATCGGACATAATATTGCGCAAAACCGTGCAATCGCTATCAATTGATTCTTGGAAAGTCAACAAGGCTGACATAAACTGTCTCAAAGCCCGAACGGGCGTGACGGAAGGGACGTGACGATGGCAGATCGTGGAACAGCCAATGCGCTGGTCGGCGGCGAAAGCCTGCTGTTTTTGACCGATGAGCAGCTGCGGCGCGGAATCGAGGCGATGTTTTTCGCCTATCGCGGGTTCACGGCCGACCCCGACCGAATTTTGCAGAACTACGCTTATGGCCGCGCGCATCACCGGGCGATCCATTTCATCAACCGGACGCCGGGCACAACGGTGAACAATCTGCTCGATATTCTGGGCGTCACCAAACAATCGCTGAACCGAGTGTTGCGCGCCCTGGTCGAGGATGGGTTGGTTGAAAGCCGCGTCGGCACGCGCGACAAACGCGAGCGGCATTTGTTCCTGACCGAGGCGGGCACGGCCCTGGAGCGCGAACTGTCAGATGCGCAGCGCAATCGGATGCGCGCCGCCTATCGCGCCGCCGGGCCGGAGGCCGTCGCCGGATTTCGCACTGTGTTGGAGCAGATGATGGACCCCGAGCTGCGTCGACACTATCAAATCAAGATGGAGCATCATCATGAATGAAGCCGCCGCCCATCTGCTGATTGTCGATGACGACGAGCGCATTCGCGGCTTGTTGCAGAAATTCCTGATCCGGCATGGTTTTATGACCAGTGTCGCGCGCGATGCCGCCCATGCTCGGCGCCTGCTCTCGGGGTTGGAGTTCGATCTGATCGTGATGGATGTGATGATGCCGGGCGAGGATGGTCTGAGCCTGACAAAGGCGATCCGGGAAACGCTGACGACACCGATTTTGCTGCTGACCGCCAAGGGCGAGGCCAGCGATCGGATCACGGGCCTTGAAGCAGGGGCGGACGACTATCTGCCGAAACCGTTTGAGCCGAAGGAGTTGTTGCTCCGCATCAACGCAATCTTGCGCCGGGTGCCCACGATGACGGAGCCGCAAGATGCGCCAAAGGTCCTGAATCTCGGCAGCATTCGCTACGATCTGGAACGCGGTGAGATGTGGCAAGGCCAAGATAGCGTCCGTCTGACCGCGACCGAAGCTGCCTTGATGCGCATCTTCTCGGCTTGTCCGCATGAACCCGTGAGCCGCGCGCAACTGGTCGAAGACCTTGGCCGGGACAAAGGCGACAGCGCTGGCCAAGCGCAAGAACGCGCCGTCGATGTGCAAATCACCCGGTTGAGACGCAAGATCGAGACCGATCCGAAACAACCCCGCTATCTGCAGACCGTTCGCGGCGCGGGTTATATGTTGGTACCTGATTGATATGACCACACTTCTTGTCGAAAACCGCGCCGGGTTGGCTCATGAAATGCCACCCGGTCACCCGGAGCAGATTGCGCGGCTTGAATATGTTTTTGAAGCACTCGCGGCCCCAGAATTTGACGCGCTGACCCGCGCCGAGGCGCCATTGGCCGACGAGGCCGACCTGCGCCTCTGCCATCCCGAGAGCCACGTCATGGCAGTCCGCAATGCCATCCCGGATGCCGGTCTCGTGCCGCTTGATGCGGACACGACCGTCTCGCCCGGCTCATGGGAGGCCGCGCTCAAAGGGGTCGGCGGTTGCCTGTTCGCGGTTGATCAAGTGTTGGCTGGCGCGGCGCAAAACGCTTTTGTCGCCACACGCCCGCCGGGCCATCATGCCGAGGGCACGCGCCCGATGGGGTTCTGTCTCTTCGGCAATATCGCCATCGCCGCGAAACATGCGTTGGAACGGCATGGCCTCGCCCGTGTGGCAATCGTCGATTTCGACGTCCATCACGGCAATGGCACGCAAGATTTGCTCTGGGACGAGCCGCGCGCTTTGTTCATCTCCTCCCATCAGATGCCGCTTTATCCCGGCACCGGTGCACCAAGCGAACGGGGCACCGCCAACAACATCCTGAACCTGCCGCTCGGCCCCGGGAGCGGCAGCGCCGAGATGCGGCAGATCGTGGAAAACCGCATGCTGCCGCGTCTCGAGGCATTTGAGCCTGAGCTTCTGTTGATCTCCGCCGGGTTTGACGCCCATCGTGCCGACCCGCTGGCCAATTTGAACTGGGACACCGAGGATTTTGCCTGGATCACCCAGCAGCTTTGCGCCTTCGCCAAGACCCATTGCGACGGTCGCGTGGTCTCGACTTTGGAAGGCGGCTATGATCTGGATGCGCTCGCGGCTTCGGTCGCGGCGCATGTGACGGTGCTGATGGAGCAAGGCGAATGAGTGACCCAAAACCGATCGAAGAAATGAGCTTTGAAGAGGCCATTCGCGAGCTGGAAACGGTCGTGAATGCGCTGGATCGGGGCGATGTGCCGTTGGAAGACTCCATCACGCTTTACGAACGCGGCGCCGCTTTGAAAGCCCGCTGCGAGGCCAAGCTGAAAGAGGCCGAGGAGAAGGTCGCCCAGATCACGCTTGATGCGGATGGTCAGGCGACGGGAACCACGCCTGCCGAAGGACTGTAAGTGTTTCACACGGCGCTTGGCGATGCCCGAAGCGATATCGGGCACTTCCTGACAGATCAGATGAGCGAGTTCGGCACGGACCCGGTGGCCGAGGCAATGCGCTATGCGACCCGGGGCGGCAAACGTCTTCGTGGGTTTCTGACGTTGGAGGCAGCGGCGCTTTTCGATGTACCTCGAGGTCAAGCGCTTTACGCCGCAGGAGCGGTTGAATGCCTACATGCTTACAGCCTGGTTCATGACGATCTGCCCTGCATGGATGACGATGACCTGCGCCGGGGTCAGCCGACCGTGCACATCAAATGGGATGAAGCCATTGCGGTTCTGGTGGGCGATGCGCTGCAAAGCTTCGCCTTTGAACTGCTGGCCGATCCCAATGCCGGAGCGCCGGATCAACGGATCGAGCTTGTGGCCACGCTGGCCAAGGCGTCCGGCGCGCAAGGTATGGTGCTGGGCCAAGCGCAGGACATCGCCGCCGAGACCGCCGATCAGCCGCTCTCCCTCAACGCAATAACCGAGTTGCAGGGCAATAAGACCGGGGCGTTGATCACCTGGCCCGCCGAGGCTGGCGCCATTCTCGGGCGGGCCGACCCGGCCCCCCTGCGGCGTTACGCGCAGGCCATCGGCCTTGCCTTCCAGATCGCAGACGACATTTTGGATGTAGAAGGCGATGCCACGAAAGCGGGCAAACGGCTGCAAAAGGACGCCCAGGCCGGGAAAGCAACCTTTGTCTCGCTCCTCGGCGTTGATGGTGCCAAATCGCGTGCAAGTGATCTGATTGCCGATGCGGAATCCGCGCTCGACCCGTATGGAGAGAGAGCAGAGACCTTGAAGGCGCTGGCGCGGTACATTATCGCCCGCGACATGTAACCCGGACCGGGAGGCCAGCAGAGTGACCAGCCAACCCCATACCCCGCTTTTGGACCGGGTGAAGACGCCTGCCGATCTGACTCCGTTGTCCGACTCGGAACTGCGCCAAGTAGCCGATGAGTTGCGCCAAGAAACCATCTTTTCGGTAAGCAAAACGGGCGGGCATTTGGGCGCGGGCCTGGGCGTTGTAGAACTGACCGTCGCGCTTCACGCGGTGTTCGACACGCCGCGCGACCGGCTGATCTGGGATGTGAGCCATCAATGCTACCCTCATAAGATTCTGACGGGGCGGCGGGATCTCATGCTGTCGATCCGCCAAAAAGACGGGCTCAGCGGATTCACAAAACGCTCCGAAAGCCCCTATGACCCGTTTGGCGCGGCGCATTCCTCGACCTCGATCTCGGCGGCGCTTGGCTTCGCAGTGGCGCGCGATTTGGGTGGCGCGCCAGAGCATGGGTTGGGCGATGCAATTGCCGTGATCGGCGATGGCGCCCTATCGGCGGGCATGGCCTATGAAGCGATGAATAACGCCGGTCATATGGGCAAACGCCTTATTGTGATCTTGAACGACAATGAAATGAGCATCGCGCCGCCAACCGGCGCAATGTCCTCTTACCTTTCGCGTCTCTACGCAGGCGCGCCCTTCCAAGAGCTGAAAGCCGCCGCGAAAGGCGCGGTGTCGCTGCTGCCAGAACCGTTCCAAGAGGGCGCCCGCCGCGCGAAGGAGTTGCTGAAAGCCGCCACAATTGGCGGGACCTTGTTCGAAGAGTTGGGCTTTTCCTATGTCGGGCCGATTGATGGCCACGATATGGAACAGCTTCTTGCGGTTCTGCGCACCGTCAAAGCGCGGGCCGATGGCCCGATCCTGATCCATGCGATCACGACCAAGGGCAAGGGCTATGTCCATGCCGAAAGCAAACCCGATGGTGGCCATGCCACCGCGAAATTCGATGTGGTGACCGGGGAACAAAAGAAGGCTCCATCAAATGCGCCGTCTTACACCAAGGTCTTTGCGCAATCCCTGATCCGCGAGGCCGAAGACGACCCGACGGTCACGGCCGTCACCGCGGCAATGCCGGATGGCACAGGCTTGAACCTCTTCGCCGAACGTTTCCCAACCCGGTGTTTCGACGTGGGTATCGCTGAGCAACACGCGGTGACCTTCTCTGCGGGGATGGCGGCGGGCGGTTTGAAACCGTTCTGCGCACTCTACTCTACCTTCCTGCAGCGCGGCTATGACCAGGTCGTCCATGACGTGGCCATCCAACGTTTGCCGGTGCGCTTTGCAATCGACCGTGCCGGTCTCGTTGGGGCGGACGGTGCGACTCATGCGGGCAGTTTTGACATCGCCTATCTGGCGAATTTGCCCGGGTTTGTCGTCATGGCCGCCGCCGATGAGGCGGAACTGGTCCATATGGTCGCCACCGCGACCGCGATTGACGACACGCCATCCGCCTTCCGGTTTCCACGCGGTGAAGGCGTGGGCGTTGAGATGCCCGAGCGCGGCACGGTTTTGGAGATCGGCAAAGGCCGGATGATCGCCGAGGGCAACCGCGTTGCGATCCTGTCGTTCGGGACGCGATTGAAAGAGGTGCAAGACGCTGCCGAAGCGCTGACCGCCAAGGGCATCACGCCCACGATCGCCGATGCGCGATTTGCCAAGCCGCTCGACGAAGAGCTGATCCTGCAACTCGCCCGCCATCATGAGGCGCTGATCACCATCGAAGAGGGCGCAATCGGCGGGTTCGGATCGCATGTGGCGCAGCTTCTGGCCGAAAACGGAGTCTTCGACACCGGGCTCAAATACCGCTCCATGGTGTTGCCGGATATCTTCATCGACCAAGCCAGCCCGCACGACATGTATGCGGTCGCGGCAATGAATGCTGAGGATATCGAGGCGAAAGTGCTGACGACACTCGGTGTCGAGGTGATCGGCAAACGCGCCTAAGACGGCAGGTCCGCAGGTGGATTTGGCTGCGGTCTCATATGCGGGCTGATCTCCATCGGCAGGCGCCGCCCGCGCCCCGGTTGCCCGAGCAGTTTACCGTGATCGACGACAACCTCACCGCGCGACAAAACCGTCTCTGGCCAACCGGTGACGCTCCGCCCGGCATAAGGATTGTAGCCCGTATTATCGTGCAGATCGTCGACGCCAAAGGTGACGGTCTTATCCGGGTCCCAGAGCACGATATCCGCATCCGCACCGGGCGCGATCCGACCTTTGCCGGGCAGGCCGTAAATCTCTGCGGGGTTAGTTGAGGTGAGTTCGACAAAACGTTCCGGCCCAATCCGCCCTTGGCTCACCATGGCATCAAACATAAGCGGCAGACGGGTTTCTAGGCCGGGCATCCCATTGGCGATCTTCGGGAAGGGCGCATCCACGCCATGGGCGAATTTACCGGTTTCATCCAAGCGATACGGCGCGTGGTCGGATGAGACGACTTGCAAATCACCTTGTTCCAACGCTTGCCAAAGCGCGTCTTGATCCGGCATCGCGCGCTGCGGCGGGCTGCACATCAGACCGGCGGCGTCATTGCCGGGCAAGTTCAGCTGATCGGCCGTCATGAAGAGGTAATGCGGGCAGGTTTCCGCCAAGATCGGCGCACCCCGCGCGCGGGCCGCACGGACAATCTCCGCCCCTTCGGCACAGGAGATGTGGAACAGCATCACCGGCTGCCCGGTAAACTCGGCAAAGATGCACATCCGGTTGAGCGCTTCGATCTCTGCGGCACGCGGATGGGAAACCGGGTGGAACCGTGAGCCGGTCTGACCCGCCTCAACCAAGCGCCGCACCATCCACCGGATCAAACCGTCATTTTCCGAATGGATGTTGACCAAGCCGCCATGCGCCCGCGCACACCAAAGCACATCAAGGATGTCCTCATCACCCATCCGCACCTTGTCATAGACCGTGAACAGCTTGATCGAGCGATGGCCTTGCGACAGCAGCGCTGGCAAATCCTCGGTGAGGTTGCCGCCAGACAGGTCGGACACGATGATATGAAACGCATGATCGCCAATCGCGCCTTTGGCAGCGAGCGCTTGATAATCGGCCACGACCTTCGACAGCTTCTGCCCCGGATGTTGCGCCGCGAAAGAGATCGTCGTCGTCGTCCCGCCCATCAACGCGGATCGCGTCGCTGTCTCGAACGTGTCGGCATTCATCAATCCGGCGCCGGAGAGTTGCTCGATATGGCAATGACTGTCGACACCGCCCGGCATCACCAGCCGCCCGGAAGCATCGATCTCGGTCACAGCCGATCCAAGCCCTTCTCCGACAGCGACAATCTTCCCATCCTGGATCGCAACATCGGTCCGTTCCGACCCTTCGGCCGTGACCACTGTTCCGCCACGAATAATCATGTCATGAGATTGCATTGCCATATCTGTGACCTGCTGAGAGTTGCCCCGTTCGGTACACTTACGGTATACACAGAGACAGGATTGAGGCAAGTTACGACGGCAGTAGACCGTTGGCCTATCGGTTGGGGAGGTGAGAGGGTTATGACGATTGTCCAGGCGCAAACCCTCAGCGCATCAGTTCATGATCGGCTGAAGGGCATGATCCTAAGCGGCGAATTGCCCGCCGGAACGCGGCTGCAGGAAAAGGCCTTTGCCGAGCGTTTGGGCGTGTCGCGCACCCCTGTGCGCGAGGCGATTGCGCGGCTGGTCAGCGAGGGGTTGGTCAGCCGGGTGAATGGCGGCGCGCCCACGGTCAGCAAAATTTCGATCACCGATATTATGGAATTGCTCCATGTGCGGCGCTTGCTCGAATGCGAAGCCGCGCGGCAAGCCGCCAGTGTCACCGGCCCGGCGGAGCCTTTCGTGACCCTTAGAAAACGGGTCTCTGACTTCCTCGGCCCCAATCGGCCAACGCCTGCGGAACATGCCGCACTTGATGATGAATTGCATGGCCTCATCGCAAAACGTGCGGGCTCTGCGCTGCTCAATGAGCTGATTGTTGGGCTGAAACTCAAGACCCGGATGTTCGACAATGGTTCGATCCCCGAACGCTTCGAGCCCGGCTGTCTTGAGCATATCGAGATCATCGACGCGATTCTGGCGCAGGACCCGGACCGGGCCGATACGGCCATGCGCCTCCATCTGGAAAATGTCCGGACGGCGATTCTAGCGCATGTAAACCGTCTGTTCTGACGGCACTCCTGCCTCTTTCCTAAGCAAATCACCCTGAGTTCCGGGCCTGAGCTTCGTCTCCGTTGACACGATATACTTTTGGTATACCGTCGGTATGGAATCAGCCTTGGGAGCGGCCTGACGTGAGCAATCCAAACACCGAGACAGACAAGATCGCCCGCCCCGAGGGCGAGACCGAACTGGCGATCACCTTCCTCTATTACCGCGACCTGCCCCAAGCGATGGCGTTTTATGAGGAGGTTTTGGGCTTGGATCTGGCCATCGATCAGGGCTGGTCGAAAATCTACCGCATCACAGGTCAGGCCCATGTTGGCTTGGTTGATGAAACCCGCGGGATGCAGCGCGCCTCGGAACAAAAACCGGTGCAGGTCTGCCTGCGCGCCGCGGATGTCGATGCTTGGTACGCCTGGATCAAGGCCAATGGCGTGGCCGGGCTGACCAAGATGTTCGAAAGCGCCGAGTTGGGCATCCGCGCCTTCGCCTTCAACGACCCCGAGGGATACCAGATCGAGATTCAATCGGTGCTGGGCTGAGCCCTGCGCACCGCAATCACATAAGGGCGGCAAACGTCCGTTCGGCAGAGCGCCACCAACAAGGAGACATGTGACATGACCAAACCCTTAACCTCCAGCCTCCGGGGCCTTTTGGCCACCGCCGCGATGGCCCTAGCCCTGCCCGGCATCGCGGCCGCGCAAGATCAGACCCTGACCGTGGGCTTGACCGCCGATGCCGTGCATCTCGATCCGCAAGCCGGTGAAGAGCTGTCGAGCAACATCATGTTCTATCATATCTATGACCCGCTGGTGCGTCGGGATGCGAACCTGCAATTCGGGCCCGGCTTGGCCGAAAGCTGGGAGCTGGTTGATGACACGACCTGGCGCTTCACGCTCCGCGAAGGCGTGACCTTCCATAATGGCGAGCCATTCACCTCCGATGACGTGGTCTTCACCTTCGACCGGTTGAAAGACTCGCTGATGTCGAACCTGGCGAAGAATATCGACACCTATTCAGCCATTGATGATCAGACCATCGAGATCGTGACCTATCAGCCCTACGCGGCCCTGCCGAACGATCTGGCGGCGATCCTGATCCTGAACCGGGATCATGCGGAAGCCGTGGGCGAGGACGAGATGGAGCAGCAGCCCATCGGCACCGGCCCGTATCAACTCAATGAATGGATTCGCGAGGATCGGATCGTTCTGGACGCGTTCCAGGAGTATTATGCAGGCCCCGCAGAGATTGATCAGGTCATCTTCCGCCCCCTGACGAACCCGGCCACGCGAACCGCCGCGCTTCTGACCGGAGAGTTGGATATTGTGCAGGATTTGTCGGTGCGCGATGTGGAGCGCGTGGCCTCCGAAGATGGGTTCGAGGTTGTGACCCGGCCCAGCCTTCTGAACCTGGTTCTGGCGTTGGATGTGCGGCCTCAGTCGCCGACCATCGATATGGACACCAACCCGATGACCGACCGCCGCGTGCGCGAAGCCATTGCGCGGGCGATTGATGTGGAAACCATCCGCACGGTGATCATGAATGGGCTGTCGACCCCGTCTGAGCAATATGTGCCGTCTTCCCATGTAGGTTACGTGGAGGGCGCAAGCTTCCGCGATCTGTATCCGTTCGATCTCGACGCCGCCCGCGCGTTGATGGCCGAGGCCGGGTATGCCGATGGCTTCACCATGACGCTGGACGCGACCAACAACCGCTATGTGAACGATGCGCAGATCGCGCAGGCCCTCGCCTCCATGCTGTCGCAAATCGGAATCACGCTTGAGTTGAATCTGATGCCACGGGCCAATTTCTTCGGCTATATCCGGGTGCCGTCTGAGCAATCGAGCTTCATCATGTCCGGTTGGGATGTGCCCTCGGGCGACGCCGGGTCGATGTATGCCAGCATGTTCTACAGCCCCGGCACGCGCGAAGGCTATGCGCAGGTGAACCGCGGCCACTACTCGAACCCTGAAGTGGACCGGCTGATCGATCTGGCGGATTCCACACCGCGGGTTGAGGAGCGCGACGCCCATCTTCAGCAGGTCACGGAGATTCTGCTGCAAGACATCCCGATGATCCCGGTTCACTACGAGCAGGACATCTATGGCGCCCGTGACGGGATCGAGTTTGAACCCCGGACCGACAAGTTCCTCTGGGCCTACGATATCCGGATCACTGAGTGACTCTCCCCCCGGGGCGGCGCCGCGTTTGGGGCCGCCCCACCCTTCCCCAAACCCCAACGATCTGAGTTAACGGATGGCTTCGGCCACCGCAGTAAGGACCCGGCATGTTCGCCTATACCATCAAACGCCTGATCCAAATGGTGGTCGTGCTCTGGGCCGTCTCGATCATTGTTTTCCTGATGATGAGCTTCACCGGCGATCCGGTTTTCATGGTGATCCCGATTGACTCGTCCGAAGCTGAGATCGAGCAAGCACGGCGGATTCTCGGCCTCGATCGATCCTTGCCGGAGCAATACATCATCTTCCTCGGCAACCTTCTTCAGGGCGATTTCGGAACGTCTTATGTGTTCCGTCAGCCCGCGATTGACCTGATCCTCGAACGTCTGCCCGCCACGTTGGAAATCGTCGTTGTCGCCATGGTCATCGCGACCACGATTGCAATCCCGCTTGGCGTTTATGCCGGTGCCAACCCGGGCAAGCCACTTAGCCGGCTGATCATGTCCGGCTCGCTTCTCGGCATCTCACTGCCCGGCTTCTGGGTCGGCATGATGCTGATCTATTTCCTGGCCGTCGAATGGCGGATTTTCCCGTCCTCCGGGCGGGGCGACACGGTGGAGGTGTTCGGCGTACCGACCTCGCTTCTGACAGCGGATGGATGGAGCCATGTGCTGCTCCCCGCAATCACCCTCTCCGTCGGGACACTCGCGATCCTGCTCCGCATCACCCGCGCGGGCATGATGGAGGTCACGCGGCAGGACTACATGAAATTCGCCCGGGCCAAGGGCGTGTCGCGCCGGGGGGTCCTTTACGGTCACGGGCTGCGTAACGGATTGATCCCGGTGGTCACGATCTTCGGCCTGCAATTGGGCGACCTGATTGCCTTTGCCACCATCACCGAGACGATTTTCGGTTGGCCCGGCATGGGCAAGCTCTTGGTCGATTCGATCTATCGCGCCGACCGGCCTGTGATCGTGGTCTACCTGATGTTGGTCGCTCTGATCTTTGTGGTCATCAATTTCCTGATCGACATCCTCTATACGATGATCGATCCGCGCATCACGGTGAAATGACATGATGCAGACCTTTCTAGCCTCGCAATTCTTCTTCAACTGGCGCCGCAACCTCTCGGCGATCATCGGCAGTGCGATCATTGCGATCTTTATCGTGATCGTCGCCTTTGGCCCGCTGATGGTGACGCAGAACCCCTATGACCTGACGCAACTCAACTTGCTCGACAGCTATAAGCCACCCGCTTGGTTGCCCGGCGGTGACCCGCAATACTGGCTCGGCACCGACGGGCAGGGCCGCGATGTTTTGGCCTCCATCATCTACGGCACGCGGGTCTCCGCCCTGATCGGTATCGCCGCTATGCTCTGTTCCTGCCTCATCGGCACGACGCTTGGACTGCTGGCCGGGTTCTATGGCGGGCGGCTCGACGCGATCATCATGCGGATCGCGGATTTGCAGCTCTCCTTCCCCTCGATGTTGATCGCGCTGTTTCTGATGTCGGCGGTCGGCACAGGGATCGACAAAGTGCTGATTGCGCTGACTGCTGTGGGCTGGGTTGTCTATGCCCGTACCGTGCGCGGCTCGACCCTTGGGGAGATCGAAAAGGAGTACGTTCAGGCCGCCCGGGTCGCGGGACTGACCAATGGCAAGATCATCCGCCGCCATGTGCTGCCCAATGTGCTCACCCCGCTGATTGTGATCGCCACGGTGCAGGTCGGCACCTTCATCCTGATCGAAGCCTCGCTGAGTTTCCTGGGCGTCGGCGTGCCGATCACCCAACCCTCGCTTGGTCTCTTGATCAAAAACGGGTTCGACGTGCTCTTTTCCGGCCTCTGGTGGACCTCCGTCTTCCCAGGGCTGATGATCATGGCGATGGTCTTTGGCATCAACCTGTTCGGGGACTTCCTCCGCGACGAGCTTAACCCGAGGCTGAAATGAGCATGGACGGCGGCACTCCAGAGACACTTTTGTCGGTGCGCGATCTGCGAACCTGGTTTCACACATTCTCCGGCGTGGTGAAGGCCGTGAACGGCGTTAGCTTCGACTTGGCCCAAGGCGAGATCATGGGGCTTGTGGGGGAATCCGGCGGCGGCAAATCCGTTGTCGGCTTCTCGATCCTCGGCCTGATCGACCCGCCGGGGCAGATCGAAGGCGGCGAGATACGGCTGGCCGGTGAGAACATCGCGCAAGCGCCCGAAGATCGGATGCGGAAGATCAGGGGCAAGGAGATCGCGATGATCTTCCAAGACCCGATGACCTCTCTGAACCCGGTCCACACGATCGGGAAGCAGATGGATGAAATGCTGCGCCTTCATACCGATCTGGACGAGGCCGGACGCAAGACACGCTGTATCGAGATGCTGGAAAGCGTCGGGATTTCGCAGGCCGAGGATCGGCTGCGCGCCTATCCGCATCAGTTCTCGGGCGGGATGCGACAGCGTGTGGTGATCGCCATCGCGATGCTGGCGCATCCGAAACTGATCATCGCGGATGAGCCCACCACGGCGCTCGACGTCACGATCCAATCCCAAATCCTGAAGTTGATGAAACGTCAGGTGGCCGAGCATGGTGCCTCGATGATCCTGATCACCCATGATCTCGCCGTGGTTTCGGAAGTCGTGGACAAAATAACCGTGCTCTATTGCGGGCAAGTCGTGGAACGCGGCGATGTGCGCGATGTGATCTCCAACCCGTCGCATCCCTATACCCGGGGTCTGATCGACTCGATCCCCAATCCTGACGACCGACAGGCGCGGCTGAAGCAGATCCCCGGCACCGTCCCTGACATTCGCAACCTGCCGAAAGGCTGCAATTTCCGCGATCGCTGCCCACGCGCGCAAGCGCGCTGCGCCGAGGAGGAACCGAAACTGACCCATACCCGCGACAGCCTTTATTCGGCCTGCCATTTCCCCGTCGCGGCAGGAGAAAGCGCATGAGTGCGATGCTGGATGTCGACGGGCTGGAACAGCGGTTCCATCTGAACCCCGGTTTCTTGGATCGCTTGAGTTTCGAAGGCGGTCGGCCTCGGCTGAAAGACCTTGTGGTGCATGCGGTCAATGGCGTCAGCTTCTCGATTGCGAAGGGCGAGGTTCTGGCGCTGGTCGGTGAATCCGGCTGCGGAAAATCCACTGTCGCCAAGACCATCGCGCGGATTTACGAACCCACGGCAGGGCGTATCAGGGTCGAAGGCGAGGATATCTCCGAGTATGGCCACGCCGATCTTCTGCCGGTGCGGGCCAAGATGCAGATGATCTTCCAAGATCCGTTTGCCTCCCTAAACCCGCGCCAAAAGGTGCGCGATATCGTGGCCGAGCCGCTGTTGCAGCAGGTGGGCGAAGGGGCCCGTGCGGAGGTTGCGGACAAGACCGAGGCGCTTTTGGCGCGGGTGGGTTTGAACGCCGAACATGCGGGCCGTTATCCGCATCAGTTCTCCGGCGGTCAGCGGCAGCGGATCGGAATCGCCCGCGCGCTCTCGGTCAACCCGGGCTTGATCGTGGCCGATGAACCCGTCTCGGCGCTCGACGTGTCGATCCAGGCGCAGATTCTTAATTTGATGATGGATCTGCGCGACGAATTCGGCCTGTCCTACCTTTTCATCAGCCATGACCTGTCGGTCGTGCATCACATCGCCGACCGGATCGGGGTGATGTATCTGGGCTTCATGGTGGAAACCGCGCCCCGCGACACCCTGTTTGCGATGCCGCGCCACCCCTATACGCGCGCGCTGCTCTCGGCCGCGCCCAGCATCCAGCCAAACCGCAAAAGCGATGAGATCGAGCTGACCGGCGAGGTGCCAAGCGCGCTATCCCTTCCATCAGGTTGCTGTTTCCGCACCCGCTGCCCCTTCGCCTGGGATCGGTGCGCAAAGGAACGCCCGGTTTTGCAAGATGTAGGCGGCGGACAAAGCGTGGCCTGCCATCTCCTCGATGAGCCAGAAAGAGACACCTTATGAGCCGCCCGTTGATCATCGTGCAGCCACGTTTGCCACTGCGGGACCCGCATGACTGCACCGATGCCAATGATGAACTGGCGATTTATGAGGCCGTGTTTGACACGCTTGTCCGGCGCAGCGCCAATGGATTTGCGCCGCGCCTCGCCGAGCGTTGGACGGTCTCCACCGACGCCAAAACCTGGGTCTTTCATCTGCGCCCCTATGTCAGGTTCCAAGATGGCAGCCCGTGTGATGCCCAGGCGGTTTGCCTCTCGCTGGCCCGGATGGCCCGCGCCGATAAGGGCTATACGCTCGGCTCGCCGGGTGTTTGGCGGCAATATCTGGGCGGCGCGGAGATCATCGCTGTTGATGATCTGACGGTTTCGATCGCACTCGCCGAGCCGATGGCTGATCTGCTGGATGTGCTGGTGCAAGGCTACATCGCGGCACCGTCCAGCTTGGCCGATCTGGATGCCGGGATCACCACCAAACCGGTCGGCACCGGCCCCTATCGGGCGGTCTCCGCCACGGAAACGGAGCTACAGCTTTCCATCGTGCCGGGGCATTTCGACGGTGAGCCGGCGCATGAGACGGTCACAATGCGTCTGGTTCCCGATGCGGCCGACCGTCTGACGGCGCTCACGAGCAGGGCCGCCGGGGTGGCCACTTCCCTTGACTATCACGCCAGTCAGACCCTAACCGCGCCTGGCCATACCCGTGTCGAAACCGTGGTGCCGGTGGCCATCATCTATCTGCTGAATGCCACCAATGGGCCGCTGGCCGATCCGCGCCTACGCCGCGCGCTGAACTTGGCGCTTGATCGAGATGTCTTGATCGAAACGGTGGTTGGCGGGGCCGCCGAGCCACTTTTGGGCTTTGTCAGCCCGATGCATTTTGGCGCTGGAGATGGGGCCGCCCTGCCGCAAGATTTGGACGCCGCGCGCGCCTTGGTTGCCGAGGCTGGGTATGCGGATGGATTGACCCTATCGCTCGATTGCCCAACCCGCCTTCCCGATGAAGCAGAACGCCTGACTGCGGCGCTTGGCGATCAACTGGCACGGATCGGCATCACCTTAGATGTCCACTTGCATCATGAGCGCGAAGACTATGCCCATATGGTGCGCCGCAAGGAGATTGGCGATCTTTGCGTGTTCGACTCTAGCCCGCTTTCCACCTTCCGTGTGCTCTATGAAAAGATCGACGCGCGGATCAAAGGCGCGTGGTGGCAGGGCTATCATAACGCCCAAGTCGAAGCCCTGATCGACCAGGCACGGGAAACACCGGATGACACCGAACGCGCGGCGCTGTTCCAAGCTGCCTATTCTGAGATGCAAGAAGACCCACCCTGGCTGACCCTCTACAACCCAATCCGGGTGACGGGCTTGCTTGGCAATCACCCCGGTTTCACGATGCCCGTTGATGGCGTGTTGAACATCGCGACGCTGCCGAAGATCGGAGACACGTGATGGCCGATCTTTTGATCACCGGGGCCACGATCATCACCGTGGACCAAGACCGCCGGGTGATTTCCGACGGCGCGCTGGCGGTCACCGATGGCCGGATTGCCGCCATTGGCCCCCGGGCAGAGATCGAGGTGACGCATGACGCCCCAGAGGTCATCGACGCGACGGGAAAGGTTATGCTCCCCGGATTGATCGACGTGCATGCCCATGCTGGTCACGGGCTGATCAAAAACATGGGTATGGACCAGGGCGATGTCTGGGAAGAGATCTGCGGCGAGGTTTATACAACCGGCTCGACGCCTGGGTTTTGGTACGCCGAGGCGCGGCTGGCCGCGTTGGAACGGCTCCGCTTTGGCGTGACTTGCGGTGTGTCTCTGTTGGGCGGCGGCGACACGATCATGCGCAGCGATAGTCCAGATTATGCCTCCGCACATATGGAAGGCGTAGCCGAAATCGGCACCCGCGATGTCATGGCGATTGGCCCGACGCGCGCGCCGCATCCGCGCACCTACGCCACCTGGTTGCCGAATGGCCGGGCTGAGCATCACCCTGTCTCCTTCGAGCAACAGCTGGCCACCTGCCAAGAGGTTCTGAGCCGCTGGCATGGGGCCAATGATGGGCGCCTGTCGGTCGCGTTGCTCTATCCCGTTCTGCGCGACGAGCATGAGCGCGACATGTCGCCCGGTGATTATGAGACCGCTTGCGGCGAGGCGCAGATCGTCCGCGCCATGTCGCGCGCGTCGGGGGTTATCTTCACCCAAGACGGCCATTGGCGCGGCTCGGTCCGGCGGGCGCAAGACCTCGGGCTTCTAGGGTCGGATGCGTTGCTCTCTCACGCGATCGACCTGCACGAGGATGAAATCACGCTTTGCGCCGAGACCGATACGCGGATTGCCCATAACCCCTCGGCGCTTGCCTCCGTCATGGGCCGTTGCCCCGCCGTGGAGTTGATGGAGGCTGGTGTGACGGTTGCCCTCGGCTCGGACGCCACCGCGCCGGACCGGTCGGGCGATATGTTCCGGCATATGCAACAAGCGATGCACTATCACCGCCGCCATTTCCAAGACACTGGCATCCTGCCCCCGGGCAAGACGCTGGAGATGGCGACGATTGACGGTGCCAGAGCGCTTGGGATGGAGGCCGAGATCGGCTCGCTCGAGGTTGGGAAAAAGGCAGACGCCATCCTGATCGATATGCAGCGCCCGCATCTTTACCCGCGGAATATGGAGCCCTTCCGCGTGATCTATTTCGCCAATGGCAATGATGTGGATACGGTGTTGGTCGATGGAGAGGTGCTTTTGCGGGACGGCGCGCCCACAAAAGTCGACATGGGGCGCGTCTTAACGGATGCACAACGGGAGGCTGATGCAATGATCGATCGGCTCGGGGCCCGCGATATGCTGGGCATCCCCAAAGGGTTCTGGGGCCAAACCCGCTATGACGGAGGTGGCGCGTGACCATCCACATCATCAACCCCAATAGCAGCCAGGCCGTGACCGATGGCATTGACGACGCGATGCTGCCCCTGCGCGCAGCAAGCCCTGTGCCGATTGTCGCCAGTCAGTTAGACGGCACCCCCGCCGGGATCGAGACGCAAGCCCATGTGGACGGTGTGGTCGCACCGCTTTTGGCGCGTGCCGCCGCACTAGAAGACGACGCATCGGCCTTTGTCATCGCCTGTTTCTCCGATCCCGGCATGGCAGCGCTGCGCGAGCAGAGCCGCAAGCCGGTTCTGGGCATCGCTGAAAGCGCCGTTCTGACCGCGATGACGCTCGGGCAGCGCTTTGGCATTCTGTCGATTCTGCCAACCTCAATCCCGCGCCATATGCGATTTCTGGGGGCCATGGGCGTAATGGACCGGTTGGCCGGAGATCTGCCACTCGATCTTGGCGTTGCCGAGTTGCAGGATGATGCCCGCACTTTTGCCCGGCAAAAGGAGGTCGGCCGCGCGCTGCGCGATCAGCACGGTGCAGATGTTCTGATCCTCGGCTGCGCGGGTATGACGGCCTATCGCCGCCGCTTGTCACAAGCCATCGGCTTGCCCGTTGTCGAACCCTGCCAAGCCGCCGCCGCAATGGCCATTGGCCGTGTCGCCCTGGCCGCGACGGATACGTAAAGAAGGACATCTGCCATGACTCACCTGACCGAAGACGCGCGCGGCGTCTATGTGATCGCCGTCACGCCGTTTCTGCCCGATGGCAGCTTGGATTTGGACAGCACCGACCGGATGGTGGATTTCTACCTTGAGGCCGGGGCAACCGGTCTAACCGTCCTGGGCATGATGGGCGAGGCGCCCAAGCTCACGGTTGAGGAGTCGCGTCTGGTCGTCCGGCGCATTCTCGCGCGCGTCGCCGGACGGGTGCCGGTGGTGGTCGGTGTCTCCTCCCCAGGTTTCGCGCAGATGCAGACCTTGAGCGCAATGGTCATGGATGACGGGGCCGCCGGGGTGATGATCGCGCCGCCCGGCAGTTTGAAAACCGATGATCAGATTGTCGGATATTATCACCAGGCGGCGGATTTCATCGGCGAGACCCCCTTTGTCTTGCAGGATTTCCCGCTGGTCACCGGCGTGCATATGCCCGTCACAGTCATCAAGCGGATCGTCGATGAGCTACCGACATGCGTCTGTCTGAAACATGAAGATTGGCCAGGGCTTGAGAAGATCTCGGCACTGCGGGCCGAGGGGCCGCTGTCCCGCCGCATTTCCATTCTCTGTGGCAATGGCGGGATGTTCCTCCCCGAGGAAATGGCCCGCGGAGCGGATGGCGCGATGACGGGATTTGGCTACCCCGAGATGATGATTGATGTCGTGCGGCATCACGAGGCCGGAAACCCGGATCGGGGGCAAGATATCTTCGACGCTTACCTACCGCTGGCGCGCTATGAGCAGCAACCCGGCGCGGGCCTCGCGGTGCGGAAATATGTGCTGGCGAAACGGGGGGTGATTGCGCATCCGACGCTGCGCCGCCCCGGAGCCGCGCTGAGCGATGCGGCGCGGGCCGAGGTAGATCGGTTGATCGAAAGACAAGAAAAACGCTTGAAGGAGATTGGGTGATGGAGCTTGGGATAACGGGCAAACGGGCTTTGGTTTTGGGCGCGAGTCGGGGTCTTGGCCGCGCGATTGCCGAAGGTTTGGCCGCCGAAGGGGCGCAGGTCTTTGCTGCCGCGCGGAGCACCGACAAGATTGCCGATTGGTCCACCGACATGCCCAATGTCACACCGATGGCGCTCGACCTGACCGATCATGCCAGCGTCAGCGCGTTGGCTGAGACCCTTCTGGCAGATGGTGGCGTCGACATCCTGGTCACGAATTCCGGCGGCCCCGCCCCTGGCCCGGCCGCAACCGCCGAGCGCGCCGCTTGGATTGCGCAATTCGAGGCGATGGCGGCCAATATCTTTGATCTCTCGGCACAGCTCCTTCCTGGCATGCGAGAGCGCGGTTGGGGCCGGATCATCTGCATCACCTCTTCGGGCGTCGAGCAACCGATCCCCAATCTGGCCCTGTCAAACGGCATCCGCTCTGCGGTCGTGGGTTGGGCCAAGACCTTGGCTTCAGAGGTGGCGTCGGACGGCGTGACCGTGAATGTCGTTCTACCTGGCCGCATTCATACGGACCGCGTGGATGAACTGGACGCCGCCGCCGCCAAACGCACGGGCAAACCGGTGGACGAGGTCAAAACCGCCTCGGCGGCGAGCATCCCGATGGGCCGCTATGGCAAGCCGTCGGAATTCGCCGATATGGTGGTGTTTCTCGCCTCCGAACGGGCCTCCTACGTCACGGGAAGCCGGGTTCGGATTGATGGCGGGTCCATCCGCTCCTAATCGGGGCGGCTGCGCTCGCGTTCCTGAAGGCGGGCCTCAATGGCTTCGAGTCGGGCCAATACCTCGTCGCGATAGGCATCTGTCGCGGCGTTGGTTTCCTCCGCATGGGCGTCTTGCATTGAGTTGACGATCAGGCCGACCAGCAGGTTCACCACCGCGAAGGTCGTCATCATGATGAACGGCACGAAGAACACCCAAGCGTATTGGTAAACCTCCAACACCGGCCGCACGATTCCCATCGACCAGCTTTCCAGCGTCATGATCTGGAACAGTGAATAGAGCGAGCGGCCAAGCGTGCCGAACCATTCGGGGAAGGAGGCGCCGAAAAGCTTCGTGGCCATCACCGCGCCGATATAGAAGATGATCGCCATGAGAAGGAACACACTGCCCATACCGGGCAGGGCGGTCACAAACCCCTCGACCACCCGACGCAGGCGCGGCGCAACCGAAATCACGCGCAGCACCCGTAAGATGCGAAGCGCCCGAAGGACCGAGAGGCCTTGCGTGACCGGAAGCAGCGCAATCCCCACGATCGCGAAGTCGAAGATGTTCCAGCCAGATCGGAAGAAGGCCAGTCGATGGGCGATGAGTTTCAGGATGATCTCAACGACAAAGATGCCCAGACAGATCCGATCAAGGGTCAAGATCAGCGGCCCGGCTATCCCCATCAGTGTGGGTGACGTCTCCATCCCTAGCAGGATCGCGTTGAAAATGATCACGCCGATGATCCCGAACCGCACCTGCGGCGTGTCCAGCCAATCCGCCAATTTTGCCCGTGTCATGCTCGCCTCTTCGTGGGTTCCGGCTCGATATGGGGCAAGGTCAGGCTGGCGGCAAGCTCCACATGCGGGCTCCAGCGGAACTGATCGACCACTTGCACCCAATTCAGGCGATAGCCGGCATCGGTTAGTATTTTTGCATCGCGCGCAAATGTCACCGGGTTGCAGGATACCATCGCGATGCGCGGCACCTGCGCTCTGGCAATTTCGGCCACTTGCGCCTCGGCGCCTGCGCGGGGTGGGTCGATCACCACCGCATCAAATCGCGCCAGCTCATCGGGCAAAAGCGGGCGACGGAACAGGTCCCGTGTCTCGGTCGTGACCTGTTTCAAACCTGTCGCGTGGCGCAGGCCATGATCCAGCGCGGCAATCATGTCGGCCTCCCCTTCCGCCGCATGGATTGCAGCACCCTCCGCCAATGGCAGGGAGAATGTGCCGCAACCGGCGAAAAGATCGGCGATGTTATTGGCTGGCCCGACGGCGTCTTTGATCGCGGCGCATAGGGCCGCCTCGCCATCCTCCGTCGCTTGCAGGAATGCGCCAGGCGGTGGCGTCACATGCGCGGCGCCAAAGCGCTGGCTTGGGGCGGCAACGGTAAAGACGGTTTCATCGTCCCAGCTCAACCGCGCAAATCGATCGGTGTATTTCGGCAATCCCATACGCAGGGCTTCATCAAGCGGCTTCCCACCGGCGACGGCGCAATCGATCCCGGCGTCGGACCGGGTCAGCGTGAAGCTCAATATGGCGCTGCGGGACCCGCCAAGCCGGGTGATCTCTTCCAGGGTCGGAAGAACCTGCATCAGGTCTGGATGGAGAACCAAACAGTCTCTAATCGGCACGATAGTGTCAGATCGACGGGCATGAAACCCGACCAAAGCCCCTTTCTTGGTGCGGGTTCCGGCCAGCGTGGCGCGGCGGCGGGTGCGCGGCGGCGACGTATGGATCGGGCGCATCTCAGCGGTCAAACCGTGCGCCGCCAGCGCGCTTGTCACAACCTCTTGCTTCCAATCCGCGACCAATCCATCCGACGCATGTTGCAAAGAACAACCGCCGCAGCTTCGGTAATGGGGGCAAGGCGCACTGACCCGAGCAGAGGAAGGCGTCACGATCCGCACATCGTCCAACCGGTCGCCCTGCAACTGGCCCGACACCGTCTCGCCCGGCAAGGCCATCGGCACAAAGATCGGCCCCGCTGCGACGCCGTCCCCCTTGTGACCGAGACGGTCGATTGTGGTTTCGAAAGGACCGGTCATGTCGTCACGCGCTGGAAATAGCCGGGCTGAATGCATAGCCCTCAGGGCTGAGGATCGTCGCCTCCCGCAACCCGTGAGGTTTATCGGCGACCGGCTCCAACACTATGTAGCCGGCCGCCTCAGCTCGCGCGACCGCCGAATCTGGATCGATATCAAACAAATACACCTGCAATCCGCCTCCCCGCGGCGGGCTTTCCGGTACAACCCCCAGAAGCGGGTGCGCGCCATAGGTGCCATCCGCGTGGATCTGCATCATCATGTCGCCGTGCCGCAAAATCGCAAAATCATCCGAGAGGCGATGCACGCTCAGGCCAAACACCTCGACCATCATCGCGGCCAAGGCGCGCACATCCGGGCTCAGCAGGTTGACACCAATGCCGGACAGGCTGCGCCCAAAAACCTCGGCGGGAACCGTCTCCAGGCCCATCTCGTCGCTCATTCCGCGGCTTCTTTCACGCCAATGAACCCGCCCGATTGCCGGTTCCAATAGCGCGCATAAAGCCCGTCCTGCGCCAGCAGGTCAACGTGACTGCCTTCTTCGACAATCCGACCCTGATCCATGACGACGATCCGATCCATCCGCGCAATGGTCGAAAGCCGGTGGGCAATCGCAATCACGGTTTTGCCCTCCATCACATCGGCCAAGGCGGTCTGAATGGCGGCCTCGACTTCGCTGTCGAGGGCGCTTGTCGCCTCGTCCAGAACCAAAACCGGAGCATCTTTCAAAAAGGCCCGGGCCAGGGCAATCCGTTGGCGTTGCCCGCCGGAAAGTTTCACGCCACGTTCACCAAGATGCGCATCATAGCCTTTGCGGCCCGTGTGATCTTCCAAATCTTTGATGAAGTCGTCGGCTTCCGCCCGCCGCGCCGCGGCCAGCATCTCTTCCTCCGACGCGCCGGGGCGACCATAAAGGATGTTGTCCCGGGCGGAGCGGTTGAACATCGCGGTTTCCTGCGTGACCATCCCGATCTGCCGTCTGAGGCTTTCCTGGGTCAGTTCCCGCACATCACATGCATCCAGAAAAATGCGACCCTTCTCCGCATCATAGAGCCTGAGCAGCAAGGCAACCAATGTCGACTTCCCGGCCCCCGAGGCGCCGACGATGCCGAGTTTCTCGCCCGGCTCGACCACCAGTGACAGATCCTCGATGCCACCCAACTCGCGACCATACGCGAAGCTCACAGCCTCAAACGTGATCTTGCCTTTCGCACGCTCCAACTCCAACGCGCTCTCGTCATCGATCAGGGTATGCGGCGGGGTCAGGGTTCGCATCCCATCCTCGATCTCACCGACATTGGCGTAGATGCCCATCAGCGTGAAGCTGACCCAGCCCGTCATCTGCGCGATCCGCATCGCAATGGCACCGGTCGCCACGATATCGCCCGGGCTGGCGATCCCCTGACGCCAAAGCAGAACCGCCCCGAGGATCAAGACCACCGGCAGAAGCCCCGCCACCGTCATCAGCGCGAAACGGAACCCGGTGGAGAGATAGCCAAACTCGAGCGAGCGATCCCGCAGGACCTCCATCGCGCCAATCGCCGCGCTATCCTCATGCCGGGTGTGACCGAACAGCTTGACCGTCTTGATATTGGTGATCGTGTCGACGACCTGCCCCGTGACCATCGCCCGCGCGCCAGCCCGGGCGGCGGACCGTTTACGGATGCGAGGCAAAAACCAGCCGATCATCCAGAAATAGAGACCAAGCCAGGCCAAAAGCGCCAAAGCGATCCGCCAGTCGATGACGGCAAGCATCAGAACCGACCCAATCATCGAGGCCAGCGCGAACGCAATCGCGTTGATCACCTCGCCCACCACATTGGTCAGCGCTTGGGCCGTCTGCATCTGCTTCTGAGCAATCCGGCCGGCGAAATCATTGTCGAAGAAGCTGACCGCATGACCAAGCGACCAACGATGCAAGCGGCTTTGCACCAACGGGTAGATGTTGGGCGGCAGAACGATGCCGTTAAACGCCGCGCTCGCGCCAAAGATCATGGGGCGCAGTAGGAGGAAGAACGCCACGAAGCCCAGGATCAGACCCCAGTTCTCGGCGAAATAGGTCAGCGGCGCGGCACTTTCGACCGCGCTATCAACGATCATGCCAAGCAGCAGGGCGCTGAACACCTCCAGCGTCCCGGCCAGCGCCGAGGCCAGCGTGGCAAGCAAGATCACGGGCCATGACCCAGCAAGGCACCATCGGAAGAATGCCCAGAGCGTCTGCGGCGGCGGTGTTTCGGCCGGCTTGAACCCGTCGATCAGGTCACCCAGCCAGGTCAGAACCGGTTGCAGCCGCGCAATCATTCCGCCGCCTCGGTGCCGATAAAGCCGCCCGATTGCCGCGCCCAGAACCCGGCATAGAGCCCATTTTGAGCCAGGAGCTCCGCATGGCTGCCTTCTTCGGCAATGCGGCCATTATCCAACACCAGAATCCGATCCATCTTGGCAATGGTGGACAGGCGGTGCGCGATGGCGATGACGGTTTTGCCCTCCATCACCCCATAAAGTGTGTCTTGGATCGCCGCCTCGACCTCGCTGTCGAGCGCGCTGGTGGCTTCGTCGAGGATCAGGATCGGCGCGTCTTTCAAAATGACCCGCGCCAGTGCGACCCGCTGACGTTGACCGCCGGAGAGTTTCACGCCACGCTCGCCCACCTGCGCGTCATAGCCCAGGCGACCTTCCGGGTCGGCGAGATCAAGAATGAACTCATGCGCCTCGGCCCGGTTCGCCGCTGCGATCACCTCCGCCTCGCTGGCCTCGGGCCGCCCGTAGAGGATGTTCTCTCGGACGGACCGATGCAAAAGTGAGCTGTCTTGCTGGACCATGCCGATGACCTGGCGCAGACTGTCTTGCGTCACCGCCGAAATATCTTGGCCATCGATCAGAATCTGCCCCTTCTCGGCATCATAAAACCGCAAGAGAAGCTTCACGAGGGTCGATTTCCCTGCGCCCGAGCGCCCAATCAAGCCGATCTTTTCCCCCGGCTGAATGCGCAGCGACACATCCTGCAACCCGCCGCTCTCGCGCCCGTAGTGATGGGTCAGCCCGCGCAGCTCAATTGCGCCCTTTTCCAAAACCAGATTTTTGGCATCGGGCTTATCCACCAAGGTGATCGGTTGCGCGATGGTTTCCATCCCTTCGGCGACGATCCCGAGGGAGCGGAAAAACGTGCTGAGCGCCCACATGATCCAGCCGGTCATCGCATTCAGCCGCAGCGTGAGCGCGGTGGCCGCAGCGACAACCCCGACCGAAGCCGCACCTTGCGCCCAGAGCCAAACGGCCCAACCAACAACACCGACGATCAAGAAGCCATTCAAGGCGGTCAGCGCCACATCCATCGTGGTGAAAATCCGCATCTCACGGGCGAACGTCTGGCGGGTGTGTTCAATCGCCTCTTTGGCGTAGTCCAACTCGCTGTCATGATGCGCGAAGAGCTTCACCGAATGGATATTGGTGTAGCTATCGACAACGCGGCCCGTGGTCATCGACCGCGCGTCCGAGCTGGCCTTTGACGCTGGCCCAACCCGCTGCATCGTCCAACGCACCAGAAGGGCATAGAGGCCCAGCCAAATGATCAGTGGCAGGGCAAGACGCGGATCTGCCTCGGCCAACAGGATCGCCGCACCGATCAAGTACGCGATAGCGAAGGTGAGAGCGTCAAACACCTGAAAAATCGCGTCGCCAGCAGCCGGCGGGGTTTGCATGATCCGATTTGCGATCCGACCCGCGAAATCATTCTCGAACCAGCCAACCGATTGACGCAAAACATGTTTATGCGCGCGCCAGCGGATCAACGTGCCGAAATTCGGCAAGATACCGTTGTTCAAAAGCGCGACATCGAGGCCTTGCAGCGCCGGGCGCAGGATCAAAATGAAGCCCGCGACCAGGAGAAGCTCGATGCCATATTGATCCAACACACTCGCAGGCTCACCCGAGGACAGCAGATCAACCACCCGACCCATGTAGTAGATCAGCGCGACCTCAACGATGGCGACGAACAAAGACATCGCTGCCGTGAATGCAAAGAGCCGTTTGAACGGTTGCGAATATTCCCACAAAAACGGCCATAGCCGCGTCGGCGGCGTATCTCGCTCAGGATACGCCTTGTAGGGATCGACCAGATTTTCAAAAAAACGGAACATGGGACTCTGGCCGAATAAGCGGCGCGGTTTGCGGGGTGAGACTCGGGATATAACCCCGGGATTACAGAAAAACCATGACAGCCGACGCGGCGAGCCCGGTTGCCATGACCCGCGCGAAAATCCGCCAAGCGCCGGGCGTGTTAAGAAGAAGGGCCAAAGCGGTGCCAGCGGCGCTCCAAAACAGGCACACAAAAAAATTCGTCCCGGAAAAGGCCAGAGCCAAACGCTGTGCTTCGTCCCATGGGGTCAGGCCGATGCCATAGCCCGCAGCCGCCGCCAGGGCCACCGCCCAGACCTTGGGGTTCACCCACTGAAACAGAACCGCTTCAACAAAGGTAAAGGGCCGATCCCGCGCCTGACGCGCCTCCGGTGCATTGGCGGATCGCCAGAGGGTCCAGCCCATCCACAGGATCCAGGTCGCGGCCGCAAGTTTCAACGTCAGAACCAAGCCGGGTCGCGCCTCCAAGGCCGCCCCGATCCCAAGCCCTGTCAGCCCAGCCGTCACACCAACCCCAACCACGACTCCCGCCACATGCGGCAGTGTCGCGCGCATCCCAAACCGCGCGCCCGAGGCTGTCAGCAAGATGACGTTCGGTCCTGGTGAGAAAAGGCCGACAAACACGAAGGCATAGAGCGGGTCGAGCACGCGGCCTCCGTCAAGACAGGAGCGCGGCGCGATCCAGGGCGAAATCCGAGGCGATCCACCGTGTTTCAAGCTCAGCCAGTTTCTCGCCGAGGGCTGGGCCGGTCAGCTCTGGCATGAGGTCAGCCGCGGCGATCGGAAACTGCGCCTCCGCGCCGCGCGTTGCGGTCTCCAGCTGCCGCTGATCAAACGGTTGCTCAAAAATCGCGGCGCGCAGCAGCAAGATGTCGCGCGCCGTCTCATAGCCATGACGATAGCCGAGTTCGCCCGGACCTTCTGCGCTACCCATCCTGTCGCGGAGCAGGGCGACATGCCTCGCATCGCGTTTGCTCAACCGCAACGCATCGGTCGGCTCTTCCCCGCCCAAACTTGCGAGGCGGCGCATCGGGTCTGGCGACACCGACTGTGCTGTCTCGATGGCGATTAGGATCGGCAGGGCGCGCGGATCTGCACCTCGTAGGACACAGCGCAAGACACCGCTCTGCATCATCGCCGCCAAAGCTGGACCAGGATCGTTGGCAGAGAGGAGCTTTGTCATCTCCGCGCCAATGCGCTCTTTCGAGAGTGTCTCTATTCCGCCGGATAGAGCCGCACAGGCTGCCAATCCGTCGGCGTCAAACCCATTGCCTGGATCGGCGTACCAAGCATGAAACCGGAAAAACCGTAGGATGCGAAGATAGTCTTCCCGAATGCGATCTTCCGCAGACCCGATGAAGCGGAGGCGACGGGCGGCGAGGTCATCCACCCCCTCGCCCATGGGGTCCAGCACGGTCCCATCTGGCGTCGCATAGAGCGCATTCATGGTGAAATCGCGCCGGGCTGCATCGTCGTGAATATCTGTCGAAAAGGCGACCGTTGCATGTCGGCCATGGGTGTCGACATCCTTGCGGAAGGTGGTCACCTCATGCGGACGACCGTCAGCGACAACCGTGACCGTCCCATGCTCGAACCCTGTCGGCACCGCGTGCAACCCCGCCGCTTCGGCAAGCGCTATCACCCGCTCCGGCACCGCATCTGTGGCGAGGTCGATGTCATCCGCCGGGTGCCCAATTAAGCCATTGCGCACGCAGCCGCCGACAAACAGCGCCTGATGGCCAGCCTCCGTCAGCGTCGTGCAGATCGCAACCGTTCCCGGATGCGCCATCCAATCCGCTTGTAGCTTCATGCCTCAACCCGATCCGCCAGAGATTTCAACATCCGCGCCGTGGCACCCCAAATGTAATACGGCCCATAGGGCACGACGTAGAACTGCCGCCAAACGCCGCGCCAACGTCGCCGCTCGACCCGATAGGCGCTCGGGTCCATGAGAAACGCAAGCGGGACCCGAAAGATCTCGGCAACTTCACCTGGCTCGGGTATCGGGTCAAAATCGCCATTTAGAGCCGCGACAACTGGCGTCACCTCATAACTGGTCACCGTCTCATGGATTGGCATCAACTCAAGGACAGAGACCAAATCTCGCGGAAGACCAATCTCCTCTTCCGCCTCACGCAGCGCTGCAGACACCAAGTCGGCATCGCCGTCATCAAGCTTACCGCCAGGAAAGGCGATCTGCCCCGGGTGGTGTTTCAGATGCGAAGCGCGTTTGGTCAGGATCACCTCCGCCCCGCCCGGCGAGTCAGCGATGGCGATCAACACAGCCGCCGGGCGCAGTTTGCGACCCTCTGGCCAAGCGATATCTGGGTTCAGATCGTAATCCGACGAGGGCGCTGCCGGCCGCTCCAGCGCGGCCCGCAAGATGTTGAGATCAACTGGTCGACCCATCATCGCCACCCACGGCCTTTTCGGCTTCGAACCCCAAGGTCAGAGGGTCAAATTGATAATGGGCACCGCAGAATTGACAATCTGCGGTCACGATGCCCGCGCCCGTCGTCATATGCGCAATGTCCTTGGCGGAGTAGATCGAGAGGCTCTGACGCACCTTGGCTGGCGAACAGGTGCAACCGAACTGCACTGGTTGCGCATCGAACACGCGCGGTGCTTCTTCGTGGAATAGCCGCACCAGAAGATCGGTCGGCGAGACGCGCGGGCCGATCAACTCCAACTCCTCGACCGTATCGAGAAGCAGATTGGCGCGGTTCCAGTTCTCGCCCTCAGCCGCATCCAAGATGTCTTCCGCGGCAAGCAATCCGGCTTCGCCAGATCCGCCTTCACCCGTCACATGCGGGGAGGCTTTCGGCATATGCTGCAACATCACGCCGCCCGCGCGCCAATGCACGGCCTCACCCGGTTCTTGCGACCTGCCATAGCTCAAGGCAAACCGGGTCGGCAGTTGCTCGGATTGCGCGAAATAGGCCTCTGCACAGGCGGTCAAAGCGCCACCCGCGATCGGCGTGATGCCTTGATAGGGCGCATTCCCGGCACCCTGATCGATCAGAATCGCGAAATAGCCCTTCCCGATCTGCTGAAACGGGTCGGCAGCCTCGTCGAATACCTCTTTGTCATAGCTCGCATAGGCCCGAATCTGCGCAGGCGCGCCTTCCTCCGCCGGTGCGAAGAAATCCGTCGCAATGAGCCGCAGCGGGCCATCGCCCCGCACCTGTAGCGACAGTTTCCAGCGCAGCTTGATAGTCTGCCCGACCAACGCGGTCAGCAACGCCATCTCCGCCACCATGGCCTCAACGCCGGCTGGATAGGCGTGTTGCGACAAGATTTGGTCCAACGTGCCATCCAGGCGCGCAACACGCCCCCGAATGTCCGTGCGGTCGAGTTGAAACGGCAGGACGGTATCGTCCCAAGCGATTTTGGTCGTCAATGTCATAAGAAGTCCTCGCGGCCCGCTCCGGCAGGCATATCGCGCCCATATAGGGGCGGCAACTGATATCCCAAGGGGTTGCCGGGTGACTTGGCCGCAATCCCTTGCTATCGAGCGCCATAATCCACCGCTGCCGAATATGGACCGCCTCTGTGAAGATTGAAACAACCACACTGCCCGATGTGTTGATCCTCACGCCCAAACGGTTTGGCGATACCCGCGGCTATTTCACCGAGAGCTGGAACCGCAAAACCCTCAAAGACCACGGTATCGACATCGACTTCGTGCAAGACAACCATTCCATGTCTGCGACGGTTGGCACTATCCGAGGCCTGCATAGTCAGACGCCCCCCTTTGCGCAGGCAAAACTGGTGCGTTGTGGGCGCGGGGTGGTTTTTGATGTGGCCGTCGACGCCCGTATCGGCTCGCCAACCTATGGCCAATGGGTCGGCGTCGAGTTGAGCGCTGAGAATGGCCGACAGTTGTTGATTCCCCAGGGGTTCTTGCACGGGTTTGCCACGCGCGCGCCTAATAGTGAGTTGATCTACAAATGCAGCAATTACTACGCTCCAGATTGCGAGGCGAGCGTTCGGTTTGACGACCCCGATCTCAACATAGATTGGGGTTTAGGCGATGTGGAGCCGGTACTTTCGGACAAAGACGCCATCGCGGGAGCTTTTTCTGGCTTCTCATCCGGCATTTCTTGGGGAGGACCCGCGACATGAAGCTTTTGGTCACTGGTGGCGCGGGGTTCATTGGCTCCGCCGTGGTGCGACTCGCAATCGCACGGGGCCATGCCGTCGTGAATGTTGATGTGCTAACCTATGCCGCCTGTTTGGAGAATGTCGCATCGGTTGCGGATGATCCAAACTACAGCTTCGAGAAGGCCGATATCTGTGACGCATCCGAGATGGACCGGATTTTGGCCCAACACCGCCCCGATGCCATCATGCATCTGGCCGCGGAATCGCATGTGGACCGGTCAATTGACGGACCTTTGGCCTTCATAGAGACGAATCTGCGCGGCACAGCGACCTTGTTAGAGGCGGCGCGGCGCTATTGGGAAGCTGCCGGAAAGCTAGAGCAGTTTCGCTTTCATCAGATCTCGACGGACGAGGTTTTCGGCAGTTTGGGACCGGACGGACGGTTTTCTGAAGACAGCCCCTATGCCCCCAACAGCCCTTATGCTGCGTCCAAAGCTGGCGCCGATCACTTGGTGCGCGCCTGGCATGAGACCTATGGATTGCCAGTGATTCTGAGCAATTGTTCGAACAACTACGGGCCATTCCATTTCCCTGAGAAGCTGATCCCCGTCGTGATCTTGAAAGCGCTCGCGGGTGAGGACATTCCTGTCTACGGAACAGGGTCTAATGTGCGGGATTGGCTCTATGTTGAGGATCACGCAGACGCCCTTCTGACGGTCCTGCAGACCGGTGAAACCGGGCGCAGCTACGCCATCGGCGGGGAGGCGGAAGCCCGCAATATTGACTTGGTAAAGAGCCTCTGCGCCATCCTGGATCGCAAACGACCCAAGAACCACGCCTATGCCGATCAAATCAGGTTCGTGGCCGATCGACCCGGCCATGATCAACGCTACGCGATCGATCCATCCCGCATCCGGGATGAATTGGGCTGGCGTCCCTCAGTCACTTTGGAAGAAGGACTCGAGCGCACAGTTGATTGGTATCTCGACAATGAAGCCTGGTGGCGGGCGCTCTTGGCTCGGGAGGGTGTGGGGAACCGCTTGGGGCTTTTGTCATGACGATCCTGGCATTTGGCGCGGCCGGGCAGGTCGGGCGTGTCTTGGTGCGGATGCCAGAGGTCACAGCGCTCACCAGGGCGGAGGTTGATTTGTCTCAACCGGGGCAATGTGGTGAAGCCATCCGCAACCTGCGGCCAAAATATGTGATCAACGCGGCCGCGTATACCAATGTCGATGGTGCCGAAAGCGCCGAAGAGCTTGCTTTTCGGATCAATGCCGACGCCCCGACGGAAATGGCGCAGACATGCGCTGATCTTGATGTTCCCCTGGTTCATATCTCCACCGATTACGTTTTTGACGGTAGCGGCACGAGTGCTCGCAGACCGGATGCACCGACGGCGCCGCTGAATGCTTATGGGCGGAGCAAACTGGCCGGCGAGGCCGGTGTTCGCGCCGCTGGCGGCCCTCATGCGATCTTGCGAACATCCTGGGTGTTTGATGACCAGGGGCAGAATTTCTTGACCACAATGCTCCGCCTCGGCGCGAGTCGCGACCACTTGACCATTGTAGCGGATCAGATCGGCGGCCCGACCCCCGCGGACGCGTTGGCCAGGGCTTTTTTAGCGACCGGTCGACATCTGATGGCAGACCCGGGTGCAACAGGCGTGTATCACTATGCGGGCCAGCCAGATGTCAGTTGGGCCGATTTCGCACGGGCGATCTTTGAGGTTTCGGGTCTGTCGTGCCGAGTTGAAGACATTCCAACATCCAACTATCCAACACCGGCCGCGCGCCCCCTGAACTCACGGCTAGACTGTCAAAGCTTTGAAACCGTGTTTGGCTTGCAACGGCCCGATTGGCGGGCAAACTTGGCGGCATATCTGTCCAAATATGAAGGCCCCTGACATGACGACGCGCAAAGGCATCATCCTGGCTGGTGGCTCCGGCACCCGGCTTTACCCTGTTACGATGGGCCTCTCGAAGCAATTGGTGCCGGTCTATGACAAACCAATGATCTATTATCCGCTTAGTGTCTTGATGCTGGCCGGGATTCGCGAGATTGCCGTTATCACGACGCCGCAAGACCAGGCCCAGTTTCAAGCTGTCTTGGGGGATGGAACGCAATGGGGCGTCGCGCTCACTTACATCACACAACCCGCGCCCGAGGGTCTGGCGCAAGCCTATGTCCTGGCTGAGACCTTTCTCAAGGGTTCTCCGTCCGCGATGATCTTGGGAGACAACCTGTTCTTCGGGCACGGCCTGCCTGGTTTGCTGGCTGCTGCGCCCGAAACCGGCGGTACCGTGTTTGGGTATCACGTAGCTGACCCAGAACGGTATGGCGTTGTCAGTTTCGATACCGCCGGGCGGGTCGAAGCCATTGTGGAGAAACCAACCAAACCCGCATCCAATTACGCGGTCACAGGGCTCTATTTCCTCGATGGATCAGCCTCCACCAGGGCGCAATCCGTGACCCCGTCGGCACGCGGCGAACTAGAAATTGCCGACCTGTTGCAAAGCTACCTAACCGAAGAAGCGTTGAATGTGCAGTTGATGGGGCGAGGCTATGCTTGGCTCGACACCGGGACCCATGACAGCCTGCTTGAGGCCGGAAATTTCGTACGCACGTTGGAAACCCGACAAGGGCTGCAGGTCGGCTGTCCGGAAGAAGTTGCGTTCGCGGCAGGTTGGATCAGCGCCGATGAGCTCGCGGCACGGGCCGCCTTGTTCGGCAAGAATGGATATGGCGCGTATCTGTCGGACCTTCTCAAAGGCAATCGCTAGCTGCTTGCCTGCCGCTCCAATTATATGAAAGCTGGTCAGAGCTTTAGAAAGTGCGGCGCGGCTATGAAGATCCTTTTTGTGCACCAGAATTTCCCTGGCCAATATCGACAATTGATTGATTGGCTGATTGCCCAAGGTGGCCATGAGATGGTCGCGTTAACCCAAAGCAAAACGCCGCCAAACATCCGTGGCATCAAGATATTTGGGTATCGCCCGCATCATCGCCCGAAAGACGATGCCTACGCACTGTCCAAGTATTGGGAGGAGTGCTGTGGCTCAGGCTTTGGGGTCGTACGCGCGTGCAAAAGGCTTGAAGAGCAAGGGTTTGTGCCCGATCTCGTCCTCGGTCATGTGGGATGGGGTGAACTGACCTTCATGAAACAGATTTGGCCGAGCGTTCCGGTTCTGGGTTTTTTCGAGTATTTCTATCTCGCACAGGGCGGCTCTGTCGGGTTCGATCCTGAGTTCCCGGCTTCCGAACACACGCCATTCATTATGCATGCCCGCAATGCCGTCAACTTCGCGAATATAGAAACCGTCGATCTGGGCCATGCGCCGACCCAATGGCAACTCAACACCTTCCCGGAGAGCTTCCACTCAAAGATTTATTGCTGCCATGACGGCATTCGGGCCGATCTGCTGAAACCCAACCACGCGGCGAAAGTCCCTCTGGGCCGACTGGGCCGCGATGTGACCCGGGAGGATGAGATTTTCACCTATATGGCCCGAAACATGGAACCCACGCGCGGCTTTCATGTGTTCATGCGGGCGCTGCCCGACATCTTGGCCGCGCGGCCCAAATCTCGGGCGCTGATCATCGGCGGCAGCGAGACATCCTATGGCAAGAAAAGCGATGCCGACGGAGGGTATCGCGCCGAAATGGAACGGGAGGTGGGAGATCGGCTCGACTGGGATCGTGTCCACTTTCTAGGCCGCGTGCCTTATGCGGATTTCCAGAAGATCATCCAGATCAGCCGTTGCCATATCTATCTGACGGTGCCGTTTGTCCTGTCTTGGTCCCTTCTGGAAAGCATGGCCATGGAAGCAACCATTGTCGCCTCAGACACCGCGCCGGTCCGCGAAGTTGTGACACATGGCGAGACGGGGCTTCTCGCCGATTTTTTCGATCCCAAGGCATTGGCCAATCAAGTTGCCGAAGTGTTGGCCAACCCGGCGGACTACGCGGGGTTGGGCCCGGCTGCACGACGCCATGTATTGGAAAACTACGATTTCCTGAGCCACACGCTGCCGATTCATCTTGAGAAAATGAACAGCCTTGTTCCCAAAGCCGCCCAGATTCCGATGCCGGTCTGAACGGCTCTGTCCCCTATGCCGCCGCCTAATGCCAATCTCCCGCAGGTGTGTCTTTGTTCTTTCGCGGATGTTTGACGCCGTCCGGCGCCCGCTAGGCAACAGTTTAGGCGCAGCCCAAATCACGGTCAGCGGGCTACGCGGCTGGATCTGATTTACCAGGGTTCCGGAGAGATCTGCGATGACCGGATTTGGACTCTGGGCAGGTAAACGACGTGTTTTGGCACGACTTTACTCGGACACCATGTGTCGTTTGACCTCTATCGGGATTCGTGAGAGCACTCGGCCAACAAGACGTGAGGCTCTTAAAATGGCGGGCAAAATCCTCCTCGCAGGCGGCGCAGGATATATCGGCTCTCACACCTATCTCGCACTGGTAGCGGCGGGGTTTGAGGTGATTATCTTTGACAACTTCGTCAATTCGCACCCGAGTGTGACGGAGCGATTGGCAGAGATCAGCGGCGCGCCGGTCACATGTGTCACCGGGGATGTTCGCGATTCCGCCGCGCTGGATCGGCTCTTTGCCGAACACGATATTGCGGCGGTGGTTCATTTTGCGGCGTTAAAGTCAGTCGCCGACAGCGTCAAAGACCCGCTTGGGTATTTAGATAACAATCTCGGTGGTTTGGTGACGTTGCTCACCGCGATGGACCGGGCCGTTTGTCGCAACCTCGTCTTCTCTTCCTCGGCGACAGTTTACGGCATCCCCGACGAGACGCCGACACCCGAAACGGCCGAGCGTCGCGCGATGAACCCCTATGGCAGAAGCAAAATAATGTGCGAGGAAGTCCTCGAAGAGCTCGCGGCCGCCGATGCTGGCTGGGCATTCGGCATCCTGCGGTACTTTAACCCGGCAGGCGCACATCCCTCTGGCCTGATTGGAGAAGATCCGAAGGATGTGCCCAACAATTTGATGCCTTTCGTCGCCAAAGTTGCAATCGGCGAAATCGCGCAAATCAAAGTTTTTGGAAATGACTATCCCACGCCCGATGGCACCGGGGTTCGGGACTACATCCATGTGGAAGATTTGGCGCGCGGTCATCTCTTGTCGTTGCAGTCGCTTCTGTCGACCGGGCAGGGGCATGTAGTCAATCTTGGAACCGGTAAGGGGCAGTCTGTCTTAGACGTCATCAACGCCTATAGCGCGGCCTGCGGGCAAGACTTGCCCTTTGTTTTCGAAGCGCGGCGGCCCGGCGATGTCCCAATCTATTGCGCACAAACCGATCTCGCGAAATCCGTTCTTGGGTTTGAGACAGAGAAGAGCTTGGCCGATATGTGTGAAAGCAGTTGGCACTGGGTCGCGTCACAGGCGCATCTGACACGGCCCTAGCCCGATACCGCAAAAAAAGGTCGCGCCGACAAGCGCCACATCCATCGCGATACACCACCATTGACGCTCCATGTCGGTTGTAGGCTTGGCCACAGTCGAAGCGATTGTTATGGCTGCGATGATCCGCCCCATAAGGAAACGCTATGGCCCAAACCCTGCCCCGAACAGCGCTCGTGACTGGTTCCGCTGGTTTTATCGGGTTTCATGTGTGCAAGCGACTCCTCGCAGATGGCTGGCGGGTTGTCGGCATCGACGCTTTGACCGACTACTACGATGTCGCTTTGAAGACCCGCCGCCATGCGATGCTTCTCCAAAATCAGAGGTTTCAAGCCGTCACCGAGCGGATCGAGGCCGAAGATCTGCTCCAGACCCTTTTTGAAGAGCATCGTCCGGATGCGGTCATCCACCTGGCCGCGCAGGCCGGGGTACGCTATTCCATCGACAATCCTGAAAGCTATGTGCAGGCCAATCTGATCGGGACGTTCCGATTGCTGGAAGCTGCCCGCGCCTATCCGCCTGCCCATATGCTGCTGGCCTCCACCTCCTCGGTCTATGGGGCCAACACGGTCATGCCTTATGCCGAAACGGCAAAGGCCGACACGCAAATGTCGTTCTACGCGGCGACGAAGAAGGCCAATGAATCGATGGCGCATTCCTATGCCCATCTTTACGATCTACCGACAACCATGTTCCGTTTCTTCACGGTTTATGGCCCCTGGGGTCGCCCAGATATGGCGCTGTTCAAATTCACCAAGGCGATCCTCGAAAACACACCGATCGATATCTACAACCATGGCGATATGGCACGCGACTTCACCTATGTGGACGATCTGGTCGATGGCATCACCCGGTTGATCGACACCGTGCCCGTCCGACCCGAAACCGCCGACGATATCCCAGAAGGCGATAGCCTCTCGCCCGTCGCGCCCTGGCGTATCGTCAATATCGGTAACTCCGAGCCGGTCCAGCTGCTCGATTTCATCGCGGCCATCGAAACCGCGATCGGCAAACCCGCGATCCGCAACATGATGGAGATGCAGCCCGGCGATGTGCCGGCGACCTGGGCGGATGCATATCTGCTGCAGCGGTTGACCGGCTACACACCGAAAACCAAGGTTGCAGACGGCGTTGCAGAATTCGTCGCTTGGTATCGGGATTTCTACCAGGTCTGACGCCTCGCCTTAAGAAATCGCAGATGATAGAGTTTCTAAAACCACGGCCCGCAAAGGGCATGACGAAAGGGCAGTGAGCAGATGCGTATTGCGATGATCGGTACCGGCTATGTCGGCCTCGTCTCCGGTGTGTGTTTTTCCGATTTCGGACATGACGTGATCTGCGTCGACAAAGACCCGCGAAAGATTGAGATGTTGGAGGCCGGTGAGGTCCCGATCTATGAGCCCGGGCTTGATACGTTGATGGCCAAAAACGTCGAGGCCGGGAGATTGTCTTTCAAGACCGATCTGGCGGCGGCAGTAGATGGCGCAGAAGCCGTGTTTATTGCGGTCGGCACGCCGACACGTCGCGGCGATGGCCATGCGGATCTGACCTATGTGATGGCCGCGGCCGAAGAAGTGGCCCAAGCACTGACCGGCTATGCCGTGATCGTCACCAAATCCACCGTGCCTGTCGGCACCAATCGCCGGGTCAAGCAAACCGTGGCCAAGGCCAACCCGGCGGCTGAATTCGATGTCGCCTCGAACCCGGAATTCCTCCGCGAAGGGGCCGCGATTGACGACTTTATGCGGCCAGACCGGGTCGTGGTCGGCGTCCAGACCGAACGGGCGGGCGACGTGATGGCCGAGATTTACCGGCCCCTCTTCCTGCGCGAGTTCCCGATCCTCACCACCGATCTAGAAAGCGCCGAGATGATCAAATACGCCGCCAATGCGTTTCTGGCGACCAAGATCACCTTCATCAACGAGATCGCGGCACTCTGTGAGCGCGTCGGCGCGGATGTGAAAGAGGTCTCCAAAGGCATGGGTCTCGACGGGCGGATCGGCAACAAATTCCTCCATGCCGGGCCGGGCTATGGCGGCTCTTGCTTCCCGAAAGACACCTCGGCGCTGGCCCGGATTGGGCAGGAGCACGCCGTGCCCCAGCACATCGTCGAAACCGTGATCCGGGTGAATGACGAGGTGAAGCACCGGATGATCGAGAAGCTCCGCGACCTCTGCGACGACTCATTCAATGGCAAAACCATCGCGGTTCTGGGTGTGACCTTCAAACCCAACACTGATGACATGCGAGATGCCCCCTCGCTCAGCATCGTGCCAGCGCTGGTCGGCGGCGGCGCAAAGGTTCGCGTTGTTGACCCGCAAGGCAAACGCGAAGGCGAGAGGCTTCTGCCCGGGGTTCACTGGCTGGATGATCCTTACAAAGCGGCGAACAATGCTGATTTGGTTGTGATTCTGACCGAATGGAACGAGTTCCGCGCGCTGGATCTCAAGAAAATAGCTAAGAAAATGACCACACCCCGCATGGCCGATCTACGGAACATCTATTCTCCGAAAGACGTCAAACGCGCCGGTTTTGAAGCCTATGCAGCCGTTGGGCGCGGCTAGGCGATCCCAGCGCGAAGGCAATCATGTAGATGCAGTAGGCCCACGGGGCGATCGCTGTCATCAACCACAAAGAGCGCGGTTATTTTGTGTTCTGACATGACGGCCATGGCTTCGGCGGCCAGCATGTCAGGACCGATGCTCCGCGGGCTGTTTGTGGCGACGTCGCCGGCTTTGCGCTCCATCAGCCCGTCCATATTGCGCCGCAAATCGCCGTCGGAGATCACGCCGACCAGCTTATGATCCTCCACCACACCCGCGATCCCGAAGCTCTTCTCGCTCATCTCGATCAGCGTGTCGCCCATGGCGCTGCCTGGGTGCACAAGCGGCAGCTCTTCAACCCCATGCATCAGCTGCGCCACCTTGCTCAACTGCGCACCAAGCTTGCCGCCAGGATGGAAGGTGCGGAAATGCTCGGGCAAAAACCCGCGCCGTTCCATGACCGAGACAGCCAGTGCGTCACCCAATGCCAGGGTCAGCGTGGTCGAGGTGGTCGGCGCCATACCAATGATGCAGGCCTCTGATGCGGGCGGCAGTGTCAAACGCCAATCGGCGGCCTGCATCAGTGTGCTTTGGTTGTTGCGCGAAATGCCGATCATCGGGATCGAGAACCGCGCCACATGGGCCACGATATCCCCCAACTCCGCGGTTTCACCTGAATTGGAAATCAGAATGACCAAGTCACCGGGCATCACCATACCCAGGTCACCATGGCTGGCCTCCGCTGGATGCACAAACGCCGATGGTGTTCCGGTTGACGCCAGGGTCGAGCTGATCTTGCGCGCAATATGCCCCGATTTGCCGATGCCAGAGAGGATCACGCGACCCTCAACCTCCAGAATGGCGGCCACTGCCGCCTCAAAATCGGCAGGCAGGTTCTCGGCCATGTCCACCACAGCTTGGCCTTCCAGGCGTAAGACACGGGCGGCGGTTTTGCGGATCATCTGATTGGCAGTCTTATCCATAGCGATTCCTTAGCCGATGGTTTCGGCGAAGGACAGGCCCCGGGGTTTTCATCGTTTAGGAAGGCTGGCATAGCGAGACCCCAAGCCACCTCACAGCAGGCTCCATCATGAACCGCCGATTTGGCCGTAACCCCGACCCCGCGCGCCGCTATACGCCGCGTGCCGGCGTCTACGCAATTATCGCCAGCGGCGATGAGATTCTGGCCACGTTTCAAGAACGTCCACGGCCTGAGTTCCAACTCCCCGGCGGCGGTATCGACCCTGGTGAAAGCGTCTTGGCGGCGCTGCACCGCGAAGTGATGGAAGAGACCGGCTATCGCATCCATGCGCCGCGCCGGTTGGGCATGTTCCACCGGTTCACCTATATGCCCGATTACGATCTTTGGGCGCAAAAACAATGCCATATCTATTTCGCGAAGGTCGGTCGCCGCATCGCGCCACCAACAGAAGCAGGACACTGGCCGGTGTTTATGCCCTGGGCCGAGGCGGCCACCCAACTGGCTGTCTCGGGCGACCGTCACTTCGTGACCCAGATTATGGGGCAATTCGGCTAAGCAGGCCGCGCATCTCGACCGCAGGAAACGGCCTGAGCCCTCAGATGGCAAAGCCCGGGGCCGGACATGACTGATGCGTTGATCAAGACGCCTCAACGGCCACGTTCTGCCCGATCAAATCAGGAACTGCCCCAGAAGGTCGTCATCTGTGATGTCCCGGATCGCAAAGCCACGCGCTTCGATCCGGGACATCAACCCATCGAATTGCGCCGCCTCTCGGGTCTCGATCCCGATCAGAACGGAGCCAAAGTTTCGCGCGGATTTCTTAAGATATTCGAACCGCGCAATGTCGTCATCAGGGCCCAAGAGGCCGAGGAATTCCTTCAACGCACCGGGCCGCTGCGGCAACCGTAAGATGAAGTATTTCTTCAACCCTTGATAGCGCATCGCGCGCTCTTTCACCTCGGGCAGGCGTTCGAAGTCGAAATTGCCGCCGGAGGTCACGCAGACGACGCGCTTTCCGCGAAGCTGATCGGCCAAATGCTCCAAGACATCCACCGCCAACGCCCCGGCAGGCTCCAACACGATGCCTTCGACATTCAGCATCTCGCCAATCGTCACGCAAATCCGGTTTTCCGGTGCCAAAATGACCTGCGCTGGATCAAGCGACCTCAACACTTCGAAGTTCGATGCGCCAATCCGCGCCACGGCTGCCCCATCGACAAAATTGTCGGTGATCGGCGTCGCAACGGGGGCACCCGCCCGCAACGCAGCGGTCAGGCTCGGCCCGCCTTCGGGCTCGACCAAGGTCATCTCGACCGACGCCTCAATCGCATCCAGATAGCGGATCACGCCCGATGACAGTCCACCGCCGCCGACGGGTAAGATCATATGATCTGGCGCGCCACCCATCTCATCGACCACTTCCAGGGCAACCGAGGCCTGGCCTTCAATCACATCCGCATCATCAAAGGGGGATAGAAAATGTGCAGCTTCCTGGGCACAAAACGCCTGCGCTGCCGCCAGGGTTTCATCGAAGAAATCGCCGACCAGACGGATTTCGACCGCCTTCCCGCCAAACGCCTTGGTCTTGTCGATTTTCTGTTTCGGCGTGGTGACCGGCATGAAAACCGTGCCGCTCAACCCGAAATGCTGGCACACATAGGCCACGCCCTGGGCATGGTTCCCTGCGCTGGCACAGACAAACTGCCGCTGCTTCGGATCAGAGGCCAAAGCCTTTCGGATCGCATTGAACGCGCCCCGGATTTTGTACGACCGGACGGGGCTCAAATCCTCGCGCTTCAGCCAAATCTCCGCGCCAAACCGCTCAGATAGATGAACGTTGCGCTGAAGCGGTGTGGGCGGAAACAGCGCGCGCATCGCCTCGGCCGCGGCGCGCGCATTTTGGGCAAAATCGGTCATATCCCTGCCCTGCCTCTAATCCTGCAGACTGTCCAGAGCTCAGTTCAGGGCGCGCCCCTCAACCAAATTGCCATAGAGCGTGGTCATCAGAGCGAGATTGACCAGCACCTGTAGCCAGCCAAGCACGAAGCTCAACAAAAGCCCGACAACCGGCACAATCTGCAAAAGCCCGTTCAAAAGCAAAAAGACAATCGGGATCACAATGATCGGCAGCAAAATGGCGCCAGACACCGGCTCAGTCAGGGTCCAACTCTCGCCAATCCGCATCGGCTGACCCAACGCCGCCGATGGCAGAATCAGCCCCACGCGCGTTATCACCCAGGTCAAAGCGATCGCATAACCGATACCCATAAAGAAAAAGAACGCGGGCGATTGCACCGCAACGGCTGCGACGCCGATTGCAAATCCAAGAGCGAAGCCGGTCAGCAGGGCAATCAAGAAAATCCGGATGACGGCCCAAAGATAGCTTTTCACCAGGTCCCAATTCCAGGTTGGCAGAAGACCGGCGCCATACTCTTCAAGCAGCACATATCGGTGCCAGCCAATTGCGGCCCAAGCATAGCAAATTACTGCCACCAAGACGATCAGGGGCATCAGGACCAATAGACTCGGGCCGATCTCCAAAAACCGTCTGCCGATCTCATCCATTCGTTGCGCGTCGTAGGACGCCGTCGGGTCATGGGTGAGAAAGTCCCAACCGACAAGCGATCCGATCACGAATATGCCAAACAGATATGGCAGAACCGTCAACAGCCCCGTCAGCCGGGCCGCTTGCCCCAAGTTCCCAAACACCTGTTGCACCACATGGCGCAGCAACTGATACCCATAGTCCATTACACACCCCCACTCATCTTGCCCCGCCTTTGAAAACCCGCTATCGCCGCGACGGTCAATCAAAAAACCTGACGGAGCCGCCGATGTCCGCGCCTAAGAAAGTCGTCCTTGCCTATTCCGGCGGTCTCGACACCTCGATCATCCTGAAATGGCTGCAAACCGAGTATAACTGCGAGGTCGTGACCTTTACGGCCGATCTGGGCCAAGGTGAGGAACTCGAACCGGCACGCAAAAAGGCCGAGATGATGGGCGCGAGCGCCATCTATATCGAGGATTTGCGCGAGGAGTTCGTTCGCGATTTCGTCTTTCCGATGTTCCGCGCCAATGCGCTTTACGAAGGGCTCTACCTGCTCGGCACTTCCATCGCCCGCCCGCTGATCTCCAAACGTTTGGTCGAGATTGCCGCCGCCGAGGGCGCGGATGCCATCTCCCATGGCGCGACGGGAAAGGGCAACGATCAGGTCCGATTTGAACTGGCGGCTTATGCGCTAAACCCCGAGATCAAGGTCATCGCGCCCTGGCGCGAATGGGATCTGTCCAGCCGGACAAAGCTGATCGATTTCGCGGAGAAGAACCAGATTCCGATCGCCAAGGACAAGCGCGGCGAGGCCCCGTTCTCGGTCGATGCGAACCTGCTGCACACCTCGTCGGAGGGCAAGGTTTTGGAAGACCCGGCCGAAGATGCGCCCGATTATGTTTACCAGCGCACGGTTCACCCCGAAGACGCACCCAATGAGCCGGAATACATCGAAATCGGCTTCGAAAAGGGCGACGCAGTGTCGATCAATGGTACGGCACTGTCGCCCGCCACGATCCTGACAAAGCTCAACGAGCTGGGTGGCAAACACGGCATCGGGCGCCTTGATCTGGTCGAAGGCCGCTTTGTCGGGATGAAGTCCCGCGGCATTTATGAAACGCCCGGCGGCACGATCCTGCTCGAAGCGCATCGCGGCATTGAGTCGATCACGCTCGATCGCGGCGCGGCGCATCTGAAAGACGAGCTGATGCCGCGCTATGCGGAACTGATCTATAACGGCTTCTGGTTCTCGCCCGAACGCGAGATGCTGCAAGCCGCCATCGATCACAGCCAGGCTCATGTCACCGGCACGGTGCGGTTGAAACTCTACAAAGGCCTCGCCCGGACGGTTGGGCGCTGGTCCGATCACAGCCTCTATTCCGAGGCGCATGTGACTTTCGAGGATGATGCGGGCGCCTATGATCAGAAAGATGCAGCAGGGTTTATTCAACTGAATGCGCTGCGCCTGAAGCTGATCGCCGCACGAGATCGCCGCCTCAAAGGCTAGTCTCGCAACGTCACCGTTGCCGAAATACCCCGGCCTGCCTAGCGATAGGCGGGCCTTTCATTTTTCGGAGATACAGATGGCGTTGCAACAGATGGCAGATCGCATTCAAGACGGACTCACCGGCAAAAGCTTCGACGGGTCGTTGAAGTTTGATTGCGGGTCAGACGGTGTGATCGTGCTGAGCAATGGGCGGGCCACGACAGAAAACCAAGACGCTGATTGCACCATCGCCATCTCGAAGGACAACTTGACCAAACTGCTCACCGGCAAGCTTAACCCGATGACCGGGGTGATGATGGGCAAGTTGAAAGTGTCCGGTGATATGGGCGTCGCGATGAAGCTTGGTAAGTTGATCGCCTAAAGCGCCGCGGCCAATCGCGCGCCTTGATCAATCGCCCGTTTCGCGTCCAGTTCTGCCGCCACATCCGCGCCGCCAATCACGTGCGGGGTGATGCCAGCCGCCTCTAGATCATCGGCCAGGCTTCGCTCCACCTCCTGACCTGAACACAGCACAACCGTGTCGACCGCGATCAGGGTTGGGTTTTCGCGCGCCTCGCCAAAACTCACATGCAGCCCATCTGCATCGATGCGTTCATAGTGCACGCCGGTGACCATCTTGACGTCTTTCATTTTCAACGCAGCGCGGTGAATCCAACCAGTCGTTTTGCCCAAACGCTTACCCGGCTTCTCGGCCTTTCGCTGCAACAGCGTGACCTCACGGGCCGCAGGCTCCGGGCGTGGTCCTTCCGGCGCCAACCCGCCACGATCCGTCTCTGGATCGCTGACACCCCATTCTTTGCGCCAAAGCGCGGGGGTTTCGGTTGGGCTTTCGCCTTCGTGGACCAGATATTCGGCCACATCGAAACCGATGCCACCGGCCCCGATAATCGCCACTCGCCGTCCAACAGGCGCTTTCCCGGCCAGCACATCTACATAGCTCAACACGTTTGGCCCATCCTGCCCAGGAATGCCCGGATCGCGCGGCTTCACACCGGTTGCGACAACCACCTCATCAAATCCGGTGAGGTCCTCAACGGATGGCGCTGCGCCCAACCGAAGATCAATGGCGCGTTTGTTCATCATCGTCTCGAACCATTGGGTTAGACCCTTAAATTCCTCTTTCCCGGGGATCTCTTTTGCCATGTTCAACTGGCCACCAATTTGATCGGCCTTGTCGAACACCACCACCTGATGCCCCCGTTCCGCCGCCACCATCGCCGTAGCCAAGCCGGCGGCCCCGGCCCCCACAATCGCAATCTGTTTCGCGGTTTCAACCGGCTCATAGCGCAGCACAGTCTCATGACAGGCGCGCGGGTTGACCAGACAACTCGTCAGCTTGCCGCTGAATGTGTGATCCAGACAGGCCTGGTTGCAGGCGATACAGGGCGCGATCTCATCCGCCTTGCCCGCTTCAGCCTTCGCGACAAACTCCGCATCCGCCAAAAACGGCCGCGCCATGGAGACCATATCGGCGGCGCCTTCGGCCAAGACCTCTTCGGCCACATCGGGCATATTGATCCGGTTCGATGTGATCAGCGGAATGCCGACCTTACCCATCAGTTTCTTGGTGACCCAGGCGAACCCTTTGCGCGGCACACTGGTCGCTATTGTCGGAATCCGCGCCTCGTGCCAGCCGATCCCGGTGTTGATGATCGTCGCGCCCGCAGTTTCGATCGCTTGCGCCAGTTCAACGACCTCCTCAAAGGTCGACCCGTTGGGGATCAGGTCGATCATGCTCAGCCGGTAGATGATGATAAAATCCGCCCCAACCGCCTCTCGTACCCGGCGCACGACCTCCACGGGCAGACGCATCCGGTTCTCGTAGGAGCCGCCCCACCGATCCTCGCGTTTGTTGGTATGCGTCACAAGGAACTGGTTCAGGAAATACCCTTCGCTGCCCATGATCTCGACACCATCATAGCCCGCGTCCTGCGCCCGAACCGCCGCGGTGGTGATATCGGCGATCTGCTTCTCAATACCGGCCTCGTTCAGCTCTTTCGGTGGAAAGGGCGAAATCGGGGATTTTACTGGCGAGGGCGCAACGCAATCGGGTGAATACGCATAGCGCCCTGCATGCAGGATCTGCATCGCGATCTTGCCATCGGCCTCATGCACGGCATCGGTGACAACGCGGTGATTGCGAATGTCTTCCGCCGTATAAAGCCCGGCCGCGCCTGGAAAGACACCACCCTCGGGATTGGGCGCCATGCCTCCGGTCACAATCAAAGCGACACCGCCCCGCGCCCGCTCGGCATAAAACTCCGCCACACGCGGCCAGTCTTTGGTCTCTTCCAGGCCGGTATGCATCGAGCCCATCAGCACCCGGTTCTTTAATGTGGTGAACCCTAGATCGAGCGGAGCCAAAAGATGCGGATAAAGCGCGTGTGCCATGGGAAAATCCTCCTGGCCAGCACCTAACCCCGCCTGCGCGCGCCTGTCACGCTCAACGCGGCGTCAGTCGGACAGTCGCTTGTATGGAAATTGCGCGCCGCCCGCTTGAGTAAACCGAGTCTTCAGTCTTCGCCGGTCTCGGTGCAATGCCGCCGAAACGCCTGTTTCAACAAATCCAACTCGTCGCGCATCAACGCAATCTCGGCCCGCAAATCCTCGTCCAAGGCCGCCCCCGCCAACAGCGTGATCCGGTCCAAAACCTCGCCATCGCTGGCGCTGCGCAGGCTGACCACCTGCACCCCATCGCTCACGACGGAGGCGGGCAGGTCGAAGCCGACTTGAAAGCGGTTCTTCCCCGCGCTCGGGCTTACATCGGCTGTTCCGATGATCCGTTCCATATGTACGGCTTCGATCACCGGCGGCATATCGTCTGCTGTCAGAATCCCTTCATAGCGCCCGCCTTGCAGCCGGGTCCGTGTCAGTGTCATCCCCATCGGCGTCGTCCCCTTACAAATCGGCTCGTGGTGCCCGAACGAGGGTCATATCCCACAGCGTCACTTGATTCATCTGCGGCCCCTCGAAAATCAGATCCAACCACATTTTCTCCAGCCGTTTTTCGTTGATCTTGCTATAGGCCAGATCAAACTCAGCCACGGCCTTGTCTCCATCAAAATCAAACTGGCGCACGATCTGTTCGCAGTTGGGTCCGTGCTGCACATTCAACCGGGCATAGATCTCCAAAGGGCTTTCCAAGGCCGTGCGCAAGCTGACGGTCAGATAATGGCCGCGCGTCAAGCCGACCACGGCGTCGTTCGGCATATCTTGCGCCAGCGATAAGAATGAGCCGTCAAAGCGATAGACGTCCAACATCAAACCATAGGGTGAGGGGATATCACGCCGGGTATTTCGAACCTGGCGATAGGACAACTCGGATTGTTTGGCGTCGTGGAACAGCTTCACACCACCACCCAGATCGGTCGGGGACGGCACGGCAACCGCACCGAACGGCGCAATCGGCGCGCGCCACAGCGCCGGGCGAAAGGCCCAATCGCATTGCTCGGGTCGCTCTATCTCGTCATTGCCCGGGGCCGCGGCAAGCAAGGCGGTGTCAGCGGCGATGCGGGCATTGTCCAATTTGTGGCGCATCCCCGCCAAGCGTCCTTGCAAGGCGCGCAACTCAGCCGGTGGGATCCGCTCAGCACCCTCGGCGATCTCAGCCCAGCGTTTCAGGGCCCGCGTCAAACTGCGCCGCTCCCAAAAACTGAACCCCTGTACCGCCATGTTTGCCCCTCCCCTTAGAGCCTGCCTCGTGCGTTTACATGATGCAGGTTAGCCGAGTATCCGCCGAAACAACCCAACATTCCAGAGCGGGCCAGAGGGCGCCGCGGGCCGAGCGGCCGGTGGTGGTGGCGCGACTGGCGGCGCAACCGGGTCCACGGCATCACCGCTATTGGCGCCGGTGACCGACGTCACAAAGGCCCGCAAAGTCGTCAGGCTGGTCTCGTCGCTCATCTCCTGGCCTTCCAAGCCCAAGACGCTCAGCGTTGCGATCCGTGGCCCCACATCCATATAGGCCCGCCAATAATCGGGCCCGACGCCGTCGACGATCCCCTCGCTGCTGTCACGGGCGTGCAAGAAATAGACGTCGCCTTGGTGGAAACTGTCCAACACAGTGACGGAAGCCGAATCCTGACTGCGGCTGAGAAGGCTTCGCCCATCCTCGGAGCGAAAGAACGCATCCAAGCCCGGTATCGACTCCCGCAGACTGCCGTCACCGGACGCTTCCGAAATCGACGCGGTCAAGACAGCCGGAACCTCAGGCTGCACCGCACGGCGCGAGTTTGAGATCGCCGCGCAATTGCCCATCAGAACAAACGCCGTCTCGCCCCGATCCCGTGTGGCGGTCGGATCCACGCAATAGCCTGCGGGCCCGGCAACAACGATCTGGTCGCTGGTCACCGCAACCTGGCTCGGCGCGGGCATTGTATTGTCCCCAGTGAAGGGCCCTATTCCGCCGCAGGCCGAAAGCGCCAGCGCCCCCGCCAAAAGAAGCGGTTTAGATGTCCATATAGACATGCTTCTCCTCTTTGGCACCGGGATGCGTGACGGCACCAAACTGCGCCGAGCCGACCAGTTGCGCATATTTCCAAAGCGCGCCGGTGGCGTAGATGGTCTCGCGCGGGCCTTTCCAATCAGCTTTCCGCGCCTCCAACTCGTCATCGGAGAGCGCCACGCTGATCTCGCCCTTGATGGCATCAATGGTGATCATATCGCCATCTTTAAGCATCCCAATCGGGCCGCCATGCGCCGCCTCCGGCCCCACATGGCCAACGCAGAAGCCGCGTGTTGCACCCGAGAACCGACCATCGGTGATCAGCGCTACTTTCTTGCCCATACCCTGGCCGGAAAGCGCCGCCGTGGTGGCCAACATCTCGCGCATACCTGGGCCGCCTGCAGGACCCTCGTTGCGGATGACGATCACGTCGCCGGCTTCATAGCCGCGCTTCTGCACCGCCTCAAACGCGTCTTCTTCGCATTCAAACACGCGGGCTGGGCCAGTGAAGACCTGCTGCTCTTCGGCCATCCCGGCGACCTTCACAATCGCGCCTTCCGGCGCCAGATTGCCCTTCAGACCAACAACCCCGCCGGTTGGGGTCAGCGGCGTTTCGATCGGATAGATCACCTTTCCGTCCGCCTCGCGCTCGATCAGGTCCAGCTCTTCACCCATGCTGCGTCCTGTGGCCGTGATGCAATCCTCATGGATCAGCCCCGCCTTGCGCAGCTCCTTCATCACTACGGGCACGCCGCCCACCTCATAGAGGTCTTTCGCGACATACTGACCGCCCGGTTTCAGATCGACGAAATAAGGTGTGTCACGGAAAATGTCGCAGACATCTTCGAGATTGAAATCAATGCCCGCCTCATGGGCGATGGCGGGCAAATGCAGCCCGGCATTGGTGGAGCCGCCCGTGCACGCCACCACACGCGCGGCGTTTTGCAGCGATTTCAACGTCACCACATCGCGGGCGCGAATGTTCTTCTCCAAAAGCTGCATCACCGCCTGACCGGAGGCCACGCCATATTGGTCCCGGCTTTCATACGGGGCGGGCGCGCCGGAGCTATTTGGCAGCGCCAGACCGATCGCTTCGCTCACGCAGGCCATCGTGTTCGCAGTAAACTGCCCGCCACAGGCCCCGGCGGAGGGGCAAGCCACCCGTTCCAAGGTTCGCAAAGCTTCGTCGCTCAAATTGCCCGCCTGATGCTGACCCACGGCCTCAAACACGTCCTGAACCGTCACATCCTTACCATCGAGCCGACCCGGCAGGATCGAGCCGCCATAGATGAAGACCGACGGCACGTTCAGCCGCACCATCGCCATCATCATCCCCGGCAGAGATTTGTCGCACCCGGCCAGCCCCACAATCGCGTCATAGCAATGCCCGCGCATGGTCAACTCCACCGTATCTGCAATCGCATCGCGGCTAGCCAGCGACGAGCGCATGCCCTCATGGCCCATGGCGATCCCATCCGTCACCGTGATCGTGGTGAACTCGCGCGGGGTCCCGTCGCCATGTTTCACGCCCAGCTTCACCGCCTGCGCCTGTCGGTTCAGCGAGATGTTGCACGGCGCGGCTTCGTTCCAGCAGGTCGCAACCCCTACAAAAGGCTGATGAATTTCCTCATCGCTTAACCCCATCGCGTAAAAATACGACCGATGTGGTGCGCGCGCGGGCCCCTCGGTCACATAACGGCTTGGCAGTTTCGATTTATCCATCTTGCCTTTCAGCATAACTCGGGCTCCCTTACTCGATGCGTGGCTTGCCCACTGGAATAGACGGGCGCAGAAAGGCGCACAAGCGTGATTGCCGCCTCCCCCTCCATCGGGGTATGGTGCAATAAAATATAAAAGCAGGCAGATTCTTTTTGATGCAGTATTCGGCACACGAGTCCTTCGTGGCGCCCGCGCGCGCCTTTCCGCAGCTTTGGCGGCTGATCCTCGGCCTTTTGGTTGTGGCTTTGGTCTATGTCGCCTGCTTTTTGGTGATCCTGGCCCTCCTGACACTGACCAGCGGGCTTGATGGCGCGCAAGCTTGGTTGGTCCGCATGGGCCAGGCGACCGGCCCAACCGGCACGCTGCTTTTGCTGGCCACATTCTTGGGGATGGCGCTTGGCCCGTTTGCTGCGGCGCGCTGGCTTCACAAGCGGCCGGTGATCAGCCTGTTTGGCCCGCGCCAGAAGACGCTGCGCCAATTTCTCATCGCTGGACTGATCTCCGCCGCGATCTTTGGCCTCTCAGCGCTGATCCCGACAAATGTCGCGGTACAACCGAACCTCGTGCCGACCCTCTGGCTGTCTTACCTGCCGTTGGCGCTGGTCGGCGTTTTGGTCCAGACCGGTGCCGAAGAGGTGCTCTTCCGCGGCTATCTGCAACAGCAGCTTGCCGCCCGATTTGCCTCTCCAGTTATCTGGATGGTCCTTCCCTCGGCGCTTTTTGCCATCGCCCATTATGATCCTGTTACGATGGGGGAAAACGCCTGGCTCATCGTGGCTGCAACAGGGCTTTTCGCCCTTTTCGCCGCCGATCTCACCGCAAAAACCGGCAGCATTGGCGCGGCTTGGGGCTTTCATTTCGCCAACAACACCTTTGCACTCCTCCTGGTCTCGCTCGACGGTCCGCTCTCGGGCCTCGCACTCTACACCACCGATTTTGGCCCTGATGCAGCGGAGGTTTTGCGGCCGCTCATTCTGCGCGATATGGGCATTACGGCGCTTGTCTGGCTGGTCATTCGTCTTGCGCTGAGCCGGTGAGCGCCGATTGCATTTCCCGCCGGTCCAGCCTATCTGGGCCAAGACAGAATAGAGTACCGGACCGCCCATGAACTGGATCACCAATTACGTCCGTCCCCGGATCAACTCGATCTTCTCGCGTCGCGAGATGCCCGAGAACCTGTGGACCAAATGCGACGAATGCGGAACCATGCTGTTCCATCGGGAGCTGGCCGAGAACCTGAACGTCTGCACCAATTGCGATCACCATATGGCGATCACACCGCGCGATCGGTTCACCGCCCTTTTTGACAACGGCATTTTCACCGAAGTCAAAGTCCCGCAGCCGCTCAACGATCCGCTGCAGTTTCGCGATCAAAAACGTTATCCGGATCGGATGAAAACCGCCCAGAAGAATACGGGCGAGGCCGAGGCGATGCTGGTCGCCGAAGGCGAGATCGGGCGCACTCCAATTGTCGCCGCCGCGCAGGATTTTTCCTTCATGGGCGGCTCCATGGGCATGTATGTCGGCAACGCAATTGTCGCCGCCGCAGAGCGCGCGGTGAAACGCAAACTGCCGCTGGTGCTGTTCTCCGCCGCAGGGGGCGCGCGCATGCAGGAGGGTATCCTGAGCCTGATGCAGATGCCCCGCACCACGGTCGCGGTCGAGATGCTGCGCGAGGCCGGATTGCCATATATTGTCGTGCTGACCCATCCGACGACCGGCGGGGTCACCGCGTCTTATGCCATGCTGGGCGACATTCAGATTGCCGAGCCCAACGCGCTGATCTGCTTTGCTGGCCCTCGGGTGATTGAGCAAACCATCCGGGAAACCCTGCCCGAAGGCTTCCAACGCTCCGAGTATCTGCTTGATCACGGCATGCTCGACCGCGTGACCCATCGCAAAGAGATGCGCGAAGAGCTGATCACCATCATCCGCATGTTGACGGGCCAGCCCCCGGCCGTGCGCGGCGACCTCCCCGCCCCGGAATCCGAAAGCGCGGAGACCGCTGAGGTCGCCACGGCAGAAGAAGCGCCGGAAGCAGAGGCTCCGAAGGCGCCGTGACCGAGGCACAGTCCGACATCCTCCTTGAACGGATGATGTCCCTTCACCCGAAGATCATCGATCTGACGCTCGATCGGATGTGGCGCGTTCTGGCCGCACTCAATCACCCTGAGCGGCGCCTGCCGCCGGTGATCCACATCGCGGGCACCAATGGCAAAGGCTCGACCCAAGCGATGATCCGCGCCGGGCTGGAAGGCGCTGGCCTGACCACTCATGCCTATACGTCGCCGCATCTGGTCCGCTTCCACGAACGTATCCGCGTGGCTGGCGATCTGATTGATGAACAGACCCTATCCCGCATTTTAGACACATGCCTGGAGGCAAACGGTCCCGATCCGATCACCTATTTCGAGATCACTACCGCGGCCGCGCTTCTCGCCTTTGCGGAAAACTCGGCCAACTACACCCTGCTTGAGGTTGGGCTGGGCGGGCGTCTGGACGCCACGAATGTGATCGAAACACCCGCAATAACCGTGATCACACCCGTCGACCTGGACCATCAGCAATTCCTTGGTGACACGCTTGGCAAGATCGCTGCCGAGAAGGCCGGGATCATCAAGCGCGGTGTGCCTTGCGTCGTCGGGCCACAGAAGGACGAAGCGCTTGAGGTGATCGAAGCCCAGGCCGCGAAGCTCGGCGCGCCACTTTTGGCCTATGGTCAACATTGGCATGTCTGGGAAGAACGCGGGCGATTGGTCTACCAAGATGAAACCGGTCTGCTTGATCTGCCGCTCCCGAATCTGGCCGGCGCGCATCAGATACAAAACGCTGGCGCCGCTCTTACCGTCCTGCGCCATCTGGGTCTTGGGGAGACCGCCGCCGAAGCCGCTGTTGGCAAGGCCGACTGGCCCGCGCGGATGCAGCGCCTTCGCCATGGCCCGCTGATCGATATGGCGCCCGAGGCAGAGATTTGGCTCGATGGCGGGCATAACCCGCATGCCGCCCGCGCCATCGCCGCAACGCTTACGCAACTTCCGAAGCGACCGACCCATCTGATCTGCGGGATGATGAACACGAAAGATGTGGCAGGGTTCATGTCCCTCCTCGCGGAGCATGCGGAGAGCCTTCAAGGCGTCACCATAGCCGGCCAAACAGCCACGCTTTCCGCGGCCGAAACTGTTGCCGCTGCGTCCTCTGTCGGCCTCGAAGCCGATGCTGCCGAAAGTGTCGATCAAGCGCTCAAGACCATTCTCGCGCAAGAGCCGCATGCCCGGGTCTTGATCTGCGGCTCGCTCTATCTGGCCGGGGTCGTTCTGCAGGAGAACGGATAGGCGATACGTCGCCTGGTGATCTCCGCCGCAGCGCGAATGGCAATCGGCGGAAGCCAAGCGCCGCCTATCGGTACGGAACGGGGGGAACAAGACGTCGGATAGGTTACAAAAATTCGAGGACTCCGGGATTTTTGTAACCTATTCTGCCCGCGCCTCGCCCCAATCCGCGCCTTGCATCTCGCGCAGACGGCTGGCGGTCCGCTCAAACTCAAAGCTGCCCGCTCCCTCCAAATAGAGTTTCTCGGGTTCCGCCTCCGCCGAGATGATCAGCTGCACATGCCCCTCATAGAGCGCGTCGATCAAGGTGACGAACCGTTTGGCCTCGTTGAATTTCGAGCTATCGAGGCAAGGAACATCCTCCAGAACCAAGAGCTTAACTGCCCCCACCAAGGCCAAATAGTCCGCCGGACCCAGCGGTTTGCCACAGAGATCCCAAAACCCGGCCCGCGCCATGCCGGCCCAATACTGCGGCAGATGCACCTCCCGGCCCTTCACTTCGAGGAGCAGTTCCTCGTGTTTTCCTTGGGTGAGATCGCGCCAGATCATATCGATGGCCCGCCGCGCCTCTGCATTCACGGGTGCGAAATAGGTTTGCTCACCAGCCAGTCGATCCTGCCGATAGTCGGTCATCGCATCGAGTTGGTCGACCTCGAGCCTTTCTTCCAAGAGCGCGATAAATGGGAGGAATAGCTGACGGTTAAGCCCGTCCTTATAGAGATCGGTGGGATGCCGGTTCGAGGTCGTCACGACAATCACACCTGCCTCAAACAGCTTCTCGAAAAGGCGCCCAACGATCATTGCATCGGCGATATCGGTGATCTGCATCTCATCAAAACAGAGCAATCGCAGATCCCGCGAAATCGCTTCGGCCACTGGCTTGATGGCGTCATCCACGCCAGTTTTCCGCGCCTCGTGAAGTGCCGCTTGGATCTCTTGCATGAAGGCGTGAAAGTGCACCCGGCGTTTCTCCGAAATCGCGACATGGGCGTAAAAGAGGTCCATCAACATGGACTTCCCCCGCCCGACACCGCCCCAGAGATAGAGACCCATCGGCCCATTCTCCGCCGGTTTGCGGAACCGCGAAAACAAGCTGGCTTTTCGCGGCGCCTCCAGCCGCTCGCGCAGCGCCTCCATCCGGCTAAGCACAGCGCGTTGTTCGGGGTCCGGGCGCAGCAAGCCCTCGCCAACGCGGGTGTCATAAATGGCCGTCAAATGCTGCCCCATGCGCCAAGTCCTAGCCTGAACCGGGGCAGGAGTGCCAGCAAAAACAAGGTGATGCGGGACACGTCAAAAATTCTGACGGATCGCATAAGGACAACTGATTTGACCTAATTTCGCCAATCCGTAACTCTGCGCTGAAATCACTCGGAGCGCTTACTCATGGACAGCCGTGCCCCCCTGTTCACCCCTATTCTGATCGGCAGCTGTATCATTATCATGATCTGCTTCGCGATCCGGGCGAGTTTCGGCGTCTTCCAGATTCCGATTGCAGACGAGTTCGGCTGGCTCCGCGCCGAGTTTTCCCTCGCCATCGCAATCCAGAACCTCGCCTGGGGCGTCGGACAACCGATCTTTGGCGCGATCGCGGAACGGTTTGGCGACCGGAAAGCGATTGTGTTGGGCGCGATCCTCTACGCTGCGGGTTTGGTGTTCTCGGCCTATGCGATTACGCCGGGGCAGCATCAACTGCTTGAAATCCTTGTTGGGTTCGGCATCGCGGGCACCGGGTTCGGGGTTATCTTGGCGCTTGTTGGGCGGGCCGCATCCGATGAAAACCGGTCCATGGCGCTCGGGATTGTCACCGCGGCCGGGTCCGCCGGACAGATCATTGGCCCACCGCTCGCCGAGGGGTTGATGGCCTTCATTCCCTGGCAATCTGTCTTCCTGGTCTTCGCCGGGATGATCTTGGCGGCACTCTTTGCGCTGCCGATGCTGCGCGCCCCAAAACTCGCAGAGAAGGTCGTTTTGGAAGACAATCTTGGCCAGGTTCTTGGCAAGGCGTTTCGCGACCCGTCCTTCACATTGATCTTCGTGGGTTTCTTCTCCTGCGGCTATCAGCTGGGCTTCGTCACCGCGCATTTCCCGGCCTTCGTGACCGAGATGTGCGGCCCGATCGCGCCCGGCTCGATGCTTTATTCCGTCGGGATCACCAGCACCTCAGCATTGGGCGCGGTGGCGATTGCGCTGATCGGGTTTGCCAATATCGCGGGCACCATCCTGGCCGGTTGGTTGGGGCAGAGGTTCCCGAAAAAGTACTTGCTGGCCTGGATTTATGTTGGCCGCACTTTGGCGGCTGGGATTTTCATTCTGCTGCCAATTGCCCCGCTGAGCGTCATCGTGTTTTCGCTGGTCATGGGGTCGCTTTGGCTGGCGACGGTGCCGCTCACCTCGGGATTAGTGGGCTATATCTATGGTCTCCGCCATATGGGCACGCTTTATGGCATCGTGTTCTTCAGCCACCAATTGGGCAGCTTTCTCGGCGTCTGGTTGGGTGGATGGCTCTATGACATCTATGGCGATTACACCGCGGTCTGGTGGGTTGGCGTTGCGGTCGGCGCGTTGTCAGCCATCGTGCATCTGCCCGTGAAAGAGGTGCCGTTGAAAGATCGGGGCGCTGTCGGTTTGGCCGCTTAGAGACTGTTTTCGATGGCCTCTGCCAGAGCCTCAGGGTGGCTATAGGGCAGGCGGTGATCAGCGCCTTCGATCTGGACCTGCTGCGCCGCGCGGTTGTTCCGCGCCAGAAGGCCCATGGACGTGATCGGGATCACCTGATCCTCCGCCGCCCAAATCGCAAGAACCGGAAGGCCCGATTTGGCGATCAAGGCGTGATCTTCGGCGGCCTCTTCCGAGAGCAGGTTGCGCATGCTGGACAGAATGGCAGCCATGCTCCCATCAATTCGCAAGTCAGCTTGCACACGCCGCGCAACCGCATCGGCTGCGGCGCCGGCGGGTTTGGCGCGGGCCATATCCCAGTTCATCAGGATCGGCCCAAGCACCGCGTGAAGCCAATCCCCCAAAACTGGATAGCGAATGGTGATCGAGGCCAAACTGCCAAGCTCAGCCTGAAACCCCGCGCTGGCGATCAGGATCAACTGGCTCACCTGGTCAGGCGCCTCGACCGCCCGCGCCGCTGCGATCCGGCCACCCATGGAATAGCCGCAAAGCGTCACGGGGCGATCAATGCCTTGCGAGGCCAGCAGATCGCGCAACTGCCGCATGAAGAATTCCCGGGTTTGCGGGCCGGGAACCCGGTCGGACAAGCCACGCCCATAGAGATCATAGGTCAGCACGCGGAAGCCTTGCACCGTCAGATGCGGGATCATCGCGTCCCAAACATAAGATGGCGAAGAGAGCCCGTGGATACAGACCATCACGCGCCCATCTTCGGGCCCGTGCCAGGCAAAATGCGTCTGCCCATCGGAGAGTTGCACAAACTGGCCCGTCGCGGTTTCGCGTGCGTCTGCGAGCGATGTTTGGGTCGATTGCGCCAGAAGCCAGCCACCCAGAAGGCCCATCGCAAGAAGCAGGAGCAGCCAGATCATGGCGACCCGCTGGCTTGGGACAGGATGTAAGCGCTGGTCATTAGGTCCAGATGCGCGCCGCCGCCGTTCTTGAACAGCGTGATCTCATCAGCGCTCTGACGCGCAAACCGACCCTCCGACAGGTCATAGTAATCGGCGACGACATCGGCCTCAGAGATCACGCCACGCGCGATGGGGTCTTTCAACTCACCGATATGCCCGATGGTCGTCTCGCGGCTATCCACAAAAATCCGCGCGCGAACCAGCGCCGTGTCATCGGCTTCACGCATATCCGGGCGGTAGGCCCCAATCAGGTCAAGATGTTGCCCGGGACGGAGCCAATCGCCTTGGATCAGCGGTTCGGTTGTCATCGTGGCAGAGGTAATTATGTCAGCCTGACCCACGGCCTCGGCAAGGTCGGGTGCCACGCGTGTGCCGGGGCAGTCTTCGGCAAAGCGGGCAGCGCCGGTCGGGCTGCGGTTCCAGACGGTGAACTCTGCATCCGGGAAATAGGCGTTGTAAGCGGCGTGGAGGTTGCGCCCCACTGTGCCGGCCCCAACGATTAGGATGTTGCGGCTTTCGGGGCGCGCCAAACGGCTGGCGGCAAAGGCGCTATCTCCTGCGGTCTTCCATTTGGTGACCAGGTGGAAATCAAGGATCGCGTCCAGCGTACCATCGCCATCGTTGAAGAGCGACACCGCACCACCAATCGCCGGTTTGCCCTGCGCCGTGTTGCCCGGAAAGATGGTCGCGGATTTGACCAGAACACCCAGCCCATCAATCCAAGCCGCGCGCGACAGCAAGGTGTCATCACCGCGATACAAGAAACTGTCGGTGATCTCGGCCCGGGGCAGGAGGTGGCCAGCGGCGAAAGCCTCCCCCAAGGCACGCCAATCCAGCTTGGCTTCCAGATCATCTCCGATGATCCGCGGGCTCATGCAGCCGCCTCCACTTCGGTCAGGAGATTGTGGTCAACCAGGACCCGCGCCCAACCCTCGGGGCTTTCAAACTGATGCACGTTCCAGCCGCGCGACCGCGCGACCTCAACATTGTCCGGCCTGTCATCAGCAAAAAGCAGGCGCTCCGGCGCGATGCCGGACTGCTCTTCAACCATCTGATAAATCGCCGGATTGGGCTTGGTAACCCGCATTCGACCCGACACAAATTCCTGGTCAAACTCGTTCAGAAAATCGAATTCCGTTTGCGCGTAGGCGTAGCTCTCAACGCCGAAATTAGTCAGAGCAAAAACCGGCATACCTTTGGCCCGCAACGCCCGAAGCAATTTGACGGAATGCGGGATCACCGGGTTTGCAAGCTCGATCCAGCGGTCATGCCACATACGAATCTCGGCGCCGTATTCGGGATAGGCCTCGGCGGTTTCGTAGATCACATCGCGGAATCCTTCGCCCAGATCGAGGCGTTCATTCATCCCGTGGAGATCAACCGCATCGAACAGCGCCCGGCGGCGGGTCTCGCCAATCTCAGCGTCGTAGAACCGTTCCGGCTGCCATTCGATCAGCACGTTGCCGATGTCAAATATGACGGCCTCGATGGTCATGCGCTCACCCCGTACATCGCTTCGGCGTGGAAGGCGACGTGATCCTCCATGAAGCTGGAGACGAAGAAATAGCTGTGATCGTAGCCAGGCTGCATCCGCTGGGTTGCGGGTTGGCGGCGTTCGGCGATGGCGCTAGCCAGGGCTTCGGTTTTCAGCAAGCCGCCAAATTGATCCGCCGTGCCGGTGTCGATCAAAACCGGACCGGCGAACCCCTGCTCTCGCATCAGGAAGCTGGCGTCATGCGGCTCCCAAAGGGCGGTGTTTTCCCCGAGATAGGCTCGAAATTGCTTCTGTCCCCAATCGCTGCTCATCGGGTTACAGATCGGCGCAAAGGCAGACACGGAGGCAAAACGATCGGGGAAGCTCATCGCGATGGTCAGCGCACCATGCCCCCCCATGGAATGGCCCGTGATGCCTTGGCGGGCTTCATCGAGTGCGAAGCGTTTGAAGAGCGCGCGGGGCAGCTCGTCGGTGATGTAGTCCCACATCTGGAAATGCTCGGCCCAAGGATCTTGGGTTGCATTCACGTAGAAGCCAGCGCCCTGGCCCAGATCATAGGCGTCATCATCAGCCACACCGGTACCGCGCGGCGAGGTATCAGGGAACACGAGCGCGATACCCTGATCCGCGGCCCAAGCTTGCGCCCCCGCCTTCACCATCGCGTTCTCATGGGTGCAGGTCAGGCCCGAGAGATACCAGAGCACCGGCACCGGGCCATCTTCAGCCTCGGCGGGCTGAAACAGCCCAAAGGTCATCTCGGTTCCGGTGGCTTTCGACGCATGGGTATAGACACCTTGTGTCCCCCCGAAACAGCGGTTTTCCGAGACGGTGTCCATGGCGATGCTCCCCCTTGATCTGGCCCGAACCTAGGGGTAGCGCGGCAGGCGCAGGGCGTCCAGCGCTTAGCCTGGCGTGATCCCTGCAAGGCCGCTCACCCAAGCAATGACAACCGACACTGTCACGATACTGAGCGCGGTTGAGATCAGGATTGAGGCCGAGACACGATGCGGCGCGACGCCGTAATGCTGCGCCAAGATGTAGACATTGCCCGCGACGGGCAGCGACGCGGCGGCGATCATAACCGCAGCATCAAAGATCGGCACCGGGAACAGGACCAATGCCGCGAGGGCCACGGCCGCCGGGTGTAAGACCAGCTTGCAGAAGGTGAGCCAGCCCGCGACAGTGAGCCGTTCGGCGGATTTGCCTGCCAGCGAGGCCCCAATGGCAAAGAGGGCACCAGGCGTGGCGGCGGCGCCGAGAATGGCTAGGAACTCATTGGCCACCTCGGGGATCGGCAAGGCGAAGGCCGACCAGAGCAAGCCGAGGGTCATCGAGACGATCATCGGATTCTTGAGCAAGCCCATGCCGACGGTCTTCAAGATACCAAGCGACATACGGCCATCGCGGCTGCCGGTGATCAGGATCACGATAAGGCTTGAGAAAACGACTAGATCGAGCGCCAGCACCATCAAGACAGGCCCCGCCGCGGCCTCGCCCAAGAGAACAATCAACATCGGCACGCCGAGAAAGCCGGTATTGCCGATCACCGCGCATTGCGCCTCGACCGCCGCCTCCTCGATGCCGCGCCTTCGGAAGAGCGCGACGGCGGTGGCGATCAGATAGACGGTGAAACAACCCCAGAGATAGGCGGCCACAAACCACCAGTCGAAGATCTCGGCGAGGGACAGATTCGCCGAAAACCGGAACAGCATCGCCGACAGCGCGAAGTAGAAGACGAATTTGGTGAGATAAGCGGTCGCTTCGGCCGTGAAAAACCCGGTACGCCCGGCCTGGAACCCCAATCCGATTAGCGCGAAAAACGGCAGAGTCTTGAGGAAAATCTCGACCATATCAGCGGGCTAGTCGATTGCAGGCAAACTGTCCAGCGAACCGCTGTCGCAACGGAAAGGAAGGCCCGCCGCGGCTGTCTCTTGAAATTCGGACTGAACAGTTTAGTTTTAGCATGTATCGCTGGGAGAGCCTCGTTCCCCCAGACGCTATGTTCGGCTCTAAACCGCGATACAGAGCCGGTATCGTTCAAGACTCCCATGAGAGCGATACCGCCGCCCGGACTGTACCCGCCGGGCGAAGGCGACTGACACCTCTCCCTGTCGGTCCGAGGCGGGGGTGCCGTATTTCGGTGCCTCCGCCTTTGTTTTCTGGGCTCCGCGACAACGGCGCTCTTGATTGAACTAAACAGAACAGTCTACACTTTCACTTGGTGGACGGAGCTATCATGAACGCAGAACCCCAGATTAAGAAGGGTCGCAAATATGATCAGGTCATAGCAGGTGCCCGCGAGGTCTTCATGCGTGAGGGCTTTGAAGGGGCAAGTGTTGATGTGATCGCGCGCGATTCCGGCGTCTCGAAGGCGACGCTCTACAGCTATTTCCCGGACAAACAGCATCTTTTCCTCGCCGTCTTGCGGATGGAATGCGACATCCAGGAACGCGCTTCGATGGATATCGAGTTCGAACAGAAATCCGTTGCGGACGGGTTGTATCATATCGCCTCGCATATGCTGGCGTTTCTGCTGTCCGATGCTGGGCTGGCGATCTTCCGGGTCTGCGTTGCCGAAGCGCAGCGGTTCCCCGAACTGGGCTGCGCATTTTACGAAACTGGACCGAAAACGGCGATGGCGCAGCTTGCAAGCTATCTTGAAAGCCCAAAAGCGCAGGCCGAACTGGATATCGACGACACGCGGAAGGCTGCCGATCTATTCATGCAGCTTCTGCGCGGTGACCTGATGCTGCGGCGGCTTATGGGGGTTGCCCAGGTGCCCGACGAAGCCGAAATACATCAGGCCGCAACAGACGCAGTACAGAACTTCCTTGCCCGGTATCGCCGCTTGGCGACTATCTAGCCTCCAGCTCAAAGATTTCTGGTGCGAGTTCGTCGCAACCCGTGCGACCATGCCAGAGCGCGCGCAAGGCCTCGGCGCGTTGAACAGTCGTGCCTGTGATGACGAATGTTCCGGAGTCGATTGATGCGTGCACAACCGGCGACGTGAAGATGTGATCACAAAAGCCGATATCGATCACCTGACCGACCGACAGGCGAGTCAAATCGGCCAGAGCATCGCGTGCCGGTTCGCCCAGGCGGACAAATACCTCCGCCTGGCCGCCGCTTTCGGAGAGGTGGAGTTCAAGAACATCCCCTTGCGCGAAATTCAGCTGCCGGCTGGGGCCAGAGACAAACAGAACCGTCGCGGCCTCATTTGCCAGCGCTGTTGTGGACCACAGAAGGGTAAAGAGAGCTGCGCGGATGGTCATTTTACAGATCCGGCATCAGAGGTTTGTACATCACCAGCGCATCAACATACCCATGCACCGGGTGGCGAAATGCGCCGGGCAGGCGGCCCACCGTGTCGAACCCGGCCGCCTCCCAAATCGCGATCGCACGGGTGTTTGTCGCAACGACGAAATTATACTGCATCGCCCGATAACCCTGACGCGGGGCTTCTTCTAGCGAATGGGCCAACATCGCGCGGGCAACGCCTTTGCCGCGTGCTGCGGGAGACGTGATATAGCCACAATTGCACACATGCGCACCACCTCCGCCCTGGTTCGGGCGGATGTAGTAGGTGCCCAGGAGCCCGGTCTCATCCGAAGCGACAAATACTGTGTGGCTCGGACCGCACCAATAGGCCAATGCGTCGTCGCGACTGATCTCAGGATCAATTGTATAGCTGTCGCCCGCCCGAAAGACAGGCTCTAAGATGCGCCATAGAGCCTGTTTGTCGTCCTCGATGAGCCGCCGGATCGTGACCGTCAATACACCACCACGGAGCGGATCGACTCGCCTGCATGCATCAGATCGAAGCCCTTGTTGATCTCGTCAAGCGTCAGCGTGTGGGTGATCATCGGGTCGATCTCGATCTTGCCGTCCATGTACCAATCGACGATCCCCGGCACATCTGTGCGCCCGCGCGCGCCGCCGAAGGCTGTGCCACGCCAGCTCCGTCCGGTGACGAGCTGGAAGGGCCGGGTCGAAATCTCCGCGCCTGCTGGTGCGACGCCAATAATGATGCTTTCACCCCAGCCCTTGTGACAGGCTTCCAGCGCGGTGCGCATGACCTGCACATTGCCGGTCGCGTCGAAGGTATAGTCGGCCCCGCCGCCAGTCAGCTCGACCAGATGGCCGACCAGATCGCCTTTGACTTCAGTGGGGTTCACGAAATCAGTCATGCCGAATTTCTTCGCCATCTCGACCTTAGCTGGATTGATATCGACACCGACGATCTGATCGGCACCAGCGAGGCGGAGGCCTTGGATCACGTTCAAGCCGATCCCGCCGAGGCCAAAGACAATCGCCCGGCAGCCGATCTCGGCCTTGGCGGTGTATATCACCGCGCCAATGCCGGTGGTCACGCCACAGCCGATGTAACAAATCTTATCGAACGGCGCGTCCTTGCGGACCTTGGCGAGTGAGACTTCCGGCAGAACCGTATGGTTCGAGAAGGTCGAACAGCCCATGTAATGCAGGATCGGCGTGCCATCGAGCATCGAGAAGCGCGATGTTCCGTCGGGCATCACACCCTGGCCTTGGGTCGCACGGACCGATTGGCAGAGGTTGGTTTTGGGATGCAGGCAGTATTCGCATTCCCGGCATTCAGCTGTGTAGAGCGGGATCACATGGTCGCCCGGTTCCAAGCTGGTGACCCCCGGGCCGACTTCGAGCACGACGCCCGCACCTTCATGGCCAAGGATCGCGGGAAAGAGACCCTCGGGATCGGCGCCAGAGAGCGTGAACTCGTCCGTGTGACAGATGCCGGTGGCTTTGATCTCCACCAGAACCTCGCCCGCTTTCGGGCCATCGAGGTTCACCTCCATAATCTCTAGCGGTTTTCCAGCTTCGAGCGCGACAGCGGCACGGGTGCGCATGATAAATCCTCTCTCGGGTCTTGTGTCGGCATGAGCCTGTTCCAATCCTGGACCCGATGCAATGGAGTTAAGCAGATGCGATTTGCCTTTTTGACGATCCCTTTTCTGGCGCTCGCCGCCTGCCAAGACGTTGATGATAACGATCCCACTGTCATTGGCGGAACAGATGCCTGCGGCGCGTCCGGCTGGCAAAGCCTCGTGGGCGAGAGCCGCGATGTCTTGGCCGCGATGACCTTCCCGGCACCCATGCGCGTGATTGGCCCGAATGATGCGGTGACGATGGATTATCTGCCGAACCGACTGAACGTGATCTATGGCGAAGATGATATCATTTCGCGGGTGGAATGCGGGTGACTTGCACCTGCGGGTGATTCCCCCTATATCCGGCTTAACAGCGGCGCGTCGGCCTCCACCCCCGACGCTCCACCGGAGAGTTTCAACGGGCCGCGCGCCCGTTTTTTTGTGCTTGGACCAAAGATGTCTGACCTCGTCGCCAAAACATCGATTGACCGCCGGATGGCGGAGATCCTGACCCCTGTCATCGAAGACATGGGGTTTGAAGTGGTGCGGATTCGCCTGATGGGCGGCAAAACCAATACGTTGCAGATCATGGCCGAGCGTCCCGAAGGCGGGATCGAGGTGGATGAGTGCGCGCAGATTTCGACCGCCGTCAGTGCGACGCTGGATGTGGAAGACCCGCTGGAGGATGCGTACACTTTGGAAGTGTCCAGCCCCGGGATTGACCGGCCTTTGACCCGGCTCAAGGATTTCGAGACCTTTGAAGGCTATGAGGTTAAACTCGAAACCACCGAGATGATCGACGGGCGCCGCCGCTTCAAAGGCGTGTTGGCGGGCGTCGAAGGCGACGAAGTGTTGATCAACGTGACCGAGGGCACGATTGGGCTGCATTTCGACTGGCTCAGCGATGCGAAGCTGGTTCTGACCGACGAGCTAATCACCGAGATGCTGCGCCAGCGCAAGGCGGCGGGCATCGTCGACGAGACCCAATTTGACGAGATAGAAACCGAAGAAGCCGATAAGGCGGAGGACTGATCCCATGGCAATTACATCAGCAAACCAGCTGGAGCTTTTGCAAACGGCCGAGGCTGTGGCCCGCGAGAAGATGATCGACCCGGAACTGGTGGTCGAAGCGATGGAAGAGAGCCTCGCCCGCGCGGCGAAGAGCCGCTATGGCTCGGAGTTGGACATTCGCGTGTCGATTGACCGCAAGACCGGTAAGGCGACCTTCACGCGCGTGCGCACCGTGGTCGAAGATGACGCGGTTGAGAATGAGAAGGCCGAACTGACCGTCGAGCAAGCCAAGCCCTATAAAGCCGATGCCGAAGTGGGCGACATGCTGATCGACGAAGTGCCGCCGGTTGAGATGGGCCGGATCGCGGCACAATCGGCCAAGCAGGTGATCTTGCAGAAGGTCCGCGAGGCCGAACGTGATCGTCAGTTCGAGGAGTTCCAAGATCGCGCCGGCACCATCATCAACGGGGTCGTCAAGCGCGAGGAATACGGCAATGTCATCGTCGATATTGGCCGGGGCGAGGGCGTGTTACGCCGGAACGAAAAGATTGGCCGCGAGAGCTATCGCCCGAACGATCGGATCCGCTGCTACATCAAGGATGTGCGCCGCGAGACGCGCGGGCCGCAGATTTTCCTTTCGCGCACCGCGCCGGAGTTCATGGCCGAGCTGTTCAAGATGGAGGTTCCGGAGATCTATGACGGCATCATCGAGATCAAGGCCGTCGCCCGCGATCCGGGCAGCCGTGCAAAGATCGCGGTGATCTCCTATGACAACTCGATCGATCCTGTTGGTGCCTGCGTTGGTATGCGCGGCAGCCGCGTGCAGGCCGTTGTGAACGAGCTACAGGGCGAGAAGATCGACATCATCCCGTGGAACGAGGACGCGCCGACCTTCCTGGTGAACGCGCTTCAGCCTGCTGAAGTGACCAAGGTTGTTCTGGACGAAGACGCCGAGCGGATCGAAGTGGTTGTGCCCGATGAGCAGCTGTCGCTGGCCATTGGCCGTCGCGGTCAAAACGTGCGTCTGGCCAGCCAGTTGACCGGTCTCGATATCGACATCCTGACCGAGGAAGAAGAAAGCGCGCGCCGTCAGGCCGAGTTTGCCGAGCGGACCAAGGTCTTCATGGACACGCTGGATCTGGATGAGTTCTTTGCCCAACTTCTGGTCTCGGAAGGCTTCACCTCGCTGGAAGAGGTGGCTTATGTCGAGCAGGAAGAGCTTCTGGTCATTGACGGTGTCGACGAAGCCACGGCGGATGAATTGCAGGCCCGCGCCCGCGATTATCTGGAAGAGCAGAACAAACTCGCGCTGGAAAAGGCAAAAGAGTTGGGCGTGGAGCAGAGCCTCATTGATTTTGAGGGGCTGACACCCCAAATGCTGGTGGCCCTGGGCGAAGACGGTGTGAAGTCATTGGATGATTTTGCAACCTGCGCCGATTGGGAGCTCGCTGGCGGCTGGACCACGGTGGATGGCGAACGCGTCAAAGACGATGGCGTGTTGGAAAGCTTCGATGTCAGCCTGGAGGAAGCCCAGAACATGGTGATGACCGCACGCCTGCAATTGGGCTGGGTGACCATTGAGGAGCTTGAAGCGAAAGCGGCCGCGGATGCGGAAGCTGCTGCCGAAGGCGAAGCCGAGGAGGCCGGGGCCTGATCGCAGGCCTCGGAGAGACGCGGAATGACCCGCGGCGGCCGGACCAAAACCCGCGATGAGGCCGAGAGGCGCTGCATCGCTACCGGAGAGACCCAGCCCAAGGCGGGTCTGATCCGGTTTGTCGTCGGCCCCGAGGGGCAGGTGGTGCCAGACATTCTGGAACGCTTGCCTGGGCGGGGCATTTGGGTCAGTGCCGACGCGGAGGCGCTGGAGCTGGCGACTAAGAAGAAGCTGTTTTCGCGCGGCGCGAAAATGCAGGTGACGGTGCCAGATGATCTGCGGGCGCAGGTCGATACGGTTCTGACCCGGCGCTTGACCGATCTGATCGCGCTGAGCCGTAAGGGCGGATATGCGGTCGCTGGGTTTGAGAAGGTGAAGGGCTGGCTGGCCGAAGGCCGCGCCAAAGTTCTGCTCCAGGCCTCTGATGGCTCGGAGCGTGGAAAAACGAAGCTTTGGACCCCCGAAGGTGGCCGATTTTTCGGCTGTTTAACGGCCCAGGAATTGGGTTTGGCATTCGGGCGCCAAAGTGTGATACATGGCGCGCTTGCCGCTGGTGGACTCACGCCACGTGTTGTAGAGGAAGCCGCAAAGCTGCAAGGCCTGCGTAAGGCAATCGGCGGAACCGCCGCCGGGAAGGAAAAGACGGACGCATGAGCGATCAAGACGGAAAGAAGCCCCTTGGCCTGTCGGGCGGTGCCCGCAGTGGCCGCGTGAATCAAAGCTTTTCACGGGGGCGGACCAAAAGTGTCGTGGTGGAAACCAAGCGCAAGCGCGTGATGGTACCCAAGCCCGGCACCGCCGCGGCGGCCCAAGCTGAGGGCGGCAAGCGGGCAAGTGGCGTGTCCGACAGCGAGATGGAGCGCCGTCTGAAAGCGTTGCAGGCCGCCAAGGCCCGCGAGGCCGAAGACGCGCAGCGCCGTGAGCAAGAAGAGAAAAGCCGCGAAGAAGAGCGCGCCCGCCGCCGGGCGGAGATCGAGGCCAAAGAGCGCGAAGAGCGCGAGCGCGAGGAAGCGCTGAAAGCGAGGGCCGAGGAAGAAGAGCGCCGCCGCAAGGAAGAAGAGGCGCGCCGCAACGCACCACCACCCGCCGAAGCGCCAGCAGCCGCCGCTGTCGCCGAACCATCGGCACCGCGTGGTGGCGGTCGGCCCGCCGCGACACCAGGGCGCCGCGACAATGACCGCGACGACAAACGCGACCGGTCGGGCAAGGGCGACCGTGGCGGCGATGGCCGCCGCTCGGGCAAGCTCACGGTGAACCAAGCCCTCACGGGCGGCGAAGGTGGCCGGCAACGCTCCATGGCCGCGATGAAGCGGAAACAGGAACGCGCACGTCAGAAGGCGATGGGCGGTCAGGTTGAGCGTGAAAAGATCGTGCGTGATGTTCAGGTGCCTGAGACGATCATCGTCTCGGAACTGGCCAACCGGATGGCAGAGCGCGTGGCCGATGTGGTCAAAGCGTTGATGCAAAACGGTTTGATGGTCACGCAAAACCAAGCGATTGACGCCGATACCGCCGAACTGATCATCGAAGAGTTCGGCCACAAAGTTGTGCGTGTGTCCGACGCTGACGTCGAAGATGTGATCGACCAGGTTGAGGACAAGGACGAAGACCTTGAGCCCCGCGCGCCGGTTATCACCATCATGGGCCACGTGGATCACGGTAAAACGTCGTTGTTGGACGCGATCCGCAACGCCAAGGTTGTGGCTGGCGAAGCAGGCGGCATCACCCAGCATATCGGGGCCTATCAGGTCAAAACCGATAGCGGGCAGTTGCTTAGCTTCCTCGACACACCGGGCCACGCAGCATTCACGTCCATGCGCGCCCGTGGTGCCCAAGTGACGGATATTGTTGTACTTGTGGTTGCTGCCGATGACGCGGTGATGCCGCAGACGATCGAGGCGATCAACCACGCGAAAGCGGCAGAAGTGCCGATGATCGTGGCCATCAACAAGATCGACAAGCCTGAGGCAAACCCAGACAAAGTCAGGACCGATCTGCTTCAGCATGAGGTGATCGTCGAAAAGATGTCTGGCGAGGTCCAGGATGTTGAGGTCTCGGCGATCTCTGGTCAGGGATTGGATGAGCTTCTGGAAGCCATCGCGTTGCAGTCCGAGATTCTTGAACTGAAAGCCAACCCGGCACGCGCGGCCTCTGGTGCGGTCATCGAGGCGCAGTTGGATGTGGGTCGCGGCCCCGTCGCAACCGTTCTGGTGCAGAATGGCACCCTGAAACAGGGTGATATCTTCGTCGTGGGCGAGCAGTGGGGCAAGGTCCGCGCGCTGGTCAATGACAAAGGCGAGCGCGTGAAAGAGGCCGGGCCGTCGGTTCCGGTTGAGGTGCTGGGCCTGAACGGTACGCCGGAAGCTGGCGACGTTCTGAACGTGGTCGACACCGAGGCGCAGGCCCGCGAAATCGCGGAATATCGCGAGAACGCCGCCAAAGAGAAACGCGCTGCCGCTGGTGCGGCCACAACACTTGATCAGCTTTTGGCTAAGGCCAAAGAGGACGAGAATGTCGCCGAGCTGCCCATCGTGGTGAAGGCCGATGTGCAAGGCTCCGCCGAGGCGATCATCCAGGCAATGGAGAAGATCGGCAACGAGGAGGTCCGCGTCCGCGTGCTGCATTCAGGCGTCGGCGCCATCACCGAATCCGATATCGGCCTGGCCGAAGCCTCGGGCGCCCCGGTGATCGGTTTCAATGTTCGGGCAAATGCACCCGCTCGGAACAGCGCCAACCAGAAGGGCGTTGAGATCCGCTATTACTCGGTGATCTACGATCTGGTCGACGATGTGAAATCGGCCGCCTCGGGTCTGCTTTCGGCAGAAGTGCGGGAGAACTTCATCGGCTATGCCGAGATCAAAGAGGTCTTCCGTGTCTCCGGCGTTGGCAATGTCGCGGGTTGCTTGGTCACCGAAGGTGTTGCCCGCCGGTCGGCCGGTGTGCGCCTGCTGCGGGACAATGTCGTGATCCATGAGGGCACATTGAAGACGCTGAAACGCTTCAAGGACGAGGTGAAAGAAGTCACCTCTGGCCAGGAATGCGGGATGGCCTTTGAAAACTACGATGATATTCGCGCGGGCGATGTGATCGAGATTTTCGAACGCGAAGAGGTGGAGCGGACGCTCGCTTAAGACGCGCGATAAATCAAAGAAAAGGGCGCCAGTATCGGCGCCCTTTTTTGTAGCGTATGACAGTGCGTTCCTATTCCATCGCTGTCGAAAGCGACGCGATATAGGCATAGAGATTGGCGGCATCTTCCTCAGACCGCACACGGAAGCTCATCGAGCCGCGTGCACCATTGTCGTCAAGCGTTTCACGCAGGAACCCGGTCGGGTCCATCACATAGGCGACAAAGCTTTCCTCATCCCAAACAAGACCACCTTCGCCCGCTTCGACCATCGACCCAGAATAGCGGAACCCTTCCACTGTCCCGGCGGTGCTGCCCGAGATTTCATAAAGGTTCGGGCCTGTCCGTGCGTTGCGGCCAGCCAACACCTCGCCATCGGCATTCGCCACCACATGGCAGGCGATGCACTGACGAAACGCCGCTTCACCGGCAGCGGCGTCACCGGACGGCGCCATTCCTTCATGGCTCTCGGCAAAGGCCGTGGGCGCCATCAGAACAGAAGCAGCCGCAGCAAGGATCATCGTACGGTTCATAGGTAGTCTCCATTTCCGAAACACGTTCCTACGTATACCTAGTCCAAACCTGCCTGGGCCACACTGCTTTTTTGCCCTCTGCGACATAGCGCCAATCACATATCCGGCTACGATCCAAACCTAGCATAGGTGGTGCGTGGCTCATGAGTTCGCAGTTCGTCGAAGTTGGACGTCAAGGCGGTTTTGAACCATATTTATACTATAGGCGGTTTTGAGGGTGGTCATCACGCCCTTCTTTGGCAGATGCCGGAGCATGAGACGGCGCTTCAGGCCTGTAGTGTCGTCACGTTCGGAGGAAGGTCTGACGCTGAGGCGATCAAGCGAAAGATGGTTAATCGGTCCAAGATTTTGCATACAGCGCTGGAACTCAAATGCGCCGACCATACCTGCTCAAATCCCGAGGTCATTATTTATGACTGATCAGACAGATAAGACTGCGACGCCCATCCTGATCCCTGCTTGGATTGATGGCGAATTGACCCCTGTGGAAAAGTTAACGGCCCATCGCGAGGGCCTGAGGCACCGGGCTGTATCGGTTTTTGTGATGCGAGATGGGCAGACTTTATTGCAGAGGCGCGCATTAGAAAAATACCATACACCGGGGCTTTGGGCGAATACCTGCTGCACGCACCCTCATTGGGGCGAAAGCGCTTTGGATTGTGCGACCCGGCGTCTGGATGAAGAGCTTGGATTGCCGCCCCTGTCGCTCGAATACCGTGGCCAGGTTGAGTATCGCGCCGATGTCGGTGGTGGGATGATTGAGCATGAGGTTGTGGATATCTTTGTGGGCACTCTGGCCCAAAATGTCCAACCCGCGCCAAACCCCAGCGAGGTCATGGATACGATTTGGCAGCCGCTTGATCAGCTTGGCGCGCAAGTGATGGAAAACCCCGGCAGTTTCACGCCTTGGCTGCAAATCTACTTGCGCGACCATGCCGTTAGCATTTTTGGCGATCGCGCAGTCTGACTCTGTCCGTGAACCGCGCGCCCAGAACTTGTTCCGCGTCGATCCCCCGTCCATATAGAGCCAAGTGAAGGAGACGGCATGAACAATTCGGATTTCCCCGGCTGGCACGGCACCACCATTATCGGGGTGCGCAAGGGCAATGAAGTTGTGGTCGCGGGCGACGGGCAGGTGAGCCTGGGTCAGACAGTGATCAAAGGCAGCGCGAGTAAAGTGCGGCGGCTTTCGCCCGGAGGGTTTGATGTGGTTTGCGGCTTCGCTGGCTCGACGGCGGATGCGTTCACGCTGCTGGAGCGGCTGGAAACCAAGCTTGAAGCCACGCCCGGTCAGTTGCAGCGCGCGAGCGTCGAGTTGGCCAAAGATTGGCGGACGGACAAATACCTGCAAAAGCTCGAAGCGATGTTGATCGTCACCGACGGGGCCGCGCTTTATGTAATCACCGGCGCGGGAGATGTGTTGGAGCCTGAACATGGCATCGCGGCCATTGGCTCAGGCGGGAACTATGCGCTCGCCGCCGCGCGGGCGATGATCAACGGCGACAAATCCGCCGAAGAGATTGCTCGGGGCGCCATGCAAATCGCGGCAGATATCTGTGTCTATACCAACGGCAATCTGACCGTTGAGCAGATCTCGAAATGAGCGACATCAACCGCGATGACATCCGCGCCGCCGTCGGTTCGGGGATGATTTCCGAAGCGCAAGCCGCCTCGCTGATCGCGCTTGGTGATGCGCGGCGCGGCGCGCGGGAGCATATGTCGGGGCTTGATGAGCCGTTCGAGCTGTTCCGCGGCTTCAATGAGATCTTCATCGTTGTCGGCCTCGTGATTCTGTATTCCGGCTGGGTGGGGCTGACTGGCCTGAGCTTCGTGAGCGCTGAAGTCGGTTATGTTCTGGCGATTGTCTATTCGCTGATGTCGATGGGCGCCGTGGCGCTTTTGGCTCGGTATTTCACGCTGGTCCGGCGTATGGTCGCCCCCTCAATTGCTCTGGCAATCTTCTTTGCGCTTGGCGCGGGGCAATTCGGCCTCGGGCTGGGTTGGATGGTGGATGCGGAGTTCCCACTCGCGCTGACGCTTTCCGCCGGCATCTCTACACTGCTGCTGATTGGCTATTACGCCGTGTTCCGCGTGCCGTTCACCATGGCGCTGATCGCGCTCGGCACATTCGCGACGGCTTTTGGCTTTGTGACCCTTGGCGGGACGGTCCCGACCGATCCAAGCGATCTGTTCCTGCTGACCGGCGAAGGGCCATTTGCGATTCTGACCATGGTCCTCGGCATCGTCGGCCTGATTGTCGCCCTGCGCTTTGATATGAGCGATCCACATCGGATCACCCGTCGTGCGGCCAGCGGGTTCTGGCTGCATGTGATCGCAGCGCCTGCCATCGTGAACACTGTAGCGCTGTCGCTGTTCGATGTTGGGACCGTGACCGCGCAACTGCTGCTGGTCGGGTTCGTCGCCTTGATGGCGGTCTTCGCGGTGGTGATCGACCGGCGCTCCTTCCTCGTGTCCGGTGTCGGCTACATCGTTGCGCTGTCGATCACAGTGATGGAGGGCAACGCCTTCCTCGCGATCCTGCTTTTGGGCGTTGGCCTGGTCCTTCTCGGTGCAAAATGGGAAGTCTTGCGCCGCAATCTGATGGACGCCCTGCCACATTTCCCGGGCAAGGATCGCCTGCCGCCCTGGACCCTAATGACCTCTGAGGAGCCTGCTACGTGACTGACCTGACCCCGCGCGAGATTGTCTCAGAACTTGATCGGTTCATCATCGGCCAGAAAGACGCCAAGCGCGCCGTCGCTGTTGCGCTGCGGAACCGCTGGCGGCGGAAGCAATTGGCCGACGATCTGCGCGACGAAGTCTACCCGAAGAACATCTTGATGATCGGGCCCACCGGGGTTGGGAAGACCGAAATCTCGCGGCGCCTGGCCAAGCTGGCGCGCGCCCCGTTTATCAAGGTTGAGGCGACGAAATTCACCGAGGTTGGCTATGTCGGCCGCGACGTGGAGCAAATCATCCGCGATCTGGTGGACTCAGCGCAAATCATGATCCGCGAACAGATGCGCGACGAGGTCAAGGCCAAGGCCCATGATGCGGCGGAGGATCGGGTCATCGAAGCCCTCGCTGGAACAGATGCCCGCGACCAGACCCGCGAGATGTTCCGCAAAAAGCTCCGCGCAGGGGAATTGGACGATACGGTGATTGAACTGGAGGTCGCCGATACCTCCAATCCGATGCCGATGTTCGAGATCCCGGGTCAACCTGGCGGGATGGGCGGCATGCCTGGTGGAATGAATCTTGGCGATCTGTTTGGCAAAGCCTTTGGCGGGCGCACGGTGCGCAAAAAGATGAGCGTTGCCGCCAGCTATGATCTCTTGATCGACGAAGAGGCCGACAAGCTTCTGGATCAGGAAACGGTGACCCGCGAAGCGCTCCGCGCGGTCGAGCAAAACGGGATCGTGTTTATCGACGAGATCGACAAAGTGTCCGCCCGCTCGGATGCGCGCGGCGCGGATGTGTCCCGCGAGGGTGTGCAGCGGGATTTGCTGCCCCTGATCGAAGGTACAACCGTCAGCACGAAACACGGGCCGGTCAAAACCGATCATATCCTTTTCATCGCATCCGGCGCGTTCCATATCGCAAAACCTTCGGACTTGCTGCCCGAACTTCAGGGCCGTTTGCCGATCCGTGTGGAATTGCGCGCGCTGACCGAAGAGGATTTTGTACGCATCCTGACCGAGACGGACAACGCGCTGACCCTGCAATATACCGCTCTGATGGCGACGGAAGAGGTCGAAGTCAGCTTCACCGAAGATGGGATCGCAGCCCTTGCGCGGATTGCCGCCGAGGTGAATCAAGACGTCGAGAACATCGGTGCACGGCGGCTTTATACCGTGATGGAACGGGTGTTTGAGGAGTTGAGCTTCACTGCACCTGATCGATCCGGCGAGGCGATTGTCGTCGATGGCAGCTTTGTCGAGAAAAACCTCGGCGCTTTGATGAAATCCGCTGATTTGAGCCGCTACGTGTTGTAGAACGCCCAAGACAGAGATTTTGAGCAGCGATTTTGTGACACGGTATCTCGCAGTTTTGGCACTTCTGACGCTCGCGTCCTGCGCACCCCGCGCAGCGCTGGTCATCGCGCCCAGCGCGACCGATGTCAGCCAGATCGAGCGGGTTTTTGTCGCCAGCAGCCGCGTTTATGACGGCGCCAGCTTCACCAGCGAGCGGCTCGAGGGGCTTGGCTTTACGCGGTTCGATGTCGCCATACCGCCCAATCGTGAAATCGGTGAGGTGAGCTGGCCTCAGGGCGAGGTGGAAATCGAAGAAGACTTCGTTGTCACTCAAGCGGATCGGTTTCGAGATGCGAATGCTTTCCGTGCTGGTCTCCGCGCCGCTGTCGCCGCCCAACCCGCTGATGCCCGCGAAGTCATGGTGTTTGTCCATGGGTTCAACAACACGTTTGCCGACGGGCTCTACCGGACCGCGCAGATTCGCCATGATTTCGAGATCCCCGGCGTGGCCGTGCATTACTCCTGGCCCAGTCTCAGCTCGCCCTTTGGGTATGCATATGATCGCGACAGCGCCCTCTTTGCGCGAGACGGGCTGGAACAATTCTTGCGGGAAATTGCGCGCACCGGCTCTCACAACATGGTGCTGGTTGCCCATTCGGTCGGTTCGGAACTGCTGATGGAAAGCTTGCGTCAACTCCGTATCGCGGGGGCGCATGATATCCTCGACCGGATCAGCGGCGTGGTCCTGATGTCACCCGATATCGACGTGCAGGTCTTTAGAAGCCAGGCGGCGCGGCTTAGCCCGCTACCCGAACCGTTTTTCATTTTCACGTCTCAACGAGATCGGGCCTTACGGCTCTCTGCACTGGTAAGTGGCGAGCCTGCGCGCCTGGGCAATATCGGCACAATCGAGGACGTGGCAGAATTTAATGTAACCTTAATCGATGTGTCGGAGTTTCGGGGCGGCGATGCGCTCAACCACAACACGGTCGTGACGTCTCCCGCGATGATCCGGCTCTTGAGCCGCGCCGAAGCTGTAAACTCGGCATTTGAGGGGCAAGATAACAGCCCGATCGGCCTTTTGCCCGGAACAGTGCTCAGCCTACAAAACGCGACACAGGTGATATTGACGCCGAATCTTTAGCGCATGCGTCGGAGGTAAACGTAGTAAGCGCCGTCGCCCCCATGGCGAATATGTGCTTGCCGGATATCCAATACCAGCGCGCCGAGCGGCGGGGCGTTGAGCCAGGCCGGAACTTGATGACGCAGCACGCCCCGGCGAACCGGGATCGGCCCGGGATCGTCGCGATCCTTGCCTTTGCCGGTGATCACCAAGACGAGCCGCTTCTGCTCCGCCGCCGCGCTCTGGATGAAGTAAATGAGCCGTGGATGGGCATCCGCAAGGGTCAGCCCATGCAGATCAATCCGCGCCTCGGGCTTGAGTCTGCCACGGATCATCTGCCGATGCAGTCCATGATCCATCTTAACCGGTGCGTGGGCTAAGCGCTCCGTCAAGGCGGGGCTAATCTGTGGGTTTGGAAGAGATGTGCTGGCGCGTTCGCCAATGCGGAAATCTTTCACCCGGACTTTTGGAGAGGGTTTCACGCCGGCGTCGGCAGGGTGATCCTGAAACGTTCCGTCCGCGATTTTCGGTTTCCGCATCGGTTTTGTGCTGCGCGCGACACGGTCCCAAAGATCTTTGTCCTCCGCGCTTAGAGCTTTCCGTTTCCGCCCTCCCATCTTAGGCGTCCGGCACCATGCGATGGGCGATCTCTATCGGCAGCAATACGATCATTCGGCCCGGGTCGCGGATACGGCCCGCTTCTCGACCGGCCTGATCCCCTGGGCCATAGAAGATATCCGCGCGTTGCGCGCCTTGGATCGCGCTGCCAGTATCTTGCGCGATCATCAAGCGACGGATCGGCGTCTCGCCCCCCTTTTCGATCCAGACCGGCGCGCCCAGCGGCGTGTAATCCGGGTCGACTGCGATGGTTCGATGCGGTGTGATCGAGCGATTCATCGCCCCAAGCGGCCCATCGTTTGGATCAGAAATCTGGACCTCGCGAAAGAACACATAAGACGGGTTGTGGCGGAGCAGTTCCTGCCCCTCGATCGGATTTCGCCTCACCCAGGACTGAATCACCTGCGCCGAGACCTGATGCGGCTCATAGATCCCGCGACGGACCATTTCTTGCCCGATCGAGCGGTATTGATGCCCGTTTCGCCCGCCATATCCCACCCTAAGATAGCCACCTTCGGCTAATCGCACCCGGCCAGAGCCTTGAATCTGAAGGAAGAACACTTCGACCGGATCATCGACCCAGGCGATTTCCAACCCACGTCCTTCCAGCAATCCGAACTCTTCAATCTCGGCGCGTGTGCGCCAAAGCCCGTCTACTTCCGGCGGCAAACGATAAAGCGGATAGCGGAACCGCGCCGTTTGGCGGCGGGAGCCATCAAGTTCTGGTTCGAAATACCCGGTGAATAGCGCCGTGTTCTCGCCGCCGATCAGGACCGGCCTGAAAAACAGCTCAAAAAACCCGCGCGCATTGGTTTGAGATTGCGCCAACGCACAAAGCGATTGCCACTCGCTGTCGCGCATATCCATGCAGGTGTTGAGGAAGACATCCAGCGCGGCGTTGTGGTCATCGTCAGCCCAACCTTGCAGGTCGGAAAACTCCAAAACCTGTGCGGTCGGCTCAGCACTGCCGGGCATTGCCACACTCATCGACGCTGCCAGCATGAGGGCTGTCATGCGGCCGCGCATGGATCATCCGCCGGTGGCCACCAGGATCCAATTCGGATCGGAACTGCCCATTTGCCGCGAAAAGGTCCAGATGTCGCGCTGGCGTTTGATCTCTGTCGGGTCGCCTTCGACCACCTCGCCGCTTGCGTTGCGGACCACGGATGTCAGCTCACCCACAAAGCGTACGCTGACCTCGCCGGTGCTGGTGCCCCGATCAAAGCTCGCGTCATGAAGCGCCAATTCCCGGATACCAACGAAGCTGGCGTCAATCGATAGACCTTGCTCTTCGCGCTGCTGGATGACCGTTTCAAATGTCTCCATCACATCGTCGGCCAAGAACGGGCGCAGACCGTCTACGTCACCGTTCTCAAATGCCATCAAGATCATTTCATAGGCACCGCGCGCGCCGCCCAGAAACTCGCTGACGGAAAACCCTGGCTCGGCCAATTTCATTGCCGCCAGCGCCTTGGCGGCATCACTGCCATCTTCCACATGATCGGTGATGTCCCGATCCGGACCGCCATCGATCACCTCGAAATCGCGCCGTGCATTGGCCGCTGGATCGACGCGCGGCGTCGGTGGCTTTTCGAAGCCTTCCCGCGTGCCCAGAACGCTCCGCAATCTCAGGATCAAGAAAACCGCAATCCCGGCCAGAACCAGAAGCGAGATAAAGGGCGAATTCATAAGGTATCCTCGGTTGAGCGCACGGGGGCTTTATCGGCTTGTTCGTGGCACATATGTAGGTGAGGGGGCCGGTCAAGTCCATTGGCGCAAGCGCCGCAATCGGCCCAAGAGGCGACGAATAGGAAAGAACATGTGGCTCTTTGTGCTGTTTCTAATGGTTCCGCTGATCGAAATCGCTTTATTCATCCAGATTGGCGGGCTGATCGGCCTGTGGCCGACGCTGGGCGTTGTGGTTCTGACCGCGATCCTGGGGACATGGCTTGTTCGATCTCAGGGGCGGCAGGCGATTGAGAAGCTGCGACAGAGCTTCGGCGCTTTGAATGATCCGACAGAGCCCTTAGCTCATGGGGCGATGATTCTTTTCTCGGGCGCGCTTCTTCTGACGCCGGGTTTTTTCACCGATGCGGTGGGCTTCGCGCTGCTTGTGCCAGGGTTCCGCAGCCTGGTTTTTCGGGAGTTGCAAAAACGGATCATTGTGTCGTCCGTCGTTGCAGGGCAGGCGCAATGGACCTCCGATGACCGCCGTTCGGCGCAGTCCGACATCATCGAGGGCGAGTTCGAAGTCGACGAAACCCCACGACAGGGCCCATCGGGCTGGAGACGCCATTGAGGGTTCCGACCCAGGCTGCTACAGGATCGCAACCTTATTAATCGGAGTTCCTCATGGCCGAAGAAAACGGCGCCGCCGCCCCCGAAGCACAGGCGCAACAACCGGTGCCCCCACGGATGCAGATTCTCGGGCAGTTCATCCGCGATCTGTCCTTCGAAAACATCGCCGCGCAAAAGGCGATCCAGACGCAGACACAGCCCGACATTCAGGTCCAGGTGGCGCTCGACGCGCGCAAGCGTGATGCTGAGAACCAATATGACGTGATTGTGAAGCTGAAGATCGACTCGAAGACCAAAGATGAGACGCCTCAGCCGATTTTCCTGATCGAGATGGATTATGTTGGGATCTTCCAGGTCGACAACGTGCCGCAAGAGCAGTTGCATCCCTTTTTGATGATCGAATGCCCGCGGATGTTGTTCCCATTCTTGCGTCGGATTGTCTCAGACATCACCCGCGATGGCGGCTTCCCGCCGCTGAACTTGGAAAACATGGATTTCCTGGCGATCTATCGCAATGAACTCGCGCGCCGCGCGGAAGCCCAGAAAAAAGCTGACGCGTGATCAGGTGAAGCGCGCCCAAGCAGCGTCTTCACCCAGCTCTTCGACAAATCTCGCATGGTCCGCCGCCTCTTGATCTGAGAGGCGGCTGGCCAACGGCGCGGGACGCGCATAAGCCCGCCAGCCACTGCCACTCGCTTGCGCGGTTTGCACTGGCGACGCGGTCAGTCCGAAATCTGGCTGTCGACCACCGATCAACTCCAAATAAACCTCGGCCAGGATTTCACTGTCGAGAAGCGCGCCGTGTTTCTCCCGGGCACTGTTATCGACCCCAAACCGGCGGCAAAGCGCATCTAGGGAGGCCGGCGAGCCGGGGAACTTCCGTCGTGCAATCGCGAGCGTATCCAACGCCTGCGTATCGGGAATCAAGGGTTTCCTGGCCCAGCCCAGTTCGGCATTGAGAAATTTCATGTCAAAGGATGCGTTGTGGATCACCAAAACGCCGTCTGCGACGAAATCCAGAAAATCCTGAGCGATTGCCGCAAAGAGCGGTTTGTCACGTAGAAAATCATCCCCCAACCCATGCACTTCAAACGCCTCGGTCGGCATTTCGCGTTCTGGGTTGATGTATTGGTGATAGGTCCGACCGGTCGGCACATGCTGCCACAGTTCCACGGCGCCGATCTCGACAATGCGATGCCCCTCGGACGGTTCAAATCCCGTGGTTTCGGTGTCGAGAACGATTTCACGCATCAAGGCGCTCCATGATTTGGGCAATCAGAGTCTCAACCGCCGCGCGGGTTTGTTCAAGACTTATCGTTTCAATGACGAAATCCGCGCGGGCACGCTTTTCGGCGTCAGGGGTTTGACGGGCAAGGATGGTGTGAAACGTCTCTTCATCCATACCTGGCCGCGTCATCACACGGCGGCGTTGCTCTTCGGGAGACGTGGTGACAACCAGAACGCCATTGAGCCAGGTCTCGGCGTTTGTCTCGAAGAGGAGCGGTATGTCGAGCAACAGAATTGGCGCGTCGGCATGATCCGATAGAAATTGCGCCCGATCAGCGGCGACCAGCGGGTGAACCACAGATTCGATCTTCTGTAACGCGCTGTCATCCGCCGCTATCCAGGCTTTGAGTGCGGCGCGATCAACGGCACCGTCTTGGATCGCGTCAGGGCAGAGACTGGAGATTGGACCGACAGCCGCACCACCGGCAGCGTAAAGGCGATGTACTGCGTCATCGGCATCCCAAACCGGTACGCTAGCTTCGCGGAAAAACTCAGCGGTGGTGGATTTGCCCATCCCGATGGAGCCAGTGAGACCGAGACGGTAACTCATGCGGAAAGGACGGCCTGGCGCAGGTCTTCATCGACCTCAGGCAGTTTTCCAAACCACCTTTCAAACCCCGGAACGGCCTGATGCAGCAACATGCCAAGACCATCGACGGTTGGGCATCCAATGGCGTCGGCCAGGTTCAAGAGGGGGGTATGCAAGGGCGTGTAGACGATATCTGTGACCAGGGCTTCCGGTCGAATTTTCGATAGATCGATGTTAAGCGGTTGGCCGTTTTCCATTCCCAAGGATGTGGTGTTCACCAAACAGTCGATCTCGGGCAGCAGGTCCGGAATACGGGTCCAGTCCATCACATTGACCCGGGCGCCCAGTTGATCTCGCAAAGCCTCGCCCCGGGCCCTTGTCCGGTTGACCACGATGACTTCGGGCGCACCGTCAGTGAGAAGCGCGGATACAATGGCCCGCGCCGCGCCGCCAGCACCTAGAACCAAAGCTGGACCAGTGTCGGCGCGCCAATCTGGTGCGTTCTGATGAAGGTTCTGCAAGAACCCGACCCCATCGGTGTTGTCTGCTTGGATAGTCCCGTTGCTCAAGAACGTGATGGTGTTGGCGGCTCCAATAAGCGCGGCCCGGTCCGTGACGGAATCGGCCAAAGCCAGAACCTGCTCTTTATGGGGGATCGTCACATTGATACCGCGAAATCCCATCCGTGGCAGCAAGCGGAGACATTTCTTCAGATCCTTATGCCCCACTTTCAGCGGAACATAATGCCCATCGATACCATAGCGTTTCAGCCAGTGCCCATGGAGGACCGGCGATTTGCTATGGGCGATCGGATCTCCAATAACGCCGGCCAGAAGCAAGTCATTGCTCATCCTTCGATAATCCCCCGATTCACTAGAAACCCGCACAGATCTAGAAGTGGCAGCCCTAGAACAGTGAAGTAATCACCCTCGACTCGCAAGAAAAGCCGTGCGCCTTCTTCCTCCAACTTGTAAGCGCCGACGCTATCCGCAACACCGGGCCAGTTTCGGGCGAGATAAGCATCAAGATAGGTCTCACCCACAGGGCGCATTATAAGCCGCACTTGACCCACTGTTCGCCAGACAGGTTTGAGATCTTGGTAAACTACCACGGCGGAAAGTAATTGATGCCTGCCACCGCTTAACAAGCGGAGCTGCGCTCTCGCCTCGTCGAGGCTTTCCGGTTTGCTGAGAACCTGGCCTTTAAACTCCAAAACCTGATCACACCCGATGACCAAGGCATCAGGGAACCTTTCCGCTACCCGCCGGGCTTTGTACTCCGCCAGCGTGTCCGCAACATCGCGCGGGCTTGCGCCTTCTGCAGCCAGAGACTGCCTGATCGCGACTTCGTCGACCCGGGCAGGCACGGCTTCAAATGGGATACCAACTTGACGCAACATCGCCTGACGCGCGGCGGAGCTGGATGCGAGAATGACTTCGGTCATGAGATCACTGGATGGTTCTGGGGATATCTGGCAGGGCAACCACGTGGGTCAAATCGGGTATAAATCGTGCCTTCGGATGCAACCACCTGTTTCGCGTCATCCGAGGTATTTTCGCGATGTCTGTTCCACGTGTGTAGATCGTCCACACATCGCTGTGGGTGAGAGACCTGATATGAAGGACAATGGGAAGTATGCAAAGATATCCTTGAACTAATACTCGGTAAATATTTGTTTTAATGTAATAAAAGATGGGGTGTGGATAGTTGGCCGGTGCCACGCGGCAGCAATATCGCTTTGTGGATGATGTCTTGAGTAAGCTGTGCTTGGCAGACTTATCCCAGTTATCCCCGGCACAAACACAACATCATCTTTTCTTCTATTCTTTATTTTTTTATTGGGAGGCAAAGGAGCGTGCCATGATCTTGGACTTTCTAAGTGTCGCCTATCCCTGGACCAAAAGCCTGCATGTGATCTCTGTAATCGCATGGATGGCCGGGCTGTTTTACTTGCCGAGACTGTTTGTCTACCACGTGGAGCGTGTCGGTATGGCGGGCGACACCGCAGAGTTGTTCCAGACCATGGAACACAAGCTGCTACGGCTCATCATGAATCCGGCGATGATTTCCACCTGGATATTTGGGTTAGCGCTGGTTTTCACGCCGGGGGTGATCAGTTGGGCGGAGATTTGGCCTTGGACCAAAGCCGCGGCTGTCTTGGGTATGACCTGGTTTCATCACTGGCTCGGATTGCGACGAAAAGAACTTCTGGCAGGCACAGACACCCGCACTGGTCGGACCTATCGGTTGATGAATGAAGTGCCGACACTTTTGATGGTTGTGATCGTGGTTTCCGTCATTGCACGGCCTATGTGAAGGATTTGTTGACTTCGCAGGCCGTAGTTCCTATGTGAGCAGCGCAATGGGCCGTCCGGCCCTGTCGCTTCCAATTCTTATATGATCCGGCCTGCTTGAGATATCGCGGGCCCTGATGGTGTTTTCCAGACATGACAGAGACCACATTGAACCTGGCCGATCTCAAGGCCAAATCGCCCAAAGACCTTCTTGCGATGGCAGAAGAGCTCGAGATCGAGAACGCATCGACGATGCGTAAGGGCGACATGATGTTCTCGATCTTGAAAGAGCGCGCCGAGGATGGCTGGGAAATTTCCGGCGATGGTGTTCTTGAGGTTGTGCAGGATGGGTTTGGGTTTTTGCGCTCGCCCGAGGCCAATTACTTGCCGGGCCCAGATGATATCTATGTCTCGCCAGATATGATCCGACAGCACAGCTTGCGAACCGGGGATACGCTTGAAGGCGTGATCGCCGCACCCCGGGAAAACGAACGCTATTTCGGGTTGGTGAAGGTCACGAAGATCAACTTCGAAGATCCGATCAAGGCGAAACACAAGATTGCCTTCGACAACCTGACGCCGCTCTACCCCGATGAGCGTCTGAAGATGGAGATCGAGGATCCGACGATCAAAGATCGCTCTGCCCGGATCATCGATTTGGTTGCGCCGATCGGCAAAGGCCAGCGGTCCTTGATTGTGGCGCCGCCGCGGACGGGTAAGACCGTCATTCTGCAAAACATCGCCCATTCGATCGAGCAGAACCACCCGGAATGCTATCTCATCGTCTTGCTGATCGATGAGCGACCGGAAGAAGTCACAGATATGCAGCGGAGCGTAAAGGGCGAGGTTGTATCCTCAACCTTTGACGAGCCCGCCACGCGCCACGTTGCGGTATCGGAGATGGTGATCGAGAAGGCCAAGCGTTTGGTTGAACACAAACGCGATGTGGTCATCCTGCTGGACTCCATCACGCGGCTTGGTCGCGCGTTCAACACCGTTGTGCCGTCGTCGGGCAAGGTTTTGACCGGTGGTGTCGACGCCAACGCGCTACAGCGTCCCAAACGGTTCTTCGGCGCGGCGCGGAACATCGAAGAGGGTGGCTCGCTCACCATCATCGCGACCGCCTTGATCGATACGGGCAGCCGGATGGATGAGGTGATCTTCGAAGAGTTCAAAGGTACGGGTAACTCCGAGATCGTTCTGGATCGGAAAGTTGCCGACAAACGCGTCTTCCCCGCGATGGACATTCTCAAATCCGGGACCCGCAAAGAGGACCTCTTGGTCGACAAGGGCGATCTGCAGAAGACTTATGTGCTGCGGCGGATTCTGAACCCGATGGGGACAACGGATGCCATTGAGTTCTTGATCTCGAAACTCAAGCAGACAAAGACTAATTCGGAATTCTTCGATTCAATGAACACCTGACGTTATCCGACCTAGGGGTCTGATCTCATGGATACGATCTTTGCCCTGGCATCCGCGCCAGGCCGTGCGGGTGTCTCGGTTGTGCGGGTGTCTGGACTGAACGCCCACGAGGTTGGTCGCTTAATTGCGGGTGATTTGCCGAGTGTCGGTCGGTCCGGGCTTCGTACATTGCGGTCGTTGACGGGAGACGTTCTTGATCAGGCCTTGGTTCTTGTTTTCTCTGGGCCAAACAGCTTCACAGGCGAAGATATTGTTGAATTTCAGGTACATGGCAGTGTCTCAGTCGTAAAAAGCTTGTTGTCGACCCTCGCGGAAACGGGGTTGGCCCGTGCGGCGGAAGCCGGGGAGTTCACGCGCCGCGCCCTGATGAATGACCGGCTCGATCTGGCGCAAGTTGAAGGACTCGGAGCGTTGATCGAAGCCGAGACTGAAGCGCAGCAACGACTGGCGATGAAAGTCTTCAGTGGGCGTTTGGGCGATGTCGTTGAGGAGTGGCGTAAGGCTTTGTTGCGAGCCGCGGCGCTTCTGGAGGCCACAATCGATTTCGCTGACGAAGAGGTGCCGGTCGATGTGACGGATGAGGTAGTGGGGCTGATTAGCGCCGTTTCCGATAGCCTGGACAAGGAGATCGCAGGCAGTCATGTGGCGGAGCGAATTCGAGATGGGTTCGAGGTGTCCATATTAGGGGCACCGAATGCCGGCAAATCGACTTTGCTGAATGCGCTTGCCGGTCGAGAAGCGGCGATCACATCGGAGATCGCTGGAACAACGCGGGATGTGATCGAGGTCCGCATGGACCTTGGTGGGCTTGCGGTGACCTTGCTTGATACGGCCGGGTTGCGAGAGGCCCAAGATCAGATTGAGCAGATCGGGATTGCTCGCGCTCGTGATCGAGCGGCGGCAGCTGACCTGCGCGTTTATCTGAAAACGACGCCTAACGAGGTCGTGCCGATTGAGCTGGAGAAAGGGGATATCGTTCGTATTGGGAAGGCGGATCTTTTCCCCAGTTTATCTGGTGGTGTGTCCGGGCTTTCCGGAGCGGGTGTGTCGGATCTGGTTAATGAGATCACAGATCAGCTTTTGAACCGCGCGGCGCGGGCTGAGACCGCGACACATGCGCGGCACAGGGATGCGATGGTTGCTGCGCTGTCTGCTTTGGTGGCTAGCCGGTCGGAGGTCGAATCGGGTATGGATCGAGCGGAGTTTGCCGCAGAGCATATTCGCGAGGCGGTGCGGCGGCTGGATGGTCTGGTTGGCCGGATTGATGTTGAAGCGGTTCTTGGCGAGATATTCGCCAGTTTTTGCATCGGGAAATAGGAGTGTTTCACGTGAAACACTGGGACTTTGATGTTGTCGTCGTAGGTGGCGGTCATGCCGGAAGCGATGCGGCCTTCGCGTCGGCCCGCGCTGGCGCCGAGACCGCGTTGGTGACTTTGCGGCGAGACGCAATTGGGACCATGTCTTGCAACCCGGCAATTGGCGGATTGGGTAAGGGGCACCTCGTCCGGGAGATCGATGCTCTTGGCGGTGCTATGGGGCAGGTGGCGGATCGATCAGGCATCCAGTTCCGTCTTCTCAACCGCAGCAAGGGCCCGGCGGTGCAGGGGCCGCGGACGCAATCCGATCGGGCGCTTTATCGTCAGGCGATGCAAGACGTCATGGGGAATACAGCGCGTCTGTCGATTATCGAAGGCGAAGCGGTCGACTTTCTGATGAGAGACGGTCGCGTCTGCGGCTTATCTCTTGCTGATGGGTCGGAAATTCGTGCCGGTGCGGTCGTTCTGACGACAGGAACATTTCTACGGGGTGTGATTCACATTGGTGATAAGCAACACCCAGGCGGGCGGATCGGTGACAAGCCTTCTATTCCAATGGCAGAACGGATCGACAGTTTTGGTTTGCCGCTTGGGCGCCTGAAGACGGGAACGCCGCCCCGGCTGAAGCGCCAGAGTATCAATTGGGATATCCTGGACCATCAGCCGGCGGATGCAGAACCGGCGATGTTTTCCTTCCTGTCTGATGGCCCTTTTGTGCGGCAGATCAGCTGCGGAATCACTCATACGAATGTGCGAACCCATGAGATTATTCGCGCCAATCTTGATCGTTCGGCGATGTATGGCGGCCATATTGATGGTGTTGGGCCGCGGTATTGCCCGTCGATCGAAGACAAGATCGTGCGCTTCGCGGATAAAGAGTCTCACCAGATTTTCCTTGAGCCAGAGGGGCTTGAGAGCGATGTGGTCTATCCAAATGGTATCTCGACGTCACTTCCGGTCGAAGTGCAGGATGATTATGTGCACTCGATCAGAGGCCTGGAAAACGCAGAGATCACGCAGCCTGGCTATGCTATAGAATATGACTATGTCGACCCGCGCGCCCTATCACCGACGCTTCAGGTGAAAGAGGTGCCCGGGTTGTATCTTGCGGGGCAGATCAATGGCACGACGGGATATGAAGAAGCCGCTGCGCAAGGGTTGGTTGCCGGCTTGAACGCAGCGCGGACGACATTGGGCCAAGACGAGGTAATCTTGGGCCGGGACCAAGCTTACATCGGTGTGATGATTGACGATCTCGTAACGCGTGGCGTTACGGAACCCTATCGGATGTTCACATCAAGGGCTGAGTTTCGATTGACGCTTCGTGCAGATAATGCAGATCAGCGGCTCACCCCTCTCGCAGATGATTTGGGGATCATCACCAACGCGCGAAAGCAGAAGTTTTCCGAGAAGATGGACCGTTTGGCGGCGGGATATGCCCAAATGGATGCTCTGTCGTTGTCGCCGACCGAAGGGCGCTCTCACGGGTTGCGGATCAACCAAGACGGCGTTCGACGGAAGGCCGTTGATCTTCTGGCGTTTCCAGACATTCAGATGGAAACGCTTGATCAGATTTGGCCGGAGTTGACGGAGCTTGATCAAGAAATCCGGAGTCAGATTGGCCGCGAGGCTCTCTATGCCAAATACATAGAGCGCCAGGCAAAGGATGTCGCGGCGCTAAAACGAGACGAAGCCTTGTTGATACCGGATGGGTTTTCGTTTGAGGGAATTGACGGGCTGTCGAACGAGCTCAAAGGCAAACTGGTGACAGTTCGGCCCCGAACCTTAGGGCAGGCCGGTCGAATTGATGGGATGACTCCAGCCGCTTTGACGCTTTTACTCACGAAAATCCGCCAGTCCGAGCGCAAATCCGCATGACGGAAGACGACGCGCGCGCCCTCATTGCTCGCGATGTTTCACGTGAAACATTCGAACGGCTAGAGGCCTATGCCGCCGCGTTGGTGAAGTGGCAAAAGGCGATCAACCTGATTGCTCCCGCGACGGTGGATCATCTTTGGCAAAGGCACTTCCTTGATAGTGCGCAGGTTTTCCCCCATCGCCTAGTCGATACCGGTCTCTGGCTTGATCTAGGGAGCGGCGGCGGTTTTCCGGGCCTGGTTTGTGCCATTTTGGCCGCGGAGAAAGCGCCAGAACTTCGGTTTGGCTTCATTGAAAGCGACCTTAGGAAGGGGAGCTTCTTGAGGGAGGTTGCTCGGCAAACCGGCCTGAAGATCGCGGTTTTGACACGACGGATCGAGGATGCGCCACTCCAATCCGCAAATGTCATCTCTGCGCGCGCCCTGGCGCCGCTGTCTCGGCTCTGCGACTTATCGCACCGACATTTGGCGCCCGGCGGGGTTTGCCTGTTTCAAAAGGGTGAATCGCATGCGGCGGAGCTAGACGCAGCCCGCGCAGAATGGCACATGGACGTGACGACATTTGCCAGCCAAACTGCCCCCAATGCCGTGATCTATCGGATAGGAGAGCTTTCCCGTGCCTGATCACCACCGTGCCCGGATCATCGCCGTCGCCAACCAAAAGGGCGGTGTCGGTAAAACAACGACCGCGATCAATTTGGGGGCCGCTTTGGCCCTCGAAGGTCAACGCACCTTGATTCTTGATCTTGATCCTCAGGGAAACGCGTCAACCGGGCTTGGGATTGATAGCCGAAATAGGGATCTCACAACCTACGATCTGATCCTGGAGGAGACTCCTCTCTCAGATATTGTGAGCGAAACTGGGCAAGAAAACCTCTGGATCGCGCCCGCCACGACAGATCTGAGTTCTGCCGATATCGAGCTTGTTTCCAACGAAAACCGCGTTTTTATGTTGAAAGACAGCTTGAGCAATCAAGCCACCAAAGGATTTGATATTGTTCTGATCGATTGTCCGCCGTCGCTCAACCTTTTGACGGTCAACGCGATGGTTGCGGCAGATGCCGTTCTGGTCCCGCTACAATCGGAGTTCTTTGCGCTGGAGGGGCTTTCGCAACTGATGCTGACGATCCGCGAAGTTCGGCAGACGGCGAACCCGGGCCTGCGGATCGAGGGGATTGTGCTGACCATGTATGATCAGCGCAATAATCTCTCGCACCAGGTCGAAGAAGATGCCCGCGAAACGCTTGGCGATTTGGTCTACGAAACCCGCATTCCGCGAAATGTCCGGTTGAGTGAAGCACCATCTTACGCGATGCCGGTTTTGCAATATGATCCGATGTCGCGCGGAAGCCTGGCATATCGCGACCTGGCGCAAGAAATGCTGAGCCGAGAACTACAATCGGCATAGGAGGCGATATGAGCTCGAAGAAGGAGAAACGCGGTCTGGGACGCGGCTTGTCAGCTTTGATGGCCGACATTGAGCCAGCGACCGAACGCGCTGCGGAGGCTCGAGCTGAGGAGGCGCCGCGCCGCTCTGAACTCCAGATTCCGATCGAACATATCCAACCGAACCCGGACCAACCTCGGCGGGTCTTCACCGAAGAAGCGCTCGAGGAGCTCGCGGCCTCGATCCGAGAGAAAGGTGTGATCCAACCCTTGATCTTGCGGCCTGATCCGAACGCCAGCGAGAAGTATCAGATTGTTGCTGGCGAACGCCGGTGGCGCGCCGCGCAGCGCGCGCAGCTACATGAAGTGCCGGCTATTGTCAGAGACTTCGATGATACGGAGGTTTTGGAAGTTGCGATTATCGAGAATATTCAGCGTTCGGATTTAAACGCGATGGAAGAGGCGGCGGGATATCGTCAGTTGATGGACCGTTTTGGCCATACGCAGGAAAAACTTGCGGAAGCGATGGGGAAGAGTCGCAGCCATGTCGCCAATCTTATGCGGCTTTTGACGCTGCCGGAGGAGGTCCAAGGTTTCGTGCGCGACGGTCAGCTCTCGGCGGGCCATGCCCGTGCAATGATCACCGCAGAAGACCCTTTGTCACTGGCGCGCAAGGTGATCTCCAAAGCCCTGTCGGTGCGGGATGTTGAGCGGCTGGCAAAGTCTCAGGCATTTGGCAGCCAGCCCAAGCGTGGTCACAGTCCGAGCAAAGATGCGGACACGAAGGCCCTTGAAGGAGATCTGTCTGCCGCGATCGGAATGAAGGTCAGCATCGATCATGAAGGCGAGGCAGGGTCTGGAAAATTATCAATTAAATACAAAGACTTGGCAGAGCTTGATGATATCGTCCGGATACTGAATCGCGGTTAGGTGATCAAGAGCTCCCGCAAGATCGCGTTTAGGACTGGGCGGCCTTTCGAGGTCGTTTTCAGTTGATGGCCGGACACCTCCAAGAAATCATCATCGCATAGTCGATTGAGCGTTTCGGGATCGATTGGCGAGGCATTCAACCGCGCGAAGCGCTCCAGATTTGTGCCCTCGGTCAAGCGGAGGCTCATCATCAGATATTCCTGCGCTTGATCCTCTGCCGTGATCTCGACGCGGTCTAACTCACCGTTCTGATTTTGCGCCACGCGGTCAAGCCACGCGGTTGGGTGGCGCGCAGTTTCGGTCGCGAAACGGTGGCCGTCAAATGTGAGACGGCCATGAGCGCCTGGGCCGATTCCAAGGTAGTCTCCACATCTCCAGTAAATCAGGTTGTGGCGTGACTGAGCGAGATCGGCGGCATGATTAGACACTTCATAAGCTGGAAATCCGGCTTTGTCGCAAAGCTCCTGCGTGAGATCATACATATCGGCGCCCAGATCGTCCGTTGGAAGCCCGGGAAGGCGCCCGATCCGGTGACGATCGCCAAAGGCGGTGCCGTCCTCAATCGTCAGCTGGTAGAGAGATAGGTGGTCAACGGCCAATGACAGAGCCTGTTTCAGTTCCTTCCGCCAATCGTCTAGGCTCTGATGTTGTCGCGCATAGATCAGATCGAAACTCACCCGCTCAAACGCGGACCGAGCGATATCAAAGGCTTCAAGCGCGTCTTTAACCGAATGCAACCGCCCCAACGCCTTGAGATCACTCTCATTTAGCGCCTGAATCCCCATCGAGATCCGTGTCACCCCGGCGTCCCGAAATCCATCAAACCGGCCTGCTTCGACAGACGTGGGATTGGCCTCAAGCGTGATTTCCAAGTCATTGGCGACAGGCCAAGCTTCGCGGATCTTCTCGATGATCGCGGCAACCACGTCAGGTGACATCAGAGACGGCGTTCCGCCTCCAAAAAAGACACTATTTAAGGTTCTTTGGCCGGTTTCTTGCCCCGCGCGCGAGATTTCGGAGAGATAAGCCTGTTGCCATTGCGCTTGATCAATCTCCGCAGAAACATGGGAGTTAAAGTCGCAATAGGGGCATTTGGCTTGGCAGAACGGCCAATGAAGATAGAGGCCGAAGCCACCATTCTGCCAATCAGGCGCGCTCAAATATGCTCACCAGCTTGCGGGTTGCATCGGCGCGGTGGCTGATCTTGTTCTTTTCCCACCGATCCATCTCACCAAAGGTTTGGTCGTAACCGTCCGGTTGGAAAATCGGATCATAGCCATGGCCTTGATCGCCGCGCATCGGCCAGACCACTTGACCTTCCATCACGCCGGGGAACACCTCGTCATGCCCATCTGGCCAAGCCAGAACCAGCGTGCAGCAGAACCGTGCGGTCCGCGGATGCGCCGCCTGTCGTTCTTCCAGCATGTCATGGGTCTTGGTCATCGCCATGACGAAATCGCGTCCATTGGCCGTTTCCGCCCAATCTGCGGTGTAAACGCCCGGCGCTTTGTCCAGCGCATCAATCTCGATCCCGCTGTCATCCGCCAGTGCCGGGAGGCCCGTTGCTTGCGCCGCCGCATGCGCTTTAAGCCGGGCGTTGTCGACGAAGGTGGTGCCGGTTTCGTCCGGTTCGGGTAGATTGTGGTCTTTGGCCGACGTGACGGTCACGCCAAAGGGCTCCAGAAGATGCTGCATCTCCTCGAACTTGCCCTGATTATGGGTCGCGATGAGGAGCGTTTTGCCTGTGAAGCGGCGCATTTAAGCAGTTGCCTTGGCTTGAGCGGCCACAAGTTCGGCCACGCCTTTGTCCGCGAGGGCCAAAAGCTCCGCAAACTGATCGCGGGAGAAGGTCGAGCCTTCGGCGCTGGCCTGCAACTCAATCATCTGGCCATTCCCGGTCATCACGAAATTCGCGTCCGTTCCGGCTTCGCTATCCTCGGGATAGTCCAAATCCAACACCGGCTGCCCGGCATAAACGCCACATGAAACAGCGGCGACATGATCTGTCATCGGATCAGAGAGGACATCGCCCGCCGCCATGAGCTTGTTCACCGCCAGCCGCAGGGCAACCCAACCCCCGGTGATCGAGGCGCAACGGGTTCCGCCATCAGCCTGGATCACATCGCAATCGACCGTAATCTGACGCTCCCCGAGCGCAACCCGGTCAATGCCAGCCCGCAGCGACCGGCCAATGAGCCTCTGAATTTCCTGCGTTCGGCCCGATTGCTTGCCCGCTGTTGCCTCGCGGCGCATCCGCGTGTGGGTCGCGCGCGGCAGCATGCCGTACTCGGCTGTCACCCAGCCCAGCCCGGTATTTTTCAGAAACGGCGGCACGCGTTCTTCAAGTGACGCAGTGCAAAGCACATGCGTGTTGCCGCATTTGATCAGGCAAGAGCCCTCGGCATGCGCGGTCACGCCAGTTTCAATGGAAATGGGGCGCAGCTCGTCTAGGTTTCGGCCGGAAGGACGCATATCTGACTCCGTGGAGATAATGTGCCCGTGGGATAGTCCGGGGGGACGGCGATGCGCAACCCCGATTGACCTTGGCGACGGGGCACCGCTTAATGGCCCGGCTCTGCGAATGACGGTGACCAATGACGGATCAGTCAAACATTCTTGCCGAGATGAATGATCGCTCCCGCGAGGTGTTTCGCCGGGTGGTCGAGGGGTATCTCGACTCAGGCGCGCCGGTTGGGTCGCGTACATTGACGCGCAGCTTGTCGGAGCAAGTGTCCGCGGCGACGATCCGCAATGTGATGCAGGATCTGGAGTATCTGGGTTTGCTCGACAGCCCGCATGTATCTGCGGGCCGGGTTCCGACGCAACTGGGCTTGCGGATGTTTGTCGACGGGTTGCTGGAGGTTGGCGACCTGACCGCGGAGGATCAGGGCAAGATCGACGCGACTTTAGGCGGCAATTCTGACGACGTCACAACGATGTTGGATCGAATCGGCTCCGCGCTCTCCGGTGTCACGCATGGGGCGAGCTTGGTGCTGGCGCCTAAGCATGAGGCCCCGATCAAACATATTGATTTTGTGTCTCTTTCTCCCGACCAAGCGCTTGTCGTGTTGGTCTTTGGTGATGGCCACGTGGAAAACCGTCTGTTCCGACCACCACCTGGGCAAACGCCAAGTTCGATGCGCGAGGCGGCGAATTTCCTGAATGCACTGGCTGAGGGGAAGACCGTTCAAGCCCTTCGCAAGGTGATGGAAACGGAGATCGTGGCCCGCAGACAGGAGATCGACAGTTTGGCGCGCAGTCTGATCGAAAGCGGCCTGGCGATCTGGGAAAATGAGGGCGACGGGACCGAACGATTGATTGTCCGGGGCCGAGCGAACTTGCTGGACGATGCACCCGAGACGGACGACCTGGATCGCATCCGAACCCTGTTTGACGACCTTGAACGCAAGAGGGACATCGCCGAGTTTCTTGAGCTGACCGAGGGCGGCGATGGCGTGCGCATTTTTATTGGCTCAGAGAACAAGTTATTTTCACTTTCGGGTTCCTCTCTGGTGGTGTCTCCCTATATGAATGCCGACCGAAAGATTGTGGGTGCGGTTGGGGTCATTGGCCCGACTCGCCTGAATTACGGTCGGATTGTTCCGATCGTGGATTATACGGCACAGCTGGTCGGGAAGCTGATCTCCGACCGGGGTTAAAAGGGTAAGACATGGCAGATCCGAAGGAAGATCCATTCCTGGATGATGTGGATGAGATTGAGGCAGATCTCGACGCGATGCTGGAAGCTGAAGGGGCGTTTGACCCTGAGGTGACCGAGGTTGACGCGCTGAAAGCGGAACGTGACGAGTTGAAAGACCGTCTTTTGCGGGTGCTTGCCGACTCGGAAAACATGCGGAAACGTGGAGAGCGCGACCGGCGTGAAGCCGAGCACTATGGCGGCTCCCGTTTGGCGCGCGATCTTCTGCCGGTCTATGACAATCTTCGCCGCGCTCTGGATGCCGTGAATGATGATCAGCGTGCGGTTGCGGGCGGCGTTATCGATGGTGTCGAACTGACGCTTCGCGAGCTTCTGAATGTGTTCTCAAAGCACGGGATGACGCCGATTGCGCCGGAAGAGGGGGATCAGTTCGATCCGCAGCAGCATCAGGCGATGTTTGAAGCACCGGTGCCGGGAACGACGGCCGGTCAGATCATCCAAGTGATGGCCGAGGGCTTCATGCTGCATGATCGGTTGCTGCGCCCGGCGCAGGTTGGCGTGTCTTCCACACCTGCTGGCTAGTCTTTCAACGCGGCCTTCAAATCATAGAGCAAGTTGAGCGCCTCCCGGGCGGTCATCTCGTCTGGATGAACGTCTTTCAGGCGCTCTTCGACGGCGGACTGCTTTGCAGGTGCCGATGGCGGCGGTGGCGTCGCGGCGAATAGCGGCAAATCGTCGATGAGGCGATCTTTGCCGCTGCTGCCTTCCCGGTCTCCCCGCTCCAGTTCCTCCAGCACGGTTTGCGCTCGCGCGACGACAGAAGCAGGCAGCCCGGCCAGCTTGGCGACTTGCACGCCGTAAGACCGATCTGCAGCACCCTCGCGCACCTCGTGGAGGAAAATCACCTCGCCCTCCCATTCTTTGACGGCAACCGTTGCGTTTTCCACCCCATCGAGCCGTCCCGCGAGGCTGGTCATCTCATGGTAGTGCGTCGCGAAAAGCGCGCGGCATTTGTTGGCGGCGTGAAGATGTTCCAATGTCGCCCAGGCGATGGAAAGCCCATCATAGGTTGCCGTCCCGCGCCCGATCTCATCAAGGATCACCAGCGCCCGATCATCGGCCTGGTTCAGGATCGTGGCGGTTTCAACCATCTCGACCATGAAGGTTGACCGTCCACGGGCCAGGTCATCCGACGCGCCAACCCGGCTGAACACCTGGCTGACGATGCCGATATGGGCTTTGGTCGCGGGCACGAAGCTCCCCATTTGCGCCAAGATCGTGATCAATGCATTTTGGCGAAGGAAGGTGGATTTACCCGCCATATTAGGGCCGGTCAGAAGCGTAATCGCGGCCTGATTTTCAGCGGCTGTTAAAGTACAGCCATTGGCGATGAAAGGTTGACCTTCACTCGCCAACGCGGCTTCAACCACCGGATGTCGACCGCTTGTGATCACAAAACAGCGGGACTGATCCACGGTTGGACGGCACCAGTCTTTCTCACGGGCCAGGTCGGCGAGGGCCGTCGCCACATCAAGCTCGGCCAAAGCACGCGCTGTATGACCAATTTGCGCGTGATGATCCAGGATTTCGGTTTGCAACGCCTGGAATAGGGTCTTTTCGATGCCGAGCGCCCGCCCGCCGGCGTTGAGGACTTTCGTCTCAAGCGCGGAAAGGTCGACCGTGGTGAAGCGCACTGCATTCGCGGTGGTTTGACGATGGATGAACTGTTCGGAAAGCGGCGGCGAGAGCATTTTTTCGGCATGTGTTGCCGTGGTTTCGATGAAATAGCCGAGGACGTTGTTATGCTTGACCTTCAAAGACGGAATGCCACTCACCTCGGCATAATCCGCTTGCATGGAGGCGATCACACCGCGGCCTTCATCGCGCAAAGTGCGCGCCTCATCGAGGTCATCATCGTAGCCGGTGGCGATAAACCCGCCATCGCGCGCCAAAAGCGGGGGGTCCGCCACCAGAGCCGCCTCAAGATGTTCGACCAAAGCCTCATGGCCGCGCAGATCCGCCGCCGCAGAAGAGAGAATGTCGGGCAGATCCATGCCTGCGAACAGCTCGGCAAGTTGCATGGCGGCGGCCAACCCATTCCGGATCGCCGCCAAATCACGGGGTCCACCCCGATCCAATGCAAGCCGGGACAGCGCGCGGTCCAAATCCGGCACCTGGCGGAGCGCCGTGCGGATATCGCTCGATTTTGCGCCGTGGTCTAAAGCAAAGCTCACCGCATCATGGCGATTGATGATCGTCTCTAAATCGGTGGATGGGCTGGAGAGGCGCCGCTCGAACAAACGCCCGCCGCCCGCCGTGACGGTCCGGTCAATTGTAGCCGCTAGGCTTCCTGTGCGCCCGCCGGCGAGGCTCGTGGTCAGCTCTAAATTGCGCCGAGTTGCGGCATCGATCTGCATGATCCGCCCGGCGCTTTGTTTCGCTGGTGGGCGGAGGAGCGGCAGGTTGCCCTTCTGCGTGATCTCCAAATAGTCGATCAACGCGCCCATGGCAGAGAGGTCGGACCGGGTGAAAGACCCGAAAGGATCGAGCGTTTTCACCTGAAATAGAGACTGAATCCGAGCCGACGCAGAGCTGCTGTCAAAGCTCGCTGGTGACAAAGGCGTGACAGAGGCCCCGCTCTCAGCGATCAGATCTTGCTGTTCCGTCGCCAACCCGTCGGAGACCAATACTTCGCGCGGGGCAAGGCGCGCCAGTTCCGGTGCCAGTTGCACCAGCGGGCAGGCCATCACTTGAAATGAGCCGGTCGAAATGTCGGCCCAGGCCAATGCCCCCTCGCCACGAACGTCTGCATAAGCAGCGAGGAAATTGTGTCGCCGCGCCTCAAGCAAGCTGTCTTCCGTCAGCGTTCCGGGTGTGACCAAACGCACCACATCGCGTTTCACAACCGATTTCGAGCCGCGTTTCTTCGCCTCGGCAGGGTTTTCCATCTGCTCGCAAACGGCCACGCGAAAGCCCTTGCGGATCAACGTCAGCAGATACCCCTCGGCGGAATGGGCCGGGACGCCACACATCGGGATATCATCGCCATTATGCTTTCCCCGTTTCGTCAGCGCGATATCGAGCGCCTCGGCGGCGGCCACGGCGTCGTCGAAAAACATCTCGTAGAAATCGCCCATGCGATAGAAGAGCAGCGCATCGCGATGCTGCGCTTTGATCTCCATATATTGCGCCATCATCGGTGTGACTTGCGCGGTCATCTGCGTCCCCCTGGCCGGTGGCGTTCAACCTACAAACCGTGGCGCTGAGGCGAAACCCGCAAAAGCATCATGTTGTGAGGTTTGGGCAACGCGGCTAAGACGGGACTCGTCGCAAGAAAGGGCCGCCCACAATGCCGAACAAAAGCAAGATCACCCGCGAAGAGGCATTGGCCTATCATCTGGAGCCGCGCCCGGGGAAAATCGACATCAACGCCTCGACACCGATGGCAACGCAACGCGATCTGAGCTTGGCCTATTCCCCCGGTGTCGCGGTGCCTTGCGAGGTGATCGCCGAGAACCCGGAACTGGCCTACGACTATACGACCAAGGGCAATATGGTTGCCGTGATATCGAACGGGACGGCCGTGTTGGGCTTGGGCAATCTGGGCGCTTTGGCGTCGAAGCCGGTGATGGAGGGGAAATCGGTTCTCTTCAAACGCTTCGCCGACGTGAATTCCATCGATATCGAGCTCGACACCGAAGACGTGGATGAGTTCGTGAACGCGGTGCGGCTCATGGGCCCGACATTCGGCGGGATCAATCTAGAAGACATTAAAGCGCCCGAATGCTTCATGATCGAGCAGCGCTTGAAGGAAGAGATGGATATCCCCGTCTTCCACGATGATCAGCATGGGACGGCGGTGATCTGCGCGGCGGGCCTGATCAACGCGCTGCACCTGAGCGGCAAAAAGATAGAAGAGTGTAAGATCGTTTTGAATGGTGCCGGGGCTGCGGGCATCGCCTGCATCGAACTGCTCAAGGCGATGGGCGCAAAACACGAGAATTGCATCGTCTGCGACACCAAAGGGGTCATTTACCAAGGTCGTACCGAGGGTATGAATCAGTGGAAATCGGCCCACGCCGTGTCGACCGATCTCCGAACGCTGGAAGATGCGATGGAGGGGGCAGATGTCTTCCTGGGCGTGTCTGTCAAAGGTGCTGTCACGCCGGAGATGGTCAAATCCATGGCCGACAATCCGGTGATTTTCGCCATGGCCAATCCGGATCCGGAGATCACGCCCGAACAAGCCCATGAGGTGCGCGTCGATGCGATCGTGGCCACAGGGCGGAGCGATTACCCGAACCAAGTGAACAACGTGCTCGGGTTTCCTTATCTCCTCCGCGGTGCGCTGGATATCCACGCGCGCGCCATCAATGACGAGATGAAAATCGCCTGTGCCGAGGCGCTTGCGAAACTGGCCCGCGCCGATGTGCCCGATGAAGTCGCGATGGCTTACGGTCGGAAACTAACCTTTGGTCGAGATTACATCATCCCGACGCCGTTTGATCCGCGTCTGATCTATGTGGTGCCGCCGGCGGTGGCGCGTGCCGGGATGGACACCGGCGTGGCGCGCCGCCCGATCATCGATTTGGACGCCTATGCGACGACGTTGCGGGCGCGGATGGATCCAACCTCGTCGATTTTGCAAGGCATCAATGCCCGGGCGCGCAATGCGCAGGCGCGGATGATTTTTGCCGAGGGTGATGATGTGCGGGTGCTCCGCGCGGCTGTTGCGTATCAGCGGAACGGCATGGGCAAAGCGCTTGTCGTCGGGCGCGAAGCGGATGTGAAGGAGAAGCTGGAAGGCGCGGGATTGGCCGATGCGGTGCGCGAATTGGAGGTGGTGAATGCCGCCAATACGAGCCATCTGGAGAGCTACAAATCCTTTCTTTATCAGCGGCTTCAGCGCAAGGGGTTCGACCATCACGACATTCACCGCCTTGCAGCCCGGGACCGGCACGTATTCTCGGCTCTGATGTTGGCGCATGGACATGGCGATGGGTTGGTAACCGGCGCGACGCGGAAATCAGCGCATGTCTTGGGCCTCCTGGGGCATGTGTTCGACACAACCGCTGCGGATGGCGCGGTTGGCGTGACCGCGATGATCCATAATGGGCGGATCGTCTTGGTCGCCGATACTTTGGTTCACGAATGGCCGGAAGCGGAGGATTTGGCCTTGATCGCGGAGCGTGGCGCGCAGGTGGCGCGTCATTTGGGGCTTGAGCCGCGCGTGGCCTTCGTAAGCTTCTCGACTTTCGGCTATCCGGTCTCGGAACGGGCCGAAAAGATGCACCAAGCCCCGCTTGTTCTGGACGAAAAGGGCGTTGATTTTGAATATGATGGTGAGATGACCATTGATGTGGCCCTGAACCCTGAGGTCATGGCGCAGTACCCGTTCTGTCGCCTGTCTGGGCCCGCCAATGTGATTGTTGTGCCAGCCCGGCATTCGGCGTCCATCTCTGTGAAACTGATGCAGGAAATGGCGGGGGCGACGGTGATCGGCCCGATCCTGACCGGTTTGGATCGGCCGGTTCAGATTTGTTCGACGGTATCCACGACCAATGACATTCTGAACATGGCGGTGATGGCAGCCTGCGAGATTGGGCGCTGAGCCATGGCGATCCTCTGTATCGGCTCGATCAATATCGATCATGTCTATCACGTGCCGCATATTCCCGCTCCGGGTGAGACATTGGCGGCCACTGGCTATGCCAAGGGCCTGGGCGGCAAGGGTGCGAACCAATCCATTGCGGCGGCCAAGGCCGGGGCCTCCGTCAGCCATTGTGGGTTGATCGGTGATGAAGGCCAGTTTCTGCTCCAGCAGATGCGCGGTGCAGGGGTTGATGTCGGGGCCGTCACCGAAGGCCCAATGCCGACAGGTCATGCGATTATCTCAGTCGACCCGACGGGCGAAAATGCGATCACGATCTTTCAGGGCGCGAACGGGGCTCTGAAACATGATCTGATCGCCAAGGCGCTTGGCCCGATGCAATCGGGTGATTGGCTGATGCTTCAGAACGAGGTGAACTTGACCGCCCAAGCCGCCCGTCTGGGTAAGGCCGCCGGGATGAAAGTCGCTTATTCAGCGGCACCTTTTGATGTCTCCGCAGTTGAGGCTGTTTTGCCGTTTGTCGATCTGCTTCTGATGAATGAGATCGAGGCCGCGCAGCTCGCCGAGGCGCTTGGTGACGTGGTGGGGCCAGAGAAAATCATCACGATGGGTGCAAAGGGCGCGCGGTGGCACCATCCGGATGGAGAGATTGTGACGCCCGGCTACCCGGTCGCTGAGGTTGTGGATACGACGGGCGCCGGAGATTGTTTTGCAGGTTTCATTGTCGCTAGTCTGGATCAGGGTCTGACGCGAGAGCAGGCGATGGATCGCGCCAGCGCTGCAGCAGCGATCCAAGTCACACGACCGGGCGCGGCGGATGCCATGCCCGAGGCCGTGGAGGTCACGCAGTTTCTGACAGATCGAGCGGGATAAGCGCTTAGCTCTTCATCCCGTCCCAGAACGTCTTGACCTTATCGAAAAACCCGCTGGCATTGGGGTTGTTCGACTTGGCGCAGGACTCCTCGAACTCGCGAAGCAACTCTTTTTGGCGCGCCGTCAGCTTTACCGGCGTCTCGACGGCCAACTCGATATACATCTCGCCTTGACCCGTCCCGCGAAGGGCGGGCATACCCTTGCCGCGCAGACGCATCTGACGACCCGATTGTGACCCTTCCGGCACCTTCACGCGAGAGCGCCCACCATCAATGGTCGGCACTTCGATCTCGCCACCCATCGCCGCTGTGACCATCGAGACGGGCACGCGGCAGAACAGATCCAACCCATCGCGCTGGAACAGCTCGTGATCGGCCACTTCGATGAAGATATAGAGATCGCCGGATGGCCCGCCGCGGAGCCCGGCTTCGCCCTCGCCAGACAGACGAATACGTGTGCCAGTTTCGACGCCCGCCGGGATGTTTACCGACAGCGCCTTTTCTTTCTGCTCTCGGCCAGCCCCACCGCAAACCGTACAAGGGTTTTTGACGATCTGGCCCATACCGGAACAGGTTGGACAGGTGCGCTCAACCGTAAAGAAGCCCTGCTGCGCGCGGACCTTGCCCATGCCGGAACAGGTCGGGCAGGTGACAGGCTCGGCACCGCCTTCGGCACCGGTGCCATTGCAATTGGAACAGGCCACGGAGGTCGGGACGGTGATCGACTCTTGCAGTCCCGAATAGGCATCTTCGAGACTGATCCGCAGATTATACCGCAGGTCTGAACCGCGCGCCGAACGTTGGCGTGTACCGCCGCGCTGGCCACCCATGAAGTCGCCAAACAGGTCTTCAAACACGTCCGAAAACGCGCTGGCGAAGTCACCCTGACCGGCCCCACCGGCACGGGGTCCACCGGCCATACCGCCGTCGAAAGCCGCATGACCAAACCGATCATAGGCCGCCTTCTTGTCAGCGTCTTTCAGGACGTCATACGCTTCATTTGCTTCTTTGAATTGCGCCTCAGCATCGGGATTGTCGGAATTCCGATCCGGGTGCAGTTCCTTGGCCTTCTTGCGGAAGGCTTTTTTGATTTCGGGCTCTGAGGCGCCGCGTTCGACGCCCAGAACTTCATAGTAATCGCGTTTTGACATCTATTGATTCACCCTTCTGAAACGCACCGACCGGCCATGGTCCCCCCAAGGCCGGTCGGGCGGGGTTAAGGGACGCGGTTACGAACGGTTACGATCGTCCAGGTCTTCGAAATCGGCATCGACGATGTCTTCGTCAACGCCGCCGGGCTCATCGGCACCCTCGGGTGCTTCTTCGCCAGCTTCTTCTTGCTGTGCCTTATAGATCGCTTCGCCGAGCTTCATCGCCGCTTCGGTCACATTCTGAATGCCGACTTTGATCTTGCTGGCATCTTCGCTCTCGATCTGCTCTTCGAGGTTTTTGATGGCCAGTTCGATGGCTTCGACCGTGGTGGGGTCGACCTTGTCGGAATGTTCTTCCAGCGATTTCTGGGTCGAGTGGATCAGGCTCTCGGCCTGGTTTTTGGCCTCGACCAACTCTTTGCGCTCTTTATCGGCTTCGGCATTCTCTTCGGCATCGCGAACCATGTTTTCGATGTCCTCATCGCTGAGGCCACCCGAGGCTTGGATCGTGATGTTTTGCTCTTTGCCGGTGCCTTTGTCTTTGGCGCTGACCGAGACAATACCATTGGCGTCGATGTCGAAGGTCACTTCGATCTGTGGCAGGCCGCGCGGCGCGGGCGGGATGTCTTCCAGGTTGAACTGGCCGAGCATCTTATTGTCCGTCGCCATTTCCCGCTCACCTTGGAAAACACGGATCGTCACCGCGTTTTGGTTGTCCTCGGCGGTCGAGAAGATCTGAGACTTCTTGGTCGGGATCGTGGTGTTGCGGTCGATCAGGCGGGTGAAGACACCGCCGAGCGTTTCGATGCCGAGCGACAGAGGCGTCACGTCGAGCAGAACGACATCTTTGACATCGCCCTGCAGAACACCGGCCTGAATGGCGGCACCCATGGCGACCACTTCATCGGGGTTCACGCCTTTGTTCGGCTCTTTACCGAAGAAGTTTGTGACCTCTTCGATGACCTTCGGCATCCGGGTCATGCCGCCAACCAGAACCACCTCGTCAATGTCGCCCTTCGACAGGCCGGCGTCTTTCAACGCGGCTTGGCAAGGTTTTAGTGACTGCTTGATCAGGTCGCTCACAAGGCTTTCCAGCTTGGCGCGCGTCAGCTTCATGACCATGTGCAGCGGCTGACCGCCATTGGGGTCCATCGAGATGAACGGCTGGTTGATCTCGGTCTGGCTGGAGCTCGACAGTTCGATCTTGGCTTTCTCGGCGGCCTCTTTCAGGCGCTGCAGAGCCATCTTGTCTTTGGTCAGATCGACGCCGTTTTCCTTTTTGAACTCGCCCGCCAGGTAATCGACGATGCGCATGTCAAAGTCTTCACCGCCGAGGAATGTGTCACCATTGGTCGACTTCACCTCGAAGAGACCGTCGTCGATTTCCAGAATGGTGATGTCGAATGTCCCGCCGCCGAGGTCGTAAACCGCGATGGTTTGGGTCTCTTTCTTATCCAGACCATAGGCCAGCGCGGCCGCGGTCGGTTCGTTAATGATGCGCAGCACTTCCAGACCGGCGATCTTGCCGGCATCTTTGGTGGCTTGGCGCTGAGCGTCGTTGAAATAGGCCGGTACGGTGATGACCGCTTGGGTCACATCTTCGCCGAGATAGCTTTCGGCGGTCTCTTTCATTTTGCCGAGGATCAGAGCCGAGATCTGCGAGGGGGAGTATTTCTCGTCATTCACCTCGACCCAGGCGTCCCCATTGCCGCCATCGACAATCGCGTAGGGGACGAGTTTTTTGTCCTTCTCGACTTCTGCGTCATCCACGCGACGGCCGATCAAGCGTTTGACCGCAAAGATCGTGTTGTCGGGGTTCGTGACGGCCTGCCGTTTCGCGGCCTGACCGACCAGACGCTCATTGTCGGTAAAGCCGACAATCGACGGGGTGGTCCGCGCACCTTCGGAGTTTTCAATCACGCGCGGCTGCGATCCATCCATGATCGCGACGCAGGAGTTTGTGGTGCCGAGGTCGATACCAATCACTTTGGCCATATTTTCGAGTCCCTTTCTCAGGCGATCCAGGCGGGGTCGGGTCCGGTCTCGGCCCCCAATCCGCCATATCAAAAACCAGGGGGTCCGCCCTGGCCGGTTTCGGAGGGTATATAAGAAGGGGTTTTCGGGGCTGCAAGCGGACTCAATCGCAGATTGCGGCCTTGTTTTGCATAGCCTTTGAATTTTCTCCGTCTGTGGCCACGCAGCGCCACCTTTGGCTCGCGACGGGCCAGCGGCCTTGATAGGGTTTTGGCATGACACCCAAACTGAACCTCCGCGGCGTGGATATCTATCCCGGCTTGATCGATTTGCCTGCGCAGACGGCACTGCTTGATGACATTCGCGGCATTGTTCGCGCGGCCCCGTTGTTTCAGCCGCAGACGCCGTATGGCAAGCCAATGTCGGTGCGGATGACATCGGCTGGGCAGTTCGGTTGGTTCTCCGACAAGAGCGGCTATCGCTATTTGGAGCATCATCCCTCCGGTAAGCCATGGCCGGCGATCCCGCCAAGGATCTTGCGGATTTGGGAGGAGGTTGGCGATGTCACCCGTGCGCCAGAGTGTTGCTTGGTGAATTTCTACGAAGACGGGGCCCGGATGGGTATGCATCAAGACAAGGACGAGGCCGATATGTCGATGCCCGTCGTGTCGATCTCGCTTGGGGATGACGCCTTGTTTCGCGTTGGAAATCTGACGCGCGGTGGAAAAACGGAGTCGATTTGGCTGCAATCGGGTGATGTGGCAGTTTTGCGGGGTGACGCGCGTCTGGCGTATCACGGTGTGGATCGGTTGCGACCTGGGTCATCGGCCTTGTTGCCGAAAGGCGGGCGGATCAATCTGACCTTGCGGGTTGTGACTTAAGGCGCCAAGGCGCAGCAGCCTGAAAGCATCTGCGTGCCCTCAGCGTCTTGCAGAACAAGCAGAGTCGAGATGCCAAACGCCCGGTCTGACATCCCGTCATTGCAGCTCTCCCGGCGCAGCGTTGCTGTGATCCGCCCGGTCTCGCCATCCCAAATCGCACCGAACTGATCCGGGCCGCGCCCGGCCGCGGGGCCACTCCAAACCTCGGTGTAAGTCGATTGCGAGAACCCCAAATCGCTAAACACGGCGTCGCCGCCGGTGCGCTCCAGCGACCAGAAGGGTTCCGTTCCGAAACAAGACAACGGTGTCGGAAGCCCAAAGGACCAGATCGGGCCGGTGCGCTGCAGATAGAAGGCCGACGCCCAGCCCGACTGCTCTTGGAAGTTCAACTGCAACCAACGTCCATTTGCGCTTACGCCAACGATTTCAACGCTATGCGCGTTTGGCGAGAGGCCACCAATGATGTCATGGCCGACGCCAGGGCCAGACCGGATGTTCAAGACATCGTCACTCGCCACGCCACGGACGTCATAAAGAGCCGGATACTCTTGTGCCTGTGCCCATCCAGCGATCAGAAAAAAGAGGACGGCCCAGGCCCACCTCACCGTCCCGCGCTCCAACTGAGCGAGGCGTGTTTGCGGGTGTAGAACTCACCCATCAGGCCCAGCGTCAACATCGCGAGAGAGAAATAAAGCGGGTATTCCCAGTTGCTGTGATGCGGGTTGTAGTTGACGAAAACGACGCCGCGCATTTGATCGATGATATGGAAAAGCGGGTTCCAGTCGAACAGCCCGATCATTGCGCTCGGCAACATGTTGGCAACGAACATCTTGCCCGAGGCAATCATGTTGGCGCGCACATAGATCATCTGGATGATCGAGATCAAATCCGGCACCCAGGGTTTGAGAGCGAAGAGGATCACACCGATCGCGCAGCCGGAAAACCACGCCAAGAGATACATCATGAAGGCCAAATCCCAATGTAGGATCTCGACCGGATTGATCGCAACATGGATGACAAACAGGATTACAAATAGCGATATCGTCTGAAGGTACAGCGCCGAGAGAGCCGAGGAGAGGATGGCTACGATTGTGTTCATCTGTGCATGCATCATCATAGGGCTGGCCGCCCCCTCGGAACCCATGACGGCGCCCAAGGCCTTAATGTGGGTGAGATACAGAAAGATGCCGGTCAACAGATAGATCATGAAATCGCCACGGATCGCGATGCCGCGCGTGCCTAAGACGTTAAACATCAGATAGAAGGCGGCGATGAATAGAACCGACTGAAACACGCTGACGATGATTGCCATAAACGCGTTGCGATGCGTTTGGCGAACCTTCCGGGCCGCCGAGTGGAACGTCATCTCGGCCAGATTGAACATCATCCGGAAAGAGGAGTTCTGTCTTTTGGTTTCAAACATGCAGGTGCCTAACGTGCCTCGGGGCGAACCCCGTCTTTGTGCAGGGATGTCTTGCCGTTTGTTCTTTGCCAAACGATAACGGCAAAGGCCTTAACTATCAATCTTGACCGCAAGGAGCGTCTCGCGTGGATTTCGAGAAAATTGAGCAGGTTTTTCGCAGGCTGGCCATCGAAGCCGGAACCCGGATCATGGAGATTTACGAGGCGGCTGATTTCGATGTGAAGGTCAAATCAGACGCAAGCCCCGTCACGGAGGCGGATGAGGCGGCTGATGCGTTGATTTCCGCAGGTTTAAGAGCTGCCTTCCCCGAGATCACGCTCGTCACCGAGGAGCAAGCCGCAAGCCACAGCCAGTCGGCACGTGATTTCATCATCGTTGACCCGCTGGATGGCACCAAGGAATTCATTCAACGCCGGGGAGACTTCACGGTGAACATCGCGCTGGTTCAAGATGGCGTACCGGTCCGCGGCGTCGTCTATGCGCCTGCGAAGGGACGCTTGTTCTACACTCGCGCGGATGGGCAAAGCGTTGAGGAGACCGGGGCGTTTGACCCTGATGTCGCTGGGCCGTGCGTGCCGATTTCGGTGTCTGACCCGGATGAAACGGCGCTCATGGTTGTGGCGTCGAAATCGCATCGCGATGCCACGACAGACGCCTATATCGCGAAATACGCCGTCGCGGATATGAAGAGCGCGGGCTCGTCGCTGAAATTCTGTTTGGTTGCAACGGGCGAGGCGGATTTATACCCGCGTCTTGGCCGGACCATGGAGTGGGATACCGCCGCCGGGGATGCTGTTCTGCGTGGCTCTGGCGGGTTAATGGTTCGCTTCGACGATCATGCAACCTTCACCTATGGCAAGCCCGGCTATGAGAACTCGTTCTTCATTGCCTTCGCCCCTGGCATTGCGTTGCACTCGGCATGAGTGTGGTATGCATCATTCCTGCGCGATACGCGTCGACCCGATATCCGGGCAAACCGCTTGCGATGTTGCGCGGGGCGACCGGCCAATCTCAGAGCCTGATTGAGCGGAGCTGGCGGGCTGCCACAGAGGTGAATGGGTTTGACGCGATTTATGTGGCGACGGATGACGATCGGGTTGCCGATGCGTCGAAGGCATTTGGGGCTGATGTTCTGATGACCTCGGAAACCTGCGCCAACGGCACCGAACGCTGTGCCGAGGCTTTGGGACTGCTCAGCGATGATGTCGAGATGGTGGTCAACCTGCAAGGCGATGCGCCGCTGACGCCGGCCTGGTTTCTCGAAGATCTGGTTGCCGGTTTACGGGCGGCGCCGCAGGCCGTCGTGGCGACGCCGGTCTTGCGGTGCGATGGGACGACGTTGACGGCCTTAAAGGCAGACCGGATGGCGGGTCGGGTCGGCGGCACGACAGCGGTTTTCGATGAGAAGTCCCATGCGCTTTACTTCTCGAAAGAGGTGATCCCCTTCACAGCCGAGGCTTATGAGGCTGATGCAGAGACGCCTGTCTTTCACCATGTGGGTGTCTATGCCTATCGACCGGACGCGCTAAGAGATTACCCGACTCTCGCTCCGGGTATTTTGGAGCAGATGGAAGGTCTCGAACAACTCCGGTTCCTGGAGCATGGCCATGATATTCTGTGCGTCGAAGTTGCGGCAAAGGGCCGTCAGTTCTGGGAGCTCAACAATCCTGAGGACGTGCCCCGGATCGAAGCGATGATGGCTGAGATGGATATGCCGTGATCTCATAAAGAGGACCTCTCTTGCATGACGGCGCAATAGGTGACGCCGGAGGTCTGGCGTGCCGCCATAGAACCGCGGGGACAGATTGCCGCGAATGCTGAAATTGAGCTCTATTGCAGAAATTTCACCTTTTGTTGCGCGGGTTGAGCTATTACCGATCTAGAGGAACATTTTTAGGCATGCTGCGCCCGGTTCCGCACGAATGACGGACGACCGATCGGCGCGGCCCAACAGTCAGCGGTGGAATAATGAAAAAGCGCGTAACAAAAGCGATCTTTCCTGTGGCGGGGCTTGGCACACGTTTCTTGCCAGCGACCAAATCGATCCCGAAAGAGATCATGACCTTGGTCGACCGCCCGTTGATCCAATATGCGATTGATGAGGCGCGCGCAGCCGGGATCAAGGAATTCATCTTTGTCACGTCGCGCGGCAAGAGTGCGCTCGAAGACTATTTTGATCACTCACCCGAGCTCGAAAGCTCCCTGCGCAAGAAGGGTAAGACCGATCTGCTCGAAACACTGAAATCGACCAATATGGAGAGCGGCGCGATCGCTTATTTGCGGCAGCATAGAGCGCTTGGATTGGGCCACGCGGTTTGGTGCGCGCGCCGCCTTTTGGCAGATGAACCCTTCGCGGTGATCTTGCCGGATGACGTCATTGCGGCTGAGAAACCCTGCCTGCAGCAGATGGTCGAAGTCCATGCTGAGACCGGCGGCAATATGGTCGCGGCCATGGAGGTTCCGGCGGAGAAAGCCTCCGCCTATGGGGTTCTGGACATCAAAGAAGACATGGGCTCGGTCGTGTCGGTGCAAGGCATGGTGGAAAAGCCGCCCATGGGTGAGGCGCCGTCGAACTTGGCCGTGATCGGGCGGTATATCCTGACGCCGAACATCATGAGCAATCTCAACAAGATCAAATCCGGCTCCGGCGGTGAGGTTCAGTTGACCGATGCGATCGCACAAGAGATTGACATCTCTGGCAATGTCTATGGATACCGGTTCCGAGGTCAACGGTTTGATTGTGGCTCCAAGGCCGGGTTCCTTCAAGCGACGGTGGCATTCGGCCTGGCGCGTGAAGAGTTGCGCGATGAGTTCTCGCAGTATCTTGGCGAACTGATGGCGTCACAAGACGCCGCACAATAGGCGACCATGTTGGGCGCCATTTGTTCGCAAACCTGATCCAGCCAAAATGAACCGTCTTGCCAACATGCGCGCCGCCTATCGTCTGAGATGGAAGCGGCGCGAGTTGCTCTATCGGGCCTATCGTCTGCGGGGTGAGATCACCTGCCAGAAGGACCGTACAGATCAGATCAAGCCCGACATGGTCTTGGGCTTCTCCACCGTCCGCAATGAATATGAGCGCTTGCCTCATTTCCTGGCGCATCATCGCGCGCTTGGTGTGGGCCATTTCTTTATCGTCGCCAATGACTCTACCGATCAGACAATTCCGTTCTTGAACGAGCAGAGCGATGTATCGTTTTGGACAACCGACCATAGCTACAAAGCGTCTCGATTTGGCATGGATTGGTTGACCTGGCTTTTGATCCGTTTCGGGCAGGGGCGTTGGTGTCTGACGTTGGATGCCGATGAATTATTGGTCTATCCGCATTGCGACAGTCGCGACTTGAGCGCGCTTGTGGCCGAACTGGCGATGCGTGGCCAGCCGTCATTCGGCGCACTGATGATCGATCTGTATCCAAAGGGCCCTGTGGGCGACCAAAGCTTCGAGGCGGGAAGCGACCCATTAGACTGCATCGCATGGTTTGATGCCGACAACTACCGCCGCACGGCGCAGCCGCATCTGCACAACAATCTCATTCAAGGTGGTGCCCGCGACCGCCTGTTTTTTGAGGCAACCCCGAGACGTGCGCCGACGATGAACAAGACGCCTTTGGTCAAATGGCACTGGCGCTACGCATATATGAACTCAACCCATACTCTTCTGCCGCCACGGCTCAATCGGGTCTTTTCCGAACCAGGATTTGATCGGCTGTCAGGGGCGTTGCTTCATACAAAGTTCCTGCCTTCGATTGTCGAAAGATCGGTTGAGGAACGCGCGCGGAAACAGCATTTTGCCCGCAGCGAAGCGCATACCGACTATTACGAAGCCTTGGTGGCAAACCCCGATCTTTGGGCACCGACATCCTGTCGTTATGACAACTGGCGGCAGTTGGTCGACCTGGGGCTTATGTCTGATGGTGGATGGCGGTAGAGGGCCAAACTAACTTTTCATTTATCTTGTCACGCTATGACTGATCTTGTTGGCCCGCTGGGGTTGCCTCTGTTTCGGATCGACAGATGAAGGATAGATAAAAGTCTTTCCCTGTTGCATAAGTCTCTAAGCAAAGAAAATGATGACGATCTGAGGCTTCCTGGTAGGTGGATACAGGTTGAGCATACTGAACTCCTACAAAATGCGCCTGCGTCGTAAGCGGCTGGTGCTCCGCGCCCTTCTGAAACGGAGGGAGTTGGAACTTGTCGCGGATCGAACGGACAGGATCAAACCCGCAGACCTGCTATGCTTTGCGACGTTTCGGAACGAACGCCCAAGGTTGCCCTACTTTCTCGACTACTATCGGGACCGTGGGGTTGGGCATTTTCTGTTTGTCGACAATGACAGTGAGGATGGCAGCCGCGAATATGTGATGGGTCAGCCAGATTGCTCTGTCTGGACCACCGATGGGAGCTATAAAGCCTCCCGCTTCGGCGTGGATTGGATCAACAGTTTGCTGATGACCTATGCCGATGGTCATTGGGCGCTGACAGTCGATGTGGACGAGTTCCTGGTCTATCCGTTTTGTGACACCCGGCCGATCCCTGCCCTGACCGACTGGTTGGATGCCTCGTCGGTGAAGTCTTTCGGCACCATGATTTTGGATATGTATCCGAAGGGAAACCTATCTGCGCAACCCTATCGGGAGGGGCAGAATCCATTCGAGATTGCGTGCTGGTTTGACCCCGGAAACTACGCGATTTCTCGGAACTGGGAGTTCCGCAATCTCTGGATTCAAGGCGGGCCGCGCCGCCGGGTCTTCTTTGCGGATCAGCCTAAGAAGGCGCCAGCGCTGAACAAGATTCCCCTAGTGCGGTGGCAGAAGAGATACGCTTATGCCAGTTCGACTCATATGCTGCTGCCCCGAGGTTTGAACCTCGTCTTCGATGAGTCGGGCGGCGAGAAGACGTCGGGTGTACTGATGCACGCCAAGTTTATCGACACGTTTTCGGCCAAGACCAATGAAGAGATCAAACGCGGTCAGCATTATGCCGATGGCGTCGAATACAAAGCGTATCACGACGGTCTTCAGGAAGATCTCGCCTTCTGGTGCAAGTGGTCAGAACGCTACATCAACTGGCGGCAGCTTGAGATTCTGGGCCTGATGTCCAAAGGAAACTGGGCATGAGCACCGTCGGCTTTGTCATGCTCTGCCATACCGCGCTGGATCGGGCGGCGCAGGTGGCGCGCCATTGGGCCGAGCAAGATTGCCCGGTGGTGATTCATCTGGATCGGCGCGTTGATAAGGCGTCTTCTGAGAAATTGCGGTCGGATCTGAAAGACTGCGGCAATATCCGGTTCTCCAAACGTCACAGATGCGAATGGGGCACGTGGTCTCTTGTTGCGGCGTCGCAAACCGCCTCCGAAGTCATGCTGGCCGAGTTTCCGGACGTCAGACATATCTATCTGGCCAGCGGCTCTTGCTTGCCGCTGCGCCCGGTTGATGAGTTGCGCGAGTATCTGAAAGCGCGCCCCCGGACAGATTTCATCGAAAGCGTGACAACCCAAGACGTCGACTGGACGGTTGGAGGCCTCAATGCGGAGCGGTTTCAGCTCCGTTTTCCATTTTCTTGGAAGCGGAACCGGCTTCTGTTCGATCGGTATGTGGAGCTTCAGCGGCGGGTCGGTTTCACCCGCAAAATACCCGAAAACTTGGTGCCGCATCTGGGCTCCCAATGGTGGTGCCTGACCCGACAAACCCTCTCAGCGATTTTGCAAGATCCGGCACGGAAGATCCACGACGCCTATTTCAAGCGGGTCTGGATCCCGGATGAAAGCTACTATCAGACGATTGCCCGGCTATATTCGACGCGGATTGAAAGCCGGTCTCTGACGCTCTCAAAGTTTGATTTCCAGGGTAAACCGCATGTGTTCTATGACGATCACTTGCATCTTCTTCGGCGATCCGACTGTTTCGTCGCCCGCAAGGCTTGGCCGCAGGCAGATCGGCTATACGAGACCTTCCTTGGGCCGAACCACCGCGAGTCGCAAATGGCTGAGCCAGCGCCTGGCAAGATCGACCGTGTGTTTGCAAAAGCGCTTGAGCGGCGCACGCGCGGACGCGCGGGGCTCTATATGCACAGCCGGTTTCCACGCCTGGATTTGGAGAACGGTAAAACCTGCGCCCGATATTCCGTCTTTCAGGGGTTCAATGATCTTTTCGAGGATTTTGAGCCCTGGCTCTCGCGCCGTCTCGGCACTCGCGTTCATGGCAGCCTGTTTGATCCGGCCCGTGCCCGATTTGCTGGCGACGCCGATATCTATGCTGGCTGCCTTCCGGCGACCGCGGCGCTTCGCGATGACAACCCTGAGATGTTCCTGACCAGTTTGATCTGGAACACACGTGGCGAACGGCAGGTTTTTCAGTTTAGCCCCCGGGACAATCAGAGAATCTGCTGGTTTCTCTCGACCGACAGCAACGCACAGATCTCCGTGATCACGGGGGCCTGGGCCGTTCCGCTTTATCTCTCGAATCGAGATTTCTCCGATATTCGAAAAGAAGCGGCGTTGATGCAGAAGCGCGAAGTTGAGTTCGTGAACCGGTTGCGGAACATCGGAACCCGCGCCGACGTGCGGGTTTGGAGCTTGGCGGAGTTTATCGAAGAGCCGATGGAGAATCTCCAAAGCATTCTTGATGCGATGGATGGCCCCTCTGCCCCGCGTCTGACCGAAGCACCGCGCATGGCCAATCTGGACGGGTTCGGGCAGTTCCTACAGAATCTCAAAAACCAGGGTATGAAACCGTTTGTGATGGGAGATTTCCCGGCGACGAATGTCGAAATGCACCAACCGACTGGGGGCCCGCGCCCGTATCTGGTGAAGAAGTAACCGCTTTCGCTAAGAAGATATCGGCGGTCGAAAACGACACGTTTTGCACACTGAAAACGAAGCGATCACGCTTCTATGCAAAGACGCGGCGATAGAAGTTGATCGCCGCGTCTGTCGCAATTTCGGCTATCGCTACTGGGATCAGCCTTAGATCAGGCCGCTTGCGTCGCCATATCACCCGTAATCAGCGTGTGCAGCGTGGCTGGATCGGAGTTGGCCCGCAGCTTTGCGCAAAGGGCCGGATTTCGCAATGTGCGAGACACAAGCGCTAACGCTTTGAGGTGATCCACACCGGTATTCGCGGGCGCAAATAGCGCAAAGACAAGATCGACTGGCTGCCGATCGACTGAATCAAAGTCGATCGGCTTGTCGAGTTTCAAAAATGCGCCGCAGACCTCTTTGAGATCGGTCAGACGCGCATGCGGCAAGGCAACGCCATGGCCGACACCCGTTGGTCCCAAGCTCTCCCGATCCTGCAGGGCATCGAAAATACGGCCAGCGGGTAAGCCCACAAGGCCTTCCGCCACATCAGAGATGGTTTGCATCAAACGTTTCTTGCTCGTGACATCAGAAACAACCTTAATGCTCTGCGGTTTGAGCAGCGTCGCCAAATCCATGTCTGATCCTATCCTCGCGCGCGTGCGGCGCGTGCTCCGTTATGTTTCGCGGCGCGGGTCGATCCACCCGACATTTCCGTCGTCGCGGCGGTAGACCACATTCACCTCGTCATGTCCCTCATTTCGGAAAACCAAAAGCGGTGCACCTGCGATTTCCATCTGCATGACCGCTTCCCCAACCGAAAGTGAGGGGATTTTGGTTTCCATCTCGGCCACGATGATGGGTTGCAGCGTTTCGGGTTCCGCAGCGTCGCTATCTTCCGATGCGGCGAGGATATAGGACGACGCACCGAAAAGTTCAACGGGCTGCACACGTTCTTTGTGATGGTCTTTCAGGCGCCGTTTATAGCGGCGCAACTGCGTCTCCATCTTGTCGCAGCACGAATCAAAGGCTGCGTAAATCTCGTGCTCCGACGCTTTGGCAGAAGCCGTCAGCCCGGTGGAGAGGTGAACAGTGGTCTCGCAGACATGTTCATGCCCGCTGCGCGAGAAAACCACCGAGGCATCCGTGGGCCGTTCGGCATATTTCGACATCACACTGCTCAGACTATCCTTCACATGGGTCTGAAGCGCGTCACCAATGTCGATCTGTTTTCCGCTGATTTGGTACCGCATATATCCTCCGCATAGCGCAAAAGGCCGCACACGACTTTAGCTGCGAGGCCTTAACCAAGTGTTTACGATGTCGGAAACTGCTCTGCCGTGCTCTTGCGTGCGATCCGGGCGTATCGAGCCCAAACCAAGTGCTTTGAGTGGATCGGCGGTTGCGAACATCGGACGTATTTGGCGATATTTTGCGGGTGGCGTCAATCGGAACCCGACGGGAAGAGGGGCGGCATATCGTGGCACTTGCGTGTTTGCGCTGAGCGCATCGCCGCTGATTGCGCGATGACTTTCTCAGCTGATGCGGAAGCTTTGTCCCAGATAGACCCGGCGCACATTTTCGTCTTGCACCACCTCATCCGCACTGCCGCTCATCAGAATCGTCCCATCATGAAGAATGTAGGCGCGATCGACGATTTGCAGGGTTTCCCGCACGTTGTGGTCGGTGATCAAAACACCCAGCCCGCGCGTCTTCAGGTCGGAGACCAACGCACGAATCTCGCTCACCGCAATCGGATCAACCCCCGCAAAAGGTTCGTCCAACAGCACGTATCGCGGATTGGATGCGAGGCAACGGGCGATCTCCACACGCCGCCGCTCACCGCCGGACAGCGACAGTGCCGGCGCACGGCGCAGATGGCCGACGGAAAACTCCGAGAGAAGTTCTTCTAGACGATCCAAGCGCTTGCTTCGGTCGGATTCGGCCACCTCGAGAATCGCCATGATATTGTCTTCAACCGACAACCCTCGAAAGATCGACATCTCCTGCGGCAAGTAGCCGATCCCAGCCTTGGCGCGGCGATACATCGGCAATTGCGTCACATCGCGGCCATCGAGCGTAACGGTGCCGCCATCGGGTGCGATCAACCCGGCGATGGAGTAAAAACACGTCGTCTTGCCGGAGCCGTTCGGGCCAAGTAGCGCGACCACTTCACCTTGGTTCAGCGACATCGTCACATCTCGGATCACTGGGCGGCGGCGATAACTTTTGCGCAGCTTGCTGATATGCAGCCCCTGCTGTCCGTCGGTGACGGTCAATGCCGGGCGCGGGGTCATTGATCGGTCTCTTCAGATTGCAGAATGGTGCGCACCCGGCCTTCAACAGTGCCGTCGCCGGTGGCCATGTTCACAACCATCCGATCACCAGAGATCGCGGTCGCGCCTTGGGTGACCAACACATCTCCGGTCAGGGTCATGAGCGAGGTGACAACTTCATAAGCGGCGGATTGCCCCTCGGCCGCATCGGTGCCGCGCGTCACCAAGACGCCGCCGGTCGCCTCAACCCGCGTCACATCCTGCGCGCCGTTCTCGGTGCCGTAAAAGACGATGACCTCCCCGGCTGCAATCCGCAGGTCACCCTGAACGATAATCACATTCCCGGAGAAGACGGCGTTACCGGTTTCTTGGTTCAAGGTGAGATTGTCCGAGGTCACCTCGAGGGCTTGGGTCGCGTCATGAGCGACGCCGCCAAAGCCGATATTGACTTGGGCGGCGGCGGTGATCGCAGAAAAGCAAAGGGCCAAAACGGCCAGAACGAGAGAGCGCATTAAAAATCCTCAACTGTTCGGATCATATAGCATCCTCACGCCCCCATTGAACATCAGAACCTGCGCGCCATCGGTTTCTGTGAGCTCCATACGATCGGCGGAGAGAGTCATAGACGGGCCGTTGACATGCACCGGACCGGGCGAAATTACGCTCAGAATATCCAGCGACAGCACCATTTCCTCGCTGGCCAAGCGGTACCCAGAAGAGCTTGTGATGCGGACGTTTCCTTCCAATTGAGCCGTCCGTGCGGACAGATCAACCAACGATCCGGCGCTGGCCAAGAGGATATAGCTGGTCTCGGATAGATCGACGCGGGCTTGAACCACATCTGCGCGCATCTGATTTGGTGCGTTGGGTACGGGGGCGGCTTGCTCCGCGATGAACAGCACTTCGCGCCCGTCTTCCAGCGTGCCAGCGAATCGCGGCTGCCCCAAACGTTGCTCGCGGGCGAGTTCTTCCACATCAACTTCGGCGAAGGGAATTGCCTGCTCTGGGTCCGGCGAATTCGAGAAGAGAAAGAGCGTCGAAAGCAGTCCGAGAGCCAGAAGCGGCAGGATGATTTTCACCCAAGAGACGATTTGCGAATATCTATTCTCGGCGGCCATCGCACGGCCTAATGAGAGAAGATGTCGATCTCGGGCCATCCCGCCAGATCGAGCTGCGCACGGGTCGGAAGGAAATCGAAGCAGGATTGCGCAACCTCTTCGCGCCCCTCGCGAGCCAAGCGGCGATTCAACTCATCGCGTAGTTGATGCAGATACAAGACATCGGACGCGGCATAGGATTTCTGTGCCTCGCTAAGGGTCTCAGCGCCCCAATCCGAGCTTTGCTGCTGCTTCGAGATGTCGATGCCGAGAAGCTCCTGGCAGAGATATTTCAGCCCATGCCGATCCGTATAGGTCCGCACCAGTTTTGAAGCGATTTTGGTGCAATACACCGGCGCGGTGAGAGCTCCGAAGGCATGATACATCGCGGCGATGTCGAACCGTCCGAAATGAAACAATTTCAGCACATCGGGATTGGTCAGCAGGGCGGCAAGATTAGGCGCTTCGGTCTGGCCCTTTGCCACTTGGACCAGATGGGCCTCGCCATCCCCGCCAGACAGCTGGATCAGACATAGCCGATCGCGATGTGGGTTCAGACCCATCGTTTCACAATCAATCGCGACCACCGGGCCAAGGTCGAGTCCATCAGGCAGGTCGTTTTGATAGGTATGGATTGCCACGCTCTGCCCCTTGTCCATGACCCCTGGTCAGAAAGGGGTGGTGCCCAGGAGAGGACTCGAACCTCCACGTCCATACAGACACCAGCACCTGAAGCTGGCGCGTCTACCAATTCCGCCACCTGGGCAGGTGTCGTGAAAGCGGCTGATATAGCGGGGTCAGGGCGCTGTCAACGGGGCTTCGCGGGAATTCCCGAATGTGCTGTCGGGTTCAGTAATCCCGCTCGAAAAACACGCCGAGGCTGCTATCGCCATCGGCACCGAAACTCCCGCGCGCGGTGACGTTGGGTGTCAGATCGATATTCAGGTTCACCGTCGCACCATCATCAGATCCAACCGTCACATCGGTGTAGATATTGTCAGAGATATAGCGCCCGGCCCTCAGCGCGGCATTCCCATCTTCGGTGGTTTGAATGTCCAGATCGTCGAGGCCCAGATTTTCGCGCAGGCTGGCAAAGATGCCGCCGCCACTACCTCCGCCCGCGAGGCCCGAGACGGCATCGGCGAGTTGCAGGGCTTGCACCGCGGACAGGCTCGAGACACTGCGGCCAAAGAAGAACTGCGCAAGAACCTCATCCTCCGGCAGTTCCGGCTCAGAGGTGAAACGCACCTCTGGGGCGGATGCCAAACCCTCCAAGATGATCCGGATCAGGTATTGGCCAGACCGGCTTTGCGCGACGAGCCGGATGAACGGATCGAAACTGCCGCTCAGGGTGGCGCTGCCTTCGACCAAATCAAGCCGCTGGCCCAAAATGCCAAGCCGCCCGCGGATCAGGTCAAACTGACCCGCCGGCTGCGCGTTGGCGGCGGTCCCGCGCACGCGCAGAGTCCCGCCCAGTTCGGCGTCCAAGCCGCGCCCTCGAAGGAAGATGCGGCCCGGTGCGGAGATGGTCAGGTTAAGCGCGATATTCGCATTACCGTCGCCCGATGTGTCCCTGAGCAACCCGGCAAAGGCGCGGGTCCGACGCTGGGCCGCCGATTCTCCAATATGCGTGATCTCTGGGATCGGTTCGGTCGTGCCAAGTGACGACTCAGGCACCCGAATCTCCGTCTCCCCAATCAACACTTCGCCAGAGAGCCGCCCCGCCCCGGTCAGGTTGCCGGAATAGGTGAGGCGCGCTTGGGGCACACTTGCCTCAAAGAGCTCCGGGTCGATTAGCCGGAGATCATCCAGTGCGATGTCAAACTGCGCCGGCAGGGTGCGACCGGTGAAGGCGGCGGATCCGTTGGCCGAGATTTGTCCGCCGGTGGAGAGCGCCGCCGTTGTGGTCAGCCGAACACTGCCGCCAGAAATCGCTGCATTTGTGGTCACATCCGTGAGGCTGACACCAATCGTTGGCGCGGCAACCCGGGCACCCGCCGTTGTCAACTCGCCTGAGAGGTTCCGTAAGTCCGGCGCCCCGCTCAGCCGCAGGTTCATCGCCAAATCGCCGCGCACTGTGCGCGGCGCGATAAAGCGATCCGCCAAAGGGAGCGGCGCCCGCCCTGTCAGGCCGAGATCGACGGCTCCGTCCGGCAATCCAACCTCTCCCAGCAAAACCAAGGTGGTGCCGCCCGGGCCATCCAACCGGGTTTGGGTGGTCCAAGGTCCGTCGCCCGTCCGGATCAGGCCCCCGCGTAAATCGACTTGGCCAGAAAGGGCGGAGGTGAAGAGGTTGATATTCCGAAGGCGCGCCCGATAGAGCAATTCACTTTCCGTGCTGCTCAGCCGCCCGCTGCCCTCCAGGGTCACTTCCTGACCAGTCAAGGAAACATCCTCGAGGGTCACGCCGGTTTCGTCCCGCCGCAACCGCGCTGTCAGATCCGTGGCCCCAGCAAAAAGCTGCGGCGGCAGGTCGGGGGTCAGCCGCAGGTCGCGGGTTTGCCCCGCCAAACTGGTGTCGAAACTGCCGGATAGAGCCTCTGCCGTGCCATCAACAGAGAGACTCGCAGCGCCTGCCAGCCCATCCCCGGCCAGCGGCGCGAACCGGGTGAGATCGCCGATTTCGGCTTGCAATGCATAGTCGAGGCCAAGTCGCGCATCGGCCAAGTCGGCCGTCATCTCGCCCTCCAAGGCCACGTCCCCCGCCGTCAGACGCAGATCGGACAAGGTCAGCCCGCGCGTATTTTCCCATCTGATCTGGGTGTCCAGCGCCACACTGTCTCCCAAAGCTGTCGCCAGGTCTGGGTCGGTATGGGAGAGCCCCGTCGTCGTTGCCGCGACCTCTGCGGTGATCGCGGCCAGCCCTTGCGCAGCCTCGGTGATTTCACCGGTTAGGTTCAAAACCGTGTCTGACGCGGAAAAATCACCGGAAATCAGATCGCGAAGCTCAAATTCGCCACGCCATGTGTTTCCGGCAGTCCGATCATAACCGATGTCGAGCGCGGCTGTGGCCACGGAGAGATCGCCGCCCGAGATTGGTAGAACAACGCGATCCTCCTCTTCGCCGGTCGGATCAATCGCGCCGGTTAGCGCGAAACTCTCCGGTTGGCGCTCTGCATTCAGAACCAAACGGCCCTCAAGGTTCATCGCCGCTGCGGTGAGCCGCATCGGATCAGCGGTCAGAATGCCTGAGGCATCTTGGGTCACATTGGCCACCAGGGAGATATCGGGGCCGAAGAACTCGCGATATTCGGGCAGGACAATCGCCGTCACATCGCCGGACATATCCAGCGCGACGGTTTGGTCACCCTCTTCGGATTGAGAGATTTGCAATCCGCCGATTAGACGTGGCGTGGCATCGGTTTCCAAGGCGAAATCAGCCGCAAACGCAGTTAGCGGCCCTTGCCCGTCGACGGTCAGCCGAACAGAAGGCTCGCCCGGAATGCCAAGGAGAGTCGCGGCCAGCCCCCTGGCCTCTTCCTCAAAGAGAAGATCAATCGCCGCGACCCGGCTCTGGTTTTCGAAGCTGCCGATCAGGCGGAACTGCCCCTGCGGTCCGTCAAGTCGGTCAAGCTGCAACTCAGCATTCCCTTCGCCACCGGCGAGTTCCGCCGCGCCAATGATGGAAAAGGCGAGGGCTTGGCCAAAAACAGGCTCGCCGATCTCAACCCGATCAATCGCGGTCTGGTCGATGCGGATGCTGAGCGGCAATTCCGGTAAGCTGAAGGGTTGCGCTTCGGCGGCGGGCAATCCGTTTTCGGTCTGCGGCAGACGCGCAAGCTCCAATCGCCTGGCCGTCAACGCCGTGACCTCCAGCGCGCGGGAAAACAGCGCGCGGCGGTTCCAATCAAGTGTGACGTCTTCGAGCGTCAGCCAGACCCCCTCTTCATCGGCAATGGTCAGCCGGTCGAGGGAGGCTTGCGCACTCAGCGCACCGCGAAACCCGTCAATGCGAACCTGTCGCGCGGCCTCATCTGAGAGAGCGTCTTCCAGAAGCTGGACCAATCGGCCCCGGTCGTCCTCTTGGGCCGCTGCCATCAGAGGGGTAAGCAGCAGACAGGTTATGAGGCAAAGCCATCTCAAAACGCGTGTCCGATGCCGATATAAAGTTGCACACTTTGACCCGCATCATCGCCGCTAACTGGTGTGGCGAGATCAACCCGGATCGGTCCCAGCGCCGTGTTGTAACGAAGGCCAAGGCCCGCGCCCGTCTGCCAATCGCCGCTATCGTCCCAAAGGGCCTCCCCCGAGATATATCCACCATCGACAAAGGCGACGAGCCCGTAGGTGTCGGTGATATCGGCCCGATATTCGGCCGACAGGCCCAAAAACCCACGCCCACCTGCGACCTGTCCACCCTGCAAAGCACCCAATGACTGATACGGCTGCCCGCGCACAGTGTCGCCGCCACCGGAGAAAAACAGAAACTCAGGCGGGAGATCGGTGAAATCGCCGCCCTCAACGGTGCCCAATTGCAGCCGCCCGGCCAATCGGTGCCGGTCGCTTTGCCCAAGAGCCAGATACCCGCGCGCGTCCAGAGTGGCGCGAAGCCCGCCGCCATCACCGCTGCCGTCGAGAACAGCAAAAGGTGTCAGCGCCAGTTCGGCAAAATACCCTTCCCGGGCATCAAGCGGATCGTCGCGATTGTCGAATGTTAGGCCGAGCGGCAGGGTCAGGAGCGTCACATCGCGAGAGCCGAACGCATCGGTAATATCCGAATAACGGAGGCCCAGACCGATCTCACCGGTCAACGTATCCGAGTAAATCCGCTCGAACCCGCCTGTGATCTCAAACAGCGTTTCTTCGAAATTTGGCTCATCCAGGCCAGCCAGCGTGACGTCGAAGACGAGGGTTGTATCAGCGTTGATCGTCGCGGGGCGTGAGAAGGCGCCGCCCAGTTCCCAATCCGCACCACCGCTGTCGCCACTGATCCCACTGATTTCGGCGTCGAAGCGGAGCCGTTCCGCACCGCCAAAGAGATTGCGATGCAGCCAATACGTGCTGAGCGCCGCGCCATCGGTGGAGGACACTTCGGCACCGAACCCGAACCGTCGAAGCGGAGCCTCGACCAAAGTGGCGCCGATATCCATGGTGTCGTCGGCGCTTGGAGGGCGCTCCTCCAATGCCACGGATCGAAACACGCCCGTGCGCCGCAGCCGCGTTTCCGAGGTTTCGACTGCGGCGGGGCTGAACACCTCACCGCGCGGCAACCCGGCAATCTCGCGAATACGCTCGGGGCGCATCCGGTCTTGCCCCTCCGGGATCAGATCGCCGAAGCGGATCAGTGGGCCGGGCGCGACCGTAATTTGCGCATCCAATACGCCCTCACGCTGTCGGGCGGTGATGGATTGCCGGGCGATGCCAGCAATAGCGTGACCATCGTCGCGCCATCCGGCGATGGCGGCTTCGGTGGCTTCGCGCAGAATTGGGGTGCTTGCGGGCGCGCCGCTCCGAAACCCTTCTGGTAGATCGGTGTCAGGAGCCAACGGCGCGATTTCTGCACTGCCAAGCCGGAATGCGCGCCCAGGATTCACGCGGATTTCCATAGAGGTTATCTGCGCGGGTGGGGAGAAGGGGGACAGGGTCGCGGCTTCTTGCCTGTTCAGCCGAATGCTGATCTCTGGCCCGAAAAACCCGCGCTCATACATCACGGCGACCAACCGCCCATAATCGGCACGGGCGGCGGCGACCAGATCTTGCACGGTTTCGGCGTCTTCAGCCTCCGTGCTCACAAGCAGCGATGCAGCACGAACCGCGTCAGTCACCTCATCGGCGGCACCGGGCACGTCAATGCGGACCTCGGCGCTCGCGGCAGCGGGGCAGAGCAATGCGATCGACAGGAAAAATGCACCAAACCGGGCCACGCCCAAGATCCCCTCAAAATCGTCTGATCCACCTGTAGCCCTGCAATGCGCCTATTGCCACCTGCGCGGTGCGGTTCGGTGGAATTGTGAACCCCGCTTGGGACGATTTGCGCCTTGTTCCAGAGGGGGCAGGCGCGTATCAACCCATGCAAGTTGGACCAGAAGGATGAAAGCCATGTCGAAACTCGTCACCATCTTTGGCGGTTCGGGATTTGTGGGCCGCTATGTGGCGCGCCGCATGGCGAAGGAAGGCTGGCGTGTGCGGGTGGCGGTGCGGCGTCCCAATGAAGCGCTCTTCGTGCGTCCTTATGGTGTGGTCGGTCAAGTCGAGCCGATCTTGGCCAATCTGCGAGATGATACGTCGGTCGCTCAAGCGCTGAAAGGGGCGGATGCGGTGGTGAACTGCGTCGGGCTTTTGTCGGAGCGCGGCCGGAACAAATTCGCAAGCGTGCAGGCCGAAGGCGCAGCGCGGGTCGCTCGTTTGGCGGCGGCTGAGGGCATCACGACGATGGTGCATATCTCGGCGATTGGCGCGGATGCCGAGAGCGACAGCGCCTATGCCCGCTCGAAAGCCGAAGGCGAGGCGGGCGTGCTGGAACACATGCCAAACGCGGTGATTTTGCGCCCCTCGGTGATCTTCGGGCCGGAAGACGACTTCTTTAACCGGTTCGCTGGGATGAGCCGACTTGGGCCGATCCTGCCGGTGGTCGGGGCCGATACCAAGTTTCAGCCGGTCTATGTTGATGATGTTGCTAAAGCGGCTGAAATGGCGGTCCTAGGTCAAGCCGCACCGGGGATTTACGAGCTGGGTGGCCCCGATGTGGAGAGCTTCCGCGATTTGATGCGGAAGATGTTGGGCGTGATCCGGCGGCGTCGATTGATTTTGAATATGCCGTTCTGGCTTGCTGGGTTGATGGGATGGGGCTTTGACCTGATCCAAACGCTTTCGCTGGGCCTGATCCACAATAGTATGCTGACCCGCGATCAGGCGCGGCAGTTGCGCCGGGACAATGTGGCGGACCCAGACATGCCGGGATTTGAGGCTCTCGGCATTGCGCCGGTCGCGATGGAGGCGGTCTTGGACGAATATCTTTGGCCCTATCGGTCTGGCGGGCAATATGCCGAGATCAAAGAAAGCGCCGAGAAGCTCAGACCCTAGCTATAGGCGATGACCAGCAACACCACGCCGAGGATCAAGCGATAGATCACATAGGGCGTAAAGCTGACACTGCGCAGTAGGCGCATCATGAAAAACAGCGCCGCGAGCGCGGCCAAGAACGCAAAGACCGCAGCGATGGCCCCGTCCCGCGCGGCTTGCGCATCTGCAGTCGTGATGACCTCTCCGCCAAGCAAGACGCCGGAGGCGATGATGGTCGGGATCGACATCAGCATCGCCAATCGCGCGGCCCCCTCCCGGCCATAGCCCAAAAACCGCGCCGCCGTGATCGTGATGCCAGACCGCGATGTGCCGGGGATCAGCGCGACGGCCTGCCAAAGCCCCATGATCAACGCGTGTTTTAGCGTCCAGTCTTTCGCTTCGCGTGCTTCGCTGCCGGATTGATCGGCGGCGTAGAGCACGACGCCAAAGATCACCATGGTCCAGCCGATCACAGCCGTGGAACGGAGCAGATCATCCCATCCCATCAGTTTGAGGATCAGGCCGAAAATCACCACTGGGATGGTCGCGATGAGCAGACACAGGGCCAAAAACGCGCCGCGGGTGTCGATCCTTCCCCGTAGAAGGCGCAATGACCCGATGGCGGCCTCGCGCACATCGGACCAGAAATAGAGAACGACCGCGCCGAGTGTGCCGACATGGACGGCGACGTCGATTACTTGGCCTTGGTCGTCCAACCCCGTCAGATTCGGCAGAAGAATCAGATGACCAGAGGAGGAAACCGGAAGAAATTCGGTGACCCCCTGGATCAGGGCGATGAGGAAAAGGTGAAAGAGGCTCATCAGCCCTCCACGAGGCGAATCAGTTATCTCAATCTAAAGCCTTGGAGTCGTGGGGAAAACCTGCAAATAGGTAATCTATACTGTCTTATTTTTCCAGCCAAAAGGTTGAAAAGCTCCACATTTTTACAAGAAACCCTTTAATAGGTAAGTAGTGCTGTCTTTTATGCCATCCGCGCTGGCGATATAGGAGCGGTGTTGGAAGCGGAGGGACCTGTGGCCAAGCAACCTATGTTGAAATTCGTCACCCTAGATAAAGAGATGCCAGAAAAGCGGCCTCCAAATCTACGGAAAGAGGATTTCCAAGAGATTTATGGCGAATATGCGCGCGACAAGGCGGCCGAGCAAGCCGGGCGCTGTAGCCAGTGTGGTGTGCCCTATTGCCAGTCGCATTGCCCGCTGCACAATAACATCCCCGATTGGCTCCGCCTGACCGCCGAAGGGCGGCTCGAGGAAGCCTATGAGCTGAGCCAAGCGACGAACACTTTCCCCGAGATTTGCGGCCGGATTTGCCCGCAGGATCGCTTGTGCGAAGGCAATTGCGTCATCGAGAAATCTGGCCACGGCACAGTCACCATCGGATCGGTCGAGAAATACATCACCGACACGGCGTTTGAGATGGGTTGGGTGAAGCCGATTTCGCCCACCACCGAACGCCCCGAGAGTGTCGGCGTCATCGGCGCGGGCCCAGGTGGATTGGCTGCTGCAGACTTCCTGCGCCGCGCGGGCGTGCAGGTCACGGTCTATGATCGCTATGATCGTGCGGGCGGCTTGATGACCTATGGCATCCCTGGCTTCAAGCTGGAGAAGCCGGTGGTCATGCAGCGGATCGAGCAATTGGAACAAGGCGGCGTTCAATTCGTGCAGAACTGTAATGTCGGTGAGACGACCAGCTTTGCCGATCTACAGGCCAAACATGATTTTCTTGTCATTGCCACAGGGGTTTACAAGTCGCGCGACTTGCAAGCGCCTGGTGTTGGGGCCGATGGAGTGGTGCGCGCGCTCGATTACCTGACGGCCTCGAACCGCAAGAGTTTCGGCGATGATGTGCCGGAATTCGACAGCGGTGAGTTGAACGCCGAAGGCAAGCGTGTGGTTGTGATTGGCGGCGGCGATACCGCGATGGATTGCGTTCGGACCGCCGTGCGGCAAGGCGCGACCAGCGTGAAATGCCTCTATCGTCGCGACCGGGCGAATATGCCGGGCTCGCAGCGAGAAGTGGCCAATGCCGAAGAGGAGGGCGTCGAGTTTGTCTGGCTCTCGGCGCCGAAGGGTTTCAAAGGTGAGACCATCGAAGGCGTCATGGTGCAGAAAATGCGCCTGGGTCAGCCGGATGCGACGGGGCGGCAGAGCCCCGAAGTCATCGAAGGCGCGGATTATGTCGAGGACGCCGATCTGGTGATCATGGCGCTTGGGTTCGAGCCCGAAGATCTGCCCACGCTTTGGGATATGCCCGAGTTGGAAGTCACGCGCTGGGGCACGGTGAAAGCCAATTTCCAGACTCATGAGACCGCGATTGAGGGCGTTTATGCGGTGGGTGACATCGTTCGGGGTGCCTCGCTTGTCGTCTGGGCCATCCGTGATGGACGCGAGGCGGCGGAGGCGATTTTGGCTAAGCTGGCAACTCCGGCAACGGTGGCGGCGGAGTGACGCGCAATCGGAAAACGGTCCTAATCCCGTGATATAGACCCGATATAGATCTCGCATATCTACCGCCACGTCGAGGTCGCTTGAGGAGAGGTAAAGGTCATGACTGCTGACCAAGACAGATCCAGAGAGAAAACATCTGCGGCGCTCGTAGCCGCGCTTTTGCTGTTGCCGTTAAGCGGCATGCCGGTCCCTGTTTCGGCGCAGCAAGGCAATCTGTTTACGCCCCCATCGGGCTGCACCGCTTTTCTAACGGTGCAATCGCGGAGCTGCATCGTCTCGCATCATTGGACATGCGAGGCCGATCCCGCAGGGCACAGCTGGCGCATCGCGATCGGCGAGGATGGGCCATTCTACCTGTCATACACCGATAGCGAGTTTCGCTGGTTGAGGAACTACGACCTGCGCAATGGCGGGCAGTCGACCCTGGTCGAACCGGAGGAAGATCCGGCCAGTCTGACCGATCTGTTCGAGACCGGCACCGACTCGATGGTCTACAGCATCGTCGAAGAAGGCCCGAACGGAACCGAGCAGCGGGATTATGTCGGCTTCGATGCGCTGACCGGTGAGCGTGTGGTGGTTGATGGGCATACCCTTCTGATCACATCGTTTTCTTATGAATACGAGACCGGGTTCGGCCCTCGCCGGGTGAATGGCAATCAGTTTGTGAGCGAAGACTGGCGGTTGTTTTTCGGCGGAACAGAGACTGTCACGACGCCCGATGGCGGCACATTCGAAGGCAACTATTCCCCGATGGAATTTGCCGAGCCGGGCGAGAACGGGTTTCTGACCATGACCCCGCTCTATGACTGCGGCAACACGATGTCTGGGCTGTTTGATTTTAACCACGTTCACGGAGGCTAACGAGATGAGCGCATCTCAGACGGGCGGATGCCTTTGCGGCGCGGTACGCTTTGAACTGGCCGAGGCCCCGACGGAGTATGGTGCCTGTCACTGTACCATGTGCCGGAAATTCAGCGGCGGGATCGAACTCGGGCTGCATGTGCCGCCGGGCGGCGTGACCTGGACCGGTGAGGATAATATCGGGCGATATCAGTCGTCTGAATGGGCCGAACGCGGGTTCTGCAAAACTTGTGGCTCGAGCCTGTTTTGGCATTTGACCGCGCCGGGGCCGATGCAGGGGATGTTCAGCCTCTCAGCTGGCGCATTGGACAGCTTCGACGGCCTCGAATTTGCTACCGAAGTTTATATCGACATGAAACCGGCGAGCCATGCCTTCGCGGGGAACCGCAAGCGCATGACCGAAGCCGAGGTGATGGAGATGGTCAATGCCGGGCCGGAGGGTCAGGCGTGACCTTGTCACTTGCAAAAGGGCGCGGAAAACGCGCGTTTTCCGGGCCGTTTTTCGCGCGAAAAACGGCTCCCGTTGCGGAGGGCGTGCGATGAGCAGCCTGGCGGATCAGTATCGGCGGCGCGGCCAGTTGCAGGGCGCCTGCCTGTGCGGCGCGGTGCAGATCTCCATCGATGGGGACTATGTGGCCGCCGTCGGCGCCTGCCATTGCAGTCGCTGTCAGAGATCGGCGGGCGTGTTGTGGGGCGCGTTTGTCGGCTCGGCACCTGCGGTGACGGTCACGGGCGAGGTTGCGCGCTATGCCTCGACCGAGTTTTCCGAGCGGGCGTTTTGCCCGGTCTGCGGCAGCAATCTTTGGCTGCGCGACAGCGACAATGATGCGGCCGACTACGGGTTCATGCCCGCGCTGTTTCCGGAGGCGGCGGCGTTTCCGCTGATCTCAGAAATCTACACGGATTGCCGACCGGCCTATGTGCCGCTGTCGGGGTCCCATGCCACAAAGACCCGCGCTGAGTGGGAGGCGGATAACCGCCATGTCGAAGGAGATATGCCATGACCAAGTTCGATGCCAATTGGGCGGCCGCCGAAGAGGCGAAGCGCAAGTGGATGGACGAGAACGGCATGTTCTCGGAGGCGGATGAACACTCCTCTTGCGGGGTGGGCCTGGTCGTCTCCGTCGACGGTAAGCCGTCGCGCAAGGTGGTGGAAAACGGTATCAATGCGCTAAAGGCCGTCTGGCACCGGGGGGCTGTCGATGCCGATGGCAAGACCGGCGATGGCGCCGGCATCCATGTGCAGATTCCGGTTCAGTTCTTCTATGACCAAGTCCGGCGCACCGGGCATGAGCCGGATATGGAGAAGCTGATGGCCGTGGGGCAGGTGTTTCTGCCGCGCAATGATTTTGGCGCGCAAGAGACCTGCCGGACCATCGTGGAATCCGAAGTACTGCGGATGGGCTATTACATCTATGGCTGGCGTCATGTGCCGGTTGATGTGTCTGTATTGGGCGAAAAGGCCAATGCGACGCGCCCTGAGATTGAGCAGATCATCATCTCCAACGTCAAAGGCGTCGACGAAGAGACGTTTGAGCGCGAACTCTATGTAATCCGCCGCCGTATCGAGAAAGCCGCGGCGGCCGCTGGCGTCGGTCAGCTCTACATTTGCTCGCTGAGCTGCCGATCGATCATCTACAAGGGTATGATGTTGGCCCAGGATGTGGCCGAATTTTACCCCGATCTGAAAGATGAACGGTTCGAGAGCGCCTTTGCCATCTATCACCAGCGGTATTCCACCAACACCTTCCCACAATGGTGGCTGGCGCAGCCGTTCCGCATGCTGGCGCATAATGGCGAGATCAACACGCTCAAAGGCAATGTGAATTGGATGAAGAGCCACGAAATCCGGCTCTCTTCCAGCTATTTCGGCGATATGGCCGAGGACATTAAGCCGATCGTGCCGGGTGGGTCGTCGGATAGTGCCGCGCTGGACGCGGTATTTGAGGTTTTGGTGCGCGCCGGGCGGAACGCACCGATGGCGAAGACCATGCTGGTCCCGGAAGCTTGGTCGCAGACCGCGACGGAACTGCCCCAGGCGTGGCAAGATATGTATTCCTACTGCAATTCGGTGATGGAACCTTGGGATGGGCCAGCCGCCTTGGCGATGACCGATGGGCGCTGGGTCTGTGCTGGGCTCGACCGAAACGGCTTGCGCCCGATGCGTTATGTGGTGACGGGCGATGGGCTGATGATTGCCGGGTCCGAAGCCGGGATGGTGCCGATTGACGAGGCCAGTGTTGTTGAGAAGGGTGCGCTCGGCCCGGGGCAGATGATTGCTGTCGATATGGCCGAACAGAGACTGTTTCACGACACCGAAATCAAAGACGCGCTGGCATCGGCACGGCCCTTTGGCGAGTGGGTCGGGAAGATTACCGACCTTGCGAAAGAGACGGAGGGCGTGACCGAAAAGGCCCTGTTCGGCGGTGCCGAGCTGCGCAAACGGCAGATTGCGGCGGGCTATTCGATCGAAGAGCTTGAGAGCATTCTTGCGCCGATGGCCGAGGATGCGAAAGAGGCGCTGGCCAGTATGGGCGACGATACGCCGTCGGCTGTGCTGTCTGCGCAGTACCGGCCACTGAGTCACTTCTTCCGTCAGAATTTCAGCCAGGTGACCAACCCGCCAATCGACTCGCTTCGCGAATACCGGGTGATGAGCCTGAAGACGCGCTTCGGGAATCTCAAGAATGTGCTGGACGAGGATTCGTCTCAGACGGAGATCCTGGTGCTCGACAGCCCGTTCATGGGCAATGCGCAATTCGAGACGATGATGGAGCATTTCGGCGATAGCGTCGTTGCCATCGATTGCAGTTTCCCGGTCGGATCTGGCCAGGGCGGGCTGCGGGCCGGTTTGGAGCGGATTCGGGCAGAAGCGGAGGATGCCGTGCGCTCAGGTGCGGGGCATATCGTTCTGTCCGATCGGTTCCAGAACGAAGGCAAGGTGCCGATGCCGATGATCCTCGCGACATCTGCTGTGCATAGCTGGCTGACTCAGAAGGGCTTACGCACCTTCTGCTCACTGAACGTGCGTTCGGCGGAATGTATCGACCCGCATTATTTTGCGGTGTTGGTCGGCTGCGGCGCGACGACTGTAAATGCCTATCTGGCGCAGGATTCGCTGGCGGATCGGATCGATCGGGGCTTGCTGGATTGCACGTTGACCGAAGCTGTCGCGCGCTATCGCAACGCGATTGACCAGGGTCTGTTGAAGATCATGGCGAAGATGGGGATTTCTGTCATCTCGTCTTACCGCGGCGGTTTGAACTTCGAAGCCGTAGGCCTCTCGCGCGCGATGGTGGCGGAGTATTTCCCCGGTATGATCTCGCGGATCTCGGGGATCGGCGTCTCTGGTCTGCAAAAGAAGGTGGAAGAGGTTCACAAGCGCGGCTGGTGCGGCGGGCAGGATGTGTTGCCCATCGGCGGGTTCTATAAGGCGCGGCGCTCGGGCGAGAAACACGCGTGGGAAGCGCAGACGATGCATATGCTGCAATCGGCCTGTGACCGCGCGAGCTATGAGATGTGGAAGCAGTATTCCGCAACGATGCGGAACAATCCGCCGATCCATCTGCGGGATTTGCTGGACATTAAGCCGTTGGGCAAACCGGTGCCAATCGAAGAGGTCGAGAGCATCACCTCGATCCGTAAACGGTTTGTGACGCCGGGCATGTCCCTCGGCGCGCTGAGCCCCGAGGCGCATAAGACGCTGAACGTCGCGATGAACCGGATCGGCGCGAAATCGGACAGTGGCGAAGGCGGCGAAGACCCGGCGCATTTCGTGCCGGAGCCGAATGGCGACAACCCATCTGCGAAGATCAAGCAGGTGGCGTCTGGTCGGTTTGGCGTGACCGCCGAATATCTGAACCATTGTGAAGAGCTTGAGATCAAGGTCGCTCAGGGTGCGAAACCCGGCGAAGGCGGTCAATTGCCAGGCATGAAGGTGACCGAGCTGATCGCGCGGCTCCGGCACTCGACCCAAGGGGTCACGCTGATCTCGCCGCCGCCGCATCACGATATCTACTCGATCGAAGACCTGGCGCAGCTGATCTATGATCTGAAACAGATCAATCCGCGCGCCAAAGTCACGGTGAAGCTCGTGGCCTCCTCTGGGGTTGGCACAATTGCCGCCGGCGTGGCCAAGGCGAAGGCCGATGTGATCCTGATTTCGGGTCACAATGGCGGGACTGGTGCAAGCCCAGCGACCTCAATCAAATATGCCGGGCTGCCCTGGGAAATGGGCCTGACCGAGGCGCATCAGGTTCTGGCGATGAACAAGCTGCGTGATCGGATCACGCTTCGGACAGATGGCGGGCTTCGCACCGGGCGCGACATTGTCATGGCGGCGATGATGGGGGCCGAAGAATACGGGATCGGCACCGCGGCGCTGATCTCCATGGGCTGCATCATGGTGCGGCAGTGCCAGTCGAACACCTGCCCGGTGGGCGTCTGCACGCAGGATGAGAGCTTGCGCGCGAAGTTCACCGGCAATGCCGATAAGGTCGTGAACCTGATCACCTTCTATGCGCAGGAAGTGCGCGAGTTGTTGGCCTCGATCGGCGCGCGCTCCTTGGACGATGTGATCGGACGGGCCGATTTGCTGACGCAGGTCAGCCGTGGGTCGGCGCATCTGGACGATCTGGACCTGAACCCGCTTTTGATCACCGTCGATGGCGCCGATGAGATCGTCTATGACCGCAACAAAGAGCGGAACACGGTGCCCGATACGCTGGACGCGCAGATTGTGAAAGATGCGGCGCGGTTCCTGAAAGATGGCGAGAAGATGCAGCTGTCTTATGCGGTGCAGAACACGCTTCGCACCATCGGAACCCGGACCTCAAGCCATATCGTGCAAGCCTTTGGGATGCGCAATGCGCTCCAGCCGGATCACCTGACGGTAAAGCTGGAAGGCTCCGCCGGGCAATCGCTTGGCGCCTTTGCGGCACCGGGTCTGAAGCTAGAAGTGTCCGGTGATGCGAATGATTATGTGGCCAAGGGGCTGAGCGGCGGGACCGTGGTGGTGAAGCCGCCGCAGGTCAGCCCGCTGAAAGCCGATGAGAACACGATTATCGGCAATACCGTGCTCTACGGCGCGACCGATGGCTATCTCTTTGCCGCGGGTCGGGCTGGTGAGCGGTTTGGGGTGCGGAACTCGGGCGCGAAAGTCGTGATCGAGGGCTGCGGTTCGAACGGCTGCGAATACATGACCGGTGGCGTCGCGGTGATTTTGGGCTCGATTGGCGCCAATTTCGGGGCTGGGATGACCGGCGGGATGGCCTATCTTTATGATCCTGACGGGTCCGCGCTGGTGAATATGAACCTCGAGACGCTGGTGACTTGCCCGGTGACGGTGGATCATTGGGAAGCGCAGCTCAAGGGCTTGGTCCAGGCCCATGCGACGGAAACTGGCAGCCGCAAAGCGGCCGATATTCTGCAGCACTGGGATCATGAGAAAGGGAACTTCCTGCAAGTCTGCCCGAAAGAGATGCTGGATAAGCTGATCCACCCCTTGGGGATCGAAGAGGCTGCCGTGCCGGCAGAGTGACCTCACAAACCCATTATGGCGAGCCGCACCGCAGTGATGACGGCTCGCCAACATGCCAAAAAATTGGACGAAACAGCCTTAGGCCGATCCTCCGTTTCGAGGTCGTGCCGAGCGTTGATGCGAACTCTGGCTGACGGCATCGCGATTGGCCCAGGGCGCGTCATCGGCAATGACGCCGATGGTCAGGCGGCCAATGTCTCCGCAACACCGATAGTGTAGTTCTTCCCATAGGCTTTCGCGCAGCGCGGACAGGTTGTGTAAAAGAAGAAAATCCGCCCCGGCTCCCTGCCACTGGCGCGGACCAGATCCTGCATCTGCCGGTGCCACTCTTTCGCCTCTTTGTAAGGCCCTTCGAAGACCTTTGTGATGAAATCGCCGGACAGCGTGGTCATTTCTTCGTCCGGCACGTTGTTGTCAGTGGCGAATAGGTGCTCAACCTGCCAAGGCGACAGGTCGCGGCTCAGAATCAAGAAATTGTCGGGGTCGATCACACCGCTTCCGCCGATATGAGTCTGCACCCGGGTGAAAACCCGACCCACATTGAGCGGTATATGCATGAGGCTGCGCGTGGTGGCGCGAACGAACGGTTTGTCAGTGAAATGTAGCTCTTGCCCGTCCCAGCCATCTGGGTTGAATTTTGGGCAGCAGCCGGTGGTGTTGATGCTGTCATCATAATGCGGCACGGCGTTGGTCTTCATGGCAAGCTCCTGGTCTAGAGAGGCCATGATGCCATGGTCGCAACGATCCCGCCTTAAACGAGGTCAATCAGGCGCGACGATTTCGTCGGCGCTATAGCCTTGGATGTAGAGCAGCGCCGTCAGGTCGCTGTGATTGACGCGGATCTTGGCTTGCTCCTGCACGGCTGGTTTGGCGTGAAGCGCAACACCGGTTCCCGCCAATTGCAGCATGCCGAGGTCATTTGCCCCATCGCCGACGGCGATGACCTCGGCTGGCGTAATTCCAAGTTGCGCAGTGATCTCTTGGAGGGCCCGAACCTTCGCGTCGCGGCCTAGGATGGGGTTTGCCACCTCTCCGGTCAGCACGCCATTTTCAGACAGGAGCGTATTGGCGCGGTGATCGTCGAAGCCTAGATCGGCGCAGATCCTGGCTGTGAAATCGGTGAAGCCGCCAGAGACCAGCGAGGCATGGCCCCCATGTTTCTTCATCGTTGCGACAAGGGCCGCGCCGCCCGGCATATGGGTGATCCGTTTGGCTAAAACAGTGTCTATCACGGAGGTATTGAGGCCCTTTAGTAGGCCAACGCGTTCCTTCAACGCCGCTTCGAAATCGAGCTCACCATTCATCGCGCGTGCTGTGATCGCCGCGACGCGCTCACCGACACCAGCCTCGGCGGCCAACTCGTCAACGCATTCCTGCTGGATCATCGTGGAATCCATATCCGCCAGAAGCAGCTTTTTCCGCCGCCCATTGCTGGACTGGATCACCAGATCGACCCCTTCGGCTTGCAGGCTGCTCCAGATCTGATCCTCGTTTCTTGGCCGTTTGGGGAGAGTGAACTCCGCCGCCTTATCAGGGGCCAACCAAAGGATATCACCGCCGCCAAACGCGTTGCGCAGGCTATCGACCAGCGCGGGTTCGAGATACATCGCGGGGTTCGTAGTCAAAGTCGCGGTGAACATAGGTCTCTCCGACAGGCACGGTATCTAAGGTCGCATAAACCATGTTCAGGGCCAGAGGGCCAGAAATGCTGCAAATTCCCAATTGGCTTTGCGGCAGGGGTATTTATGCTTGGTGATCGATGGTTAGTCCGTTTGCGAGGGCGCCGCGTGCTATTGCGAAATCTCCTGGCTGTCTTGGTGGCCCTGCTCTCGATCGGGCTGGGCCTGTTTCTGGCAGAAAGGCCCCGCGCGGGGCTCGAAATCATGCCGCTGATGGTTGGCGACACGCCAGCGACCATTATGCGCGTGCCACAAGCAGTCGGACCCGTCGTCGTTTTGGCGCATGGGTTCGGCATGACGCGTCAGGCGATGCAGCCGCTGCAACTTACCCTTGCCCGGGCCGGATACATCACCGTCAGTTATGATGCCCTCGGACATGGGCGAAACTCTGGTGTGCCGGGCCTACAAGAATTGCGGACCGAACTGGCTGCGGTGAGTACCGCTGCACTGGCACAGCCAGGTGCCGACGGGCGTCTCGCGCTTCTTGGCTATCGCTTAGGTGCAGAGGTCGCGGTGCACCAAGCGGAGGTGGATGACCGCGTTGACGCGGTGATTGCCCTGTCTCTACCAAGTGATGTGCAGGTGCCATCCGGGGTGTCTGACAATCTCCTCCTGGTTAATGGATTTCAGGGAGATGTGTGGCCGCTGCTCAGCGGCTGGATCACAGATGAGACAGCAGCAGACGACGATGTCATCTCGGGCCGAGTCATTTCAGTCCCGCTGATGGCGGGGGCCGGTCTACTCTATGCTCCGGTGACATTGCGCGAGACGCGGGATTGGTTGAACACCCGTTTTGGGCGGCCCTATCGCAACGGGATTGCTTCGATCGCAGCGTCGGTTGTCTTGATCGTGCTGGGTATTATCGTGCTCGGTTTGCCCCTGGCCGATCTGTTGCCTGCCGGGCGGGTCTTGCCCGAGGTGCCATCCGGCGCGTTCTGGAGCTTGACGCTTGCACCGATGATTTTGACGCCTTTGAGCTTGTTCTGGGTCGAAACGAGCCTGTTATCCGCTGTGGCTGCGGATTATTTGGCGCTGCATCTGGCGTTGTTCGGTGCGTTGGTTCTGGTCGGCTTGGCCGTGGAAGGTGACATGCCACAACTGCGGGGCGTGTGGCCCGGCCTGGCGGTGGCGGGATATGGGCTCCTCACGATTGGCATCGTTTTGGACCGTTATGTCACCGGGTTTTTGCCGCAAGGCGGGCATTGGCTGGTCATGGCGGCGCTCTTGCCGGGTGCGGTGCTGACGATGGTGGCCGACGCAGCGCTCAGCCAGGCGGGTCGGGCACACGCCTGGCGGCGCTGGGCGGTGCGTTTGGCGTTTCTCGCGTCCTTGGCCATAACCGCAGTATTGGGCGGGGAAGAGTTGTTCTTCCTCTTCGCGCTTCTGCCGGTGATGGTGTTCTTCTATCTCAGCTTCGGGGTGGTCGGCGGGTGGGTCGGGCGACGCACCGGATCGGCATTCGCGATGGGGCTTGGGCTGGGCATCGCCTTGGCCTGGCTGCTTGCGGTGCGACTACCTTTGGGGCCGATCTTGCCCTAAAAACGGCTCTAAACCGCTTTTCAGGGTCTATTCATAGCCCGTCATTTCCAAATAGCCGATCCCCTGATGGCTGCCGCTGAATCGGATCGGTCCCTCCCAGTAGGGAAAGCTTGTCGCCATCCAGCTTTGGGCGTTCACCGGTTGTGTCTCGATGTCGACGCCCCGCGCCGGTAACTCGACGCGCCATTCCGTCGGCACCTCCCGGCCCGCCACAGATGTGGTGTTAAGCGAGGTAAGGCGCAGGGCACCATCGGGATACGGCGTTGCTCTGCCATCGGGTGTGATCCAAGTGGCCGATGTGTAAACCGGCCGCGTCGCTGAGCGGAGGCCGAACCCCATCAGCCGTGCGCCATCGGCGAATTGCAGCGAGAACCAATCCCACCCGTTCTGATCTTCGGAGAGCGGCTGCGATGACCATTCGCGGTCGAGCCAGGCGGTTCCTGTCACAGCGACAGGGCCACCCGGCAGGGTTAACTCGCCGGACGCCTCGTAGAAGGGTTGCGAATAGTAATAGCTGGCCTGTCCATCGGCGGATTTGACGGAATAGCCGCCGTCGCCCTGAAAGATCAGTGGGCCGGTTGCGGTGAGGGAGAGATCATAGGCGAAATCCGCCCCGCGGGCGGTCAGGCTCAGCGCAGAGAGCGCATCGTTCCCTGCCGATGCCGTGGAGATCATGCTCCAGTCATCGATCCAGGCTTCAAACGGTTCGGATGTTACACCAGCTTGCCCGATGCCGCCGCGTGCCAGACGCTCCGCATGATAATGGGCATCGGATGTGGTGAGCCCCGCATGACCCATCCAAAGTTGCGCCGCGTCCCAGTTTTGCGCCGACTCGGGCCGGAGCGCGGACCGAAACAGGGTCCATTGCACGCCGTAATCCTGACCATCTGCACCGGACAGCGTCGCGGTCAGGTACCACCATTCAATCCGATACTCAGGATGCGGCCCGTGATCGGCCGGGAAAGAGAATTCTGGATTTGGGGCGGGCACCGCGAAGCCGTCTGCTTCGGTGCCGAGCCCGGCGAAGCCCTGCGATAGAGCATGATGTGCGGTCAAGATGAGTGCTGCAAGGACGGCTTTAACGTTCATGGGCAAAAACCTTCAAAAGCGTTGCTGGCGCGATCCGAGCAAGACGCCAGGCGGGCCAAGCGGCGGCCAAGAGCGCGGCGAGGAGCGCATAGAGACCTAGGCGGGCCCAATCGGCTGGGAAGACTTGCATGGGGAGACGCCAACCAAAGGCCTCGACATTCACGACCGCGAGCAGCACCCACGCCAGGGCGAGGCCCACGGGGATCGCCAAGATGAAGGTCAAGCAGGTCAAAAGCGCCGTTCGGATCAGCTCTGCTTGCGCCAATGTACGGCGGGTTTGGCCAAGCGCCCAGATCGGGGCCAATTGCGGCAGACGAAGGCCCGCGAGGGTCAAAAGACTGGTCAGGAGGGCGAAACTGGCCACGCCGAGCGTGAGAATGTTGAGCGCCCCGGTGATGAGGAAGGTTTGTTCAAAGACCCTGAGCGAGAAGCGCTTGATCTGATCTTGGTTCACCACATTGGCACCCGGCAGGTTGAACGCGGCCCGAAGCGCCTCCGCCAAGGCGGGGACATCCTCTGGTGCCAGACGCAGGGCCAGCCGACGATGGGCCAGATCGGGGAATCGGGCGTTGAAGAGATCAAGGCCAATGATCGCTTGGCCCTCGGGGTTGCCATAGTCCGAATAGACGCCCGCGATCGGCAGAGACCAGCCCGGGGTCAGCGCCACGACATCGCCGGGGGTTAACCCCTCGCGCCGGGCAAGCTGTTCATTGATCAGAACGGCTTGGCCGGTTGCGATTTGATCCCAGACATCTGGTGCGGCAGCGAGCAGTGGCCAATGATCGCGATAGGTGGCGTGATCGGCGATGCCGTAAAGCTCTCCGGGCCTCTGATAGAGAGAGACGGGCGCGGAGATGATCGGCAAGACCGCGTCGACCTGCGGCGTGACCCAGGTGGTTATGTCCTGCGCTTCGCTTGGGCTGCGGGCGGTGATGTAGAGTTCTGACGCGAGACGCTGATCCAGCCAGCCGGTGAAGGTGCCACGGAAGGAGCCGACCATGGTGGAGACGCCGATATTGGCCGCGAGCGCCAGAAGCAGCGCCATCAGCGCCAAGGAGAGGCCAGGGAGCTGTTGCCGTGTGTCGGCCAGGAGCCATTCGCGAAAGGGTGTGGTCGCGAGGCCGTTGGTGAGGCGGAGCAAACCGGCAAGCAACGCGGGCAGGGCCAGGGCCGCGCCGATCAGAAGGGCGGCGAGACAGGCGAAGCCAGCGATCAGGCTTTGGCCGAACAGCGCAAGGCTGGCTGCGACGAGGAAGAGCAGACAGGCAGTCGCCAATTGGCGCCGGGTCGTTCGGTTTGAGGCCAGCGCCCAAGCGCGGGGCTGGGCCGGGGCAAGAAGTGGCAACCGCGCGACACGCGACAGGGCTTGGATCGAAGCAATTGCGGTCCCGAGCAGGGCGATCCCCATGCCAGCGACGGCCCAAAGCGGTTGAAAACTGAGTTGGCCGGAGATGTCTGCGCCGTATAGGCCGCGCAACGTGCCGGACACACCCGGCAAGAGCGCCGCCGCGATCGCATAGCCAAGGGTGATGCCGATGAGGCCTGAAACCACGGCAAATCCGGTGAGCTCCAATGCCAGCAGGCTGATCAGACGCCTGAGCGGCAGGCCAAGCGCGCGCAACGTCCGGAAACTGGCGCGGCGTTGTTCGAAAGCGAGGCCGATAGCGGCATGCACGATGAAGAGTCCAACGGCGAAGGCCAGAAGGCCGAAGGCGGTGAGGTTGAGATGAAAGCTATCGGTCAGCCGCCCCAAATCGTCGCCAGAGCGCGGCGCCGTCAGGATCAAGTTGGGCGCGGCTTCGGCGAGGGAGGCGAGGCCCTGAGGCTGCGCTGGCGCGACCAAGAGATAAGACGGGTCCGACTGACCGCTGAGCCGCGCGGCGGTTCCGATATCGGTGAGCGCGGTGTTGGGGGCGAGGTCGGCGGAGATGATTAAGGGGGGCAGATCCGGCGGCAAAGATTGGCTGGCGGTCTCGGCGGAGACGATCAAGCGGCCAGGCGCGGCGAGAAAGCTGTCAAACGCGATGTCATCATCGGTGAAATCCGGCGCTTGCGCTTGCGGCGGCGCGGTCAGCGGATCAATGCCCAACAGTCGCAATCGGGCACCGGGTCCGCGCAACTCCGTCTCGATCACCGGTGAGACGAGATAGCCCGCCCGGCGCAACTCCACGTAATCGGCAATCGGGATCGGCTGACCATCGGCGCGGCTGAGACGGGCCAGCTGATCCTGGCCCAGAACCGCCGCAGCGCGGTCATAAGAGGCGCGCGCCTCCGCATTGATCGCCTGCACACCGGACCAAAGTGCAGTGGCCAACGCCAATCCAAGAATCAATGTGAGGCATTGCCCGGGATGCCGTCGCCAATGCGACACCAAAGCCGAGAGTGCCGCGCGGGTCATTGGGCGGCCTGCCCCAAATCAGGGCGTGTCAGTTGCCCTTGTGTAAGATGCACCTGCCGCGCCATGCGCGCCGCCAACCTCTGCGAGTGTGTCACCATCAAGACGGCGGTATTGGTTTCGCGGGCCAGCTCCAAGAGGAGATCCAGAACGGTATCGCCGGTTGTCTCGTCCAAATTCCCGGTTGGTTCATCGGCCAGCACCAGGCGCGGGCGCGCGGCAAGCGTTCGACCAATGGCGACGCGCTGTTGCTGGCCGCCCGAGAGTTGTTCGGGGTAGCGATCTAGATGATCGGCCAGGCCAAGGCGTTGGGCCAAGCTGTCGGTCCAAGACACGTCATGACGACCGGCCAAACGCGCTTGAAAGGTCAGATTCTGCGTGACGTTGAGCGACGGGATCAGGTTGAATTGCTGGAAAATCAGGCCGACCGTGTCGCGGCGCAGCTTGGCCCGTCCAACATCGTCGAGCGTGCCGAGATCGACGCCATCCACCACGATCTCTCCTTGATCCGCGGCGTCGAGCCCGCCAATCAGATGCAGCATCGTGCTTTTGCCCGAGCCGCTCTCGCCTGTGAGCGCCAGGGTTTCCCCACCTTCCATCGCCAGAGATACACCCCGCAACACCGGCAGCGCACCGTCCTCTGTTTCGTAAGCTTTGTGAAGGTCGGTTACACGCAGCACCTAGGCATCCTTTGAAAGGGGTCTCCCGCTAAGCTAGCAGCCATCGGCGCGGGTGAAAGGGTCACGATGCCACGTGACGTCTGAGCCGTGGCGTCAGGGAGTGGCAAGAGCTTGCCAAGGGGTGGAAATTTCGGCTTGCGAGCCGCCGAATTACACCTATTTAAACTGAACGGTTCGGTCTTATCGAGGGGAATATGGGAGTCCATCGACCAACGGCCTGGTTCGCGGATGCGGTGTTCAGTTCGGCCCAGTTACCTGGCGGCGGGCCCGATCCGGTGATCCGTGCGGATTACTTTGAGATGGGGCCAGGCCATTTGGAACCGACGGCCATGTTGGAGCATAGCCTGCTTGTCCCGACGGGGGCGGGTCATGTGACGGGCGTGTATCGCCGACAGGGGCAGCGGGTCGATCTCGACCTTTGGCCGGGCTCCATGATTGTGACGCCGGCCGGAGAGATTTCCAGCTGGGAATGGCACGGGCCCGTCAAATTTCTGCTGATCCGGGTGCATCCTGATCGGATTCGCCATTTCGTCCGCGGTGATCTGCGCGTGATGGCGACCGAGTCTCAGTTGGATGGTCGGGTGGTGATCGAAGATGAAGAGTTGAGCGACTGGGCCGGTCGGATGAAAGACGCGCTTGAGGTGCCCGGGCCGGGCCAGCCAGTGCTGTTTGAGGCCTTGGCGCGGGTGTTTTTGGTGACTTTGGTTCGGCGCTACGTGGCGGCCGATACGGCCCCATATGGTGAGGATGGCGGGCTGAGCGCCACGCGATACGCGCAACTTTTGGATTATATCGACGACCATATCGGTGGCCCGCTGCGGACACCGGATTTGGCCCATCATCTGGGTATGTCGGACTCCGCCCTGACCCGCGCTTTGAAACATAGCGCCGGGATGACGCCGCAAGCGGTGGTGATGCTCCGCCGGATTGATGCGGCCAAGACCTTGTTGCAGAAGCCCGATTTGAGCCTCGGGACGATCGCAATGACGTCCGGCTTCGCGGATCAAGCGCATTTGTCGCGGAGTTTCAAGGCGGCGATGGGGATGACGCCCTCGGCATTTCGCAAGGCAAAAACAAACTAAACGGTTTGGTTCAAAAACTTGCCGGACAAGTTCAAGTTTCGGCTGATCGCGATGGTCATATTCAAATCATGAAGCGCAGGCCAACCCGGCCTGACCCATTACATCGGAGATGATTTGATGACACGCATGATCCTTCCCCTCGGTGCTGCTCTGGCCGTTTCCTTGGCTGTTCCAGCGTTTGCAAACGATGCACAATTGGCCGCATCCGTTGGCGTTGAGCCCGGCGTCTATACGACCGCTGAACTGATCCAATTGTCGACTGCGATGGCTGATGACAACAGCATCATGATGAACCACATCCTGCGCGATGGGCCCGAAACGATCTCGACTCAGAGCGCCGCTGCCAACCAGGGCAACCAGCAACTTGCTGATTTCCTGGGTGTGAATGTCAACGACTACACCACCAGCGAACTGGCTGCGATGTATATCGACGCGACTGACTAAGATGTCCGTTTTTGAAGGCGGATTGCAACGGGGCGAAGCCAATGCTTCGCCCCGTTCTTTTTTGGATCAAAGAAACCGGATCGGCAGATTGAATCGATAGCTCGGTTCAGCAAGTCCGTCGGGCGCGGTCGGGAAACGCCCCGCCCGCTGCACGGCGCTGATGCCAGCCTGGTCAATCTGAGCATTGCCTGACGAGGCCGCAACCGCAACGCTTTGCAGCCGCCCGTCCCGTCCGATGCTCAGTTGCAGAGTGACGACCCCCTGCCCTGAAACACGCGGCTTGCGCCGCTCGATCCGCGCATGGATCTGCGCGCCCCAACGAGCCATCAAACTCTGCCGTTCAGAGGCCGAAAGCGTCGCGGCTGTCGCTGTTTCCGCCTGGCCTTGAGCTTCTGCGCCGCCAGAACCGGCGGCGATTTGCTGCGGCTGCGCCGCACGCGGCGGCGATGTCTGCGGCGCGGTTTGTTGGACCCTTTGCGGTCGCTCTGGCCGCAGGTCTGGCCGCTGCGAGCGGGCGACGGCCAGCGGGGAGACAACCTCGCGCATCGCATCGGGCGGCACATCTGGCGTGAAGGGCTGTTCCAGGCCCGGCGGTGGCGTTTGATGCCGGTTCTCCGTGACCAGAGGCTGCGGCCTGGTTATTGCGTCGAACATGTCGGGGCTCGGTAGAGCCATCATTTGGTTCATCGGCGCGACTGCCGGTGCGGGCGCCTGAGGGCGGAGCGGCAGGCGTTCTGGGATGACCAGCTCCATCGCCAAGGACGTGGCCGCTGGCTGCGTGTGAACCGGCTCTGGCGCTGTTGGCGCGATAATCTCCTGGGCCATTGGCGGCGGCGAGAGGGTATCGGGTTCCACAACCTCCGGCGGTCGGGTCCACAAAGCGACCATCTCGGCAATGTTGCCCGATGCCGCTTCGAGTGTCGCACGATCATTGCCGCCCTGTCCGGCCCCGGACGCGCTGCCATCTGGGAGTTGCACGAAGGCCGCCGCATGCACCGCCACCGAAAGCGTCAGAAACGCTGGGACCTGCCAGGATGTCCTCATGGCGCCCCCGCAATCAGCGCGATATCCGTAATCCCGACAGAGGCCAGTTCGGGCAGAAGCGTGGCCAATACACTGGCGGGCAAGTCGGCATCGGCGCGAATCGTCAGCGGCCCCGCATCGGGCGCGCGGCCGCGAAGGGCCTCGAAAACGGCTCTATTTCGGGCCGTTTCGTAGGCAAAGCTGCCATCGGCGGCGATATAAAGTGTATCTGGCATGGCCTCGGTCGGTTCCGGCTCTGCCTCGGGCGGGGTGATCGGAAAGGGTTCCGGCGGAGTGATCTGGGCCGTCATCAGAAAGAAGATCAGCAGCAAGAAGACGACATTGATCATCGGTACGATGCTTTCGCCGCGTTTGCGGCGGGGTATCGGGCCAAAATCCATCATTCGACCAGCACCAATCGCGTAAAGCCAGCCTGCTCCAGAACCGACATCACCGTCACCAAGCGCTGTAAACTCGCGCCATCGACCGCGCGCAGAATGATCGTGTCACCCGGCGTATCGGTCAGTGGAGTAAGTGCTGCGGCAAGCCCGTCGATCTCTGTGACGCGCCCGTTGAGTCGCTGACCGTCCGGCAATACATCGACCAGCCGTGGCGGGCCGGAATAGGTGGCACCCTGCCCGGCGACGGCCAGCGGCAAGGCGCCGTCTTGGCCAAAGCGCGCCGCGAGCATGAAGAACACCAGAAGCAAAAACACCACATCGATCATCGGCGTCAGGCTCGGGCGGCGTCTGGGCCGACCTATGGCGAAGTGGAAGCTCATGCGGTGGGCCCGCGCGTGAAGATTCGGGTTGCGGCGTCTTCCATATCCGCTTGGACACGGTCCACGACGCTCTCGAACCAGGTCAGCGCCATTGAGGCGGGGATTGCCACGGCCATCCCGGCGGCCGTGGTCAAGAGCGCCTCCCAGATGCCGCCGGCCAATGTGGCGGGGTCGGCGCGGGTGCCCGCGACTTGCAGGGCCTGGAATGCGGCAATCATCCCCAAAACAGTCCCTAACAAGCCCAAAAGCGGCGCAATCGTCGCGATCAACTCCAAGGCGCGGAGGCCGCCGCGCGCATCGGACAGCAAGGATTTCGCGACCCGGGTGGTTTCTTCTCGGGCGCTGTCATTGTTCAGGGTGGTGTCGCGGCGGGCGCCCATAGCAACCAACGCCAGCTGGGCGCGCAACGACCGCCGTCCGGTCAGGTCCTCACCCGCCGCCGCTTCTCCGGCTTGCCATCGTCTGACGGCCTCATCTGTCACCGCGCCGCCCGACCAAGCGCCCATCTGCGCCAGTTGCCAGGTTTTCCACAGGATGAGCGCCAAAGTGATCACCGACAGCGTGGCAATCGCCCAAATCGCTGGACCACCCTGCGCGAGGAACTCCATCATCTCCGTCATGCACGTGCCCTCTTTTCTGCGGCGTCATCCCAAAGGATATCCAGGATCGCATCAAGCCCGTCGCCGAGCGCTGCAGGCCCAGGCTGCAGGATGAGCGGCGACTTTATCTCGGCAATCCGCCCATGTTTCACCGCTGGAATCGTATGCCACCCAGAGCGGTTTGCGATCTTCTCTGGGCGCACCTTCTTGCCGCACCAACTGGCGATGATCACGTCGGGCGCTGCGGCGATCACATCGCAAGGATCGATAATTCGGTTCTTGGCGGCTTGCTCCTGGCGGAGATGAGCGAACACATCCTCCCCACCGGCCAGTTCGATCAATTCACTGACCCAGGCGATGCCGGAGATCGGCGGCTCGTCCCATTCTTCGAAATAAACCCGGGGCCGGGTTGGCCTCGGCATATCCCGTAAACGCTGCAGCCTGGCCTCGAATTTCGCGGCCAACGCCTTCGCTTTCGCGCCGGCGCCAACCAGTGCGCCGACAGTGCGGATCATCGCAAGAATGCCGCTGATGTCGCGCTGGTTAAACGCATGCACCGAAATGCCCTCACGGATCAGTTGCGCGACGATATCAGCCTGCAGATCAGAGAAGGTCAGGACCAAATCAGGCTCTAACGCATGGATTTTGGCGATATCGGCAGAGGTAAAAGCTCCGACACGCGGCTTTTCTTGGCGGACCTGTGGCGGGCGCACGGCATAGCCGGTCACACCGACAATCCTATGCTCTTCGCCCAACAGGTAGAGCGTTTCGACCGTCTCTTCGGTCAGGCAGATGATCCGGCTGGGCGGGAATGCTTTCATCGCTTTGCCTCCGTCTTCATCCACTCGGTGACGCCTTCGGCAACGGCGTCATAGACGGCACGGCCGATCGCTTCGCCGATATCCGTGTGAAGCCCGGCATAGGCAATATCGCCCGGTGGACAGGCCAGCGCGATACAATCGGTGCCGGTGCCGGTCGCGGCACCTTCCGGCAGAGCCGGGCCATTGGCGATGATGGCGGCGGTGCGGGCTTGCGTCGCGATGCTGAGCGCTTCGGTCATCGCGGCATTGCTCACCCCGTGAGAGAGCGCCACCAGCAAATTGACCGTGCCATACTGTTCCGCCAAGACAGGCTGCCGATATCCCACCCGTTCAGCGTTCGAGAGGCCAACTGTCGCAAGACAGTCAGCGGCTACATTGCCAGTTTTCGCCCGTGTTAGAGTATATTTCTCGACATTGCGCGAGGTTAGCATGGTCACGGCGTCTGACGGCCCCCGCCGCGTCATTTCTTGATTTAGCCAAGCGATGGCGTCGAGGTCTTTCGGCAGGTCCGCGTCCCGCACCTCGCGCCACAATACGTGTTGCGCCAGGACGAGCCCTGGCCGGAAGGGCGCCCAGCTGATCACGCGCATTGGTTGGCCCAAATCGGCCATCAGCCAAGGCCTGTCGAGCGTGGCGCGGATCATCGGGTCGACTCCAGTGGTTGGAAGATCAGCCCGTGATCGGTTTCAACAAGATGGGCGGCAATGCCAAAGACGCAGTGCAGATGCTCAGGCGTCAGGACATCCTTCGGTGCACCGTCTGCCACAAGGCGACCTTTGTCGAGGAGCAGCAGCCGCGTGCAATGCCGCGCGGCCAATCCCAAATCATGCAAGGCCGCCAAGACGGTTTTGCCTTGTGCAGCCAGCCGGGCAAAAATCTGCATCGTGGTGATCTGGTGGGCGGGATCGAGCCCGGCAATCGGTTCGTCCGCCAGAATAAGCGGCGTATCCTGCGCCAAAACGCGCGCGATTAAGACGCGTGCCTGTTCGCCGCCGGAGAGCTCCGTCGCGGGCCGTGTTTCGAACCCAGTGAGACCCATATCGTCCAGCGCTTGCGCAGTTGCCTTATGGTCGTCTGGCTTGGGTTGTGCACCGCCAGCCAGATGCGGCACCCGACCCAGAAGCACCAGGGTCTCCACAGCAACAGGCCAGGCGATTTCGCGGGTTTGCGGCATCCAAGCGACGGTTTTGGCGCGTTCGCGGCGCGGCATCTGGGCCAGATCGGATCGGCCAGTATGAGGCTGAAGCCCGAGAATCGCCCGTAATAGGGTCGTTTTTCCGGCACCGTTGGGCCCAATCAAGCCGACAACCTCACCAGAGGTGAGTGACAGGCTGACACGGTCGACGACCGGGCATTCGCCCCGATGAACGGTCAGGTTGGTGACGGTCAGCGCGCTCATATCATCTGCTTCCGCGTCTTATAGATCAGATGAAGGAAAAGCGGTGCGCCGACGATCGCCATGAGGACGCCGAGTTTCAGATCCCGATCGGGGAGCACCAGGCGGACGGCGATGTCGGCCGCAAGAACCATCGCCGCACCGCCAAGCGCGGAGGCAGGCAAAAGGGCGCCCGGGCGTGCGCCGACAAACGGGCGTAGAATATGCGGCACCACAAGGCCGACGAACCCGATAGCCCCCGCCACCGCCGTCGCCGCGCCGACCGACGCGGCGACACCGGCAACCAATCTAAGGCGCAATTGACTAAGGTTGATGCCCATGGATTCCGCCGCATCTTGGCCCAGCGTCAGGGCATCAAGGCCGCGCCCGAGGCTCGCCAAAAGGACCCACCCGAGCAGCATGACTGGTAGGGCGACGGTCACATGATCAAAGGACCGATCCGAAAGAGACCCAAGCATCCAGAACACGATTTCACTCACCGCGAAAGGGTTGGGCGAGAGGTTGAGAACCAAGGAGAGGAAGGCCCCGGCCAGTGCGCTGATCGCGATGCCTGCGAGGATCAATGTGAGCGATCCGCCTCGGCGGCCGGCCAGAACGAGGAGGAGTAGAACAGAGATCAATGCGCCGGTTAGAGCCGAAACAGGCAGTGCCAACGCAAAGCTCGTGGCAAATCCCGTTTGCAGGGCAAGCACCGCGCCCAAGGCTGCGGAGGAAGAGACACCGATCAATCCGGGTTCGGCCAGGGGGTTCCGCAAGAACCCTTGCAGTGCCGCGCCGGAGAGTCCCAAGCTAACCCCCACCATGACGGCCAGAATGGCGCGGGGCAGGCGAATCTCGCGCATCACAAGGGTCACCGCCTCACCTTCCCCGCCGAGCAGGGCGGAGAGGCTTTGGCCGATGCCAAACCCCGCCGGCCCAACCAAGAGCGAGAGGCCGAACAGCACCACGACCAGAGCCGTCAAACCGGAGAGGAGCAGCGACAGTCTCATTCCGCCTCCATCCCGTCCCGCAGGGTTGTCAAATCTGAGAGCGCGGTCAAAACCTGCGGCGTCCCGCAGACCCAGTCGGGTCCGCTGACATGCCCCTGCCCCGCCGCAATGAGCGCCTCAAGAGCGGGATGATGCAGAATATCCTCGGATCGGGAGTTGCCGGGGTATGTTCCGGTGCTGATCACCACATCTGGCGCAGCCACGGCCAGAAGCTCTAGCGCCAAGCGACCGCTGCTGTCCCGCCCCAGTTCGTCGGCGATATGGCGGAACCCGGCGGTGGTTAGGATCTCATGAGACAGGGTGCCAGTGCCCAGAGAATAGCCGTTTGGGTAATAGAACGCCGCCCGCGGCCCGGTTTCAGGGCGGGTCAGCGCATCCAGATCAGTCTCAAAGGCTTCGGCGCGCGCGGCGGCCTCCTCTTCCCGATGGAGAAGCGCACCGACTTCGGCCAGGCGGTCCGTGACTTGATCAAGCCCGGTGACAATGTCGATCTGCGCCACCTCAACCCGCAAACGGCGCAGCATCGAGACAACGGCGGGGTCGGAATAGACGCCGGCCAAGACCAAATCGGGGCGGAGCAGATAAATCTCTTCGGCACCGCCAAAATTCGCAGGATAGGCCGCGGCCTCCAAATGCATAGGAGAGATCAGCGGATCGGTGGCAATATCGCTGACCGAGATCAACTGCCCCGGCGCGGCCAGCATCATCGCGAGCTGGTCGGTGCAGAGATTCATCGAGACGACACGCTCGGGCATGTCGGCCCAACTGGGCGCGGCGGCAGCCACAAAGGCCACCGCCGCACCAAGCCTTATGACGCGGCTAGAAGGACGCACGGACGCCAAGGTAAAACGCCCTGTCGCTGGTGCCGTAGCCAAGCGTGGTCTGATACTCCTCATCGAAGATGTTCTCAACGCGCAGATATACCTCGGTCGCATCGTTCACGGCATAGCCAAGAGACATGTTCGCAACGGTATAGTCGGGCATATCGAACGGGGTGCTGGCAAAGGTCGGTGGCGGGCCGAACACGCGATCTTGACGTCCGGCGACATGCTGCACTGTGACTGTTCCGCTCCAGAGGTCATTGAACTCTGCGCGTAGTCCAAGAGTAAGATCATGTAGTGGGACGCGGGCCAGGCGATTGCCGCTGATTTCTTCACTGTCGGTGTAGGTATAGTTGCCGAAGAGCGAATAGTTGTCGTTCAGCGCAAGTTCCCCGGTCAGCTCGATCCCCCGCGACACTGTTTTGCCAGGCACCTGTACGTAACCGCCGCCTCGGAAGTCTATCAGATCATCAATCTCGGTATAGAATAAAGCCGCCCCGACCCTGCCATTCGCAAATTCGCGCTCGATGGCCAACTCGGCACTGCGGCTTTCTTCGGGCTGCAGATTCGGGTTGGGCGCGCCAAAGGGACCATAAAGCTCATTGAGCGAGGGCGCGCGGAAGCCGGTTGCAATAGATGCGCGGATCGTGGTGTTGGCGTCAGGTCGCCACGCCAGCGCGGCGCGGCCTGTTGTGGCGCCACCAAAAACCGAATGCTCGTCGTATCGCACTGCCAATGCCAGATCGACGTCGTTGCCAAGGCGGGTGGTATACTCTCCCAGAAGTGTGGCGACGGAGTAATCCGCCTCGGTGCGTCCGCCTGTGCCAAAGGACAGGTAATCCTCACGGGTATAATCCGCCCCGATCACAAGGCCCTGTTCGCCCGCCAGATCGATTGTCCCGCGATAGGAGAACCCGAGCCGGTCGCCTTCGAAATTGGTCACCGATGATGTGGAATTCGGATCGGACCGATCAATGCGGAAGGCCTGAACCGCGATTTCATGATCGATATGGACGCCGTCGAATTGCGCGAAGATCCGTGCACCCAACTGTTCTGAGGTCAGGAAGCGGTCGGAATCTCGGCCCGCCCCGCCGCCTGAATCGAAGTCGGACCGCGAATCCAGGTAGATGACACTGCCGCCGATCGTGACTGTTTCCGACAACTCATAGGTGCCGGTAAAGCTCAGCGTCGTGGATTCGTACCCATCCGCTTCGGTGTTGCCGAGGTTTTCATCGGCGGCCGAGAACCCGTCAGTCACGACGCGAGTGGCGCTGAAGGCCAGTGTGCCGCGGTCAAAACGGGTCGCGATGCCGACTTCGCCGAGGTAGGAGTCATAGGTTCCGCCCTCGGCATTCACGATAATGTCTGTCCCGTTCTCGTCAGGCGCTTGCAGGGTGGTGATGTTGATCACGCCGCCAATGGCCTCGGACCCGTAGATGGCGCTCTGCGAGCCATACAAGACCTCAATCCGGCTGATGCCGCCGGTGGTCAATGTGCCGAAGTTGAAGTTTGTTTGCGTGCTGGACGGATCTGTCACGTCGATCCCGTTGATCAGAACGGGGATGTAGTTGCCGTTGAGCCCGCGGATCCGAAGCGTTGTGTTCGTACCAACCGGGCCGTTTTGTGTGACGGAAATGCCCGGCAGGGTTTCGAGGTAGTCCGACAGTTGGACATCCCCGGCGGCGTCGAGGTCGTCCTCATCCACGACTTCGACACTGACGCCGGTGCGATTTGCCTCGATCGCGGTCAGGCCAGCCGAGAAGATGATTTCAGGCAGTTGGAACACTGGCTCCTGCGCCAGAGCGGATGTGGTTGTCAGAAGGGTCGCAGCAACGGCGCCCAGTGTCTTATTCATAATGTCCCCCTTGTCAGCCCGTCCCCGGGGCTGCGTGGTGCAACGATTTGTCTTTGGAAGGGGGATGGCCCCGCCGCAGACGGTGAGAGTGCCACCACGACGGAAAGACCGTTGCCCATGACGCCTCCCGCGTCCGAACAGGGTGATCACCTCGGCAGGTCTCCTGACTCGCGGGTCGACGCTTGGCTGGGCCTTCCCGTGGCCCATGTGGGGCCGCAGTGGCATAGTCCAGTCTCGCTCGCCGCTTACAGTTGCGGGGGCAGCCACGGAGTTTCACCGTGTTCCCTTTTACCCAGACGACTCACGCCGCCCGGACCGAAGTAGGATGTGCTTACGCCGCGCGGGCCTCTGGCTCAAGTCCGAATGCGACGGTTTGATTGCGGGAATGCGGCGCGACGGCTCAGACCATCAGGCCGCGTCGTCGCGGCCCGAAGAGTGCCGCCAGAGCCAAGATCACCCCAGAGACGGATGCGATCATACCCGCGGCGCTCACCGAATCGTCCCCGCCGAGCCAAAGTGGGCCATAGCCTGCGAAGACATACCCAAGCGTCGCCGAGAGCGTTGCAAACACCACGCTCCAGGTCACTTGGCGACTCAAACTGTCGGTCATCAGACGCGCGGCGGCGGGGGGGCAGATGAACATGGCGATCACGATGATCGACCCGACCGCATCGAAGGCCGCCACGGCCGCGATAGCGGCGATCATCACCAGGGCGATACTTAGAAAGCCGGTCCGCATGCCCATGACCTGCGCGAAGCCTTCATCGAAAGTGGAGATTTTCAGAGGCCGCCAGAAGACCAGGGTGAAAAGGACAACCAGGGCCAAAACCACGGCCAACCGAGAGAGTTCATGTGGCAACCCAGCGAGCGCCTGTGTGTCAAGGAGCGAGTGCCAGCCGGTGGCTTCCAGCCAGATCAGGCTTTCCAGGTTGCCCATCAGCGCGTGTTCGACATCCAAATGCACTGAGGAGGTGTCGGAGCGCTCGAGGAGCAATACACCACCCGCAAACATCGCGGTAAAGACCACCCCCATGGCCGCGCCGGTTTCGATCCGGCCCAGACGGCGGATCGCTTCGATCAAGACAACGGAGATCAGCGCGGCGCCCGCGGCGCCCAGCATCATTGGCCAAGCGGTGACTGCGCCGGTCAGCAAGAAGGCTACGACGATCCCGGGGAGGACCACATGAGAGATCGCATCGCCAATCAGAGCCTGACGGCGCAGCACCAGGAAGTTGCCAGGCAGGGCGCATGCGATCGCCGCGAAGATGCCGATCAAGAGCGGCGTGAGCGAGAGGGGGACGAATTCGGCGCCGCTCATGGGGTCACCTCGCGCGGGGCGGCAATCCGTGTGTCGAGATCGCGGAGCTGATCCTTGGTCAGGATCGTTTCCAGATGGGTCAGCCCGTCATAGCGCGCAGCGGTCGCTTCATGGGCTTGTAACCCGCGCAAGATCTCCCAGCGTTTTTCATCCAGCAGAGCTTTTGCCGCTCGGGCCTGCCCCTCTTCGGTCGCGACGCCATCGGCGCGGGCCAACCCCTCCCGTTGCAGCAGGCGGAGTGTGTACCCTTCGTAGATCGGCTGGCCTTGCGCCAATGCCAGAAGCCCTTGACGGCGATGAACACGGCGGCGGTATTGCAAATGCGTCAAGACCGAGGACAACACGCCGCGCGCGGGCGAGAACAGAAGCGAGAGCACGAAGAGTCCAAACGCCACCAGCACGATGATCGGCCCGGTGGGTAAGGCCGGGGCCGAAGCAGAGATCGCTGCACCGACATAACCAGAGAGACCACCCAAGCCGCCCGCAATCAGCCAGACCCGCTCGGTCCGTTCGGTCCAGAACCGGGCTGTCACCGGCGGAATGATCAACAGAGCGACAATCAGGATCAGCCCGACAATCTTGAGTCCAACCACCGTAACGGCCAGAACCAGCCCCATCGTGGTCAGGTCGATCCGCGCGACGTTCAGACCCGATGCGGCTGCATAGTCACTGTCAAAGGCCACAAGTGACATCGGCCGTCTGAGGAGCAGAGTCAGCGCCAGAACCAGCGCCCCGCCCACCGCAATCAGTATCGCATCGGATAACAGCATCCCCGCCGTAGAACCCAAAAGGAGCGAGTCGAGCCCAGCTTGCCGCCCGGCGCTCATCCCTTGGATTACAGTCAGCAAGACCACACCGGCACCGAAAAACACCGAGAGCACGGCTCCGATGGCCGAATCCTCGCTGAGCCGTGTGCGATTGCTCAGCCATTGAACGCAAAGCAGCCCAACCCAGGCCGACAGCGCCGAGCCGATGAGCAGCCCGATCAGGCTTCGCCCGTCCATGCCGAACCAGACCATAACGATAAAGGCCAACCCGACACCGGGCAGTGTCGCATGGCTGATCGCGTCGGAGACCAGGGCGCGTTTGCGGAGGAAAAGGAAGGTGCCCGTCACCCCCGCCGCGATGCCGAGCAGCATCGCGCCGATGGCAACCAACGTGGCGTTATAGCCAAGCTGGAGGGTGAGCGCCTCAAGCAGCATGGGCCTAGCCCGCTTGGCTCAGCCGGTCGATCTGCGCCGTGGCCAGCCGCCCGCCATAGGCCGCTTGCAAGGTCTCGGCAGTGAAGGCCTCGGCCACCGTGCCTTCGGCAATGGGCCGCGTGTTGATCAGGAATGCGTGGTCGAAATACTGCTCGACCGTGGCGAGGTCATGATGCACGGCGATAACGGTTTTACCCTCGGCTCTGAGGCTTTTCAGAACCGCAATGATTGCCTTTTCGGTGGCGGCATCGACACCGGCAAACGGCTCGTCCAGCAAATAGAGATCGGCCTTCTGTGCCAGCGCCCGGGCCAGAAACACCCTTTGCTGCTGCCCGCCGGAGAGCTGGCCAATTTGCCGGTTCGCGAAATCACTCATGCCAACCCGCTCCAGAGCTTCGGCGGCGGTCTGGCGGTGCTCCCCGCGCACCAGGCGCAAGAGGCCCAGCTCACGATAGAGCCCCATCAACACCACGTCCAAAACCGTGGTCGGGAAATCCCAGTCCACGCTGGCACGCTGCGGCACATAAGCGATGCGCCCGCGTTGACTATCCAGCGGTTGGCCAAAAACCGTCACATGGCCCGACAGGGGACGAATAATGCCCAATGCGGCCTTTAAGAGGGTCGATTTCCCGGCGCCGTTCGGCCCGATGATGGCGGTCATCGATCCCGGCTGGACGGTCATATCGACCGAGAAGATCGCCGGTTTCTCACCGTAAGACACCGTCAGCCCCCGGATCGCCAGGGGGCTGAGAGCGATATTGGCTGCCTGGGCGCGATGGCCGTTTTGGGTTGCCAGATTTAGTGCCGTCATAAGAGCCTCTTACATGCCTGCCGAGAGCAGACCATTCATGCCGCGTTCCGGCGCGGTGCCGCCGAGCGCGCGGGTGATCACCGTCACATTGTGATCGATCATGCCGAGATACGTGCCTTCATAGCTGCCATCGGCGCCCATCGCGTCGGAATAGAGCTCGCCACCGACGATCACCTCATGGCCTTCCGCTGCGGCCCCTTCGATCAGAGCGCGGATATTGCGATCAGAGACGGAGCTTTCGACGAAAACCGCGCCCACTTGTCGCTCGACAAGCAGATCGACCAATTCGGCAATCCGCGCCAGCCCGGCCTCGGATTCAGTCGAAATCCCCTGGATTCCCATGACCTCAAACCCATGCGCATTGCCAAAATAGTTGAATGCATCATGGGCGGTCAAAAGCACGCGCGCCGTCTCAGGGACGGTGCCCAAAACTTCGTCGGCATAAGCGGCCAGTTGGGTCAGATGCTCGGTATGGGCGGCGGCGTTCGCCGCAAAAATCTCTGCATTGTCGGGCTGCACATCGCTCAGCGCTTCTTCGACTTCGGCCACGACAAGCGCCCAAAGCTCCGGGTCCATCCACACATGTGGGTCAAACCGACCGTCGTAATCGTCATGCGCCAAGAGAACGTCGCGCGGCATTTCTTCGGCTACCGCGACAACTGGCCGGTTTTGACCCAGATCGGCAAAGAAGTCTTCCATCTGCGCTTCCAGGAACAGCCCATGCCACAGCACCAGATCGGCGCGTGTCATGGCGACGATATCGCTGCGGGTTTGACGATACGCATGTGGGTCGACACCCGGCCCCATCAGGGCCTGCACCTCGACCAGATCGCCGCCAACCACACGCGCGGCATCGGCAACCATGCCTGTGGTGGCCACAATCGTCATCCGATCTTGGGCCATGGCCGCGCCCGAGAGCGCCAAAACAGTGGCCGCAGCCGTCAACAGAGATTTCATCATCGTCACAGAATCCGTTCCTTTGAACGCCGTCTCAATTGATATTGCGACTGACTCGCAGAAAGTCAATGCTTTTGCGAGTCAGTCGCAAACTGTAACTGCGCCAGACACGACTTTCGAAGGCTCTGGAGCCTTCGCTTTCTGTGAAACTGTGTTGGTTGACGCTAGAGTTTAGAGAAGAGTGACGACATCGTCACTTGAAGACTCGCGCGTTCCGATGGGGTCATTGTGTCGAGCATATTCGCCTCGACTGTGCGCGCGGCCGTCTGCAACCGGTCGAACTCTCGCTGACCGGTGTCGCTGAGCTGGACGATCAAACGGCGTCGGTCCTGCCGATCTTGTTTCACATCGATCAGGTCCAGATCTTCCAGCCGCCGCTGCGCCCGGCTGACCCGTGCCGCATCCATTGCGGTCAGGATACACAGGTCATTGGAGGAGCAGGGTTGATTGGTCGGCAACGCCATCATGATCCGCCATTCGGGCAGTTGCAGCCCGCTGTCAGACATAATGGTCTGAAACAAACGTGACGACACAACCGCCATTTGGAATGGAAGAAAATCACTTAGTTCAAACGTTTTGCTCTGTGACGAGTCTCTCATGGCTGGACTCTTTCTATGCACTCATACGGTAATATTTTAAGGTTTAATGTTAGATTTCGATAGGGTGCAACTAAAAATTGTACGAACTTGCCGCTACGTGATCTTCCACTGGTTGTGCGAAATCAGCCTAAAATACTGTAAAATATGATTTTCTCCCATAAGGGCAGTCGCGTCCAGGTTGCGGGTGCGGTTTGCGGCATTTTGTGCGGTTTTCTGACTTGTGTCATCGAAGCCGCCCGCGTATCCCCAAAGGTGGGACACCCCTCCCCAACGAGGGGCGCATATCTGTGAGGATACTACCGATGGTTACGAACACCCCGGCCGCGCGGCCGGTCAATCCGCGTTTTTCATCTGGCCCCTGTGCCAAACCCCCGACATGGACATTGGACAAGCTTGCCGACGCCTCTTTGGGTCGGTCGCATCGCGCCGCTGTTGGCAAAGACAGGCTCAAGGCCGCAATCGAAGGCACGCGAGAGCTGCTGGGCATTCCGGCGGAGTATAAAATCGGCATCGTACCCGCCTCGGACACCGGTGCATTTGAGATGGCGATGTGGAACCTCTTGGGCGCCCGCCCGGTTGAGATGGTGGCCTGGGAAAGCTTCGGCGCGGGTTGGGTGACCGACGTGGTCAAACAGCTGAAGATCGAGGCCGAAGTGCATACGGCCGAGTATGGCGGCATCGTCGATATGGCCGTGTTAGACTATGATCGTGACGTGTGTTTCACCTGGAACGGCACCACCTCGGGCGTGCGAGTGCCGTCGGGCGATGTGATCCCCGCGGACCGGGCTGGGCTGACGCTCTGCGATGCAACCAGCGCGGCCTTCGCGCAGGATTTGCCTTGGGACAAGCTCGATGTGACCACCTTCTCTTGGCAGAAAGTCATGGGCGGCGAGGCGGCGCATGGGATGTTGATCCTGAGCCCCCGGGCCGTCGAACGGCTCGAAAACTACGTGCCCGCATGGCCGCTGCCGAAAATCTTCCGTCTGACCAAAGGCGGCAAGTTGATCGACGGTATCTTCACCGGGGCGACGATTAACACGCCCTCGATGCTGGCCGTGGAAGACTATCTGGTTGCGCTCGACTGGGGGCGCGAGATTGGTGGACTACCGGCTTTGATGGCGCGGGCCGACACCAATGCGCAGGCGATTTTCGACTTTGTCGCCACCAAGCCCTGGATCGAGAACCTGGCCAATGACCCCGCGACTCGGTCCAACACCTCGGTCTGTCTGAAGTTCGTCGACCCGCGCATTTCGGATGGTGCCGGTTTTGCCAAAGCTGTCGCCAAGCGGTTGGAGGCTGAAGGGATTGCGCTTGATATCGGAGCCTACCGTGATGCGCCTCCCGGTCTGCGGATCTGGTGCGGTGCGACGGTGGAGACCTCGGACATCGAAGCGATGCTGCCTTGGCTGTCCTGGGCCTTCGACGCCGAGATCGACGCCCAGTCCGAAGCGGCCTGACATCCCTTATTAGACCCTATTCTCTGACAGAAGGAGCGCCTGAGATGGCCCCCAAAGTTCTGGTTTCCGACAAGCTGAGCGAAACCGCCGTGCAAATCTTCCGCGACCGTGGAATCGATGTGGATTTCGAACCCGGTCTTGGCAAAGACAAAGACCGCCTGCTGGAAGTAATTGGCCAATATGACGGTCTCGCCATCCGATCCGCGACCAAGGTGACCGAGAAAGTCATCGCTGCGGCCAGCAATCTGAAAGTTGTCGGCCGCGCCGGGATCGGCGTTGACAATGTGGACATCCCCGTGGCCTCGAAGAAGGGGATCATTGTGATGAACACGCCCTTCGGGAACTCGATCACCACGGCGGAGCACGCGATCTCGATGATGATGGCCGTGGCGCGGCAAATCCCAGAGGCGAACGCCTCCACCCATGCGGGCAAATGGGAAAAGTCGCGTTTCATGGGCGTCGAGTTGACCAACAAGACCCTGGGCGTGATTGGCGCCGGGAATATCGGCTCTATTGTGTGCGATCGCGCCTTGGGGCTGAAGATGAAGGTTGTCGCCTATGACCCGTTCCTCAGCGAAGAGCGTGCGATGAAAATGGGTGTCGAGAAGGTCGAACTGGAAGAGCTTCTGCCGCGCGCCGATTTCATAACCCTACATGTGCCCTTGACGGACAAGACCCGGAACGTCCTCAGCGCCGAGAACATTGCGCAATTGAAGCCAGGCGTTCGCATCGTCAACTGCGCCCGCGGTGGCTTGGTCGATGAGGATGCTTTGGCCGAGGCTTTGAAAAATGGCCACGTCGCGGGGGCCGCCTTTGACGTCTTCGCCGTCGAGCCCGCCACCGAAAGCCCACTTTTCAACCTGCCCAATGTGGTTGTGACCCCGCATCTGGGGGCCGCCACCACCGAGGCGCAGGAAAACGTGGCCCTGCAAGTGGCCGAGCAGATGTCGGACTATCTGTTGACCGGCGCTGTCTCCAATGCGCTCAACATGCCATCCGTCACCGCCGAAGAGGCCGCTGTCATGGGGCCGTGGGTGAAACTGGCCGAGCATTTGGGCGAGTTTGTTGGCCAACTGACCGAGGAAGCGATTGAAGAGATTTCGATCACCTATAACGGTCTGGTCAAAGATATGAACCTTGAGGCGCTGAATTGCGCGGCCATTGCCGGGCTGATGAAAGCGACCAACCCGGATGTGAACATGGTCTCCGCCCCGGTGATCGCGAAGGAGCGGGGCGTGGAAATCTCCACCACCACCCAGGACAAAACCGGTGTGTTCGAAGGCTATATCCGTCTGCAAGTGAAGACGCCGGAACGGCAACGGTCGATTGCGGGCACCGTCTTCTCCGACGGCAAACCGCGCTTCATCCAGATCAAGGGGATCAATATCGACGCCGAGGTGGGGGAACATATGCTCTATACCACCAATGACGATGTTCCGGGCATCATCGGCACGCTTGGCCATACGATGGGCGAGCATGGGGTGAACATAGCGAACTTTACCCTGGGCCGGTCTGGGGCCGGACAGGATGCGATTGCCCTGCTCTATCTCGACGATCAACCGCCTGCCGAAGTGCTGGAGACGTTGCGTGCCACAGGCCTGTTCCAACAGGTCCGCCCATTGCGGTTCTCGGCGGCATAGATACCTGCGGCCCGCCTTGGACAAACCGTTAAGGCGGGCCGTGTTCGGCTTGAACAGGCGCAACTTTCGCGCCACTCTGGGTCTCGTCGCATCTGCAACGGATTACCCATGGCCGAGCCCTTCCACCTCGATTCATTCCTGCCCTATCGGATGATGGTATTGGCTGGCCGCCTGAGCCGGGAATACTCGCAGATTTATCACGACCGGTTTGGCCTTTCTCGGGCCGAATGGCGGGTTGTGGCGCATCTCAGCCAAGAAAGTGCAGTCTCCGTGCGAGAGATCCATGCCCGCGTGGACATGGACAAATCCAAGGTTAGCCGCGCGGCGACCCGGCTGGAAGAGGCGGGCTACATCACCAAACAGACCAGCACCTCTGACCGGCGCTTGGTCGAGCTTGCTTTGACAGAGAAAGGTCGCGCGATGATGGCGGAGCTGACGCCGCTCGCGCATGCGTATCAGGCCGAGTTGATGGCGCGGCTTGGCGCAGATGCAGACGGCTTTCTGGCAGGCGTCGAGGCGCTTTTGGAGAAATCGGGCGGGTAGGTTTGGTGTTTCAAGAGCGATCTGGACGCGGGCCCATCTTCAGTATCGGATGCAGGCCCATCCTCACACGGCACAACGTCGAGACCTCGCGTTGGACCGGGCCGCCGCTCCGGATCGCATTGATTTCCGATCTGCATATCTGTTGGCCTTGGGTCACTCCCGATGCGTTGGCGCGGGTTGTGGCGGGCGTGAATGCGCTGGAACCTGATCTGATCTTGCTACCCGGTGATTTTCTGATTGGCCGCAAACTGCCCTCTTTGCCGACCGATGCGGAGACAATCGCTCAAACGCTCGCAGCACTCGCCGCGCCGCTGGGCGTGTTTGCGAGCCTTGGCAATCACGATTGGAAGGATTGCCGTCAGGCGCGGCGCAATGACTATGCGCATGGGTCTGTTACCCCAGCTCTCGAAGCGGCTGGCATTCCGGTTCTGAGCAATCAGGCTGTGCAGATCCGGAGCCGATCCGAGGCCTTCTGGCTTGTCGGGTTCGACAGTCAGCAAGGTCATGGCTCAACGCACCGTCCGCACCCGCGCCATGATCCAGACCGCGCCTTTGACGCGGTGCCCGAGGGTGCGTCTGTGGTCTTGATGGCGCATGAGCCGGACTATTTCATGGAAGATGACCCGCGCGTCGCCCTCCAGGTCAGCGGCCATACCCATGCTGGTCAGATGAATCTCTTTGGCTGGCGGCCCCTTACGCCGTCTCGCTATGGCGGGCGTTTGGCCTATGGCGCTCATGCCCGAGGAGATGGCCGCCTCATCGTCTCGGCTGGCCTGGGCTATAGTGGCGCACCGCTTAGAATTGGGGCACCGCCGGAGGTCACGCTGGTGTATTTATCCGGTCAAACCGGAGATGGAGGAGAGAACGTATGACCGATATTGTGATCTTGTCAGGAGCACGCACCGCGATCGGCACATTCGGTGGGTCGCTTGCGGGCACCACGCCGATCGACTTGGGTGCGACGGTGGCCAAAGCCGCGCTCGAGCGGGCGGGAGTGGAAGGCGGCCAAATCGGCCATGTGGCTTATGGTCATGTGATCAATACCGAGCCGCGCGATATGTATCTCTCTCGCGTCGCGGCGATGGGCGCGGGCATTCCCGATACAACGCCCGCGATGAATGTGAACCGGCTGTGTGGCTCTGGCGCGCAGGCGATTGTGTCGGTCGTGCAATCTCTGATGTTGGGCGATGCGGATTTCGGTCTCGCAGGAGGGGCCGAGAGCATGAGCCGCGGGCCGCATATCCTACCCGCCGCGCGTTGGGGTCAGAAGATGGGCGATACCGGCGCGCAAGACATGATGCTGGGCGCCCTGAACTGCCCCTTTGGCACCGGTCATATGGGTGTGACGGCCGAAAACGTCGCCTCCGAGCATGAGATCACCCGAGATGCGCAGGATGATTTTGCCATGGAAAGCCAGACGCGCGCGGCGAAAGCCATAGAGGCGGGTTATTTCAAAGAGCAGATCGTGCCGGTTCAGGTCCGGGTGAAACGCGATATGGTGGATTTCGACACCGACGAGCACCCCAAGGCGACCACCCTTGATGCGCTTGGCGGGCTGCGCACCGTGTTCAAGAAAGACGGCACGGTGACGGCGGGCAATGCCAGCGGCATCAACGATGGCGCGGCGGCGCTCGTTATGGCGCGGGCGGAGGCTGCGGAGACGGCGGGCCTGAAACCCCGCGCCCGCATTCTCGGGTATGCCCATGCGGGCGTGCGGCCCGAGGTGATGGGCATCGGCCCGGTGCCGGCGGTTGAGAACCTTCTTGCGAAGACGGGCCTGTCGATCACTGATTTCGATGTGATCGAGTCGAACGAGGCGTTCGCCGCCCAGGCTTTGGCGGTGAACAAGGGTCTCGGTCTGGATCCGGCCAAGGTGAACCCAAATGGCGGTGCAATTGCTTTGGGCCATCCGGTTGGGGCAACGGGTGCGATTATCACCATAAAGGCGCTTTATGAACTGGAGCGCATTGGCGGCTCGAAGGCGTTGATCACCATGTGCATCGGCGGCGGTCAAGGCATCGCACTGGCCATCGAGCGTCTCTAAGCGTCGATTGCGAAAGTAAAAAAGCCCCCCTTGCTGATTTGCAAGGGGGGCTTTTGTTTGGGCATTTGGGGGGAG